>NZ_CP007597.1:737604-1937604 GCF_000661955.1 Stenotrophomonas rhizophila
GGCATTACCGGGGTGTTCGGGCGGTGCGGGGAGCCGGCCAGCGGCCGGCCGTGCCGGGGTGTTCGGGCGGTCCGCAGAGCCGGCCAGCGGCCGGCATTACCGGGGTGTTCGGGCGGTCCGCCGAGCCCGCCAGCGGCCGGCCTACCGGGCCGGTCAGTCGCCGCCCTTGTCTGCGTTGGCGGCGCACGCGAAGTTCTTGCGCTTGGCCTGCAGGCGGCCGTTCATGCGGTCGGTCACCGGCAGGGCATTGCCGTTCAAGCGCCAGTCGTAGATCACGCTGAAGGCCAGGATGCGGGCCACGTACTCGCGAGTTTCCTTGTAGCTGATGGTTTCGATCCAGATGTCCGGGTCGAAGCCCGGGCGCTGGGTCTGCCAGCGCGCGGTTGGCGTGGGGCCGGCGTTGTAGGCGGCGATGGTGATGTAGGGCAGGCCCTCGTACTTGTTCATCAGCTGGCGCAGGTAGGCCGTGCCCAGGGCGATGTTGGTGTCCGGGTCGTACAGGCTGGCGGCGCCGCCGTAGTTGGTCAGGCCGATCGACTTGGCCACGCTGGCACCGGTGGCCGGTAGCACCTGCATCAGGCCCATGGCATTGGCCGGCGAGCGTGCCTTCGGGTTGAAGATGCTCTCGGCGCGGATCTCGGCGGCCACCCAGGCCGGGTCGATCGCGTTGCGGGCCGATTCGCGGCGGATGGCGTCGTCGTGGTGCAGCGGGAAGCGCAGCGAATACAGGCGCTGCTCGTCCGGGGTCTTGCCAAGCGAGAACACCGCACGGTCGAACCAGCCGTTGTCGCGCGCCACTTCCACCGCGATGCGGCGCTGGATGGTGTCGTAGCGGCTCAGGGCGTCGTTCCACTCCGCCACGGCCCAGCCGGCGCGTTCGATTTTGAACAGCTCCATGGCCCGCACGATGGCCGGGTCGCGGGCAACGGCGGCCTGCGCCTGCGCACTGTCGTTGGGTTCCCACGGGCACAGCGTGTAGGTGGACTGGCCGAGCTGGTCGGCGGCGAGGAAGCCATGGAAGGTGGCCGCACGTGCCGCCTCGCGGTACAGCGGCTGGGCCTCGCTGCGCTTGCCGGTTTTCTCCAGCATGCGGGCCTCGAAGTAGCGCCAGCGCGAGTCGCTGCGCTGGGTCGGGCCCATCTTGCGGATCGCGGCCAGCGCCTGCGGCCAGTCGCCGCGCGACATCGCCTCGCGCGCGCGCCATTCGTGCAGGCGCTCGTCGTAGGCCGAATCGGGCACCGCGTTGAGACGGCGCGCCGATTCGGGGCCGTACGAGGCCACCGTCCACAGCGCCACCTGGTACAGCACCTGCGCCTGCTGGGCCGCGCTCAGCTGCAGCGCGTTGGCGTACTGCGGCAGCTGCTGCTCGGTGGCGGCCGGGTCGGCCTTGGCCAGCTTGGCCAAGCCGTCGGTGGCGATGCGCCGGCTGCGCTCATTGCGCGGCCAGTTCAACGCGCTGGCATTGGGTTTGTCGACGAAGGCGGCATAGGTGTTGGCCAGGGCCAGGTCGGCGGCGGGCAGGCCGCGCGCTGCGCTGCGCATCACCGCCGGCTGCTGTTCGTCGGCGGCCGCATCGATACGGGCCCAGCGCAGGTCGGCGCTCAGGCCGCCCTTGGCATCGAGCACGGCGAACACCGCGTCGCACGCATCGGGCAGCGACTTGCCGGTGCTACGCCAGATCGCCTGGGCCTCGCTGGTCCACTGTGCGTCGGCCTTGCCGGTGGCCTGGCGTGCATTGAGCTGGGCACAGCGCAACCCGACGTTGTCGGTAGGCACCCAGTTGGCCAGCAGCGTGGGCCAGTCCTGGCGGCGTGCCAGGGCCGGCAGCCAGACGCTGCGGAAACTGCTGGCCACGGCCTGGCCGTTGTAACGCTTGAGAAAGTCCTGCGCCTGCGTGGCACTGACGGTGTCGATGTTCCGGCGCAGGTTGGCGTATTCCAGCCAGCCGTACAGTGGGTGCCTGGCCAGCGCTGCGGCCTGGGCCGGGTCGTACTGGCCGCGCTCGGCGTTGTCGATGGCTGCCTTGAGCTGCGCGCGCTGCGCATCCAGGTTCTGCGCATCGGCCACCGGGCTGACCCCGGTGCAGGCCAGCAGGACGGAGGCGCTGAGGAAATACAGGGGAAGTCGAGTCATGGCCGAAAGCATAACGGCGCGCGGTGAAGGGCGGTGAGGGCAAGCCGACTCGATCATGAACGAGCGCCGCACAACGCCGTGAAGACCCGCCGCGCCGGGCGTAGTGTCGGCCATGGGGCAGCCCGCTCCCGGGAGAGACAGAGCATGGCATTCCGCGCAGCCGCGACGTCTGGACCACTGGCCGACATCAACGTCACCCCGTTGGTCGATGTGATGCTGGTGTTGTTGATCATCTTCATCGTGACCGCCCCGATGGTGTCCTTGCCCATCCCGGTCAACCTGCCGCAACGCACCACCACCGTGGTGCCGCCCACCGAGCCACCGCCGCCGATCGAGCTGCGCGTGGATGCGTCCAACCAGGTCACCTGGAACGGGCAGGTGGTGCCGGTCGCCTCCCTGCAGGCACGCATGCAGGGCCAGGCCCAGTCGCACGCCGGCAACCTGCCGGAGCTGCGCATCGCCACCGACCCCGACGCCGAGTATGCGGTGATGGCCAAGGTGCTGGCGGCCGCCAACAACGCGCACCTGAAGCGCATCGCCTTCGTGCAGTAGCGCGGGTACGCACTGCAGCGCACCAAACAACGCCCCTGCCTTCAGGGGCGTTTTGCGTTGCGGCGCCTACATGTTGCCTGTTCGGATTTGTCGTAGCGACGTGAAAAGGTGCCTTCCGTCACGACCGGCGTTTTACCGTTTGTTTACAAAGGAGACGTTGCCGCCATGCAGGGGGAGTGCGGCAGCCCAGCCCAACATTCCTTTGTGGAGAGAGCGAATGAACGACCTGCACTACCGCCCCTTGGCGGTCGCCGTATCGCTGTGTCTGTTGTTGGCAGTGCCCGCGCTGGCCGGCGCGCAGGAAACGCCCCGTACGACCACCGAGCTGGACCGCGTCGAGGTGACCGGCAGCCGCATCAAGCGCGCCGAAGTAGAAGGCCAGGTCCCGATCCAGACCCTCACCCGCGCCGAGATCGAACGCACCGGCATGAATTCCATTGGCGAAGTGCTGCAGCAGCTGACCGGGTCCGGGTCGGCGCTGAACGCCAAATTCAACTCCTCCGGCAACTTCGGCTTCCCGCCTGACGGCAGCGGCGTGGGCGCCGGTTCGGCCCAGGTCGATCTGCGCCACCTGGGGGCCAAGCGCGTGCTGGTGCTGGTGGACGGCATCCGCTGGGTCAACGAATCCTCGGCCTCCGGCGTGGGCGCGGCCACCGATCTCAATACCATTCCGCTGGCGATCGTCGAGCGCATCGAAGTGCTCGAAGATGGCGCGTCGTCGCTGTACGGCTCCGACGCCATCGCCGGCGTGGTCAACATCATTACCCGGCGCGAATTCGACGGTGGCCAGGTCACGCTGAACTACGGCGAATACAGCAAGGGCGACGGCACCCAGAAGGGCGTGGACCTGGCCTGGGGCACCAGCGGCGACCGCTACACCCTGTTCCTGGGCGCCAGCTGGACCAAGCAGGACCCGGTGTATGCGCGGGACCGCGAGCAGTCGCGCTTCCCGATCCCCGGCACCGGGCTGGCCTTCGGCAGCGGTGGCATTCCGCAGGGCCGCTTCGCCTTCGTCGACCCCAACACCGGGGCCGAGCAGGACATCGTGCCCAACACCGGGGTGAGCAACCCGCGCTACGACGGCAGCGCCGGTTGCAGCCGTACCGACGACTACCACTGCTTCACCTCGGCCGACCGCTTCAACTTCGCCGAATACAACATGGTGCTGACGCCGTCGGAACGTAAGGGCATCTTCGGCCAGTTCCGTTTCGACATCACCGACAACGTCCAGTGGTACATCAAGGCGCTGGGCAACCGCCGCGAATCGACCAACCAGGCCGGCCCGGAGCCGCTGTTCTTCGGCCCCGATGGCGCCACCGGCAACCCGCTGGCCGACAACATCGTGGTGTCCGCGCTCAACCCGTACAACCCGTTCGGGTTCGACCTGGTGTCCTCGGGCAACATGAGCCTGATCGGCCGGCGCCCGGTGGAAGGCGGCGCGCGCATCTTCGAGCAGGAGGTCAACACCCAGTACTTCGCCACCGGCCTGGTCGGCCAGTTCGAGGCCGGCAGCCGCAGCTGGTTCTGGGACGTCAACGGCATGTACAGCAAGAACAAGGCCGAACAGACCAACTACGGCAGCTATGACATCTTCAAGGTGAACATGGCCCTGGGCGACCCGGCCGTTTGCGCGGCCACGCCCGGCTGCGTGCCGCTGAACATCTTCGGGGGCGCGGGGTCGATCACCCCGGCGATGCTGGACTGGATCCAGCCGGTGGTGCGCGACCGCAGCCAGAACGAGTTGAGCCTGTTCACCGCCAACCTGAGCAGTGACCTGTTCAACCTGCCGGCCGGCCCGGTGTCGTTCGCCACCGGCTACGAGTACCGCAAGTACGAAGGCCGCTACGATCCCGATCCGCTCACCGTGATCGGTCATTACAACGGCGTGCCGTCGCTGCCCACCTCCGGTTCCTACGACGTCAATGAAGCGTACCTGGAGCTGAGCGTGCCGATCTTCGCCAAGAGCGCGATCGGCGAGAAGCTCGACCTGAGCCTGGCCGGGCGCTACTCGGACTACTCCACCTTCGGCGGCGAGTTCACCCCCAAGTACGGCCTGCGCTGGCAGGTGACCAACGACTTCGTGCTGCGTACCAGCTACGCCGAAGGCTTCCGCGCACCGTCCATCGGTGAGCTGTATGGCTCGGCGGCGCGTGCCGACCTGCAGCTGTTCGACCCGTGCTCGATCGGCCTGGGCGGTACCGCGCCGCGCGGCAACCCGGCCAACTGCGCCGCGCTCGGCGTACCCAGCGGCTTCCAGCAGGCCAACTCGCAGATCTCGGTCACCACCGGCGGCAACGCCGAACTGGATCCGGAGCGCTCGCGCAGCTTCAGCGCCGGGTTCGTGTGGAGCCCGTGGTTCGGCAACGATGCGGCGTGGTCGGAGCGCTTCGACGTGGAAGTGACCTTCTACCGTCACACCATCGAAGGCGCCATCCAGGCCATCAACGCGCAGACCCAGCTGGACCTGTGCGTGGACACCCTGGACCCGGTCTACTGCGAGGGCATCAGCCGCGCCTCCACCGGTGCGGTGAGCAGCTTCAACAACCGGCTCACGAACCTGGGCTCGATCAAGACCGACGGCTGGGACGTGGACCTGTTCTGGACGTTCCCGCAGAGCGACATCGGCCAGTTCAAGCTGGGCTGGCAGAACACCTTCGTGGGGCGCTATGAAGCGCTGGGCGCGGCGGGCCAGCGGCAGCCGCAGAAGCCGGGCGTGGAAGTGGCCGACAGTTCGATCCCGGAGTGGACCAGCAACGCGACGCTGAGCTGGGCCCTGGCCAACTGGAGCGCGTCCTGGACCGTGCGGCACATCTCCGAGCTGACCGAGGACTGCGGCGACGCGGTGGCGTTCCCGGTGTGCAGCAACCAGCAGGAGGGCACCAATACGCTGGATGCCACCACCTTCCATGACCTGCAGGTGGGCTACAAGGTGGACTGGATGAAGGGCCTGCAGCTCAGCGCCGGCTTGAACAACGTGTTCGACAAGGATCCGCCGATCTGCCTGTCGTGCTCGCTCAACGGCTACGACGCGTCCACCTATGACATCCCGCGTGGCCGCTACTGGTACCTGCGCGCGGACCTGCGGTTCTGATCCGGCGCTGACCCACCGGCCACGGTCCGCCACCCGGGCCGTGGCCGGTGGCACCGCGTAGCGCCGGGTTCTGCCCGGCTGTCCATGCCGATCGCAGCCACGTAGAGCCGGGCTCTGCCCGGCTGTCGCTGTCGATCGCGTGGCCGATCGCAGCCGGGCAGAGCCCGGCTCTACGGCGGCGGCCGCGTCAGGCATCATGTACAGCCGGGCACAGCCCGGCTCTACTCCCTTCAGAACGTTGTTGCCATGAACCTGCATACCTGGTGGATCTTCGCCGTCACCGTGTTCGTCCTGTGCGGCACCCCGGGGCCCAACATGCTGCACGTGATGACCCGCAGCGTGCGGGTCGGCTTCCGTCGCAGCGTGGCGGCCATGGCCGGCTGCCTCACGGCGCTGGTGCTGGCCCTGTCGATCTCCGCGGCCGGGCTGGGTGCGGTGCTGAAAGCCTCACCGATGGTGTTCGACGTGCTGCGCTATGCGGGCGTGGCCTACCTGGTCTACCTGGGCATCAAGGCCTGGCGGGGCGGCGACGCGCCACTGGACGTGGGCAGCGCGGCAACGATCGCGCCCAGCTCGCGGCGCATCCTGTTCCGCGATGGCTTCATCATCGGCATCAGCAACCCCAAGCTGCTGTTGTTCGCGTCGGCGTTCCTGCCGCAGTTCGTCGACCTCGGCCAGCCGCAGCTGCCGCAGTTCGTGGTGCTGGTAGGCACCTTCGCGCTGATGGAAATGTTCTGGTACGCGGTGTACGCCGCCGGTGGGCGCGGCCTGGCCAGTTATCTGGCGCGCCCGGGCCTGCGCAAGGTGTTCGATCGCGTGGTGGGCACCATCTTCATCGGCTTCGGGCTGGCGCTGCTGCGCGCCCGACCGTAGTGCCGGCCGCTGGCCGGCAACCAGGCAAGACCGTCATCGTTCATGAGGTTGCCGGCCAGCGGCCGGCACTACCGGCGCCCGGCCAGGCGTGGCCGCGCGACGCATCGCGCCGCGGCCGGTAGAGCCACGCCATGCGTGGCTGCGCATCCATCGCGCGTCGTGCAGAACGCAGAACGCCGGGCAATGCCCGGCGTTCTGTGGTGTCACCTTGTGGTCAATGACCGGTCAGAACGACCAGTTGAAGGTGATCGAGCCGTTGCGGCCGTCGCCGTAGGCACCGTAGCCGTTGATCTGCGAGAAGTACTTCTTGTCCAGCAGGTTGTTGAGGTTGGCCTGCACGCTGAACTCGGGCGAGATGCGGTAGCGCACGAAGGCGCTGACCAGTGCATAACCGTCCTGCTCGATGCGTCCGTACGCGGGCACCGGGTAGTAGATGCGGTTCTGCCAGTTGGCACCGCCGCCCACGGTCAGCGCCGTCAGCGACTGCGGGGTGTAGCTGGTGAACAGCTTGATCGTCGTCTGCGGCAGGTTGGTGTTGATGTCCGCGTCGTTGATGTCCTTGGCCACGTAGCGCGAGGCACCGAAGGTGGCATTCCAGCCCGGGGCCAGTTCGCCGTTCACTTCAAACTCGACGCCACGGCTGACCGTGCCGCGCGCGGCGATGTAGGCGGTTTCGCCGCCCGTTCCGCCCACCACCGGTTCGCCGGTGGACTGGCCCACGTTGTCCTGCTCGATACGGAACACGGCAAGCGAGGCATTCAAGCGGTCGTCGAACCATGCACCCTTGACGCCCACTTCGTAGCTCTTGCCGTCCACCGGGTCCAGGTAGCTGCCGGTGCGGTTCTTCAGCATCTGCGGCTGGAAGATCTCGGTGTAGGACGCATAGGTGGAGTAGGTGTCATTGATGTCAAACACCAGGCCGGCATACGGCGTGGTCACCTTGTGCGAGCGGTCGGCGTCTTCGCCTTCGCTCTTCCAGTCGGTGTAGCGCGCGCCGATGATCAGCTTCAGCGGGTCAGCCAGCGACAGGCGGGTGGCGGCGTAGCCGGCCTTCTGGGTGATGGTGCCTTTGCTCGCGAGCGTCAGTGGGTTCCAGTTCGGCTCCGGGAAGTTGCCCGTCCATCCAAGGTAGCTGTCCAGTGGCTGCCAACCAGGATTGTCCGCTGTGCCCTGATAGTCACCGTAGTTGGCGAAATCGCGCTTGTTGTAGCTCAGCCCGGCCATGAACTGATGCTCCCGCCCGAACAGCTGGAACGGACCTTCCACGTAGCCGTCCACGGCATCGACCTTGCGCTCGGTATTGTAGAAGCCTGCCGAGCCCACCACGCCTGCGCCAGTATCCTTGTCCAGGTTGGAAGCACCGGTCACCCAGTCGTTGTAGGCTGGATAGAACAGCTTGTCATCGGCGTTGGTCTTGTCGTGCGAGGCTCCAATCCTGACCTTCCAGTCATTGGCGAACGCATGTTCCAACGTGGCGAACAGGCGCTTGCTGGTGGTGTCCCAGTAGGTCCAGCTCGGGCTGGCGTTGAACGATGCGTCGTAGCCGGTCGAGGTGCCGTCGGAGTACAGCATCGGGAAGCCGCCCCAGGTGGCGCCGTTGGCCCGCTTCTGCTGGTAGTCGTAGCCCACGCTCAACTGCGTGTCCGGGGTCAGGTCAGCATCGATCACCGCATAGCCCAGCGTCTTGTGCTGGTTGTAGCGGTCCATCTGTGCGTCGGTGTCCAGGTAGCTGCCGATCACGCGCGCGCGCACCGAGCCGCTGGCATTCAGCGGGGTAGTCACGTCCACGGTGCTGCGGGTGCGGCCCCAGCTGCCCACGTTGACCGACACGGTGCCCGTCAGCTCGGCGCTGTCGGCGTGCTTGCGGATCAGGTTGACCGAGGCGGAGGGATTGCCCGCGCCGCTGAGCAGGCCGGTGGCGCCACGCACCACTTCCACGCGGTCATACAGGGCCAGGTCCAGGCCGGAATCGCCGTAGCTCCAGTTCTGCACCATCTGGGTAGGCAGGCCATCGAACTGGTAGCTGTCGATGTAGAAGCCACGCGCGTAGAACTCGGTGCGTTCGGTATCGGACTGGGTGCTGCTGACGCCGGTGGTGTTGGCCAGCACGTCGATGATGTCATCGAGGTTCTGGTCCTCGATGCGCTGGTGGCTGATGATGCTCAGCGACTGCGGGATCTCGCGTGGGGCCAGGTCGAAACGCGTGCCGGCCGAGGTCTTGCGCACGGAGTAGCCTTCGGCACGCTCACCCTTGACCACCACCTTGTCCAGGGTGGTGGCATCGGCAGGGGCGTCCTGCGCGAACGCAGGGGCGGCGGCCAGCGCGCACAACGCAGCGAGCAGGGCCTGGGTCAGGCGGGCCTGTGGCAACAGGCGGGGCAGCACAACGGAAGAACGGGTCATCGGCGGTTCCAGGGCGGCAGCACGCACATGGCCGACATCCTCGGTGGCCGGGCGCGCTGCAGTGGGTGGGGGTCAGTACGCGGCTGGCGGAGGCCTTGCAGGACAAGGCGCGGGCGCAGGCACTGATCGCCGCGGCGCCTCCCTGGCGCGGACGGGATAACGCCATGTTAATGCGAATCAGTCGTATCAGCAATTCAGGCTGGTCCATCGGGCCGCATCCGGACACCCCCCGACGCCTTGCGCTGCTTGGATCTGGGCCTGCTGAGCAGCGGCTTAACACCGTCGGTCGTAGGCTGGCCCCACTCGATCGCTGCAGGAGACCGCCATGGTGGCCAGGAACACGATCTGCCTCTGGTACGACGGCACCGCGCTGGACGCGGCCACGTTCTACGCCCAGACCTTCCCTGACAGTGCGGTCAACGCCGTGCACCACGCGCCCAGTGACTTCCCGTCCGGCAAGCAGGGGGACGTGCTGACCGTGGACTTCACCGTGGCCGGCATCCCGTGCATCGGTCTCAATGGCGGGCCGGCGTTCAAGCACAGCGAGGCGTTTTCCTTCCAGATCGCCACCGACGACCAGGCCGAGACCGACCGGCTGTGGAATGCCATCGTCGGCAACGGCGGCCAGGAAAGCGCCTGCGGCTGGTGCCGCGACAAATGGGGCCTGTCCTGGCAGATCAGCCCGCGCGTGTTGACCGAGGCGGTCACCAGCAAGGATCCGGCAGTGGCCAGACGCGCGTTCGAGGCGATGATGACCATGCGCAAGATCGACGTGGCGGCGATTGAAGCAGCCGTCCGGGGCTGATCTCGCCACCGTTGTCCCGTGCACGGTTCACGTCGTGCACTCACCCAGGAAGGAGCTTCCATGAAGAGGATGTTCGCCGTCTGCCTGACCACGGCCGTACTGCAGGCCGCTCCGCTGATGCTGTTTGCCGCCACGCCAGCCGCTTCCCCCCTGGCCGGACGCTGGGCGATCGATGTCGCCACGCTGCCGATGCCGGCGGCCGACCGGCCCAAGAGTGTGCTGCTGGAGTTCAAGGATGCCGGCGCGGGTCGCTGGACCACCCGCGCCGAGATCGTCGATCCGAAAGGCGGAAAGATGACCGCCGACAGCACCCTGCCGCTGGATGGCACGCCCGGCCCGATCGTGGGCAACTACGGCGCCGACGTGGCCTCGCTCAGCATGCCCGCGCCGAATGTACTGGTGATGCAGTTGGTGGACCACGGCACGCCGGCCTCCACGCGCATCTATACCGTGGCCGGCGATGGCAACCAGATGACCGAGTCCAAGGCGTTCTTCAGCAAGGACGGCAAGCCGATCCTGATGACGATCCACTTCACGCGCGTGCCTTGAGGGCGCGGGTGGCCGGTGCATCCCTCGCGGGCGCGCCGGCCGTCCTACAGCGGCACGTCCAGCCCCCGCTTCAACGTACTCAGCGCCACCGCCGTGCGGTAGCGCTCGATGTTGTCGTCGTTGCCAAACAGGCGTTCGCTGATGGCCTCGTACTCTTCCATGGACGCGGCGGTGAGGATCAGCAGGAAGTCGGCGTCGCCGGTGATCGCATAGCACTGCTGCACGGCCGGGTCGTCCTGCACGCGGCGGCGGAACGGGGCCACGCGATGCGGCTGTTCGCTGCTCACGCGCACCTCGACCATGATGGTCAGCGGGCGGCCCAGCCGGTTCTGGTCGAGCACGGCGACGTTGGCGCGGATGAAGCCGGCTTCCTGCAGGCGCTTGATCCGGCGCTGCACGGCGGGCGCGGACAGGTGCACGGTCTCGGCGATCTCACGCTGGGCGGTGGTGTTGTCGCGCTGCAGGATGGCCAGGATGGCGCGGTCGAATTCGTCGGGGGCGTACGCGGCGGTCATGGGTGAGTGAAACATGCAGGAAGGCCCCTGCAATTGAGCATCTCCTTCGGCCGCTACGCAATATGCTGGCCGGATGTCGACCTCCCGCCATGCTTCGCTCATTCCCGTCCTGGCCGTGCTCGGCTCGGTCACCGCCCTGTCCGTGGGCACCTCGTTTGCCAAGCAGTTGTTCCCGCTGATCGGCGCGCAGGGCACCAGCGCGTTGCGCGTAGGGTTCTCGGCGCTGGTGCTGCTGGCGGTGTTCCGGCCGTGGCGCTGGACCACCACGCGCGCCGACGCCGGGGCGATCCTGCGCTACGGGATCACGCTGGGGGTGATGAACCTGCTGTTCTACATGGCGCTGCGCACGATTCCATTCGGCATCGCGGTGGCCATCGAGTTCTGCGGGCCGCTGGCGGTGGCGATGTGGTCCTCGCGCCGGCCGATCGATTTTGTCTGGGTGGGCTGCGCGGTGGTCGGGCTGCTGCTGTTGTTGCCGCTGGGCCATGGCGCGCCGCTGGATCCGGTGGGGGTGATGTTCGCGCTGGGCGCGGCGGCCTGTTGGGCGATGTACATCATCTTTGGCAAGCGGGCAGGGCATCTGCACGCCGGGCACACGGTATCGCTGGGGTTGTGCGCGGCGGCGCTGGTAGTGGTGCCGGTGGGCATCGCGCACGCCGGCATGGCCTTGCTGGACCCGAAGATCCTGCTGTTCGGGCTGGGCGTGGCGATCGTCTCCAGCGCGATTCCGATGTCGCTGGAGATGATGGCGCTGAAGCGGCTGCCGAAGGAGACGTTCGGCATCCTGATCAGCATGGAACCGGCGGTGGCCGCGTTGCTGGCGATGGGGCTGCTGGCCGAGCACCTTACTCCGCTGCAGTGGGCGGCCATTGGCTGCACGGTAGTGGCGTCGGTGGGAAGCACGGTGACCGCACGGCGGGTGGCGCCGGCCGTACCGGTCACATGACCCGGTAGTGCCGGCCGCTGGCCGGCTGCTCAGGATCCAACGGTATCGGGAGCCGGCCAGCGGCCGACACTACCTTGGCGCGCGCCCACCAACGGTGGGCGCCTGCCGTTTTCGCCGCGGTTTCAGCGCCTTACCGGCGCGTCCCCGGCGACGTAGTAGTCCGCCGTGCTGCGGGGCAGCGGGGCGCGGCCGCGGATGCGGTCGGCGATCTTCTCGGCGATCATGATGGTGGTGGCGTTGAGGTTGCCGGTGATGATGCGCGGCATGATCGAGGCGTCCACCACGCGCAGGCTTTCCATGCCGTGCACGCGGCCCTGGCCGTCCACCACGCTCATCGCATCGGTGCCCATCGCGCAGGAACACGACGGGTGGTAGGCGGTCTCGGCCCGCGCCCGCACGAACGCATCCAGCTCCGCATCGGTCTTGCAGTCCGCACTCGGGCTGATCTCGCGGCCCCGGTATTCGTCCAGCGCGGGCTGGGCGATGATCTCGCGGGTGATCCGGATGGCGTCGCGGAATTCCTGCCAGTCCTGGTCGGTGGACTGGTAGTTGAACAGGATCGACGGATGCTCACGCGGGTCCAGCGATTTGGCATGCACGCGGCCGCGGCTGGGCGTGCGCATCGAGCCCACATGCGCCTGGAACCCATGCTCCTTGACCGCATTGGTGCCGTTGTAATTGATCGCCACCGGCAGGAAGTGGTACTGGATGTTGGGCCATTCGAATTCGTCGCGGGTGCGGATGAACCCGCCGGCCTCGAACTGGTTGCTGGCGCCGATGCCGGTGCCGGCGAACAGCCACTCCGCGCCGATGGCCGGCTGGTTCCACCACTGCAGCGCCGGGTACAGCGACACCGGCTTCTTGCAGGCGTACTGCATGTACACCTCCAGGTGGTCCTGCAGGTTCTCGCCCACGCCGGGCAGGTCGTGCACCAGCGGCACGCCAAGCGCGGCCAGCAGCGCCGGCGCGCCCACGCCGGAGCGCTGCAGGATCTGCGGCGAGGCGATGGCACCGGCGCACAGCAGTACTTCGCGGCGCGCGGTGGCATCGATCGGCTCGGCGCTGTTGCCGGCCAGGTAGCGCACGCCCACCGCGCGCTTGCCGGCGAACAGGATGCGGTCGGTGGTGGCATGCACCACGATCTCCAGCCCGGCGCGGTCCTTGGCCATGTCCAGGTAACCACGTGCGGTGCTGGAGCGACGCCCGCGCGGGGTCACCGTGCGGTCCATCGGACCGAAGCCTTCCTGCTGGTAGCCGTTGAGGTCGTCGGTGCGCGGGTAGCCGGCCTGCACGCCGGCCTCCACCATGGCGTGGAACAGCACGTTGTTGCCGTTCTTCGGGGTGGCCACGCTGACCGGGCCCTCGCCGCCGTGGTAATCGTTGGGGCCGATGTCGCGCGTTTCGGCCTTGCGGAAATACGGCAGCACGTCGAGGTAGCTCCAGTCGTCCAGGCCGTCGAAGCGGGCCCAGTTGTCGAAGTCCAGCGCGTTGCCGCGGATGTAGCACATGCCGTTGATCAGCGACGAGCCGCCCAGGCCCTTGCCACGCCCGCACTCCATGCGCCGGTTGTCCATGTGCGGCTCCGGCTCGGTTTCATAGGCCCAGTTGTAGCGGCGGCCCTGCAGCGGGTAGGCGAGCGCGGCCGGCATCTGGGTACGGAAATCCAGCCGGTAGTCCGGGCCGCCGGCTTCCAGCAGCAGCACGCTCACGCCGTCGTCCTCGGTGAGGCGCGCCGCAAGCGTGTTGCCGGCCGAGCCGGCGCCGATGATGATGTAGTCGTATTCGCGCTTCATCGCGGTGTTCTCCTGTCAGGCCGGTTCAGAACACCGACGCGTAGCGGTCCAGTTCGATCTGGATGGACTTGGTGCGGGTGTAGGCGCGCAGCGTGGCCAGGCCGTTCTCGCGGCCCACGCCGGACTGCTTGTAGCCGCCCACCGGCATCTGCGCCGGCGATTCGCCCCAGCAGTTCACCCAGCAGATGCCGGCCTCCAGCTGGTGGATCAGGCGGTGCGCGCGGCTCAGGTCACTGCTGACCACGCCCGCAGCCAGGCCGTACTCGGTGGCGTTGGCGCGGCGCACGGCTTCTTCTTCGGTCTGGTAGGCCAGCAGGCTCAGGACCGGCCCGAAGATCTCCTCGCGCACGATGCGCATGTCATCGCGGCAGTCGCTGAACAGCGTGGGGGCCACATAACAGCCCTTGCCGAACGCACCGTCGGTGAGCCGCTCGCCACCGCAGACCAGGCGCGCGCCCTCGGTCTTGCCGCTGGCAATGTGGTCCAGCACGCGCTGCATGTGCGCGGCGCTGACCAGCGGGCCGAAGTTGGTGTCCTCGTTCAACGGATCGCCAATGCGGATGCGTGCGATGCGCTCGCTCAGCGCCTGCTCGAAGTCGGTGAGCAGCGCCTGCGGCACGAACACCCGGGTGCCATTGGTGCAGACCTGGCCGGCGCTGTAGTAGTTGGCCATCATCGCCACGTCGGCGGCCAGCTCGATGTCGGCGTCGGCGCAGATGATCAGCGGCGACTTGCCGCCCAGCTCCATGGTTACTTCTTTGAGGGTGGAGCTGGAGGCGCTGGCCATCACCTTGCGCCCGGTGCTGGTGCCACCGGTGAAGGAGATCTTCTCGATGCCGGGGTGCTCGGTCAGCGCCGTTCCCACGCCGGCACCATCGCCGGGCAGTACGTTGAACACGCCATCGGGCAGGCCGGCTTCGGTGAAGATCTCGGCCAGCTTCAGCGCGGTCAGTGGCGTCACTTCGCTGGGCTTGAAGATCATCGCGTTGCCGGCGGCCAGCGCCGGGGCGGCCTTCCACAGCGCGATCTGGATCGGGTAGTTCCATGCGCCGATGGCGCCGACCACGCCCAGCGGCTCCTGCCGGGTGTAGAAGAAGCTGCCTTCGCGCAGCGGCACCTGGCTGCCTTCCAGTCCGTGCATCACCCCGGCGTAGTACTCCAGCACGTCGGCGCCGGTGACGATGTCCACGCTGCGCGTTTCGCTGAGCGGCTTGCCGGTGTTGAGCGTTTCCAGCTCGGCCAACGCGTCGTTGCGCTCGCGAAGCAGGGCAACGGCGCGCAGCAGGATGCGCGAGCGCTCCACCGTGGTCAGCGCGGCCCACACCTTCTGGCCGGCCTGTGCGCTTTCCACGGCCGCATCCAGGTCGTCGCTGTTGGCGCTGTGCACCTTGGCCAGCACCGCGCCGGTGGCCGGGTTGATCACCTCGAAGGTGCGTCCGCCCTGCGAGGGAACGTAGCGGCCGCCGATGTAGAGCTGTTGGTCGGGGAATGTAGGCATGTCGATGACTCCTTTGCAGCGGGAGACCAGCGGTTCAACGGGTCAGATGCAGGAACTGCAGGTGGCGCTCGTACTGGTCGATGATGTCGTTGATGATCTGCTGCCGGCTGTAGCCGAACAGCTCGTAGTCCTGTCCACCTTCATAGAGGTGCACTTCGGCGCGGTAGTAGCGCAGGTTGCGGAAGCGCTGCGCGGCGAACGACGGGGTGAGGTAGCCGCGCATGATCACCTGGTAGGTGAACACCTGCTGCTCGCCATGGTCCACGGTCAGTTCCATCTGGCCGGGTTCGAATTTGGTCTGCACGTCCAGGCCCTGTTCGCCCAGTTGTGCGGCCACCGCTTCGATCGCCGGCTTCACGTCGGTGTCCATGAACCGGTACACCTCGTCGCGCACCGGGAAATGCACGGCCTGGGTGATGCGCTGGCGCCAGCCACGCTGGTGCCGTGACTGCCCGATCAGCGGAATCGGCGAGTACTGCGAGGCCTTCTTGCGCTGCGATTCCTCGCCCAGGGCGCGGGTGAGTCCCCAGATCATGAGCAGCAACACCACCGAGAACGGCAACGAGGCCAGCACCACCGCCGACTTGAGCGCGTCCATGCTGCCGGCCAGCAGCAACCCGGCGGTGACCAGCCCGGTCATCACGCCCCAGAACACGCGCAGCCAGCGCGGGCCGTCGTCTTCCGGTGCGCCGCCATGCGAGGACAGCGTGGACAGCACCACCGTGCCCGAGTCGGCCGAGGTGACGAAGAACACGAAGCTGACGATCACCGTGACCGCGATGACCGCGCGGCTCCACGGGTAGCTTTCCAGCAGCGCGTACAGCACGGTGGGCGGGTTATCCACCGCCATCTGCGCCAGGTGCACCTGGTCGTGGTGCAGGATCTGGTCCAGCGCGCTGTTGCCGAAGATCGACAGCCACGCCAAGGTGAAGCCCAGCGGGATCAGCAGCACGCCGAGCACGAATTCGCGGATGGTGCGGCCGCGCGAGATGCGCGCGATGAACAGCCCCACGAAGGGCGCCCAGCCGATCCACCAGGCCCAGTAGAACACCGTCCAGTTGCCCAGCCAGTCCGGGCGCCCGCCGTAGGCATACACGTCGAAACTCTTGCCGACCACGTTGCCCAGGTAGTCGCCCATGTTCTGCATGAGCGCGTTGAGCAGGTACTGGGTGGGGCCGGCGAACAGCATGAACAGCAGCAGGCCGATCGCCAGCAGCATGTTGATGTTGGACATCCAGCGCACGCCTTTTTCCACGCCGGAGACGGCCACGGTGATCGCCGCGCCCATCATCAGCACGATCAGCCCCACCTGCACCCAGGCCGCATGCGGCACCGGGAACAGGGTGTTGAGGCCGGCGTTGAGGTGCAGCACGCCAAAGCCCATGTCCGCGCCCAGCCCGAACACGGTGGCCACGATGCCCAGCGCGTCCACGGTGTAGCCGATCGGCCCGTTGATGCGCTTGCCGATCAGCGGGTACAGCGCCGAGCGCAGCGCCAACGGCAGGTTGTGGCGGTAGGCGAAGTAGGCCAGCGCCATGGCGGCCAACGCGAATACGCCCCAGCCGTGCAGGCCCCAGTGCAGGAACAGCAGCTGCATCGCCTGGCGCGCGCTGGCTTCGCCTTCGCCCACGCCGCCCTGCGGGGGCAACAGGTAATGGGTGAGGGGCTCGGACACGCAGAAGAAGAACAGCGTGATGCTGATGCCGGCGGCAAACAGCATGCCGGCCCAGGACAGATAGCTGAACTCCGGTTCGTCGTGGTCCGCGCCCAGCTTGACGTTGCCGTAGCCGGACAAGGCCACGCCGACCACGAAGACCAGGTACACGGTCATCGCCAGCAGGTAGTACCAGCCGACATTGCGCGACGCCCAGGTCTGCGCGTCCAGCAGCAGGCTGCCGGACTGGATGGGAAACACGGCGACCAGAATGGCAAATGCCGCCACGATCGTGGCGGCAAGCAGGAAGACCGGTCGAAGCGTGCGTACCTCGTAGGGAGGCGACTCCACAGCGCTCATGGGGAGCAATACTCTCGGTGCCGAACACGGCAGACCCGGAGCATTAGCGCATAGCGGCTGTGGACGGGCTGTTTACGCGACCGCCAAGCCCGTAGAGCCGGGCTCTGCCCGGCTGACGGGGTGCATGCGAAATGCAGCGGGGCAGAGCCCCGCTCTACGAATTCTGGTGCAGCGGGGCAGAGCCCCGCTCTACGGGGACGTGTCAGCGCAGTGCGTGGCTGGGGACGTCGATTTCCATGGCCAGCGCCAGGTGGTCCGAAAAGGCGGCCGGGACTGCTTCGGCGCTGCGTTGCTGCAGGCCGGTGCTGAGCAGGATGTGGTCGATGGCCCGGTCCGGGCGCCAGCTCGGGAACGTCGGCACCGCGCAACCCGGCGGTTGCAGGTTGGTCTTCTGGTACAGCGCCTGCATTTCCGGACGGTCGGCCAGGCAGTTGAAATCGCCCATCAGCACCGCGTTGGGATGGTCGGTGAGCAGGTCGGCGATGAAGGCCAACTGCGACATCCGCGAGTTGGTCCCCAGCGACAGGTGCGCCACGGCAACCGCCAGGCCTTCGCTGCCTTCGCCGAACTTGGCCAGCAGCACGCCGCGCCCGCCGATGCGGCCGGGCAGGGCGTGGTCCTGTACTTCCACCGGTTCCAGTTTGCTCAGCAGGCCGTTGGCGCTGGACGCCACCCCGCCCATGCGGCGGTTGGGCTGGTGGCTCCAGTAATTGAAGCCGGCGCGCTCGGCCAGGTAGTGGGTCTGGTTGGTGAAGCCCGAGCGCAGGCTGCCCGGATCGGCCTCCTGCAGGCCAACGATGTCATGACCGCGCGCCAGCTGGGCAATGGCGTCCAGGCTGGTGCGCTTGCGCCCCGCCGGCAGCGCATGCGACCAGCTGCGGGTCACATAGTCGCTGTAGCGGCGGGTGCTGCTACCGGCCTGGATGTTGGCCGTCAGCAGGCGCAGGGTCCGCGTGGTGGGGGAATTCACGACGGTTGCAGGCTCGGTAGGAATCAGTTGCCCTTGGCGGCGCGTTCGCGGGCGATCAGGTGATCGGCGATGCGCAGCATGTCGGGGAAGCTCTTGCCCTTGACCAGGTACTTGCCGTTGACGATCACCGACGGCGTGCCGGTGATCTGGCTGCGCTGGGCGAACTGCTTGGCGGCGTTGGTCTTGGCATTCACCGCGAAGCTGCTCATGGTGCTGGCGAACTGCTTGGCGTCGGCACCGTGCTTGGCGTAGAAGGCGGCGATGTCTTCGACCGAATCACGGCCGCGCTCGCCCTTCAGGGTCTGCTCGGCGTGGATGGCCGAATACAGCGCTTCATGGGTCTTTTCCTGCAGGCCCATGCTCTGTGCCGCATAGAAAGCACGCGCGTAGTTGTCCCAGGTGCCACCGAACATGGCCGGCACGTAGACGAAGTTGACGTCGCTCGGCAGGCCGGCCTTCCACGGCCCGATCAGCGGCTGGAACGCGGCGCAGGCCGGGCACACGTAACCGAAGATCTCCGCCACTTCGATCTTGCCGGCGGCCGGCTGGAACGGCTGGCCGTTTTCAATCAGCACGTAATCGGTGCCTGCCACCGGCTCCGGGCCGGTCGGGCGCGAGGACGCCGCGGCCGGGGCCGGGGTGGTCGCGGCGGCAGCGGCGGTTTCGGCGGCGGCGGTGTCACCGCTGGCAGCCGGTGCCTCGGTGGCGGGCACTGCCGGTTCGGCGGCCGGGGTGCTGCTCGGGGTGGCCGGTTCGGTCGGAGCGGTGGTGTTGGCGGTGCCGTCCTGGGCCTTGCAGGCCGCCAGAATCGGCAGCAGGGCCAGCAGCGAAATCGCGAAACGGGTCTTCATCTAGGCATCTCCAGCGGATGAACATGGTGGGGCCGGCACCCGGGGTGCCGGCCAGAGGGGAATGATGGCATGCGCCAACGCGCGTCCGGCGTGGACGGTGTGTGACGGTTCAGCGAGCCTGCACTCAGCGCGTGCGTTCGCTGCGGGCCTTGGCGATGAGGGCATCGGCGTTGCGCAGCAGCGCTTCGAACGAGTCGCCCTTGACCAGGTAACGGCCATTGACGACCAGTGCCGGGGTGCCCGGCACCTTGGTGCGCTGGGCGAAGGCGCGGGCGGCCTTCAGCTTCTGCTCGACCGCATCGCCCTTGATGGTGGCCAGAAAGCGCTCTGGTGCCACACCGTAGTCTTTGTAGAACACGGCCAGTTCGTCCGGCGAGACGTTCTGCATGGGCAGGCTGTTCTTCTCATGCAGCGCCTCGAACATGGCCCGATGGCTGCGCTTGGCCACGCCCAGCTGGTCGGCGCTGAAGTAGGCGCGTGCGAACGAATCCCAGACACCGCCGAACGCGGCCGGCACGGGGGTGAAGCGCACATCCTTGGGCAGCTTGGCGGCCCAGGCTTCCAGCTGCGGCTCGAAGCGCGCGCAATGCGGGCAGGTGTAGCCGAACATTTCCACCACTTCGATCTTGCCGGCCAGCGGCGCATACGGGCCGGGCTGTTCGATCAGTTCGTAGTCGGTGCCTTCGACCAGGGCGACCGGCGCGGCCGCCAGCGTGGACAGGGGGCTCAGGGCCAGCAGCAACAACATCAGGCGGGGCATCAACGTCATCTACATCCATCTCCATCGGAAAAAACAACGCCGGCCCAGTGCCGGCGTGGCGGTGAACATAACCCGCCACGGGGGCGGGGCGGCCATTGTGCCGCCGAGCGGTCTTTACGGGGCCTTCGCCGGTTGCGCGGGCGTGGCCGAGGCCACATCGTCGGCCCGGTTGTGCAGGCCCTGCAGGTAGCTGCCCAGGGCCTGGATCTCCTGCTCGGTCAGCTGCTTTGCAATGGTGGCCATGATCTGGAAGTGTGCCTTGTCGGTTTCCTGGGTGGTGCCGGCCTGGTACTCCTGCAGCCGGCGCGCCACGTAGGCCGCATGCTGCCCGCCGATATGCGGGTAGGCCGGGCCCGGGTTGCCGGCACCGGTGGGACCGTGGCAGGCCATGCACGCCGGGATGCCGCGTTCGGCATCACCCCCGCGATACAGCTGCTGCCCGATCTCGTAGAACTTCTTGCCGGCGTACGGACCTTCGCCCACCAGGCCATCGTCGGCAAGCCCGGCGCTGGCCTTCTGCGTTGCGAAATACGCACCGATGTCGCGCATGTCCTGCGGGGTGAGGTCCTGCACGAACGGCACCATCGCCGCCGAGGCCCCGGAGGTGCGCTGGCCGTTGGCGATCAACGCCATCTGCTGGGCGGTATAGCGTTCGCTCTGCCCGGCGATGCTCGGATACATCTCCACGGTGGAGTTGCCGTCGGCCGAGTGGCAGGCCGCGCAGGCGGCTGCCTTGGTCTGGCCGGCCTTGGCATCCCCCCAGGTGGTCTTGCTGAAATCGACCTCCAGCGACGCGGTCTTGATCGGCCCGTTGTCAGGCAAGGGCGTGATCGAGGTCTGGGCGACCGCAACAGCGGCCAGCAGCGATACAGCAACAGCGGAAACGGCAAGAACGCGAGCGTGGCGCATGCGGAAGCTCCGTGTGGACCGGCCTGGCAGGTACAGGGTGCACCCGCGGGGATCGCCCGATTATCCATGCGCTTTCACGCCACGGTCAACGCAGGGTGCAGCAAAACCGGCCGCGGCAGCGCGGATCTGGCCCGGACATGCGATCCTATGCCCATGTCATTGCTCCTCGAACGTGCCCATTACCTGCTTTCGGCCCACAACACCCGGCAATTGCCGGAGGATGTCGGGGCCGAAGTTGCCTTTGCCGGGCGCTCCAACGCCGGCAAATCCAGCGCCCTCAACGCCCTGACCCGCCAGAACAGCCTGGCCCGGGTCTCCAAGACCCCCGGCCGCACCCAGCAGCTGGTGTTCTTCGAAGTCACCCCGGAGGCCAAGCTGGTCGACCTGCCCGGGTACGGGTACGCCAAGGTGCCGCTGGACCTGCAGGCCCACTGGCAGGCCTTCATCGACCAGTACTTCCGTACCCGCGAGGCGCTGCGTGGCCTGGTGGTGGTGATGGACATCCGTCACCCGCTGAAGGACTACGACCGCCAGATGCTGGCCTATGCGGTGCAGCGCGGCCTGCCCGCGCACGCGCTGCTGACCAAGGCCGACAAGCTGGGCCGTGGCCAGCAGGGCATTGCCCTGCAGAAGGTGCGCAAGGAACTGCAGTCCTCGTTCGGCGACACCGTCAGCGTGCAGACCTTCTCCGGTCCCGCCCGCCAGGGCGTGGACGAAGCCCGCGGCATCATCGGCGGCTGGCTGGGTCTGAACAAGCCGGCCCCCGAAACCGCGTAACACCGCGCGCGGCCCCGTAACCGTGGGCCGCACCCCGGTAACGGGTCGCGCATCCCGGTAGTGCCGGCCGCTGGCCGGCTCCCGATACATCCGGCCGAAAGAGGAGCCGGCCAGCGGCCGGCACTACCCGGTCAGCTCGCGGGCCCGCCAACGAACGCCGGTCAGCCGCGCGCCCACCCACGAATGCCGCGCAGCCCGCATCCCCGTACTACCGTGCGCGGCCCGTAACCGTGGGCCGGACCCGGTAACGGTGCGCGCATCCCGGTAACGGTGTGCGCATCCCGGTAACGGTGTGCGCATCCCGGTAACGGTGTGCGCATCCCGGTAGTGCCGGCCGCTGGCCGGCTCCCGATACATCCGGCCGAAAGAGGAGCCGGCCAGCGGCCGGCACTACCCGGTCAGCTCGCGGGCCCGCCAACGAACGCCGGTCAGCCGCGCGCCCACCCACGAATGCCGCGCAGCCCGCATCCCCGTACTACCGTGCGCGGCCCCGTAACCGTGGGCCGGACCCGGTAACGGTGCGCGCATCCCGGTAACGGTGTGCGCATCCCGGTAACGGTGTGCGCATCCCGGTAACGGTGTGCGCATCCCGGTAGTGCCGGCCGCTGGCCGGCTCCCGATACATCCGGCCGAAAGAGGAGCCGGCCAGCGGCCGGCACTACCCGGTCAGCTTGCGGCCCGCCAACGAACGCCGGTCAGCCGCGCGCCCGCTCACGAATGCCGCGCAGCCCGCATCCCCGTACTACCGCGCGCGGCCCCGTAACCGTGGGCCGCGCCCCCCGGTAACGGGGCGCGCATCCCGGTAGTGCCGGCCGCTGGCCGGCTCCCGATAACGGGTCGCGCATCCCGGTAGTGCCGGCCGCTGGCCGGCTCCCGATACATCCGGCCGAAAGAGGAGCCGGCCGAAAGAGGAACCGGCCAGCGGCCGGCACTACCCGGTCAGCTTGCGGGCCCACCAACGAACGCCGGTCAGCCGCGCGCCCACCAACGAACGCCGCGCAGCCCGCATCCCCGGGTCAGCGCCCCGGCAACGGCGCGAACTCGCCCGGCACCCACGCAAACGCCTCACCCTCGCGCCGCACGTGGCCCAACCCCGGGAACGGCAGGTGCGCACCGGCCACCCACCAGCCCCCGTCCGCCGCCTGCGCCATCATCGCGCGACGGCTGGCGACGGCGGCCGTGCGGTCGCTGTCGGCCTCGTAGGCCGCCTGGGGCTGGGCGAACTGCACCGCGTGGAAATGCACGATGTCGCCCCACACCAGCACCGCCTGGCCCTTGCCGGCGTCCAGCTTCCAGGACACATGGCCCGGCGTATGCCCGTGGCTGTCCAGCGCCGCCACCCCAACCGGCAAGGTTTGCCCGGGGCTGAAACGGCGCAGTTTGCCCGCCGCCTCATAGGGGGCCACCGCCTTGCGCGCCAGCGCAAAGGCAAAGCGCACGCCCTGCGGTGCGGTGGCTTCGCTGGCCGGGTCCAGCCAATAGGCCGCGTCGGCGGCCGACAACCACACCGTGGCATTGGGGTAGGCCATCGTGTCCTGCGCATCCAGCAGCCCGCACAGGTGGTCCGGGTGGGCATGGGTGAGCAGCACGTCGTCCACCTCGGCCGGGTCGTAACCGGCCGCGCGCAGGTTGCCCAGGACCTGGCCCAGGCCGGGCCCGAAGCAGGCGGCCGTGCCGGTATCCACCAGCGTCAGGTGATTGCCCCGCTGAACCAGATAGGCGTTGACCGCGGTCTGCAGGCCCTTGCCGTCTTCGGGCACGTAACGGTGGTCCAGCAGGCGGGTCACCGCGCCGGCATCGATCCCGGTCAGTTCCTGTCGGCCCAGTGCCACGGTGCCGTCGAACAGTGCGGTGACCTGCAGCGTGCCGATCTGCTGGTGGTAGACGCCGGGCACCTGCGCCGAGGGCGTGTGCGCGGTGGTGGCCAGCGCCGGGCCGGTGGCGACGGCCAGCAACAGGGCAGCAGCACGTAAGCGGATGCGGGGAAGGGACATGGCAGAGGCTCTACACAAGGCGGCGGTGCCGCGGTGCCCCCATGCTGCACGCGGGCGATGCCGCGTACCGCTCAGAATGCGCCGTGATCCGCTCGCCGTTTCAGCTGTTGCCGATTGCTGCCGGTTCCAGTCCGTAGCGCGCGGCGAAGCGCTTGTTGAAGCTGCCCAGCGAGCGGTAGCCCACGCGCGCGGCCACGGTCTTCAGTGGCAGCCGGGTGGTGTACAGCAGGTTCATCGCGTGCGCCAGGCGTGCATCGGCGATCAGCTCGCGCACGCTGGCCTGCTCGTTGGCCAACCGCCGCCGCAGCGTCGCACCGCTCAGGCCCAGCTGCGCTTCGAAGTCGCGCGATTGCCAGTCGCGTTCGGGCTGGGCGGCGATCAGGTCGCGGATGCGTTCGCCCAGGCTGGGCTCGGGCGGCACCAGCAGGCTGCCGTGGCCGCGCCGGCAGAATGCCAGCACCAGCGCCGCCAGCGCGAGCCGGGCCTCGGTGTAGCGCGCGTGTTCCAGCGCATGGCGCCATTGCCGCAGCGTGTCGCCGTGGTCGTCCAGCGACAACCGCGCCAGCGCGTCACCGGCCTCGGGCAGGGGTTCGTTCCAGAGCACGCGCGCGGCGGCCAGCGCTTCGCTGCACAGGGGCACGATCGCACTGAGGTACACGCCGCTGTGCGGATCGGGAATGTTGACCACGTCGATGCGGCAGCGGCGGGTGATCAGGAACAGGTCGCCGGGCACGAACGTGAGCGACTGCGTGCCGCAGGCCACTTGCTTGCGCCCCTGCAGCAGGATCGCGAACTGCGGCTGCGGGATGTCCACCGAGGAGGCGCCGTGCTCGCGACGCGCGGTGACGCAGGCATAGCCGTCGGCGCGCGCGCAGGTGGCCAGGCTGGCCATGTCGTCCAGCAGCGAGGCGGGGTGCAGGAGGGCGTTCATTACCGCGCAGTATCGAACAACTGGCCAATCAGTGCCGCTGCCGCCATCGCCAGCGCGCCCCAGAACATCACCCGCACCGCGCCGCGCAGGGGCGGTGCGCCACCGGCACGCGCGGCCATCGCGCCGGTCAGGCCCAGCCCGACCAGGGTGGCGGCGGTGGTGACCTGTGCAACGTAGGCATGCGGGGCCAGCAGTGCGGTCAGCACCGGCAGCGCCGCGCCGCAGATGAAGGCACCGGCCGAGGCCATCGCGGCCTGCAGCGGGCGGGCGCGCAGTTCGTCGGTGATGCCCAGCTCGTCGCGGGCATGTGCGGCCAGGGCATCGTGGGCGGTCAATTGCACCGCCACCTGCTGGGCCAGTTCAGGGGTCAGGCCGCGATGCCGGTAGATGGCCGCCAGTTCTTCCAGCTCGCTGTGCGGGTCTTCGCGCAGCTCGCGTTTCTCCACCGCCAGGTCGGCATGCTCGGTATCGACCTGCGACTGCACCGACACGTACTCGCCGGCCGCCATCGACATGGCCCCGGCCACGGTGCCGGCGATGCCGGTGGCCAGGATCGTGGTGGCACTGGCCCCGCTGGCCGCAATGCCGACCAGCAGCCCGGCCACCGAGACGATGCCGTCATTGGCGCCCAGCACGGCGGCCCGCAGCCAGCCCACGCGGTCGGAGCGATGTACTTCCGGATGTCTGGATCGGCTCATGGGGGCAGTGTAGGGCGCGCCCGCCGCGCGGGGCGAAATGCGTCGCAACGGCGCTGCGGCCCGGTCAAGCCCTTTTTTATAGGATGCTGAAAACCGTCACGGTGACACGACGGTGGGGGACGCCACGATATAGTGCGCCCTTGCGATGCGGGGGCTGGAACCCCACATCCCCGCCCTGACCAGAATACTGCGAGCCTCCCCTTGTCGAGCCCCAGCCACGTCGCCGAGACGCCGATCACCGACCGAAATGAACTGGTCGCCACGTTGGCCTCCGGCGAAAAGCCCCAGGCGCAGTGGCGCATCGGCACCGAGCACGAGAAGTTCGGCTTCCGCCTGGACGACCTGCGCCCGCCCACCTTCGACGGCGACCGCGGCATCGAAGCCCTGCTCAACGGCCTGACCCGCTTCGGCTGGGATCCGGTGCAGGAAGAGGGCCGCACCATCGCGCTGCTGCGCGACAACGCCTCGGTGACGCTGGAGCCGGCCGGCCAGCTGGAACTGTCCGGCGCGGCGGTGGAGACCATCCACCAGACCTGCGTGGAAACCGGCACCCACCTCAATGAAGTGGCGCAGGTGGCCGGCGAACTGCAGCTGGGCTTCCTGGGCATGGGCTTCCAGCCCAAGTGGACCCGCGACGCGATGCCGTGGATGCCCAAGGGGCGCTACAAGATCATGCGCGAGTACATGCCCAAGGTCGGCACGCTGGGCCTGGACATGATGACCCGCACCTGCACGGTGCAGGTCAACCTGGACTACGCCACCGAAGCGGACATGGTCAAGAAGTTCCGCGTGTCGCTGGCGCTGCAGCCGATCGCCACCGCGCTGTTCGCCGATTCGCCCTTCACCGAAGGCGCGCCGAACGGCTACCAGAGCTACCGCTCGCACATCTGGACCGACACCGACAACGACCGCACCGGCATGCTCGACTTCGTGTTCGAGGACGGCTTCGGCTATGAGCGGTACGTCGACTACCTGCTCGACGTGCCGATGTACTTCTCTTACCGCGATGGCAAGTACCACGATGCCAGCGGCCAAAGCTTCCGCGATTTCATGGTCGGCAAGCTGCCGGTGCTGCCGGGCCAGTTGCCCACGCTGCGCGACTGGTCGGACCACATGACCACCGCCTTCCCCGAAGTGCGCTTGAAGAAGTACCTGGAAATGCGCGGTGCCGATGCCGGCCCGTGGAGCCGCCTGTGTGCATTGCCGGCGTTCTGGGTGGGCCTGCTGTACGACGATGCCGCACTGGATGCGGCCTGGGACCTGGTGCGTGATTTCAGCCTGGTCGAGCGCAATGTCCTGCGCGATGGCGTGCCGCGGCATGGGCTGAAGCTGCCGTTCCGCAACGGCACCGTTCTGGACCTCTCGCGCGAAGCGTTGAAGATCGCCGTGGCGGGCCTCAAGCGCCGTGCGGCGCGCAACGCCGATGGCCAGGACGAAAGCAAGTTCCTGGAGGTGCTGCAGGAGATCGTCGATTCCGGGCTGACCCCGGCCGATCGCAAGCTGGCGCTGTTCCATGGCGAGTGGGGCGGCAACATCGATCCGGTGTTCAAGGAATTCGCGTACTGAGTGGGCGAAAGCGGTAGTCGGTGGGTCGGGCACTGGGCGCCCATGCCCTTTCCGGCGACGCCTCCGGCGTCGGCCCGCGGCGGCCCCCTCCTCCTTTATTTCGCCTCCAAGGGCATGGGCGCCCAGCGCCCGACCCACCGACAGCGCCAGAAAAAACTGGCTTCCCCTCCTTACCGCAAGCCGAGCCCCGTAGCAGCCGGTAGGCTCCTGGGCAAAATAAAGGAGGAGGCCGCCCGCGGCCGGGGGACATTTGCGCCAGGGGTCTACCGGCTGCTACGGGGCCCTCACGCTCGCGACAGACCCGGGCGAATACACAACAGGATCCATGCGGCGCCTGGACTGCCCGACCACACGCGTACAGCTGAAAAAAACCCCGGCATTACCGGGGTTTTTTCATGCCGGTGCGGAAGGATCAGGCCGCTTTTTCCAGCGTGGCCATGTCGATCACGAAGCGGTAGCGCACGTCATTCTTCGCCATGCGTTCCCAGGCTTCGTTGACGGTCTTGATGTCGATCACTTCCACATCGCTGACGATGTTGTGCTCGGCACAGAAGTCCATCATTTCCTGCGTTTCGGCCATGCCGCCAATCGCCGAACCGGTGATGTGCTTGCGGCCGAAGATCACGCTGACGCCGGTCGGCGGCGGATCCAGCTCGGTCAGCACGCCGACCAGGCACATGGTGGCATCACGCTTGAGCAACGCCATGTACGGGTTGGTGTCGTGACCCACCGGGATCGTGTTGAGCAGGAAATCGAAGCTGCCGGCATGCGCCTTCATCTGCGCCGGATCACGCGAGACCAGCACTTCATCGGCGCCCAGGCGCTTGGCATCGGTGCCCTTTTCGGGAGTGGTGGTGATCATCACCACCGTGGCGCCCATCGCCTTGGCGAACTTCACGCCCATGTGGCCCAGGCCGCCCAGGCCGATCACGCCGACCTTCTGGCCGGGGCCGACCTTCCAATGGCGCAGCGGCGAATAGGTGGTGATGCCGGCGCACAGCAGCGGTGCAGCGGCCTTCAGGTCCAGCTTTTCGGACACCTTCACCACGAAGCGCTGCTCGACCACGATGTGGTCGGAGTAACCGCCGAAGGTCGGCTGGCCGCCATCACGCTCGGTGCTGTTGTAGGTGTAGGTGGCACCCTTCTCGCAGTACTGCTCCAGATCTTCATCGCAGGCCGCGCAGTGGCGGCACGAATCGACCATGCAGCCGACGCCGGCGAAGTCGCCAACCTTGAAGCGGGTGACATTGGCACCGACCTCGGTCACGCGGCCGATGATCTCGTGGCCGGGCACCATCGGGAACATCGCGCCGCCCCAATCGTCGCGGGCCTGGTGCAGATCGGAGTGGCAGATGCCGCTGAAGAGAATCTCGATGCGGACGTCATCGGGACCGGCCGGGCGACGTTCGAAGGAGAACGGCACCAGCGGGGCGGTCTGGTCGTGCACCGCATAACCATGGGCGAGGGACATGGGGAATCCTTGGCAGGTTTGTAGAAAGGCGCTTTACAATACGCCCCGATCCCGTGCACAAACAGTCAGGATATCGGCATGATTCATCAAGTAAAACGGGATAATCATGGCCACTGACAATCTGACCCATCTGGCCGCCTTCGCCGCCGTGGCCCGCCACCGCAGCTTCCGCAAGGCGGGCGCCGAGCTGGCCCTGTCCACCTCGGCGGTGAGCTATGCGATCCGCGCGCTGGAAGAACGGCTGGGGGTGGGCCTGTTCCATCGCACCACCCGCAGCGTGGCCCTCACCGAGGCCGGCCAGCGCCTGCTCGAACGGCTGCAGCCGGCCCTGGATCAGGTGCATGACGCGCTGGAGGAAATGAATCACTTCCGCGCCGCCCCGGCCGGCCTGCTGCGTATCAACGCCACTCGCGCCGCCGTGCAGACCCAGCTCGGCCCGCGCCTGGCGCGGTTCCTGCAGGCCCACCCCGACGTGCGCATCGAACTGGCGCAGGACGATGGCCTGGTGGATATCGTCGCCAAGGGATTCGATGCCGGCGTGCGCCTGCACGAGTCGGTGCCCGAAGACATGGTGGCGGTGCCGTTGGGCCCGCCGTTGCGCGGCCTGATCGTGGGCGCGCCGTCCTACCTGCAGCGCCGCGGCATTCCAGCGCATCCGCACGAACTGGCGCAGCATGAGTGCGTGCGCTTCCGTTTCGCCAGCGGCCATCTGTACAAGTGGCAGTTCGAACGCGACGGCCAGGAGCTGGAGGTGGACGTACCCGGCCGGCTCACCCTGGGCGACCAGCACACCATCCTGCAGGCCGTGCTCGACGGCCTTGGCCTGGCCTACGTGCTGGAAGACTCCGCGCGCCCGTACCTGGACGATGGCCGCCTGGTGGCGGTGCTGGAAGACTGGAGTGAACCGTTCCCCGGCTTCGTGCTGTATTACCCGCGGCAACGGCAGATGTCGTCGGCGCTGCGCGCATTCGTGGACATGGTGCGCGACACCACCGCCTAGCCGCGCAGGCGCGTGCATTGAGCCACGCCTGCACGCCATGCTGGCGTCGCGGCGGGCAGGCCATGCGCGCGTCGAGCATGTCGGTGTGATGCGCGATGGCAGCTATGCGCTGCCGGTGGTCGCCGTGTCCGGGCAGTCGATTGCACGCCCTTCTTCGTCCAGCGTGGTCTATCGTTACACCGCGCGCTGAGCGCGCCTCTCTTCGGCTTCATGGATCCTGCATGCACACGCTTTCCGATATCGAACAGGCCACCGGCCAAGCCTTCCCGCCGCTCTACCGGCAGCTGGACGCCGAGGATCGGCTGGGCTTTGGTGGCCCGCACCCGGAGTGGTTCAAGGTCGTGTTTCCGGCGCTGCAGGCCGCACCGCCGGTGCTGCTGTATGCCTACGACTACGAGCCGATCGCGCGCGAGCGGCTGCACGAGGCGTGGTCGGACCTGACTGCCGCCGACCACTACAACCCGCTGCGGGCGGACATGCAGTTGCTGCCGTTTGCCGAAACCGGTGCCGGCGATGTGTACTGTTTCTGGACCAACGCACCCGGCTTTGCCGAACCGCCGGTGCTGCTGGTCTGGCACGACGACGACCGCGCCGACCTGCTGGCCGCGAACTACCAGGACTTCCTGTTCCGCAAGATGGTGGAGTCGGTGCTGGACCTGGAGGATTCGCTGCTGGACGACGGCGCGTTGGCCGACAACCTGCAGCGTTGGCTGGGCACGCACCGCGCGTGGCTGCGTGCCGACCAGGTGCAGGCACTGGAAACGTGGTTCGGGCAAACCGACGCCATCGCCGATGGCGCACTGCACGAAGACCAGGCCGATGCACTGATCCGCCAGGTGATCGGCTTCGCGCGCATCAACGAGCGCATTCCTTACGTGCAGGCATGACGGCGGCCATGCCCGGGCCTGCCGCACTCAGCGACGCGGACTTCCGCCAGCTGGCCGACCATCTGCTGGCGTTGGATGCCGGACGGATGCCGGCGCCGTTGCCGCCGCACCTGCGTGCGCACCCGGTGGCCACCTTGGCCGCCACCGGGCAACTCGATGCAGCGGTGGTGGCCCTCATGGGCGACGTACCCAACCCATGGCGGGGCCTGATGTTGCGATGACCCCGCGCGGGCGGACGGTAGAGCCACCCCATGGGTGGCTGCACGCAGCGCCGACGTCGAAAAGCCAGCCACGCATGTGAACTGACCCCACAAAGTTGGACAGTGGGATCTAGGTACCGAAGGCTTGGATCCGGAATTGAACCGGGCTCTGGCCATTCAGTTTGAGCTTGATGCGCTGGTGATTGTAGTACCGGATGTAGTGGTCCAGTCCGCGTTTGAGCTGGTCAATGCTGGTGAAGCGCTTGAGATGGAAGAATTCCGATTTCAGGGTGCCAAAGAAGCTCTCCATGGCGGCATTGTCCAGGCAATTGCCCTTGCGCGACATGCTCTGCGTGACGGCCTGTTTTTTCAGCAGGTGCTGATATGTCCGGTGCTGGTACTGCCAACCCTGATCTGAGTGAAGAAGTGGCTTTTCACCGGACTTCAGTCGCAAGAAGGCCTTGCCGAGCATGGCTGTGACCATATCCAGCAATGGGCGTGTGTTTGTCTGGTAGGCCACGATTTCGCCGTTGTACAAGTCCATGATCGGCGACAGATAGAGCTTTTTCCCGCCCACCCTGAACTCCGTGACGTCGGTAACCCACTTTTGATTAGGACGTGAAGCATGAAATTCGCGTTGAAGGGTGTTCGGGGCAACCGCGCCCACCGCGCCGCGGTATGAGGTGTACTTTTTCACCCGCACCACCGATTTGAGGCCCATCAACCCCATCAGACGTTGGACGACCTTGCGATTGATCAGCTCGCCGGCCTGGCGCAGTTCATCGGCAATGCGTCGGTAGCCATATAGGCCTTCATGGCGACGGTAGATTGCCTTGATGCGGCGCTTCAACCCGGCCTGATGGTCAGGCCGGGAGATGGCCTGAGTCTGGTAATAGAACGTGCTGCGAGATAGCGCTGCCGCTTTGAGCAAAAGCGACAGTCGGTGATGCTGCCTCAATCCTTGGACGGCTTGCGCTGTAATGCGCGCTTGGCCGCCTGCTCTTCCTGGATCAAGGCATCGAGTTTTTTTAGGAAGGCATTCTCCGCGCGCAGATACTCCACCTCCTTGAGCAGCTGATCGTGCGTGAGATCCTTGGCAGGCTGGGAGGTCGCGGGCTTTTTTCTCATTCGGAATCGATCACGAGTGGGCGTCAGTGCGCCGATACCACCCGAATCATACTGCCGCTGCCAACGGGGGATGACGCCGGGTCCAGCAATCCCGAAGATTGCCATGGCCTGACGTACCGAAAGGCCATCACGGCTCATCCGCGCCAGAACCGACACCTTGAACTGGTCGGTGTAGCGCCCAGCATCGATCAGGAAGCTGTCCTGTCCATGGTGGCGGTAAGCAGCGATCCACCGATGGACCATTGATGGATCCAGCCCATGCCGCGCGGCTACAGCCCTCACCGGGAGGGTGCCTGCGGCACCCTCCCGGGCGACTTTGAGTTTGAAACACCTGTCGTACTTCGTCATGAACACCCCGGCTATTGAATGGGTGTCCAACTTCCGGGGGTCAGTTCAATGGCGTGGCTCTACCGCCGGCGGGGCACAGGTAGAGCCACCCCGCGGGTGGCTGCACGCACCCACGGAATCACCACGCCCGCGCCGGCCCCATGATCAGCCGGCAACCGGGTAATCGGTATACCCCTCCGCACCACCGCCGTAATACGTGCCCCGATCCGGCACCGCCAGCGCGACGTCGCGCTCCAGCCGCGCCACCAGGTCCGGGTTGGCGATGAACGGCTGGCCGAACGCCGCCAGATCGATGATGCCCTCGTCCACCAGTCGCAGCGCGCGCTCGCGGGTGAGGCTGCCCGCCAGGATCAGGGTACCGCCGTAGCTCTGCTTGAACGTGCGCAGGAACGCCTCGCTCAGGACCGACACGCCCCGTGCATGGTTGTCGTTGAGGTGCACGTAGGCCAGGCCGCGCTTGCCCAGTTCCTGCGCCAGGTACAGATACGCCGCTTCGTTGCCAACGTACTCGGGCATGTCGAACTGCAGGTTGTTCGGTGCCAGCCGCACGCCCACGCGGTGCGCCCCGATCCGCGCGACCATCGCGTCGACGGTCTCCAGGATCAGGCGCGCGCGGTTCTGCAGCGTGCCGCCGTAGCCGTCGGTGCGGTCATTGGTGACCGGGTTGAGGAACTGTTCGAACAGGTAGCCGTTGGCCGCGTGCAGTTCGATGCCGTCGAAACCGGCGGCGATCGCGTTGTCGGCCGCGCGCGCGAAGTCGTCGACGATGCCGGGCAGCTCGTCGGTGCGCAGGGCACGCGGCGGGGTCGGATCGGCCTGCCCACGGCTGCCGTCCTCGCGGTACACGAAAGCGCTGCTCTTCGGGTCGCTGGCCACCGGGCGGGTGCCCGCGCTGACCGGCTGGCCGCCGTCGGGCTGCAGTGAGGCGTGGGACATGCGGCCGACGTGCCAGAGCTGGGCGAAGATGACGCCCCGTTCGGCATGCACGGCAGCGGTGACCGGCTTCCAGCCGTCCACCTGTTCGGCCGACCACATGCCCGGCACGTCGATGTAGCCCTGGCCCTGCGGCGACACCGGGGTGCCTTCGCTGATGATCAGCCCGGCACTGGCGCGCTGCCGGTAGTACTGCGCGGTGAGGGCGTTGGCCACGGTGCCGGGGTTGCGTGCGCGGGTCATCGGCGCCATCGCGATGCGGTTGCGCAGGGGGGTGCCGGCGAGGTCGTAGGGCTGGAAGAGCAGGGCGGTCATAAGGCGGAACTCGTGGGGAAGGGGGCGCCAGCGGCGCGACCCCTTCAAGATAGGGTTGACCTGGAGGTGCATAAAGGACTTCAATTTCCCAGCAAGTGGGACATTGTGTCCCCAATGGAGCGCGGTGATGCTGCCAGTGGAATCGTTGAACGGGCTGGTCACCTTCGTCACCACGGCGCGCTCGGCCACGTTCACCGAAGCGGCCGAGACCCTGGGCATCTCGCGCTCGGCGGTGGGCAAGGCGATCGCGCGGCTGGAGGAGCGCCTGGGCGTGCGGCTGTTCCATCGCACCACGCGGCGCATTTCGCTCACCGCCGATGGCCAGGCCTACTTCGCCTCCTGCGCCACCGCGCTGGAAGAGATCGCCTCGGCCGAGGCATGCCTGGGCTCGGCCTCGCACCTGCCGGCAGGCCGCCTGCGCATTGACATGCCGTCCTCGTTCGGGCGGCTGATGATCCTGCCGGTGCTGCTGCGCATCTGTGCCGAACACCCCGAACTGCAGCTCACCATGACGTTCACCGACCACTTCGTGGACCCGGTCGAAGAAGGCATCGACCTGTTGATCCGCTTCGGTGGGCTGGACCAGGCCCAGCACCTGGTTGCGCGACGGCTGGGCACCCAGCAGCTGATCACCTGCGCGTCGCCGGCCTACCTGGACAGGCACGGCACGCCCGCCACCGTGGACGACCTGCATGCGCATCGCAGCATCGTCGGCTATCGGTACGGCCAGCCGGTGGCGTGGCGGATCGGAGAAGACGCGGGGCAAGCGCGCTTCATTCCCAGCGGCACCCACCAGCTCAACGATGGCGATGCCGTGATCGAGGCGGCCATCGCCGGCTTGGGCATCTGCCAGATGCCGCACTTCCTGGTGAAGGGGCACCTGCAGACGGGCGCGTTGCAGCAGGTGCTGGGCCACTGCATGCAGCACCATGTGGAGATCCACGCGCTATGGCCGCAGACCCGGCACCTGCGCCCGAAGGTGCGCTACGTGGTGGATGCGCTGGCGACACTGGCCGATGCCGGTGCGTTCGACTGAGCCGGGCCGGTAGGCATCGGTTGTCAGTGCCGTGCCAAGCAGGCCATCATCAATGCCACCAACCACGGACGGGAGTGGAGATGCGCGGCGCACACGCAGTGATGAGCACGATCCGGTGCGGGCTGCCGATACTGCTGCTGGCAAGCCCGGCGGCGCAGGCCAGCCAGGCCGCAAGTACCGAGGCCATCTACATCGAATTTCTGTGGGCCAGGACACCGGTGGGGGCGTTGGCACGGCAACAGACGCGGCAGTTCGTTCTGGAAGGTGGTCCGGTGCACCAGGTGTGCGTCGCGGCGAATGCGCACGATACCGATGTGCAGGGCCTGACCCTGGCGATCCGCGACGGGGCTGGCATGGAGGTGTCCCGCAGCACCCATGCCGACTATCGCGGCCGCAAGCAGTGTTTCCCCGCAGAGCTGGGCCACGACGGCGCGCCCGGGCAGTGGACGGTGGACACGTGGCTGGGCGATGGACGCCATGCCAGCGCTACCGTGCGGGTGGATCGCACGCTGGATGATTCACCGTACATGCGCGACCCCGCCATCGCCTATGTGTACGGCCGCCCCAACTACGACGCGGACATTTCGCCCGCGGATTGGGTGGGACGGGTGGAATGGCAGATGGACGTGGACCCGCAGGGGCGCGTCACCCATGTGGCCATCGTCGCGGCCGAGGGCGTGGGCACGCGCCTGCGTGACCGGGCGATCGCTGCCGGTTACATCAGCCTGTTTCCGCCCGACGCCGCGCGCACGCAAACGCCGCTCCGTGCGCGGCGCGCGCTGACGTTCGCAGCGGAATGACACCGCCAATGGATGCACCATGATCAACGCGATTCATCGTGTCACCTGGGCAATTGTCGGCGTGCTGTGCCTGGGCGCGGCAAGCGCGTCGCCGCTGCATGAGCAGCTGAGCGTACCCCGCGTGGACGGAACCCTTCTGGATGTACAGGTGCACCGGCCTGCGTCGGCGGGAAAGGTGCCGTTGCTGGTCTTCATCGATGGCTCGCTGTGCATTCCGTCCACGCTCAACGACAGCGTGGCGTGGCTTCAGCAGCAGGTGGACGGCCCGCATCCTTTCGCCTTTGCCGTGATCGAAAAGCCCGGCACCGTCGTCCCGCCGCGCACTGCCGACGGTGGCATCGACATCGGCCCGGAGTTCCGCTGCAGCGACGCGTTCCGCCAGCACTACACCCTGGATCAACGCGTTATCGATCACCTGCGTGCGTTGCAGTATCTGCACCGCCACGCACCGTGGTGGAACGGCGCGCTGTGGATCTGGGGATTCTCCGATGGGGGGCGCATCGGCGCGCAGCTGGCCGCGTACGCGCCGCAGACTACGGCGGTGGCGCTGATCGGCTTCGGCGGCGGGACACCGATGGCCGAATCGATGCAGGACATGGTGTGTGCAGCCAACGGCACGCCAACCACCTGCCGCCAGGAACTGCGCGCCAGGATGGACACCATTCGCGCTGAGCCGGTGCCCGGCAAGGACTGGATGGGCGAGGCCAACACCTTCGCGGTCTGGGCCGGTCGCCTGGATGCGGTGGAGGCCAACGTGCTGCGGGATCTGCGTGCCCCGTTGCTGGTGGTGCACGGTGAGCGCGACGGCTCGGTGCCGGTGGCGTCGGCACGTAAGCTGGCCACGGCGATGCAGGGGGCGGGCGTTACCTTCCGCTACGTGGAGGTGCCCGGCATGCGGCACAGCCTGTGGAGTACGCCCACTGAGGCACAGGCGCTTGAGTTGCACCGGGACGTGCTGGACTGGTTGCATGGCACGCCCGCTGTCGAGGACGGCGGCGAAGGGTAGGAGGTTTCTGGCTCAGCCGAACCGCGCCGCCAACCGCGGCACCAGCGCCTCCACGTCGCCATCAACGTCGTCCCACGGCGCATCGATATCGGCGGCGTAATGGATCGTGGCCATGAGCGCGGCGTGGTCGGCTGCACTCGGCGCGTGCGCGCGCATTGCCTCGCCCAGCGCGACATGGTCCGGCTCCATGCCCTGGTGCTGAAACCAGGCCGCGCCTCCCGCCGCAAGCATGCCTTCGCCCTCCGCCGGCGTAGCGCCCAGCGGATGGGCGGCCAGGGAATCGGGGTCGCGCAGGGCGGCCAGGAAGCACGCCTGACCCTGCCCGATCAGCCAGCCGCGGAAGTAATCGAAGCCATCGTCGCTGCAGCCGTCGGTGATGATGTAGGCCGCCGCCCACAACCGGCTCTTGTATGACAGGGCATGGTAAATCTGGAAATACCCGCACCAGCGCAGGAGGGCATCGGCGTCCTGTGCGGCCAGGCGCTGGGTCAGCAGCGCGGGCAGGGCGTCCGGCGACGGGGCGTCCTGCCGGGCCTGCTCGATGAGGGTCCAGAATGCGTGGCGGTCCATGCGGGCGGTTCACGGGAGGGAGCACCGTTCTAGCCCATGGCCTGCGCCGAAGCAACCGCGCAGTGACCCGCGCGAGCGGTTGTGTATACTATCCCCCAGTATAGTTCTCTGGTCATTTGCCCGTGCCGCACTCCCCGGAAGAAAAGAAGAAGGTCCTGGCCCGCGTGCGCCGCATCCGCGGCCAGTGCGATGCGCTGGACCGGGCGCTGGACGCCGGGGCCGAGTGCGGGCCGGTGCTGCAGCAGATCGCGGCGATCCGCGGTGCGGTCAACGGGCTGATGTCCGAAGTGATGGAAGCCCACCTGCGTGAAGAATTCGGCCAGCCGGCGCAGTCCGATGCGCAGCGCGCCGAGCGTGTGCGCGACATGAGCGCGCTGATCCGTTCCTACCTGAAATAAGCGCGCGGACACCCGCGCGCGCACCTGTCTTGTTCCTTGCCTTGGAGAGTTCCCGATGAAATCCCGTGCCGCTGTAGCGTTTGGTCCCGGCCAGCCGTTGAAGATCGTCGAGATCGACGTCGCCCCGCCGAAGAAGGGCGAAGTGCTGGTCAAGATCACCCATACCGGTGTCTGCCATACCGATGCGTTCACCCTGTCCGGCGATGATCCGGAAGGCCTGTTCCCGGCCGTGCTGGGCCATGAAGGCGCCGGCATCGTGGTGGAAGTGGGCGAGGGCGTCACCAGCGTCGCGCCGGGCGACCACGTCATTCCGCTGTATACCGCCGAATGCGGTGAGTGCCTGTTCTGCACCTCGGGCAAAACCAACCTGTGCGTGGCCGTACGCGCCACCCAGGGCAAGGGCGTGATGCCCGATGGCACCACCCGCTTCAGCTACAACGGCGAGCCGATCTACCACTACATGGGCTGCTCGACCTTCAGCGAGTACACCGTGGTGGCCGAGGTCTCGCTGGCCAGGATCAACCCCGAGGCGAACCCGGAACACGTGTGCCTGCTGGGCTGCGGCGTCACCACCGGCATCGGCGCGGTGCACAACACCGCCAAGGTGCAGGAAGGCGATTCGGTGGCGGTGTTCGGGCTGGGTGGCATCGGCCTGGCGGTGATCCAGGGCGCGCGCCAGGCCAAGGCCGGCCGCATCTTCGCCATCGACACCAACCCGTCCAAGTTCGACCTGGCCAAGCAGTTCGGTGCCACTGACTGCGTCAACCCGAAGGACTTCGACAAGCCGATCCAGCAGGTGATCGTGGAGATGACCACCTGGGGCGTGGACCACACCTTCGAGTGCATCGGCAACGTCAACGTGATGCGTGCGGCACTGGAATGCGCGCACCGTGGCTGGGGCCAGTCGGTGATCATCGGCGTGGCCGGCTCGGGTCAGGAAATCTCGACCCGTCCGTTCCAGCTGGTCACCGGCCGCTCGTGGAAGGGCACCGCCTTCGGCGGCGTGAAGGGCCGCAGCCAGCTGCCGGGCATGGTCGAAGACGCCATGAAGGGCGACATCGAACTGGCGCCGTTCGTCACCCACACCATGGACCTGGAGCAGATCAACGAGGCCTTCGAGCTGATGCACGAAGGCAAGTCGATCCGCTCGGTGGTGCATTACTGAGCGGCCCATGGGACTGACCGACTTCTGGAAGCGTCCGGCCGTGCCGCTGCGTGATGCGCTGGTCGACCAGATCGAGCAGGCGTTGCGCGCGCTCGGCTGGTTGCAGGGGCCGGTCGGCGCGCCGCGTCACGTCGATTCACCGTTCGGCATCGACGAGATGCCCTTCGAACAGTGGCTGGTGCAGGTGTTCCTGCCGCGCCTGCACGAAGCACGCCGCGACGGGCAATGGCCGCCGCAGAGCCAGGTTGCGGTGGCGGCGCGGCGCAACCTGGATGGTCAGGACGAATGCGAGCCCTTGCTGCAGCTGCTTGCGCAGCTCGACCATGACATCAACACCGGCGGCGCGCCTGCGCGCGACCGCCCCTGAAGGAACTTCCATGGAACGCATCGAACATCGCGCCGCCTTCGGCGGTTGGCAGGACGTGTACCAGCACCGCTCGGCGGTGCTGGGTTGCGAGATGAAGGTGGCGGTGTACCTGCCGCCGCAAGCGGCCACGCAGACACTGCCGGTGCTGTACTGGCTGAGCGGGCTGACCTGCACCGAGCAGAACTTCATCACCAAGGCGGGCGCGCAGCGCTATGCGGCCGAGCATGGGGTCATTCTGGTAGCGCCGGACACCAGCCCGCGCGGTGACGACGTGGCCGACGCCGAGGGCTACGACCTGGGCAAGGGCGCGGGCTTCTACCTCAATGCCACCGAACAGCCGTGGGCGGCGCACTACCGCATGTACGACTACATCGTGGACGAACTGCCGGCGCTGGTGGAAGCGCATCTGCCGGCAAGCGGTGCGCGCAGCATCAGCGGGCATTCGATGGGCGGCCACGGTGCGTTGGTGATCGCGCTGAAGAACCCCGGCCGCTACCGCAGCGTGTCGGCGTTCTCGCCGATCGTGGCACCCACCCGCGTGCCGTGGGGCCAGAAGGCGTTCACCGCGTACCTGGGCGAAGACCGCAGCGGCTGGGCGGCGTGGGACGCCAGCGAACTGGTGGCCACCGCCGAAGAAAAGCTGCCGCTGCTGGTGGACCAAGGCGGTGGTGATGAATTCCTGGACACCCAGCTGCAGCCGCAGTGGCTGCAGGCCGCCTGCACCGCCGCAGGCCACCCGCTGCAGCTGCGCCTGCAGCCGGGGTACGACCACAGCTACTACTTCATCAGCACGTTCATCGGCGACCACATCGCGCACCACGCCAAGGCGCTGCACGCCTGATCGTAGAGCCGACCGTTGGTCGGCTGCACGCGGTGACGGAAGGGTAGAGCCGACCGTTGGTCGGCTGCACGCGATACCGGAACAAGGAACAGCCACCCATGGGGTGGCTCTACCGCCGCCTCAATCCTCGTCTTCTTCCGCGGCCTCGCGACCCTGCTGGCGGATCAACGCTTCTTCGCGCGCATCGTTGATGGCGTGGCGCACGCTGTCCAGGTCGATGGTGGTTTCGTCGTGCACGAAGGTGCCGGTGAGCGGGCTGTCGGGCAGCAGGTCGCCGGCCTCGAACAACGCCCACATCTCCTCGCCGTACCAGCTGTCCAGCAGCTCCGGCGCGAAACGCCCCAGGTAGGCGGTGAGGTTGTTGACGTCACGCAGCAGCATGCTGCGCGCGGCATTGTTGCCGCCGGCGCTGACCACCTGCGGGAAGTCGATCACCACCGGGCCATCCGGCCCCACCAGCACGTTGTACGGCGACAGATCGCCATGGATCAGCCCGCAGCACAGCATGCGCACCACCTGGCGGACCAGGGTCTGGTGGAAGTCGCGGGCCTGGTCGGCCTCCAGCTCAACTTCGCCCAGGCGCGCGGCGGAAAAGCCGTCGGCATCGGTCACCAGCTCCATCACCAGCACGCCGTGGTAGTAGCCATGCGGTTCGGGCACGCGCACACCGGCGTCGCGCAGCTGGTACAGCGCGTCCACCTCGGTGTTCTTCCAGGCCGTTTCCTGCTGCTTGCGACCGTACTTGCTGGCCTTGCCTACCGCACGCGCTTCACGGCTGCCGCGCACCTTGCGGCCTTCCTGGTACTGCACGCGCTGCTGGAAGCTGCGTTGGGCCATGTCCTTGTAGACCTTGGCACAGCGCACGTCGTCACCGCTGCGGACCACGTACACGGCCGCTTCCTTGCCGCTCTTGAGCGGGCGCAACACTTCATCGATCACGCCGTCGTCGATCAGCGCCTGCAAGCCTTGGGGGGTCTTCACGGAATCTCGGGTATGCGGCCGGCGCCAATGCGCCAGCCTGAAAGGGGGAGGGATTTTCGCATCTTCGGGGCGGGCCGGCCATCGGCGGCTGTTCAAGCGGGCCGCCGCACCGCCGGGCGGGCTCAGGGCAGCCGCTGCTCGCCGCGCAGCACCGGGTAGGGATTCAGCGAGGCGCCCTCCCACCAGTGCTTTTCCGGGCCCAGGGTATGGATCTCGAAGTGCAGGTGCGGGGCGGCCGGACTGGCATTGCCGGTGCTGCCGACGTAGCCGATGACCTGGCCGCGGGTGACGGTCTGCTTCTCGGCCAGGCCGTCGGCATAGCGCTCAAGGTGGGCGTAGTAGTAGCAATACCGCCCACCGGGCTCGAACTGGTACACCGTCAGCCCGCCGCGATCGCTGTTGAACAGCTTCTCGATGGTGCCATCGGCCACCGCCAGCACGGGGGTGCCGGCCGGCGCCAGAATGTCGATGGCATCGTGCACGCGGCCTTCGCTGCGGGCGTCGGTGAAGGTGTCCTGCAGCTGGGCGGCGGTGATGCCCTGCACCGGCAGCACCAGCGCGCTGCCGTCTGCCGGGCGGGCCGGTGCCGCAGCCGGAGCAAGCGTCAGCGGCGCTGCCGGTGCCGCACTGCTGGCCATCGCCGCTGGCGCCGCCCGGGTCGGGGCGGCCAGCGCCGCCGGATCAGCCGGGGGCGGCACCGGGACCGCAGCCGTGGCGTCCGCATCCGCGCGCGGGCCGTTCACCACCGGGCCCAGCCACCACCAGCCGGCGATCCCGACCACCAGTCCCAGTGCCAGCAGCTTGGTCAGTTTCATGCGGTCACTCCTGCATCACCACCGGCACCGACGCATCCACCGCGTCGGCCACCTGCAGCGCGTCCCAGTTGGTCATGCGCACGCAGCCGTGCGATTCGGTCTTGCCCACGTGGCCCGGCTCGGGCGTCCCGTGCAGGCCGTAATGCGGCTTGGAAATATCGATCCAGACCCGGCCCACCGGGTTGTTCGGGCCCGGCGGCAACAGCGCCTTGCTTTCCTTCTTGCTGGCATCCCAGAACAGCTTGGGGTTGTAGTGGAACGTGGGGTCGCGCGAGATGCCCAGGATCTTCCACTTACCGATCGGCAGCGGGTCGTGCTTGCTGCCCGAGGACACCGGGAACTGTGCGTACACCTTGCCCTGCGCGTCGTACAGGCGCAGCGTGGAATCGGACTTGTCGATCACCAGCTTGGCTGCCTTCGGCAACGCCGCCTGTGCGATGTTGGGTACCTGGATCTCGCTGCCGGCCTTGGCCAGGTCCACGCCGGGGTTGAGCGCGCGCAGCAGTTCGGGCGCGGCGTGGAAGCGTTCGCCCAGCGCCTCGTCCACCGATGCGTAGCCAAGCGCCTTCAGTTTGGCCTGCTCGGCCGGTTTCTTCGGAATGGGCGCGAACGGGCCGGCCACATCCTCGGCAGTGAGCGTGTAGCGCGCCAGCACCGGGGTTGCGTCCGGCTGCAGCGCCTGCCAGGTGGCGTCATCCAGCTCGCCGGTCACTTTTAGTCCACGTGCGGCCTGGAAGCCGGCCACCGCGCGCTTCTGGTTGGAGCCGGTCAGCCCGTCGATCTGGCCGGGCGAGAAATGCGCGCGATCCAGCAGCACCTGCGCGTGCAGGTCCGAACGCGGGCCGGTGGCGGGTGTGCTGCTTTCGGCAACCGGTGCGGGCAGGGCAGCCGGTTGCTGGGCAAATGCGGGCGTAGCGCTGGCAAGGGCCAGCACCAGCAGCGAAACGGTGGCAGTGGGACGCAACGGCATTGACTACTCCAGGGCGGGCTCACCTGCACCATGCCGCAGCGGTGTGCACGGCTGTTGTGAAAACGCTGACGCGCAGCTGAGCGCAGCGGCGAGCGCGTGCAGGCGCCGTGAAGTGGCGCGCGCGGCTGCACCGGGTGCAGGGCAAAGGCGGTATCGTGGGTCCACATCGCATCCGGGCGGGGATGGCATGGCAGCTGTGTTGGCGGCGTTGTACATCGTGTGCCACGGATTGGCCCTGGTGCTGTTGCCGGGCCATGCGCAGGCGGTGTCGTTCTCGTTCCTGATCGGTGCGCCGGTGTTGGCCGCCCTGGCTTGTCTGTGGCGGATGCTGCACAGCCAGGCGCGGGTGGGGTGGCTGGCCTTGAGCGCCGGCATGCTGCTGTGGGTCGGTGGCATGGCGCTGAACATGTACCAGGAAATCGGCCTGGGCACGCCCGATGCAACCCCCGGGGTGAGCATGCTGTTGTACGTGCTGTACGGGGTGCCGTTGACGTTTGCGATGGCCCATCCGCGTTACGAGCCGTGGTACCTGGTGGTCATCGACGGCGCGCTGGCCCTGCTGCTGGGCTATCTGTTCTTCGTGCACACCTTCTCGTTCGCCACGATGAGCGATGCCCCCGAGCAGGGCATCAACAGCCTGCGCCTGATGTTCGACATCGAAAACCTGTTCATCGCCGCCTTCGCGCTGGTGCGCTACCTGGCCAGCGAGGACGCATCGCGGCGCATCTTCTTCCGCGCCCTGACCGCCTTCGCCTGGGTGTACATGGGCGTGGCAGCCTACATCAACCATGTCGCCACCGAGGCCAGTTACGGTGGCCTGACCGATCTGATCATCGACATTCCGTTCCTGCTGTTGGCTTGCCTGGCGCTGCGCCGTGGCGACGCGGTGGCCATGGACGCGCGGCGACGCCTGGCCCTGGCGGTGCGTGCCGGCAGCCCGTTGATCCTGCCGGCGGCCTTGCTGGTGGTGTCGGCCTTGATGGTGGAGGCACACCCGCACCTGGCCGTGGTCGGCTTCGCGCTGGCCACGCTGGGATCGGGCCTGCGCGGGGTGGTGATGCAGGTGCGCGCGATGGAACGCCAGGATCAGTTGAACGTGCTGGCGCGGGTGGATGCACTGACCGGTGTGGCCAACCGCCGCCAGTTCGATCAGGTGCTGCAGGCGGAGTGGAGCCGCGCGCGACGCAGCGGCCAGGGCATGGCGTTGCTGATGGTGGACATCGATCATTTCAAGGAATTCAACGACCGCTTCGGCCACCCGCTGGGCGACGCCTGCCTGCGTGCCGTGGCCACCGCGCTGTCCGGATGCGCTACCCGTGGCACCGACGTGGTGGCCCGCTACGGCGGCGAGGAGTTTGCGGTGGTGGTGTCAGGTACCACCCGCGACGGCGCGCTGGCCCTGGCCGAGACCATGCGCCTGGCGGTGGAGCGGTTGCGGCTGGCCACCGCCGATCCGATCGGCAGCGTGGGTGTCACCATCAGCATCGGGATGGCGCACGTGGCGCAGGTAACCTCGGCCGACCCCATCGCGTTGCTGGCCGCTACCGATGCCGCGTTGTACGAGGCCAAGCGCGCCGGCCGCAATCGCGTGGTGGAAGGTCGGCTGCCCGAGGCGCACGCTCAACCGTAGATCCGTATCCCGCACGACAGTCAGCTGCGTACCCAGGCAGCCGGATCGAGCAGGCGCAGGCCCACCGGTGACAGCGTGGTCAGGCGCAGGCCAAGGTCGGCTTGGCGTGCGGCGTGGGCGCACTGGGCCAACTGGTCGCGCAGCGCCACCATGGCATCGCCGTCGTGGTGTGCACGCGGGCGCGGATGGCGCCATTGCGAGAGTCGGCGTACGCAGGCCAGCAGGTCCAGTTCGGTGGCGCCGATGAACGGCGAGCCGGGTTGCAGCAGTTCGATCGGCGCGTGGCCGGTGCGCAGCAGTGGCACCAACGCAGTGAAGGCGCCGACGCCGTCGGCATCCAGGCCAAGGCCGCCCAGCAATGCGACGGCATCATCGCGGGTCGCGGGGTCGGCCACGCGGCGCAGCGCGCACAGCAGGCGTTGCTCGACGGCATTGCATCGCCTGCCGATCGACTGGTAGCTGACGCGGGTGGGGGACATGGGGGTGCGATAGGGCATGGGCGGCCTGCGAGGGGGTCAGGGACCGGCGTCGCGGACCTCGACCAGCACCGGGCACGGGGCGTGGTCGATGGTCCATTGGCCGACGGAGCGTTCAAACAAGCGCTCCATCCGGGAAAGATGCCGGTGGCCGATGACAATCAGGTCGCAGTCGTGCTCGCGGGCGTAATCGCACAGGACCTGGGCCGGTTCCCCGGCCGGGTGGCTGGCCACGCCATCGATGCCGCGCTCGCGCAGCTGGTCCAGCGCGGTGGTCAGCAGGTGCACGGCCTGCTGGCGCTGGGCGTCGGCGGCCGCGTACTCGGTGCGATCGGCGCGCGGGGCATCGTCGGCCAGCGCAAAGGCCGGGTCCAGTACGCACAGCAGGTGCAGGCGGGTGTGCGGGGTGGCCAGCGACCCGGCCAGTGCCAGCACCTGGGCGTGCTGGGGGCCGCCGTCGATGGCGACCAGGATGGAGGTGAACATGCGGCATCTCGCAAGGGGGACGGGGATGGTCGCGCAAAGCACCGCGCGCACCCATGCCGTGCGCCGCAGGCATGGATTGCGCCAAACGCATGAATCCTCGAATTGGCATGCCGTAAAGTGACTGCCATCCCCCCTGTGTGCCACCGCCATGCCTGACCTGAACCTGCTGCTTGCCTTGGACGTGCTGATCGAGGAGGGCAGCGTGGTCGGCGCTGCGCGGCGGATGAACCTGAGCGCGCCGGCGATGAGCCGCACCCTGGGGCGCATCCGCGAGGCGGTGGGCGACCCGGTGCTGGTGCGCTCGGGCCGGGGGCTGGCGCCCACCCCGCGCGCGCTGCAACTGCGCGAGCAGGTGCGCGAGGTGATCGAACAGGCGCACCTGGTGTTCAACGCCGGCCGCGAGGTCGACATGCTGACCCTGGAGCGCACCTTCAGCATCCGCGCCAACGATGTGTTCGTGGGTACCTACGGCGGCCGCATGCGCGAGTTGTTCCAGTCCCAGGCACCGCGCGCAGTGCTGCGCTTCGTGCCCGAAGGCGACGGCGATGACGATGCCATGCAGCAGGGCCGCATCGACCTGCACATCAGCACCGCCGGCAAGCACGGTGCCGACACCAAGGTGCAGAACCTGTTCAGTACCTCCTTCTTCGGGGCCGCGCGCGAGGACCACCCGCTGTTCGCCGACGAGATCACCGTGCAGCGGTTCGTCGCCTACGACCACATCGCGGTGTCGCGGCGCGGGCGCGCGCATGGGCCGATCGACGATTACCTGACCACGCAGGGCCTGCAGCGCCGGGTGGCGCAGATCATGCCCACCTTCCATTCGGCGATCTTCGCCGCGGCCGATTCGGACCTGATCCTGCCGCAGATGCCGAGCGTGATGCTGGGGCGGCTGGAACGTCTGGGGGTGCCGCTGCGCCTGTTCGAGCTGCCGATTCCGGTCAGCACCGCCGTTGTGGTGCAGGCATGGCACCCACGCCTGGACAGCGATCTGGCGCATCGTTGGCTGCGCCGCAGCATCAAAGCCCTGTGTGACGCACAGTCAGGCCTGGCTTGAGTTGGGGACGCGGGCCGGGCGTGCAGGGTGACGCGCGAGACGTGCGCGTGACGCATTCCAGGATTGGCCGGCACAGCATTTTTCGCAGCATGCGCACTGCCTAGACTGCCGCTCCCCGTCGTGGAGTGGTTGCCATGTTCCTGCTGTATGCCGTGCACTGTGCCGTTAGCGGCGGTGCGCGATGAATGCGCTGAGCGCACCCGTGCCGGCCGCCGCTGCACCTGCCGCACCTGCCGCCCCGGCGTCGCCGCCGCAGGCCGTGCTGAGCCCGCGCCTGGCGGTCGGCCTGTGCGGCGTGCTGCTGGCGGTGCTGATCTCGGGCATCAACGAAAACGTCACCAAGGTCGCGCTGGCCGACATTCGCGGTGCGATGGGTTTCAGCGTCGATGCGGGCAGCTGGATCGTGGCGGTGTACACGGCGATGTCGGTCAGCGCGATGGCGTTCGCGCCGTGGTGTGCGGTGACGTTCTCGCTGCGTCGCTTTGCGATGTGCATGATCGGTGCGTTCATGCTGCTGGGCGTGCTCTGCCCGCTGGCGCCGGACCTGCCTTCTTTCCTGATCCTGCGCGCGCTGCAGGGCCTGGCCGGTGGCGCGTTGCCGCCGCTGCTGATGAGCGTGGCGCTGCGCTTCCTGCCGCCGGGCATCAAGTTGTACGGGCTGGCCGGCTATGCCCTCACCGCCACGTTCGGGCCCAGCCTGGGCACGCCGATGGCGGCGCTGTGGGTGGAATACGTGGGCTGGCACTGGGCCTTCTGGCAGATCGTGCCGTGGTGCGTCGCGGCCATCGCCATGGTCGGCTGGGGCCTGCCGCAGGATCCGCTGCGGCTGGAACGCTTTGCACAGTTCAACGGGTTGGGCCTGGCGTTGGGCCTGCCGGCGCTGGTGATGCTGGTGCTGGGCCTGGTGCAGGGGCCACGGCTGGACTGGTTCGCCTCGCCGCTGATCTGCACGCTGCTCGGCGGCGGCAGTGGCCTGCTCGTGCTGTTTTTCTACAACGAATGGTCGCACCCGCTGCCGTTCTTCAAGCTGCAGCTGCTGGCCAACCGCAACCTCAGCTACGCGCTGATCACCCTGGGCGGGGTGCTGTTCGTGCTGCTGGCGGTGATCCTGATTCCGTCCAGCTTCCTGGCCCAGGTGCAGGGCTACCGGCCGCTGCAGACCGCGCCGCTGATGCTGTGGGTGGCCATTCCACAGCTGCTGGCACTGCCGTTGGTGGCCACGCTGCTCAACCAGCGCCGGGTGGACTGCCGCTGGGTGCAGGCGACCGGGCTGGCGTTGCTGGCGCTGGCCTGTTGGCTGGGCAGCCACCTGGGCACCGACTGGAACCGCGACAACTTCGTGCTGCTGCAACTGGTGCAGATTCTTGCCCAGCCGATGGCGGTGCTGCCGCTGTTGCTGCTGGCCACCGGCAGCCTGGCGCCGGCCGATGGCCCGTTCGCATCGGCCTGGTTCAACACGGTCAAGGGCTTTGCCGCGGTGCTGGCCGGGGGCGTGCTTGAGGCGGTGACCACCGCGCGCAACCACCTGCATTCCACCGTGCTGGTGGACCGCCTGGGCAACGCGCCGTGGCTGGACGCTGCCGCCTCGCCGTCGCTGGGCGCGCGCCTGCATGCGCAGGTGGTCGCACTCACCGCCGCCGATCTCTACCTGCTGGTTGCCGTGGTCGCCGTCGCGTTGATCGCGCTGATTCCATGGCTGCCCACCCGCATCTTCCCGCCACGCGCCGTGGCTTGAATTCCAGGATATTTCCCATGAGCGACACCCGAAAACACGTTCCCTTCGTCATCGCCGCAGGCGTGCTGGTACTTGCCGTCGGCGGCTGGCTGCTGCTGCGCGACGGCCGCCACCAGCGCACCAACAATGCCTACGTCACCGCTGACTTCACTGTGGTGGCGCCCAAGGTGGCCGGCTTCGTCAGCGAGGTGCGCGTGGCCGACAACCAACCGGTGAAGGCCGGCGACGTGCTGGCCCGCATCGATGACCGCGACTACCAGGTGGCCCTGACCGCCGCGCGTGCCGACCTGGCCAATGCGCGTGCGCAGCTGGCCAATGCGCAGGCCGCGCTGGCCCAGCAGGATTCGCTGATCGACCAGGCGCGCGCCACGCTGGATGTGAGCCAGTCCGAACTGACCCTGGCCCAGGCCGACCAGCAGCGCTACGGTGCGCTGGCCCGCGACGGCGCCGGCACCGTGCAGAACGCGCAGCAGGCCCAGTCGCGCCAGGCCGTGGCCAGCGCGCACCTGCACCAGGGCCGGGCGGCGCTGCTTACCGCACGCCAACGCACCGGCATTCTCAGCGCCGGCGTGCAGGCCGCACAGGCGGCGGTGCAACGCGCCGAAGCGGCGCAGGCGCGGGCCGAACTGGACCTGTCGCACACCGAACTGCGCGCGCCGATCGACGGTGTGGTCGGCCGTCGCGCGATCCGCGTGGGCGCCTATCTCACCCCGGGCACGGCGGTGCTGGCGGTGGTGCCGCTGCAGCAGGCGTTCGTGGTGGCCAACTTCCAGGAAACCCAGCTCACCCGCATGCGCGCGGGGCAGGCGGTGGACCTGCAGGTGGATATGTTCCCCGGCCAGCCGCTGCATGGCCACATCGACAGCATCGCCCCGGCCACGGGCGTGACCTTCGCGGCGGTGGCCCCTGAAAACGCCACCGGCAACTTCACCAAGGTGGTGCAGCGGGTGCCGGTCAAGATCCTGCTGGACAAGGACCAGCCGTTGCTCGGCCAGCTGCGTGCGGGCATGTCGGTGGAGGCCAGCGTCGACCTGGACAGCGGGCATCGCGGCCTTGAAGGAGCGGGCGCATGACCGGCAAAGTAACCTGGCGCGCGCTTCCGCTGGGCGTGCTCTGTGCGGCGTTGACGGCCTGCACCCTGGGCCCCGACTTTGTGCGCCCGACCGCGCAGCTGCCCGCCGGCTGGCAGGGCGCTGCGGTCAGCGCGGACGCCCTGGCCAGCGATGCACAGTGGTGGGCCGGCTTCGAGGATCCCACCCTGGCCGCGTTGGCCGCGCAGGCGCTGCAGGCCAACCTGGACATCCAGCTGGCCGCCAACCGCGTGCAGCAGAGCCGTGCCGCGCGCGGCGTCGTCGCGGCCGACCGCGTTCCCAGCGTCAGTGCCACCGCCAGCGGCGTACGGGCACGCAACAGCGAAGTGGGCCTCAACGATCCGTCCGGCAACGGCGGGCGGGAGGATTACGGCCTGTTCCAGGCTGGTATCGGCATGAGCTGGGAGCTGGACCTGTGGGGCCGCGTGCGGCGCCAGGTGGAGGCAGCCGACGCGCGCATCGAGATCGCCGCTGAGGACGCCCATGCGATGCAGACCGCGGTGTTGGCCGAAACCGCGCGCGACTACCTGCAGCTGCGCGCGACCCGCCAGCTGCTGGCCATCACCGAGGACAACCTGCGCATCGCGCGCGACATCGCGCGGTTGACCCGCGTGCGCCAACGCCAAGGCGTGGCCAGCAGCCTGCAGGTGGCCAGTGCCGCGGCCCAGGTAGCGGCGCTGGAGGCGCGCCTGGCACCGCTGCGCCATCGCGATGCGCAGTTGCGCAATGCCTTGGCGATGCTGCTGGCCCAACCCCCGCAGGCGCTGGATGCCCGCTTGGCCGACATCCGCCGCGACTGGCCGGTGTTGCCCGCGATGGCCACCGGGCTACCCAGCGAACTGGCCGAGCGCCGCCCGGACATCCGGCGCGCCGAAGCGGCCCTGCATGCGGCCACCGCCTCCATCGGCGTGGCCAAGGCCAGCTTCCTGCCGCGCATCACCCTCAACGGCGACATCGGCTACCAGGCGCAGCAGCTGGACGATCTGGACGGCTGGAACGCGCATCGCTTCAGCATCGGGCCGGCGATCAGCCTGCCGATCTTCCAGGGTGGCCGACTCAAGGCCAACCTCGCCGTGAGCCGGCTGCAGCAGCAACAGGCGGCGCTCCAGTTCCAGCGCACCGTGCTGCAGGCCTGGCATGAAGTGGATGATGCGATCGACGGCTACGCCGCCGAGCAGCAACGCGGTACCGCGCTGCAGGTGGCGGTGGACCAGAGCGAACGCGCGCTGGACGCGGCGCGGCGCCAGTACCAGGCGGGCGTGGTCGACATGCTGGACGTGCTCACCACCCAGCGCATCGCGCTGGACAACCAAGCGGCCTTGGCCAACAGCCAGGCCACCGCGGCCATGGCGCGGGTGGATCTGTACCGCGCGCTGGGCGGCGGCTGGCACGACACCCGGTAGTGCCGGCCGCTGGCCGGCAACCCGCAATGTCACAACACCCGGTAGTGCCGGCCGCTGGCCGGCAACCCGCCATGTCGCAACACCCGGTAGTGCCGGCCGCTGGCCGGCACCCAGCAATGTCACAACACCCGGTAGTGCCGGCCGCTGGCCGGCAACCCGCAATGTCACAACACCCGGTAGTGCCGGCCGCTGGCCGGCACCCAGCAATGTCACAACACCCGGTAGTGCCGGCCGCTGGCCGGCACCCAACCTCAACGCACGTCGCGCAGTTCCCAGTGGTGCCCGGCCAGCATGCGCAGGCGCTGCTTGAACACATCGCTGTCGATGCGGGTGGTCACCACCAGGTTGATGCGCAGGTCATCCTGCGCGCCGGTCACGGTGGCATCGGGGTCGGTGGCGCCCCACTGCGACTCGACCGCGTCCGGGTCGGGCTGCTTGGCGCGCCACTTCTCGAACAGGGCGGTGCTGCGCAGGGCGTCCTGCAGCTCCTCGGCGAAGCCGGCCGCGCTCTGCGAGTGGAAGGACAGGTCTGGATCGTTGCCGCGGGCCTTGGAGGGGTCCGGCAGGCTGATGTGGTACTGCGACATGGTCATCTCCGTTGAAGGCTGCAAGGCTGGCAGAAACGCGGTGGATTTGGCGTGCAGATCGCGGCGGTTGTTGCCGGGCAGAGCCCGGCAATAACCGCTGAAGACCGGCACTACGCGCTGAAGGTATGCGGCCCGTCGGCAAACCCCACCGTGAGTGCGCCCTTGCCCACGTTGACCATGCCGGTCAGGCTCATCACCGCTTCGAACATCTGCACGCCGTGCGCCTCGCAGGTCTGGCGCAGGCTGGCATAGCCCGGCAGCGCCTGCAGGTCGGCCAGCTCGCCGCCATAACTGACGCACACGGTGGGGGTCATCAGCCCGGCCTTGACCCGCTGGCCGACGAAGTCGAACAGCTTCTGTACCGCGTTGTCGAAGCCCTTGATCTTGGCCACCGGGCCGGTCTCACCGCGGTACCCGTGCAGCACCGGCTTGATGTCCAGTGCACTGCCCAGCGCCGCGCTGAGCAGGCCCACGCTGCGGTCCCCCTTGTGGCGTGCGCGGGCGCGCATGTAGTACAGGTCGCGGGTGACCATGTAGCCGTGCACGTTCTGCGCCAGCATTTCCAGCCGCTCGCGGATCTGCTGCACGCTGGCCCCGCTCTCGCGCAGGCGCACCGCTTCCACCGCGGTCACGCCCTGGGCGGCGAACAGGTTCTGGGTATCCAGCACCCGCAGCGCGAAGGGCGAGTTGAAGCCTGCCGCCTGGCGCACCGGCTTGTAGTCGTTGAGGATCGCGAAGCTCGCCTGCATCGCGTTGTCGTGGATGGGGCTGCGGGTCTTGGTGATCGTCATGCAGAACACATGGTCGTAATCGATCACCAGCTTGCCCAGGAACAGGTCGCGGATCTGGGTGACGCTGAACGGAATCGTCTCCGCTTCGGCGCCGTGTTCGGCTACATGGGCGTGCAGGAAACTGAGCGTGGCCTGCTCGTCGCGGTGGTCGGCAAGCACGGCTTCGCCGATGCGCACCGTGATCGGCAGCAGCACGATGTTGTGTTGTTCAATGAAGTCCTGCGGCAAATCGCAGGCAGAGTCGACGACGATTCCGATGCGCATCCTGAGCCCCCCTCCGGGCAGGTTGTAGGTTCGGAACTGTGAAAGCTATCCCAAAACCGCCGCCGCTGCCTGACCGGGGACCTGGCGTCGGGTCAACGGCTGCGCTGGACCGCCACCGGCAGGGTATCCACCCGGTCCCACTCGCCGCCCTGGACCGTGTCGGGATCGGCCAGCACGGCCTGCATCAGCGCGTGGGCGTCGTTGCCCCAGTACAGCTCGCCGTCGATGGACAGGGTGGGTACCCCGAACACCCCGGCGGCGATGGCCGCATCGGTATTGCGCCGCAGCTGCTCCTTGACGTCGGGCGCGCTGATCGCCTCGGCCACATGGGCCACGTCCAGCATGGCGCCCGGCAGGGCCAGGGCCGCGGCACTGTCGGCGGCGTGGCCGTCGCGCCAGATCCAGTTGAACAGGATGTCCACCGACGCCGGGGTGGCACCGGCGGCCAGGCACAGCCGCAGTGCGGCCAGCGGGTTGAACGGGTGCCCGGGCGGGAAGCGCAGCGGCACACCCTGCTGCTGCGCCTGCCACAGCACCTGGCGGTAGGTGAAGCGGCGTTTGGCCGGAATCTCGGCCGGGCCCAGGTTGCCCAGGTGGTGCAGCACCGCCCCGAAGGCGATCGGCACCGGGGTGATCCGCTCGAACTGCGGCAGGGTCTTGAGCTGCTGCCAGTGCAGGTAGGCGAAGGGCGAGACGAAATCGAAATACCAGCGCAGCGCCATGGGCACTCCCGGGGGGACGGTGCGGCGGGCGTCATGCCCGCCGCAGGATGGGGCTCAGCGTGAGTATGCGCGCGGTTCGGCCGACGCTGGCGTCATGTAGCGGTCGCGCAGCTCGGTCTGCCGCGAGCGCATCGGCATGGCGCGGCCGCCCAGCCAGACCTGCTCGGCATAGTGGCCCACATCGAGGGGGTCGCCTTCCCACAGCACCAGGTCGGCCAGCTTGCCCACCTCGATGCTGCCGATGCGATCGCCCACGCCCAGCACCTGCGCCGGCACCCGGGTCAGCCCGGCCAGACCGTCCTGCCAGGGCAGGCCGTTGGCCACGGCATTGCCGGCCAGCTGGCGCATCTTGCGTGCGTTGTGCGAGGCATCGTCGCGCTGGGCGAAGCTGACCTGCACCCCGGCGGCACGCAGCCGCGCGGCGTTTTCCAGCGTGGCACCGAGCTGGTCGAAACTGCTGGGCAGGTTGCCCAGTGCATCCACGAACACCGGCACGTTGGCCTGCGCCAGCTGCGGGGCCAGGCGCCAGGCCTCGGTACCGCCGGCAATGGCGATCTTCACGTTCTCGCGGCCGGCCCAGCGCAGCAGCTGGCGGATGTCAGCGGCGCGGTCCACCTGCACCACCAGCCGGCCTTGCCCGGCCAGGTAACGTGCCAGCGTGGCGCGCCCGGCGGGGGTGAGCAGGGCATGCGGGGAATCGGCGGGCACGCGCCCGCGCGCTTCGCTGACCATCTGCTCCAGCAGCATCCACTGCGCCGCGCGCGAGTTGCCGGTCAGTTCCGCCCCCGCCGCGCCCAGCCGGATATACAGCGCCAGCGGCCCGATCGGGTCGGCGCTGCCGTCCAGCCGCATCACCCCGCCCTGGCCGGCGATGAAGCCGCCGCCGCTGTTGGCGCCCAAGGCGGTGAAGCCGATGCCATCCAGCCGTGCCACCGGAATCAACACCGACGCCGGGTTGAAGGCCAGGCTGACGTCGAATTCGGGGCGCAGCGGCTGGTCGTCCAGCTTCAACGTGCTGTCCACCGTGGCCGACTCGCCTGAGATCTCTTCGATGCCGATGTCGGTGATGCCGCCGAACAGGGCCGGGGTCAGCGGCTTGCCCGCCGCCTCGACCACGCTGACGCCGGCCGGTGCGACCAGGCCGGCGCCGACCGCGCGGATGATGCCGCCCTGGACCAGCACGTCGGTGTGTTCCAGGCTGCCGCGCGCGCTGGCGGTATGCACCGTGGCGTTGCGCACCAGCAGGTCCTGCGCGTGCACGGGCAACGCGGCCAGCATCAGCAGCGCGGTCGTGCCGAGCCACGCCCGGCAACGCGCGGGAAGGAGCACAACCCGGCTCATCGACCCACCTCCTGGCCCAGCATGAAGTCCGACAGCGGCTGCCGCCGCGCATCGCGACGGTCGTACACCTGGTGCCCGTCGATGAACACCTGTTCGGCCTGCGCGTAGGAGCTGAAGGGGCTGCCGTTCCACACCACCACATCGCCCATCTTGCCCGCCTCCAGGCTGCCGGTCTGTTTCTCCACGCCCAGCGAGCGCGCCGCGTTGTAGCTCAGCCACATCATCGCGCGCTCCGGGGCGATCTCGATCCCGGCCCGGCGCGCGTTGGCGATCACCTTGGCCGCTTCCTGGTTGAGCCGCTGGATGCCCTCGGGGGAATCGGAGTGCACGATCGCGCAGCTGTTGGCCGGTCGGTCGACCAGCGCGATGTTGTCCTGGATGCCGTCGAACGCTTCCATCTTGAAGCCCCACCAGTCGGCCCACAGCGCGCCGCACACGCCTTCGGCGGCGAGCCGGTCGGACAGCTTGTAGGCCTCCACCGCGTGGTGGAAGGCGGCGATCTTGAAGCCGAATTCCTTGGACAGGTCGAGCATGGTGGCCATTTCATCGGCGCGGTAGCAGTGGATGTGCACGCGGATGTCGCCTTGGATCGCACCGGCCAGCGTATCCAGCTTGAGGTCGCGCTTGCCGCCGGTATCGCCGGCGCTGTCGCCCTTGTCGCTGCCGCTGAACCAGCGCTTCTTCTGTTGTTTCTTCGGCGCGTTCTTGGCGATGTACTCGCTGGCATCGATGAAGGCCGCGCGGTACCCGGCCACGTTGCCCATGCGGGTGCCCGGGGCCACGCCCTTGCCGCCGCCGTACACGCGCTTGGGGTTCTCGCCGCAGGCCATTTTCAGGCCCCATGGCGCACCCGGGAATTTCATGGCCTGGTAGGTGGTGGCCGGCACATTCTTCAGCGTGACCCCGCGCCCGCCCACCAGGTTGGCCGACCCGGGCAGCACCTGCATCGCGGTCACGCCCCCGGCCAGCGCGGCGGCAAAGCCTGGGTCCTGCGGCCACACCGAATGCTCGGCCCACACGTTGGCGGTGACCGGCGCGGTCATCTCGTTGCCGTCGCTGTGCGCGCTTACCCCAGGACTGGGGTAGACGCCCAGGTGCGAATGCACGTCGATGATGCCGGGGGTGACCCACTTCCCGGCCGCATCGATCCGGACCGCGTTGGCCGGTGCCGCCAGCGCGCTGCCCACCGCGCGGATGCGGCCGTCCTGCAGCAGCACGTCGGCGTTGTCCAGGCGCGTGCCGGTGCCAGTCAGCACGGTGGCGTTGTGGATCAGCACCGGTGCCGAGGCGATCGGCGCATAGGTGCTGGGGTAGGGGTCCTGCACGAAGCGCGAGGCGGCGGGCGCAGGCGAGAGGCCGATCGAAAACAACGCCAGGCCGACGCCGACGCTCAACAACTTGTGCATGGATTCCCCGGGGTTACATGGACGCAGCCGCCGACGCTAGCCGGGCAGGGGGGCGTTTGCCAAGTGACGAACTGCAGGGGTGTTGGCTATCGCGAAATGTTTCGTAATCATTAAGCGGTTGTGAACAAATGGTGAATATGAGGTACGCTCGGGGTGGGGCTCACCCCGCTCAGTTCCGTGAAATTGATCACGTATTTGCTCTGAAAGCGCATCACTCAAGGAAGGTAAACAGATGAACCAGCGTTCTTCCGCAGTCTCCCGTCGCCCGTCGCCCAGCCTGTTGGCGACCACCATTGGCGGCATCCTGCTCAGCGCACTGGTGCTGCCCAGCGTGGCCAGCGCCGCCGACGACACCCTGACCAGTTACCAGCAGCAGCGCCTCGTGCAGCGTGCCGCCTACCAGCTGACCCCGAACGTGGTGGACGTGGCCCCGCGCACGAGCGCGGCGATCGTTCCGACCGCACCGGGTCCCACCCAGCCGACCATGGGCGTTGCCGGCGATGCAGCCAGCTGGCGCACCGACGAATTCAAGGCCGATTGGGGCCTGCAGGCCGTCAATGCCGAGTACGCCTATGCGCGCGGACTGACCGGCAAGGGCATCCGCCTGGGCGTGTTCGACAGCGGCACCGGGCTGGATCACGATGAGTTTGCCGGCAAGGACCATCGCAGCATCCACCTGGCCGACGTGATGCCGGATGGCACCCTGTGCACCAACACCGCCGCAGTGGACGGCCCGGACGCGTGCTTCGCCACGGATGGCGACCAGGTCGCCATCGAGTTCAACATCTTCGATCCCTCCTTCGACCAGCGCATCGTCGACCTGCTCAACAGCTGGGGGTACTTCGAAGGGGGCAGCTACGGCATCCACGGTACGCACGTCAGCGGCACGATCGCGGCCAACCGCGATGGCAGCGGCACCCATGGCGTTGCCTTCGGTGCCGACCTGAGCGTGGCGCGCCTGTTCTCCAACAGCGTCTCCTATTACACCGCCACGCCCGATGGCTACCTCGACGTGCAGAACGTGGCGTCCATCGGGGCGTCCAATTCGATCTTCCCGCAGTTGTACAACCAGCTCAACGAGCAGGGCGTGCGTGCGGTGAACCACAGCTGGGGCCTGGCAAGCGAGCCGAACTCGGAAGAGGATCTGGACTTCTACCTGTCCCACCCAGTGTTCGAAGAGCGGTTGCAGGCCATCGCCGACGGTTCGCGTGCCAAGGGCATGATCCAGGTGTGGGCCGCCGGCAACAGCGGCGTCAACCCGAGCCCGGAAGAAAGCCCGATCGCCGGCATGTACGCCTCGCTGCCGCGTGCGATGCCCGATATCGAGAAGTACTGGCTTGCCGTGGTCAACGTCGACCAGGACCTGGTGCTGAGCAACCAGTCGATGCGCTGCGGTTTTGCGGCCAACTGGTGCCTGGCCGCGCCCGGTACGGATATCAACTCCACGGTGTATGGCGGTGATTCGCAGGTCAACTCGGATCTGTACGCCGACGACAACGGCAACCTGATTCTGGACGTCCTGGAGCGCCTGCCGACCTACTCCTACGGGCTGCTGAGCGGCACGTCGATGGCGACGCCGCATGTGACCGGTGCGCTGGGTCTGTTGTTCGAGCGTTACCCGTACCTGGACAACGCGCAGGTACGCGACGTGCTGCTCACCACCGCCCGTGACCTCGGTGCAGCCGGCGTCGACGATGTCTACGGCTGGGGCCTGATGGACCTGCGCAAGGCTATCGAAGGCTACGGCCTGCTGCGCGTGGACACCGACGTGGTGATGAACCAGCGAGCCGGTGGCCTGAAGGTGTGGGAAGGCGATGCATGGGACGACTGGACCAACGACATCGGCGGCCCGGGCAAGCTGACCAAGTCCGGTATCGGCTGGCTGCGCCTGAGCGGTGACAACACCTTCAACGGCGCCGTCGTGCGCGAGGGCGTACTCGAGCTGGACGGCACCAATGCGCTCACCGCGTCGGTGGATGTGCAGGCGGGCCGGTTCGTGCTCAACGGCAGCCTGGTGGCCACCACCTTGAACAACCTCGGCGGCACCAGCGTCATCAGCGCCAAGGGCGTGCTCGACGGCTCGGCACTGAACGTCAGCGGCGGTACGGTGACCCTGGACGGCGTGCAGTCAGGCGCGGTGACGGAGGTCGGCACGGCCGGCACGTTCGTGCTCAACGGCAGCCTGGAGGCCGGTACGCTGCGCTCGTCGGGCACCACCCGGGTCAACGCCGACGCACTGCTGGAGAATGTGGACCTGTTCGTCAACGGCGGTACCGTGTCGTTCAACGGTCTGCAGCAGGGCGGCTCCACCGTGGTGGGGAGCAAGGGCGCGTTGAAGGGTATCGGCCGTCTCGGCGACACCCGCGTGGAAGGCATCATCGCGCCGGGCAACTCGATCGGCACGCTGACCATCGACGGCGACTACGTGCAGACCGCCAGCGGCATCTACCTGGCCGAACTGGCCCCGGGCAGCCGCAGCGACATGCTGCACGTGACCGGCACCGCCACCCTGGACGGCACCCTGAAGGCGCTGCCGGAAGTGGGCACCTACTACCTGGGCGAGCAGTTCAACTTCCTGCAGGCCGACGGCGGCGTCAACGGTCGCTTTGCGACGCTGGACTTCTCCTCGTTCTCGCCGTTCCTGAAGTTCAACCTGGGCTACGGCGCCAACGGCGTGCAGATCAACGTGGCCCGCGGTAACGCACTGGCCAGCGCGGCGGTCACCGCCAACCAGCGCGGCGTGGCCACCAGCGCCGACAGCCTGGGTATCAACCAGGGCCTGCCCAAGCCGCTGACCCAGTTGTTCCCGGCCCAGGTGGGCGCGGCACTGGATGCCTTGAGCGGTGAACTGCATGCCGCCACGCCAATGGCGTTGGTGGAAAGCAGCCGTTACCTGCGCGATGCCGCGCTCAGTCGCAGTGTCGGCGCGCGTGCGCCGGGTGCGGGCGATGCGGCCGCCACCGGCGCCTGGGTGCAGGCCATCGGCGGCAGCGGCAAGCTCGACGGCGATGCCAATGCGGCGCGCACGCAAAGCAACACCAGCGGGCTGCTGGTCGGTGCCGACCACCGCTTCGCGGGTGGCTGGCAGGTGGGCGGCCTGATCGGTACCGGGCGTACCGACAGCAAGCAGGCCCAGGGCCGTCGCGCCCGTGCGGAAATCGACAACACCCACCTGGGTGCCTACGTGGGCAACCAGTGGGGTGGGTTCGGCCTGCGCGCCGGTCTGGGCTACACCCGTCACGAAGTGGACAGCCGCCGCGAACTGGCCTTTGCCGGGTTCCAGGACGCACTGACCGCGCGTTACGACGCCAAGACCCGCCAGCTGTTCGTGGAAGGTGCCTACCGCATCGGCGGCGCCGAAGCGGGCCTGGAGCCGTACCTGCAGTTGGCGCGCGTGGAAGTGGACGTGGACGGCGTCAACGAGCAGGGTGGCGCGGCTGCGCTGCACGGCAACGTGGCCGATACCCGCACCACCATCGGCACCGCCGGTGTGCGCTTCGACCGCGGCCTGAAGACCGCGTGGCAGCAGGAAAGCTGGCTGCACGTGCGTGGCGGGGTGGGTTACCGCCGCGCCTCGGGCGACCGCAACCAGGTGGCCAACCTGGCCCTGGCCGGTGGCAGCGGCTACACCGTCAGTGGCGCGGCCATCGCCGACCATGCGGTGGTGGCCGAGCTGGGCCTGTCGGCCTGGTTGAGCCCGCGCAACCAGCTGGAACTGGGCTACAACGGCCAGTTCGGCAGCGAGTCGCGTGACCACGGTGCCACTGCGCGCTGGTCCGTGCAGTTCTGATCCAGCGGTAACGGCAACACGGAAAAAGGCGGCCATTGGCCGCCTTTTTCTTGCTTGTTGGGTGCGCACCCGCAGAATAGGCACACTGGAACCATTTGTCGGACCGCACGCGCACTATGAAGAACAAACAGGAAATCGTCGAAAACTGGCTGCCACGCTACACCGGCGTGCCGCTGGACCAGTTCGGCCAGCACATCCTGCTGACCAACTTCGCAGGCTACCTGCACACCTTTTCCCACCTCACTGGCGCGCCGGTGCAGGGCATGGACCGGCCGATGGCCAGCGTCACCAGCGATGACATCACGCTGATCAACTTCGGGATGGGCAGCCCCAACGCGGCCATCGTGATGGATCTGCTGTCAGCGGTGATGCCCAAGGCGGTGCTGTTCCTGGGCAAATGCGGCGGTCTGAAGCGCAAGAACCAGCTGGGCGACATGATTCTGCCGATCGCGGCGATCCGCGGCGAGGGCACCTCGGGCGACTATCTGCCGCCGGAAGTGCCGGCGCTGCCGGCCTTTGCGCTGCAGCGGGCGGTGTCCACCACCATCCGCGATCTGGGCCATGATTACTGGACGGGCACGGTCTATACGACCAACCGCCGGGTCTGGGAGCACGATGAGGCGTTCAAGGAGAAGCTGCGGCTGATGCGCTGCATGGCCATCGACATGGAGACGGCCACGCTGTTCGCGGCGGGCTTTGCCAACCACATCCCGATCGGGGCGCTGCTGCTGGTGTCCGACCAGCCGATGATCCCGGACGGGGTGAAAACCGAGGCGTCCGACGCCAAGGTCAGCTCGCAGTTCGTCGAAAACCATATCCAGATCGGTATCGAGGCGCTTAAGCTTATACGGCGCAACGGCAAGTCGGTCCGCCACCTGCGTTTTGACGAGTGATGGCAATGGAACCGGCGGGCGTCCTGGCGACGTTCCGCCCTCAGGGGTAGTGAATGGACGTGGCGGTACAAGTGGTGGAGTTCTGGCGCGATGCCGGCCCACAACAATGGTTCACGCGCGATGACGCGTTCGATGCGCGGTTCCGCGAGGCGTTCCTGGAGGAACACTTCGCGGCGGCGCGGCGTGGGCGCGAACATTGGCTGGGCAGCGCGGACGGTGCGCTGGCGCTGATGATTCTGCTCGACCAGTTCCCGCGTAACTGTTTCCGCGACACGGCCCATTCCTACGCGACCGACGGTCTGGCCCGGCACTACGCGATGCGCGCGGTGGAGGAGGGCTTGGATCTGCAGCTGGTGCCCAAGCTGCGTGCGTTCATCTATCTGCCGTTCGAGCATTCGGAAGATCCGCAGGACCAGGAGCGGTCGGTGGCGATGTTCGATGTGCTGGGCGACAAGGAATACCTGCAGTTCGCCGAGCTGCACCGCGACATCATCCGGCGTTTCGGCCGTTTCCCGCACCGCAACGCGGTGTTGGGCCGGATGCCGACGCCGGAGGAGCTGGATTACCTGGCCGAGGGTGGGTTTGCGGGTTGAGGTTGGAAGAGCGTGAGCAACTTCAACTTCAACTTCAACTTCAACTTCAACAGCTAACTGCCAAGCCACAGCGGCGGGTGCGCGCCTGCGCTGGCTTGGCGGGTACGGGTGGGTTGGCGGGACACGCCGTGAATCCATCCCTGGAGGCTCGTGGGCGCCATCCATGGCGCCCAACGGTCCCGCCAACCCACCCGTACCCACCCATTGACAGTGTTCGGGTGCTCAACGGAAAAGCGGTGGAGCACTACCTCTAATACCTCGAATTACTCGGACCACTCGAATCACTCGAACCAGTGGGTGCTGCTTGTGCTGTGTGTTTTTTGCCATGGCTGCCAGCCAACTGTCAGGGGTGGGGGTGTGGGGGGTCGCGGGACCGTTGGGCGCCATGGATGGCGCCCACGAGCCTCCAGGGACGGATTTACGGCGTGTCCCGTGAACCCCCACACCCCCGCCCAGCCCGAGACTTCACAGCCAAGCTGCTTTGGCTTCAGAACAGAAAACGAAAAACGCCGGCATTGCCGGCGTTTTTCTTTGAGCGCTGAACTGACGTCGATCAGTACTTCGGCACGCTGTTGTCCACGTCGTTCGACCAGGCGTCGATGCCGCCGGTGATGTTGTGCACGTTGGTGAAACCCAGGGCGCGGAACTGCTCGGCGGCCTGTGCGCTGCGGCCGCCGTGGTGGCACAGGAAGCCCAGCGCGGTGTCCTTCGGCAGGGCTTCCAGACGGGCGCGGTTGTCACCGTCGAACGTCTCAAACGACGCGTTGATCGATGCGATCGCGCGCTCGTCGGCCGGGCGCACGTCCACCACCATCAGGCGGCCGGCACGCAGCTGGTCGTCGGCATCGCGTACCGCCAATTCCTTCACCGCACGCGGCGCGTTCGGGTTGTCGATCGCCAGACCCTTGCCGCGGATATCGTCCACCCAATCGATGGTGATGCCCTCGGCGCGACGCGCGCTGGCCAGATCGAACTGCACGCGCAGCCCGTTGGACTCGGCCGCGATCGCGTTGTCGTCGTGCGGGGCCAGCTGGAAGTTTGGCTGGAAGTTTGCATCGATGCCCAGCTGCAGCGACGCACCCGGTGCATCGGCCAGCGCGCCGCGCAGCATCTCAACCGCTGCCGGCGTCACCGTGATCGAGGGCGCCGTGCGGTCCGGTGCGGCCAGACCCAGCACGCTGCTCAGCTCACCGCTGCCGGCCATCTGCAGGATGATGTCGCTGCCGCCCACCAGCTCGCTGTCGATGTACAGCTGCGGGATGGTCGGCCAGTCGCCGTAGGCCTTGATGCCTTCGCGGATCTCCGCGTCGGCCAGCACGTTGACGTGGGCGAACTCCACGCCCAGGTCCTGCAGCGCGCCCACGGCCTTGGCCGAAAAACCGCACTGCGGCATGCTCGGCTGACCCTTCATGAACAGCACGACGCGGTTGGCGGTGAGGATGGATTCGATGCGCGAGCGCAGGGCGGGATCAAGGGACATGACGGTCGGGTCCGGCGTTTGGAACCGGTCATTCTACGCCGCATGGCATCATGGGGCATGACCGTACCGGAAACATTGCATCGCATTCCCCTGCGCCCCTGGCGCTGGCTGCCCTGGCTGCTGGTCTCACAGCTGCTGGTGGTGCTGGCGTGGGTGGGCCTGGGCTGGCCCGTCGGGCTGGCGCTGATGGTGGCCTCGCACGCGCTGTTCATGGTGCCCGTGTTCCTGCCCAACAGCCGCTTCTATGCCCCCGTGCTCAGCCGCCTGCCGGGCAGCGCGCCCCGGGTGTGGCTGACCATCGACGACGGCCCCTCGCCCGAAACCCCGGCGGTGCTGGACCTGCTGGACCGCTACCAGGCCAAGGCCACCTTCTTCCTGGTCGGCGAGCGGGCCCTGGCCCAGCCCGAACTGGTGCGGCAGATGCTGGCCCGCGGCCACACCCTGGGCAACCACAGCCACCGCCACCCGCAGACCCGCTTCTGGCGGCTCGGGCGGGCGGCGATGGCCGACGAGATCGCGCAGTGCCAGCAGGCGCTGACCGCCATCGCCGGGCAGCCGCCGCGCTGGTACCGCTCGGTGGTGGGCATGACCAACCCGTTCGTGGCCCCGGCATTGGCGCAGTGGCAGCTCACCCGCGTGGGCTGGAGCGCGCGCGGGTTTGACGGGGTCGATTGCCAGCCGGCGGCCGTGGTGGAGCGCATCGTGGCCGACCTGGGGCCGGGCGCCATCGTGCTGCTGCATGAGGGGGCCGCCCACGGACACAACCTGGCGATCATCGAAGCGGTGCTGCAGGCCCTGCAGGATCGTGGCCTGAGCGCGGTCCTACCCGACGCGGCGTAGGCGGCACGGGCCGCCGCGTTACGGCTGCGCGCTGCCCGCCACCGGGTGCGCGTGCTGCCATTGCTGGCGCATCCAGCTGGCCAGTGACACCTGGGCCAGCAGCAGGGTGACCGCCAGCCCCAGCGCCAGCACCCCGGTGACCCGGCGGCGGCGGTGCTGCAGCAGGCTGCCGATGCCCATCACCGTGGCCAGCACGGCCAGGCCGATGCTGATGCACACCACCACCAGCAGCACCACCGGCAGCGTCTGCATCTGCGCATGGGCCGGGGTATGCGCGTAGTGCGCGCTGATCGCAAACATCACCAGCCCGCACAGGCTGATCACCAGCGCGGCGATGCCCAGGGCGGAATGTCGGGGCGACGGCGGGGTCATGCGGGCTCCATGCCGGTATCGGGGCGCGAGTATGCGCGTGCGCCGCGCTGCGCGCGACCCTCAGGCAAGTGCGGGCCGCTCGGCACTGACCAGCCAGTTGTTGAACGGGGTGTTGCCATACAGCGGGCGCATCTGCAGGTGCAGGCCCGCCGCTTCCAGGGGCGCGCGCACGCTGGCGGCGTCCGGATAGTGGCGCGGGCGCGTGCCCATCCAGCCCACCAGGTGCGCCAGCATGTCGGTGATGCGGGTGGTGCGGTCGCGGCCGCTGTTGTCGGCCAGGGTGGTGCGGATCACCAGCCGCCCGCCCGGTGCCACGCGGGCCGCCGCCGCCTGCAGCAGCCCGGTCTGGGCGTGCGCGGGCAGGTACTGCAGCACATCCAGCAGCGCCACGCTGCCGTGGTGGGCGGGCAGGGTGGCACTGGCATCCAGGCAGTCGAACCGCGCATCGGCCAGTGCCGCGCGCGTCCCGGCGCGTTGCGCACGGGCAATCTTGTCCGCATCGATGTCCACGCCCAGGTACGGCTGCCGGTGCCCGGCCTGGCGCAGCACGTGCGCCAGCAGGCCCAGGCCGCAGCCGATGTCGAGCAGGGCGCCGTGCGCGGGCGCCAGCGCGGCCAGTACGCCCGGGTACAACGGATCGCTGCCGAGCTTGCCGCGGCTGTAGTAGTAATCGCGTCGGTTGCCGAAGCGCTGGGCCGGCATGAAGGCGTCAGCGATGCGGCGGGCCTGTTCCTTGGCCAGTGGCAGGGCGTCCGTGCTCAGCGCGGCACCTCGTCGGCCAGCTGCACGCGCGCCACCTGGAACGCGCGTTCGGTCCACAGCGCGTACATCGCCGCAGAGGGATGCAGGCCGTCGTCGACCAGCATCACCGCTTCGCCGCCGGGTACCCGGCTGAGGTCGGTGATGTCGATGAACGACACGCCGTGTTCGGCGCAGATCGCGGCGGCGGCCGCATTGTAGGCGTCCAGCTCCTGCCCGACCTGCACACGGTCGCGGTTGTTGTCGCGCGCATACGGGGTCACGCCCCAATCGGGAATGGACAGCACCAGCACGCGCTGCGCACGGTCGCCGGCAAAGCCGAGTGCGCGCTGCAGCAGCGCGGTGAAGCGCGGGCGGTAGTCGTCCACGCTGCGGCCGCGGTACTGGTCGTTCACCCCGATCAGCAGGCTGACCAGGCCGAACGGCCCCTGCGGCGCGGCGGCATCGATGCCGGCCTCCAGCTCGTCGGTGGTCCAGCCGGTGGTGGCGATGATCTGCGGGTCGTCCACCGCCACGCTGATGTCGCGCAGGCCGGCCACCAGCTGCAGTGGCCAACGCGCGGCCGGTTCAACCCCTTCGCCGATGGTGTAGGAGTCGCCCAGGGCCAGATAGGACAGCGCCACTCAGGCCACCGCGCTGCGCGGCTTCAGCGGCACTACTTTGGTATTCGCTTCGGCACGCCGGGCCAACGCGCGGTCGATGCGGGCGAAGACATCGCGCATCACCTCTGCTTCGGGCAGCAGGGTGACCCGGAAGTGGTGGCGGTAGGGCACGTTGAAGCTCGAGCCCGGGACCACCAGTACGCCTTCCTCGTTCATCAGTTCCAGCGCGAAATCGTGGTCGTCGAAGCTGCGGGCCGCCGGCCCAACCACCGCCGGGAAGGCGTACAGCGCGCCGGCCGGCGCCACCAGCGACAGGTGCTCGCTGGCGTTGCAGGCCTCGATCACCGCGCGGCGGGTTTCATACAGGCGGCCGCCGGGCGCGCACAGCGCCGAGACGGTGTCCGGGCCGTTGACGGCCGCATCGATGGCGTACTGGCCGGGCACGTTGGCGCACAGGCGCAGCGCGCTGAGCAGGTCCATCGCCGCGCGGAACTCGCCCAGCCGTTCGGCTGCACCGGACAACATCGCCCAGCCCACCCGCCAGCCACAGGCGCGGTGCACCTTGCTCAGCCCGCTGAAGGTGATGCACGGATGCTCGCCGGCCAGCGGGGCCACCGGGTGGAACTGCGCGTCGTCGTACAGGATCTGGTCGTAGATCTCATCGACCATCAGCAGCAGGTTGTGCTTGGCGGCGATGGCGACGATGCGCTCCAGCAGGTCGCGCGAGTAGCTGGCGCCGCTGGGGTTGTTCGGGTTGATCAGCACGATGGCGCGGGTGCGCGAGGACACCAGCGTCTCGATTTCCACCGGGTCCGGCTGGAAGCCGTTCTCCGGGGCGCAGCGGTAGTACACCGGGCGGCCGTCGTTGAGGATGGTGGCCGCCGACCACAGCGGGTAGTCGGGCGAGGGCACCAGCACTTCATCGCCGGGGTTGAGCAGGGCGCGCAGCGACAGGTCGATCAGCTCGCTGACACCATTGCCGACGAACACCCGGTCCGGATGCGCATCGGGCGCGCCACGGCGGGCGTAGGCGGCGGCGATGGCCTCGCGGGCCTCCGGCAGGCCTTGCTGGTGGGTATACGGGTCGGTGCGGCCCATGTCGTCGGCGATCGCGCGCTGCAGGTGTTCCGGTGCGCGGAAGCCGAAGTTGCCCGGGTTGCCGATGTTCAGCTTGATCAGCTTGCGCCCCTGGGCCTCCAGCTCACGCGCTCGCCGCGCCAGTTCGCCCCGGATCTCGTAGCGGACTTCGGACAGGCGCTCGCGGGTGGCAAGCGGCTTGATCGGGGGCGTGGACATGACTGGGCCGTTGGAGGGCATGGAATCTGCATGGTAGCGGAATTGGTGCGTTGCGGGGCAAGCCCCCGCCGGGGCCAAAACCCCATTGTTGGCGGGCAGTTGCCGGGCCCGGCCGGAGCGGCGGGGGAGGGTAGAATGGGGCGATGAGCGAACCGATCGATTTCCGCGCCCTGCAGACCATAGGCTGGCCCTGGGCAGGCGCCCCCGAGCTGCCCAGCTGGCAGGCCTTGTTCGATGAACACCCGCAGGCCCGTCCGGGCCGGGTGATCGAGCAGCACCGCACCGGCTACATCGTGGCCGACATGCCGGACGCGGCGATCAAGACCGAATCCCCGCCGGAGTGGCAGCGGCCGCGGTTCCCCAGCCATGAACGCGCGGCAGTGGGCGACTGGGTGCTGCTGGACGGCATCAAGATCATCGCGCTGCTGCCGCGGCGCACCGCGATCAAGCGCGGGGCGGCCGGCGAGCATTACCACCAGCAGGTGATCGCGGCCAACATCGATACCGTGTTCATCGTGTGCGGGCTGGATGCGGACTTCAACCCGCGCCGGATCGAGCGCTACCTGCTGCTGGTGGGCGGTGGCGGCGCGCAGCCGGTGGTGGTACTGACCAAGGCCGACCAGACCGAGTACAGCCAGGATGCCCTGGACGTGCTGGAAGAGCTGGCCGCGCAGGACATTCCGCTGCTGGCCATCAACGGCCGCGACCCGGCCAGCGCGTCGGCGCTGCTGCCGTGGCTGGGCGCGGGGCGCACCGTGGTGCTGGTGGGGTCGTCGGGGGCGGGCAAGTCCACGCTGACCAACACCCTACTCGGCGAGGAGCGCATGAAAACCGCCGACGTGCGTGTGAACGATTCGCGCGGCCGCCACACCACCACCCACCGCGCCTTGATCCCGCTGCCGGCCGGTGCCTGCCTGATCGATACACCCGGCATGCGCGAGCTCAAGCCGACCGGTGAAGAGGCCTTGAGCGAAGGCGGTTTCTCCGACGTGGAAGCCCTGTCGGCGCAATGCCGTTTCCGCGATTGCGCGCACCAGCGTGAGCCGGGCTGCGCGATCCGGGCGGCCATCGAAGATGGCTCGCTGGATGAAGAACGCCTGTTGAACTACTTCAAGCTGAAGGAAGAAGTGGCAGCCGCGGCGGCCAAGCTGGCGGTGCGCCAGGCGCAGCAGGCCATCGAGCGCAAGCACGTGGGCAAGGGCGCGCAGTGGCGACCGGGCGGAAAGGGCGGCCGGCGATAACCCACGCCGGGTAGAGCCACCCCATGGGGGGCTGCTATTGTCCGCCCATGGACACACCGATGACCGTGGATCGTGAGGTGGCCCACCACACCGCGCTCGATGCGCAGCTGGTGGAGGCGGTGGGCGGCATCAAGCTGCTTGGCCTGACCAGTTGGCCGGCCGCGCTGCAGGCACCGTTCCTGGCCAGCGTCGCGCGCGGCAACCCGGTGCTGCCCCAGGTGTCCTATCCCCGGCTGGACTTCAGCGATACGCGCCGTGCCCTGGCCGCGATCAGCGCCCAGTGCGATCCCACCCATCCCATCGGCCTGTATGTGCAGCGCTCGGCGCACAGCTGGGACCTGGCCGCCGGCCTGCTGGAATCGCTGGGCACCGCCGCGGTGGACCACTACTCGGTGGAGCTGTTCGGCGCGCCCGAGCACCCGCTGCCCGGCAACGGCCCCAGTACCCGCGAGGCAGCGCGCCACTTCATCCAGATCGCGCAGGAACTGGACCACGAACTGCTTGCCCCCGAAGAACAGGTGCCGGTCTCGGCCACCGCGCTCCAGCTGCAGCTGCAAAGCGACCTGGACGCTTTCTTTGAATCGCGCATCATCAGCGTGCAGCTCGACCCGGAACTGATTTCCAAGGCGGCCGCCGGTCCCACCCGGATCCGCCTGCGCACCAGTGCGCGCTTCAGCGCCTACGACCGCGCGCAGCTGTTCCACCACGAAGCGCTGGTGCATTCGTTGACCGCCCTCAACGGACGCGAGCAGCCGCACCTGCCCAGCCTGGCGTTGTCCTCGCCGCGGGTCACCGCCACCCAGGAAGGGCTGGCCACGTTCGCCGAGCAGATCACCGGCAGCATCGACATCGAACGCCTCAAGCGCATCAGCCTGCGCACCGAAGCCATCGCGATGGCGCGCGAAGGCGCCGATTTCATCCAGGTGTTCCGCTACTTCTGCGAGGCCGGGCAGAACAACGAAGAGAGTTTCGCCTCGGCCCAGCGCGTGTTCCGCGGCGTGCCGCCGACCGGCGGCGCGGCCTTCACCAAGGACACCGTGTACCTGCGCGGGTTGGTGTCGGTGCACACCTTCTTCCGCCACATGCTGGCCGAAGACCGCCTGCAGGTCTGCCGCTGGCTGTTTGCCGGCAAGATGTCGCTGCACGATGCCATCGCCTTCGCGCCGCTGTTCGAAGAGGGCATCCTGCGCCCGCCGCGCTGGTTGCCGCATTGGGTCAGCCGCGCCAATGGCCTGGCCGGCATGCTGGCGTTTTCGCTGTTCGCCAACCGCATCCGCATGGACCAGCTGGCCGCCGAGTAGGTCACCACCGTTGGTGGTGACGTACCTGACGCGTCACCACCAACGGTGGATCTACCTGGCGCGTCACCACCAACGGTGGCGACCTACCTGAAAGCGACGGTGGTGACCTACCGCGGGTTCGCTTCTTCCCAGGCGATATGCACGTCAGCCAGCTCGTACAGCTGCTCGACCAGCGCCATCGGCAGGCCGTCGTCGTAGTCCTCGTCGTAGGCTTCATCGAACGGATCGATCTGATGCGCGCCATCCACGGCCTGCAGCATCTGCGCCGGCACGCGCTGCAGTTCGGCGGCCGAATGCTCGTTCGGACCGGCGCCGTCCCACCGGGTTGGATCGAAGCCGATACCATGGTCGGCATAGAAACCGTCCAGGAAGCGTTGCTGCACCAAACCGATGAACTGGTGGGTGTCGCGATCGTAGTCGGGCACGTCGTCCAGCGTTTCGTACTGCGCATGCGCGCCAGCACCCACGCTCCAGAACAGCATCAGCGCCGTGGCGCGGTCCAGGTCGGGCTGGTCGGCCAGCCATGCCAGGGCGCGCTGGTTGTCACCGTAGTTGGAGCGCGCCACATAGAGGTGCCGCTGTTCCGGCGTGGCCTGCACCAGATGCGCGTGCAGCAGCGTCCACTTGGTGGCCTCGTACTCTTGTTCGTTCATTGTCTGCTGTCCCTGCCGTTGCGGTAAGGCGGGCATTGTACGTGCGGTGCATACGGGGAGCATGCGCGCACGGTTTCGCGCGTCGGGTCGCATTTCATACACCGCACCCCGTGGCGTAAGAATCCTTTCATGTTGCGCTCGCATGATGGTCACGCACCTGCAGTGCGCAGGTCATCACCCCCCATGCAACGGACTACCATGCTTACCCGACCCCTGACGATCGCCGTGGCGATTGCGCTGTGCGCCGCCAATGCCCACGCTGCCGACGTAGCCGCCAACGCAGGCCCCGATGCCACCGTTGCGCTCAGCGCGCAGACCCTGGACACCGTGTCGGTGATCGGCCAGGGCGAAACCCGCCAGGTGCAGCGCATCGGCACGGTGGACAAGCAGGTGCTGCCGCCGGGCACCAGCGGCCAGAAGATCCTCGACCGCCTGCCGGGCGTGTCGGTGCAGTCCAACGATGCCTTCGGCGCCAACGAAGAATCGCAGAGCATCACCCTGCGCGGCTTCGACAAGAGCCGCCTGGGCTACACGCTGGACGGCATTCCGCTGGGCGACAACAGCTACGGCAACTACAACGGCCTGAGCATCGCGCGTGCCCTGATCGCCGAGAACCTGGCCGGGGCGGAACTGTCCCAGGGCATCGGCTCGCTGGGCGTGGCGTCCACCAGCAACCTGGGTGGCACCATCCAGTACTTCTCTCAGGACCCGTCCACCGAATTCGGCGGCCGTGCCAGCGTGACCGTGGGCGACGACAACCAGCGCCGTGGCTACCTGCGCGTGGACACCGGCGACCTCAACGGTTTCTCGGCCTACGTGTCCGGCGTGCACCAGGATTCGGACATGTGGGCCGCGCCGAACCAGAACCAGACCACGCGCCAGTTCAATGCCAAGGCCGTGTGGAACGTGGGCGACCACCGCTTTGGTGCGTTCGCCGCCACCTCGCGGGTGAGCCAGGCCAACTACGCCTACCTGTCCAAGGACATGCTGCGTCGCGGCCTGGGCTATGACTGGAACATCTACGCCCCGGACTGGGACCGCGCCGTGGCCGCCGCATACTGCGCGCCGGGCACCCGGGACGCGCAGAAGTGCGCCTTCAGCGGGGGCGTCAACAGCATCGACGATGCCTACTACCAGAGCCGCGCGCTGCGCGACGACAACCTGTACGCGCTGGATGCCGACCTGGCGCTGGGTGACACCGCGCGCCTGAAGCTGCTCGGCTACCACCATGAAAACCGTGGCCAGGGCCACTGGTGGGCACCGGGCCAGCCGTCCTACCCGGGCACCGCGCAGGCGCTGCCGATCTCCATCCGCAGCACCAACTACACCATCAACCGCCAGGGCATCACCGCCGCGCTGAGCTGGCAGTGGGGCATCCACGAGCTGGAAGCGGGCCTGTGGTACGAGCGCAACGACCACAACGTGGAGCGCAACTTCTACTACATCACCGGTCCGTTCCTGGACGACGCCTACCTGAACTACCCGAACCGCCGCCTGTTCGACCAGGACTTCGACATCCGCACGCGCCAGTTCTACGTGCAGGACCGCATGCGTTTCCTGGATGACCGCCTGACCGTCGATGTGGGCATCAAGAGCCCCAACACCCGCATGACCGCCAACGCCAAGCCGGGCACCGAGGCCAGCTACGCGTCGGGCACGCTGACCGCCAAGGAATCGGTGCTGCCGCAGGCCGGCGTCGGCTTCAAGCTGAGCCCCAACCAGGAGCTGTTCGCCTCGTACTCGGAGAACATCGCCGCATTCGTCGGCGGTGGCAGCGGCGGCCCGCTGCAGGTGTCGCCGGAATCGTTCGCGGCCAGCGCCGGGCTGGAGCCGGAGAAGTCCAAGACGCTGGAAGCGGGCTTCCGCACCTTCGGCGAAAAGTACCAGGCCTCGATCGCGGCGTACCACGTGATGTTCGACAACCGCCTGCTCTCGCTCAACCCGTGCACCAGCATCGAGGTGGGCACGCGCCCGGAGTGCATCACCCGCTTCATCAACGTGGGCTCGGTGAAGAGCCGCGGTGCCGAGCTGACCTTCATCCTGAAGCCGGTGGATGGCCTGCAGTGGTACAACGCGCTGTCGTGGAACAAGACCACCTACGAGGACAACTACACCTCCGGCGGGGCGATCGTGCCGGTGGCCGGCAAGATCACCGTGGACACCCCGCAGCGCATGGCGTCCAGTGAAATCAGCTGGAACCGCGACGGCTACTTCGCCAGCCTGCGCGCCAAGTACACCGGCAAGCGCTATTACACCTACACCAACGACCAGTCGGTGGCAGGCGTGACCACCTTCGATGCGGGCGTGGGCTATTCGTTCGGCCCCGGCCTGGGCCTGCGCGACGTCAAGGTGTCGCTCAACGCGACCAACCTCACCAACAAGCGCTACGCCGGCCAGCTCAGCTCGTTCGCCCCGACCGACCCCACCGGCACCCGCTACGCCATCCACGCCAGCGCCCCGCGCCAGGTGTTCATGACGGTGGCAGCGGAGTTCTGACCAACGCGGGCACCGTCAACCGTCCATCGCGGTTGGGGTGCGCGGGTGTGCCGACCAACGGTCGGCACCTACCGGATACGTAACACGACCCCGCGGTAGCCACCGACCGTTGGTCGGTGGTGCCGGTAGTGCCGGCCGCTGGCCGGCAACCCCATGAGCCCGTCATCGCGAGTCGCCGGCCAGGCGAGTCGCCGGCCAGCGGCCGGCACTACCAAGACGACGTCCACCCAACGCAAACCAGGCAAAAAAAAGCCGCAACGCCTCTCAGCGTCGCGGCCACCTCGTGGGGGAGGTCACGCGTCAACTCGACGCGTCAAACATCAGAACATGTGCAGCCCACCGTTCACCGCGTAATCCGCGCCGGTCACATACGCCGCATCATCCGACGCCAGCCACGCGCACAGGCTGGCCACTTCTTCCGGCTTGCCCAGGCGGCGGATCGGTACCGAGCCGGCCAACCGGTCCAGCACGTCCGGCGGGAAACTGCTGATCGACTGGCTGGCGATGTAGCCCGGCGAAATCGTATTGACCGTCACCCCGCGCGTGGCTACTTCATTGGCCAGCGCCCGGCTGAACCCATGCATGGCCGCCTTCGCGGTGGCGAAATTGACCTGGCCGATCTGGCCCTTGTGCGCGCTCACCGAGCCGATGTTCACGATGCGGCCCCAGCCCCGCGCGGCCATGCCGTCGATGACCTGCTTGGTGATGTTGAACAGCGCGTGCAGGTTCGAGCCCATCACCGCGTTCCAGTCGTCCGGGCTCATCTGCCGGAACAACACGTCGCGACTGCCGCCGGCGTTGTTGACCAGCACGTCGATCTCGCCGACCTCGGCCTTGACCTTGGCGAAGGCGGCCACGGTCGAGGACCAGTCCGCGGCGTTGCCCTCGGAGGCGATGAAATCGAAGCCCAGCTCGCGCTGTTCGCGCAGCCAGCCGGCCTGGCGCGGCGAGTTCGGTGCGCAACCGGCCACCACGGTGTGGCCGTTGCGGGCCAGCTTCTGGCAGATGGCAGTGCCGACACTGCCCATACCGCTGGTGACGTAGGCGATGCGAAGGGTCATGGCAGAACGCTCCTTGGTAGGCGGATCAGGACGCAAGCGGGTACAGGCCGAACAGCAGGCCGCCGAGCATCAGCAGCATCGAGATGGCGATGGCCCACTTCAGGGTGAACTTCTGGTGGTCGGCGAACTCCACCTTGGCCAGGCCCACCAGCAGGTAGGTCGAGGGCACCAGCGGGCTGAGCAGGTGCACCGGCTGCCCGGCCAGCGAGGCGCGGGCCATTTCCACCGGGGTGATGCCGTAGTTGCCGGCGGCCTCGGACAGGATCGGCAGCACGCCGAAGTAGAAGGCGTCGTTGGACATGAAGAAGGTGAACGGCATCGAGGCGATCGCGGTGATCACCGCCAGGTACGGGCCCCAGCTGTCCGGGATGATCGCCAGGAAGCTGTGCGACATCGCCTCCACCATGCCGGTGTTGTTGAGGATGCCGGTGAAGATGCCCGCGGCGAAGATCAGCGCCACCACCGACAGCACATTGCCGGCATGGTTGACCACGCGGCGGCGCTGCTCGGCCAGGTTGGGGTAGTTGATCACCAGCGCGATCGCAAAGCCGACCATGAACAAGACCGGCATCGGCAGCACGCCCATGATCAGCGCGGTCATCAGCGCCAGGGTGAGCGCCAGGTTCACCCACAGCAGCTTCGGCCGCTTGGTGTCTTCGGCGTCTTCCACCGTGGGCAGCGCGTTGCCGTCATCGGACACGCTGTTGTCCATCCAGCTGCCACCCTGCGGCAGGCTCACCACGCCGAGCCGGCGGCGCTCCTTCAGGCCCAGGTACCAGGCCAGCAGCAGCACGCCCGCGCAGGCGATCACCATCGAAGGAATCAGCGGCACGAACACGTCGGCCGGGTCCACGTGCAACGCAGTGGCTGCGCGTGCGGTGGGCCCGCCCCACGGGGTGAGGTTCATCACGCCACCGGCGAGGATGGTCACGCAGGTCATGTTCAGCGCGTTCATGCCCAGCCGCTGGTACAGCGGCAGCATCGCCGACACGGTGATCATGTAGGTGGTCGAGCCATCGCCGTCGAGCGAGATCAGCATCGCCAGGATCGCGGTGCCGAGCACGATCTTCATCGGGTCGCCCTTGACGAAGCGCAGGATGATCCGCACCAGCGGGTCGAACAGGCCCGCATCGATCATCACCCCGAAGTACAGGATGGCGAACATCAGCATCACGCCGGTGGGCGCGATCTTCTTGATGCCCTCCAGCATCATCTCGTCGATGTCGGCACCGAAGCCGCCCAGCAGCGCGAAGATGATCGGAATGGTGATGAGGGCAACCAGCGGCGACAGCCGCTTGCTCATGATCAAATACATGAATGTAATGACCATGCCAAAGCCGAGGATGCTCAGCATCATCTGCAGACTCCTGGAAGGGAAAGACGGAAGGGAAGGCTCAGAAATCGAACTGCAGGCGGCCGGTCACCGCGCGGGTGCGGTCCACCGTGGTTGCGGTCAGGCGGTCGCGGTTGCGGCTTTCGATCAGGTTGAGCATGAAGCGCAGGTTCGGGCGCATGTACCAGTTGCCGCCCAGCGTCCATGCCTCGGTCTGTGCATCGCGCAGGTCCGGCTGGCCGATCAGGTGCTGGTCGCCGCGCATCTGGTCGTAGCGCAGTGCCAGCTCGAAGGCGCCTGCCTTGTGCTGGAAATCCTTGACCCGACCGAAGCGGCCGGTCTTGCGGTCGTACACGCGCGACTCGCCGGTGACGAACCAGCTGACCAGGCCGTAGCCGGCCAGTACCTTGCCGCGCTGGCTGCCGTCGTCGAAGGTGGCGCCGCTGAACTCGCCCTGCCAGGACAGCGGGCCGCGCACCTGCGCGTACTCCAGCGACCACTTGTTGACGTCGGTGTCGCGGCCGGCCGAGAAGTCGACCAGGGTCAGGCGGCTGTTGTCGGACAGGTGGCCGGCCGGGCGCGGGCGGATCTTCAGCCCGGGCACGCCGTTGGCGCCGGGATTGTCGTAGCGCTCGTGGGCCAGCGACAGGCCCAGATGCAGCACTTCGCCAGCGGTGGCGCCCGGTGCCCAGGTGGCACGGCCACCGGCGGCGCGGCCCTTGACCTGCCAGGCGTCGATGCTCTCCAGGCTGTAGGCGCTGGCCGCCCAGGTCATGTCGCCGCGCGCGGCCTGCCACGAGGCGCCCAGCCGGTACAGCGGGGCCAGCGTGGTGCCGGCGTTGCCGCGTTCCAGGAAGGTGCCGTAGTTGGAGCTGGTGCGGTCGTCCAGCGAGAAGAACTGCTTGAACTGGCCCACGGTGAGCTTGCCGGCGTCACCGAAGCTGCGGCTGACGAAGACGTCCTTGGCCTCCACCCGGTCGCCGGAGACGTCCGCTTCCAGCTTGTAGTCGACCACGAAGAACTTGCCGGACACATCCAGCCAGGCGCGGCGGATCTCGGTGTCGTCCTTGTTCGGGGTGCCCCGGCCATCGTTGCTGAAATCGGCGAAATCCAGGTGCAGGCGGCCGCCGACGGTGGCGGTGACCGGGCGGTCGTCGTCGTTGTCCTCGGCGGCCCAGACCGGCGCGGTCAGCAACAGCAGGGTGCAGGCAGCCGGCGTGCGCCAGCGCAGTGAGTTCAGTTCCACGGACCCTCCCAGGTACGTCAGTGCGGTGATGTCGCCAATGGCGTAGCAGGGGACTGCGACGCGATGGCGCAGCCTAGTGCCGGGAAGCTGTCATCCACCTGTCAGGGGTTTGTGCAGTGCAGCGAAGCCCACGGCAGCGGCCGCTCGCGCTAGCATTCATGCACCTTCGACGAATTGACCCGATGCGCCTGCTGCTGGTGGAAGACAACCCGGACCTGGCCGATGCCATCGTTCGCCGCATGCGCCGCAGTGGCCACGCGGTGGACTGGCAGAGCGACGGGCTGGCGGCGGCCAGCGTGCTGCGCTACCAGAGCTTCGACCTGGTGGTGCTGGACATCGGCCTGCCCAAGCTGGACGGCCTGCGCGTGCTGGCCGGCATGCGCGAGCGCGGCGACAGCACCCCGGTGCTGATGCTGACCGCGCGCGACGGCATCGAAGACCGCGTGCAGGCACTGGACGTGGGCGCGGACGATTACCTGGGCAAACCGTTCGATTTCCGCGAGTTCGAGGCGCGCTGCCGGGTGCTGCTGCGGCGTACCCGTGGCCAGGCCAGCGAAGTGGTGCAGATCGGCGCGTTCCAGTTCGACAACGCCTCGCACCGGGTCAGCCTGGACGGCCAGCCGATCGAACTGCCCAACCGCGAGTACCGCCTGCTGGAAATCCTGATGGGGCGGCTGGGCCAGGTGGTGGGCAAGGACGAGATCGGCAACGGCCTGTTCGGCTTCGACGACGAGGCCGGCCCCAATGCGATCGAACTTTACGTGGGCCGCCTGCGCCGCAAGTTGGCCGACGCGCCGCTGCGGATCGTGACCGTGCGTGGCAGCGGCTACCTGCTCGAAGCGCTGGGCGACGATGCCGGCAGTGCGGGCGGCGATGACGACTGACCCGCGCACCTCCGGATCGATCCGGCACACGCTGTGGCTGTACCTGGGCGCGTTCCTGGCGCTGTTCGCGGTGGCGTTGCTGTTCGGCGCGCGCGCCTACGGACAACGTGCCGCCAACCGCTCCTACGACCACCTGCTGGTGTCCTCGGCGCTGTCGATCATCGATTCGGTGGCGCTGGTGGAGGCGCAGTGGCAGGTCGATCTGCCGTATGCCGCGCTGGACCTGCTGGCCATGGCGCCGGAAGACCGCGTGTTCTACCGCGTGTCCGACGCGCGCGACCAGACGGTGACCGGGTATGCGGACCTGCCGCTGCCGCCGCACGCGCCCAGTGACCGCCCGCAGTTGTTCGATGCTCTCTACAGCGGCGAGCAGGTGCGCTTCGTGGTGGTGTCGCGGCGGGTGTCCTCGCCGTCGGCGCAGGGCGAAGTGCGGGTGCAGGTGGGCCAGACCCGGCGCGCGCGCGAAGCGCTGGCGCAGGACATGGTGACCCGTGCGTTGCTGGCCATCGCCGTGTTGTCGCTGCTGTCGCTGGCCCTGGTGGGCCTGGGCGTGCACCGCGCGCTGCGCCCGCTGGTGCGGATGGAGCGCGAACTGGCGCGGCGTGAACCGTCCGACCTGAAGCCGCTCGATGCCAGCGTGCCGCGCGAGATGGACAAGATGGTGGGCGCGCTGAACCACTTCATGGGCCGCCTGCAGGGCAGCAATGAAACCCTGCGCGCGTTCATGGCCGAGGCGGCGCACCAGATGCGCACGCCACTGGCCGCACTGCGCGCGCAGGCGCAGCTGGCACTGGACGAGGAAGACCCCGAGGACATGCGGCGCAGCCTGCACGCCATCGAACGCAACGCCACCCACATGAGCCGCCTGCTCAACCAGCTGCTCAGCGACGCCAGCGTGATCCACCGGGCCAACCTGCAGCGTTTCGCCCCGGTGGACCTGGCCGAAACCGTGCACCAGGCGCTGCATGAAGCGCTGCCGCAGGCACTGCCGGCCCCGCGCGTGCAGCTGGCGGTGAGCGCACAGGCGGCCTGGATACATGGCGACGCGCTGCTGCTGCGCGAGGCCATCAAGAATCTCATCGACAACGCCATTAAATACGGCGGCGACGGTGCGCTGCAGGTGGCGCTTACCGAAGAGGCGCAGCACTGGGTGCTGACCATCGCCGACCACGGTCCGGGCATTGCCGCGGCCGATGCCGAGCGCGTGTTCGAGCGTTTCGCGCGCGGCGAAGGGGCCGCAGCGGGCGGCGCCGGGCTGGGCCTGGCGATCGTCAAGCGCGTGGTGGACAGCCATGGCGGCCAGATCGACCTGAGCAACCGCGTGGGAGGGGGCCTGGTGGCCACCATCCGCCTGCCGAGGATGCATGCATGAAGTACGTGTGGCTGGTGCTGTTGCAGTTGTTGGTGGCAGGCCCGGCGCTGGCCGCACCGGGCGATGTGCAGCGCTTCCCGGCCAAGGGGCCGGCAGTGGCGCAGCTGCGCATCCATGGCTCGACCGACATCGAAGTGTTCGCCACGGTGATCGCCGACTACCAGCGCCTGCACCCGGGCACCGAGATCCTCTACGAGGATGTCATCACCCAGGACATCTACGCGCGCTACCTGCGCGATCGCGGCGGTCCACAGGCGCCGGACATGCTGATCAGCAGCGGCATGGACCTGCAGACCAAGCTGGTCAACGACGGCCATGCGCTGCCGCACCGCTCGGTGCAGACCGACGCCTTGCCGGCGTGGGCGCAATGGCGGCACGAAGCGTTCGGGATCAGCTACGAGCCGGTGGCCATCGTCTACAACACCCGCACCCTGCCAGCGGCGCGGGTACCGCACACGCGCCGGCAACTGCTGGAACTGCTGCGCGCGCCGGACGCACCGCTGCAGGGCAGGGTGGGCACCTACGACGTGGAGCGCAGCAGCGTGGGCTACCTGCTGGCCACCCAGGACGGCCAGCGCGGCAGCATTGCCGGCGCGCTGCTGGGCGCGCTGGGCGACAACGGCGTGCACCTGGAAGAACGCACCGGCGTGCTGCTCGACCAGGTCAGCAGCGGCAAGCTGTCGCTGGTCTACAACGTGCTGGGCTCCTACGCGCAGGCGCGGATCGAGGCCGGTGCACCGCTGGGCATCGTGGAACCGGAGGACTACACGCTGGTGGTGCTGCGCACGGCGGTGATTCCTCGCAGCAGCCCGCATCCGGACGAGGCGCGGCGTTTCCTCGACTACCTGCTGTCACCCCGCGGCCAGCAGGTGCTCTCGCGCGAAGCCCGCCTGATGCCGATCCTGCCCGCACAGGGCCAGCAACGTGGCCGCTCGCCCGCGCGCAGCTACTGCCCCATCCAGCTGGGCCCGGGCCTGCTCGTGTACCTGGACGGCCTCAAGCGCCGCCAGTTCCTCGAAGCCTGGCGCGGCAGCATGCGGCAGCGCGACGACCGGTAACGACGGCCACCGGCCTCCACCCGGTAGCGACGGCCACTGGCCGTCAACCTCGTTGCAACGAACCACCCCGGTAGTGACGGCCGCTGGCCGTCAACCTCATTGCAACGATCCATCCGGTAGTGACGGCCGCTGGCCGTCAGCCTCATTGCAACGATCCATCCGGTAGTGACGGCCGCTGGCCGTCAACCTCATCACAACGAACCACCACGCGTAGCGCCGGGCTCTGCCCGGCAACCGCATTACAATGGACCGCATGAGCGAACTCACCGTCCTGATCGCCGACGACCACCCTCTGCTGCGCGCGGCCGTCGTCCATTCCCTGCGCCAGTCACTGCCGCAGGCGCAGGTGATCGAAGTGGCCAGTGCCGCCACGCTGGAAACCGCGCTGGACCAGCACCCGGAAATCGAACTGGTGCTGCTGGACCTGACCATGCCCGGCGCCCGCGGGTTCTCCTCGCTGCTGCACGTACGCGGCGCGCACCCCGACATCCCGGTGGTCATCGTCTCCTCCAACGACCACCCCCGCGTGATCCGCCGCGCGCAGCAGTTCGGCGCAGCCGGCTTCATCCCCAAATCCGCCCCCGCCGAAACCATCGGCCAGGCGGTGGCGGCGGTGCTCGATGGCGGGGTCTGGTTCCCGGCCATGGCACCGGAGCGCTCCGAGTCCGACGCGCTGCTCGCCGCACGCCTGGCCCAGCTCACCCCGCAGCAGTTCCGCGTGCTGCTGTGCCTGGCCGACGGCCTGCTCAACAAACAGATCGCCTACGAACTGGGCCTGGCCGAGAACACGGTGAAGGTGCACGTCACCGCGATCCTGAAAAAGCTCGAATGCCACAGCCGCACGCAGGCCGCGGTACTGGTGAAGGCGCTGGAGCCGGAAGGCGATGCCGGCGCGGGCTTGGACGGCTGACGCGCGCAGGCGAACATCCGCCCATCCCTCACGAGTGGCAAAGGTGCGATGCGTAGACCGAGGTAGGGTCGCATCCCAATCGACCGCCGATGACCCTCGCAGCGTTCGGTGATGGCATGACCTGTGTCGAAGGCGGCTTCGTCGCAGGTCATGCGTTCGCCGTGCGGATCGGCAGGGCCGGCGGTCGTTTGGGAACCGACCCTACCGGCATTTCGGGTCGGAGATAGGTGTAGCCGCTTTATGCCCTGTGTCTTACCAACAACTGTGTCATCAACGCCCGCAGTGCCGGCGGCCGTACCGGCTTGGACAGGAACCCCCACCCGTTCTCTGCTGCCTGCGCCTTCAACGCGTCGTCGCGTTCGGCGGTGACCAGGATCACCGGCGGGCGCGCCTGCCACAGGTCGCACAGGTGGTCGTACAGGTCCGGGCCGTGCCACTGGCCCATGCGCACGTCCAGCAGCAGCAACTGCGGCACGTTGAGTGCCGAGGCGATCTCCAGCGCGGCCTGCGGGCCGTCGGCCAGCTCCACCGCGCAGCCCCAGCGCTCCAGCAGCGCGCGGGTGGCGGCGCACACGCGCGGGTCGTCATCGATGCTCCACACCCGGCAATGCCGCAGCGGGCTGTCATCGCCGGCGTCAGCCGCCACGGCCGGCACCGGCGTCGGTGCCGGAATGGCCGCCGCATCGCCCAGCGGCACGCTCACCGCGAACACACTGCCGCGGCCCAGCGTGGAGTGCAGGTGGATGCCATGACCCAGCAGGCGGCCGATGCGTTCGACGATGGCCAGGCCCAGCCCGGCACCGCGCTCCTGTTCGACACCGTCGTCCAGGCGGCGGAACTCTTCGAAGATCTCGCCCTGCAGGCTCTCCGGAATGCCCGGGCCCTGGTCGTGCACTTCGATGCGCAGCTGGTCGCCCACGCGCCGACAGCCCAGCAGCACGCGCCCGCGCGGGGTGTAACGCAGCGCGTTGGAGAGGAAGTTCTGCAGGATGCGACGCAACAGCGCCTCGTCGCTGACCACCACCGCGCGGGTGTCCACCCAGCGCAGCTGCAGGCCACGGCTGTCGGCGGCAATGCCGAATTCGCGCGCCAGCGTTTCCAGCAGCGGCGACAGTGCGAAGGCCTGCACCTGGGTCTGCAAGGCGCCCGATTCCAGCCGTGAAATATCCAGCAGGCTGGTCAGAATCGCATCCTGCGCGGCCAGCGCCGCATCCACGTGCTCGCTCAACTCACGTGCATCACCGGCCAGCTTGCCGCGCAGCACCGACACGAACATGCGCGCGGCGTTCAGCGGCTGCAGCAGGTCGTGCACCGCCGAGGCCACGAAGCGGCTCTTGTAGCGGTTGGCCCGCTCGGCCTCGCGGCGCGCCTCGTCCAGGTCGCGGGTGCGCTCGGCCACGCGGTGTTCCAGCGCATCGGCCAGCGAGCGCAGTTCGCGCGCGGTATTCTTGTAGGCGGTGATATCGGCGTAGCTGGTGACAAAGCCGCCATCGGGCAGCGGATTGCCGCGAATCTCCAGCACGGTGCCGTCGTCTTTCTCGCTCTCGCGCATGTGCGGGCGGCCGCTGCGCAGGTGGTTCAAGCGGCGCTCGATGGCCTCGTCGATCGGCCCTGGCCCCAGCAACCCGCGGCGCGCGTTGTAGCGGAAGATCTCCTCGATGGGGCGACCTTCGCGGATCAAGCCGGCCGGGAACTTGAACAGTTCCAGGTAGCGCGCATTCCACGCCACCAGCTTCTGCGTGTTGTCGATCACCACGACGCCCTGCGGCAGGTGCGCCAGACTGCGGCTGAGCCCGCTGTCGGCCTGCTGGGCGGCCTGCAGCACGCCATCCTGCGCGGTGCGCAGCTCCTCGGCATGTTGGGCCAGCACGCTTTCCAGCTCGCGTCGGCTGCGCTGCCGATGCGCATCCAGGCGCCTCCGCTGCTGCACGAACAGCACCAGGAAGCCCAGCGCCAGCCACGCCGCGCCGCCGCCGATGGCCGCACTGCGCCCGGCGCTGGTGGCCGCGCCGGCATCGTGCAGCAGGTGCAGGTTCCAGTGTTCCTCGGGCAGCGCCAGGCTCTGCCACAGCATCGGCCCGGCCAGCAGGGGGTCGAGCAGGCGCACCATGCGCCCGCCGTTCTCAAGCACATCCTCGGTGCGGACCCGCAGCGGTTGCAGCGAGCGGTCGGCGTACTGCCGCGCCTCCAGCATCTCGCGGCGCTCGCCCGGCCCCAGCGGGCGCAGCAGGCGGTAACGCCAGGCATCGCGGTTGGCCAGGAACACCACGTCGTGCTCGTCGCTGGCCAGCACCACGTCCGGGCTGGACAGCCATTCCTGTTCCAGCGCCGACAACTCGATCTTGATCACCACCACGCCCATGCGGCGACCGTCTTCCTCGATGGCCTGGGACAGGAAGTAGCCGGGCACGCCGGTGGTCATGCCGATGCCGTAGAAGCGGCCCCGGCCGGTGGCCAGCGCCTGGCGGTAATAGGGGCGGTAGCTGTAGTCCTCGCCCACGTTGCTGCTGGGCTGGTCCCAGTTGCTGGCGGCCACGGCCACGCCGTCGTGGCCGACCAAGGTCAGGGTGGAGGCGCGGGTGACCTGGTTGGCGCGCTGCAGTTTCAGGTTGAGGCGCTGCCGGGCGGCGGCATCGGGCACCTGCAGCAGCGCGCGGCGCAGGTCCGGGTCCAGTGCCAGCACCTGCGGCAAGGTGCCGAAGCGGTCGATGCGTTGTTGCAGGCCCTGGCCGTACAGTTCCAGCTGGCGCTGCACCTGCGCGCTTTCGGTGGCCAGTGCACGTCGCCACGCATAGTGCCCGGCGGCGGCCGCGCACAGCACGGTACCGCCGATCATCAGCAGCAGGGTCAACAACAGGGTGCGGTGGCGGCCGAGCCAGTACATGGCGGCAGTCTACGGGTGTGCGGCGGGCGCGGTGTACACGCCCGCCGCGATGCCGATCAGAAGTGCATCTGGGCGCGCAGCTCGAAGATTTCCGGCGTGGTATGCACGCCACGACGGCTCGCATCCGCCTTCACGTAGTTGGCCTGGAACTTGAAGTGGCTGGTGAGGTACCAGTTGGCGCCCAGGGTCCAATCGTGCTGGCGGCCACCGAAGACATCGGCGTCGTCCAGGTCCAGGCGGCTGTAACGGGCCACCAGTTCCACCGCGCCGTAGTCATGGGCCGGCTTGATGTTGGCTACCGCGCCGGCGTTGTACGGACGCGATTCCCCGGTGAGCACCCAGCTGGCCATGGCGTACTGGCCGTTGCCGGTGTAGTCCGGCTTGCCTTCACGGGTGACGGTGGTCTGCAGCGCTTCGGCCTGCACCGAGAACGGGCCGCGGATCCAGATGCCTTCCAGGCCGGTACGGCGGATCTGGTCGGCAGTGGCCAGCGCGCCCGAATCCACCAGGCGGATGTCGGTCAGGCCGGCTTCCGGGCGGGCGCGCAGGCGGGCGCTGGCGTCGTGGTGCACATCGCGGCCATCGCGGTAGCCGCGCGGGTTTTCCTGCGAGTAGGCCAGGCCCAGGTGCAGCACGTCGCCGGCGGCCTTGACCGGGGTCCACACCGCACGCACGGCCTGGGTGGTGCCGGGGTTGTCGCCCTGCAGATCCTTGCCGCCGTAGGCGCCCGCCTGCAGGAGGTACTGCGGGCGCTCCAGCACCCATTCGGCACCGGTGCGGCGGCCTTCGTAGAACGCCTGCACGGGCAGGGCGGTTTCCAGGAAGCTGCCGGCGCGCGAGGAAGTGCCCGCATCCAGGCCCACCGGGGTCTTCATGTAGCCGAAGCGGAAGCGGCCGATGTCGCTGCCGAAGAAGGCCTTGCTCTCAAAACGCACGAACACGTCCAGCCAGGTGTCGGCCTGGAAGTCGTAGTACACCATCGCGTCGTACACGCCCTTCTTCTTCAGGGTGGCGCCGAATTCCTTGCGGCGCACCGCGTCATCGTCTTCGATGCCGCTGTTGCCGGAAAAATCGTTGAGGTCGTAAGCGATGTTGGCGGTGGCGGCCAGTTCGGTGCCATCGCTGAAGGCGACCTTGGTCGGCCAGTTGTCGAAATCGGCGGCCGAAGCCAGGGCGGGGGTAGCAGCCAGGCACAGGGCCAGCAGGGTCGGGGTCGGGCGCATGGACGTGCAGCTCTCTCTTTGAGACGGGACAGGACAACAACGGCCGCTGCGCCGGAAACTGTTGCCCAGCCGGCCGCGCGCGCGTCACTTGCCGCCGTGGGGGAGGGCGGTGTGGGGCGCAGTGTAGGCACCCAACGCCACCTGAACCGGGGGGCTAGTACCAATAGGTTATCTGCGTGGCGGTGACTCGCGCGTACAAATGCGTCCATCCGCCGCAACCCCCGACACACGATCCGGGCTGCGGTGTTGCCCACGGAACCGGCCCGCACCCCCTGCAGGCCGGACGCGCCGATACCGTCCCTCCGGAGTCCGCCATGCACATTCCCACCGCCGCCCCCGTCGCGGCCAAGCCGCTGCCGTTCTACCGCCAACTGTATTTCCAGGTGGTGGTGGCGATCGTCCTTGGCGCCATCCTGGGCCACTTCGAGCCGGCCTTTGCCGAATCGCTGAAGCCGCTGGGCGATGCCTTCATCAAGCTGGTGAAGATGATCATCGCCCCGGTCATCTTCCTGACCATCGTCACCGGCATCGCCGGCATGACCCACCTGCGCACGGTCGGCCGGGTGTTCGCCAAGTCGATGGCCTACTTCCTGTTCTTCTCCACCCTGGCCCTGATCGTGGGCATGGTGGTGGCGCACGTGGTCCAGCCCGGCGCCGGCATGAACATCAACCCGGCCGACCTGGACCAGACCGCGGTCCACAGCTACGTGGAAAAGTCCCATGAGCTGACCCTGACCGGCTTTGCGATGGACATCATCCCGGCCACCCTGGTCAGCGCCTTCGTCGATGGCAACATCCTGCAGGTGCTGTTCGTGGCGGTCCTGTTCGGCGTGGCCCTGGCCCTGACCGGTGCCAAGGGCCGCCCGGTGCTGACCTTCCTGGAGGCGCTGACCGCCCCGGTGTTCCGCCTGGTCCACATCCTGATGAAGGCCGCCCCGATCGGCGCCTTCGGTGCCATCGCCTTCACCATCGGCAAGTACGGGGTGGGCTCGCTGGTCAACCTGGCCTGGCTGGTGGGCTCGTTCTACCTCACCGCCTTCCTGTTCGTGGCGGTCATCCTGGGCGTGGTCTGCCGCCTGTGCGGGTTCTCGGTGTTCAAGCTGGCCCGCTACCTGAAGGCTGAATTGCTGCTGGTGCTGGGCACCTCCTCGTCGGAGTCGGCGCTGCCGTCGCTGATGGAGAAGATGGAGCGCGCCGGCTGCGCCAAGTCGGTGGTGGGCCTGGTGGTGCCCACGGGTTACTCGTTCAACCTGGACGGCACCAACATCTACATGACCCTGGCCGCACTGTTCATCGCCCAGGCCACCAACACCGAACTGACCCTGGGCCACCAGATCGCGCTGCTGCTGGTGGCGATGCTGAGCTCCAAGGGCGCCGCCGGCGTCACCGGTGCCGGCTTCATCACGCTGGCCGCCACCCTGGCCGTGGTGCCGGAAGTGCCGGTGGCCGGCATGGCGCTGATCCTGGGCGTGGATCGCTTCATGAGCGAATGCCGCTCGCTGACCAACTTCATCGGCAATGCCGTGGCCACCGTGGTGGTGTCGCGCTGGGAAGGCGCGCTGGACCGCGACCGCCTGGCGCTGGCGCTGGACGGCCGCGAGGCCGAACTGCCGGCGCTGACCACCGACGACCTGCCGTCGCCGCTGACCGCCCCGGCCCGCTGATACCCGTTTGATGCGTGCGTGTGTTGCAGGGCCTGCACCGTCCCCCCGGATGGCAGGCCCTGATTTTTTCATTGACGTACCGCCGCTGATGCGGGTTGTCATCGCACTGCGCCACGCTGCGCATACGCTGCCGAACGGCGCCGATATGTGCGGTTGCAGCATGATCGCGACAGCGTAGCGACAGGTCCATCCACGCCAACGGGGGTATGATCCCCTGTTCCTCTCGCCCATTCATCTGCAGAAAGCGATGTCCAACGAAGATTTCAAACAGGCTGCCCTCGATTACCACCGCATGTCGCCGCCGGGCAAGATCCGCGTCGCAGCGACCAAGCCGATGCTGACCCAGCGTGATCTGTCGTTGGCGTACTCGCCGGGCGTGGCACACGCCTGCGAGGCGATCATGGCCGACCCGCAGCAGGCCAGCGAACTGACCGCCCGCGGCAACCTCGTCGCCGTCATTTCCAACGGCACCGCCGTGCTGGGCTTGGGCAACATCGGCCCGCTGGCCGGCAAGCCGGTGATGGAAGGCAAGGGCGTGCTGTTCCAGAAGTTCGCCGGCATCGATGTGTTCGACATCGAGATCGACGAGAACGACCCGGACAAGCTGGTCGACATCATCGCCTCGCTGGAGCCGACCTTCGGCGGCATCAACCTGGAAGACATCAAGGCCCCGGAGTGCTTCATCGTCGAGCGCAAGCTGCGCGAGCGCATGAACATCCCGGTGTTCCATGACGACCAGCACGGCACGGCGATCATCGTCGGTGCCGCGGTGCTCAACGCCATGGTCGTGACCGGCAAGCGGATCGAAGACGTCAAGCTGGCCACCACCGGCATGGGCGCGGCGGGTATCTCCTGCGTCAACATGCTGGTGTCGCTCGGCCTGAAGAAGGAAAACATCCTGGCCTTCGACCGCGACGGCGTGATCCACACCGGCCGCACCGACCTGGACCCGGAAAAGGCGCGTTACGCACGCGACACCGACAAGCGCACGCTGGCCGAGATCGTCGACGGCGCGGACATCTTCCTGGGCCTGTCGGCCCCGGGCATCCTCACCGCGGACATGGTCAAGACCATGGCCAAGGACCCGGTGATCTTCGCGCTGGCCAACCCGACCCCGGAAATCATGCCGGAAGTGGCCCGTTCGGTGCGTCCGGACGCGCTGATCGGCACCGGCCGTTCGGACTACCCGAACCAGATCAACAACGTGCTGTGCTTCCCGTACCTGTTCCGCGGTGCGCTGGACGTGGGCGCCACGGCGATCAACGAAGAAATGAAGATCGCCTGCGTGCACGCGATCGCCGCGATGGCGCGCCGCGAGGCCAGCGACCTGGGCTCGGCCTATGGCGATGAGACCCCGAGCTTCGGCCGCGATTACCTGATTCCGCGTCCGTTCGACCGCCGCCTGCTGGTGGAGCTGTCGGCCGCCGTGGCGCAGGCTGCGATGGATTCGGGCGTGGCGACCCGCCCGGTGGCCGACATGGGTGCCTACCGCGAGAAGCTGGCCCAGTTCGTCTACCGCACCAGCCTGATGATGAAGCCGGTGTACGACCGTGCGCGCGCCGACAAGCAGCGCGTGGTGTACGCCGAAGGCGAAGAGGAAGTGGTGCTGCGCGCGGTGCAGAACGTGGTGGATGAAGGGCTGGCCCGTCCGATCCTGATCGGCCGCCCGGACGTCATCGAATCGCGCGTGGAGCGCCTGGGCCTGCGCATGAAGGCCGGTGATGATTTCGACATCACCAACATCAACGACGATCCGCGCTTCAACGAGTACTGGCAGTACTACCACAACCTCACCGGGCGTCGCGGCGTGACCGTGGCGGCGGCCAAGAACCTGATGCGTTCGCGGCCGACGTTGATTGCCGCGGTGATGGTGGCGCGCGGCGAAGCCGATGCCATGCTCACCGGCGTGGTGGGCCGCTTCCACAAGAAGCTGGGCTACGTGCGCAGCGTGCTGCCGCTGGAATCGAAGGTGACCTCGACCTCGGCGATGACCGGCGTGATCAACCAGCAGGGCGTGTTCTTCTTCGTGGACACCCACGTGCAGGAAGACCCGACCGCCGAGCAGATCTGCGAAGCGACCCTGCAGGCGGCCTACCGCATGAAGCTGTTCGGCATTGAACCGAAGGTGGCGCTGCTGTCGCACTCCAACTTCGGCAGCCACGATTCCCGCGACGCGCTGAAGATGCGCACCGTGCGTTCGCTGCTGCTCAAGCGCAACCCGCGTTTGAACGTGGACGGTGAAATGCAGGGCGACACCGCCTGGGACGAGGCACTGCGCCAGAAGCTGCTGCCCGACAGCACGCTGAAGGGCCGCGCCAACCTGTTCGTGCTGCCCAACCTGGAAGCGGCCAACATCGCCTACAACCTGGTGCGCGTGTTCACCGACGGCGTGGCGATCGGCCCGATCCTGATGGGCGTGGCCAAGCCGGTGCACATCCTGACCACCAGCGCGACCTCGCGCCGCGTGCTCAACATGACCGCCATCGCGGCCGTGGATGCGCAGATCCGCAAGCAGTTGGAGGCGGAGAAGAACGCCTAAGGTGTTCTTCCCCCTGCAGTTGCCAAAACGCGCCCTTCGGGGCGCGTTTTGGTTTCGCGCCGCGAAACCGGTAGCTACCGACCGTTGGTGGGCAGGCGTTCTGCTCTGCCACACGCACGCCGCACCCCGGTCACCCGCCTGCAACCTGCCGAGGGCCCAATACCCCCACGCGGCCCGGCCGCGGCGGCGGGCTACCGGCTCCCGCCGCCCTGGGCCCGACCAGATCCCCTTGAGAGTCCGGAGCCGTGCCATGCGCCATCGAATGACCCGACGCTATTTCCAGCAGTTGTTCGCGTTGTATGCCGGCTTGGTGGGCGCGCGCTGACCCACGAAAGCGTACCGACCCACGGTCGGTACCCGCCGCCCCCTCGCCCAGCGGTCGTCTCAACGCGCCTGCACGTACGCCGCCCACAGCGCCGGCAACGCCAGCCCCGTGCGCGCCTGCCACAACGCGGGCGTGTAACGCCCGTCGCGCAATGCGCCGTCCAGTGCCTTGACCAGCCCCGGATGCTGCGCCTCGCTCCACGCCAGGAACGCACCCGTCACCCGGTAGCCGGTGTCGAAGTTCTGCCCGTCCTTCACCGTCATCGGCAGTGCCCAGTCCGCGGCCGCATTTTCCCGGCCGTAACGATCACGCGCGTAGTCGGCAATGCCTTCCACCAGCCAGCCCGGCACGCGCTCATTGGCGTATTCGGGATAGCCCTGGACGATGTGCATCGCCTCGTGGGTGACCAGGTCGACGTCGTCGGGGTGCTTGGCCAGCCAGGCCGGATTGATCGTGATGGTGGCCGCGCCCTTGCCTTCGCCGACGAAGGCGATGCCGTCGTAGCCCGGGTCGATCACGATGCGCACCTGCGACGGCGCACCGGGATGGAAGTCGGCGCGCTCGCGCACATACGCAGCAAAGAACGTGTCGATGATGCGCGTGCGCATCGGGGCGGCCAGCGCATCGGCCGGATCGCTGTAGGCCAGCGTCACCCCCTCACGCTGCTGGCTGGCCTCGAACGCGGCAGCATCGAACACCACCAACGCCCCCAGCAACACGGTAGTGCCGGCCGCTGGCCGGCTCCACGCCACGATCGGCACACGCACCCGGGTGGTTCCTGCCGCTGGCAGGCTCCACGCCACGATCGGCACACGCGCCCGGGTAGTGCCGGCCGCTGGCCGGCTCCCCACAATCCAGGCCGCAGCCCGCTTCAAAAAACCGGTCCTGCCCATTCTCACTGCTCCCCCATCGGTGCCAGCAGCTCCACCTCGGCCAACTGCATCCGCCCCGGCCCGGCAATGCGCAGCCGGTATTCGGCATAGCGACCGGGTTTGCCGATGGCGAACGGCCGGGTCTGCAACGCCCAGGCGAAGTCCTCGCCGCGGCGCTCGTCCAGCGTGACCCAGCGGCCGCCAGCGCGGCGGGCTTCCAGCGTCCACGCACCGCCGCGTATCGCGCCGTTGCCACTGGTCAGCGTGTACATCGACGGCGTGCCATCGCTCACCCCGGTGAACACCACCGTGCCCGCGCCCACCGGCACCGTCGTGCCGGCATCGTCGTCCAGCAGCGCCGGCACCGCGCGGCCGTCGGCGAGCTGCGCGCGTGCGCCGCTGCCCAGCAGGTCATGCAGCAGGGCAGGGCGCTGGCCGCGTGCGGTGAGCGAGCGCGGGGCATCGTCCGGGCCGCTGCCCCAGGTCGAGGGCTGCGGCCCCATCACGAAGTCCAGCGTGGCACCCTTGGCGATCACCTCGTGCGGCACCCAGGTCTTCGACCACGGCTTGCCGTTGATCTTCAGCGACTGCACGTACACGTTCTCACGCGAGTTGTTGGCAGCATTCACCGTCAGCACCGCGCCGCCCTGCAGTGCCACCTTTGCGTGGCGGAACGCCGGCGAGCCGATCGCATATTCGGGCGCACCCATGCGCAGCGGGTACAGGCCCAGCGAGGCCAGCACGTACCACGCCGAGGTCTCGCCGTTGTCCTCATCGCCCGGGTAGCCCTGGCCGATCTCGCTGCCCACGTACAGCCGCGCCAGGATCTCGCGCACGTGCTGCTGGGTCTTCCACGGCTGGCCGGCGTACAGGTACATCCACGGGATGTGGTGCGCCGGCTGGTTGCTGTGCGCGTACATGCCCATGCGCACGTCGCGCGCTTCGGTCATCTCGTGGATGGTGCCGCCGTAGGAGCCGGCGAAGGCGGGATCGGCGGTTTCCGGGGTGGCGAAGAACGTGTCGAGCTTGGCGGCCAGCTGGGCGCGGCCGCCATACAGCCCGGCCAGGCCCTCGCCGTCGTGCGCGGCGGTGAAGGCGAAGGTCCAGCCGTTGCTCTCGGTGTAGTCGTGGCCCCACACGCGCGGGTCGTAGTCCTTGTCGGTCAGGCGCCAGTTGCCGTCGTCAGTGCGGCCCTGGAAGAACCCGGCGGCCGGGTCGAACAACGTGGCGTAGGTGCCGGCGCGATGGCCGAAGTAGTCGGCCTCGGTGGCATAGCGTTCGCGTGCGGCGGCGCTGGTGGCGCGCTTGGCCAGGGCCTGGGCCATGTTGGCGATGCCGAAGTCGTTGAGTGCCCCTTCCATCGTCCACGACATGCCCTCGTGCACGTCGTCACTGGCGTAGCCCCGGAAGGTGGACCGGTCCATGCCCTTGCGCCCGACATGGCGGTCCGGCGGCACCACGGTGGCGTTCTTCAGTGCGGCCGTGTACGCCTCTTCCGGATCGAAGCCGCCGATGCCCTTCAGCCAGGCATCGGCGAAGGCCACGTCCGAACTGGTGCCCACCATCAGGTCGGCATAGCCCGGCGAGGACCAGCGCGCCACCCAGCCGCCGGCGCGGTACTGCTCCAGGAAGCCCTGCACCAGCGCACCGGCGTCGTCCTTGGTGAACAACGCATAGGCCGGCCAAGTGGTGCGGAAGGTGTCCCAGAAACCGTTATTGACGTACACCTTGCCGTCGCGCACCGGGGCGAAGCTGCGCGTGGCGCTGCCGTCGGTGTTGTCCTCGGCGGCGCTGGCCTGGCTGGCGTAGCGCCATTCGGGCGCGGCGGCGCTGCCCACGTTTTCGTGGCCGGAATTGGGGTACAGGTACAGGCGATAGAGGCTGGAATACAGCGTGGTTTTCTGGTCGTCGCTGGCATCGCCGATGTCGAACGGAGCCAGCCGTGCATCCCACGCGTCCTGCGCGCGCCCAGCCACGCGGTCGAGCGTGTCATCGGCGGCCAGTTCCAGGGCCAGGTTGTGGCGGGCCTGCTCCACGGAGATCAACGAGGTGGCGATGCGCATGGTGACCGTGCGCGTGCTGCCGGCATCGAACTTGATGTAGCCGGTGGGGCGGCCGGTCTTGATCTGACCGCTGCTGCGCCAGGGCGCGTCGAAGCTGGCCACCACGTACATGCGGGTGGCGCCGTTGGACAGGCCGCTGCGGGTGTCGGTGTAGCCGGACAGCGTCTGCGTGGCCGCATCCAGGGTCAGCCCACCGCGGGCGTCGACGTTGTCGAACAGCAGGTTGGCGTCCCCCTTCTCAGGGAAGGTGAACTGGAACAACGCGGCATGGTCGGTGGGCGCGATCGACGCGGCGATGCCGTTGTCGAAACGCACGTCGTAACGGTAGGGGCGCGCACGTTCGTTGTCGCGCGAGAACGACAGCGCGCGTTTGCTGCGGTCGGCCTCGGGCACGCCGCGGCCGCTGGACGGCATCACCTGGAAGGTCTGGCGGTCGCCCATCCACGGGCTGGGCTGGTGGCTCAGGGCCAGCGCCTGCAGCTGCGGCCGGTTGCGCGCGTCGTTCTGTTCGTTCCAGCGGTACAGCCAGTTCAACGCGCCGGCATCGGTCACCGGGGTCCAGAAGTTGAAGCCGTGCGGCACCGCCGTGGCGGGGAAGTTATTGCCGCGCGAGAAGGTGCCGTTGGCCTGCGTGCCGCGCGTGGTCAGCACCCAGTCCGACGCGCGCTGCGGGGCAGTGCGGGGTTGCGCGGCCAGCTGCACGTCGTCGATCCAGCCCGACACCGGCGCCCCGGTCGCACTGGCCACCTGCAGTTCCACCGCCACCACGCGGCGACCGCGCAGCGCCGGCACCTCGCCCAGGCGCACGGCCTTGCGTGCCCACTGCTGCGGGTACAGCGTCTTCGAGTCGCCCTGCGCGGCGGCGCCAAGCGCACTGCCGTGCTGGTCGCGCGCGTCGCTGGCCGAGACCCGGCTGCCGTCGTCCAGCAGCAGGTCCAGCGACACGTAGGTGGAGGCCACGGTGTCCGTGCCGACGATCTCCGGCAGCACCAGCCAGCTCAGCGTGGTGTCGGCCTCGATGGCCACGTCGGTGTTGAACAGGCGGCGCTGCTGGGTGCCGCCGCTGCCGGTGTAATGCAGAGCACGCAGGCCGCTGTAGCCGACCCCTGGCTTGGCCGCATACGGCGCGCGCGGACCGCCGCCCACTTCCACCTGCAGGGCCTGCTTGCCGGCAAGTGGGGCCGGTTCGCCGCGCTCGAAGGAGGTCTGCAGGCCCTGGCCGAGGGCCGGCAGGGCGAGCGAGGCGCACGCCACGGCAAGGGCGAGGGGCAGCAGGGCGTGGCGGGCAGGGCGCGGGGCAGGCAGGGTCATGCAGGGAACTCCCGGGAAGGGCAGGCGGCAGGCAGAGCCCGCATCGGCGACCTCGGCAGACAGGCACCACCCCGGCCGCCGGGGGCGGACACAAGGGCGATGCAGGTCCGGCGGGGGACGGGCCATGCGATCGGGGCAGGAATCGAACCGGACCGATGCTGCAACAGCCGGGGGATGCTGGCAAGTGCCATTTAGTTCGATCCAAACCCGGAAAATCAGCCTGTTGCGGGCGCGGTTGACAGTTTCTTTGGATCGATTTAAAAAGAACGGTGCTGTGCGCCGAAGGTGGGTCCTTGCCGCGTGGGTCGGCCTGCGCGAGGACGGCGATGCAACAGCCCCGGGTGCTAGAATCACCCCCTTCGCAATTCCTTTGTGTGTGTCCACGCCATGAGCCATACCGCCACTGCGCCCGCCAACGCCGAGAAGCGCTACACCGTGCATCGCACCGACCTGCCGCTGAGCTGCCCGACCCCGGAAATGGCGCTGTGGAATTCGCACCCGCGCGTGTACCTGCCGATCGAAGACGAGCCCAACTGCGAGGCCAAGTGCCCGTACTGCGGCGCCGTGTTCGTGCTGGCCGACTAAGTCAGCGCTGCTCCCGTGCGCCGACTGACCGTGGTGCAGCTGCTGCCGGCGCTGCACTCCGGCGGGGTCGAACGCTCCACCCTTGAAATCGCCTCTGCCCTGGTTGCCGCCGGCCACCGGGCCATCGTCGTGTCTGCGGGTGGACGACTGGTCGAGCCGCTGCTGGCCAGCGGTGCCGAACACCTCACCCTGGACATCGGCCGCAAGTCGCTGCTGACCCTGCGCCACGTGCGCAGCCTGCGCGCGTTGTTTGCCGAAGTGGGCGCCGACATCGTGCATGCGCGCTCACGCCTGCCGGCCTGGCTCGGCCTGTACGCCCTGCGCAGCCTTCCCGAGGCCCAGCGCCCGCGTTGGGTCACCACCGTGCACGGGCTGAACTCGCCGGGCCGCTACAGCGCGGTGATGACCAGTGGCGAGCGGGTGATCTGCGTGTCCAACACGGTGCGCAGCTTCGTACAGACGCACTACCCCAGCGTGCCTGCCGACCGTCTGCAGGTGATTCCGCGCGGCGTGGACGTGGCCCAGTTCCCGCGCGTGGCGCGCACCGATCGCCGCGCCCGTCTGGCGGTGGCCGCCCAGCACCCGACGCTGGCCGGCGATGCGCCGCTGTTGTTGCTGCCTGGCCGTGGCACCCGGTTGAAGGGCCACCGGCATGCGCTGCAGCTGCTGGCCGGCCTGCATGCGTCCGGTGTGCCCGCCACGTTGTGGATGCCGGGCACCCGCGAGCCGGGCCGCGAGGCCTATGTAGCCGAACTGGAGGCACAGGCACGCACCCTGGGCGTCGCCGATGCGGTGCTGATGACCGCGCCCACCACGCGCATCGCCCAGGCCTACGCGGCCAGCGACCTGGTGCTGCAGGTGTCGGACAAGCCCGAAGCGTTCGGCCGCACCGTGGTCGAGGCGCTGTCGGTGGGGCGCCCGGTGCTGGGCTGGAACCACGGTGGCGTGGGTGAACTGCTGACGCAGCTGCAACCCTCTGGTGCGGTAGCCTTGCACGACGGTGCGGCGCTGCTGTCGCGTGCGCTGCAGCTGCTGCAGCAACCGCCCAGCCTGCCTGCCCGCATTCCTTTCACCTTGCAGGCGATGCAGCGTGACACCCTCAAGCTCTACACCTCCCTTGCCGGCTGAGCCGGTGCTTGTGCCCGGCTCCCCGGCGTCCCGCGCCGGTCGCTGGGCGCCGTGGTGGGTGCTGGCGTTCGTGGCACTGTGGCCGTTGCCCGGCATCGCCGAAAGCGTGCTGGTGCTGGGCGCGCTGTATGCCGCCGTGCGCATGGTGCAGCTGCGCATGCAGGGCAAACAGCACCTGCTGAGCAGCCCGGCATGGGCGCTGACCAGCATCCTGTTCCTGGGCTACTGGCTGCCGCAGGCGTTTTCCGCGTTCGATGCGATCGACCCGGCGACGGCCTGGCGCAAGACCGCGGCCGGCCTTCGCTATCTGCCCTTCATGTGGCTGGTGGCGATTGCCGTGGCCACCCCGCAGCGGCGGCGTCTGACGCTGGGCGGCATCGCGCTGATCACTGCGGTGTGGACCGCCGATGCGCTGGCCCAGGCCGCCTTCGGCAGCAGTGCGTTGTTCTGGTCGCTGGACCAGCTCAAGCAGCTGGTGAGCGGGCACGGCCTGTGCAACGCCGCTGAAGTGGCTGCCGTGGACAGGCTCAGCGGCGTGCTGGGGCCGTGCAACCTGAAATTTGGCCAGGTCCTGGCCAGCCTCTCCCCGTTCCTGCTGTTTGCCGCCGCGCGACGCGGCGGACTGTGGGGCTGGGGCGTGGCCGCTGCCGCAGTGGGCGTGGTGCTGGTGCTGGCGGGCTCGCGTGCTGCGTGGCTCACCTATGCGCTGGTCGTGGCGTACTCCGGCTGGCGCCTGCTCGGCGCGCGCGCGTTGATCGGCTGCCTGGCCATCGGGCTGGTGGCCGCGGTGGCGATCGGATTCGGTTCCAGCCAGGTGCGTGAGCGCGTGGCGCGCACCGCGATGGCGTGGGAGGGCGACGGCGACGGCGACGGCGTCAACCAGGCGTTGTCCGGGCGCGCGCAGATCTGGGCTGCGGCCGGCTGCATGATTGCCGACCATCCGGTTAACGGCGTGGGCGCGCGCGGCTTCCGCGATGCGTACCCGGGCTGCAACCCCGCACCGCAGGCGCAGGAAGTGTGGGGCGAAGGCCCGGCGCTGCACGCGCACCAGATCGTGCTGGAAATCCTCGCTGAAACCGGCGTACTGGGCCTGCTGCTGTGGCTGGCTGCCGCCGCCCAGGCCTGGCGCGCGTGGCGCTTCGCGCCTCTACCGGCCCGCGAACGCGCCCGGCCGGCCATGCTGGCGCTGGCGGTCACCGTGTTCCCGCTCAACACCCACCTGGCGTTCTATTCCACCTTCTGGGGCGGGCTCACCCTGCTGCTGGCCGCGCTGTATGCCGGCAGCCTGTTGGCGCGGGACGACGGGTAGAGCCACCCCAAGGGTGGCTGATTGGGAATCTGGCGTTCCGCGCAGCCACCCATGGGGTGGCTCTACCCGTAGATGGCGGCATACCGACCCACACGCGCGCCATCCACCGATGGGCACCACGCCCCGTCCCACGCACCCTCGTGCGATGACCAGCCCACGCCTCCAACGCGGCCGCTACTCGCATCCGGGCTATTGCTACGCGCTCACCACCACCACGCACGGCAGGCGGAGATGGTTCGACGATCCCCTCAATGCAGAGGTAATCATCGACACGCTGCGCTATATGGATCGTTGTGGAGTCAGTTGCACGTTGGCCTGGGTGGTCATGCCGGACCACGTGCATTGGTTGATCCGGCTGCGGCAAGACACCTTGGCGCGTTGCATGCTGCTGTTCAAATCACGCAGCAGCCGATTGTTGAATGAACGTCTGCGGCGAAAGGGGAAGCTCTGGCAGCACGGGTACTTCGACCACGCCGTGAGAAGTGAGGAATCCTTGCGCCGGCAGGCGTTGTACATCCTCGCCAACCCGATACGTGCGGGATTGGCCGGTGCGCTGGGTGAGTACCCGCACGCGTGGTCGCGGTGGCCCATGGAAGGGTAGAGCCACCCCATGGGTGGCTGTTCGCGGTCTGGCACCATGCAGCCACCCATGGGGTGGCTCTACCGGCGGAATTTGTGCAGCCACCCATGGGGTGGCTCTACCGGCGGAATTTGTGCAGCCACCCATGGGGTGGCTCTACCGGCGGAATTTGTGCAGCCACCCATGGGGTGGCTCTACCGGCGGAATTTGTGCAGCCACCCATGGGGTGGCTCTACCGGTAATAATCGCTGCGGCCGCCCGGCTGGCGCTTGAAGCGGCGGTGGATCCACAGGTACTGATCCGGTGCTTCGCGCACCATCGCTTCGATGGCCTGGTTGACGCGTGCGGTATCGGCTTCCACATCCTCGCTGGGGAAATTCTCCAGCGGTGCGCCGATCTTGAGGAAATACCGGCCGCCTTCGCGGCGATGGAAATACGGCACCACCGCGCAACCGGTCATGCGGGACAACTGGTGGGTGGCGGTGATGGTGGCGGCGGTGTGCCCGAAGAACGGCACGAACACGGTGTCCTTGCCGCGCATGTCCTGGTCCGGGGCGTACCACAGGAACCCGCCCTTCTTCAGGTGGCGCACGGTGGCGCGGATGTCCTCGTTGGCATACATCGCCTTGGCATAGCGCAGCCGGCCGAACTTCACCGCCCATTCGTACACCGGGTTGCGGTGCTTGCGGTACATGCCCGACAGATCCACGTGGTCGCACAACAGGCGCCCGCACATCTCCAGCGTCATGAAGTGGCCCGAGACCAGCAGCACGCCGCGGCCTTCGGCCTGCAGGCGCTGCAGGTGCTCCAGCCCTTCGATCTGCACCTGCGGGCGGATGCTGTCGATGCTGCCCCACCAGGCCCGGGCGAACTCGAAGATGCCCACGCCCAGGGCGTCGAAGCTGTCGCGCAGCAGGCGCTGCCGCCAGGCTTCGTCCTTTTCCGGGAAACATAGGCGCAGGTTGACCTCGGCCGCGCGCCGGCGGCTGCCGGCCAGGCGGTAGGCCACGGTGCCAACGCCGCGGCCCAGCGCGCGCTGCAGCATCCAGGGCAGCCGGGCCACGCCGAAGGCGGCGAACATGACGGCGAACATCGGCCAGTTGCGCGGGTCGCGCAGGGACGGGCGGGTGGCGGTGGAAGCGTTATCTGACATGGATTGGATTCTAATGGATGCATCCCGGCAGGCCCATCACGGCGGTGCGGGATGCCTTCCCCGCGCCGCTCCCGTATCCTCTGCGCATGCGCAAAAGCCCTGTCGAATGGATCCTGCGCGGCCTGTACTCGGCCGTGTTGTACCTGTTGCTGCCGATCACCGTGTACCACCTGGTCTGGCGCGGGTTCCGGGTGCGTGAGTACTTCCGCCGCTGGGACGAGCGTTACGCTTCCTATCCGCACCCCAGCGGGCAGCCGCGGGTGTGGCTGCACGCGGTGTCGGTGGGCGAGGTCAACGCCGCCGCACCGCTGGTCAATGCCCTGCGTGCGTTGCGCCCGGATATCCGCTGGGTGATCACCACCATCACCCCGACCGGTTCCGAACGCGTACGCGCGCTGTGGGGCGACGCCCTGGACCATGTCTACCTGCCCTACGACGTGCCGGGCAGCGTCGGCCGCTTCCTCGGCCACTTCAAGCCCAGCCTGGCGCTGATCCTGGAAACCGAGCTGTGGCCGAACATGCTGTTCGGCTGCCGGGACCGGGGCATTCCGGTGTACATCCTCAACGCGCGTCTGTCGGCACGCTCGCTGCGCGGGTATCGCCTGCTGAGGTCATTGATCGGGCGCGCGCTGCGCACGGTCACCTGCGTGGCCGCGCAGTCGCAGGACGATGCGGAGCGCTTCATCCAGCTGGGTGCACGTCCCGAGCAGGTGCAGGCGCTGGGCAACCTGAAGTTCGATATCGCCGCACCCAACGTGCAGGCCTTCGTGGCCCAGTTCCATGCGCTGGTGCCGGGTGATCGCCCGGTGTGGATCGCCGCCAGCACCCATGAAGGCGAAGAGCAGGCCACCATCGACCTGCACCGGCGCCTGCGCGAGGCACTGCCGGGCCTGCTGCTGTTGTGGGCGCCGCGCCATCCCGAGCGCTTCCCGCGGGTGGAGGCACTGGCCCGCGAGCAGGGCTGGAAGGTGGCCACGCGCCGCCAGCAGCAGTGGCCGCAGGCCGACACCGACGTGTTCGTGATCGACACGCTGGGCGAGCTGATGTCCTTCTACGGCTGTGCGCAGGTCGCCTTCGTCGGCGGCAGCCTGCAGGCGATCGGCGGCCACAACCTGCTGGAACCGGCAGCCATGGGAACGGCGTCGGTGACCGGCCCGCACCTGCACAACTTCGCCGAGATCTCCCGGCGCATGCGCGAGGCCGGTGCGGTGGTGATCGCCGACGATGCACAGGGCGTGGGCGATGCGCTGTTGACCCTGCTGCGCGATCCGCAGGCGCGCGAAGACATGGCCCGCGCCGGCTGCATGCTGGTCAGCAATGGACGCGGCGCGCTCGACCGCACCGTGGCGCTGATCGCCCCGCACCTGCCGCCGCCGGTGGCGTGAGCTCCGGCGGCAGCAGGCCGCTTATGCCGCTGCCACCAGCAGGTCGCCCAGGAACAGGTAGGCGAAGCCGAAGTAGATGAACACGCCGATCAGATCCATGATCGAGGTGATCATCGGCGACGACAGCGTGGCCGGGTCGGTGCCGATACGGCGCGCCGCAAACGGCAGCAGCGCGCCGATGATGCCGCCCAGCGCGGTGCACACCAGCATGCTGGAGCCGACCACCAGCAGCACGTCCATGCCCACGCCCTTGCTGAAGTACGCCAGGATCGCTTCCAGCACGGCGATGGTGACGCCCAGGCCGGCGGCCACCGGCAGCTCGCGCCGCACCACGAACCACACGTCGCGCCAGCTCAGCTTCAACTCGCCCAGCGCCATGCTGCGGATCACCAGCGTGGCCGACTGACTGCCGGTGTTGCCGCCCATGTCCACGATCGGGGCGATGAACGCGGCCAGCACGATTACCTGCGACAGCAGCGCCTCCTGCGCGGCCACGAAGGTGCTGGTGAGGATGCCGAAGCCGGTCAGGATCGCCAGCCAGAACACGCGTACCCGGAACATCTGCTTCAGCGGCGTGGTGCGTACATCCAGGTCGTTGCCCTGCGCGCTCACCGTGCCGCCGAAGCGCGCCAGCTGCGCGGCATCCTGTTGCTTCTCGATGTCCATCGCATCGTCGACGGTGACGATGCCGATCATGCGCCCATCGGCATGGGTGACCGGCAGCGCCAGCAGGTCGTAGCGGCGGATCAGTTCGGCGGCCTGCAACTGCGGCCAGTAGGCATCGGCGGTGGTGGGCGGGCTGCGCATGATCGATTCGATCGGCGCGTTGCCGTCGGCCAGCACCAGGTCGCGCAGGGAGATGCTGCCGTGCAGGCGCTGGTCGAGGTCGAGCACGAAGATGATGTCGATGGTCTCCTTGTCCAGCGCGGTATGGCGCAGGTGGGCGATGGCGTCGGCCACCGTCATCTGCGGGGCCAGGCAGGCGTAGTCAGAGGTGGTCACCGCGCCCACGGTGCCCTCGGGGTAGGCCGCCATGCGCAGCAGGTCATCGCGCTCGACCTTGGCCAGCGCGGGCAGCAGGTGCTGGCGCGCCGCCTCATCGAGGCGGTGGTAGAGGTCGGCGCGGTCGTCGGACGGCAGGTGCTCGAACAGCGTTACCACGGCGTCGCGCGGCATCGCGGTGAGCAGTGCGTCCTGCGCGCCGTCGGGAAAGTGGGCGAACAGCTCGGCACGTGCGGGCGGTGGCAGCAGCATCAGCAGGCCGAGCGTGACCTCAGTGCCGAACAGGTCGAGCGCTTCGACCAGATCCAGTGCATGCGTGGTGCTGGCGATGCTGGCAAAGGCAGCGGCATCGCGCGAGCGGATCAGGGTGCGGATCGAGAACAGAAGGTCTTCGCGGTTCATGGAATTCTCCAGCAGGTAGCAATGGGGCAGGCCGCAGCGGGCATCGGCAACGACGCTGGCGCGGCAGGCGGTCAGTGGACGAAGTGACGCGGTGCGACAGGCGACGCGCGCGACCGCTGCTCAGGGCAGGGCGGCGAGATTGAAGCCCAACGTCAGCCACTGCCCGTTGGGGTGGTGATGCACGCGCCCGGCGAGCAGGTCCACGCTGGCACCGGGCCACAGCAGCCGGCGCACGCCGATCTGGCTGCTGCGCTGGCGGTCGGCATCGCGCGCGCTTTCGGCCAGCAGTGACCAGTCGCGATGCAGCGCCACCTCGATGCCGACGCCGCTGGTGCGCCCCTGCCCGTGTGCGTGGTGGGCCCAGCCGAGGTTGAGGTGCAGCTGCACCCGGTCCTGCGCATCCAGCGCGACAGTCAGCGGAACCGTGAGGTTCCAGTCATCGCCGCGCGGTCGGTGCGTGGTGCCGCCCAGGCCGGCGCTGGCGGCCAGGCCCCAGCGTCGCTCCTTCCGCTCGACCAGCACGCGCTTGGCGCCCATGGCCCACTGCGTGGCGGGCTGGCCCGGCAGGCGGGTGAGGCCGAGCGACCATTCGGTATCGGCCACGGTGCAGGCCGGCACGGCGGTCCATTCCTGGCCGTCGCGGGTATGCCGCACCCAGCTTTCCAGCTGGCAATGGTGCGCATCGGTGATGCTGGCATCGTCCACCAGCAGGCTGGCGGCGGCGCGGGTATCGAGGGGAAGCACGGCCGCGCTCAACAACAGCGGGACCAGTACACGGCACTGGTGCATGGGCAATCTCCAGGCAATCGGAAACGCCAGCGGCACCCTCGTCGGGGTCGTTGGAAACGGCGATGCAGGTGATGCGAGGCGGGCGCATCATGCGATGCGCGGGCAAGCCCCGTCCTGTGCGGACGGAGCCAACCTTGGGGTCAGCGGGTCCGTCGGCTCAGGAGCAGCAACGAGGTCGACTATGACTGTCCAAGGAGGGGTCTCTGGGCGAAGGGAAGGGTGGTGCGGGGCGGACGTTAGAGCGTGTTCCGGTGGGGGTCAAGCGCTTTTCGCCGGTCTATACCAAGGTATCGGCGGGGTATGCGGGTGCGCGCCTTGGAAACGGGGATGTGTTGGTTTGACGGCGGAAGTGGAGCGCGCGTGCGTGTGTCGCGTAATGACGCAATTGGCTGGCGTGGCGCGGGTGATAGCACTTGCTCCAAATGGCTGCAACGCCGCTCTTCCATCGCCTATGGCTATTCGATGCGTGTCTCTGCCCGATGGCGATAAATCACCAAACGGCTGAGGCCGAGTAACTGATGCGGTGACCAAACTCGACATGCAGAGGCAGTAAGGAATCTTCCCACCATTGAACAGGGAGTATTCCTACTTCGCGACTCTGTTGCTTCGCGCATCCTTCTAAAGCCGGAATAGGCTGGCGAAAATGGAGTCACAAATGAGCAGGATGGGATTCGCTTTTTCAGTTGCTGCAGCATTGATAGTTGTTTCACCAAATGCGATGGCCGTTGCTTTTCAGACGGTCAGTCAGACAGCCACGGGCAGTGTAAATGGTGCTATTGATCTGACCCCCCAGTGCCCCGCAGGATTCGCGCCAATAGCTGGTGGGTGGCGGCCGAGTGACCCGTCTAGCGAGTACACACTTAACTACCCCATGAAGACGAATATACCCAATCACTGGGCGGTAACCCCACGCTTCGCATTGGTCGGGAGTCATCCGAATGGAAATGGGTGGCGCACATTCGGCTTCACCAATGCAGACGTGATCGTGGAAATCTATACGGTATGCGCGTCTGGCTGATGAGGGGCGCACAGGAGAGGAAGTGAGTCGCTCTGCCACATTCCTCAAAATTACTAAGGAGCGTCAGCCATCCCGTCTGTGGCAGATATCGATTTTCTGCTTTTAGCCACGTCGCGTTCTTGGAAGCTGGCTTTGCCCATTCTTGGACTTGCGTCAAGACATAAAAAAACCACCCGCATGCGGGTGGTTTTCCATCCAACGCTGTTGCGGCAGATCAGTTGACCTGGGTGCTCGGCGTGGCGGCTGCCTGGGTCAGCAGGCGGTTGATGTCCTGCAGTTCGGCGATGTCCAGCGTGCCCACGGCCTGGCCCAGCTGCAGACGGTTCTGCAGGAAGGTGTAGCGCGCGTTGGCGTAGTCCAGCTGCGCCGAGAACAGGATGCGCTGGTTCTGGATCACGTCCAGCACGGTGCGGGTACCCACTTCCAGGCCCACCTGCGAGGCGTCGTAGGCGCTCTGTGCCGAGACCACGGCCAGGCGGCGCGCTTCCACTTCGCTGATGCCGGCCACGAGGGTCTGGTAGGCATTGCGGGTGTTGCGGTCGAGGGCGCGCTTCTGCTGCTCGTAACCGTCCTGCGCGATGTCGCGCTGGGCCAGTGCCTGGCGCACGCCCGACTGGGTGGCACCGCCGGAGAAGATCGGCACGCTCAGGGTCAGGCCGACGCTGTTGGTGCGCAGGTCGGGGTTATACGAATTGCCAGCACCAATCCCGTTGTCGCCCCACGTGGCTGTCTTGCCCCAGCTACCGCCCAGCGACAGGGTCGGGTAATGGCCGCCACGGGCGGCCGAGACGCCGGACTCGGCTGCGCTGACCTTCAGCTCCTGCGCCTTCAGCGCCGGGTTCTGCGCCACCGCTTCGCCCACCAGCTGGTCGATCTGGGCGTACTTGGCCGGCAGTTCCGGGCGGAAGTCGGCCGGCAGGGCGCGCAGGTCGGCCACCGGCTGGCCGGTCAACTCGGTCAGCGCCTGGTAGCTGTCGGCCAGGGTGTTCTGCGCGACGATGGTGTTGGCGCGGGCCTGGTCGTACTGGGCACGTGCTTCATGCACGTCGGTGATCGGTGCCAGGCCCACTTCCAGGCGCTTGTCGGCGAAATCGAACTGCTTCTTGGCCGCCGCTTCGTTGGTCTGCGCGGCGGTCAGCGATTCGATCGCCACCAGCACGTTGAAGTACGCCGCCGAGGTGCGCACGATCAGGCTGTCGTTGGCCGAGTCCAGGGTGAAGTCGGCGGCCTGGCTCAGTTCGCGCTGCGAGCGCAGGTTGGCGAACTGGGTGAAGTTGAACAGGGTCTGGCTGCCGTTGATGGAGTACACCCGACGATTGCTGGTGAGACTGCCAGTCGGCGGCGTGCCGCCGGTACCACCGCGGTCGTCGGTGCGGCTGCGGTTGAGCGAGGCCTCACCATTGAGCTGCGGCAGCAGCGCGGCACGCGCCTGCACGGCGCCTTCCTTGTCGTACAGACGGGTCGATTCAGCCGCGGACAGCTGCGGGTCGCCATTGCGCGCCATTTCGTAGACCTGCAGCAGGTCGGCGGCAGAGGCGGTCATCGGCAGCAGGGCGGCGGCCAGCGCAATAGCGAGGGATCGGCGGATCATTGCGGCTTCCTTGGACTCAGAGTTGGAACTGGGGCGCCGGAGCGGCACCGCGCAGGTAATCGATATCGGTTTCAAACAGGGACTCGGTGCTGCCGTCGGCCTTGACCAGCACCGCTTCCATCACCGGCGACTGGCCGCGGATGACGAACAGACGGCCACCGGGACGCAGCCACTGGGTGAAACGTGACGGGATGGTGTCCACCGCGGCGGTCACGCAGATCGCGTCGAAGCGGCGCTCGGTTTCCCAGGTCAGGGCATCGGCGGTTTCAATCCGCACGTTGTTGCCCAGGCCGGCGGCATCCAGGCGCGCACGCGCACCGGTAGCCAGTTCCGGCTGGATTTCCAGGCTCAGCACTTCGCGGGCCAGCTCGCCCATGCAGGCGCTCAGGAAGCCGCTGCCGGTGCCGATTTCCAGCACTTCGTCGCCCGGCTGCAGATCCAGCGCCTGCAGGGTGCGGCCTTCGATGACCGGCTTCATCATCTTCTGCCCGAAGCCCAGCGGCAGTTCGATGTCGGCATACGCCAGGGCCTTGTGCGATTCAGCGACGAACGCTTCGCGCGGCAGGCGTGCCAGTACATCGAGCACGCGGATCTCCAGCACGTCCCAGGGACGGATCTGCTGTTCAACCATCAGTTCGCGGGCGTGGGAGTAATCGATCGTCATGAGGTTTCTAGTTCCAGCGCAGTGGGCCGGCCATTTTACCGGTGCCGGGAGCCGGCGGCGCGCTGAGAGCATCGCTGCCGTCGCGCCGGGGTCGCAGTGCCGGAAGTCACCGCGACCTCCGGTCCATTCATGTTGTTCTCACGCCGTGGGGCGCGGCGCGTAGGCCCTCAGGAAGAACGCCACGCTGGCGCTCACGTGGGCATCGGCGTCGCAGTCGGCCGGGGTCGGTCGCAGCCCGCACATCATATGCGTATGCAGCTCGCCTTTGATGAGGGTCATCAACTGCAGCGCGGCGGTTTCACAGTCGTCGATCTCCAGCTCGCCACGGGCCACGCGGGCCCGCAGGAACTCGGCCAGGGCGTCGGTGGTGCGTTGCGGGCCGGCCACCCAGAACATCTCGCGCAGGCGGTCATCGGTTTCCGGGGCCATCATCACCCGCTGCACCGCCACCGCCTCGGCCGAGGTGATCATGCTGAAAAACGCGTGGCCGATGCCCAGCAGCTGGTCGTGCAGCGGCCCTTCGGCGTCGGTGACAAACAGCGCGTCGGGCAGCATGGCGACACAGGTGGACTTCACAGCTTCGGTGAAAAGTGCCTCTTTGTCGCCGAAATGGCTGTAAACGGTCAGCTTGGACACCCCCGCCTGGGCGGCAATGCTGTCCATGCTTACCCCGTTATAGCCCTGGTCCACGAACAGGGCCTTGGCCGCCTCCAGGATCGCCGCGCGCTTGCCCAGGTCCTTCGGGCGCCCCGGCCCGGAGGCCTTGGCGGCGGGCTTGGCAGGGGCAATGGGGGCGGTCGGATCGGTCATCCAAACAATACTAGACCAATCGGTTCGATATTTATACTATACCGGCTGGTTCACTATTAGCCGTGCTGCAACAGTATGTTGCCGGCGCGAATTTTTCCCGGATTTCTTCTCAGGTCCTGTACCTCATGAAAAGCATGCGTTGGATGGGCGGTGGTTTGCTGGTGGTGCTGCTGGCGGCGTGCGGCAAGCACGATGCCGAGCCGGTGGCGGCCATTCCGGTACTGGTGGTGCATCCGGGCACCGTGGCCGGGCAGGAAGCGGCCGCCTATCCGGGTGAAGTGCATGCCCGCCAGGAGAGCCAACTGTCCTTCCGGGTGGGAGGCAACATGGTCAAGCGCCTGGTCGATGCCGGCCAGCGCGTGCGCAAGGGCGAGCTGCTGGCCGAACTGGACGCGGCCGACTACAGCGCTCAGGCCGCCGCCTCGCAGGCCCAGCTGGCCGCCGCCGATGCCGACCTGGTGCGCGCACGCGACGACCAGAAGCGCTACGCCAAGCTGGCCGAAGACCAGCTGGTGAGCCGCTCGGCGCTGGACCAGCAGACCGCCGCCTTCAAGGCCGCGCAGGGCCAGGCCAACGCCGCCCGCGCCAACCTGGCCGTGGCCCGCAACCAGGCCGATTACGCGCAGCTGCGCGCCCCGGCCGACGGCGTGATCGCCAGCCGCCAGGCCGAAGCCGGGCAGGTGGTGAGCGCGGGGCAGACCGTGTTCACCCTGGCCGCCGACGGCGGGCGCGAGGTGTTGATCGCACTGCCGGAAAGCAGCATCCGCGACTACCAGGTGGGCCAGGCGGTGCAGGTGGAACTGTGGAACCGCCCGGGCCAGCTGCTGCCCGGCACGATCCGCGAGATCGCCCCGGCCGCCGATGCGCAGGCCCGCACCTACGCCACCCGGGTCAGCCTGGCGCCCGAAGCGCTGAGCGAAGTGGAACTGGGCCAGAGCGCACGCGTGTTCGCCCGCGCCGGCCGTAGCGGCACCCTGCAGCTGCCGCTGGCGGCGGTGCTGCGTGGCGCCGACGGCACGGCCAGCGTGTGGGTGGTGAACCCGGCCAACGGCGCGCTCAAGGCCACCCCGGTAACGGTGGGTGCCTACGGTGCCGACGCGGTGCCGGTGCTGTCCGGTGTCACCGGCACCGATTGGGTGGTCGCCGCCGGCGGCCACCTGCTGCGCGAGGGCCAGGTGGTGACGCCGGTGGACCGCCAGAACCGACCGGTGCTGGCACCGGCGGCCGCGCCCGCTGCCGCCGGCAAGGGGCACTGAGCCGTGCGCCGCTTCAATCTTTCCGAATGGGCGTTGAGCAACCGCCCGCTGGTGCTGTTTGCGATGCTGGCGTTCGCGGTCATCGGCGCGTGGTCGTACAAGCACCTGGGCCAGTCCGAGGATCCGCCGTTCACCTTCAAGGCGATGGTGGTGCGCACGATGTGGCCCGGCGCCACCGCCGAGCAGGTCTCGCGGCAGGTTACCGAGCCGATCGAAAAAGCGCTGATGAACACCGGCGAATACGAGTTCATCCGGTCCTACTCGCGTCCGGGCGAATCGCAGGTGATTTTCATGGCGCGCGACAGCCTGCGCTCCAAGCAGATTCCGGACCTGTGGTACCAGGTGCGCAAACGCGTGGGCGACATCCGCGCCACGCTGCCGCGCGAGATCGTCGGGCCGTTCTACAACGATGAGTTCGGCGACACCTTCGGCAACATCTACGCGTTGACCGGCAAGGGCTTCGATTACGCGGTGATGCGCGACTACGCCGACCGCATCCAGCTGGAACTGCAGCGCGTGCCGGACGTCGGCAAGATCGACCTGGTGGGCCTGCAGGACGAGAAGGTCTGGATCGAGTTGTCCAACACCAAGCTGGCCACGCTGGGCGTGTCGCTGCAGCAGGTGCAGCAGGCGCTGGCCGACCAGAACGCGGTCAGTGCCACCAGCTTCTTTGAAACCCCCAGCGACCGCGTGCAGCTGCGCGTGACCGGCCAGTTCGATTCCATCGAGGACATCCGCCGGTTCCCGATCCAGGCCGGCGAGCGCACTATCCACCTGGGCGATATCGCGCAGGTCAAGCGCGGCTTCGCCGATCCTGCCTCGCCGAAGATGCGCTTCATGGGCGAGGACGCCATCGGCCTGGCCGTGGCGATGAAGGACGGCGGCGACATCCTGAAGCTGGGCGCCACCCTGGACGCCGAGTTCGAGCGCCTGCAGAAGACCCTGCCGGCTGGCATGCAGCTGCGCAAGGTGTCCGACCAGCCGCACGCGGTGGAAGAGTCGGTGGGCGAGTTCGTGCAGGTGCTCACCGAAGCGGTGGTGATCGTGCTGCTGGTCAGCTTCTTCTCGCTGGGTCTGCGCACCGGCCTGGTGGTGGGCGTGACCATTCCGCTGGTGCTGGCGATGACCTTCTTCGTCATGCATTACTTCGGCATCGGCCTGCACAAGATCTCGCTGGGCGCGCTGGTGCTGGCGCTGGGCCTGCTGGTGGACGATGCGATCATCGCGGTGGAGATGATGGCCACCAAGATGGAGCAGGGCTACGACCGCCTACGCGCGGCCAGTTTCGCCTGGGAATCCACCGCCTTCCCGATGCTCACCGGCACGCTGATCACCGCCGCCGGCTTCCTGCCGATCGCTACCGCGGCATCGAGCACCGGTGAATACACCCGTTCGCTGTTCCAGGTGGTGACCATCGCGCTGGTGGTGTCGTGGATTGCTGCGGTGCTGTTCATTCCGTACCTGGGCGACAAGATGCTGCCGGACCTGTTCAACCGGCAGCCGCCCAAGCCGACCAGCCTGGCTGGGCGCTGGCACGCCCGCCGCCTGCAGTGGGCCGACCGCCACCCGGCGTTCGCGCGCTGGATCAGGCCGACCGAACATGCGCACGACCATGACCCGTACCAGCGGCCGTTCTACACCCGCTTCCGCAGCTTCCTGGATACCTGCCTGCGCCACCGCTGGTGGGTGATCGGCGCGACGATTGCGTTGTTCATCTTCTCGCTGGCGATCTTCCGCTTCGTGCCGCAGCAGTTCTTCCCCGATTCGACCCGGCCCGAGCTGATGGTCGACATCGAGCTGGCCGAAGGTGCATCGCTGGCCTCCACCCAGGCCCAGGCCAGCAAGCTGGAAAAGCTGTTGAAGGGCCGCGAGGGCATCAGCAACTACGTGGCCTACGTGGGGACCGGTTCGCCGCGCTTCTACCTGCCGCTGGACCAGCAGCTGCCGGCCACCAACTTCGCCCAGTTCGTGGTGCTCACCGCCGACGCCAAGGCCCGTGAGTCCACCCGCGACTGGCTGATGAAGGACGTGATCAAGCAGTTCCCCGATGTCCAGATGCGCGTGACCCGCCTGGAGAACGGTCCGCCGGTGGGCTACCCGGTGCAGATGCGCATCTCCGGCGAGCACATCGCGCAGGTGCAGGCCATTGCCCGCCAGGTCGAGGCCAAGGTGCGCGAGAACCCGCACGTGATCAACGTCAACCTGGACTGGAGCGAGCCAAGCAAGGTGGTGCGGCTGGTGATCGACCAGGACCGTGCCCGCGCCTTGGGCGTGAGCAGCGCGCAGGTGAGCCAGTTCCTGAGCAGTTCGCTGTCGGGCATGAGCGTGAGCACCTACCGCGAAGGCAACCGCCAGATCGAGATGCTGCTGCGCGGGCCGGACAACGAGCGCGCCCAGCTGGGCCTGCTCGGCAGCCTGGCCATTCCCACCGCCAGCGGCACCCCGGTGACGCTGTCGCAGGTGGCGCGCCTGGAGTACGCCTTCGAGGACGGCATCATCTGGCACCGCAACCGCCTGCCCACGGTGACCGTGCGCGCCGATATCGGCGATGGCATGCAGCCGCTGGACGTGGTGCAGCAGATCCTGCCCACGCTGGACGGCATCCGCGCGCAGCTGCCGTCAGGCTACCTGCTGGAGACCGGCGGTACCGTGGAAGACTCGGCACGCGGGCAGAACTCGATCAAGGCCGGCATGCCGCTGTTCCTGATCGTGGTAGCCACGCTGCTGATGCTGCAGCTGCGCAGCTTCTCGCGTGCGGCCATGGTGCTGGTCACCGCGCCGCTGGGCATCATCGGCGCCACGCTGTTCCTGCTGCTGTTCCGCGCGCCGTTCGGCTTCGTGGCGCTGCTGGGTACCATCGCGCTGGCCGGCATGATCATGCGCAACTCGGTGATCCTGATCGACCAGATCCAGCAGGACATCGACGCCGGGCATGACCGCTGGCACGCCATCATCGACGCCACCGTGCGCCGCTTCCGCCCGATCGTGCTGACCGCGCTGGCCGCGGTGCTGGCGATGATCCCGCTGTCGCGCAGTGCGTTCTACGGCTCGATGGCGATCTCGATCATGGGCGGCTTGATCGTCGGCACCGTGCTGACGTTGGTGTTCCTGCCGGCGCTGTATGCGGCATGGTTCCGGGTGAAGCCGGATGAGGCCAAGACCAGCGAAGGTTGATGGACGATGAAGCCGGCCGGTGGCCGGCTTCTTCTTTTCGGCGCGATGGCCTGTCGTCTCGCGGTACTGGCGAGTGCACAATGCACACCGGATTGTCTTCGGCCGCGCATGATGTCGCTTCGTTTTTCCTCTCTGTTCGTTTCTGCTGCGGCCGTTGCCTTGTTGATGGCCGTCGCGCCGCCCGCGCAGGCGAACACTGCTGCCAGTTTCCAGCGCGATCTCGTCGAACTCCTGGAATGCCGTGCCTCACCGGCGACGGTGGAGGCGGTGACGACGGCGCTGCGGGGCGCACGGTACGGCTCGCCGCAGGAGCGTCCGGCCTATCTGCAGGGCTGGGGCTTCACACGCAGCAGTGACGAGGAGGACGTGACGACCTTCATCGACATGCCGGACGCGTTGACGGTGCACGGCATCACAACACGCCGCGTGGTGGTGGATGACAGGGGCTTCTCGATTCCCATCGATGCCGGGCAGCGTGCGCGCATTGTCAGCGAGACCGGACTGCGGCGTCGGTCGAGTACGTTGCGTGAGCCGTTCCAGGTGTGGTCAGCGCCCCCTACAGCCGTCAACACGTCATCGCCCGGCGCGATCGTGGTGAGCAGCGATGGTGAGGGCTATCGGGTGGGATGTGACTACCCGGGTCTGATGCGCGAAGCGCGCATTCCGCCCCGATTGCGCGAGACGGCCACGGCGGATGATATGGGCGCTGCGCTCGAATGTCGGGCGGACGACGCTGCCATGCGGCGCATCGCCAACATGTGGGAGCGTGTCTCGGAACTGTCGCCGCTGGCATGGCCGGACAATGTAAGCGCGGTCGCCGAGCGTGAGTACCATGCCAATGGCCAGGAGATGCCCGTCATGGTCGTCACGCTGGAGCAGCCGGTGGCGTTGAAGGGTCTGCCTGCGCAGTCGCTCGTCCTCGCCTACGGAGGTTACTTCGCGGCGGACATGGGCGATGCGCCGCTGAGGGCGGTGCTCGCTGTCACCGGTCTGGGCGCGGCGGATCGGCAGGTAGAGGGGTATTGGAGGCGCGAAGCAACGCGGGAGGCGTCCTCTGGATACACGCGCGTGCGGTCGTTCAGCGTCATACCCACCGACAGCGGCGGGGTGCTGGCCGGCTGCATGACGAGCGACATTCGCTCCGCGCACTGACCGCTGCGGTAAGACACGCCGCAGGGCGCCGCGGATAAACACCGCCGCGCCTCTTCAACGGTCCGCCTTCAGTAAACGCCCTGCGCCAGCATCGCATCGGCCACTTTGACGAAGCCGGCGATATTGGCGCCATCCACGTAGTTCACGCTGCCATCGGCACGCTTGCCGTGGCGCACGCAGTTGGCGTGGATGTCCTTCATGATCCCGTGCAGGCGCTCGTCGACATCGGCGTGATGCCAGGACAGGCGCTGCGCGTTCTGGCTCATTTCCAGCCCCGAGGTGGCCACGCCGCCGGCGTTGCTGGCCTTGCCGGGTGCGTACAGGGTGCCGGACGCGAGGAAGACGTCCACTGCCTCCAGCGTCGAGGGCATGTTGGCGCCTTCGGCCACGCACAGCACGCCGTTGTCGACCAGGGCGCGCGCATCGTCTTCATCCAGTTCGTTCTGGGTGGCGCAGGGCAGGGCGATCTCAGCCGGGATGTGCCAGGGGCGCTTACCGTCCAGGTACTCGAAGCGCTTGTCGTCAGCCAGTTCGGACAGGCAGCCGCGACGTTCGTTGCGCAGTTCCACCACCTCCTGCAACGCCGCTTCATCGAAGCCGTCACGGGCGTACAGCGTGCCGCCGGAATCGGAGAGCGTGAGTACGTTCGCACCTAGTTCGATGGCCTTGATCGCGGCATGCTGAGCCACGTTTCCGGCGCCGGAAATCAACACCCTGGCGCCATCGGTATCGCGGCGGGCATGGTGCAGCATCTGCTCGACGAAGTAGACCGTGCCGAAGCCGGTCGCCTCCGGACGCATCAGGCTGCCACCGTAGGAGAGCCCCTTCCCGGTGAACACGCAGGAGGCGTCGTTGGTGATCTTCTTCATCATGCCGGTCATGTAGCCGACCTCGCGCGCGCCGACGCCGATATCGCCCGCGGGCACGTCGGTGTCGGCGCCGAGGTGGCGGTGCAGTTCCAGCATCAAGGCCTGGCAGAAGCGCATCACTTCGGTGTCGCTGCGGCCCTTGGGATTGAAGTCCGAACCGCCCTTGCCACCGCCCATCGGCAGGGTGGTGAGCGCGTTCTTCAGGGTCTGCTCGAACGCGAGGAACTTCAGGATCGACTGGTTGACCGACGGATGAAAGCGCATGCCGCCCTTGAACGGGCCGATCGCCGAGCTGTGCTGCACGCGCCAGCCGCGATTCACATGGATCTTGCCGGCATCATCGGCCCAGGCCACGCGAAACTGGATCAACCGCTCGGGCTCCACCAGCCGCTCCAGCAGGCCATGTTCCAGGTAGCGGGGATTGCGCTCCAGGAACGGCCACAGGCTTTGGATCACTTCTTTGACGGCTTGCAGGAACTCCGGCTGATGCGGATCGCGCTGGGCCACGTGGGTGAGAAAGTCGGCAGAGGAACGAGGGTTCAAAGGCTTTCCTTGTTGGGGGCCGGCCGCTGGCTGCGACGTGGCCGACGGGACAGGGAGGCCGTGCGGGATGTGGAAACACGAACGCGGCCCTCAGGCCGCGTTCGTGACGATCATTGCAGCTTGGCAAGGACCGCGTCGGTTGCTGCGGCGGTACTGACCGCAAAACCCTTGGCGGCGAGATCGGCGGTGAACACGCCGTCATCCAGCACGGCATACACCGCAGCCTCGACCGTAGCAGCCTCGTCGTCCAGCCCCAGTGAATGCCGCAGCAGCATCGCGGCACTGAAGATCGTGGCGTACGGATTGGCAATGCCCTTGCCGGCGATGTCCGGCGCCGAACCGTGGATCGGCTCGTAGATGCCCACTGCGCCGGGCTCGCCCAGCGACGCCGATGGCAGCAGACCGAGCGAGCCGGCCAGCATCGAGGCTTCATCGGTGAGGATGTCACCGAACATGTTCTCGGTCACGATCACATCGTATTCGCGCGGCTTGGCCAGCAGGTGCATGGCCATCGAATCGACCAGTTGGTGCTCCAGTGCAACGTCCGGGAATTCCTCGCGACCGATCCGCGCAGCGACATCGCGCCACAGGCGCGAGGTTTCCAGCACGTTGGCCTTGTCCACCGAGGTGACCTTGCCGCGGCGGGTCCGGGCCAGGCGGAAGGCGGTACGCAGCACGCGTTCGATCTCGCCCACGCTGTAGCTGCATAGGTCGCTGGCGGTGTCGGCGGTGCGGGTCTTCTCACCGAAGTAGATGCCGCCGGTCAGCTCACGCACGACGACGAAGTCCACGCCCTCCAGCAGTTCGGCCTTGATCGGCGAGGCGCCAAGCGCGGCAGCATGCGTGCGCACCGGGCGCAGGTTGGCGTACAGACCCAGCGCTTTGCGGATGGCCAGCAGGCCCTGCTCGGGGCGGACCTTGGCATTCGGGTCGGACCACTTCGGCCCGCCGACCGCGCCAAGCAGGATGGCGTCCGCCTTGCGGCAGGCCTCCAGCGTGGTGGCCGGCAGCGGCTCGCCGCGGCGATCGATGGCGATGCCCCCGATATCGTGTTCCTGGAACCCGAAGGTGTGACCGAAACGGGTGGCGACGGCTTCCAGCACCGCGATGGCGGCGGCGGCGACTTCCGGACCGATGCCGTCACCCGGCAATACGACAATCTCAGCGTGCATGTTCACTCTCGTAACGTTCAATGTCAGGGGTACGGCCCAACAGATACCCCAATTGGTCCACGCCTTCCAGCAGGCAGGTCTGCGAGAAGCCGTCCAGCGGGAAGGCATACACGCGTCCATCGGGCGTGCGCAGTTCGCGCGCGGCCACGTCGATGGTCAGTTCGTCATCCGGGCGCTGCATCAGCGTCTGCACATCGGCCTCGTCCAGCACGATCGGCAGCAGGCCGTTCTTCAGCGAATTGCCGCGGAAGATATCGGCGATCTCGCTGCTGACGATGGCGCGCAGGCCCAGGTCGGTCAGTGCCCACGGCGCATGCTCGCGCGAGGAGCCGCAGCCGAAGTTGCGCCCGGCCAGCAGGATGCTGCGCCCGGCGTTGTGTGGCTGGTTGAAGGCGAATGCCGGGTTCGGCACGCCCTCGCTCTGCCAGCGCCAGTCGTTGAAGGCATGCTTGCCCAGGCCGGCGCGCTCGGTGGTGGACAGGAACCGCGCCGGGATGATCTGGTCGGTGTCGATGTTGGTCTCGCGCAGCACCACGCTGGTCGAGGTCAGGGTACGGAAGCCGCTCATCAGGCCACCTCCTGGGCGGCATACAGTTCACGCGGGTCGGACACCCGGCCGTTCACCGCCGCCCAGGCCGCGGTCATGGGCGAGGCCAGCAGCGTGCGCGAGCCCGGGCCCTGGCGGCCCTCGAAATTGCGGTTGCTGGTGCTCACCGCCAGCTGGCCCGGGGCGACCAGATCGCCGTTCATGGCGATGCACATCGAGCAGCCCGGCTCGCGCCATTCGGCACCGGCCGCGCGCACGATGGTGTGGATGCCTTCGGCCTCGGCCTGGCGCTTGACGATCTCCGAACCGGGCACCACCAGCATGCGCACGCCATCGGCGACGCGGCGGCCCTGCAGCACCTGCGCCACTTCGCGCATGTCGCTCAGGCGGCCGTTGGTGCACGAACCGACGAACACCACGTCCACCGGGGTGCCGGCCAGGGTCTGGCCGGCGTGGAAGTGCATGTAGTCCAGGCCTTTCTGGTCGGCGGCATCGTTGGCCGCCGGGATCGGCTGGTCCACCGCGATCGCCGTGCCGGGGTGGGTGCCCCAGGTCAGGGTGGGGCGGATGTCGGCGGCCTCGATGTGGACCTCCACGTCGAAGCGCGCACCGACGTCGCTGCGCAGCTGCGACCAGGCGGCCACGGCGGCGTCGAAGTCGGCGCCCTTGGGTCCGCGCGGGGTATTGGCGACCCAGTCGAAGGTGGTCTGGTCGGGAGCGACCATGCCGGCGCGTGCGCCGGCCTCGATCGACATGTTGCACAACGTCATGCGCTGCTCCATGTCCATCGCCTCGATGGCGCTGCCGCGGAACTCCAGCACGTGGCCGGTGCCGCCATTGACGCCGATCACGCCGATGATGTGCAGCACCACGTCCTTGGCGCCCACGCCCACCGGCAGCACGCCGTCGACGGTGATGGCCATGGTTTTGGCCTTGCGCTGCAGCAGGCACTGGGTCGCCAGCACGTGGCCGACTTCACTGGTGCCGATGCCGAACGCCAGCGCGCCGAACGCACCGTGGGTGGAGGTGTGGCTGTCGCCGCAGACGATAGTCATGCCCGGCTGGGTGAAGCCCTGCTCGGGCGCAATCACGTGCACGATGCCGCGATTGGCCGACTGCAGGTCGAACAGCTCGATGCCGTACGCGGCGCAGTTGCGCGCCAGCATCGCCACCTGCGCTTCGGAGGCGGCGCTGGCGTAGGGCAGCTTGCCGTCGGGGCCGGCCGGCAGGGTCGGGGTGGAGTGGTCCATGGTGGCCTTGGTCCGGTCCGGGCGGCGCGGCGCCAGGCCACGCTCGCGCAGTTCGGTGAAGGCCTGCGGCGAGGTCACTTCGTGGATCAGGTGCAGGTCGATGTACAGCACGGCGGGCGCGCTGTCCGATTCGGGCACGACGATGTGGGCGTCCCACAGTTTGTCGTACAGGGTGCGGGGAGCTGGGGTCATGGAATGGCCTTGCTGTGTGCGTGTCAAAGATGGATCAAACAGTGCGCAGGCGCGCGTCGAAGCGCAGCCGCACGTAATCGGCGGTCCACTGGCCGCGCCCGTCGCACTGGGTCGGTTCGAGCAGCGCGACCGCAGCGCCGATGACGTGCTGGCGCTGCGTGGCGTCCAGGCCGGCCAGGAACGGAGGGGCGAAGGTCCGCAGCCAGCCGCGCATGCCGGTGGGCAGTGCGGTGGGACGCACCTGCGACTCGATGTAGCGCACCTGGAAGCCGTGCGCGCGCAGGCGATCGGCATAGTCGTCGGCGGTGGGGAAGTACCACGGGAACGCCGGCACCGCGTGGCCGTTGCTGCACAGGGCGGCCTGCAGCGCGCTGGTGATGGCCACCACGTTGCCGTGCCCGCCCATCTCGGCGACGAAGCGGCCGCCCGGCTTCAACGCGCGGGCGACGCCGGCGATCACCTGGTCGGCGCCGCGCATCCAGTGCAGGGCGGCGTTGCTGAACACCGCATCGAACTGGCGGTCGAAGGTCATGGCATGGGCATCCATGACGTGCGCCTCGATGCCGCGTGCGCGCGCACCGCCGACCAGTTCCGGCGAGGCGTCCACGCCGGTGATGTGCGCGCCGCTGAGGGCCAGGTCGAAGCTCAACACGCCGTCGCCGCAGCCCAGGTCGAGGATGCGCTCACCGCGCTGCGGGTCGAGCAGCCGCGCCACCGCGCCACCGAGCACGGGCACGAAGCCGGCGTCGATGGCGTAGTCGTGGGCGTTCCACGGGTGGGCATCCGTGCCGGGGGTGTCGAAGCTGTCGAAGGCGCTCATGGAAACTCCTTATGCCGCGGCGCTGGCCGCGGGTTGTTCGGCGGTGGCGTTGCGCTGGCGCAGCAGGCGGTTGGCCACGTCCAGCCAGGCCAGTGCGGAGGCTTCGATGATGTCGCGGCTGGTGCCGGTACCTTCGTACTCCACACCGTCGTGGCGCACGCTCAGGTTGGCCTCGCCCCGTGCATCGGCACCGATACCGACGCTGTGTACGTGGTAGCTGTCCAGCATCAGCTGCACGCCGGTGGCTGCCGACAGCGCGCCGAACAGCGCATCCACCGGGCCATCGCCCTGCGAGGTTTCGGCCACGCGGTTGCCGTCCGGGTCGGACAGTTCCACCAGGGCGTTGGCGCGGCTGCCCACGTCGCTGATGGTCATCGAGGCCAGGCGGTAGCCGTTCTGGGTGGCGCTGCCCTGCATCAACACCTGCAGGTCGGCGTCGGTGACCACGCGCTGTTGCTCGCACAGGGCCTTGAACTGTTCGAACACGTGCTTCAGTTCGTCTTCGTCCAGCCAGAAGCCCAGCGCACGCAGGCGCTGTTCAACCGCGGCGCGGCCGCTGTGGCGGCCCAGCACCATCTGCGAGGACTCCCAGCCCACGTCTTCCGGGCGCATGATCTCGTAGGTGCCACGGTGGCGCAGCATGCCGTGCTGGTGGATGCCCGACTCATGCGCGAACGCGTTGGCGCCCACGATCGCCTTGTTGCGCTGGACCGGCATGCCGACCAGACGCTGCAGCAGCTGCGAGGTGGACACGATGCGCGGGGTGTTGATGCGGGTGTCTTCCTCGTAGAAGGCGTTGCGCACCTTCAGCACCATGGCGATCTCTTCCAGCGAGCAGTTGCCGGCGCGCTCGCCGATGCCATTGATGGTGCACTCCACCTGCCGCGCGCCGCCTTCGATGGCGGCCAGCGAGTTGGCCACGGCCAGGCCCAGGTCGTTGTGGCAATGCGCACTGAAGATGATGCGGTCGCTGTCGGGCACCCCGGCGATCACCCGCTGGAACATGCCGCGGATCTCTTCGGGGGTGGTGAAGCCCACGGTGTCGGGCAGGTTGATGGTGGTGGCACCGGCGGCCACGGCCACGCGGGCTACCTCGATCAGGAAGTCTTCTTCGGTGCGGGTGGCGTCCTCGGCGGAGAACTCCACGTCGTCCACGTAACCGCGGGCCAGGCTGACGTGCTTGTGCACCGATTCCAGCACCTGCTCGCGGCTCATGCGCAGCTTGTGTTCGCGGTGCAGCGGGCTGGTCGACAGGAACAGGTGCAGCCGCGGATGGGCGGCCGCTTCCAGCGCCTTGGCCGAGGTTTCGATGTCGGTCGCCAGGCAGCGCGACAGCACCGCCAGGGTGGTCTGGCGCAGTTCGCGGCCGATCAGCGTCATCGCTTCGCGGTCGGACTGCGAACTGGCCGGGAAGCCGGTTTCGATGATGTCCACGCCCAGCTCGGCCAGGGCGCGGGCCATCACCAGCTTCTGCGGCGGGGTCATGCTGCAGCCGGGGGATTGCTCGCCGTCGCGCAGGGTGGTGTCAAAAATTCTAATGCGGGGGGAGTTGGGCGTGGTCACCAGGAGGTCTCCTCGACAGCGATGTCGGATGGGGTCACAAAGGAAGGGGAAGCAGCGGGAATCTTGGGTGGGGCGAGCGCGGTGGGCAGCGGTAGTCGCGTTCGCTCGCTGGCGCGGCGGCGGGGTTTGCGCGGGGGGCGCGGGCGGATGTCGGCCAGCAGCTGGGCCAGCACCATCGCGTCGATGTTGCCGCCGCTCACCACCGCGCACTTGCGCTTGCCGGCCACGCGGCGGCCCGCGGCCAACGCCAGGGCACCGGCGCCCTCGGCGATGACATGTTCTTCCAGGGCCAGCCGCACCAGGGTTTCGCGCAGCTCGGCCTCGCGCACGATCACCACATCGTCCAGCAGCGCGCTGCACAGCTTGCGGGTCAGGAAGCCGGGAATCTTCACCTTGACGCCGTCGGCCAGGGTGGCCACCGGGGTGATCTCCCGGATGTCGCCGCGGATGGCGCGGGCCATCGAATCGACGCCCTCGACCTGGGCACCGACGATGCGCACGCCCTGCGATTTCAGCGCCAGCGCCACGCCGGAGGCCAGGCCACCGCCGCCGATGGGCACGATCACCACGTCCGGCGCATGCGGCGCCAGTTCGATGCCCAGCGTGCCTTGCCCGGCGATCACGTCGGGGTCGTCGAACGCAGACAGGAAGCGGTAGCCGTGCTGGTCGGCCAGCGCACGCGCGAAGGCGTAGGCCTCGTCGTAGCTGGTGCCGTGCTGGCGCACGGTGGCGCCCCAGTGGGCCACGCCGGCGATCTTGGTGGCCGGTGCGCCGTGCGGCATCACCGTGATGGCCGGAATGTTCAGTCGGTAGGCGGCCCAGGCCACGCCCTGGGCGTGGTTGCCGGCCGAGGCGCAGATCACCGGGCGGTCGTCACCGCGTTCGCGCCCGGCCAGCAGCGCGTTCAATGCGCCGCGCACCTTGTAGGAGCCGGTGCGCTGCAGGTTTTCCAGCTTCAGCCAGACCCCGAAACGCTCGGCATAGTGCAGCGGGGTCGGCGGCAGATAGCGGCGCAGCCGCGCCTGCGCGGCCAGCACGTCGGCGACGCTTACGTCGCCTACGTCCGGTTCCTGCGGGGTACGGCTAGCCGGCATCACGCACCCGGCCATGGTGATCGTCGCGGCGCGGTACGCGCTGCGACGGCGCACGGTGCGACGTTGTGCATCCTGCACGCGCACCATTTGCACATCCATGTGCTGCGAGAAGAGACCTCCGTACCGGCACCGATGCAACGGTGCGGGCGTTCATGCGGATACTCCGGGTTCGAGCGCGCTGATGCGCACCGAAACACAGTCGTAGATCTTCTCGATCTGGCGGCACAGGGTTTCCGGCGGACGGCTGCTGTCCACCACCATCTGCAGGTGCCAGCGGCCGTTGTCGGCCGCGTTGGGCGCACCGGCGATCGCGCGCGGCGCGAAGCCGCGGCGTTCGGCCATGCCGATCACGCGCAGCAGCGCGCCCTCGGCGGGAACCAGCACCAGGTCAAGCCGGTATTGCATTGGGGAACTCCTGGGACTGATGGGCAGGGTTGCTTTCCAGCATGGTGCTGTTGGCGTTGTTGGGCGGCACCAGCGGCCACACGTTGGCGCGGGCATCGATGGCCACGTGCAGCAACGCCGGGCCCGGCTGGGCCAGCAGCGCGGCCAGGCCACCCTCGACGTCGTCGCGGGCCTCGATACGGGTGGCGGGAATGCCGAACACCTGGGCCAGCGCGGCGAAGTCCGGGTTGTCGGACAGGTCGATCTCGCTGTAACGCTCGGCGAAGAACAGTTCCTGCCACTGGCGCACCATGCCCAGCGAACTGTTGTCCAGCAGCACGATCTTCACCGGCAGGCGGCACCGCGCGATGGTGGCCAGCTCCTGCACGTTCATCATGAAACTGCCATCGCCGGACACCAGCACCACGGTGCGGTCGGGGCAGGCGAACTGCGCGCCCATCGCCGCCGGCAGGCCGAAGCCCATGGTGCCCAGTGCGCCGCTGGTCAGGTGGTTGCGCGGGTGGTTGAAGCGGCAGTGCTGGGCCACCCACATCTGGTGCTGGCCCACGTCGCAGGCAATGATCGCGTCGCTCGGGGCCAGCTCGCTCAGCCGCTTCAGCAGCGCCGGGGCGTAGATGTGCTTGCCCGGTGCGTCGTAGCGGGCGGCGAAGCGTTCGCGGTGGCTGCCGCAGCGCTTGCGCCAGGCCTCCTGCGACGCCGGCGTGGTGGCCGCGGCGGTCAATGCACGCAGCGCGCTGCCCACGTTGCCCGGCACGGCGATGTCGGCACTGCGCAGCTTGGAGATCTCATACGCATCGGCGTCGATGTGGATGACCCGCGCGAACGGGGCGAACTCGTTCAACTTGCCGGTGGCGCGGTCGTCGAAGCGCGCGCCGACCACGATCAGCAGGTCGCTTTCCTGCACGGCCATGTTGGCGGCGCGGGTGCCGTGCATGCCCAGCATGCCCAGGTAGTGCGGATGCTGCGGCGGCAGCGCGCCCAGCCCGCGCAGGGTCAGCACGGTGGGGATCGCGCTGGCGTCGACGAAGGCACGGAAGTCCTCCACCGCATCACCCAGCGCAACACCGCCCCCGGCGTAGATCACCGGCTTTTCGGCGGCGGCGATCGCGGCAATGGCCTGCGCCACTGCGTCGTCCTGCGGTGCCGGCGGCGGGCTGACCGTGGCCGGGGTGTGCGCCGGCAGGTGCGAGGCATCGGCGATCTGCACGTCCTTGGGCAGGTCGATCAGCACCGGCCCGGGGCGACCCTCGCGGGCGATGCGGAAGGCTTCGCGGACCACGCGCGGCAGGTCGTCCACCGAGCGCACCAGCCAGCTGTGCTTGACGATCGGCATGGTCAGCCCGAACACGTCCAGTTCCTGGAACGCGTCGGTGCCCAGCAGCGGGGTGGCGACCTGGCCGGTGATGCAGACCATCGGCACCGAATCCAGCATCGCATCGGCGATGCCGGTGACCAGGTTCGACGCGCCGGGGCCGGACGTTGCGACACACACGCCGACCTGGCCGCTGGCGCGGGCATAGCCGTTGGCGGCCAGTGCCGCACCCTGTTCGTGGCGGACCAGGATGTGCTTCAACCCTGAATCCACCAGGGCGTCGTAGAACGGCATGATGGTGCCGCCGGGGTAGCCGAACAGCGTGTGCACGCCCTCGGCTTCCAGGGCCTGCGTCAACCAGCGTGCGCCGTTGCGGGGCGCGGTGCTGTGTGCGGAGGTATTCATGCGGTGACCTTTACGAAAGCGGGTGGGGGAGCCGCGCGGTTACGCGGCTTGACTTTGCAACCAGACCATCTTGGCGCGCAGTTCCTTGCCTACCTTCTCGATCGGGTGCTCCAGGTCGGCCTGCTTGAACTTGTTGTAGTTGGGCAGGCCCGCTTCGTACTCGGCCACCCAGTTCTTGGTGAAGGTGCCGTTCTGGATGTCGGTCAGCACGTCCTTCATGCGCGCCTTGGTGCCGGCGTCGATGACGCGCGGGCCGCTGACGTAGTCGCCGTACTGCGCGGTCTCGGAGATGAATTCCAGCATGCGGGTGATGCCGCCTTCGTAGAACAGGTCCACGATCAACTTCAGTTCGTGCAGGACTTCGTAGTAGGCGATTTCCGGCTGGTAGCCGGCTTCCACCAGCGTTTCAAAGCCGGCCTGCACCAGCGCCGAGGCACCGCCGCACAGCACTGCCTGCTCGCCGAACAGATCGGTTTCGGTCTCTTCCTTGAACGTGGTCTGGATCAGGTTGGCACGTGCGCCGCCCAGCCCGGCCGCATAGGCCAGCGCGTACTCGGCGGCCTTGCCGCTCCGGTCCTGGTAGACCGCCCAGATGCACGGCACGCCCCGGCCGATCTCGTACTCACGGCGCACCAGCGCGCCCGGGCCCTTGGGCGCGACCAGCACCACGTCCAGGTCGTCACGCGGCTTGATCATGTCGAAATGCACGTTCAGGCCATGCGCGAACAGCAGCACCGCGCCCTGTTTCATGTTCGGGGCGAGGACGTCCTCGTACAGTTTCTTCTGGACCATGTCCGGGGTCAGCACGGCGACCAGATCCGCATCCTTGACCGCCTCGGCCGGGGCCTTGACGGTGAAGCCATCGGCCTGCGCCTTGACCTCGGTGGGGCCACCCGGGCGCAGCCCGATGACAACGTCGAAGCCGGATTCACGCAGGTTCAGTGCGTGGGCGCGGCCCTGGCTGCCGTAGCCGACAACAGCGATCTTGATCTGGGGCAGGTCGTTGGTGCTCATGGGGGAGGTCCTTTGGCGGAAATAAAAAGATGGCCGACGGTCAGCGACGCGTCGGCCAGTCAGGGGAAGGGGTGGCACGCGCAGCGCCACAACCGCACGCATCCGCCGTGGGGGCGGTGGGCATGAAGGCGGTGGTGGCGGACGGGCGGGTCATGGCGGGAAGGGCAACTCGGGAAGGGGGAGGAAAATGAGGAGGCTCTGAAACGAAAAAACCCGCACCTGGGTGGGTGCGGGTTTTGATGGATACCTGGCAGTCTTGCTTACACGCCGGTCCGTCCCGCACCTGTTGGTTGGGTAATAAGTACGAGGACAAGAAGCGAACGGATCGACGCCCCGCCGGTGTCGGCGTGCTCGATGGATTCGCGGATGGCTGTGCGCTGCAACATGAGATCGAGAAAACCACAGCGGTTTTAAGGCTGTCAACCCTGGCAGGCATATTTCCAACAGTTTCGCCTGCATCCAGCGCAAAGCCCCGCCACGCAAGGATGGTTGCGGTTGAAATCGTTGCGGTGAACCCGAATTCACTATTTTGCAGGCACGTTCTGCGCGGATTTCGGTGCCGATGCGGCCCACGGCATGACCATTGTGGGATGCCATCGCGGCCGCTCTGCCGCCACTATCGGTGTGGCTACCACCCATCAGGAATCCCCCGTGTCCCGACGACTTGCCCGCGGCCTGCTTGCCGCCGCCGTGCTGTGTGCCCTTCCCATCGCCGCCAGTGCCGCCGACCGCGTCACCGGCCATCCCTTCGCCACCCGCTCGGAGGTGATCGCCCCGCACGCGATGGCCGCCACCTCGCAGCCGCTGGCGACCCAGATCGCGCTGGACGTGATGAAGGGCGGCGGCTCGGCCGTGGACGCGGCGATCGCCGCCAACGCCGCGCTGGGCCTGATGGAGCCGACCGGCAACGGCGTCGGCGGCGACCTGTTTGCCATCGTGTGGGACCCGAAGACCCAGAAGCTTTACGGCTACAACGGCTCGGGCCGGTCGCCCAAGTCGCTGACCCTGGCCGAGTTCCAGCGCCGCGGCCTGAAGGAGATCCCGGCCACCGGCCCGCTGCCGGTCTCGGTGCCGGGCGCGGTGGACGGCTGGTTCGCGCTGCACGAGCGCTTCGGCCGCAAGCCGATGGCCGACAACCTGGCCCCGGCCATCCGCTACGCCCGCGAGGGCCATCCGGTGGCCGAGGTGATCGCCTACTACTGGGACCGCTCGGTGCCCAAGCTGTCGCAGTACCCGGGCTTCAAGGAGCAGTTCACCGTCAACGGGCATGCGCCGCGCAAGGGCGAGATGTGGAAGAACCCGAACCTGGCCAACACCCTGGAACAGATCGGCCGCGGTGGCCGCGATGCCTTCTACAAGGGCGACATCGCCCGCACCATCGGCAGCTACTTCAAGGCCAACGGCGGCTACCTGAGCTACGAGGACATGGCCAGCCACCACGGTGAGTGGGTGGAACCGGTGAGCAGCAACTACCGTGGCTACGACGTCTGGGAGCTGCCGCCCAACAGCCAGGGCATCGCAGCGCTGCAGATCCTGAACGTGCTGGAGGGCTACGACTTCTCGAAGATCCCCTTCGGCTCGCCCGAACACGTGCACCTGTTCGTGGAAGCCAAGAAGCTGGCCTTCGCGGACCGCGCACGCTTCTACACCGATCCGGCGTTCCACCCGGCACCGGTGGAACGCCTGGTCTCGAAGGGCTACGCGGCGCAGCGGCGTGCGTTGATCTCGATGGACAAGGCCCTGCGCGAAGTGCAGCCGGGCACGCCGAAGCAGCTGCAGGAAGGCGACACGATCTACATGACCGTCGCCGACGCGGACGGGATGATGGTGTCGCTGATCCAGTCCAACTACCGCGGCATGGGCAGTGGCATGGCGCCCCCGGGGCTGGGCTTCATCCTGCAGGACCGCGGTGAGATGTTCGTCCTGCAGAAGGACCACCCGAACGGCTACGCGCCGGGCAAGCGCCCGTTCCAGACCATCATTCCCGGCTTCGTGACCAAGGACGGCAAGCCCTGGATGAGCTTCGGGGTGATGGGCGGGGCGATGCAGCCGCAGGGGCACGCGCAGATCGTGATGAACATGGTCGACTTCGGCATGAACCTGCAGGAAGCCGGCGATGCGCCGCGCATCCAGCACGAAGGGTCGACCGAACCGACCGGGCAGGCCACGGCGATGAGCGACGGTGGCGAGGTCAACCTGGAAACCGGCTTCCCGTACGAAACGGTGCGCGCGCTGATGCGCAAGGGCCACCGCGTCACCTTCGCCGACGGCCCCTACGGCGGCTACCAGGCCATCCTGCGCGACCCGGACACCGGCGTGTACTACGGCGCCTCAGAAAGCCGCAAAGACGGCCAAGCCGCAGGCTATTAACCCAACGCGGCGGGGTAGAGCCGACCGTTGGTCGGCTGCTCTCCTCAACTCACCGACCCACTGTCAGAGGGGCGCGGTGGGTGGGTTGGCGGGACCCTGAGCCGCATGGATGCGGCGACGGAGCTTACATGGGTGAGGGCACATTGCTTGCGAGGCACTGCCTCGCATGTGCCCGAACGCACAGCCGCCAGCGGCTGGGCCGGGCCGCGGAGCGGGACTTGCAGCGTGTCCCGTCAACCCACCCGGCGCGACCCTGCCACCGACAGCGCAACGGTGTACGCCCTACGGCGCCCGCGCCGCCTCATCCCGCGTCTCTTCCTGCGCGGCGATCTCCCGCTCGATCCACTCGTCCATCATCCGCCGTGCCCGCTGCGCACGCCGGCGCTGCAACGCGTACTCCATATCCAGCACCCGGTACAGCGACCACATCACCAGCAGCATCAACAGCGCGAACGGCAAGGCCGCAATCGTGATCATGCCCTGCAGCGCGGTCAGCCCACCGGCCAGCAGCAACACACCGGCAATCAGCGCGATCGCCACGCCCCACACCATCCGCCGCGCCAACGGCGGGTCACCTGCCTCCTCGGTGGACATCGTGGCCAGCACCAGCACCGCCGAGTCGGCCGAGGTCACGAAGAAGATGATCAACAACACCAATGCGACAACCGACAACACCATCGGCATCGGCAGGCTGTCGAACATCGTGAACAGCACCGTCTCATAGCCGTTGCCCAGCGCCTGCGCCAGGTCCACGTGGCCGAAGATCTGCGACCACAGCGCGGTGCCGCCAAACACCGAGAACCACAGGAAGCCCAGCACGCTGGGTGCGATCACCACGCCCAGCACGAACTCGCGGATGCTGCGCCCGCGCGACACCCGCGCAATGAACGAGCCCACGAACGGCGCCCACGCGATCCACCAGGCCCAGTAGAAGATCGTCCAGTCGGCCACCCACGTGCTGCCCGAGAACGGCGACATGCGCAGGCTCATCGTCACCAGCGAATTGAGGTAGGACCCGATGGTGGTGGTGAACGTATCGAAGATGAACCCGGTCGGCCCCAGCACCATCACCAGCGCCAGCAATACCGCCGCCAGCCCCAGGTTGAAGTTGGACAGCCACTTGATGCCGCGGTTCACCCCGCTGGTGGTGGAGGCCATGTACAGCACGAACGCCACCGCGATGATGGTCAGCTGCACCGGAATCGAATCCTGGATGCCGAACACGCGGTGCAGGCCGGCCGCGATCTGGATCGTACCGAAGCCCAGCGTGGTGGCCACGCCGATCGCGGTGGCCACCACCGCCGCCACGTTCACCACCGTGCCCATCCAGCCGCGGTGATGCGCGCCGATGATCGGCTGCAACAGATCACTGATCAGGCCGCGGCCATTGCGGTTGAACTGGAACCACGCCATGGCCAGCCCGATCAGCGCATAGATCGCCCACGGATGCAGGCCCCAGTGGAAGAACGCGTAGCGCATCGAGGCACGGGCCGCCTCCATGCTCTGCGGTGCCAGGCCTTCCGGCGGCTTGACGAAGTGCGAGATCGGCTCGGCCGCGCCCCAGAACACCAGGCCGATACCCATGCCGGCGGCAAACAGCATCGACATCCAGCTGGCGTTGGAAAAATCCGGCTCGGCATCTTCGCCGCCGATGCGCAGCGAGCCCAACCGCCCGAAGGCCAGGTACATCAGGAACGACAGCGTGATGAACACCACCAGCAGGTATAGCCAGCCGGTGCTGCGGATGATGTGGCCCAGGCCACTCTGGATCACGTCGTTGAAGGGGCCGGGCGCGAGGCCGGCGATCAGCACCAATGCAATGATCAGTGCGATGGAAATGCGAAACACCATGGAGGAGTTTCTCCGTACAAAGGGGGCGAGCGAATGCCTGCCGTCTCCAGCGCTGCCGAGGCGGCGGCTGGGGCGATTCAAGCCGGTCGATGCCGGTTGCGGAACTCCAGGGCGGACCAGCCAGACGGCCATTCCGCGCCGCAGCATTCTAGCGGATGGCAGATCAGCGCCTTTTTCACGTTCCAGCCGCTGTCTGCACGGCCTCGGGCCGGACGCGGCAATTGCGTCAGGGTTGTGGTCTAATTCGCCCCGAAGCGGGGGTACCGCGGCCCAGTGGCCACGGTTGAGACAGTCCCTTCGAACCTGATCCGGTTGATACCGGCGTAGGGATGCTTCGCAATGCTGACGCAATGCGCCGTAGGGCTGCCCCGCCCGAAGACCGCCCGTGTTGCGTCCGTCGTGCGCCGCCGCTTCGTCCGTTCCGCCTATTCCTGGGCGGAACCCGATCCAGGACGAAGTCATGAACGCAGCGCTTTCCTCCCTGCAGCAGCAGGCCCAGCAACTGTCCGAATCGGTCACCCGACCCATTCCCGGCTCGCGCAAGATCCACGTGCCCGGCTCACGCAGCGACCTGCAGGTGCCCATGCGCGAGATCGTGCTGACCCGCACGCCGACCCTGTTTGGTGGGGAAGAGAACGCGCCGGTCACCGTGTATGACACATCTGGCCCGTATACCGATCCGAATGCGCGCATCGACCTCTCCTGCGGCCTGCCGCCGTTGCGGGCCGGCTGGGTGGCCGAGCGGGGCGATACCGAACTGCTGCACGGCCTGAGCTCCAGCTTCGGGCGGGCGCGCGAAACCGACGCACGCCTGGACGCGGTGCGTTTTCCGTCGCGGCTGCAGCCGCGCCGTGCGGTGGCCGGCGCCAACGTCACCCAGATGCACTACGCACGGCGCGGCATCATCACCCCGGAAATGGAATTCGTGGCCATCCGCGAGAACCAGCGCATCGAGGCCATCCGCGATGCCGCGCTGCTCAGGCAGCATCCCGGGGAGTCTTTCGGCGCGTCCATCCCCGCGCGCATCACGCCCGAATTCGTGCGCGACGAAATCGCCCGCGGCCGCGCGGTACTGCCCAACAACATCAACCACCCGGAAAGCGAGCCGATGATCATTGGCCGCAACTTCCTGACCAAGATCAACGCCAACATCGGCAACAGCGCGGTGTCGTCGGGCATCGCCGAGGAAGTGGAAAAGCTGGTGTGGGCGATCCGCTGGGGCGGCGACACGGTGATGGACCTCTCCACCGGCAAGCACATCCACGAAACCCGCGAGTGGATCCTGCGCAACTCGCCGGTGGCGATCGGCACCGTGCCGATCTACCAGGCGCTGGAGAAGGTGGATGGGCGCGCCGAGGAACTCACCTGGGAGATCTTCCGCGACACGCTGATCGAACAGGCCGAGCAGGGCGTGGATTACTTCACCATCCACGCCGGCGTGCTGCTGCGCTACGTGCCGCTGACCGCCAAGCGCGTGACCGGCATCGTCTCGCGCGGTGGCAGCATCCTGGCCAAGTGGTGCCTGGCCCACCACAAGGAGAACTTCCTCTACACGCACTTCGAGGACATCTGCGAGATCATGAAGGCCTACGACGTGACCTTCTCGCTCGGCGACGGCCTGCGCCCCGGCTGCATTGCCGATGCCAACGATGCCGCCCAGTTCGGTGAGCTGGAAACCCTCGGCGAGTTGACCAGAATCGCCTGGAAGCACGACGTGCAGACCATGATCGAAGGCCCGGGCCACGTGCCCATGCAGTTGATCAAGGAGAACATGGACAAGCAGCTGCGCGAATGCGGCGAGGCGCCGTTCTACACGCTGGGGCCGCTCACCACCGACATCGCGCCGGGCTACGACCACATCACCAGCGCGATCGGTGCGGCCATGATCGGCTGGTACGGCACCGCGATGCTTTGCTATGTCACGCCGAAGGAACACCTGGGCCTGCCCAACCGCCAGGACGTGCGCGACGGCATCATGGCCTACCGCATCGCCGCGCATGCCTCGGACCTGGCCAAGGGCCACCCCGGCGCGCAGGTGCGTGACAACGCACTGAGCAAGGCGCGCTTCGAGTTCCGCTGGGAAGACCAGTTCCACCTTGGCCTGGACCCGGAGAAGGCCAAGGAATTCCACGATGAAACCCTGCCCAAGGACGCGCACAAGCTGGCGCACTTCTGTTCGATGTGCGGCCCGCACTTCTGCTCGATGAAGATCACCCAGGACGTGCGCGACTATGCCGCCGAACACGGTCTGTCCGAACAGGACGCGATCGAGGAGGGCATGGCCGACAAGTCGGCGCAGTTCCGGGACCTCGGCGCGCAGGTCTACCGGCAGGAATGAGGCCGGTGCCGGGGCGGCGGGCCGTCGCCCCGGTGCTCATGCGGCAGGGGCGGCAAGCGCGCTAAGCTCGGCGGCGAACGGGGCAGGGAAGGGATCTGGCATGGCAATCGCACGTACCACCAAGTGGCTGGCCATCGCACGGCGGCATCCGTCGGCGTGGTTGCTGGCCGTGCAGTTGCTGGGCGTGCTGCTGTACCCGGCGATGGACGAAGCCGGGGCCAGCCGCGCGGTGTTCGGTGCGTTCGGCATCGCCGTGCTCGGCCTGGCCCTGTGGGTGGTGCGGCGCAGCCCGTTGGGCATGTGGCTGGCGCTGCTGCTGGCCATCCCGGCGGTGGTCTTCTCCATCGCCGGGGCACTGCTCGACAGGCCCACCCTCACCACCACCGCCCAGTTGCTGGAATGCCTGCTGTACTTCTATACCGCCGGCAGCCTGACCGCCTACATGCTCCAGGACCACAAGGTCACCCGCGACGAACTGTTCGCGGCCGGGGCAACGTTCACCCTGTTGGCTTGGGCATTCGCGTTCGCCTTCTCGGTCTGCCAGCAGTGGTACCCGGGCAGTTTCCTGGCCACCAGCGAGAGCGAATTGCGCACCTGGATGGAGCTTCTTTATCTCAGCTTCAGCTTGCTGTCCGGGGTGGGTTTGAGCGACGTGGTGCCGGTGCATCCGCAAGCACGCGCACTGGTCATGCTGGAGCAGTTCGCAGGCGTGATGTACGTGGCTTTGGTGGTCTCGCGACTGGTCGGATTGACCATGATCAAGCGTGTACAAAGCTGAATCGCAGATAAAAAATTCGCGCCCGAAGGCGCGAATACTGAAGCGATTTATGTGAATTCGTCGGCGAGAGAGAGCCTGATGTTGGCCGCACGCACAGGCGCGGTTAACCGGCATAGGCTAGTATTCGCGCGCTTCAGTTGTTTTACGGTTTGCGCTGATGGCATGTGCGGAATCTGGCGGTTCGTTCGATCGGTGTCGGTTGCGATGAATGCTGCGTTCCTGTTGTTCTGCAGTCCTTCGTACCACTGGAATGATCAGCAACATTAGTGAGCCTCCTTCGGCCGATGTCGTGCGTATCGGCAGCTGCACCGTCACGTTGTCCTCGCGCGAGGTCACGGTGCCCGGTGCGCGTCGCGTGCGCCGGCTCACCCCCAAGGCGCTGGGCGTACTGAAAGCGTTGCTGCGTTCGCCCGGTGCGGTGGTCACCCGCGATGAACTGTTCGCCGAGGTGTGGCCCGACACCCTGCCCACCAATGATGTCCTCACCCAGGCTGTCACCCAGCTGCGCAAGGCGTTTGCCAGCGACGACGGCGACGGCGCCGCGTACATCGAAACCATCGCCAAGACCGGGTACCGCCTGCTGGTGCCGGTACGCATGCTGGCCGACGATCCCGTCGTGCCGGCGGCCGCCGAACCGGACGTGGCGCCTGCGGCCAACGCGGTAACCCCTGCGCCAGCGCGCACCGCACCTGGCCCGGCAACGGCGTCGGTACGCAGCCGCTGGCGGCGCCACCGTCGCTACGTGCTGCTGGCCGTTGGGCTGGCCATGCTGGTGGCGCTGCTGGTGATGGCCGCATTGCTGCTGCAGCGCCCGTCGGCCGAGCCCGGTTCCAGCGGCGTGCTGGAGGATGGCAGCCGGGTGATCGGCAGCCCACAGCGGCCGTACCGGCTGATCACCGCCACGGCCGGGTTCGAGACCTATCCCACGCTGTCCCCGGACGGTTCGCAGGTTGCCTACGAGGCCGACAGCAGCGCCCGCAATGGCAGCTCGGTGAAAGTGCAGACGTCCGGCAACGCGCCGGCGCGGCTGCTGGCCGAAACCCCGGACGGCTATTCCGACCGCTTCCCCAACTGGTCGCCCAACGGGCGCGACATCGCGTTCGCGCGGTTCGGGCCGGGCGGCAGCTGCGAGGTGCTGATCGCCAGCGCCACCGGCGGCGCGGTACGTCACGTCACCCGCTGTGACGGCACCGAACTGCTCAGCTTCGACTGGACCCCGGACGGGCGCGGCCTGGTGTTCGGCTCCCTGGCCGGCGCGCATGCCCACCGCGGCATCCGCGTCCTGGATATCGCCAGTGGGCGTTGGACGCCGCTGGCCTACGAGGTGGCCGAGGACAGCTTTGATTACGCGCCGCGCTACTCGCCCGATGGGCGCTGGATCGTGTTCGTGCGCAACCCGCAGATTGGCGATCTGTGGCGTCTCCCGGCCAGCGGCGGGGTGCCCGAACAGCTCACCGCCGATTCGGCCGAGATCCGCGGCTGGGCCTGGCGCGGTGACAGCCGCCACATCGTGTTCGGCCGCCGCGTGGACAGCGAATCGCGCCTGTATGAACTGGATACGCAGAACCGCACGCTGCGCGATGTCGGCATCGACGATGCGCAGTCACCGGCGGTGTCGCGCCACAACGAGATGCTGGCCTTCGTGCATCGCAAGGCGCAGTTCGGTCTGTTCCGGGTGCCGCTCAAGGACGGCCAGCCGGGGCAACCGCAACGCCTGTTCCCCTCCAACGGCCGCGATGGCCAGCCGATGCTCGCCCCTGACGGCCGGCAACTGGTGTTCACCTCCGACCGGTCCGGCAATTACGGCCTGTGGTGGGCGGACCTGACCCGGCCCGACTCGCTGCGCCCGGTGGAAGGCCTGCGGCCGGAAACGCGGCAGGCTGCGGACTGGTCGCCGGACAGCACGCACCTGCTGGTGTCCGGGCGCGATGCGCAGGCCAACCCGGTGATCTATGAAGTGTCACCGCGCGATGAGCAGGTGGTGGCGTTGCCGGTTCCGGTCGCCCAGCCGCTGCAGGCCCTGTATGGCGGCGACAGTGACCACGTGCTGATCGTCGACCGTGACGCGCGCGAGCGGCTGCGGCTGTCCCTGTTCGATCGTCGGCAGTCGCCGTGGCGGCTGCTGGCCAGTATCGAAGGGGTGTCGCAGGCGCGCTTCGACCGCAGCGCGCAACGGGTGCTGTTCACCCGGCTGTCGGCAGGCGGGCTGTGGTCGGTGGATGCGCAGCTCAGCACCGGCAGCATCCAGCAGGTCAGCGAAGACCGGCCATCGCGCTGGCGCTACCGGACCTGGACGGTGGCACGCGATGGCAGCGTGGACTACCTGTCCAATGGCGCCGCCTGCGCCACGCTGTTTTCGCGCATCAACGCCGGCGCTGCCCGCACCGAGCACTGCCTGGACGTGGATCGGCTGAGTGCCGGCAACGGCTTCAGTGCGCAACCCGATGGCAGCGCCCTGTATGTGGCGCTGGCGGTGGCCGACGGTGCCGACATCGGCGTGATGCCGCTGCCCGAGGCCCCGGTGGCGGTCTTCTCGGCGGTGTCCAACGCCCTGTTTTTGAAGGGAAAATAGTCTTCGTACTTCTTTCGTATCGGCCTCGTGTCGAATTCGGATGAATCTCGTAGGACTTTCCTGACCTGGCTCGCCTGATTTGGCAAAACGTTTGCCCCGCAACGGCAAACACGGTGTGCAGTCATGCGTCAGCTTTCCTTGGCCGATCGCGGCCAATCGCTTTCCCTGGACAAGATCGTCGACGACGGTCCGCTGCCCACCTGCCTGGGCGTGGCCCGGCTCGGCAGCCTGCAGACCGCCGGCGCAACCTTCACTGTGTGGATGCAGCTGCGTGGCAGCGCGTGGGTGGAATCCAAGGAAGGTCGCTTCCGCCTGCGCCAGCGCGAATGGATTGCCTTCGAGAAAGAATCCAAGCCGATGATCCAGGCCGGCCGCGATGGTCTGTGCATCGGCCTGAGCCTCACCCCCGATGCATTGCGCGCGCTGGGCGAGCTGGAAGACTGCAGCCTGTATGCCGGCCGCGGCAGCATGAGCCGCGCCGAAGTCCGCGTAGCGCTGCGCCTGTGGCGCGATGCACTGGCCAGCGGCCAGCCAGCGCAGGCATTGCGCCCGGTGCTGCTGCATCTGGCCTCTCTGCAGCGCGTGCTGGCCACCGGCGTGCAGCGTTGCCCGGGCCGTTCGCGCGTGCGCAAGCGCCAGGTGTTCGGCCGCATGCAGCGTGCGCGCCTGTACCTGGAAGGCAACAGCCACCGCGTGGTGCGCATCGGTGAACTGGCCGAGCTGACCAACTTCTCCAGCTGGTACTTGTCCAAGACCTTCCAGAGCCTGTATGAAGAAAGCCCGCAGTCGCTGTCGGCACGCCTGCGGCTGGAGCGCGCGGCGGACCTGCTGCGTGATACCGACATGATGATCGGCGAAGTCGCCGCTGCCAGTGGATTTGACAACTGCTGCAGCTTTGCAAGGGCGTTTCGGGCACGTTACGGGCAGTCTGCGTCAGGCTTCCGCGAGGGCGGTGGAATGCTCCCGCCAAAGTCGGCAAAGCCATCGGTTGCTTCCCGCAAATAATTAACCGCAACGCAATCGTAACTTTCCGAGGCGGTTTAACACGCTACTAACGTACCTCGGAGAGATAAATGAATTTTCGTACTCCTGCAGTGCGGCTGGGCCTTCTGCCCGCCGGCATTGCGCTCGCGCTGTCGCCGACCTTTGCCTCGGCGCAGGAAGCTGCAGCCGGCACCACTGACCTGGATCGCATCTCGGTCACCGGCTCGCGCATCCGCGGCGCCAACATGGAGACCCAGCAGCCGATTCTGACGATGACGCGTGAAGCCCTGGAGAAGCAGGGTTTCTCGAACGTCGCTGACGTGCTGAACAACCTCACCTCGGCCGGCTCCCCGGCCATCTCGCGTTCGGATTCGCTGTCCTCGGGCGAGAACGTGGGCGGTTACTACGTCGACATCCGCAACCTGGGCGCCCAGCGCACCCTGGTGCTGATGAACGGCAAGCGCCTGGGCGCCACCACGGCCGGTTACCAGGATCTGAGCCAGATCCCGATGGCTGCCGTGGAGCGCATTGAAATCCTGAAGGACGGCGCGTCCTCGATCTACGGTTCGGACGCCATTGCCGGCGTGGTCAACGTGATCACCCGCAAGAACTTCGACGGTGGCGAAGCCAGCGTCCGCGTTGGCCAGTACGGCAACGGCGACGGCGACGAACAGCAGTACTCGATGCTGCTGGGCGCGTCCGGCGAGCGCGGCAGCCTGACCCTGGCGGCCGAATACTCCAAGCAGGATCCGGTGTGGGCCAAGGACCGCTGGTACAGCCGTGATGGCGGCCGTGGTCCGAATTCGGTTGCTGGCGACGGCAGCCCGATCACCGAGACCGGCAGCTGGTGCAACCCGTTGCAGGTCAACTGCGGCGACTCCAAGACCGCCGTGTGGAAGACCCTGAACCCGGGCGGCGATCCGAAGAACCCGAATGACTACCACGTCCTGACCGAAGACGAGTACGTCAATTCGAACGAGCAGATGAGCCTGCTGACCGGTGTGGAGCGCAAGTCGCTGTACATCAACGGCACCTACGACTTCACCGACCGCATCAGCCTGAACACCGATGTGCTCTACAACGAGCGCAACACGTTCCAGCAGATCGCCGGCTACCCGTACCAGTCCAGCGCGTCCAACATCAAGACCCCGCTGTCGGCCTCCAGCGCCTTCAACCCGACCAACGTCAATGGCGTCGGTGGCAAGGACATCGAGTTCCGTCGCCGCCTGTGGGAAGTGCCGCGCACCACCGACAGCCAGCTGAAGACCCTGCGCTTCGCGCCGACCGTCAGCGGCTACTTCGAAGTGGCTGACAAGACCTTTGATTGGGACGTCGGTGCACTGTGGAACCGCAATGAGTCGATCAAGACCCAGCGCGGTGACATGAGCCTGATCGGTTCGCGCAAGGCATTGGGCCCGTCCTACATCGATGCAGGCGGCGTGGCACGTTGCGGCGTTGCCGGCGTTGTGGATCCGTCCCTGGCCGACTGCATTCCGTGGAACCCGCTGCTGCCGTACGGCGTGGCTGGCCAGGGTTCGCTCGCCGACCCGGCGCTGCAGGAATACCTGTTCCCGACCTTCACCACCCGTGGCGTCACCAAGACCACCAGCTTCACCGCCAACCTGGCCGGTTCCATCGTGACCCTGCCGGCCGGCGACCTCGGCTTCGCCGTGGGCGTGGAGCACCGCAAGGAAGAAGGCTCCTACGTGCCGGACGCCTTCGCGCAGTCCGGCCAGTCCACCGGCCTGGGCCAGAAGTCGACCCAGGGTGAGTACGATCTGAACGAGGTCTACCTCGAACTGAACGTGCCGATCCTGGCCGACATGGCGTTTGCCAAGGAACTGACCCTGAATGTTGCCAGCCGTTATTCGGACTACAGCAACTTCGGCGGCACCACCAACAGCAAGTTCGGTCTGACCTGGCGTCCGATGGACGAGCTGCTGGTCCGCGGCACCTATGCCGAGGGCTTCCGCGCTCCGACCATCTCCGATCTGTACGGTGGCCTGAGCTCGAGCTTCGAGCGTTACACCGATCCGTGCGCCGTGGGCGTGTCGGGCAGCGTGGCTGGCAATGCCGCCTGCCTTGCCGGTGGTGCACCGGCCAACTACGTGCAGCTGGGCCAGGGCAACGTGCCGTGCTCGACCACGCCGTGCCAGTCGGGTGACCAGTTCGTCTCCGGCGCCAACCCGAACCTGTCGCCGGAAACCTCCAAGAGCAAGACCATGGGTCTGGTCTGGAGCCCGCGTTGGGTGCAGGGCCTGGACATCTCGCTGGATTGGTACCGCTACGAGATCAGCGACATGATCATCGAAGACAGCGTCGACCGTATCCTGCGTGACTGCTACGTGCTGGGCAATGCTGGCCGTTGCAGCGGCGTGACCCGTGCGGCTGATGGCCACATCAGCGGCATCACCTACGGCACCGCCAACCTCGGCAAGATGGAAACCGAAGGTTACGACCTGGGCATCAAGTACCGCCTGCCGGAGCTGGCCATCGGTCAGTTCAGCATCGACTGGCAGACCAGCTACCTGGCCAAGTACGACGAAGCCAACCAGAACAGCGCCGGCGACAGCATCATGATCGGCAAGGTTGGTCAGGACGCGCTGTTCCGCGTGCGTTCCAACCTGGGCGTCAACTGGGCGATGGGCGACTTCGGTGTCAACTACACCGCGCGTTACTACTCGGGCCTGAACGAGCCGTGCATCGACATCGGCTGCACCGATCCGGACCGCTTCGCCTATGGCGAAACCGCTCCGCTGCGCAAGACCGGCTCCAACACCTTCCATGACCTGCAGGTCAGCTGGAAGGCACCGTGGGATGCCACCATTGCGGTCGGCGCGAACAACGTGTTCGATCACAAGGGTCCGCTGATGTACTCGCAGCAGAACTCGAGCTTCGCCTACTACGGCGGCTTCGATATCGGCCGCTTCCTGTACATGAAGTACACCCAGCGCTTCTGATCCATCGAAGCTCTGTTGCAGTAAAAAAGGAGGGCGGACCGCAAGGTCCGCCCTCTTTGTTTGTGCCGGGGCCTGAGCGTTCCACCCTCCCGGTTTCGATGCTGCGGCCACAAAAAGGTTCTGAGGGAAGCGTCTCGTTGCGAGGGCCGTCGCAGCGTGAGCACGACGGTGCGCGGGTGGCCGGGCGTGCAGGCGCCGTTCGGATCGGCTGGTGTCTCCGATCAGGCTGGTCGCGAACGTGAGGGCCCCGCAGCAGCCGGTAGGCCCCTGGCGCAAATGTCCCCCGGCCGCGGGGCGGCCTCCTCCTTTATTTTGCCCAGGGGCCTACCGGCTGCTACGGGGCTCGGCTTGCGGTAAGCAGGGGAAGCCAAGCCTTTCTGGCGCTGTCGGTGGGTCGGGCGCTGGGCCCCCATGCCCTTGGAGGCGAAATAAAGGGGGAGGGGGCAGCCGCAGGCCGACGCCGGAGGACATTCGCCGGAAAGGGCATGGGGGCCCAGCGCCCGACCCGCCGACGGCTGTGCCTGAAAAGCGTCAAGGCACGTTTTTGCTTGCCCCGCACATGGGTGAAGAGCCACAAAAAAGCCGGCCACTGGCCGGCTTTTCCGTTGCACTGCTGCCCCGCGTCATGGCGCGGGGCGGTGCCCTCAGGCTTCTGCAGCCACCAGCCCCATCAGGCCGTTGGCGTGGTCGCGCCACTGCGGCAGTTTGTGCAGCACGCCGGCACGCTGCAGGTATTCCTCATCCACCGGGTCACCGTTGATCAGCGCCAGTGCCACGTGCACCGCACCGGTCACCCAGAAGCTGCGCGTGTTGGACTTCTGCGGCTGCAGGTGGAAGGCCACCGCCTCGATGATCGGCATCGGCAGGCCCCACAGGCCCAGCAGGTAGGCGCCGGCCTCGGCATGGCCAGGGCGTTCATCGGTTGCGTCGGCCGGGGCGCCGCGCTCGTTGCGCACGCCCGGCAGCAGCAGCCCGATGTCCGCCAGCAGGGCGGCGGTTGCACCCAGCTCGGCGCTGGAATCGGGCAGCAGCTTGGCTGCCAGCCGCGAGGCCAGCAACGCGCGCTGCTGCAGCGAATTGCGTTCGGCACCGGACAACGCCGAGGCGGAGAACACTTCGCTGGCCAGCACCAGGTCGCGCAGGGTCGACAGGCCCAGCCGCGTTACCGCGGTGCGCAGGTCGGAAATGGTGCGGCCGCTGTTGAAGAACGCCGAGTTGGACAACTGCAGCACCTTCGCCGCAATCGCCGGGTCGGCCGACACCAGCTTGGAGACATCGGCGGTGTTGGTGTCGTCGTCGTGTTCCAGCGCCTGGGTCAGGCTCAGGTACAGGTGCGGCGGTGAAGGCAGCTTTTCGATGCGACCGATCGCGCTGCGCAGATGCGCGCTGTCGAGCAGTTCGCGCAGTTCTTCCAGGCTGGTCAGTGCTTCCAGCAGCACTTCCGGGGCCAGCGGCATCGGCAGGAAGCGGTGGGCCACCCCGATCAGGCGCGCCGGCGGTGGGCGGTTGTTGTGGTCGGCATCTACCAGCGCGATCCGGATCGTTTCCGGGCGCAGGGTACGGATCTGCCCCAGCAGCGTGGTGGCCGTGAGATCGGGCAGGGTAGGGCAGGCAATGACCGCGTCCACCGGACCGGCGGCGACGATGCTCATGGCCGACTGGCCATCGGAGGCCGTCAGCGGTTGCCACTCTTCCCCAAGATCGGCAATGAAATCCATCAGTTCAGCCGACAGGCTGGCCTGGTCCCCAACAAGCAGAATGCGCACGACAAGTCCCCTGGCTGACCACGGTGAAACGCACCGTGGACGGTGTGAAGACGCAATGTACCCAATCCGGCACAAATAGTGATGTGCCGCAGTCAAAAAACGTGATGTCCATCGCTTCGGCGGCCAGCGCCGAAGCGATGCGGTTCAGCCTCAGCCGTTGTTGCTGAGGTAGCGCTGGTGCGCTTCCACCAGGATCTGCTTGGCTTCGGCAGCGCCGGCCCAGCCGTCAAGCTTGACCCACTTGCCCTTTTCCAGGTCCTTGTAATGCTCGAAGAAGTGGCCGATGCGCTCCAGCCAGTGGCTGGACACCTGCTCGATGTCTTCCACGTGGGCGTAGCCGCTGAACACCTTGGAGATCGGCACGGCCAGGATCTTCTCGTCGCTGCCGGCTTCATCGCTCATCTTGAGCACGCCGACCGGACGGCAACGCACCACCGAACCGGGGATCAGCGGCAGCGGCAGCACCACCAGCACGTCGGCCGGGTCACCGTCGCCGCACAGGGTGCTCGGCACGTAGCCGTAGTTGCACGGGTAGCGCATGGGGGTGGACAGGATGCGGTCGACGAAGATCGCGCCGGTTTCCTTGTCCACTTCGTACTTCACCGGCTCGGAATCCTTCGGGATCTCGATGATGACGTTGATTTCTTCCGGCGGGTTCTTGCCGGGCGAGACGAGTTCCAGACCCATGGGTGTACTCCGAGAGGGGGATGAAGGCAGATAGCCCCCCATTTTATGCCTTTGCCGGGCCGCGTGCAGCGGGGGCCGGATGACCGCCCCGCGATGGGTTTTCCCACGGCCCGGCGCGGCCTTGCCGGATGGGCCCGTGCACCGGGCCAGGCCACGCTGGTTCTCCTTCCGTTGGAGTCTGGCCATGTACCCACGTTTCCGGCCGTTGCTGCGCCTGTTCGCCCTGCTGGCCTGGCTGCCCAGCGCCCCGCTGCTTGCCCAGCCGTTCGTCGACCTGGTGGATTTCCCGCGCAACGAGGCCAACTGGGACCGCTTCTATTCCCTGGAAGCCCATCTGGCGAACCGCTTCGACGCGGTCTGTGCCGATACCCTCTGCGAAGGCGACTACAGCAACCTGCGCGCACTGCAGCTGCGCTGCTCGGTCAACGCGGCCAGCGGGCAGGTGCACGCCTGCAACTGGCTGTTCATTGCCAGCGAACTGCAGGTGGCGCCGGACACGGGCGTGGTCCTGGTGGACAACCGACGCTGGGACTGTCCCTTGCCGCTGGGCACGGGGGTGGGGGTGGAGGCCTTCCATGCGTCGCTGGAACGCGCCGACGCGCTCGATGTCGTGCTGCCCGGTGCGGCGCTGTCCATCGGCGAGGCGGTGGGCGGCTGCCTCCAGCAGGTCCGGCAGCCGGAGCGCGCAGCGTCGGCGGCCCGTTACGTGGACGCGCGGGATTATCCCGGCCAGGGGCAGGGTGGGACGCGTTTCCGTGCGCTGGAACAGGCGCTGGTACGCGGTTTCGATGACGTCTGCGGCGACACCTTCTGCGAGGGCGAGTACTACAACCTGCAGGCCATGCGCCTGCGCTGTTCGGTGCACGCCGCCAGCGGGCGGGTGGGTGAGTGCCGGTGGACATTCGCCGGCAGCAACATGGACGTCGACGCCGCCACCGGCGCGGTCACGGTGGATGCCCGCGATTGGGCCTGCCGGCTGCCGCTGGCGGCGCAGACCCCCTTGCCGCGGCTGCTGGCCACGCTTCAGGGGCCGGAGGCCATCGACACCGTGTTGCCTGGCACCGCCACCACCGTGTACGAAGGGCTGACCACCTGCCTCTAAGCTGCGGCGCGATCGCTGCATGTGCCGCGCCGGGCAGGTAGCCTGTGCAGATGGATGCCCTCATCACGGCTGCCGCTCGCGCCCTTGCCAACGGCGATGTGCTGGCCGCGCTTGGTTGCGTTGCGCTGCGCGACGACCCGCCCGCGCTGGCGCTGCGCGGCATCGCCATGGCCCAGCTCGGTCAACTTGATACCGCGCGTGACCTGCTGCGGCGCGCCCGTCGCGCGTTCGGCCCGCATGAGACGGTGGCGCGGGCGCGTTGCCTGGTCGCCGAGGCCGAGGTGGCACTGGCCATGCGCGAGCTGGCGGGATCGTCGCAGCCCCTGCAGGAGGTGGCGGCACTGCTGGATGCGCGGGGAGACGGCGCCAATGCGTTGCAGGCCTGGCTGATCCTGGCCCGGCGCTGCCTGTTGCTGGGCCGCCTGCGCGATGCCGAATACGGCCTGGCCCAGCTGGCCGACCGCCCGATGCCGCCGGCGCTGGCCGCCATGGCCGAGTTGACCGCTGCCGCACTGGCCTTGCGTGCGCTGCAGGTCGCACCGGCGCGTGCCGCCCTGGCCCGCGCCCAGGCAGCGGCCGAACGCGCCGGCATCGCCCCGCTGCGGCGGGAGGTGGACGAGGCGCGCGCCGCGCTGGACCGGCCGGCCGCCCGCAGCCTCCAGGCCGGCGTGGCGCGCACCCTGCGCATCGAGGATGTTCCGGCCCTGCTCGCGTCCGGCGCGCTGGTGGTGGATGCATGCCGACGGGGCGTACGCACCGGCACGCAGTGGCACTGTCTGGCGCGGCGTCCGGTGTTGTTCGCCTTGCTGCGCGCACTGGCCGAGGCGTGGCCGGGTGGGGTCGAACGCGATGTGCTGATTGAACGGGTCTTCGGTATTGCCCACCCCGACGACTCGCTGCGTGTGCGGCTGCGGGTAGAGCTGGGCCGCCTGCGCGCGCTTATCGCCGCGCAGGCCCGGATTGACGCCACCCCGCAAGGATTCCGGATCCAGCCCTGCCACGCGCAGACGGTCACGGTGCTGGTGCCCCCGTTCGATGGTGAGCAGGCGGCGTTGGTCGCGCTGCTGGCCGACGGTGCCGCCTGGTCCACCTCGTCGTTGGCGCTGGCGGTGGGCGCCAGCCAACGCAGCGTGCAGCGTGCGCTGGCCGAGCTGCAGGCCGCGGGGCAGGTCCACACCCGGGGGCGTGGCCGGGCGCAGCGCTGGCGGTCGGTGCCGCTGGCCGGTTTCACGACGATTTTGTTACTCCCTGCCGCGCTGCCGATTGGCTAGTGTCGCTGGCAGGCACCGCCTTCCACGGGCCAGGAGACTGCAACGATGAACACGGACACCTTGGGTACCGCTGCCCCCGTAGAGGCCGCCGAACTGGTGCGCGAATACGGCCCGTTCGCCGGCTCGGACTGCGTCAACGGCGTCAGCTTCGACGGGCACCACGTATGGGCGGCCACCGGTGCTGCGCTGGTGGCGTTCGACCCGGACAGCGGCGACGCGGTACGCACCCTGGCACTGCCCTGCGATGCCGGCACCGCCTTCGACGGCACCCACCTGTACCAGATCGCCGGCGCGCGCATCGACCGGATCGATCCGCGCAGCGGCGAGGTGCTGGCGTCGATCCCCGCACCGGGCGGCGGCACCGACTCCGGCATGGCCTGGGCCGAAGGCAGCCTCTGGGTGGGGCAATACCGGCAGCGCCGCATCCACCAGGTCGACCCGGCCACCGGCAGCATCCTGCGCACGATCGCGTCGGACCGCTTCGTGACCGGCGTGACCTGGGTGGACGGCGAACTCTGGCACGGGACCGACGAGGCGGGGCAGAGCGACATCCGCCGCATCGACCCGGCCAGCGGCGCGGTGCAGCACCGCCTGCAGATGCCGGACGGACGCGGCGTCAGTGGATTGGAGTCCGACGGTGCCGGGCTGTTCTACTGCGGCGCCGGCCACGGCAGGGTGTGCGCGGTGAAGCGCCCGGCGCCCGCACAAACGTGACTCATTCGCATTTGCGGGGTAGCATGGCGCGCCTTCCGCCCCGGCCCCTGCGTCCGTCGCATGACCACCAACGCCTCCGCCCTCACCGAGATGCTGATCCGCGAACGCCCGGCGTTGCTGCGCCTGGTGCAGCGCATCCTGGGCAATGACGGCGGCGCCGAGGACGTGATCCAGGCGATCTGGTTCAAGGCGCGCGGGGTGGACAGCGGCCAGGCCATCGACAACCCGCGGGCCTATCTGTACCGGCTGGCCACCAACCTGGCCACCGACCACGGGCGTGAGCGCACCCGCCGCGCGCGCCTGCTGGCCGAGCATTACCTGTGGGGACCGGACGAAGTGCTGTCGACCGAAGAACAGGCGATGGCCCAGGACGAACTGCAGCGTGTGCTCGCCGCCGCCGAGCACCTGCCCGAGCCAACCCGCACCATCTTCCGGCTCAACCGCCTGCAGGGAATGACCCAGGCCGACGTGGCCAAGCGCCTCAAGGTGTCGGTGACGACCGTGGAGAACCACGTGCGCGCTGCCCTGCAGCGCCTGGCCTGGGCCCGCAACGGGCGCTGATGGCGCCCGCGCGCGTCATGGCATTGGGGAACCGCACCCGCCATTCGTCTTGATCATACTGGGGCGGTGTCGCGTGCCCCGCTTCCGTCCCTTGCCGGTGGCATTGCCCCCGACCGCGCCACCCCGCCAGCCATGAGCCCGCCGCACATCGATCCGCTTCCGCCGCCGTCCGCATCCACCGAGTCTGTCGCCGTCCAGGCGCAGGCGTGGATCGCGTGGCTGGCCTCCGGCACGGTGGATGACACCGGCATGCAGGCCTTCGAGCGGTGGCTGGCCGCGCCGGGCCACCGGCGCGTGTTCGAACGCGAACGCCAGCTCTGGCGCAGCGTGGGGCCACGGCCGCAGGCCACCCTCGCGCCGCCGCGCCGGCGTGCGCGGGTGCGCCGCTGGTCGCTGGCCGCTGCGGCGGTGCTGGCGCTGGCCTGGGTGGCACCGGATGCGTGGCTGCGGCTGCAATCGGACCACCGCACCGGTACCGGCATCGCCGAGGTCGCGCTGCCTGACGGCAGCCGCGCCGTGCTGGATGCCGATTCGGCCATTGCCGTGCAGTTCGATGGCCAGGTGCGCCGCATCGCGCTGTTGCGCGGTCGTGCCTGGTTCCAGGTGGCGCCCGGCCAGCCGCAGCGGTTTGAAGTGCGCGCGCAGGGCGGGGTGGTCGAGGATATTTCCACCGCGTTTGCGGTATCCAGCGACGCCACCGGCGTGCAGGCCGATGTGGAACAGGGCCAGGTGCGGGTGGCGGCCAGCGACGGCGGTGGCTGGACCTGGCTGCAGGCCGGGCAGCGTGCCGCATTCGCGCCCGGTGGCCGCGTGCAGCGGCTGGCCGACGAGGCGCGCGACCGGATCGCGGCATGGCGGCAGGGCGAACTGCTGCTCGACGAAGTGGGCGTTGCCGAGGCGGTCCAGCGCATCGGGCGCTATCGGCGTGGCCCCACCTTCATCCGCGGCGACCTGGCGCAGCTGCCGGCGATCAACGCGGCGTTCCGCATCGACCGGCCCGAACAGGCGCTGGACGCACTGGCCGGCAGTGCCGGCCTGCGCGTCACCCGCCTGCCGATGGGCGTGGCGATCGTGCAGGTCGACGCCCGCAAGTAGCGGCGCGCGCTGCCGAACGAAATGGGTCTTGGGGTTGTCGCCGCCCCAGTCGTCTCACCCCCCGAACGTACCCGCCGCCGCCACGTACTTCGCAGCGCCCGCACACCGTATGCGGGGACGTCGCTTCTGCGATATCGCCTTCTCGACAGGTTCCATCATGCGCATCACCTCCTCCCCGGGCCGTTCTCCGCGTCCGTCCCGCCTCTGCATCGCCTTGCTGGCCGCCGGCCTGGTGGCCGCGCCTGCATTCCCGGCGATGGCCCAGGCCAGCACGCCGCGTGCCGCCGCCGTGCATCGCTTCGATATTCCCGCCCAGCCGCTGGCCGACGCACTGCGCACCTACATGCGCCAGTCCGGCGTGCAGGTGGCCTGGCCGGCAGCGCTCACCGAGGGCGTGCGCTCCAGCGCGGTCAGCGGCGACCTCGATGCGCAGCGGGCCCTGCAGCAGCTGCTGCGTGGCAGTGGTCTGGTGATGCGCAGCGTCGGGTCCGATGCGGTGACCCTGGAACCAGCCGCCACCGCCAGCCGCGAGGACGGCGTGATCGTCACCGACGCGCTGCGGGTGGCCGGTGAGCAGTCCGGCGACGGCGGCAGCGATGCCGCACGTGCGCTGGATGTGTACCGCACCGCCGGCTCCAGCGTGTACGTGCCGCGCGCCACGATCGAACGCTTCCGCGGCACGTCCGCGGCCGACATTGTCAAGGGCGTGGTCGGCGTCACCGCCGGCGACCCGCGTACCGCCAACGCGCTGGACCTCAACATCCGCGGCATCCAGGGCCAGAGCCGCATCCCGGTGATCATCGACGGTGGCCAGTCCAGCATGGACACCTACCGGGGCTACGCCGGCCAGTCGCAGCGCACCTACCTGGACCCGGACCTGATCTCCAGCCTCACCGTGACCAAGGGCCCCAGCCTGGGCGCCAACGCGTCCGGCGGCATCGGCGGCGTGGTCGAGATGGAAACGTTGAAGATCGGCGACGTGCTGCGCGAGGGCCAGGACGTCGGCCTGCGCGTACGCAGCGGCGTGTCCAACGGCAGCGCACGCGATGTGCCGGCGTATGGCGCTGCGCCGCGCAGCAACCGCAACAGCCTGGGCGGGCAGTTCTTCAACATCGCCGGTGGCAAGCACTGGGATGCGTTCGACCTGGTGGCCGCCTATGCCTGGCGTGACACCGGCAACTACTACGGCGGCAAGCACGGCTACGACGACTTCCCGCAGACCCGGCGCACGCTGGCCCCGTTGAATCCGCCCAACACCGAAGTGTTCAACACCTCGTCCAAGTCCAACTCGGTGCTGTTGAAGGGCACCTGGCGCATCGACGACACCCAGACCCTGGAAGCGGGCTACCGCCATTACAGCGGTCGCCAGGGCGAGATCATGGCCTCGCAGATCATCCGCGTGGACCGTGATCGCGTGCCGCAGTGGGAGCCGGGCAGTGTCGACATGGATGCCTACAACCTGCGCTACCGATTCAACCCGGGCAACGACCGCGTCGACCTCAAGGCCAACCTCTGGTACACCGACGCCGACAGCCTGATGTACAACGGCCTGACCGGCATCACCCCGTGGTACTTCGATCGCCGCACCGAGTGGTATGACGGCCCGAGCTTCAATACCGACCCGGGCTACAAGGACGCCTACCGCAACAGCATGCAGCAGCAGCGTCTCGGGTTCGACGTGTCCAACACGACCCACCTGGTGACCGATGCCGCGGGGGTGTTCACCTTCGACTACGGCCTGTCCTTCAGCGACGAGGACGTCGGGCCCGGCAAGAATGCGCCGATCATGCACGACGACCTGATCAACAACCGTTTTCTGCGCAACGCCGACCGCAAGGAATACAGCGCGGTGGCCTCGATGAAGTGGCAGCCCGACGACAATTGGGAAGTGCTGCTGGGCGGGCGCTTCAACCGCGTCAGCGTGCACGACCGCAACCGTCTGGCCACGCCGGACGGTGAGGAAGTGATCGGTCAGTACCGCTACACCCAGCTGCTGGACGGCAACCCGGCGCTGCCGGCCTGGCGTGCCAAGCGCATCGCCATGCTCAACTGGTACCCCGATGCGAACGGGCAGTTCACCGAAGCGTCGCTGCTGGCCTCGCCGTACAAGAAGGGCACCGTGGCCGACATCACCGGCTGGAACTTCCATGACATGACCGAGGCCGAGGACCTGATCGTGCCGACCAGCTGGACGTGGTCGCAGCCGATCCGCCGTACCGACCATGCCTTCATGCCGACTGCCAGCGTCACCTACCACTTCAACGACGACAGCATGGTCTACGTGAAGTACGCCGAAGGCGTGAAGCTGCCGAGCCTGTTCGAAAGCACGCTGGGCCTGTTCACCGCCGCCAAGCCGATCGGGGGCGAACTCAAGCCCGAACGCGCCGGCACCTGGGAAATCGGCGCCAGCACGGTCCGGCAGGGGCTGTTCACCGACGGCGATACGGCGGCGTTCAAGCTGGCCTACTTCAACACCCGCATCGATGACCTGATTACCCGCGACTACCGCACGCTGTCGGCCGGCTACATCCGCAACATCGACCGCTTCAAGGTATCGGGCATGGAATTCCAGTCCAGCTACGATGCCGGCAAAGTGTTCGCCGACCTGTCCGCGCACTATTACTTCGAAGCCAAGACCTGCGCGCCGGACATCGCCGCCGAGCGCCGTACCTACGGCGTGCAGCGCAGGATCGAAGAACTGGCCAATACCCCCGACTGCGTTGATGGCGGCTTTGAGGGTTCCTACAGCAACACGCAGAACCCGCCGCGCTACACCGTCAACCTGACCCTGGGCTCACGCCTGTTCGACGAACGGCTCAGCTTCGGCACCCGGGTGATCCACAACGCTGGTCCGATCAGCAAGCTGGACAAGGAATGGAACGTCGGCCTGTCGGCGATCCAGCAGCTGTACCGCCCGGCCACCGTGGTGGACCTGTTCGCCAGTTGGCAGGCCAGCGAGCAGTTCGCGGTGGACCTCAATGTCGACAACCTCACCGACCGCTACTACCTGGATCCCCTGGCGCTGGGCGTAATGCCGGCACCGGGCCGGATCGTGCGGCTGGCGCTGACCTGGCGCTACTGAGGGTGAGGTGATGTGCCCCACGGGGGCCGGCAACTGCCGGCCCCCGTGTTCGTTTCAGGCGCCGGTCTGCTGCGCCACCGCGTCGGCATGCAGGGCCTCGCCCAGTTCATCGACGATGATCGCCCAGTCCGCATCGGACTTGAGCTGCTCGGCCAGGAACTGGCGCTGGCCATCATTCCAGTACGGCGCCTCGACCAGGGCCACCTCGGCGGGCAGCTGGTGGTCAACGATGAAGCGCGCGATCGCCGCGTCGCTCGCGTCCAGGCCCAGCTGCAGGAACAGGTTGGTCATGCGCGGTTCGGTGGTGATCATCATGGCGGGGTGCTCCTCAAGAATGTGCCGTCATTATCGGTGCAGCCGCGTGAGGCCGACATCGCCGGATCGGGTAGGGGTGGCCGGCCGCGCAACCAGGCTTGGGGTTGCCGCCGTGGCAGACGTCTCAATCGGGAAACCTGCGCACGGCCTGTTCCCGGGGCCTGCGCGGGCTGCATTCCCCATTGCCCAGCACGAGCGCCATGACCGTCATCGATACCCTTGAAGCCACCCGCAGCCAGCGCCTGAAGGCCGCCACCCGCGACAGCCACGGCGCGCTGGACAAGCGCATCATGGCCGGCGACATCTTCGCCAGCCGCGGCCAGTTCGCGCGTTTCCTGCGCGTGCAGTACCGCTTCCATCGCGATATCGACGCGCTCTACGCCAACGCCGCGCTTGACGCCCTGCTGCCTGACCTGGAGGCACGCCGCCGGCTGCCGCTGATCGCGCGCGACCTCGCCGACCTTGAACAGATCCTGCCGGCCCCGGTCCCGATGCGGCTGGACCCGGACCTGGCGCTGCCAGCCGCGCTGGGCTGGCTGTACGTGGCCGAAGGCTCCAACCTGGGCGGCACCATCCTGTGCAAGATGGCCGCCAGACTGGGGCTGGATGCCGGTTTCGGTGCACGCCACCTGGCCGCGCACCCCGTCGGTGCGGCACGCCATTGGCGCGAGTTCACCGCCGCGCTCGACGGGGTGGTGCTGGACGACGCGCAGGAACAGCAGGTCATCGATGCCGCCGATGCGGCGTTCCGCAGCGTGCACGGACACGTCGAACTCGAGTTCGACGCGCGCTGATGCGCTGGCTGTGGTTCTGCCTGGGCTGGGTGATGGTGGCGCTGGGCGTGATCGGCGCGCTGCTGCCGGTGATGCCCACCACCATCTTCCTGATCCTGGCGGTGGGCTGTTTCGCCCGCAGCTCGCCACGCTTCGAACGCAAGCTGCTCGACCACCCCCGTTACGGCCCGGCCTTGCGCCTGTGGCGCGAGCAGGGCGCGGTGAGCCGCAAGGGCAAGGCCTTTGCGGCCGGCGGCATGGCGTTCGGCTTTGTGATGTTCTGCTGGGGCGCGCATCCGTCGTGGCGGCTGCTGCTGGGCGTGGGCGCGTTCTTCATTGCCAGCGCGGCCTACGTGCTGACGCGACCGTCGCCGCGCCTGCCGCCCACGCCCGAGTGAGCCTGTCCCTTGTTCCGGCGCGCGTTGCCGCAACGCCGCGCCCTCTTTCCTGATGAGCATGACCATGACTGTGTTGCTTCCCTTCGCCATCGCCGCCCCGGCACCTGCACTGACGCCATGGGGCATGTACCTGGCCGCCGACGTGGTGGTCAAAGCGGTGATGATCGGCTTGGCCGTCGCCTCGGTGGCCACCTGGACGGTGCTGCTGGCCAAGGGCTGGGAACTGGCACGCGAGCGCCGCCATCTGCTGCAGGCGCGCGCGCTGCTGCTGGAGAGCGTGCAGCTGCCGGACCCACAGCTCGACCCGCGCCTGCAGGAAGAACCCGTGCGCCTGTTGCTGGAGGCCGCGCGTACCGAGCTGCGGCTGTCGCCGCACGGCGGCGATCCGGCGGGGGTGAAGGAACGGGTCGGCTCACGCCTGGAGCGTATCGAACTGGCCTGTGCGCGGCAGGCGCGGCGCGGCATCGGCGTACTCGCCAGCATCGGCGCGATCGCGCCCTTCGTAGGCCTGTTCGGCACCGTGTGGGGGATCATGAACAGCTTCGTCGGTATCGCCCAGTCCAACACCACCAACCTGGCCGTGGTGGCGCCCGGCATCGCCGAAGCGTTGCTGGCCACCGCGCTGGGGCTGGTGGCGGCCATTCCCGCGGTGGTGATCTACAACCACTTCACCCGGGTGCTGGCCGGCCTGCGCGCGCTGCTGGGCGACCTGTCGGCGGCCGTGCAGCAGCTGGTGTCGCGCGACCTGGACCGCGCGGCAGTGCATGCCGGCCCGGTGCTGGCGCGCGCTGCGCACTGAGGCTTTGACATGGCACTCCGTACCGCACGCCACGACGACGACGCGCTGGAAGAAACCCACGCGATCAACGTCACCCCTTTCATCGACGTGATGCTGGTGCTGCTGATCATCTTCATGGTCGCCGCACCGCTGGCCACCGTGGACACCGCCGTGGACCTGCCGGCCAGCAGCGCGCGCCCGCAACCGCGCGAGAACGAGCCGGTGTTCCTGACCGTGCAGGCCGACCTTTCGTTGCGGGTGAACGATGCCGCCGTTACCACCGACGCACTGCCAGCCGCATTGCAGCGGCTGACCGGCGGCGACCGTGAGCAGCGCATCTACCTGCGCGCCGACCGCCAGGTGGCCTATGGCGACCTGATGCAGACCATGAACGCGCTGCGTGCGGCCGGCTACCTCAAGGTGGCCCTGGTCGGGCTGGAACAGCCCGCGCCATGAGCGCAGGCCGTGCAGGGCATGCACGCTGGGCCGGCAGCCTTGGCATCGTGCTGGCCATCTACGCGATCAGCATCGCGGCCACGCTGTGGTGGATCGGGCGCGCGCCTCCCGCACCGGCCAGCGCGCCGCCGGAAGCGCTGATGGTGGAGCTGGCACCGGTCGCCGAAGCGCCGCCGGTGCCGCCCACCGACATCGCGCAGGGGCCCTCGCAGCAGGAACAGCACCGCCCCACGCCGGAACCGCGCCCGGTGCGCGCGCTGGCGCTGCCCCCGCAGCCGCACCCGGACGGTGAGGCGGTAGCGCAGCGCACGCCGCCGCCCACCGAGCAGACGCCCGCGGACGCCCACAATGTGGACCAGACCCTGGCTCCGCCGGACGTACAGGCGAAGGCCACGCAACGCTACGCGGCGCCGCAGACGATGGCCGGCCAGCGCAGTGACGCGCAGGTCACCTGGCAGGGGCTGCTGCTGGGCCATCTGGAGCAGCACCGGCGCTATCCACGCGGGGCCGAGCGCCTGCGCCAACAAGGCGTGGCCTATGTGCGCTTTGCGGTGGACCGGCAGGGCAATGCGCGCAACATCCGCATTGGCCAGAGCAGTGGGCATCCGTTGCTGGATGCCGAAACGCTGGACACCGTGCGCCGCGGCAGCCCGGTGCCGGCGCCGCCGCCGGAGATCGGCGGCGACCCGGTGGAGGTGATGGTGCCGGTGGCGTTCTTCATCCGCCGGCGCTGACCCCGGTAACGCCCGGCCATGGGCCGGGCGACGGTGTGCCTACAGCAGCGGCACCAGCAACAGCGCGACGATGTTGATGATCTTGATCAACGGATTGATCGCCGGGCCCGCCGTGTCCTTGTACGGATCACCCACGGTGTCGCCGGTGACGGCCGCCTTGTGCGCCTCGCTGCCCTTGCCGCCGAAGTGGCCATCTTCGATGTACTTCTTGGCGTTGTCCCACGCGCCACCGCCGGTGGTCATCGAGATCGCCACGAACAGGCCGGTGACGATGGTGCCGATCAGCAATCCGCCCAGTGCGCGTGGCCCCAGCAGCAGGCCCACCACCACCGGTACGGCCACCGGCAACAGCGAGGGCACGATCATTTCGCGGATCGCCGAGCGGGTCAGCATGTCCACCGCGCGGTCGTACTGCGGCTTGCCGGTGCCTTCCATGATGCCGGGGATCTCGCGGAACTGGCGGCGCACTTCCTCCACCACCGCACCGGCCGCGCGGCCCACCGCTTCCATCGCCATCGCACCGAACAGGTAGGGAATCAGCCCGCCGATCAGCAGGCCGATGATCACCGTGTGGTCGGACAGGTCGAAGGCGAACGTCTCGCCCGGATTGGCCGCCTGCAGGTTGTGCGTGTAATCGGCGAACAGCACCAGGGCGGCCAGCGCCGCCGAGCCGATCGCATAGCCCTTGGTGACCGCCTTGGTGGTGTTGCCCACCGCATCCAGCGGGTCGGTGATGTCGCGGATGCTGGAGGGCAGTTCCGCCATCTCGGCAATGCCGCCGGCGTTGTCGGTGATCGGGCCGTAGGCATCCAGCGCCACGATCATGCCGGCCATCGACAGCATTGCGGTGGCGGCGATGGCGATGCCGTACAGGCCGCCGAAATAGTGCGCCAGCCAGATCGCCACACACACCGCGATCACCGGCAACGCGGTCGACTTCATCGACACCCCAAGCCCGGCGATGATGTTGGTGCCATGCCCGGTGGTGGACGCCTGCGCCACGTGCTGCACCGGCTTGTACTGGGTGCCGGTGTAGTACTCGGTGATCCACACGATCAGCCCGGTCAGCACCAGCCCGATCAACGCGCAGAAGTACAGGTTCAGCGCCCCGTGGCTGTTGTCGGGCATCAGCTGCAGGGTGATCGGATAGAACGCGATCGCCGCCAGCACCGCCGACACGATCACGCCCTTGTACAGCGCGCCCATGATCGAGCCACCGGGCTTCACCTTGACGAACAGCGCGCCGATGATCGAGGCGATGATCGACACACCGCCCAGCACCAGCGGATACAGGATCGCATTGCGTCCCGCTTCGGCGATCATCAGGCTGCCCAGCAGCATGGTGGCGATCACCGTCACCGCATACGTCTCGAACAGGTCGGCGGCCATGCCGGCGCAGTCGCCGACGTTGTCGCCCACGTTGTCGGCGATCACCGCCGGGTTGCGCGGGTCATCCTCAGGGATGCCGGCTTCCACCTTGCCGACCAGGTCCGCGCCAACGTCGGCGCCCTTGGTGAAGATGCCACCGCCCAGTCGCGCGAAGATTGAAATCAGCGAGGAACCGAAGGCCAGCCCGACCAGCGCATGCAGGGCCTGCGCGGTATCCAGCCCCAGCCGCAGCAGCAGCGCGTAGTACCCGGCCACGCCGAGCAGGCCCAGCCCGACCACCAGCATGCCGGTGATCGCACCACCGCGGAACGCCACGTCCATGGCGGCACTGAGGCCGTTGCGGGCCGCTTCGGCGGTGCGCACGTTGGCGCGCACCGACACGTTCATGCCGATGTAGCCGGCCGCGCCGGACAGCACGGCGCCGATCGCAAAGCCAATTGCGGTGTACCAGCTGAGGAAGAATCCGACCAGCACGAACAGCACGACGCCGGCGATGCCGATGGTGAGGTATTGACGGTTGAGATAGGCGCGCGCGCCTTCCTGGATGGCGGCGGCGATTTCCTGCATGCGGGCATTGCCAGCCGGTTGCCGGAGGATCCAGCGTGCCGACACGATGCCGTAGAGAATCGCGAGAATGGCGCAGAACAGCGCCAGAGAAAGCCCATAACGTTCCAGCATGTCCCCTCCCGGGTGATGGAATGGCATCCAGACGAACGGATGAACCTCTCCACGCGGGGGCACAACGGGCTGCAACCTTGGACCAACCCGTTCAGACCGTGCCCGGTCTTCAAGCGTGTGGCGGTGTTCAGCAATCCCTGGTGACCCGAGTATGCGGGCAACAGCCCGCATACGGGTAGTGCCGGCCGCTGGCCGGCAACCACGCACACCCATCCGAAGCGACACACCGCCAGCCGCTGGCCGGCAACCACGCACACCCCTCCGCATCCGCGATCTGCCGGGTACGCGCCATCGCATGCGCGCTGTCGCCCCATGGTTTGCTGCGCAAACCATGGGACCCTCTTATCAGCATCCAATCCCCCGCCGCTTCGCGGCTGCCCCCTGACTCAGGGGGCTGGTGTCCAGTCGTCTGGATCCCGCCAGGCGTTGATGGGCGCCTTGCCACGCCGTTCAGCCACCCACTGGCAGCCTCGGCCCATCCCCAGCATCCGGAGTTCCGCCATGTCCACCCGTCACCTGCTCTGGCTGGCCCTGCTGCCCGCCGTGGCTGCCAGCGCCGCTGAAACCCCCGAGCTGAAACGCGCCGTCGGTGCGCCGCAGGCGGTGGGCGCGGCCCATACGCTGCGCCAGATCCCCGAAGCCTGTGCACGGTTGGAGGGCATGTTCACCGCCGATGCCGCACAGCCCTACAAATTCGCCGTGGTGCGCACCAGCGAGCAGTGCCAGCCGCGCGCCCGCTTCGTTGACTTCGACAAGGCCCAGCCCAGCGAGGCCAAAGGCTGGAAGCTCAACGACGTGATCCGCGTGCCGAACGCCGCGTGCCCGGCGCAGCAGGCGGTGGTACGCGTGTGGCGCATGCCGGTGGCGCAGAAGGCCGAACTGGATGGCCAGGGCCAGTCGCGCATCTATCTGGAAGAGGCCAAGAAACAGGCGGCCGCCGGCAAGATCGCACAGATCCCGATGTTCGCCGCGCAGCTGAAGGTGGAAGGCACTGCCTGCCGCTGAGGCCCACGAAAAAGCCCGGACGGCAGGGCCGGTCCGGGCTTGGGTGCGACGCGAGGCTGGCCGGGCTCAGTTGCCCTTGCAGTCCTTCAGCCACAGCACGCGGCCGATCTGGTCGTAATGGTCGACCACACCGACCAGGGTGACCTTTTCCTTCGGGCGCAACGCCAGCGCGAAGGCGGCCTGGCTCGGCGCGAAGGCGCAGGTGATGGCCACGCTTTCGAAGTCGATGCCACCGGAGCCGTTGGGCAGCTCGAAGCCGGTGTTGTAGGTGCCACCGCTCTTGAGCACGCCGTTGACCCGGCCGGTGATCGAATAGATCTTGCCCTTGTAGCGCGGTTCGATCGCGGCGGGGTTGTCCTTGTTCTGCGTCCGCAGCTGGTAGCCGAAATCGCTGGCCGAAATGTTCACCGTGGAGGCCTTCGGCGTGGACGCGGCAAGCTGCTCGCCGGCCTTGCCCGGCTTCACCTGGGTGAGCATCTTGCACATCTCGGCGCGGATCGAATCGGCCTTGGCAAAGGCGCCGGGGTTGAGCTTGACCGTCATCGCCACGGTGCCGGTGCGGCCCTCGCTGGTGGCGCTGATGATGATCGGAATGGTCTTGTGCATCGCCGTCTGCGGATCTTCGATCAGCATCGCGCCGTTTTCCACGTCCGAGCTCAAGACGTCCATGTTGTTGCCCTTGGCAATCACGTTCATCTGGCCGATCGCGCTCTTGACGGTCAGCTCAGGCACGGTCACCGAGGCGGTATAGGTGGTGCCGGACAGGGGGTTGCCCTTCTTCTGGAAGCTGCTTTCGCAGGTATCGGCAAAGGCGGGCGCCGCTACGGCGAGCAGCAGCAGGGGAACCAGGGTGTGGCGCTTCATCGGTACAGTCCTTGTCATCGCACACAAGTGCGGAGGGTGGGTCGCGGGTGCGAAAGCCCGCATGTCCTGCCGGCTCGGCGCGATTGTATGGGGCGTCCCGGCGCGCCGCAATTGCCGGCGAGCGGCACGCCCCGGGGCGCGCCACCCGCCGGAGGGGCTCAGCCTTCCTGCCAGGCCGGCAGCTTCTTCTTCACGCCCACGTTCTTGAGCGTCACGTACTTCGGCAGCCCATCGGCACCGTAGGGCAGGGGCGCCTCGCCCTTGATCAGCGGTGACAGGTAGGCGCGGGCCTTGGCCGTGATGCCGAAGCCGTCCTTGCGGATGAAGCCGGCCGGCATCTTCTTCTCGTGGTTGGCCACCTTGTGCAGGGGGGCGGCCTCGATCTTCCAGCGGTAGGGCGCGTCGCTGCTGCGCACGATCACCGGCATCACCGCGTTGTGGCCCTTCAGCGCGAACTGCACCGCCGCCTTGCCCACCGCCTGCGCCTGCTCCCAGTCGGTCTTGGACGCGATGTGGCGCGCCGAGCGCTGCAGGTAGTCGGGCAGGGTCCAGTGCACCTTGTAGCCCAGCGTGTCCTTGACCCGGGCGGCCAGCTGCGAAGCCACGCCACCCAGCTGGGTGTGCCCGAACGAGTCCTTGCCGCCGCCGGCATCGGCAACGAACGTACCGTCCGCAGTCTGGATGCCTTCGGAGGCCACCACCACGCAATGGCCCACGCGCTCGACCACCTGCTTGACCTTGGCCAGGAAGGCGGCCTCGTCGTAGGCCCGCTCGGGCAGCAGGATGATGTGCGGGGCGTCGTCGGGGCCTTGCCCGGCCAGGCCGGCGGCCGCCGCCAGCCAACCGGCGTGGCGGCCCATGGCTTCGTAGACGAACACCTTGGTCGAGGTTTCCGCCATGGCCGCCACGTCCAGCGCCGCCTCGCGCACCGACACCGCGGTGTACTTGGCGGCCGAGCCGAAGCCCGGGCAGGTGTCGGTGACCGCCAGGTCGTTGTCGATGGTCTTGGGCACGCCGATGCAGGTGAGGTCGTAATCGAAGGCCTTGGCCAGCTGGGAGACCTTCCAGGCGGTGTCGGCCGAGTCGTTGCCGCCGTTGTAGAGGAACCAGCGCACGTCGTGGGCGCGCAGGACCTCCAGCAGGCGTTCGTACTTGCCCCGGTCGGCCTCGAGCGACTTCAGCTTGTAGCGGCACGAGCCGAAGGCCCCGCCCGGGGTATGGGCCAGCGCGGCGATGGCCGCCGCCGACTCCCTGGTGGTGTCGATCAGGTCTTCGCGGAGCGCGCCAAGAATGCCGTTGCGCGCGGCCAAGACCTTGATTCCCTTGGCTCGGGCGGTGCTGATCACCGCCGAGGCGGTGGCGTTGATCACGGCGGTGACACCGCCTGACTGGGCGTAGAGCAGGGTACCTTTGGACATCATTTCACCTGGGGGTGGGGGAAGGACATTGCAGAGACATTACCGGTATGGGGTAAAGTGCGCGTATTGCGGTGCAGCGTGATTGTGGACAATCCCGGGGCGCGCGCCCTTCCATTTTTTTACCAAGTTGGAGTCAGGTTGATGCGATTGGTTCTGTTGGGACCGCCCGGTTCGGGCAAGGGGACACAGGCGACGCGCCTGAAGGAACACCTGTCGATTGCGCACATTTCCACCGGCGACCTGCTGCGTGCCGAAGTAGCCGCGGGTACCGAGCTGGGCAAGCAGGCCAAGGCTGTCATGGACGCCGGCAACCTGGTGTCCGACGACATCCTGCTGGGCATGCTCGAATCGCGCCTGGGCCAGGCCGACGTGGCCAACGGCTTCATCCTCGATGGTTACCCGCGCAACGTGGCCCAGGCCAACGCGCTGGACACCCTGCTGGTGAAGATCGGCCAGCCGCTGGATGCGGTGGTGCAGCTGGACGTGCCGACCGAACTGCTGGTCGAGCGCATTGCCGGCCGTGCCGCCGAACAGGGCCGCGCCGACGACAACCCCGAATCGGTGCGTCAGCGCCTGCAGGTCTACAACGACCAGACCGCCCCGGTGGTCGATTTCTATGCCGGCCGCGGCACCCTGGCGCGCGTTGATGGCGTGGGTGAGCTGGACGACGTGGAAGCGCGCATCCGCGCGGCGATCCATGGCTGAGCCGGTGGCGCTGCTGCGGCAGCGCCTGCCTGGCCTGTAAACACACACGCCTGGCCCCATGGGGCCAGGCGTGCGGTTTAAGGTGCCAGCGGACGGGCTTGCTCAGAGCCCCGCAGCATGAGCTCCCCTGGGGATGGCCTCTTGGGGAGTAGGACCAATGGGGTGCTGCGGCTGGCCACCTGAATTGTGTCCGTCTTCACACTGCATCGCTATCGGGGATTCCCCGACACCCAGAGTATTTTTCCTACACGCATCTGGGGAATTGTCTGACGACAATATCCACAGTCGCAGGTGATCGGTCACAATCCACCGCATGAGCAAGATTCATATCCTTGGTATCGCCGGCACCTTCATGGGCGGCGTGGCCGCGCTGGCGCGGGAACTGGGCCATGAGGTGCATGGCAGCGACCAGGCCATCTATCCGCCGATGTCGACCCAGTTGGAACAGCTGGGCATCGCACTGGATCCGGGCTATCGCGCCACCAGCGTTGCCGCCGACTGCGATGAGGTGATTGTCGGCAATGCGCTGTCGCGCGGCAATCCAGCGGTGGAAGCGGTGCTCGACGCCGGCCAGCGCTACATTTCCGGTGCGCAGTGGCTGTCCGAGCAGGTCCTGCCGGGGCGTGACACGCTGGCCGTGGCCGGTACCCATGGCAAGACCACCACCACCACCATCCTGACCTGGCTGCTGCAGGCCGCCGGGCGCGAGCCGGGTTTCCTGATCGGCGGCGTCGCTGAAGACTTCGGCGTGTCGGCGCGCCTGGGCGGCGGGCGCGAGTTCGTGGTCGAGGCCGACGAGTACGACACGGCCTTCTTCGACAAGCGCAGCAAGTTCGTGCATTACCGGCCGCTGGTGGCGATCCTCAACAACCTGGAATACGACCACGCCGACATCTTCCCGGACGTGGCCGCGATCCAGCGCCAGTTCCACCATCTGGTGCGCACCGTGCCCGCGCGCGGCCGCTTGATCGTCAATGGCGAGGACGCCTACCTGGCGCAGGTGCTGGCGATGGGTTGCTGGACCCCGGTGGAGCGCTTCGGGTTTGATCCGGCGCTGGAATGGCATGCCGAGCTGGTCAACGCCGACGGCAGTGCGTTCGTGGTGCATCACCGTGGCACCCGCGTGGGCGAAGTGCGCTGGCCCCTGCTGGGCCGCCACAACGTGCTCAACGGCCTGGCGGCGCTGGCTGCCGCGCACGCGGTCGGGGTGGAACTGTCGTCGGTAATTCCGGCGCTGGCCAACTTCCGCAGCGTCAAACGCCGCCTGGAAGTGATCGGGCAGGCGCAGGACATCACTGTCTACGACGATTTCGCCCATCACCCCACCGCCATCCACACCACGCTGGAAGGGCTGCGCGCCAAGGTCGGTGCCGCGCGCATCGTGGTGGCGATGGAACCGCGCAGCAATTCCATGCGGCTGGGCGCACATGCCGAAGCGCTGGCGCCGTCGCTGGACCTGGCCGATGCGGTGGTGTTCCTGCACCGCCCGGAGCTGGCCTGGGATGCGGCCGGTGTGATCGCCGCCGTGCGTGGGCAGGCCCACGCCGTGCCCGACACCGATGCGCTGCTGGCGCGGTTGGGCGAGATCGCAGCCCCCGGCGACCATGTCGTGTTCATGTCCAACGGCGGTTTCGACGGCGCGCCGCGGCGCTTCCTGGCGCAGCTGCAGCAGGGATGAGGCGGGCGCGCCACAGGCCATGACCGATACCGCTTCGCTGCCGTTGTTCCCGCTGCACGTGGTGCTGCTACCTGGCGCCGCGCTGGGCCTGCGGGTATTTGAACGCCGCTACCTGGACATGCTGCGCGAGTGCAGCCGGCAGGACACCCGTTTCGGCGTCTGCCTGATTCTGGACGGCGATGAAGTGGGGGCGCCGGCGGTGCCGGCCGCGTACGGCGTGGAAGCACGCGTCGAGGATTTCGACGTGGGCGCCGACGGCGTGCTGGTATTGCGCCTGCGCGGCCAGCGTCGCTTCCATGTGCTGCGCACGCGCATCCGCGACAACGGGCTGGTGCTGGCCGACGTGGAATGGGCACCCGCCGACCACGACGACGAACTGCGCCCCGAACACGCGCTGCTGGCCACCGTGCTGGAGCACATCATCGAACAGGCCGGCGCGGCCTTCGCCCCGACCCATCCGGCCCAGCTGGAGCAGGCCGCCTGGGTAGGCTGGCGCCTGGCCGAACTGCTGCCGCTGGATGAGCCGCAGCGCCTGCAGCTGCTACAGCAGGACGACCCCCACCAGCGCCTGCAGCACCTGCTGGCCTGGATCCCCGACCTGACACCCCCCGCGTAGAGCGAGGCTCTGCCCCGCTGCTCGACGCAGCAACGCAACCGCACGTACCCACACCTGCCGGGTAGAACCCGGCACTACGTCATGCGTGTGCCGGCTTCCGCGTCATTCGGCCTTCGTGCGCACCCGCAACACCGGCATCTGCGTTTCCGGATGCGTGTCCACCTGTTGCGGCAGGCCGTCCAGCGCGTCGCGTACCGCCTTCAACGACGGGTCGATGCCGCGCATCGGCCGCCACATCCCGATCAGGTGGAAATGCTGCTGGTAATGCAGCGTCTGCGCGCTGCCCAGCCACAGCGGCTGGTTGCCCGGCTGCAGCCGCGCCGGTGCCGGCCACAGCCGCAGCGCAAAGATCTCATTGGGCGCATTGCCCGCGCGCAGCATCAGCAGCGACTCCACCTGGGTATCCAGCGTGGCCGGCAGCACCGGCACTTCGTCCGGCGTAGCCGACTTGTCGAGCATCAGCAGCGCCTGTTCCCAACCGGCCTGCGGCTGCACGCGCCAGCCCTGGCTTTCCAGGCGCTTCTGCAGCGGTGCCAGCGGGCCGGCCACCTGCACGTCCAGCGGCCAGCGCTGGTCGTCATCGAACTCGTTGCGGCGCGCGGGCAACTGCCGCCACGCGTCCTGCAGCCAGGCCGTGGCGGGCATGTCCACCGGGGCCGGCTGGGCCGGCTCGAAGCGGGCCAGCTTGAGCGGAATATTGCGCGGCGCGTACCAGAGCGCAGCCACCGCGAACACGCCGTAGAACAGCCAGGCCACCGGCTTGACCCAGAACGAGCGGTTGAAGCGGCGGCGGTAGGCGATGCCCAGTACCAGCAGCCAGAAGATGCCAAACAGCATGCCGCCGATGACATCGCTCAGCCAATGCGCGCCCAGGTACAGCCGCGCAAACCCGATCAGGCTGACCACGATGCCCGACAGCAGGTAAGGCCACACCCGCGTGCGCCCGGGCAGCTCGCGCGCGATCAGCACGGCGAAGAAGCCGAAGATGATGGTGGCCATGGTCACCGACACCGACGGGAAGCCGAAGCCACTGCTGGCATCCGGCGGGCGCACCACGTGCACGGTGGCGCCCAGCAGCTTGGTCAGTGCCAGCCCGAAGGCCAGCGCGGCCAGCCAATGCGCGGCCGCCATCCAGCGCCGGCGCCAGACCAGATAGCCCATGCCGGCCGCCGTGGCTGGCAGCAGCACCTGCCATGCGCCCAGCGACGCCAGTGCGGCCATCGGGTAGTCGGCCAGCGGGTTGCGCAGCGCCAGCATGGCCTGGTGGACCACCATGTCCAGGCGCAGTGGCTCACCGTGCGCCACCACCGCCATCAGCAGCGCAAACCAGCACCAGCCCAGCAACAGCAGCATCAACGCCAGCATGGCCAGCGGCACCGACTCACGCCGCTGCGGGTCGAACACGGCCACCGAGTAACGGCCCAGGGTGGGGTGGCGCTGCGACCAGCGCAGCAGCGTGGCCAGCCAGCTGTCCATGCGCGAGGCCGACCAGCGGTAGCCGTACAGCACGATCGCCCACACCACGCCCATCAGCACCGCCACCAGACCCAGCACCATCACCAGCCGCCCGGCCACGGCCGCAACGGCGTCGTAGGCTTCGCCCAGCACCCAGCCCGGCGCCAGGAACAACACTGCCCAGGACAGGCTGGCAATACCGCTGGCCTGGAAGTAGCGCGACAGCGGCATCTTCATCATGCCGGCAATGGCCGGTACGAACGGCCGGATCGCCCCCACATAGCGCGCCACCAGGATGCTCTTGAACGCATTGCGGCGGAACATCGTCTCGCCGCGGTCCAGCAGCTGCGGGTACTTGCTGAAGGGCCAGAAGCCGCGCAGCCGGTCGCCCCAGCGGCGGCCCACCCAGTAACTGATGCCGTCACCGGCGAACGCACCCACCGCCGCACATGCCACCGCGTACGGGCCGGAGATCTGGCCCAGGCCGATGAACACGCCCACGGCGAACAGCAGCGGCAGCGCGGGTACGATCGCGCCCAGCACGATGACCGCATCGCAGAAGGCAATGAGGAAAATGACCGCACCGGCGAGCACGGGGTGAGCTGAGATCCACGCAAGCGTGGTATCGATCCATGACGAGTCCATCGTCGGATTATAGAGGTGTGAAGGTGACTGACTGCCGGCCAGCGGCGGCCAACGTGCGTGATCTACAGTGAATGAACGCGATCGCACGCCTAGAATGTCGCCATGAACCGCCCCCCTGATCCCGCTCCGCATGCCCTGAAGGCCGACAGTTTCGGCTGCATTCTGTTGATCGAGCAGGACGGGCAGCGCTTTGTCCGCCGCGACCTGGGCGCCACCCCGTGGTGGCTGCGCCTGCCGGCCTGGTGGCTGGCCCGGCGCGAAGCGCGCGCGCTGGCCCACCTGGACGGCATGGCCGACACCCCGGCGCTGCTGTCCTGGAACGGGCGCTGGCTGGACCGCAGCTTCATGGCCGGCGATGCGATGTACCAGCGCCCGCCGCACGGCGACCTGGCCTATTTCCGCGCCGCGCGCCGGCTGCTGCAGCGCGTGCACCGGCATGGCATCGCGCACAACGACCTGGCCAAGGAAGCCAACTGGCTGGTACGCGAGGACGGCTCGCCGGCCCTGATCGACTTCCAGCTGGCGGTGATCGGCAACCCGCGCTCGCGCTGGATGCGCCTGCTGGCCCGCGAAGACCTGCGCCACCTGCTCAAGCACAAGCGCATGTACTGCCGGCAGCACCTGACCCCGGTGGAGAAGCGGCTGCTGAAGCGCACCTCGTGGGTACGCGACCTGTGGTTCCGCACCGGCAAGCCGGTCTACCGGTTCGTCACCCGGAAGATCCTGCACTGGGAAGACAACGAAGGGCAGGGGCCCAAGCCGTGAGTGCGCCGGTGGTGCGCGTGGTGCCGGTGGACGCCGACAACGTGCTGCATGCGCAGTTGCCCGGCGCCGACTTCGTGCACGCGTGCCGGGCGACGGTGCCACGCGGCGGCCGTTCGGCGTTGCAGGCGTACAAGGACATGGCGTCCACCGTGCCGGGCTGGTTCGACGGGCTGATGGCGGTGCGCAACAGTGGCATGCGGCTGCTGGGCATGAAGGACCTGGGGTCGCTGCGTGCCGTGCAGGACGCGGCCGACCCCACGCCCGGCCAACGGCTGGGCATCTTCACCGTGCAGCGGTGCACGCGCGAGGCGATCGTGCTGGAGGACGACGACCGGCACCTGCATGTGCAACTGGCACTGCAATGGCGTGGCGATGCACTGGAGATCGCCACGGTGGTGCATACGCACAATGCCTTCGGGCGGTTGTACATGCTGCCGGTGGCGCCGGTACATCGGGTGATCGTGCCGCATCTGTTGCGGCGGCAGGTGGCGGGGTATGCATCTTGACGTTCAGCTGGATTCGGACAAGACCGAGAGAAAGCTGGACTCAGGCGTCGAGCTGACGTACTCGGTGTTGGTCGTTGACAGCCTTGCCGAGGTGGAGCAGCTTGCTCGCGGCGAGACGACACATGTGCTGTATCAGGAATAAGGATCGATGAGCAGGGCGCACGGAGACGAGAACGCGATGGGCTGGTGGTGGAGCATGTCTCGCAGCGTCCGGGCAGGTGCAATGCCGTCGTGCGTCCAAATCGCAACCCGGTCCGGGCAGTGTGCGGTGAAACGTTATCGTGCATCCCCGTTGCTGCTGACGGCTGCTCTCGTCCTTTGTGGCAGGTTGCGGTGTCGCCGATCATGATGATGCTGCGCTACGCGATGGCGATTGCTGGCATGTCGGTAACCGTGCCGATCGCATTTACTGCGCCACGACCTACACGCAGTTGCTTGCGCATCCCGAGCGCTATGATGGTCGGCGTATCCAGATACAGGGTAGAGCGGTGGCGAAGGATGTCATTGAACTCTACCCCTCGCTTGATTCGTTCGAGGGCAATGAGATCCAGGCGTCGCTGTCACTGCGTTCGGGTGACGGAGTGCCTGAGCTGAGGGCGTATCTGCTATCACCAACGCGTGTGGATTCCGCGTCGCGCGTCGTTGTGATGGGTGTCTTTCATTTGAATCGAACAGTTCCGGTTGGAAAGAGGCAGGGCGTAACCCTTGAGAGGATTCGTCTGGGCAGCCTGGAACTGGATGGCTTCAAGTTGTAGGTGGGCTTGTGTGGGGGATGAACCTCGCATGCCGCCTGCAGGCGAATCCGCTTGCGGGAGTTCGCCTTGTTATGCCTTTGGGGCGCTTCCGCGTGAGATCTTGGTTTTGCGCAGCCGGCCAGCGGTCGGCACAACCGCCATCACCAGATCAGCCCCTGCCACTGGTGCAACTGCTGGGCGGCATCCTGTAGATGTCGCGCATTGCCTCAGCAGAAGCCATCCAAGGCGCAAGAGTAATCCGCGTTTTCATGCCTCGCGTTCCAGCTACCGGCGGCATGTGTTGCCCGATGACGTGGCGAATGTGGTTCTTTCTAGTTGGCACAATCGGCGATCCCATTCCGGGGTGACGGAAAGAGGATGCGGCTTGGTGGCCTGGTGAGGGAGGTGAAATGATTAGTATCAGAGTATCGGCGTTGATCGTCCTGGCGCTGGCGGGATGCCAACGCGCGGAGCCCGTTACCGTCAGCGGCGTCGAAGATGTATGCGCCTATCGGATGAGCGGCGGCGTGTGCCACGTCTCGCCGACCCAGCTGCTGACCGCGCCGGAGAAGCTGGCGGGCAGGGACGTCGTCGTGGTCCTCTACTACCCCGGCTTCGGAGCCCGCGTGTTGTTCGCCAGCCGCGATGCGGCGCAGAGCAACGATCTGTCATCCGGGTTCGTTGTTCCCGGCGAGGACCGTGCAAGAGGGGAGGGGACACAGCCAACGCTGGATCAGCCCGGCTATTACCGCGTGCTCGCTCACTTCGAACGATCCAAGCCGGTGATTGTCGGTGAAGGGGTAACACCGTTGGCCGTTGTTGCCGGTCGATTTGATCGCATTGCAGAGGCGCAGCGCATGTCCTCCCTGGATGAAATTGTGGAGGAGTGCAATGCGCTCGGAAACTGCAGCATGGGCTACTCACACGGGGTTCTGCCCATGCCAAGGCTGGAGGCCATCGACAAGAAGTAGTGTGCCGTCCCTGGCAGCGTATCGATGGGTCGAACACCCTGTGTGACATCGGCGCGGCCTGACGTTGGCCGCTTCGCCATCAGGGCGTGGTCACCGGCACCACCTGGTGCCCGATGAAATGCCGCGTTCCATCGAAGTCGTAGCCGATCTGAATCTGCCCGACATCGGCGCAGGCATGGCAGTCGCGCAGCGGCGTGCGGTACAGCAGTCGGATGCCGCCATTGTCCAGCGGCGTGCTGCCGCTTGCCTGCGCCGGCGCGAACGGCGTCGCCTGTGGGTGGGCGGCCAGCAGGGCCTGCACGCCCGGGTCGGCACGCACGGTGTCGTCAAGCTGCACGGCGTCCACATCAATGCGCTTGCCGGCGGCATCCACCAGCCGCGTGCCCTCGTTGGTATTGGCCCGGAACGGGTAGGCCACCGTGGCCACGCCGATGCCGTCGTGCTCATGCCAGGCGGTGACAAACGCCAGCTCACCGGCACTGGACAGTTGCCCGGCCGCCGTGACCGCATCCGCGCTGGCGCCACCGGCCTGCATCGCCTTGATCAGGCACTCGCGGGTGGCGGCCGCCTCGCCCTGGCGGCAGCTGTTCAGGTCGCCGCTCCACACCACTGCATTGCTCCAGCGCACCGTGGCATCGGCAGCCATCTTCTGCGCGCTTGGGGTAGCGGTGGGGGTCGGGGCGGCGGGTTCGGCAGGGTCTTTCTGGCAGGCGGCTAGCAGCAGCAGGCCCAGGGCAGGCAACAGACAACGGGAACGGCGCATGGCAAGTACCTCGCAGCGGTAACCGGGAGGCCACTATCGTCAAGGAGCGGTGAAAATTCTGTGGGCGCGGCATACTGGCGCGAGACATTCATGCGCAGGAGCTTTCGACGTGGCCAGTCTGCAAGGCAAGACCATTTTCATCACCGGTGGCTCGCGCGGCATCGGCCTGGCCATCGCGCTGCGCGCGGCGCGCGATGGCGCCAACGTGGCGATCGCGGCCAAGTCGTCGGTGCCCAACCCGAAGCTGCCTGGCACCATCCACAGCGCGGTCGAGGCGGTTACCGCCGCCGGCGGCCAGGGCCTGGCGCTGAAGTGCGACATCCGCGAGGAAGACCAGGTGCGCGCCGCGGTGGCCGCTACCGTGGACACCTTTGGCGGCATCGACATCCTGGTCAACAACGCCAGCGCGATCTGGCTGCGCGGCACGCTGGATACGCCAATGAAGCGCTTCGACCTGATGCAGCAGGTCAATTCACGCGGCAGTTTCCTGTGCGCGCAGGCCTGCCTGCCGTACCTGCTGCAGGCGCCCAATCCGCACATCCTGACGCTGGCGCCGCCGCCGAGCCTGGACCCTAAATGGTGGGGCCCGCACACCGGCTACACGCTGGCCAAGATGGGCATGAGCTTTGTCACCCTGGGGCTGGCGGCCGAATTCGGTCCGCAGGGCGTGGCGGTCAATGCACTGTGGCCGCGCACCATCATCGCCACCGATGCGATCAACATGATTCCCGGCGTGGATGTTGCTGGTTGCCGCACGCCGGAGATCCTGGCCGATGCCGCGCACGCCGTGCTGACCCGCGATGCAGCCGGCTTCAGCGGGCAGTTCCTGCTCGATGACGAGGTGCTGGCTGCGGCCGGTATCACCGACCTGAGTGGCTATGCGATGGACCCGTCGCGGCCGCTGTTGCCGGATCTGTTCCTGGATTGAAGTTACCGGCGGCATGGCGTGACGTTATCGACAGCGATTGCACGCGCAGCTGCTAAGGTGCGCACCCCCCGTGTTTCAGATCCCTGCCATGTCCCAGTGTGTTTCCCGTCTCTCCCTCGCCGCGGCCATCGCCGTGGCCGGCCTGCTCGGCGCCTGCAGCAAAGGCGCCTCCACCGCCGCCGATGCGCAGGGCGTGGAAAAAGTGAATGCCTACATCAACTGCTTCAACGCAGTGGAGGAGCCGATCCATCAGGGCTTCCAGCAGTACACCGGCTGGATGAAGGACGCCGACGCCGGCCCCACTGGCAAGGAAACGCAGGTGCGCGGCCCCGGCACGGTGCTGTCCCATCGCGTGGATGCGTGCAACGCCCCGATGGTGGCGGCACTGGCCATGACCCCGGCCGAGCCGGACCTGGACCCGGCGGCACGCGCGTATCAGAAGACCTTTGTCGAGCTGTACGCGCTGATCGAGCAGGCCGACCGTTACTACAGCCGCGAAGACTACCTCCGCGATGACCATGCCGGCATGCGCAGCCAGCATGCGCCGCTGATGCAGGCCTACGCGGCGTTCTTCGCCGCCGGCACCGCACTGGATGCCGCGCTGGAGAAGCGCGAGGACGAACGACGTGCGACGCAGCTCAAGGAGATCGAAGCCGACGAAGGCCGCTCGCTGGCGTATTACCAGCTCAGGATCGTGGGCGATGGCAAGCGGCTGACCCAGCTGCTCAGCGCTGATGCACCGGACCTGGCGCTGGCGCGCACCGAGCTGGCTGCATTCCAGGCGCTGTTGCAGCAGGCGCAGAACGACAAGGTCGGGCAGGGCGATGCGATGTGGGGTCACGTAGAGCGTTCGGCCGATGCACTGGCCCGTGATGCCGGCCGCCGCATCGAACGCGTGCAGGCCAACACGCCGCTCACCCGCAGCGAGCAGATGCTGCTGCAGGGCGGTGGGCGCGCGAGCCTGCCGCAGGGGTCGGCCGAAGCGGTGATGGCCAGCTACAACGATCTGGTGGACATGGCCAACCGGATGGCGCGGTTCAGCGGCGCGCGCTGAGGGCCGCATCGGCAGGATGCCGGTAACGTGAAGCGCTCCCGCGCGACGGCGTTGCACGCACCGCCAACCCGGACCGCAGACCTGTGCGGTCCGGGTTGGTAAACTACGTCTCTGGAATCGTTTACAACACGGAGACGTTTGATGAAGCACGTTCTTTCCACGGCGGTACTGGCCGTGTCGATCACCCTGGCGCTGGCCGCCTGCGGCAACAAGTCCGCCGAGCCTGCCAAGGAGGCCGCCGCCCCGGCCAGCAAGGCCGACGCCCAGGCCGAAGAGGCCGAGCAGGCGCTGACCGGCAAGCTCAACAGCTACATCGACTGCTACAACGATGTCGATTCGGGCATCCACCAAGGCATTGGGTACTACACCAGCTGGATGAAGGACCCCAAGGCCGGCCCGACCGGTCGCGAAGAGCGCCCGATCGGCCCGCCGGACCTGGACGCCAACGACCTCAAGACCTGCGATGCGGCCATTCCCACGGCGATCGCCGCCGCGCCGGCACTGCCGGAGCTGGACAAGGCGGCCAAGGCCTACCTGGACAGCCTGCACACCCTGCAGCCGCTTACCCATGCGGCGTACGACTACTACAAGCGCGAAGACTTCGAAGACGACGGCTACGCGCGCGGCAAGGCGATGCATGCGCCGCTGATGGAGGCGCTGGCCGCGTTCGTGCAGGCCAGCGGTGTGTTCAGCACCGCGCTGGAGGCCGAGAACGACCGCGCCCAGCAGGCGCAGCTGCAGGCGCTGGAGAAGCAGGAAGGCCGCACCCGCACGTATTACCGCCTGGCCATCATGATGGAGGCCAAGTCGCTGATGGACCTGATGGCCGAGGATGACTTCGACGTGGTGCAGGGGCGTGCCCGACTGGATGCCTTCAATACCATCGCCGACGAAGCGCACGCCAAGGTGGCCGACCAGGAGCCGGGCAAGATGGACTGGAACAGCTTCGAGACCGCCGCGGAGAATTTCCGTCGCGAGGGCAAGGAGCGCATCAAGCGCGTGGTCGACAAGACCCCGTACACCGACTTCGAGCAGCGCATGCTGGATTCGCCGTCGCATGCCCCGCAGGGCTCGGCCGGGCGCCTGTTGAACGAGTACAACAGCCTGGTGTTCCAGAGCAACCGCCAGTAAACGGCATGGCGATCCACCCCGGTGCGTGCCGCGCGCCGGGGTGGATCGCGGTCACTGGTTGAAGATATCGGGCAAGGTGTCGCCGCACCGGCGGCAATGCCGGGCGTCCGGTTCGTGGCCTTCCAACCCGCAGTGCGGGCAGCCACGCGCATCGCGCCGCGCCGCCAGGTCGGCCTCGCGCATGGTGCTGGCCAGTTCGGCGGTGTAGATGCCAGTGGGCACGGCAATGATGCTGTAGCCGATCAGGATCAGCACCGAGGTGACGAAGCGGCCCAGCACGGTCTGCGGCACGATGTCGCCGAACCCTACCGTGGCCATGGTCACCACCGCCCAGTACATGCTGCTGGGGATGCTGGTGAACCCGTGGTTCGGCCCCTCGATCACGTACATCAGGGTGCCGGCGATGATCGTGATGGTGACCACCGTGAACAGGAACAGCAGCACCTTGCGCCGGCTGCGCCACAGCGATTCCATCAGCACGCCGCTTTCTTCGATGTAACGGGTCAGCTTGAGGATGCGGAACACCCGCAGGATGCGCAGGGCGCGCACCACCAGCAGGCTCTGCGCGCCGGGGATGAACAGGGACAGGTAGGTGGGCAGGATCGAGGCCAGGTCGATGATGCCCCAGATGCTGAACGCGTAGCGCAGGGGCCGTTTGACCACCACCAGCCGCAGCAGGTACTCGGCGGTGAACAGGATCGTGAAGCCCCATTCCAGCACGTACAGCCAGTCGGCATGGGCGATGTGGAAGCGCTGCACGCTGTCGAACATCACCACCAGCACGCTGGCGATGATGGCGTACACCAGCAGCAGGTCGAAATTGCGCGACGGGCGGGTGTCGTGGCGGTAGATGATCTCGAACCAGGTCCGGCGCCAGCCGGTCTCGGTGGCGGGGTTGAGCTGGGGGGCGGTGAGCGGTCGCATGCGCCGCATTGTGCCTCACCGGCCGGAAGCGCGAGAATGGGACTTTCCCGCAACCCCCTGACCGCCATGACCGCCGCTGCCACCGATCCGCTGTTGTCCCTGTCGCATTACTACCTGCCGGTGTACAAACCGCGCCAGGTGGTGCTTGAGCGCGGCCAGGGTGCGCGCGTGTGGGACACCCAGGGGCGTGAATTCATCGACCTGGCCGCCGGCATCGCCGTGTGCGGGCTGGGCCACAACGACCCGGACCTGACCGCCGCGCTGATCGAGCAGGCCGGCAAGCTGTGGCACACCAGCAACGTGTTCTACAGCGAACCGCCGCTGCGCCTGGCCGAGGAGCTGGTCACCAGCTCGCGCTTCGCCGAGCGTGTGTTCCTGTGCAATTCCGGCGCCGAAGCCAATGAAGTGGCGATCAAGCTGGTGCGCAAGTGGGCGTCCTCGAAGGGCCGCCCGGCCCACCAGCGGGTGATCGTGACCTTCCGCGGCAGCTTCCACGGCCGCACCCTGGCCGCGGTCACCGCCACCGCCCAGCCCAAGTACCAGGAAGGCTACGAGCCGCTGCCCGGCGGCTTCCGCTACGTCGATTTCAACGACGAGGTGCAGCTGGAAACCGCGATGGCCGCCGGCGACGTGGCGGCGGTGATGCTCGAGCCGATCCAGGGCGAGGGCGGGGTGATGCCGGCCAAGCCGGGCTTCCTGCAGCGCATCCGCGAGCTGTGCGACCAGCACGACGCCCTGCTGGTGCTCGATGAAATCCAGGTAGGCATGGGCCGCACCGGCACCCTGTTCGCGCATTGGCAGGAAGGCATCAAACCGGACATCGTGACCCTGGCCAAGGCCTTGGGCGGCGGTTTCCCGATTGGCGCGATGCTGGCCGGGCCGAAGGTGGCCGAGGTGATGCAGTTCGGCGCGCACGGCACCACCTTCGGCGGCAATCCGCTGGCGGCGGCGGTGGCGCGCGTGGCGCTGCGCAAGCTGTCCTCGCCGGAGATCGGGCACAACGTGGGCCGCCAGTCGCAGGCGCTGCGCGATGGCCTGGGCCGGATCAATGATGAGTTCAAGGTGTTCAGCCAGGTGCGCGGCCGCGGCCTGATGCTGGGCGCGGTGCTGGACAAGGATTTCGCCGGCCAGGCCGGTGCCATCCTGGACCACGCCGCCGAGCACGGCCTGCTGACCCTGCAGGCTGGGCCGGACGTGCTGCGCTTCGTGCCGTCATTGAACATCACCGACGAGGAAGTGGCCGAGGGCCTCAAGCGCCTGCGCGCGGCGGTGCAATCCTTCATCGCCTCCCGGTAGAGCCGACCGTTGGTCGGCTGCGGTTGCTCTGGGGCCAATGCAGCCGACCAACGGTCGGCTCTACACCATGGCGTACCGCTTCAACACCTTGCCGATGCTGCGGCTGTCGGTCGCCGTTTCCGCCTGCAATCCCGCCTGACGTGCACCGCGCACGTTGGTGAACAGGTCATCGATGAACAGCGTGCGCCCGGCACGTGCGCCCAGCAGTTCCACCGCCTGCACGAAGACGGCCGGGTCCGGTTTGCGTCCGCCCAGCGCACCGCTGCACAGGATGCGCCCGTGCAACGCCGTGGCCAGGGTAGGCAGGATGCGCGGGATGGTGTCGGCCATCAGCGCGCCGTTGTTGGTCAGGATCGCAATCGGCAGGCGGCGGGCGACCTGCTCGATGCGTTCGATCACCCCGGCCTGCGGCAGGGAGGCGGCGATGCGCGCCGCCTGCCACTGCGCAATGCTCAGCGTGCTGCCCAACGCAGCGCTCACCTGCTGCAGATACAGCGTGCTGTCCAGGCCGGCGTCGTGCTGCTGCTCCAGGCCGCTGTCGAACAAGGCCGCCTGCACCTGCGCGACGCTGCAGCCGGTGCTGGCCGCCAGGTGACGCACGCGCAGGTGGCGCGCATGGCGCACCAGAACGCCATCGAAATCCAGCAGCAGGCACTCCACGGCAACGGCCATCGCGCACTCTCGTCCAGGTCCACTGCTGACCGTACCCCACCCGGGGCACGCGCTGCGACATCGCGTCGCAGGCCGGGCGTGGGCACGGACTCTAGAATCGCGTGGACTGTTCGATGGAGATTGCCGTGAAACTGCTTGTTCCCGTGTTGCTCGCCGGCCTGATGCTGGCCCCGGCTGCCCATGCCCGCGTGTGTGCGGTCAGCATCGACAGCACCGACCAGATGAGCTTCAGCCAGAAGGAGATCAAGGTCGGCGCAGACTGCAGCCAGGTGAAGCTGACCCTGCGCCACACGGGCAAGCTGGCCGCCACGGCGATGGGGCACAACTGGGTGCTCACGCGGACCCCCGATTATCAGCCGGTGGCGATGGCTGGCATGCGCACGAGCCTGGCCGACAGCTATTTGCCCAAGGGCGATGCGCGCGTGCTGGCGCATACCGCAGTGATCGGCGGTGGGCAGACCACCAGCGTGACCTTCTCGACCGCGAAGCTGGCCAAGGGGGGCGATTACACGTTCTTCTGCTCGTTCCCGGGGCACTTCGCGATGATGAAGGGCAAGCTGGTCTTCGGGTAAGAACGTCATCGGTGCGGCGACGGCACGCGCCTTGGTAGGGTCGGTTCCCAAACGACTGCCGATGATGCGTGTGGGTGCGGCGAACGCATGACCTGTGCCGAAGCGATCTGCGCTCCGGGGTCATGCCCTCAACGAACGTTGCGCAGACCAACGGCGGTCGATCGGGATGCGACCCTACCAGCGAGGCGCATCGCCGAACGCTCTCGGCATCATGAAAACCGTTGGTGGCTCCGCGATGATGGAGGGCACGCGCCTGGTAGGGTCGGTTCCCAAACGACTGCCGATGATGCGTGTGGGTGCGGCGAACGCATCTCCTGTGCCGAAGCGATCTTCGCTTTGGGGTCATGCCCTCACCGAACGTTGCGCAGACCAACGGCGGTCGATCGGGATGCGACCCTGCCAGCGAGGCACATCGCCGAATGCCCTCGGCATCATGAGAACCGTTGGCGGCTCCGCGATGATGGAAGGCACGCGCCTTGGTAGGGTCGGTTCCCAAACGACTGCCGTTGATGCGTGTGGGTGCGGCGAACGCATCACCTGTGCCGAAGCGATCTTCGCTTTGGGGGCATGCCCTCACCGAACGTTGCGCAGACCAACGGCGGTCGATCGGGATGCGACCCTGCCAGCGAGGCGCATCGCCGAACGCCCCCGGTTCCCTCCTGCATCGCCGAAGGCCATGGACCGGGGCCGATCCGTCGCCCCCGCCCTTGACCGGGGCCGATCCGTCGTCCCGGCCGTCGTCCGGTACCCGATCAGCCTTTGACGACCTTGAACGCCTCGCGGGCGGCGTCGATGGTCGCGTCGATCACGCTGTCGTCGTGCGCGCTGGACATGAAGCCGGCCTCGTACGCCGACGGGGCCAGGAACACGCCGCGCTCCAGCATCGCGTGGAAGAAGGTGTTGAACGCAGTAATGTCACAGGCGGTGGCCTGGGCGTAGGTGTCCACCTTCTGGTCGGTGAAGAACAGCCCGAACATGCCGCCCACCTGGGTAGTGGTCACGGGCACGCCGGCCTCGGCCGCCGCCGCTTCCAGCCCGGCGCACAGGCGCGCGCTGGCCGCGCTGAGGCGGTCATGGAAGCCCGGTTCCTGCACCAGTTCCAGCATCGCAAGGCCGGCGGCCATCGCCACCGGGTTGCCGCTGAGCGTGCCGGCCTGGTAGATCGGGCCGGCCGGGGCGATCTGCGACATCAGGTCGGCACGGCCGCCGTAGGCACCCACCGGCATGCCGCCGCCGATGATCTTGCCGAAGGTGGTCAGGTCCGGGGTGATGCCGTAGTGGGCCTGCGCACCGCCGAGGGCGACGCGGAACCCGGTCATCACCTCATCGAAGATCAACAGCGCGCCGTACTGGGTGCACAGGGCGCGCAGGTGCTGCAGGTAGCCGTCGCGCGGCGGAATGCAGTTGGCGTTGCCCACCACCGGCTCGATGATCAGCCCGGCGATGTGCTCGCCCTGTTCGGCGAACAGCGCGGTGGCCGCGTCGAAATCGTTGTAGGGCAGGGTGAGGGTGAGTTCGCTCAGGCCGGCCGGCACGCCCGGCGAGGTGGGCACGCCCAGGGTCAGCATGCCGCTGCCGGCCTTCACCAGGAACGAGTCGCCGTGGCCGTGGTAGCAGCCTTCGAACTTGACGATGCGATTGCGCCCGGTGGCCCCGCGCGCCAGCCGGATCGCCGACAGCGTGGCTTCGGTGCCGGAGTTGACCATGCGTACCATCTGGCACGACGGGATCAGCCGGGTGAGGGTTTCGGCCATCACCACTTCGGCCTCGCACGGCGCGCCGAACGACAGGCCGTTGTTGATCGCATGCTTGACCGCCTGGCGCACGGCCGGGTGGTTGTGGCCGACGATCATCGGGCCCCACGACCCCACGTAGTCGATGTAGCGGTTGCCATCCACGTCGTACAGGTACGGGCCATCGGCGCGCTGCACGAAGAACGGCTCGCCGCCGACCGACTTGAACGCGCGCACCGGCGAGTTGACACCGCCCGGCAGCAGCTTCTGGGCGCGGGTGAACAGGGCGTGGGACTGGTCGTGGTTCATGGGGTGTCCTGGGTCTTACGGAAACTGGGCGAGGAAAGCGCGCTGGGTGGCGACCGGATCGGGGGCGGCAAAAATGCCGCTGACCACGGCCACCAGGTCGGCACCGGCCGCGATGATGGGACCCACATTGTCCGGGCTGAGCCCGCCGATCGCCACCCGCGGTACGCCCAGTGCGGCGCTTTGCCGCAGCAGGTCCGGCGTGGCACGGCTGGAGGTGACCTTGGTGGTGGTGGGGAAGAACGCGCCGAACGCCACGTAGCTGGCGCCCTCGGCCACGGCACGTTCGGCATTGGCCAGCTGGTCGTAGCAGGACGCGCCGATGATGGCGTCGGGGCCCAGCAGGGCACGCGCGGCGCCGATGTCGCCGTCGGTGCCGCCCAGGTGCACGCCGGCGGCGCCCACGGCCTGGGCCAGTGCCGGGTCGTCATTGATGATCAACGGCACCCCGTGCTGGGCGCACAGTGCCTGCAGCGCGGTGGCCTGCTGCAGGTGCAGGGCGGCCGCGGCGGTCTTGTTGCGGTACTGCAGCCAGGTCGCGCCGGCGGCCAGCAGCGGCGCGGTACGCGCCAGCAGGCGGGCGGTGTCGGCCTCGTCGGGGGTGATCAGGTAGACGCCGCGTGGGCGCACGGGGGAGACTGAAGCAGAATTCATCGGTGGCTACCGGTAGCACGACGGGAGTGGGACAATGGCGGTCGCCCGTTTTTGTCCAGCCGTGATTATCCAATGACCGATGCCACCGCCACCACTTTCCGCACCTGGATGTGCGTTGTCTGCGGCTTTCTGTACAGGGAAGAAGACGGCCTGCCGGAAGAAGGCATTGCGCCGGGCACGCGCTGGGAAGACATTCCCGACACCTGGACCTGCCCCGATTGCGGCGTGACCAAGGACGATTTCGAGATGGTCGAGGTCGATTGACCGGCGGGTATCGACCGTTGGTCGATACGCCCCTTCGTCAATGCAACCGCGGCGCCCGTCCGCCCAGTTCCACCAGCTTCTCGCGCACCCATTGCGCATCGGTGGCCTGGCGGTTGCGTTGCAGGTACAGCGCCAGGTCATGGCGCGCCCCGGCCTCGTAATCCAGGTTCAGGTACGCCAAGCCGCGGTCACGCAGCGCATCGTCCTGTTCGGGCGCCAGCTTGAGCAGGCGGTCGGCACTGCGCGCGGCGCGGTCCCATTCGCCGCGCTCCACATACACGCCGTGCAGGTTGCGCAGCATGCGCATCAGGATCGCGCGTGCCGGGGCGGCATCCAGGATCTGCGCCAGCACGTGGTCGTCCGGGGTTTCGCCGCCCAGGTGCGAGCGGGCGCGCTCGCGCAGTTCTTCCACGTCCAGCGGGCGGCCGCCGTTGTAGGGGTCCATCACCAGCACCCCGTCGTCCACCGGCAGACGCACCAGGAAGTGCCCCGGGAAGGACACCCCGTCCAGCGGAATGCCCAGCCGGCGCGCGACTTCCATCTGCACCAGGGCCAGCGAGATCGGATTGCCCAGGCGGCGTTCGAACACCTGGTTGAGGTAGCTGTTGCGCGGGTCGTAGTACTCGCCGTGGTCGCCGCCGTAGCCCAGTTCGTCGAACAGGTGGCGGTTCACGGCGGCGATCTTCAGCGGCCAGTGCTCGATGGTGTCCACCTCGGTACGCAGGTGGTCGGCATGGGCCTGCACCACCGCGTCGTACACGGTGGGGTCCAGGTCGGGGTATTCGTCGCGGGCGATCAGCAGTGCTGTGGGCAACAGCGGCAGGGCCTCGTCATCCAGCTCGGCCAGTGAATCCCACGTCGGCAATGTGATCTGCCCCTGCATGGCTACAGACTGGCGACAAACGCAGCCGGTTTCAAGGGCTTCAGCGCCGGATCACGCCCGCCGGTAGAGCCGACCGTTGATCGGCTGAGCGGAAACGTTGAGGAGGGCCAGGGGCGGCCGACCAACGGTCGGCTCTACCCCGGGCGGGGACGCGGTGTCAGCGGTCGGCGATGCCGGGGCCGAAGGTGATCTCGGTGCCGTCCTTCAAGCCCAGCTTTTCGGCCTGGCCGGCATTGAGCTCCAGCACGTAACGGGCCGGGCCGCTGCTGGGGTAGGGCGGGCAACGGTCGCCGGCCGAGCACGGCGGCACATCGCGCTGCTGGCTGACCAGCCGGCGCTGTTCGTCGAAGTACAGGATGTCCAGCGCGATCTTGGTGTTCTTCATCCAGTACGCCTGCAGTTCCTCGCGCTCGTGCAGGAACAACATGCCATGGTCGGCATCCATCTGGTCGCGGAACATCAGCCCGCGCGCGCGGCTGGCGTCATCGCGGGCCAGTTCCACCTGGTAGCGGGCACCGCTCAGTTCCACCCAGTGGCGGGTGCCGCTGCTGGCGCAGCCGGTCAGGGTCATCAGGAGCAGCAGCGGCAACAGGCGGATCAGCGACATCGGGGTCTACCTCGGCAGGAAGAAGGCCGGCCATCGTGGGCCGGCCGCGGAATCAGAATACGCGGGGCGGCTCGCCGCCGACGATGACCACGTCGGCCGGGCGCCGCGCGAACAGGCCCACGCTCACCACGCCGGGCAGCTGGTTGAGCTCGCGCTCAAGCTTGACCGGGTCGGTGATCTGCAGGTGGTGGATGTCCAGGATCACGTTGCCGTTGTCGGTGACCACGCCTTCGCGCCAGGCCGGCTGGCCGCCGGTCATGTCCAGGATGCGGCGCGCGATCAGGCTGCGGGCCATCGGGATCACTTCCACCGGCAACGGGAAACGCCCCAGCACGGGCACCTGCTTGCTCGGGTCGATGATGCACACGAAGCGCTCGCTGGCCTCGGCGATGATCTTCTCGCGGGTCAGCGCGGCGCCGCCGCCCTTGATCAGGCACTTGTTGCCGTCGCACTCGTCGGCGCCGTCCACGTACAGCGACAGGTTGCCGGTGTGGTTGAGCTCCATCACCTCGATGCCGTGCGACTTCAGCTGGGCGGTGCTCTGCTCGGAGCTGGACACGGTGCCCTTGATGCGGTGCTTGATGCGGGCCAGGCCGTCGATGAAGTAGGCAACGGTGGACCCGGTGCCGACCCCGACGATCATGCCGTCTTCGACGTATTCCAGGGCTTTTTCAGCAGCCAGGCGCTTGGCTTCGGACATGGCGGGCAACTCTATGAGGGAAAAGGGGAATCAGTGTTTTTCAAGCGACAGCAGCAGCTTCCACTGCGCGGCGGTCACCGGAAGGATCGACAGGCGGTTGCCGCGCGCGGTCAGCGGAAAACCTTCGCCCAGCGCATCGGCGTGCAGCTTGATCTCGTCCAGCGAAATGGTGTCGCGCAGTTTGCGCTCGAAGGCCACGTCCACCAGCATCCAGCGCGGTTCTTCGCGGGTGGCCTTGAGGTCGTAGTAGTCGGATTTGGGGTTGAACTGGGTGTCGTCCGGGTAGGCCTCGCTGGCCACCGTGGCAATGCCGACGATGCCGGGCACCTTGGTATTGGAGTGGTAGAACAGCACCCCGTCGCCGACCTTCATGCCGTCGCGCATGAAGTTGCGCGCCTGGTAGTTGCGCACGCCGTTCCAGGGCTCGCGGCCCACGCGCTGCAGATCGTCGATGGAAAAGGCGTCCGGTTCGGACTTCATCAGCCAGTAGCGCTTGCGTGCGGTCATGCGGAGTCTTTGATTACGGTAGGTGCCGACCGTTGGCCGGTACGCAGACGAGGGTGGAGATGTCGGTGCAGATCGCATCCACCGCGACATCCCAGGGCTGTACCGGCAGGTCATCGACCTGCTGCACCGAGAAGCCGACCCCCACCAGCCACGGCGGTGCGGGGCGCTGGTGGCGGAACGCGAAGCTGCGATCATACCAGCCGCCTCCCATGCCCAGGCGCCGGCCCTGCGCGTCGAAACCGACCAGGGGCGCCACCACCAGTGTCATCTGCTCCGGTGCCAGGGTGGCCTCCAGTGCGATGTCCGGTTCGGGAATGCCGTAGCGGTTGGCGGTCAGTGGCTGGCCGGGTCGCCAGGGCGCGAAGCGCAGCGTGTCGCCGGCGAGGATCGGCAGGCAGTACTGCAGCGCGTCGGGCAGCTGCATCTGCCAGCGGTGCAGGGCGATTTCGCCATCCATCGCCCAGTACCCGGCAACGAAGCCGTGCGCAGGGGCGAAGGGGAGCTGGAGCAGGCGATCGGCCAGATGTTCGGCGGCGGCCAGGCGCTGCGCGGCGGGGATGTCTCGGCGGCGTTGGCGCAGCTGCTGGCGCAGTGCGGAGCGCGGGTCGGTCATGCCTGGGTCCGGGGCGTGGTGCGGGCGCGGATAAAACAAGAGCGACGTCCCGGTAGGGGCGTCGCTCTTGCAGGAATACTGCATTCTCCGCGGTGACGATGCGTGCGAAACGACCTTGAACCCGGGGTTCAAGTGGGTACGCTGGGGTTCCTTCGGGCTTCCCGCTACAAGGCGGACTTGCACTCCCGGCGCCGTCGCGCACCCGTGGTCGTAATTAAGGGACAAGGCGAATGTTTGCACACGCCGTCGTTCACAGCAGAGAACGCGTCGCCATTATAGCCAAGCGCGCGCCGAGGGATAGGCCGTTCGTCGGTCGGATTGCACCTGAATTCAGATCGATGAAGGCCATGCGATGGCCTTGTTGAATGGAACATGGCGTGGAACATCGGTAGAGCCGACCGTTGGTCGGCTGCACAAGCATTCGGGTGGCGCCGACCAACGGTCGGCTCTACCGGTCAACGGCTCACGCCCCGTCGATCGCCCGGTCCAGCCGCCGGTTCAAATCGGCCAGGGTCTGCTGCAGTGCCACGCCCTGGCGGGCGTGTTCATCGCGCAGCTGCTGCAGTTCATGGGCCAGATTCAAGGCGGCCAGCACGGCCACCCGGTCCACGGCGGCCATGCGGTTGCTGCCGCGGATCTCGCGCATCTTCGCATCCAGCAGGCGGGCCGCTGCGGTGAGGATTTCTTTCTCTTCCGGGCCCACGCCCACCGTGTATTCACGGTCCAGGATGCGGACACTGACCGGTTCGGTCTGGCTCATGTGTGCTGCTCCAGGGACTTGAGGCGGGTGATCATCGCTTCGACCCGGGAGCGGGCCTGTTCGTTCTTGGCCAGCAGCTGGGAGCGCTCGGCCACCAGTTGCTCCTGCTGATGGCGCAGGCTGCGGTTCTCCTCGGCCAGGCGCTGGTTGCGTTCCAGCAACGCCTCCACCCGGGCGGCGAAGGCCTGCAATTGGGTGATGGCGTCGGAAGGTTCCATGCCCGGCACGATAGGCAAGGGCGGTGGAGCCGGTCAAGCGAATAATGACGGGGGCTTCAGCAGGGGTCGGGTTACCCCCGCAGCGCCTGCCCGGGAACGCGATGGCAACCCGACGGCCACGGGCGGATTGCTACACTGTGAGGCTGCCAGAGCGCCGCCCCCGGCGGCCCCGGCGCCTTTTTCCGATCGAGCCCCAAGATGACCGAACTTCCGAGTGTCGATGACGTAAACAAGGCCAGCCAGGCGTTGGGCCTGGGCGCCAATGCCGCCGAACTGCATGGCGGGCTGTGCGGCTGGCTGTCTGCCGGCGGTGCGCCGGTGCGCGAATGGCCGGCGCGGGTGCTGGCCGATGACAACCTGCCGCTGCCGGCCGAGGACGATCCGCTGTCGCAGCTGCTGCAGGCCAGCGTGGCGCAGCTGGAAGACCGCGACTTTGCGTTCGAGCTGCTGCTCAGCGACGCCAGCGACACCGCCGCGCAGGCCGATGCGCTGTTCACCTGGGCGCGCGCCTTCCTGGGCGGCTTCGGGCTGGGCTCCGGTGGCCGTCGCCCGACGCTGTCCGAAGAGGGCGAAGAAGCCCTGAACGACCTGGCCAAGCTGGCCCAGGCCTCCAGCGAAGACTTCGAAAGCGGCAACGATGATGACGAAGACGCGCTGGCCGAGATCGAAGAGTTCATCCGCGTGGCGGTGCTGCTGCTGCACGGCGACTGCGTGATGGCCGCGCGCCACCGGCAGCGTCTGAACTGAGATGGATATCCGGCAGCTGACCGGCATCTCCGCCGCCGAGTACACCCGCCGCCGCCAGCAGTTGATGGAAATGGCCGGCGACGACGCGATCCTGGTGCTGCCGGCCGCGGCCGAGCGGGTGCGCAGTCTGGATACGCATTTCCCGTTCCGCCAGGACTCGGACTTCTGGTACCTGAGCGGCTTCCCGGAGCCGGACGCGGTGCTGGTGCTGATCCCCGGCCGGCGCCACGGCGAGGTGATCCTGTTCTGCCGTGAGCGCGACGCCGACCGCGAAGCCTGGGACGGCGCGCGCGCCGGGCAGGAAGGCGCGGTGTCGCAGTATGGGATGGACGATGCGTATCCCATCGACGACCTCGACGACATCCTGCCGGGTCTGCTGGAGGGGCGCTCGCGGGTGTACTACCACTTCGGCCGCGACGCGGAGTTCGACCTCAAGCTGATCGGCTGGGTCAACCGGGTGCGCTCGCAGGTGCGGCATGGCGCGCAGCCGCCGCATGAATTCCTGGAGCTGGGCCACCTGCTGCACGAACAGCGGCTGTTCAAGTCCAGCGCCGAGATCGCGCTGATGCAGCGCGCCGCCGATATCAGCGTGCAGGCCCACCGGGTAGCAATGCGGGTGGCGCGCCCGGGCATCCACGAGTACGAACTGCAGGCCGACCTGGAGCGCGAGTTCCGGGCAAATGATGCGTGCGCGGCATACTCCAGCATTGTCGGGGCCGGCTCCAACGGCTGCATCCTGCACTACCGCGACAACAACGCGCGATCGCGCGATGGCGAGCTGGTGCTGATCGATGCAGGCGCCGAGTACCGCGGCTACGCCAGCGACATCACCCGCACCTTCCCGGTGAACGGGCGCTTCAGTGCCGAACAGCGCGCGCTGCACGACCTGGTCGGCGCGGCGCAGGCGGCAGCGTTGGCGCAGGCCAAGCCGGGCAACGCGTATGAAGCCGGGCACCTGGCGGCCGTGCAGACCCTCACCGAAGGCCTGCTGCACCTGGGGCTGCTGAAGGGCAGTGCGGAAGAGAACATCGCCGAAGGCCATTACCAGCGCTTCTACCGGCACAAGACCGGGCACTGGCTGGGGCTGGACGTGCACGACGTGGGCGATTACCGGCTGGCCGGCGACTCGCGCATGCTGGAACCGGGCATGGTGTTCACCATCGAACCGGGCCTGTATGTCTCGGCAGATGACCGCAGCGTGGAAGCGCGCTGGCGCGGCATCGGCATCCGCACCGAGGATGACGTGCTGATCACCGAGGACGGGCACCAGGTGCTGACCGCGGCGCTGGCGCGCAGCGCCGATGAGATCGAAGAGGAAATGGCGGCGCGCTGACACCCGTAGAGCCGGGCTCTGCCCGGCTGAGCGCGCTGCCGGACCACCGGTAGTGCCGGCCGCTGGCCGGCATTGCGTGCAGCCGGGCAGAGCCCGGCTCTACGGGCGGCCGGGACACCGGTATCGCCGGCCGTGGGTGGGCATTGCACGCAGCCGGGCAGAGCCCGGCTCTACGGGCGGCCGGGACACCGGTAGTGCCGGCCGCTGGCCGGCATCGCGTGGCGTGCAGCCGGGCAGAGCCCGGCTCTACGAGCGGCCGGGACACCGGTAGTGCCGGCCGCTGGCCGGCATCGCGTGCAGCCGGGCAGAGCCCGGCTCTACGGGCCGGCTGCCGTCAATCGGCCGCGGCGAACGCCGGGCGGGTCAGGTTGTCGGCATCGCCGTCGGTGCACAGCACTTCGTCTTCGATGCGGATGCCGCCGTAGGGGCGGAAGAAGTCGACGCGGCTCCAGTCGATGCTGTCACCGTTACCGGCCTGCTTCACTTCGTCCAGCAGCATGTCGATGAAGTACACGCCCGGTTCGATGGTCACCACCATGCCCGGCTCCAGCACACGGGTCAGGCGCAGGTACGGATGGCCCTGCGGACGTTCGATGCGGCCGCCGCAGTCGCTGGCGGCGAAACCGGCCACGTCGTGGACCTGCAGGCCGATCAGGTGGCCCAGGCCGTGCGGGAAGAACGCCGCGCTGACGCCGGTGGCCAGGGCTGCTTCGGGCGATACCTTGAGCACGCCGAAGTCCTTCAGGATCCCCATCAACGACAAGTGCGCGTCCACGTGCAGCTGCTTGTAGTCCACCCCGGCACGCACACCGGCGGCCATCTGCTGCTGGGCCGCGTCGACCGCATCGATCATGGCCTGGAACTCGTCATGGCCGGCGGCGGCATAGGTGCGGGTGATGTCGCTGGCATACCCGTACGCGCTGGCACCGGCATCGATCAGGAAGCTGCGCAACGGCGTCGGCGCGCTGCGGCCCAGGTCGGTGTAGTGCAGCACGGCGGCATGTTCGTTGAGGCCGATGATGTTGCCGTAGGGCAGTTCGTTGGCGTCCTGGCCCACCGCACTGCAGTAGGCCATGTGAATCTCGAACTCGCTGGCGCCGGCGCGGAACGCGGCCTCGGCGGCGCGATGACCGCGCACGCCCAGGCGCTGGGCCTGGCGCATCAGTGCGATTTCATACGGGGTCTTGTAGCCGCGCTGCCAGTCCAGGTAATGCAGCACCGGCTCGGGGTTGTTCGGCACGAACGCACCCAAGGCGCTCTGCGGCTCGCCCAGGATCGCGCAGCGCGCCGGGTCCTGGGGCAGCAGCGCCAGGGCATGCTCGGCGCTGCGGATGATCTCGATGTTGAAGTGCTCCACCCACCAGCCGTTGGGGGCATCGGGCACCACGTGCCAGTAGTCGAACGGCTGGAAGAAGATCAGCGTCGGGCGCTGGCCGGGGGTGTACACCAGCCAGCTGTTGGGCAGCTTGGTCAGCGGCAGCCACGCCTTGAAGTTCGGGTTCACCGCGTAGGGGTAGTCGCGGTCGTCGAACGCCTGGTAGTGCTGGGTGCCGCTGGGAATTACCAGGTGGTCGAAACCGCCGCGGGCCAGCGCTTCATCGGCACGCTGGCGCAGCACGCTGACGTGATGGGAGTACAGGGCGCCAAGGTCAGGCTGGTTCATCGCGGAGGCTCGTTGGGCAGTGCGGAGTGCAGCCCATGATTCTGCCGCAATCAGGCCCGTCGCGCTGTGCCGGAACCGGCACTCAGACCGCCGAAGTTTCCTGCGCGATCCACGCCCGCAGCAATTCGCGGTGCTCGCGGCTGAGGGTGATGAAACGGAAGCCCACCCAGGCCTGGCCGGGGGCATGGGTCTGCTCGCTCCACAGCTGGTGCGCGCCCACGTCCAGGGCAACGGGCTGGCCGTTCGGGCCGGGAATGGCGAACTGCAGCTGGTACAGCGCGTCGTCGTGCATCGGTGCCGAGGCCAGCATGAGCATGCCGGTTTCGGAAATATTGCCGAGCCGTCCCACCACTGCCTCGGCCAGCATGTCGGTGACAGGCACCAGTTCGGCCACCTGGCGGCGCGGCGCGCGGCGGGTATCGGTATCGGCGGTCATGGAGCGGTCTCTGCGGCAGGGCCAGGGCCGGCCAGCGAACGCAGCGTGCGCAGCGTCGCCTGCCAGGCGCGGTCGATCAGGCGGCTCTTGTCCTCGTTGACGATGCGCACCTGGCCATGCGCCATCAGGCGGGCCAGCGCATCCAGCGAGTGTTCCCCCACCTTCTGCCCGCGCGGATTGACGAACAACGCATTGTCGGTGAGTAGGCTGTACCACGACAGCCGCTGGCGGCGCAGGTCGCCCTGCTGGTTGGTGGTGAATTCGAACCAGGTGCCGAACGGCAGCGTGCGCAGCTGGCGATAGCAGTCTTCCTCGGCCAGGCTGCGTGCCAGCGGCGCGACCTTGCGTGGCTCGTGGCCCTCGCCCTGTTCGCCCAGGCGGGTGCGGGCACGGATCCGGGCGGTCAGCTCGGTGCGCGAACTGCCTTCATCTTCGCCGCCCGGGGAGGACAGGCGCCGCGCGATCGCGGCCGCTTCGTCCTGGTGGTAGCCCACCTGCAGCAGCGCGGCTTCCACCTGGCCGCCCAGGTCGGCATCGCTCGGCGCGGTGCCGGGCGGCTGGCAGGTCACCTCGGCAATCCGGGCGGTTTCCTGCTCGCGCTGCTGCCATTGCTCGGAGCCTTCGCCATGCCGAAGCAGGGTGAGGGTGAGCACGTCCGACCACGCCTGCTTCAGCAGCGACTGCACGAAGCGCGGGGGTTCGGATTGGGCGCACAGCTGTTCGATGCTGGCGCCGGCCTGCTGCTTGGCCGACTCCAGGCGTTCCTTGCCGCGCGCGGCTTCCACATGGCGGCGCTCGGCCAGTTCGGCCTTGTGCGCCAGTGCGCGGAAGTGCTGCTGGATGTCTTCGTTGGCGGCCTCGAACACCGCCGCGTCGCCCTGGTAGTCGTCCACCACCTGGTCCACGGCGCGGCCCAGCTTCTGCACCAGCTGCGGGTCCACGTCGTCTTCGCCCAGCCAGTTGGCGCCTGCTTCGGCCACCGCATTGAGCAGCTCCCGCGCGGGATGCTGGTCGCGCACGAAGAACGCCGGGTCGGACAGGGCGGCCCGGGCCACCGGGACCTGCAGGCGCGCGAGCAGGTCGGCGGCGACCGCGTCCGGGCGCACTTCGCGCTGGATCTGCCCGTAGAGCATGTCCAGCAGGTCGAAGGTGTCGCTGTCCTTGACGGTCAAGGCGGCCTGCGCGCCATGGTCGGCGCGCATCTGGGCCAGCAGCGCGTTGTGCAGGTCGGCCATGCTGCGCCGGGCCGTGCCGGTACCGGCGCTTTGCGCCTGCAGTTTGGCCAGGGTGGCATGGACCGATTCGCTGGCCACCGCAACCGGCGGGCCGGCAGAGGAGGCGGGGCTGGCCGCCGTTGGAACACCCGGCGACTCCACGGCGCCGCAAGCCGCCGCGCCGCTGCTTGCAGCGGTACCGCCAGCACTGCCCGTCGCCCCGGCAAGGCCCGTGGCGCTGGCTTGGCGCGCGGCGTCGAGCAGCTGGTGCAGGGCAGACATGGCGGGCGCCGACAGATCCTGCGGCGCAGCGCCTGCTGCTGAAACCGGTGCGTTACTTTCCGCACCGGCGGGCACGGGCGGGCCGGAGCGCAGCGAGGCGGGCAGGTCGCCCATTGCCTCGCTGGTCATCGCCGCCCACGCGCTGTTGCTGGCCGATCCGCTCCACCCGGTCAGGGGGCGATTGACCTTGCCGCCTTCACGGGCCGGGCCGCTGCGTTCGGCGCCGGTGACGATGCGCCGGGTGGTGGCCGACCGCGCCAGGTAGGGGGTGTAGACCAGGCCGGGCAGGACACCTTCGTGGCCGAGCAGGATGTTGGCGCGTTCCAGCAGTTCGCCCAATCGGTCGATCAACTGGCGGTCGAACACGCGGTAGAGCGCCAGCTGGGTTTCCAGCCCCAGTTCGAAGCGTTCGCCGAGTTCCCGCACGATCCGGCACAGCACGTGCGGGCCGAACGGCAGGTCTTCGACATCGAACTCCGGGCCGGCGGCGAGCACCGCGAAGCGTTGCCCCAGCAGTTGCAGGGCGCTGGCCGACCGTTGCGCCTCGCGGCGGATGATCTCCACCAGCACGATGTCGCGGTCGATGTCGGTGTCGGCCACCAGGGTCAGGGTACTGGCGGTGAGGGTGCTGGCCGCCGGGGTCGGCACATGGCGCACGCGCGGCTCGCGCAGCTGGGCCAGGGCCTCCCCCAGTGCGTCCAGGAACAGCGGGGCGAACTGTGCGTTGACCTCGTGCAGGCGCCGGGTCTGGGCGTAGATGTCGGCCTGGATCTGGCTGTTGCGTGCGCGCTCGGCATCGCGGAACAGCTCGCGCTCCAGTTCGACGATGGTCAGTTTCAGCGGGGTGGCCAGGGTCTGCGCGGCCAACGCGTGCAGCGACGCCAGCAGGCGGCGCACGCGCGGCGGCGCGGCCACGTGGGCGAAACGGGCCGGGTCGGTCTGGGACGATGAAGGTGCGGACGCAGACATCCGTTGTGGTTCCGGCTCCCCTGAGAGTAAGGAATCTAACGGTTTCGCGGTGTCCCCGCCAGAAGGGATCCCCCGACACCCGGCGCTGCTCTTCGCGCACGGTCGGGATGTCGCCAACGGCAGCCGACCAACGGTCGGCTCTACCCCCACGCATTGCCCCCGCCGTAGAGCCGACCGTTGGTCGGCTGTTCTTCGCGCACGGCCAGGATGTCGCCAACAGCAGCCGACCAACGGTCGGCTCTACGCGGGGAGGAACAGTTCGACCACGTCGTTGGTGAAACGCCGGCCCAGCTCGGTGGGGCGGGCATGCTCGCCGTCCAGGGTCATCCAGCCGCGCTGGATCGCCGCCTGCAAGGGCACGGCGATGCTCGCGCGCTCCAGACCGGTGCGCGATTCGAAGTCCTTCAGCGTGAACCCTTCATGCAGACGCAGCAGGTTGAGCATGTACTCGAACGGCAGGCGCTCGCCATCGATCACGTCATCGCCGCCGATCGCCGCTGCCGTGCCCGCCGCGTCCATGAAGGTCTGCGGGTGCTTGTGCTTCCAACGCCGCAGCACGTGCTGCTCGGCACCGCTGCTGATCTTGCCGTGCGCGCCCGCGCCGATGCCCAGGTAGTCGCCGAAGCGCCAGTAGTTCAGGTTGTGCGCGCTCTGTCGGCCCGGCTTGGCGTAGGCGCTCACTTCGTACTGGGCGTAGCCGGCCTCGGCCAGCAGCGCCTGGCAGTGCTCCTGGATGTCCCACGCCGAATCCTCGTCGGGGATGCCCTGCGGCGGCCGCGCGAAGAACACCGTGTTCGGCTCCAGCGTGAGCTGGTAGTGGGACATGTGCGTGGGCTGCAACGCGAACGCGCGTTCCAGGTCATGCTCGGCCTGGGCCAGCGTCTGCTGCGGCAGCGCGTACATCAGGTCGATGTTGAAATTGTCGTAGCCCGCATCCTGGGCCAGCTTCACCGCACGCTCGGCTTCGCTACTGTCGTGGATGCGTCCCAGGCGCTTGAGCGCCTCGTCGTTGAAGGTCTGGATGCCGAAGCTGATGCGGTTCACCCCGGCCGCGCGGTAGCGGTCGAAACGGCCGTGTTCGGCGGTGCCCGGATTGGTTTCCAGGGTCACTTCCAGGTTCGGCGCAAAGCGCAGCCGGGCCGACGCCGCCTGCAGGAAGCGGTCGATCGCCTCGGGCGGGAACAGGCTGGGCGTGCCACCGCCGAAGAACACGCTGCTCACCACCCGGCCCCAGACCAGCGGCAGGTCCTGATCCAGATCGCGGATCAGGGCGTCGATGTACGCCTCGAACGGCAGTTCACCCTTGGCCGCATGCGAGTTGAAATCGCAGTACGGGCATTTGCGCACGCACCACGGCAGGTGCACGTACAGCGCCAGCGGCGGCGGAATCAGCCGCGGCGCGTGGTCGTGGTCGCCCGCGCAGTGTTCGCCGGGCAGGTGGTCGCAATGGTCGTGTGGCTGAGACATGGAATTCACGGGTAGTGCCGGCCGCTGGCCGGCTCTCCAGACATCATCAGGGGTGGCATCACAGCAACGCGGGCAGTTTCTGCTTGAGCAACTGCAGGGCCAGCGCGCGATGGCTGATGGCATTCTTCTGCGCGGGGTCCATTTCCGCCGCGGTCAGGCCGTGCGTCGGGTCCAGGAATACCGGGTTGTAGCCGAAGCCGTTGCTGCCGCGCGTTTCGTCCAGGATCATCCCTTCCCAGCTGCCTTCGCAGATCAGCGGCTGCGGGTCGTTGGCGTGGCGCAGCAGCACGATCACCGCGTAGAAGCGGGCGGTGCGGCGCTCGGCCGGCACCTCGCGCAGCGCGTCGAGCAGCTTGGCGTTGTTGGCCGCATCGTTGGTCGGACTGCCCGCGTAGCGCGCGCTGTACAGACCGGGCGCGCCGTCCAGCGCGTCCACGATCAGGCCCGAATCGTCGGCCAGCGCCGGCAGGCCGGTGACGGCACTGGCGTGGCGGGCCTTGATCAGCGCGTTCTCGACGAAGGTCAGGCCGGTTTCCGGCACGTCACTGACGCCCAGCTCGCCCTGCGCCACGATCTGCAGCGGCAGGTCGCCCAGCATGGCCTGCAGTTCCTTCAGCTTGCCGGCGTTGCCGCTGGCCAGTACCAGTGTCTTCATTTCGGCTCCAGCAGGTCCCAGGTGTTGCCATACAGGTCGCGGAACACCGCCACGGTGGCGTACACCTCGTTGCGCGGGGTCTCCAGAAATTCCACGCCACGCGCGGTCATCGCGGCGTGGTCGCGCCAGAAATCGTCGGTGTTCAGGAAGAAGCCGACGCGGCCGCCGGTCTGGTTGCCGATCCGGCTGCGCTGCTCGTCATTGCTGGCACGCGCCAGCAGCAGGGCAGCTGCGCTGCCGTCGCTCGGACCGACCACCACCCAGCGCTTGTCGCCCTGGTCGATGTCGTCGATCAGGGCGAAGCCGAGCATGCCGGTGTACCAGGCAATGGCCTCGTCGTAGTCGGCCACCACCAGGGTGGTCAGCGCGATGCGGCGGTTCATGCAGACGCCAGGGCGGCCTGCTGCGCCGCGAACAGGTCCTTGATGCCCTTCTCGGCCAGCACCAGCAGCGCGTCCAGCTCGTCGCGGCGGAACGCGTGGCCTTCGGCGGTGCCCTGCAGTTCGATGAAACCGCCGCCGTCGTTCATGACCACGTTCATGTCGGTGTCGCAGTCACTGTCTTCGGCGTAGTCCAGGTCGAGCACCGGGGTGCCGCGGTACACGCCCACCGACACCGCCGCCACCGCGCCGAAGATCGGGTTGCGCTTGATGTCGCCGCGCTTGATCAGGAAGTTCACCGCGTCCACCAGCGCCACGTAGGCACCGGTGATGGCGGCGGTACGGGTGCCGCCATCGGCCTGCAGGACGTCGCAGTCCAGGGTGATGGTGCGTTCGCCCAAAGCGCCGCGGTCGATGCAGGCGCGCAGGGTGCGGCCGATCAGGCGCTGGATTTCCAGCGTGCGGCCGCCCTGCTTGCCGCGCGCCGCTTCGCGGTCGTTGCGGGTGTGGGTGGAGCGCGGCAGCATGCCGTACTCGGCGGTGACCCAGCCTTCGCCCTTGCCACGCAGGAAGCCGGGCACGCGGTTTTCCACGCTGGCGGTGCACAGCACGCGGGTTTCACCGAAGCTGACCAGCACCGAGCCCTCGGCGTGACGGGTGAAGGCGCGCTCGATGCGCACTTCGCGCAGCTGGTCGGCCTGGCGGCCGCTGGGACGGGTGTCGGACATGCGTTGGGGTTCCGTGGAAGCTGGGGGAACGCGACCATGCCCGCACCCCGAGGGGGCAGGCAGGGAGGCTCGAATGAGACCGCTAGGGTACCATTCCCCCTTTGGGAACATCGGAAAACCCACCATGATTCGAAGCATGACCGCCTATGCCGGCGGCGAGCGCGCCACCCGCTGGGGCACGCTGGCCTGTGAGCTGCGCTCGGTCAACCACCGGTTCCTGGAGGTGGGCGTGCGCCTGCCCGACGAGCTGCGTGCGTTGGAACCGCAGCTGCGCGAGCGCGTCGCTTCCCGCTGCAGCCGCGGCAAGATCGACCTGGTCATGCGCCTGCGCGCGCCGGAGGTCACCGGTGCACTGGTGGTCAACGACGTGCTGCTGGCCCAGCTGGGCGAACTGGCCCGCCGTCTGGCGCCGGGCTTCCCCAGCCTGCAGGTGAGCTTCACCGAGCTGCTGCAGGTGCCGGGCGTGATGCAGGGCGAAGCGGTGGACGCCGCGGCGCTGCATGCCGAGGCGCTGGCCCTGCTGGATGCCACCCTGGACGGATTCGTGGCCGCGCGTGAGCGTGAAGGCGACAAGCTGGCCGCCGCCATCCAGGAACGCGTGGACGGGGTGGAGCGCATCGCTGCCGAGGTCACCACGCTGATTCCGCTGATCCGCGAGGGCCAGCGCACCAAGCTGGCCGCGCGCCTGGCCGACCTGCCGCACCCGGTCGATCCGGGCCGTGCCGAGCAGGAGCTGGTGATGTGGCTGCAGAAGCTGGACGTGGATGAAGAGCTGGACCGCCTGGGCAGCCACATCGTCGAAATCCGCCGGGTGTTCACCCAGCGCGAGCCGGTGGGCCGCCGCCTGGACTTCCTGCTGCAGGAATTCAACCGCGAAGCCAACACGCTGGGCTCCAAGTCGGTGGACAGCCGTACCTCCAATGCCGCCGTCGAGCTGAAGGTGCTGATCGACCAGATCCGCGAACAGGTGCAGAACATCGAATGAGCAGCCAGCCCACGCCCGCCGGTGCGCCTGCGCGCGGCACCCTGTACATCGTGGCCGCGCCCTCCGGGGCCGGCAAGAGCAGCATCGTCAACGCCACGCTGGCGCGCGACCCGCAGATCGCCCTGTCGATCTCGTTCACCTCGCGGGCCACGCGCCCGGGTGAAATCAACGGCGAGCACTACCATTTCGTCAGCGCCGAGGAATTCGAGCGGATGATCGCCGCCGGCGATTTCTTCGAACATGCCTGGGTGCATGGCGACTGGAAGGGCACCGCGCGGCAGTCGGTGGAACCGCAGTTGGCCGCGGGCCAGGACGTCCTGCTGGAGATCGACTGGCAGGGCGCCCAGCAGGTCCGGCAGCTGGTGCCGGGCACGGTGACGGTGTTCATCCTGCCGCCGTCCAAGCAGGCCCTGCAGGACCGCATGCGCAAGCGCGGCCAGGACAGCGAGGCGGTGATTGCCCAGCGCCTGTCCGCCGCGCGTGAAGAGATGCTGCACTTCAACGACTTCGACTACGTCATCGTCAACGAGGTGTTCGAGACCGCAGTGGACGAGCTGTGCGCCATCTTCACGGCCAGCCGGCTGCGCCGGGAGGCCCAGAAGGTCCGCCACGCGGGCCTGATCCAGGCTCTGCTGACCCAGGATGCGGCCTCAACTGACTGATTCCAAACGGGGTGCTAGCGGGTTGGCTTGATTTTGTCCAGCCCCCGCCGGTACAATCCGTCCCCTTTCCCTCATTCGATTGAGCAGCCCTCACCGGCTGCCGGGAGCCCGCATGGCCCGCATCACCGTAGAAGATTGTCTGGAAGTCGTGAACAACCGTTTCGAACTGGTCATGATGGCGTCCAAGCGCGCCCGTCAGCTGGCCAATGGCGTTCAGGCCACCCTGGACAACAGCGAAACCGAAGACAAGCCGACCGTGCTGGCGCTGCGCGAAATTGCGGCCCGCAAGATCGACAACGCCCTGATCGACGAAGTCGAGAAGGCCGAACGCGAGCGTGCAGAGCGTGAAGCACTGGAATGGGCCGCTGCCGAAGTCGTCGCCGACGAAGACATGTCCAAGAACGACGACTGATCGCCTCGCGCGAACCGGTTGTGGTTGCACGAACAGCCCGCCTTGGCGGGCTGTTCTGCGTCTGGGCCGCGGAAACACCGGCACGCAACGACGCAGGGTGATCTGTCCAGGCAACGACCGTTGGCCATCGCGCCACCACCGTCCAACGCGGTAGACGACGACCGTTGGTCGTCGCAGCCCCCTCCGATCCCTGTTCAGATGTTTGCCGTTATCCCGCCGCTGGAATAGTCTTCCAGCATGAACCCAGGCCCCACTGCCAAGGTCGCCTCGCCCCCCGGCGCGGCCGTACCCGACTATGTCCTCCAGCTCGAACGCGCAGCGCATTACCTGCCGCCCGAGCAACTGCCGTTGCTGCGCCGTGCCTGGGAAGTGGGTGCCTCCGCGCATGCCGGGCAGACCCGCAAGTCCGGTGAGCCCTACATCACCCATCCGGTGGCCGTGGCCCAGGTGCTGGCCGAGCTCGGCCTGGACGTGGAAGCGCTGATCGCCGCGATCCTGCACGACACCATCGAAGACACCCCGCTCACGCGTGAGGAACTGGCGGCCGAGTTCGGCGAAGCGGTGGCCGAGCTGGTCGACGGTGTGACCAAGCTGGACAAGCTGAAATTCCGCGACCGCCAGGAAGCGGCCGCCGAGAGCTTCCGCAAGATGCTGCTGGCGATGTCGCGCGACCTGCGCGTGATCATGATCAAGCTGGCCGACCGCCTGCACAACATGCGCACGCTGGGCGCGCAGAGCCGCGAAGCGCGCGGCCGCATCGCCCGTGAAACGCTGGAGATCTACGCCCCCATCGCGCAGCGGCTGGGCATGAGCCTGGTCAAAAGCGAGCTGCAGAACCTGGGCTTCAAGGCGCTGTACCCGTGGCGCCACGCCATCCTGGAAAAGCACATCCGCAGCCAGCCGGTGGTCCGCCGCGAGGCGATGGCGCAGGTGGAAGTGCAGCTGTCCCAGCGCTTGGCCAAGGAAGGGCTGGAGCACCGTCTGGTCAGCCGCATCAAGACCCCGTGGAGCATCTACAACAAGATGCACGACGAGAACAAATCCTTCGACCAGGTGATGGATGTCTTCGGCTTCCGCCTGGTCGTGCGCAACGTGCCCAGCGCCTACCACGCGCTGGGCGCGGTGCATGCCACCTTCAAACCGCTGGACGGGCGCTTCCGCGATTTCATCGCGATCCCCAAGGCCAACGGTTACCAGTCGCTGCACACGGTGCTGTTCGGGCCGTACGGGTCGCCGATCGAAGTGCAGATCCGCACCGAGGAAATGGACCTGATCGCCGAGCGAGGCGTGGCCGCGCACTGGACCTACAAGTTCGGCGGCGACTCGCCCAACAGCGCGCAGAGCCGCGCGCATGCCTGGATCGTGGAACTGATCGATTCCCAGCGCGCCGCCGGTTCGTCGCTGGAGTTCCTGGACAACGTCAAGGTGGACCTGTTCCCGGACGAGGTCTACCTGTTCACCCCGAAGGGCAAGATCCTGGCCCTGCCGCGCAACTCCACCGCGCTCGATTTCGCCTATGCGGTGCACACCGACGTGGGCAACATGGCCGTGGCCTCGCGCGTGGACAAGAAGCTGGTGCCGCTGCGCACCAAGCTGGTCAGCGGGCAGACCGTGGAAGTGATCACCGCGCGCTCGGCCACGCCCAAGCCGCAGTGGCTGGAGTTCGTGGTCAGTTCCAAGGCACGCACCGCCATCCGCCACCAGCTCAAACAGCTGGAGCACGAAGACGCGGTGCAACTGGGCCACCGCATGCTCGACCGCGCGCTGGAGGCGATGGACAGCTCGCTCGAACGCCTGCCCAAGGGGCGCCTGGATGCGTTCCTGGCCGAACACCGGTACCCGCGCCTGGAGGCCCTGCTGGCCGAAGTGGCGCTGGGCAACTGGATGCCCAACCAGGCCGCGCAGGCGCTGATGGCCTACGCCGAGCTGCGCGGCGGCGCGCATTCCAAGCACTCGCAGGAAAAGATCCTGATCAACGGCAGCGAGCGCGGCGTGGTCAGCTTCGCCAACTGCTGCCAGCCGATCCCGGGGGACGACATCATGGGTTACCACACCGCCGGCAAGGGCATCGTGGTGCACCGCATGGACTGCCCGAACCTGGCCGAACTGCGCAAGTCGCCCGAGCGCTGGGTGCCCATCGGCTGGGACACCACCGTGTCCGGCGACTACGACACTTCACTGGTGGTGGAAGTGGAAAACGGCACCGGCGTGCTGGCCCAGCTGGCCGCGGCGATCGCCCAGAGCCATTCCAACATCGAACGCGTGGACTACCTCGACCGCGATTTCAACGCCGCGGTGCTGGCCTTCAACATCCAGGTCCGCGACCGCAACCACCTGGCCGAGGTCATGCGCAGACTCCGGCGGTTGTCGGTGGTGCAGTCGGTTCGTCGGCAGTAAACCGCGTACCGCGCGGCGATGATGGGCGCCGACGCTCTTGGCGCACCACCGGGGGTAGAGCCGACCGTTGGTCGGCTGCTCGCGCACCGCACAACAATGATCGACATGGTCGGCCGGCCGACCAACCGTCTTCGTCATTTTCCGGCCAGCCGACCAACGGTCGGCTCTACCAGGGATTTCGGCTTCGATGTCGGCTTCGGATGCGTCGTCGGGGAGGGCGAGTCCGGCGGTACAATGGTGGGCCCACTTTTGTTCCCCTGGAGCTCCCATGTCCCGCCAGATCATCACCAGCGCCAACGCCCCGGCCGCGATCGGTCCGTATTCGCAGGCTGTGCGTGCCGGCAACACCGTGTACTTCTCCGGCCAGATCCCGCTGGACCCGGCCACCGGTGACATCGTCGGCGCCGGCGACATCGAAGCGCAGGCCCGCCGCGCCTTCGACAACCTCAAGGCCGTGGCCGAAGAAGCCGGTGGTTCGCTGGACCAGATCGTCCGCCTCGGCCTGTACCTCACCGACCTGGCCGAATTCGCCAAGGTCAACGCGGTCATGCAGGATTACTTCAAGGCCCCGTTCCCGGCCCGTTCCACCATCGAAGTGTCCGGCCTGCCCAAGGGCGCCAACTTCGAGGTTGATGCGGTGATGGTGCTCGACCAGGCCTGACGTGGCACGGTCACGGGCTCCTGCACCGGCACTGGCCGCGGCCGGGGAAGCATCGCTGTCGATGCTTCCCGGGATCGGCCCGGCGGTGGCCACCAAGCTGGAGGCCCGTGGCCTGTCCTCGTTGCAGGACCTGTGGCTGCACCTGCCCCTGCGTTATGAAGACCGCACCCGGCTGACCACCATCGCCCAACTGCAGCCCGGCGTGGCCGCGCAGGTGGAAGGGCGGGTCAGCGCGGTTGAACGCGGCTTCCGTGGCCGCCCGGTGCTGAAGGTCGCCATCGAGGACGACTCCTACGGCACCCTGGTACTGCGCTTTTTCCATTTCCGCTCGCAGCAGGTGTCGCAGTTCGCCGTTGGCGCGCGCATCCGCTGCTATGGCACCGCCAAGCCCGGCCATACCGGGCTGGAGATCGTCCACCCCAGTTACCGGGTGATGGGCGTCAACGACGATGACGATCTCGGCGACAGCCTCGACCCGGTCTACCCGGCCATCGAGGGCGTCGGCCCGGCCACCCTGCGCAAGTTCATCGGGCTGGCGTTGGACCGGTTGCCGGAAGAATCCACGCTGGAACTGGTGCCGCCGGGCTGGTTGTCCGGCATGGGCCTGCCGTCGCTGCGCAGCGCGCTGCTGACCGTGCACCGGCCGCCGCCGAATGCCGACCTGGCCGCGCTGGCCGCCGGCCGCCACCCGGCACAACGCCGCCTGGCCATCGAAGAACTGCTGGCCCACCACCTCAGCCTGCGCCGCCAGCGCATGGCACTGCAGGCGCACCACGCACCGTCGCTGCGGGGCCCGGGCGTGCTGGTCAGGCAGCTGCGCGACAGCCTGCCGTTCCAGCTCACCGGCGCGCAGCAGCGCGTGTTCGAACAGATCCGCAAGGACCTCATCAAGGCGCACCCGATGCTGCGCCTGGTGCAGGGGGATGTGGGGTCGGGCAAGACCGTCGTGGCCGCGTTGGCGGCGATGCTGGCAGTGGAGCGGGGCAAGCAGGTTGCGCTGGCCGCGCCCACCGAACTGCTGGCCGAGCAGCACCTCAACAACCTGCGCGCCTGGCTGGAACCGCTGGGCGTGCGCACTGCCTGGCTGGCCGGCAAGGTCACCGGCAAGGCGCGCACCAAGGTGCTGGCCGACGTGGCCTCCGGCGACGCACAGGTGGTGGTCGGCACCCATGCCCTGATGCAGGACAGCGTGGTGTTCAAGGACCTCGCCCTGGCCATCGTCGACGAGCAGCACCGCTTCGGCGTGCATCAGCGCCTGGCCCTGCGCGACAAGGGGGCGGACGGGCGCAGCGTGCCGCACCAGCTGGTGATGACCGCTACCCCGATCCCGCGCACGCTGGCGATGTCCGAGTATGCCGACCTGGATGTGTCGGCCATCGACGAACTGCCGCCGGGGCGCACCCCGGTGCAGACCGTGGCGTTCAACAACGACCGGCGCCCCGAACTGATCCAGCGCATCGCCGTGGCCTGCGCCGAGGGGCAGCAGGTGTACTGGGTGTGCACGCTGATCGAGGAAAGCGAAGAGCTCGATGCCACCCCGGCCCAGGCCACCTTCGAATCGCTGCAGGCGCTGTTGCCGGGCGTGCGCGTGGGCCTGGTGCATGGGCGGCTCAAGGCCAGCGAAAAACTCGCCACGATGGTGGCGTTCAAGGCCGGTCAGCTCGACCTGCTGGTGGCCACCACCGTGATCGAAGTTGGCGTGGACGTTCCCAATGCATCGCTGATGATCATCGAAAACGCCGAGCGACTTGGCCTGGCCCAGCTGCACCAGCTGCGCGGTCGGGTAGGGCGCGGCTCGGCCGTGTCGCGCTGCGTGCTGCTGTACCAGGCACCGCTGTCGGCCATGGCCCGCGAGCGGCTGGAAACCATGCGCCAGACCAACGACGGCTTCCTGATCGCCGAAAAGGATCTGGAACTGCGCGGCCCCGGCGAACTGCTCGGCACCCGCCAGACCGGCCTGGCCGCGTTCCGCATGGCCGACCTGGCCCGCGACGCCGACCTGCTGCCGGGCGTGCACGACCTGGCCGAGCGCCTGCTGGCCGAAGCACCGGACGTGGCTGACAAGGTCGTGCGCCGCTGGATCGGCACGGCCGTGCGGTATGCCTCGGCATAGAACGCCGCCTGCCTGGTGGTGTCGGCCGTTGACGGGCGAACCGCGATACCGATCGCTCCGTCGGCTGACCAAGGCGCAGTATCCGACACACAAACTGGAGACTCCCGAAAGGGAAATTCTGAAATGGACAAAGCAAGAAAAACCTCGACGGATACGCTCGTAACATCGGTGGGGGCTGACTCGCATTCCTCGCTGCTGAAACGACTATTCGCTGAACTTGGCATCGGAGAGGATCGCTTGGAAAAGTATCCCCTGAATCTCCCAGGGCGGCGGCTATGGTCAGATGAAGCGCGGGGGCTGCAACTGGATTTTAAGAATGCTTGGCTGCTGGGCGATGATCCTCGCCATGCACAACACGAGGGGCCTTGGATGCTTACGAAGGTCGTATTCTGGGGCGCACGAAAGAAGAAGATCCCATACAGCCATCCTCTGCCCTATGGGGTGAATTTCCAGATGTCGCGCGACGCAGCAAGGATGGCGTTGCTTGAAAGCGGATTCGGAGAAGCCAGGCAGATGGGCTTCTCGGACGAAGTGGACATGTGGACGCGTAAGGGCCTGGAGGTAACGATTGACTATTCCGGAGAAAAAGATGCCATTCGTTGCCTAACGGTAGGCGTCCCTATCAACCGCAATGACACGTAGTCGTGTCTGGATATAGGTGGCGGATGACATCCACAGCATTGCTCGGCCCGTCATAGAGCGTTGCCTGGGTCCAGACTCGCTGGGTCTGCCCTTACAACTGGTGATTGAGGGAGTGGCGAAGTTGGAGGGGCTCGCACAACGCCCTCTGAAGCGATCTGCGCGAATTGGGTCAGGAATCTCCTTCCGCGCCTATTGCGCGCAGGCCGGCGCATGGGGCGGATGATGGGCGAACCGTAGGTCGGTCCGGATAGGCATCGCCCCCGCCTTGTATTTGTCATGACAGGGTGCGAAAGTCCCTTGCCGATTATCAAGACGGCAACGATGACCAAGAAGATTCCGCTGTTGATCGACACCGATCCGGGTGTCGATGACGCCCTGGCCCTGTTGATGGCCTTCGCCGATGAGCGCCACGATATCGTGGGCCTGACCATCGCCGCCGGCAATGTCGGCCTGGACCACACCGTGCGCAACGCGCTGAAGCTGTGTGAAGTGGCCGGCCGCGAAGACGTGCCGGTCTACGCCGGTACCGCCGACCCGCTGCTGCACCCCTCCGTCGACGCGGCCCACGTGCATGGCGCCGATGGCTTTGGCGATGTGAACCTGCCGGCCGCCAAGCGCCAGGCCGAAGCCGAGCACGCCGCCCTGGCGATCCTGCGCCTGTCGCACCAGTACGCCGGCGAGCTGTTCCTGGTGGCCCTTGGCCCGCTGACCAACCTGGCCCTGGCCCTCAAGCTCGACCCGAGCCTGCCGCAGCGCGTGAAGCGCTTCCTGGTGATGGGCGGGGCGGTGACCTGCCACGGCAACATTACCCCGGCGGCCGAGTTCAACATCGCCTTCGACCCCGAAGCGGCGCACGTGGTGTTCACCGGCTTCCCGCACATCGAAGTAGCCGACTGGGAGGCCACCGTCGCCCACGGCCTGCTGCACGCCGACGTCGAGAAGTGGCTGGCTGCCGACACCGACAAGGCCCGCTTCTATGAGCTGATTTCGCGCCAGACCCGCCTGTGGTCCGAAGACAGCCGCGGCGAGCGCTGGTTCGCCGCCGATGCCCTGGCCATGGCCTGGGCGCTGCAGCCCGAAGGCGCCCTGCGGGTCGAATCGCGTCCGCTGAACGTCGAACTGGCCGGCGTGCACAGCCGAGGTGCTACCATTGTCGACTGGAACCGCCAGACCGGGCAGCCGGATAACACCCAGCTGCTGATGGCCTACGACCAGGGGCGTTTTGAAGCCCAGGTCCGGGCGGCACTCGGCGTCTGACGACGCCGCTGCGGCGGACCTTTCGCACGGTTGATGGTCCCGGCTTGCCCTTTGCGGCATCCGGGGCTATAATGCCGCTCTTGATCACCAGCCCTTATTACGGTGCGCGCCCATGAAGGCCGATACTCATCCTGTTTACCGCGACGTGGTTTTCCACGACGTTACCTCTGATTTCAAGATCCTGACCCGTTCGACCATGTCCGCCAAGGAAACGGTCAAGTGGGAAGATGGCAACGAGTACCCGCTCGTCAAGGTTGAAATCTCCTCGGCTTCGCATCCGTTCTACACGGGCAAGCACAAGGTGATCGACACCAGCGGCCGTATCGACAAGTTCCAGAAGCGCTACGCGCGCTGAGTTGTCGCTGCAGTTGCACGAAAACAACGGTCGCCTTGGCGGCCGTTGTTTTTTTGTGTCCGCTCCAGGGCCGTGAACTGAACGCAGGCCAAGCGATGCACGGGTGCCTGCGGAACGCTGTGTCCGGACGTTGTTGTCCGCATGCCGCGCGGAGCCTTGGCGCTGCTGGCAGGGCGCACCATACGCAGCCCCGTACCCGCGTCTACGACTTCCGTCCTAGGGCGGCAGAAATGTTGCTGTGCGATAATGGCGGGATCCACGGTAACGATCGTGGACTTCCTTCACGTGCCTGCCCCATGCGCTTGGGTGGGCGCCTTCCCTCGAGGAGCGCACACAGTGTCCGATCTTGATCAGGTCACGCTCAACGCCGGCGAAAAGTCGGTTGTTTTGCCCGTCATCAAACCTACGCTCGGCAACGATTGCGTCGATATCTCGAAGCTGACCAAGGAAACCGGTCTCTTCACTTACGACTCCGGCTTCACCGCCACCGCCAGCTGCAAGTCCGCCATCACCTACATCGACGGTGACAAGGGCGTGCTGCTGTATCGCGGCTATCCGATCGAGCAGCTCTCGGAAAAGTCCAGCTACGTCGAAGTGGCCTACCTGCTGATCAATGGCGAGCGTCCGAGCGCCGAGCAGTTGAAGGCCTTCACCGACGAGCTGGCGGCTGAAGCCAACGTCGATGCGTCGATCAACACCTTGATCGGCAGCTTCGCCAAGGATGCCCATCCGATGGCCATCCTGACTGCCGCCATCGCGCAGCTGTCGGGCATCTACCACGCCTCGCTGGACCTGTCCGACGCCGAACAGCGCCGCCAGGCCGCCGTGCGCCTGATCGCCAAGGTGCCGACCCTGTCGGCGCTGATCTACCGCCACGGCAAGGGCCTGCCGGCCAACACGCCGGACACCTCGCTGGACTACGTCAGCCGCTTCCTGAAGCAGACCTTCGAATCGGCCGACGGCCAGTACGAACTGAACCAGGACGTGGTCAAGGCACTGGACCTGCTGTTCATCCTGCATGCCGACCACGAGCAGAACGCCTCGACCTCGACCGTGCGCCTGGTCGGTTCGACCGGTGCCAACCCGTACGCGTCGGTCGCCGCTGGCGTCACCGCGCTGTGGGGTCCGGCCCACGGCGGTGCCAACGAAGCCGTGCTGAAGATGCTGGAAGAGATCGGTTCGGCCGACAACGTCGAGTCCGCCGTGCTCAAGGCCAAGGACAAGACCTCCGGCTTCCGCCTGATGGGCTTCGGCCACCGCGTGTACAAGAACTTCGATCCGCGCGCCAAGGTCATCGGTGAGATGACCGGCAAGGTGCTCAAGCAGCTGGGCGTGCAGGATCCGCTGCTGGACGTGGCCGTCAAGCTGGAACAGGCCGCGCTGCAGGACGACTACTTCGTTGCCCGCAAGCTGTACCCGAACGTCGATTTCTACAGCGGCATCATCTACAAGGCGCTGCAGATCCCGACCGAAATGTTCACCGTCATGTTCGCCCTGGGCCGTACCTCCGGCTGGGTGGCCCATTGGCTGGAACAGCAGGTCGATCCGGAAATGAAGATCGGCCGTCCGCGCCAGGTCTACACCGGCAGCGACGTGCGCGACTACCAGGGCTGATCGTCCCGGTAACGCGTGTTGAAGAACGCCCCGCACTGCGGGGCGTTTCTTTTGGTTCTTCTCCCATATGGGTGCAAGCAGAAACGTGCCTTGACGATTTGCAGGTGCAGTCGCCGGCGGGTCGGGCGCGGGGCCCCCATGCCCTTTCCGGCGAATGTCCTCCGGCGTCGGCCTGCGGCCGCCACCTCCCCCTTTATTTCGCCTCCAAGGGCATGGGGGCCCCGCGCCCGACCCACCGACAGCACCAGAAAAGCCTGGCGTCCCCTGCTTACCGCAAGCCGAGCCCCGTAGCGGCCGGTAGGCTCCTGGGCAAAATAAAGGAGGAGGCCGCCACGCGGCCGGGGGACATTTGCGCCAGGGGCCTACGGGCTGCTACGGGGCCCTCACGCTCGCGACCGGCCGGATCGAGACGCCAGCCGATCCAAACGGCGCCTGCACCCCCGGCCATCCGCGTCGCGGCGTACTCACTCTGCGACGGCCGTTGCAACAAGACGCTCGCCGTACATGGGCGAAGAAGCTTGAGTCTTGCGCGGTGGCGCCGGTTGGTGTGGGCACCCCGTGCAGCCACCCATGGGGTGGTTCCCCCCGTCATGACGATGAACGGTGTCTCCGCGCAGGCGCGCTGCGCTGACGTTTTCGTACTTATTGCATGGGTCTATCGGGCTCTGCGGATCAGGCTGGTCGCATCAATCGAGCCGTTCCCGAAGGAGACCAACCATGAAGCGCTACCTGCTGATTCCCCTGCTTGTTGCCCCCGTTGCCCTGCATGCCAGCGACGCCTTGGCCGGCTATACCGGGCCGGGCGCCTCCGCCGTCGCCACCACCGTAGCGCAGGCGCGCCAGCAGCGTGACGACCATGCGGTGCTGCTGCTGGGCCATCTGGTCGCCAAGGTCGGCGACGAACGCTACCGCTTCCGCGACGCCACCGGCGACATCGAGGTCGAGATCGACGACGAGGACATGCCTCACCCGCCCATTGGCGCATCTGCCACGGTGGAACTGCTGGGCAAGGTCGACACGCACCGCTTCAAGCCCACTGATATCGAGGTGAAGCGCGTGCAGGTGCTGCCGCCGCGCTGACCTCCCGCATGCCCGTTTGCGCACATCGCTGTATCTCTGCGCCAGCCCGGTGCGTGAATGTGAGAACACCGGCCGAACGGAACTGTGCGTACGCGCCCAGATTCAAATGTTGAATAGGGCATCACGTGATTCAGGCATCGACGCGCCCAATGGCCGGGCGGACGCTCTCGTCGCATCCTGCGGCCTGCCGTGCAGCGCGGGATGACCAGGACCGGGCTGGCGCAGGCATGGCGCCGACCCGCCGCCGATGCATGTGGCATCCGCAACGCAGGGGGGTGTGATGGGGATGAAGTCGCAACAGCGGTAACCGAACCGACCCGTGCCAACGCCTCGCAGACGCGCTGCACCGGACAGACGAACTGGTGGAAGCAGGTGAACGATCGCGCGTCGTTGCGTACCGTCGTGGGCGATGGCACATCGCACGGCGACGCAGCACTGTCGCCGCCGTGCCCACCCCCCTCTGCGCAACGCACAGGTTGATGATGACGTGGCCGCCATGGGCGGACGCAGGACGCCGCGTGCCCTGCGCCCCTGCCCGGGGCGCATCGCCGGAAGCAATGCCCGCTGGACCACAGGCAGACGCTGCAGTTCCTTCCAACGGAAATGGAGACGCACACATGGCCGGTCCAGCAGACCCCGCGCGGAGACCGCCGGCGACTGCTGCGGCAGAGGTGTTGGCGCGCTACGCCCGCGAGGTGCTGCCGGTGCCGGTGCCGGCCGCGCGCGACTCGGCGATGGTACGGCGGGTGCGCGAAGAGATGTGGAAGGATGTCCAGGAGATGCTGCTGGATGAGCCGGTGTTGAGTGGGGTGTGGGCCGCAGGGACACGCGTCCAAGTGGCTGGAGACAGGAACATGCGAAGGGCGGCTGCGGCCGTCCTTTGCGTATCCAACGCCTTCCCATACGAACCGATAGAGGCACGCTGCGTAGGAATTTCTGCAATGTTCCGGGAGTGCGCGTGTCGTCGCAAAATCGCACCCGCGCTGCGGTTTTTAGGAGTGGTTGAATGGGTAAATCACGCCTCCCTGACTAACCTGACTGGGCTGCTACACCCCCACGCGGTGACGGCGGTGCTTCCTGCGGAAGCTTACTTTCGAAGTACCCAAAAATAGAGAGAGAACCCCATGTCGAACATTCTCAAGAAGGCCGCGCTCGCTGCAGCGCTGGTCACCGCTTCGCTGTCGGCCAACGCCGCCGAATCCCATATCACCGTCTACACCAATGTCGATCCGTCCCTGGCGTTGATGAAGCAGGATGGCACCGCGTTGCCGGACTCGATCGCACTGGACCACGTTCCGGGCCAGGGGTTGAATACGCACAACGAGCGCGTGCGTATCTACACCAACGATGAAGACAAGGATGTGGAAGTGCGGCTTGGACATGCGCCGTCGCTGGTACCCAAGAGCGGCATCGGCGCCGCCGTTCCACTCACCGTAAGCCTCAATAAGCGCGCCCTGACCGTTGCGTCACAGGATTTCCTGGCAGCGGACCTGTACGACGGTGCGCTCAGTGGTGCATCGATCGTCATGGACCTCGATATCGCCCAGACCACCCGCACCCCGATCACGGTGCAGGGCGTGTACGAAGGGATCGTCAGCGTGGTTCTGACCCAGAAACCGTAACGGTTCAATCCTCGCGTTACCCCACGCCGGCCCGGACACCGGGCCGGCGGCCTCAGGCAGTACTCCCCATGAAAGCTCACGCACCCGCCCTGACCCGGCTGGCGGTCGCGCTCGCCTTGTCGTTGGCCACACCGCTGGTCGCGGCGCGCGGCGTCCCCGTCGGTTTCGAAGATCTGGTCGCCGGCCAGACCGAGCACCTTGATGTGCGCCTGTTCGGCCGCACCGCCGGATTGTCGCCGGTGCGCGTCACTCTGGAGAACGTGCAGCTGGAAGATCCGGCGCGCGTGCTGCAGGCACTCGACCTTTCCGCCGAGGCCCAGGCTGCGTTGCTGCCCGCGCTTTCCCAGCCGCTGCCGCGCAACAGCCATCTTGCCTGCCGCTACGGCACCGGCAGCGCGGGCTGCGGCTATCTCGACCCGCCAGAGGACCCCAATACCGTGCGTGCACTTTACGACGAGGGCGAGGGCGCGGTGCGCCTGTTCGTCGCCCGCCAATGGATTACCGCCGAGCCGGCGGCCGACCGTTTCCACACGGTCAGCAGCAACGCCGACAATGCGTTCCTGCACCAGCAGACAGTGAACTTCAGTGGTGGCCGCGGCTACCAGGCGCTGACTGCACAGGGCGCAGGTGCGCTGGGTGTACTGCAGCGCGGCCACATTGCGGTGGATTGGAACTTCAACAGCCAGCAGTACCGCGGTGGCCAGCGCCGCCATGACGTCCAGTTCGACAACGCGTACTACCGCCATGACCTGGGCCAGCAGCACTATCTGCAGGCCGGGCGCATGGATCGTCGCAACCTGTCCAGCCCCCAAGGGGGCACCTTCAGCTTCAGCATGCTGCCGATGGACCGCTTCGCCGGCCTCCGCGTGGGCACCACCCAGGCTTACGTGGATGCTGAGGCGGCGGTGCAGGCGATACCGCTGACCGTGCTGCTGGCGCGCGATGCGCGGGTGGATGCCTTCGACGGTGAGCGCCTGCTGCAGACCTTCTACCTGCAGGCGGGCATCAACGAACTCGACACCCGCCGCTTCCCGTTCGGCAACTACAGCGTGACCCTGCGCATCTACGAAGATGGCGTGCTGGTACGCAGTGAGGACGCGCCGTTCGACAAAGGCGGCGACTGGACCAACAGCAGCGTGCAGTGGTTCCTGCAGGGCGGCCGCCGCAACGAGCGCCGCAGCGACCGTTTCGACGGCGAGATGGCAGCCATGGCCGGCCTGCGCCTGCCGTTGGGACGCGCTGCCGCCGTCACCGCTGGGGCCGCCGACCTCGGCGGCTTCAGCTATGGCGAGCTGCGCGTGGACCTGCGCCACGCCTTCGCCACCCAGGATATACGCGCTACCTTCAGTGGCCTGCGGGGCAGTGATGGCAGCACCGGCCAGCAGCACCAGCTCTCCTACCGCCGCCATGCGTCCTGGAACCTGTACCAGCAGCGCATGCGCGGCAAGGCGTGCCAGTTCGAGGACGACGCCCGAGACCGGCTGGGCTGTGCCGATTCACTCAGTGCCTCGATGGCGCTGCCGCTTGCCGGTGGCAGTGCGTACGTGGCCTATACCCGGCGCCAGACCTGGAGCCGCGGGCGGCTGTTGGCAGGGGACATCGACGACCCGTTGGCCGCACTGGACCCGCTGCCGCCACCGTGGGAGCAGCGCTACAGCAGCGAGCCCAGTCTCACCCGCACCTGGCAGGCCAGCTACAACCGCGTGCAGCGCTGGCAGGAGTTCAGCATCTCCACCCGTGTCGGCGTGTGGCAGCAGCAGAGCCACAGCAGCCTGCGCGACGGCCGGGACCGCGGCATTTTCCTCAACCTCAGCCTGACCCGCCTGCAGCGCGGCGACCGCGGCACCTCGCAGCGCCGCTACAGCCTGGACGTGCGCCAGCCGCAGCATGCGCGGCCGGAGATCAACTACAGCGCCGGGCAGACCCTGCGCCAGGACGTGGACGCGCAGTACCGCGAAGCCACCGTGGATCTGCGCGGCAACAACAGCGACCGCTACAGCGCCGCGCTCAGCGCGCAACTGCAGAACAGCATCGGCCACACCGGCGGCACCGTGGCCCACTACCAGCAGCGCGGCCGCACCGAGATGGCCTACAGCGCCACCCACAGCTCTGGCCTGGCACTGGGCCGGCACGGGTTCTACTGGGGCGGCGGGCTGGGGGCCGAGGCCGGTCTGGCCGTGCAGGTGGACGACACCGACGACCTGGAACTGACCGGCGTCGCCGCCGAACTGCAGGTGGGCGGCCTGCGCCGGCAACGGCTGGCACTCGGCGAGCGCCGACTGTTGCCGCTGCCGGCCTACCAGAGCCACCGCGCCGAAGTGCAGGACGCCAGCGCTCTGAACAGCGATGCCGCGATCCGCGTGACCGGCGTGGGCGGCTCGCGCCCGGTATTTCTGTCACCCGGTCGGCTGCTGCAGATGCCGGTGCCGATCGAGGTGACCTACACCTTTATCGGCAACGCGCGCGACATCGCCGGGCTGCCGTTGGGCGGCGCCCGCATCCTCAATGCGCCGGTGCCTGGCACCGGCAGCAACGGCGGTTTCGTGGCCGATTTCCCGCGCCGCGAACGCACCCTGTACCTGCTGCAGGACGACCGCCTGTTGCAGTGCCCGCTCAGGGTGCGTGAGCGTCGCAGCGTGGTGATGCTGGTGGGCGCCGTGCAGTGCGAGCCGCTGGGCGTGGCGCAGTTGCCGGCGGAGATCCGCCAGCAGGCGCGGGTGACCCGGTTGTTGCAGGAACAGGCCCTGCTGGCGGCGACGCCGCAGACGGCTTCTGCTGGAGGTACGCCATGAACCGGCGCGGTGTGTGGGCGGTGATGCTACTGATGACGCTGTTGGTGGTGATGCCGAAGGCGTGGGGGCAGCGGCCGCCGGAGACGCATCCGGTGAGTGCTACGCAGAACATTGTGATGTCGTGGGATCGGTCGGCGCTGCCGGGGGATATCGAACTTTGGGTGCCTGAAGTTGTCCTCGGATACAGCGCGAACCAGTCTCTGAAGTATGGCCAGCTCCATTTTACGTGCGCATCGGCAACTGACCCAAGAACGGGCGCTTGCCCCGTCACGGGCATTGCAACTATCGGCAGCGGTTCGGCAATGATCGAGGTGCAGGCCACAGAGCGGCGCTCGGGTCTACGTACAAGCTTCTCAGTGAGAGGATGGATCAATCGGGGCATGGAGACGCGGATATGCGGTTCCTACTGGCTCGACCCCATTCGTCCACCTTGGATTGCAGTCAAGGATGACTGTGGAGGCGAACCTTCCGTTGGAACCCGAGCTGGCCTGCTGATTCCCGTGGAGGAGATATCCAAGCTTGTAGCCGGGCACTGGGATGCTGAACTCATTCTTACGTTGCGTGACGAGCTGTCGGGGCCGGCGGTTGCGACGCATCGCTTTACGTTTGATCTCACCATTACCGACCGCAACGCTGTCTCAATCTACTTCCCGGCCTTTCACCACGTCACTCCACTGGTACAGCTCAACTCTGACTACGACCCTATACGCCAGACGGTAGGCGGCCGCACCGTACTCGAGATGTGTCTGTACGACGGGCTCGGCTCCCAAGCCCAGTACCTCGGCGTGACCGTGCGTGACCGCAGTGGCAAGCCGCCCGGTCCGAGTGGCTATTCGCTCTGGCATACCGATGGTGGCAGCGACGATACCCGTCGCCTGGACTACACCGTCACCCTGGACCACAACGGCGCCCCGGTGCTCATGCCCAACGGCGTGGAGCAACAGCTGCATGGCATCGACACAGCTTTGCTGCGCCTGGTGTTGTTGCCCGGCATGAGCCAACCGGTGTTCTGCGTCCCCACGCCGATCACCTTCGATATTCCGCGCGTCCCCATTTCCACCCAGCAGGCCGGCACCTACTTCGGCGAGCTGCAGGTGGAGCTGCGCGTCCCCACGGTCACGCCCTGACCTTCCAGGAGCTTCCATGAAAATTCCAGCCGTTGTTCTATTGTCCCTGTCGCTGCTGCTGGCGGCACCTGCACACGCCAATCTCACCGTGCACCCGATGCGCGCCGCGGTCGATGGCAAGCGCAGCACGCAGATCCGCATCTATTCCCAGTCCACCCAACCGCAGTACATCCAGACCTCGGTCCGCCGTATCGTCGATGCCGCCGGCGAGCAGGAGCATGAGGTCGACGTGGACCCCAGCGAAGCGGCCATCGCGGTCACGCCGGGCAAGTTCGCCCTGGCCGGCGGTGGCAACCGCCTGATCCGCGTGATTCCACTGCAGCCCGTGCAGGCCGAGACCGCCTACCGCATCTACTTCGAAGGGGTGCGCGGTCCGGACGAACGCGATCAGGACGCGGGCGAGGGCGCCCAGGCCAGCATCGGCGTAAACCTTGTGTGGGGGGCGTTGGTGAATGTACTGCCCGCCGACGGCTCGGTGGATATCCGTGTACAGGGTGACCAGCTGCGCAACGCCGGCACGTTGCGCCTGGGCATCACCAGCATCGCCGACTGCGATGGTAATCAATGCTCCGCCCACGATCTCTCGCGCAGCCTGTATCCCGGCAGCGCGCTGCAGCTGCCCTTCGCCATCCAGCCGGGCCACACCGTACAGCTGCGCTACCGGCTCACCCGCGACGGCCACCGAGAGCACGTGCAGACCCTAACCCCCTGAATCATCTGGGCACGACGGTTCGTGCCCGCCACCCATCGCTTCGCTTCCCAAGGAGTCTCCATGAATAGGATTCATCGCCGTGTCTGGTCCACCGCCCACCATTGTTGGGTGGTTGCAAGTGAACTCAGTAAATCCCAAGGCAAGGCCAGCCAAGTGATCGGTGCCGGGGCGCTTGCTGCTGTTCTGATACTCGCTACATCGACTGCCCATGCGGCAGACGAGGATCCGAAGAGCGATGTGTCGTTGGAGCAGTCCACGCAGCAGTGGGCAATCCAAGCTGCATTCGCAGCGACAGCGGCGGCGCCTGCGACGATGGCTGCACCACTTGCTGGTGTCATGGCGTCACCGATTACCCGACAGGTCTCACTGACAACGGACTACTCCTACCGGGATTCGACGGTGAGCGGCGATCTGCTGGTGGTCTTGGGCTCCCGCTCCACGCTGTCCGGGAATCGTTCAGTCGCCTATGGCAGCCTCATCACCAGCCGTGGCGACAACAACACCGCAATCGGCAACGGGGTGCAGATCACCGGTGGCGGCTATGCTACCGGTGTGGGGGCAAGCGCCGTGGCTAGCGGCATTGGCGCTACCGCACTGGGAAACGAAGCGCGCGCGTATAGCCAGAACTCCATCGCAGTAGGTAGTGGCTCGCGTACTCATGAGGATACGGGCGGAATCTCCAGGATTGCCATCGGTGGCGATGCATTTGCCGGTACCGCGGGATGGACCGGTGCGATTGCACTGGGCGGCGCGGCGGCGGCTTCCCACGACAGCGTAGCCGTGGGTTATGAGGCAAAAACTACGGCGAGCGGAGCCGTGGCACTGGGTAGGGGCGCCCTTGCCAGCGAGGCAAACACGGTATCGGTGGGCAATGCGACCACCAAAAGACGCATCGTCAACGTGGCCGATGCGCGCCTGAGCAGCACCAGCACCGATGCAGTGAATGGCAGGCAGCTTCATACGGTAAGTCAGAATGCCGCCACCGCACTGAGCACAGCCAACACGGCGTTGGCCAACACCCGGCTGGTCACCCAGACCTCGGCAAGCAGCACCATCCGCATTGGCATGGACAACACCGGCACGGTGCTGGACGTGTCCAACCGCAGCGGCACCCGGCGCCGCGTCCAAAACATCGCCAATGGCGTGCTCAGCACCACCAGCACCGACGCAGTCACCGGTCAGCAGCTGAACGCCACCAATACCAACGTGACGGCGGCGAGCACCACGGCAACCAACGCCCATACCACCGCAACCGCCGCCAAGACCGCCGCCGACAGCGCGCTGGCCAAGGCTACCGTGGCGACGAACACCACTGCGACCGGCACCGCCATAACCAACGCCAACAAGGCTACAGCCACCGGCACCGGCGCACTGGCCAGCGGCACCTCGGCAAAGGCACAGGGCACGCATGCCACTGCGCTGGGCTTCAGTGCGCAGGCAACCGCCAACCAGGCCACGGCCGTCGGCCGCGAGTCGGCTGCCACGGGCAGCTATGCCACCGCATTGGGAAACTTGGCCAAGGCCGGCGGCAACAGTGCACTGGCGCTGGGCGACCGCAGCAGTGCCACCCACACCAACGCGGTAGCGTTGGGCGCCGGCTCGGTGACCAACTCCGCCAACTCAGTGTCGGTCGGCAATGCCACTACCAAGCGCAAGATCCAGTACGTCGCGGACGGCACCATCGGCGCGGGCAGTACCGATGCGGTCACCGGCAGCCAGTTGCATGCTACCAACACCAACGTCAGCGCAGCACAGAGCGCCGCCACCACGGCGCAGACCGCTGCGACGGCCGCACAGCGAACCGCCGATGGGGTGGTGAGCCGTGCAACGGCACTGGAGGGCCTGGTCAGCCAGGTGTCGGCGAGCGGCAACCTGCGCCTGGGCGGGGAGAACACCGGCACCGTCCTGGACGTGCGCAACAAGTCGAACGCGGCGCGTAAACTGAGCGGTGTCGCCGATGGCACCCTCAGTGCCACCAGTACCGACGCGGTGACGGGCAAGCAGCTCAATGCCACCAACACCAACGTGACCGCAGCGCAGAATACGGCGACCACGGCGCAAGCGGCAGCGACCGCCGCACAGCGAACGGCGGACGGGGTCGCAACCCGTGCGACGGCTCTGGAAGGCTTGGTCAGCCAGGTGTCAGCCAGCGGGAACCTGCGCTTGGGTGCTGAGAATACCGGCACCACGCTGGACCTGCGCAACAGGTCCAATGCAGCGCGCAAGCTGAGCGGTGTGGCAGATGGCACCCTGAGTGCGACCAGTACCGACGTGGTTACGGGCAAGCAGTTGTTCGGTACCCAGCAGAAAGTGACGGCCAATGAAGGGATACTGGCGACACACTCCTCGCAACTGTCCGGGCAGGATGGGCGCATCACAGACAACCGTCGTGACCTGGACGAACTGCGCACCGAGTTCGACAATTTCGATCCGGACCTAGAGGGGGTGGTGAAGTTCTCCGCTGACGGCGCCATCGATATGAACGGTGGTCGGGTGCGTGGACTGGCAGCGGGGGATGTGAGCTCGGCGGCGAGTACCGAAGCGGTGAATGGTGGACAGTTGTTTGCCACCAATCATCGAGTTTCCTTGATGGAAAGCGCCAGGCGGTTTATTGCCGTGGCTTTTGATGAAATGAGCTCTCCTGCAAAAGCAGGTGATTTCTCCGTTGCTATTGGCGATAGCGCTGAGGCAGGTGAAGGCACCAATGGCGCTACCGCAGTCGGCGCTTACGCAAGGGCCAGAGCAAAGGGTTCAGTTGCACTGGGTCGAGCGTCGTTCGTGGACGAGGCTGCGGAGAACGGATTTGCGCTTGGGACTGGCTCTACAGTTCTCAGTAAGAATGGCACTGCACTTGGTGGCTATTCCAGAGTAGAGGGCGGAGCGGAGAACTCAGTCGCGCTCGGGGCAGAATCAACGGCGACTGAAGAGAATGTCGTGTCTGTTGGAAACCTGACGAAGAAGCGACGCGTTGTGAACGTGGCCCGCGGCCGAGGCGCTGAAGATGCAAGCACCGTTGCCCAGCTTGATGAGTCTCTCGCCCTGCTTGGCGGTGGCGCAGGCGTAGATGTGAACGGCAACATCATCAGTCCGACTTATAGCATGCAAGGAAGCACGCAGAGCACGGTCGCCGATGCACTAGCAGTGCTCGACGGCGCCGTGCTCACCAACGGCACCCGCGTCGACCGGGTGGAGCACCAGCTCAGCTCGGTCTTCCAAGACAGCCCCGCCCCCCGCACTGACGGCCTCAACCAGCTCAACCTGGCCGGCGCCAACGGCATGGTGCTCGGCAACGTGGCCAACGGTCTGATCGCACCCGGCAGCCGGGATGCGGTCAACGGCGGCCAGTTGCATGCCATGGAGCAGCGCCTGGATGGCCGCATCGACGGCCTGGAACAGCGCATTGACACCCCGCTGCAGGGTCGCGCAATGGCGACCGCCAGTGCACCCACGCCGCCCGTGGCGGAGGAGGAAGGCAGTGGAGCGGTATCGGGTACGCCGGAGACCGCCTCTGCCGGAGACGGTGGGGGTCGCATTGCAAGTGCCGACGACGGCGGCAAGCCGGCCAAGGCCGACGCACCCGCCCCTGCACCCACTCCCACGCCGCAGGTCAGCACCGCCGATCTGGAGAAGATGCTCGCCCGCGCCAACGAGTACACCGATGACGCGATCAAAGGGGTCGAACAGCGCCTGGACAAGATGGACAAGCGCTTCAACCGCATGGCGGCGATGAGCAGTGCGCAGACGGCGATGGCCATGAACACCGCCGGCTTGGCCACCTACAACCGCCTCGGCGCGGGCGTGGGCTACAGCGATGGCGAGTCGGCCATGGCGGTGGGCTACCAGCGCGTGCTCAACGAGCGCGGCTCGGCCACCTTCAGCCTCAATGGCGCGTTCACCAACAGCGGTGAGCAGAGTGTGGGCCTGGGCGTGGGTATCGGCTGGTAAGGGCCGGGGCAGGGCGCCGACGAGGCGCCCTGCCGGCCTCCATAGAAGGGGATCGTCATGGAGAACGTCAGTAACCAGATCGCCTTGCGGCTGGGGTATCTCACCATCCTGCAGGGGATCATCGCGCGCCTCGCCAACAGCGCGTCTGCGATGAAGGGCGGCAGCGTGGCGGTGATGACCGCCCTGCTGGCCTGTTCGGTTGGCGAACAGACGCCGTTTCATTGGGCGTTGTTCGTGCTGCCCGGCGGGCTGTTCATGGGCTTTCATGCCTTCTTCCTGCAGCAGGAGCGCGCCTTCGTGCAGCTGTACAACGCCGCCAGCGACGCACCGCTGGCGCAGGTGCTTGCCTTCCGGATCGATGCGACTCGGCTCGCCTTGGTACGCGAGCCGCTGTGGAAGGTGATGTGCCGGCCGACAGTGCTCGCCTTCCATCTCTCCTTGGTGGCCGCGGTCCTGCTGGTATACGGGGTTGTCGAGGAGGCACGCCGATGCTGCTGAAACTGCGCATCCGGAACTTCGCCGCAGACAGGTTGAAGGTGGACACCTTGGCCATCGCGGCCTTCCAGGCACGGTGCAGGCCCGCCTCGCACGACATTGCCGCCTACCTGATGGACAGCAACAATCTGCTGGATGCCGAGTCGGTGCAGCAGGCCTTGTTACCTGCGCCCCGGGCGGATGTTTTCCTCTCCCATGGTGCCGTCGATCGAGAGCAGGTACTGCAACTGGCGGTGATGCTGGAGGCGTTGGGGCTGACGGTGTTCGTGGACTCCTGCCTCTGGCGCAACGTGTATGCGGTGCAGCAGGAGATGGACGACATGCTCTCCGCGCGCCGCGATTCTCCCGGTACGCATCATTTTCACTACTTCAAGGTGGCGCGTACGTCGGCCAGCGTCTGCATGGTGCTCAATGCAACGCTGCAGCGACTGATCGATGGCTGCGAGCTGTTCCTCCATCTGGAGGGCGAACCTGCCCGGGTACACGCATGCGTGGAGGACAGTCGCCATGTCGGCGCACCGTGGGTGTTCTCCGAGCTCATGTTCGCCCGCCATCTGCCACGACGTGGCCGTCCCCGACTGGGCCTGGAAGCACTGAAAGCCATGCAGCCCACACGGCCTGCGGCATTCGCTGCGCCCGAAGCGACGCACGTTATGGAGTGGGACGTTCTCCAGCGTGCCATCGCCGATACCACGGGATTTCCAGCTGCGTCCTACTGCCACGACCATCCGGTGTTCCTGGATCACCTGTACGGAAAGCTGCCCCTGAGTGAGCAGGAACGAGGCCTGCTGGGCTGGATATGAAGTCTGCGAGGGAACGCCATGCCCCGCGAAAACACCCCCATGAATGAGAAGGAACGAACATGCTTCTGGATGCAAGAATCACCAATTTCGATGCGCTGGCGATCGATGCCGATCGCAGCGCCATCGACACGTTCAAGAGCCGCAACGAGCACCGCTTGGTGAAGATCAAGGAATACATCCTCAATGATGACAACCTGATCGACGCCGATACCATCGCCAAAGACCTGTTTCCAACCGAGAAGGCCGATGTCTTCCTGTCGCATACCCACCAGGATCACGATGCGGTGGTTGCCCTTGCCGTGCACCTGGAGGGCCTGGGATTGGAGATGTTCGTGGATTCCTGCGTATGGGGCGACGTGTACACGCTGCTTCAGGACGTCGACAAGATCCGCTCGATTATTCCCCACAAACCGAACACGTACTACTACGAGCGTGTAACACGCACTGCGGCGAGCATGTACATGATCTTGAATGTGGCCCTGCAACGCATGATCGATCAGTCCGAATTGCTGCTGTTCCTGGACAGCAAGGCGGTGAGGATCGAGGACTACGTGGAGGGGCGCGACTACATCGGCTCGCCGTGGATATTCTCGGAGTTGATGTTCGCGCAGATGGTGCGGCGTCGCCCGCGCAAAACCGCATCGTTGGAGTCGTTCACCGAAGCGGTGGCCAGGACCATGGACAGCGCGCTGCCACCGACGGCACGCTTCTCCCTGCCAGGCAGCTCGTATGCGATGGCCGCTGAAGACCTGTGGCAGGTGATTGATGATGTCCGTGTTCCGGCGGCCGCCGCGATAGTGGAGGGGAAGCCGGACGGTACGATCTTCCTCGATGCGTTCTACGGAAAGCTCAAACCCGGTGCATTCGAGCGTGGCTTGCTGGGCTGGTGAGACCGTAGGCGCGCAGCATTCCCGACGCGTGACGCCCGGTCCATCGCGTTGGCGGGGGCGGTCATGCCGTACTACGCAGCACTACCCCGTCTGCAGGTAGCCGGCCATCTCCGCTTCGGCCAGCATTTGGCGAACCTGCGCCGCCGACGCCCGCCGCATCGGCTTCTCATCGATGGCCGACAAGGGCGGCTGGCGCAGCGCGTCGTACGGCAGTACTGCGATGTCGAAGGTCAGTTCCTCCGCGCTGAACACCCACACCGGCACGTCCAGCACGCGCTCGCGGTCCAGCCGCAGGCGGCGGGTACGCAACTCGGCCGGAATGCCGTGCTCGTCGAAGTAGCGTTGCACCGCATCGGGGTCGTCGCTGTGCACCTGAAGCTGCACCGGGCTGTTGGCGTCGGCGGTGCCGTCCAGCACCGGGCCGCACAGACGCGGGGCGAACTGCCCCAGGAACTCCATCGCGCGCAGGGCCGCCTCGCGGCGCTGGCGCAGCTGCGCGCCATGATCGGCGCCGGCGAACAGACGCTGGTACTCGCGCAGCGCGTCCTCGATTTCGGCATTGCGGGGCAGGGAGGCGTCGTCGTGGATGTCCAGCCGGGCCGCCGCCTTGAGCTTGGCCTGGTGGTAGTCGCGGATGCCACCCTCGGCCATCAGCCGGGCGGCTTCATGGGCAAGCCGGTGGCGGCGCTCGCGGGTCTGGGTGGCTGCATGCTGGCGGGCTCGATGCATGACCGGTACTCCTGTGCGACCTGCACGGCAATGTACACCGGCGATGTGACATACGTGTAGAGCCGGGCTCTGCCCGGCTGGCCGACATGGCCGACATGGCAGGCAGCCGGGCAGAGCCCGGCTCTACGTGACGTGGGGGCGGTGGCAACGAAAAAGGCCGGGCAATGCCCGGCCTTCCTCGTCATCCTGCCGTCGACATCAGAAGATATCGAACGCGGCGTCGTCGGCCTGCTGCACATGGGTATCGAAGCTGTACTCCTCGATCTTGTCCATGTCCTCCACCTTGACCCACTCGGTGGCGCCGTTGAGCGTGGCCTGGACCATCCCGGACGGCGGCTCGTTCTGCGCGATCGGGGTGTCCTTCAGCGCGGCGCGCATGTAGTCGATCCAGATCGGCAGTGCAGCCTTGCCGCCGTACTCGCGGTAGCCGAGCGAGCGGAAGTCATCGCGACCCACCCAGACCGTCGTGGCGTAAGGACCGCCGAAACCGGAGAACCAGGCGTCGCGGTGGTCGTTGGTGGAGCCGGTCTTGCCGCCCACGTCCTCGCGGCCGAGGACCTTGGCCGCAGTGCCGGTGCCGCGCTGAACCACGTCGCGCATCATCGACACCAGCTGGTAGGCGGTGCGTGCGTCGATGGCGCGCGGGGCGACCTTGGCGTCCGGGTTGACCGGCTTGGCCGGTTCAGCCGCCTGCTGCGGCTTGGCCGCCGCGGCGGTGGCCGGGGCAGGCGGTGCGCCAAAGTTGAAGCCGTCCACCACCTGGCTGACCGGCGCGCCGCCGCTGGTGCCGGCGCAATCGCGGCAGGCCATCGCCGGGTTTTCCTTGAACACCACCACGCCGTCACGGTCGGTCACCTGGTCGATCACCCAGGTATCCACCCGCGAACCGCCATTGGCGAACACGGCGTAACCGCGCGCCACCGACAACGGGGTCACCGAGGCGGTACCCAGCGACATCGACAGGTTGGGCGGCAGCTCGGCCTCGGCAAAGCCGAACTCGCTGATGTACTTGCGTGCGTAGTCCACGCCCATGCCGTCCAGCAGGCGCACCGAGACCAGGTTGCGCGACTGCACCAGCGCCTCACGCAGGCGCATCGGGCCACGGAAGCCGCCGCCGTCGTTCTGCGGCGACCAGGTCTTGCCGCGGCGGTCGCGGAACACCACCGGGGCATCCAGCACGATCGAGGCGGGGTTGAAGCCCTTGTCGAACGCGGCCGCATAGATGAACGGCTTGAAGCTCGAACCCGGCTGGCGGCGCGCCTGGGTGGCGCGGTTGAACTTGTTGCCGGAGAAGCTGAAGCCGCCCACCAGTGCCTTCAAGGCGCCACTTTCAGCATCCAGCGAGACCAGCGCGGACTGGCCGCGCGGGATCTGGTCGATCAGCCACTCGCCTTCCTTCTCGCCGGCGCGCACCCGCACCAGGTCACCCCGCGTCAGCAGCTTGGCCGGGGTTTTGTTGACCCAGCGGCTGGCCGCGACGGGCAGCACCAGCTCGCTGCGGTTGGCCAGCACCACGGTGGCGCTGCCATCGGCGGCGGTGGACGCCACGATCGCCGGCAGCAGCCCGGACTGGGCCGGAATGCCGACCAGCTTGGCCGCCAGCGCCTTGGCATCGGCATCGGCCGGCACCTCGAAGTGCTGCTCCACGCCATGCCAGCCATGCCGGTGGTCGTACACGCGCAGGCCATCGCGCACGGCGATGTTGGCCGCCGTCTGCAACTCGGCGTTGATGGTGGTGGTCACGTGGTAGCCCTTGTTGACCACGTCGCCACCGAAGCGGGCGATCATTTCCTGGCGGACCAGCTCGGCCACGTAGGGGGCTTCCACCTGCACCGGCGGCTCATGCGCGCTGGCGTGCATCGGCACCGCCTTGGCGGCGTCGGCCTCGGCCTGGCTGATGAAGCCCAGGCTGGCCATGCGCTGCAGCACATAGAAGTCGCGGCGCTCGCGGGCCCGCTCGGGGTTGCTGATCGGGTTGCCCGAGGACGGGAACTTGGGGATGCCGGCCAAGGAGGCCATCTCGTCCAGGTCCAGATCGCCCAGCTTCTTGCCGTAGTAGAACTCGGCCGCAGCGGCCACGCCGTAGGCGCGGTTGCCGAAGAAACTCTTGTTCAGGTACAGCTCGAAGATCTCGTCCTTGCTCAGCTCGGACTCGATCTTGCGCGCCAGCAGGATCTCGGCCAGCTTGCGCGTATAGCTGTATTCGGAGCTCAGGAAGAACTGGCGGGCGACCTGCTGGGTGATGGTGGACCCACCCGGCACGCGCTTGTCGTTGGTGGTGGCCAGCAGCCAGACCGCGCGGCCGATGCCCTTGTAGTCCACCCCGCCATGCTCGTAGAAGCGGGCGTCCTCGGTGGCCAGGAAGGCCTGCTTGAGACGTTCCGGGACCTCCTTCATGGTGATCGGTACGCGCCGCGACTCGCCGAACACGGCCATCAGCTTGCCATCGCTGGCATACACGTACATGGGCTCCTGCATCTCGATGTCGCGCAGGGTCTGCACGTCCGGAAGCTTGGAGGAAATGGCGTAGTACAGGCCACCTGCGACGGCGGCGCCGATCAGGCCCAGGACCAGGATGGCGACCAGCAACCAGCGCAGCCAGCGGCGAAAGCGTGTCATCAGTGACAGATTCCGATTGCGAATTTCGTGGCCGCAGAGTATAGATTACGCAAGGGAACGGCTGGGGTTGTTCCCGGGGAGCGCAGATCGACGACCGTCTGGGGAGCCGTGAAACGTGCGGTAGTGCACGTTTCACTGCGTGATGGTTGCGGTTTGCAAAAAAAACGTTATTAATGCGCGGGCGCAGGTTATGCGTCCAAGTGCCCGTCGGCAGGGGAGAAACCGTGGGGCTTATCCCAAAAAGCCAGTCGCCGCTTATTGGCGTCGACATCAGCTCGACTGCAGTAAAGCTCTTGCAGCTTTCCCGCAGTGGCAATCGTTTCCGCGTGGAACATTACGCTGTGGAACCACTTCCGCCGAATGCGGTCGTGGAAAAGAACATCGTGGAAGTGGAGGCCGTGGGTGAGGCTATCCGCCGCGCCGTGAACCGTTCCGGTACGAAGGCCCGGCACGCTGCCGCAGCCGTCGCCGGCTCGGCGGTGATCACCAAGCTGATCCCGATGCCGGCCGACCTGGACGAGAACGACATGGAAGCCCAGGTCGAGCTCGAAGCGGTCAACTACATCCCGTACCCGATCGAGGAAGTGAACCTCGATTTCGAGGTGCTGGGCGCCATTCCCAACAACCCGGAGATGGTCCAGGTGCTGTTGGCGGCGTCGCGGTCGGAGAACGTGGAGCTGCGCCAGTCGGCGCTGGAGCTCGGCGGGCTGACCGCCCGGGTCATGGACGTGGAGGCCTTCGCGGTCGAGAACGCCTTTGCCCTGGTCGCCAGCGAACTGCCCATCGCCAGTGATGGCGTGGTCGCCCTGGTGGACATCGGTGCCACCATGACCACCCTGAACGTCCTGCGTGGCGGGCGTAGCCTGTACAGCCGCGAACAGGTGTTCGGCGGCAAGCAGCTCACCGACGAAGTGATGCGCCGTTACGGCCTCACCTACGAGGAAGCCGGCCTGGCCAAGCGCCAGGGCGGGCTGCCGGAAAGCTACGAGATGGAAGTGCTGGAGCCGTTCAAGGAAGCCACGGTCCAGCAGATCAGCCGCCTGCTGCAGTTCTTCTATGCCGGTAGCGAATTCAACCGTGTGGACCACATCGTGCTGGCCGGCGGTTGCGCGGCGCTGGCCGGGTTGCCGGAGATGGTGGAAGAACAGCTGGGCGTGGCTACCGTGGTGGCCAACCCGCTGGCACAGATGACCCTGGGTCCCAAGGTCCAGGCGCATGCCCTGGCCCAGGATGCCCCGGCGCTGATGATTGCCACCGGTCTGGCGCTGAGGAGCTTTGACTGATGGCAAGAATCAATCTATTGCCGTGGCGCGCCGAGCGGCGCAAGCAACGCCAGCGCGACTTCTACGGCATGCTCGGCTTTGCGGCCATCGGCGGCCTGCTGCTGTCGTTGATGATCTGGTTCTACTACGACCGTCAGGTCAGCGGGCAGGGCGAACGCAATGCCTTCCTGCAGACCGAGATCGACAAGGTCAAGGAACAGAACAAGGAAATCGACCGCCTGGATCGCCAGAAGGAACGCCTGCTGGCGCGCAAGAAGGTGATCGAGGAACTGCAGGCCAAGCGTTCGCAGATGGTCCACCTGTTCGACGCACTGGTACGTACGATTCCGGACGGCGTGGTGCTGACCGCGCTCAAGCAGGAAGGGGACATCCTCACCCTGCAGGGGCGCACCCAGTCCAACGCCCGCGTCAGTGCGTACATGCGCAACCTGGAAAGCTCGGGCTGGATGAGCAAGCCGGAACTGTCGGTGATCGAGGCCAAGAAGCCTGAGGCCGGCAAGGATGGCCCCGGTCCGGTGACCGACATCAGCGCACTGCCGTACATGTTCGAGGTGAAGGTGACCCTGCCTGCGCAGAGTGAACCGGTCGGTGGCGTAGGCCCCGATGGCAGTGTGGTGGTACCGGCCGATGCCGCTGCCATCCCGGCCGATCCGGCCGCCGCACCGGCACCGGCGGTCGCCCCGCTGTCGCCGGCCGCGACGCCTGCGTCGACCCCGCCGGCCGCTGCGCCTGCGCCGGCCGCCGAGCCGTCCAAGCCGTCGGGCAGCCGCATCGCCCCGCCCGCCGCACCCGCACAGCCGACGGCGTCCAGTACGCCGCAGAAGGGGGGCGCATGAGCCAGAAAATGAACCTCAAAGAGCTGGACTTCAACAACATCGGCAACTGGCCGCAGCAGGCCAAAGTCGTGTTCTGCGTGCTGCTGTCGCTGCTGATCGTGTTCCTGGCGTGGTTTGCCCTGATCAGCGGCAAGCGTGAAGAGCTGGCGTCGCTGGAAAGCACCGAGACCAGCCTGCGTGCCGAGTTCGAGAAGGAACAGGGCCGCGCGGTGAACCTGGCGCCGCTCAAGCAACAGCTGGCCCAGATGGAGCAGGTGCTGCAGCAGATGCTGCGCCAGCTGCCCAGCAAGACCGAAATGCCGGACCTGATCATCGACATCTCGCAGACCGCGCTGTCCAGCGGCCTGGTCAATGAGCTGTTCCAGCCTGGTGCCGAGCAGCCCAAGGAGTTCTACGCCGAAAAGCCGATCGCCCTGCGCATGGTGGGCAGCTACCACCAGTTCGGTGCCTTCGTCAGCGGCGTGGCTTCGCTGCCGCGCGTGGTCATCCTGACCATGCATGACATCAATCTGAAGCCCAAGGACCCCAAGACCGGCATCACCGCGCGCAGCGGTGCGCTGGAGCTGTCCGGTACGGTCAAGACCTACCGCTACCTGGACGAGCTGGAAATGGAAGCGCAGGAAAAAGCCGCCGCCGCCAATGACAAGACCGCCAAGTCCGGAGGCAAGCAATGAGCCTGGGGATGACCGCACGGGTGTGTGGGCTGCTGGTGCTGGCGTTGCTGGCCGGTTGCGCGCGCGGGGTGAGCAGTACCCCGGGCGATGCGCCGAACCTGGCCAAGTGGGTGGAGGACGTGCGTGCGCGCCCGGCGCCGCCGCTTGAGCCACTGCCGGTGATGCAGCAGTTCGAGACGTTTGAATACTCCGCGCAGGGGATGCGCGATCCGTTCACCGATGCCTGGACCAATCCACAGGGCGGCTCGGGGCTGCGTCCCGATCCGAACCGTCGCAAGGAGCCGCTGGAAGCCTTCCCGCTGGATGCCTTGGACATGGTCGGTTCGATCGGCAAGGGCGGCGGGCTGGTCGCGCTGGTGATGGCGCCGGACAAGGTCACCTATCGGGTGCGTCCGGGCGTCTACCTGGGGCAGAGCGACGGCCGGGTGACCGGGGTCTTCGAAGACCGGATCGAACTGATTGAACTGGTGCCGGATGGCGCGGGCGGCTGGCTGGAACGGCCTGCATCGCTTGCGCTTGAAGATCAATGAATGATTACGGGGATAGCACGATGACCTTTTCCAATGCCATGCGGCAGCGTCCCAACCGGCGCCCGAAGCTGATCCACCTGTGCGCGCTGGGAGTCGCGCTCATGGTGGCCAATGGCACGCTGTTGGCGGCCACGCCTGCCGCAGCGGCGCCGCAGCCTGCCGCCAGCGCCGCGCCGATCACCGCGCCGGCTTCGCTGTCGGTATCCAAGATCGATTTCAAGCGCAGTGAAGACGGCGCCGGGCGGTTGATCCTGCAGTTCGACGGCAAGGGCGCCAGCCCGGACCTGCGCACCCAGGGCAACAACGTGGTGATCGACGTCGGCAACGTGCGTCTGCCGGAAAACCTGCAGAAGTCGATCAACGTGACCGACTTCGCCACGCCGGTGCAGCGCATCGATCCCAAGCCTTACGGCGGCGGCACCCAGCTGGTGCTCAACACCAATACCGCGTTTGAATCGCTGGCCTACCAGACCGGCAACGAGTACGTGGTGGAGATCAGCCCGCGCAAGGCGGCCCCGGCTACCGGTGCGATCAACGCCACCGCGGTGACGCAGGCGGCCAGCGCGATCGCCCAGCGCGGCTACAGCGGCAAGCCGGTGACGTTCAACTTCCAGGACGTGCCGGTGCGCACCGTGCTGCAGTTGATCGCCGAAGAGTCCAACCTGAACATCGTGGCCTCCGACAGCGTCGAAGGCAATGTCACCCTGCGCCTGGTCAACGTGCCGTGGGACCAGGCGCTGGACATCGTGCTGCGTGCCAAGGGCCTGGACAAGCGCCGTGATGGCGGCGTGGTGTGGGTTGCCCCGCAGCCGGAACTGGCCAAGTTCGAGCAGGACAAGGAAGACGCGCGGATCGCGATCGAGAACCGCGAAGACCTGGTCACCGACTACATCCAGATCAACTACCACAATGCCGCGCAGATCTTCAAAGCGCTGACCGAAGCCAAGGGCATCGGCGGTGGTGGCGGTAGTGGTGGTGGCGGTAGCGGCAACAGCGCGCAGGAAGACAGCGGGTTCCTGTCCTCGCGTGGTCGCATCGTCGCCGACGAGCGCACCAATACGCTGATGATCAGCGACATCCCGAAGAAGCTGGCGCGCATGCGCGAGTTGATCAACGTGATCGACCGCCCGGTTGACCAGGTGCTGATCGAAAGCCGCATCGTCATCGCTACGGATACGTTTGCACGTGAGCTGGGTGCCAAGTTCGGCATCACGGGTAGTCGTGACAATGTGTTCTTCAGCGGCAATACCGACAATAATCACGAGAACATCACCGATCAGGCCAAGGTCAACAATGACTACGCCAAGGCAGTCGCCGACTGGGATGCCGGTGGCCGGACGGGGGCGGTGCCGGTTCGCGCGCCGTACACGATTTCGCCCGGCAATCTGAACTGGAACCTGCCGGTCGCTGCGGCAAGCAACCCGGGTTCGCTGGCGCTGTCGATCCTCAATGCGGGCTATCTGCTGGACGTCGAACTGTCGGCGATGCAGCAGGAATCGCGCGGCGAAGTGATCTCCAATCCGCGCGTGGTGACCACCAACCAGCGTGAAGCGATCATCAAGCAGGGTAAGGAAATCGGCTATGTCACCATCACCGGTGGTGGTGCTGGCGGCGCTGCCACGCCCAACGTGCAGTTCAAGGAAGTGGTGCTGGAGCTGAAGGTCACCCCGACCATCACCAACGACAACCGCGTGTTCCTGAACATGGCCGTCAAGAAGGATGAAGTGGAAGGCTACATCCGCCTTGCCGGCTACGGCGAAGTGCCGACCATCAACCGTCGCGAAGTCAACACCGCGGTGCTGGTGGAAGATGGTCAGACCGTGGTGATCGGTGGCGTGTACGAGTTCACCGACCGCAACAGCGTCAACAAGGTGCCGTTCCTGGGCGACGTGCCGTTCCTGGGCAACCTGTTCAAGAAGCGCAGCCGCAACAAGGACAAGGCCGAACTGCTGGTCTTCGTCACCCCGAAGGTGCTGCGCGTGGCCAAGACCAACTGAGGTCGCGCCACCTGCTCCAACGAAAGGGCCGCCACGTGCGGCCCTTTCGCGTTCAGGCAATCTTGATGCCGATCCCCGGCGTGCCTGCCATCATGTGGATGGAACCTTCGCACGCCGCGCGGGTCACACGGACGCCATGAACCTGCCTCCCCCCATGCCAGACGCCTCGATCGATACCCCTGCTGCCGCCGAACTGGCCCACGACCGCCTGCACGACGGTTTCCGCGCCCTGCGCGATGCCCTGGCCGGCGAGATCGTCGGACAGGCGGCGCTGGTCGATCGGCTGCTGACCGCCTTGCTGGCCGACGGTCACCTGCTGGTCGAAGGTGCGCCCGGGCTGGCCAAGACCACCGCCATCCGCGCGCTGGCCGCACGCCTGGAGGCCGACTTCTCGCGCGTGCAGTTCACCCCGGACCTGTTGCCGGCCGATCTGACCGGCACCGAAATCTGGCGTCCCCAGGAAGGCCGCTTCGAATTCGTACCAGGGCCGATCTTCCACCCGATCCTGCTGGCCGATGAAATCAACCGGGCCCCGGCCAAGGTGCAGTCGGCGCTGCTGGAGGCCATGGGCGAGCGCCAGGTCACCGTGGGTCGCCACACCTACGCGCTGCCGGCGCTGTTCCTGGTGATGGCCACGCAGAACCCGATCGAGCAGGAGGGCACCTTCCCGCTGCCCGAAGCACAGCTGGACCGCTTCCTGATGCATGTGCGCATCGGCTACCCCGACTCCGACGCCGAAGCGGAGATCCTGCGCCTGGCGCGCGAGCGTGCCCGCGATGCCCTGGGCACACCGCCACCGGCCCCGGCGCGGATGCCGCTGCAGGATGTGTTTGACGCACGCAAGGCGGTGCTGTCGCTGCACATGGCGCCGGCGTTGGAACGCTACCTGATCGAAATCGTGCTGGCCTCGCGCGACGCCGCCCGTTACGACCCCGCACTGGCCCGACGCATTGCATGGGGCGCCAGCCCGCGTGGCTCCATCGCACTGGAGCGCTGCGCACGTGCGCGAGCCTGGCTTGCCGGGCGCGACTTCGTGACGCCCGATGACGTGCGCAGCGTAGCCCCGGACGTGTTGCGCCACCGCGTGCTGCCCAGCTACGAAGCCACCGCCGAAGGCTGGGATGGCGACCGTCTGGTGGCCGAACTGCTGGCCCGCGTACCGGCACCCTGATCCGGATGGACGCCAACGTGGACAGCGCTGCAGGCGCGACCAACGGCGACGGCCTGCGCCCCAGCCTGGCCGAACTGGTCGCCTTGCGACGCAATGCGCACCGGTTGGCGCCGGCCCGGCGGGGCCGGCTTGGCCATGCCGGCAGCGCGCCCGCACCGATGCGCGGCCGCGGCATGGAATACGCCGAGTCGCGCGAGTACGTGGCCGGTGACGACGCCCGCCACATCGACTGGCGCGTCACCGCCCGCACCGGCCGTGCGCATACCAAGCTGTTCCAGGCCGAGCGTGAGCGTCTGACCCTGCTGGTCGCCGATACCGACCCGGTGCTGTATTTCGGCACCCGGGTGCGCTTCAAATCGGTGCAGGCCGCGCGCGTCGGCGCGATTGCCGCCTGGTTGGCGCAGCGCCAGGGCGATCGCCTCGGTGCACTGCGCGGCAGTGCGGTCGAAGCGCCGGTGCCGCCGGCCGGTGGCACCCGGGGCGTCCTGCGCGTGCTGGATGCCTTGACCCGCTGGTACGCACAACCGCCTTCCGACGATGCCGGCCTGGACCGTGCACTGGAACATGCCGCCCGCCTGCTGCGGCCGGGCGCGCGCGTGGTGGTGCTGGCCGACCCCGGCCAGGCTTCCGCCATCAGCGTTGCACGCTGGACCGCCCTGGCGATGCACCACGAAGTGGTGGTGATGCTGCTGGTGGACCCGCTGGAACTGGCCCCGCCATCGGCACCGCTCGCGTTCCTGTCGCAGGGCCGACGCGTGATGCTCGACCTGGACCGGGCCGCTGTCCGTGAGCACTGGCGCGAGCGCTTCGTGGCACCGTTGGAAACGCTGCAGAAGCAGCTGTCGTCGCGCCGCATCCAGGTGCACGTGGTGGCCACCGATGACGCCAGCGACTGCTGGTTGACCCCGATGCCCTCGGCGGTGGTGGCATGACCGCGGCCAGCAGCCTGCCGCTGCGCGATGTGCACCTGCCGCCGTCGCCGCCGTGGTGGCCGCCGGCCCCGGGCTGGTGGCTGGTGCTGGCGGCGCTGCTGGGTGTGGTCGCGCTGCTGTGGTGGTGGCGGGCGCGTCGCCGTCGCCGCGAACAGCGCTGGATGCGCACGTTCGACGACGGCGTGGCGCAGGCGGCCACCCGGGTGGATGAAGTGGCCGCCATCGCCGCACTACTGCGCCGCGCCGCGCGCACCCATCAACCCGGTGCCGAGCTGCTGCAGGGTCAGGCCTGGCTCGAGTTCCTCGATGAGCCCGGCAGCCGCGCCTTCTCCGATGGCGATGGCCGACTGCTGCTGGACGGCGGCTACCGCCCCCAGGTGGAGGCCGAGGCCGCCACGCGGCTGCGGGTACTGGCGCGCCGGCGCTTCCTGGGGTTGATGGCGGGGCGTCGCCGATGATCGCGATGCAGATACCCGAACACTGGGCCGCCTGGTTGCCCAGCTGGCTGGCGTGGTTGGACACGCTGGCGTGGCCATGGATGTTGGCCGCGCTGCCGTTGCCGGTGCTGATGCGCTGGTGGCCACAGCGCAGCGCCACCGCTGCCGCCCTGCGCGTGCCCTATGCGGCGGCGCAGTTGCAGGCGTTGGGCGTGGCAGCGGGCGGGCGTTCGTTGGGGCTGGGGCGGCTGGTGTTGTGGCTGGCCTGGGCCTGCCTGTGCGTGGCCGCCGCGCGCCCGCAGCAGCTGGGTGAGGCGGTGACGCCGCCGCAGCAGGGACGGCAGATGATGCTGGCCGTCGATGTGTCCGGCAGCATGAGCGAGGCCGACATGCTGCTCGGCCACCAGGTGGTGGACCGTTTGACGGCCGCCAAGGCGGTGCTGGCGGATTTCCTCGACCGGCGTGCCGGTGACCGCGTCGGTCTGCTGATCTTCGGCGAACGCGCCTACACGTTGACCCCGTTGACCGGCGACCTGGCCAGCGTGCGCCTGCAACTGGGGGACAGCGTGGTCGGCCTGGCCGGGCGTGAGACCGCCATCGGCGATGCGATCGCGCTGGCGGTGAAACGCCTGCGCGAACAACCGCAGGGGCAGCGCGTGCTGATCCTGCTCACCGACGGGGTGAGCAATGCCGGCGTGCTCGAACCGCTGCGCGCAGCAGAACTGGCCAAGGCCGAAGGCGTGCGCGTGTACACCGTGGCCTTCGGCGGTGACGGCGGCTTCAGCCTGTTCGGCGTGCAGATCGCGCCGGGCGAAGACCCCGTTGATGAAGCCACCCTGCAGAAGATCGCCACGCTCACCGGCGGCCGCGCCTTCCGTGCGCGCAATACCGACGAGCTGGCCGGTATCTATGCCGAACTACAGCGGCTGGAACCGGTGGCATCGGCCGGGCCGGCGGTGCGGCCCCGCATCGAACGGTATGCATGGCCGTTGGCGCTGTCGCTGCTGTTGGCCGGCCTGGCGTGGTTGCTGCCAAGGCGGTGGGCATGAACATCGACTGGAATGCCCTGCACCTGGTGCGTCCAAACGCACTATGGCTGCTGCTGGCGCTGCCGCTGATCGCCGCGCTCTGGTACTGGCGCCGCCGCCGCGGCAGCGCCTGGCACAGCGCGGTGGATGCGCACCTGCTGCGCCACCTGCTGGTGGCCGGTGGGCAGCGTGCGTGGGGCGGCTTGATGGTGTTGCTGCTGGGGTGGACGCTGGCCGTGGTTGCGTTGGCGGGTCCCAGCTGGCGGCAGGTGGCGCAGCCCTTGTGGCAATCGCCGGCGCCGCTGGTGGTGGCGCTGGATCTGTCCTCTCGGGTGACGGCCACCGACCTGCCGCCCTCGCGGCTGCTGCAGGCGCGGGCCAAGTTGGCCGCGCTGCTGCGCGAGCGCAAAGGCGGGGAGGTTGCCCTGCTGGTGTACGCCGACGATGCGTACACCGTGGCGCCGCTGACGGCCGATACCGCCAATGTGGCGCTGTATCTGGATGCGCTCGGGCCGGACGTGATGCCGCGTGATGGCCAGCGCGCCGAGCGCGCACTGGACGCGGCCGTACTGCTGCTGCAACAGTCCGGCGCACGCAGCGGCGACATCCTGCTGCTCACCGATCGTGCCGACGCCGCCGCCAGCAGCGCGGCCACCGCGGCGCGCCGCCAGGGCGTAACGGTCTCGGTGCTTGGCGTGGGCACACCCACCGGCGCCGCCTACCGCAGTGGCGATGGGCAGATTGCCCAGGCGCGTTTGGAAGAAGCGTCCCTGCGCGCGGTGGCCAGTGCGGGCGGCGGCCAGTACGCGCGGATGGCCAGCGACGATGGCGACCTGCGCGCCTTGGGCGTGCTGACCCCCAAGACGAGCATGGACGATCGCCGCGACGGCAATGGCATGGCCTGGCGCGATGAAGGGTTCTGGTTGCTGCCGCCGTTGATGCTGCTGTCGTTGTGGGCGTTCCGCAGACGCGGCCTGGCCGTGGTGCTGGTGACCTGCCTGTCGGTGCCCCTGGCGTTGCCAACCCCCGCGCATGCTGCCGAAGGCACCTGGTGGACGCGTGCCGACCAGGTGGACCAACAGGCACTGGGCGCGGGTGTGGAGGCTTACCGGCGGGGCGATTTCAAGGCCGCGCAGGCGCAGTTCGACGGTATCGACAGCGACGTCGGCTGGTACAACCTGGGCAATGCGCTGGCGCGCCAGGGTCAGTACGACGCCGCGATCGAGGCGTATGACAAGGCGTTGCGCAAGACCCCGGGCATGCCCGATGCGGTCGCCAACCGCGCGGCGGTGGATGCCGCCCGCAAGCGCAAGCCGCCGTCGGCGCCGCCCAAAGACGGCCAGGGCAAGCAACCGCCGACCTCGCCACCGTCGCAGGGCCAGGGCCAACCGGGCAAGGACGCCGGCCAGCCGCCGAAGCAGCCCGGGCAGCAGACCCCTGGCCAGCCGCCGAGCACGCCGGCGCAGGGCAAGGACAAGGACACGCAGGACGCCGGCAACCCGGATCCCAACCCCGCCGCGCAGGCCCAGGCCGATGCAGCCCAGCGCCAGCAGATGCAACAGGCCCTGCAGCGGCAGGGCAAGGACGGCAAGGACACCCCGGCGCAGCGGCAGGCCGCGGAAACCCCGCAGCAGCGCGAGCAGCGCCAGGCCGTGGAAGCCTGGATGCGGCGGGTGCCGGATGATCCGGGCAGCCTGTTGCGCGCCAAGTTCCAACTCGAAAACGAACGCAGGAAACGGGAAGGACGATGAGCACCATTTCGACCACGCGACGCTGGATGCGCGGCTGCTGCTGGCTGCTGCTGGCGGCGAGCAGCTGGGCCCAGGCGCAGACCCGTGCCTGGCTGGACCGCGAGCAGATCAGCGACGGCGAAACGGTGACCCTCAACATCGAGAGCGATGCAGGCGGGGCACCGGACTACACGCCCCTGCGCGCTGATTTCGAGCTCAGCGCGCAGACCAGCAGCCGCCAGATGCAATGGGGCACGGGCGGTACCACCGCGCGCAATCTCTACGCGGTGGCCCTGTCGCCACGTCGCACGGGCACGCTGCAGATTCCCGCGTTGCAGGTGGGGGCCAACCGCACCGCACCGCTGCTGCTGCAGGTGGGCGCCAGTTCCGCTGCGCCGGCGGCCGTCCCCGGTAACGCGGCGGTCTTCATGGAAACCGAGGTCGACGACCTTACCCCCTACGTCCAGCAGAGCGTGGGCGTGGTGGTGCGTCTGTACTACGCCTCGCAGCTGGTGTCGGGCGAACTGCTGCTGGATACCCCAGCCGGTGCGTCGATGCAGCGGGTAGGTGAAGACCGCAGCCTGGTGCGCGAGGTCAATGGCCGCCGCTACAACCTGGTGGAGCGGCGTTTCCTGCTGATTCCCGAACGCAGCGGCCCGCTGCAGCTGCCGGCCGCCCAGTTCAACGGACGTGCCGCCGGTGGCTTCTTCGATGACATGTTCGGTGGCGACGGACGGCTGCGCGCAACGGCGCCGACGCGCACGCTGCAGGTGCAGCCGCAGCCGGCCAACGCGGCGCAGCCGTGGCTGCCGCTGCACGACCTGCGCCTGCGCTACACCGCCGCCCCCACCCAGGCGCGTGCCGGGGAGGCGGCCACGGTAGTGGTGGAAGCCGTGGCCCAGGGCGCCACCCGCGCGCAGTTCCCGGAACTGCCGGCGCTGGACGTCGGCCCCGACGCGCAGGTGTTCGCCGAACCGGCCCAGTTCGACGAGACCTTCAGCGGCAACACGCCCCAGCTCAAGCTGACCCGGCGCTACTCGATCGTGCCGCGCACGCCGGGCACCCTGCGCGTGCCCGGGCCGAGCATGCCCTGGTGGGACGTAAAGGCGGGCGAGGCGCGGACGGCCAGCTTGCCGGCACTGACCCTGCAGGTCGCCGCCGCGGGGGCGGGCAGTGCCGCCGCCGCGGTGCCGGTGGACACCCAGTCGGCGCTGCCGGGCGAGGCGCCGCCGGCCTCCAACGCGCTGCCATTGGCCAACCCGCCGGCGTCGGCGCGTCCCTGGGGCTGGATCGCGGCCGCCACCGGGTTCGCGGTGCTCTGGCTGCTGACGCTGTGGTGGGGTTGGCGCCGGGTGCAGCGCCGGGATACGGCCACCGCCCCGCAGCCGGGCCCGCCCGGTTCGCCCGCGGTCGTGGTGTCGCGCGCTGAACTGCGGCGCGCGCTGGAAAGCCAAGGGCTGGATGAGATCATCGCGCTGCTGGCCAGCATGGGCGGGGTAGTGGGCCTGGAGGCCCTGCTGGCACGGCTGGCCGACCCGGTCCAGCGCGAAGCGCTGCTGGCGATGCAGCGGGTGCGCTGGTCCGGCCAGGGCGGCGACGTGGCCGCCGCGCGCCAGGCGCTGCGCCGGGCCTTCCATGACGGACCGCACTGGCAGCTCGCCGCGGTGGCGGAAAACAATGGGCTGGCGCCTCTATATCCTTCGGGATCTTGATGCGCTGCCGGGCCTGACGGGCCGGCTTTGCTAAGCTCGTTCAATTCTTTACAGGAAAGCTGCTAGATGACTGAGGCCGCAACGACCCGCAAGAAACTGCCCTTGCACTGGAAAATGGGCATTGGCTTCGCGCTGGGCCTGGTGCTGGGCCTGATCGTGCACGCCGCCGGCCCGGGCGTGCCCGGCCTGACCGACGTCGCCAGGGGCGTGATGGCCTGGGTGACCACGCCGCTGTCGGGCCTGTTCCTCAACCTGATCTTCATGCTGATCGTGCCGCTGATCTTCTCGGCGCTGATCATGGGCGTGTCGGAGATGGGCGACATCCGCGCGCTCGGCCGGATCGGCTGGAAGACCCTGGCCTACACGGTGCTGCTGTCGGGCATCGCGGTGGGCATCGGGCTGGTGCTGGTCAACGTGCTCAAGCCCGGCGCCGGGGTGGACCCGCATGTGGCCGCGCAGATGCTCTCGGAGAACGCCGAGCGCAGCAAGGAAATCGTCGCCGGTATCCATGAAACCCCCAAGGGCATGGACATGCTGCTGTCGATCGTGCCCAGCAACGTGCTGCAGGCCGCATCGGACAATGGCGCGATCCTGTCGCTGATGTTCTTCGCGCTGATGTTCGGCATCGGTATGGTGCTCAGCGACGAGGAGAAGGTTGCCCCGCTGCGTCGCGCCGTGGAAGGCGTGTTCGAAGTGTCGATGACGCTGATCAACCTGGTCATCCGGCTGGCCCCGTACGCGGTGGCCTGCTTCATGTTCAACCTGGCCGCGCTGTTCGGCTTCGACCTGATCATCCGCCTGGGCGCCTACGTGGGCGTGGTGGTGCTGGCGCTGGGCCTGCACATGGTGGTGACCTACGGCACCGCGGTGTGGCTGTCCGGGCGTTCGCCGCTGTCGTTCTTCCGCGACACCCAGGAAGCGACGGTGATGGCCTTCTCCACCGCCTCCAGCAACGCCACCCTGCCGACCGCGCTGCGCGTGGCCGACCAGATGGGCCTGCCGCAGAAGGTGTCACGCTTCGTGCTGACCGTGGGTGCCACCGCCAACCAGAACGGCACCGCGCTGTTTGAAGGCGTGACGGTGATCTTCCTGGCCCAGTTCTTTGGCGTGGACCTGAGCATCGGCCAGCAGATCATGGTGATGGCGGTCTGCATCCTGGGCGGCATCGGCACGGCTGGCGTGCCGTCGGGCTCGTTGCCGGTGGTGGCGATGATCTGCGCCATGGTCGGGGTCAACCCGCTGGGCATCGGCCTGATCCTGGGCGTGAACCACTTCCTGGACATGTGCCGTACCGCGCTGAACGTCACCGGCGACCTGGCCCTGACCACCTTGGTGGCCAAGGGCGAGACCGAGGACAGCCCGGTGCCGGAACAGGTCAAGCGCGACTGACCGCCCGGCGTGGCGCGGCCTGCCGCGCACCGCCCCCGAAAACGCCCCGCCCCGTGCGGGGCGTTTTTGTTCAGAAAGCCGACGCCCGGCCTGACCCCGCCGGAGGTCTGTGGGACAATTGGCTGCCCGCAGCTCCGCGGGAGCCTCCCGACTCTCAGAACCATGACGCAGCCTACCCGCCGCCAGTTGGCCAATGCCATCCGCTTCCTTGCCGCTGATGCGGTCGAAACCGCCAAGTCCGGGCATCCCGGCATGCCGATGGGCATGGCCGATATCGCCGAGGTCCTCTGGAACGACTATCTCCGTCACAACCCCAACAACCCCAAGTGGTTCAACCGCGACCGCTTCGTGCTGTCCAACGGCCACGGCTCGATGCTGCAGTACGCGCTGCTGCACCTGAGCGGCTACGACCTGCCGATCGAACAGCTCAAGCAGTTCCGTCAGCTCGGCAGCAAGACCGCCGGCCATCCGGAGCACCATGAAACCCCCGGCGTGGAAACCACCACCGGGCCGCTCGGCCAGGGCCTGGCCAACGCCGTGGGCTTTGCGCTGGCCGAAAAGCTGCTGGCCCAGCGCTACAACCGCCCCGAGTACGAGATCGTCGACCACCGTACCTGGGTGTTCCTGGGCGACGGCTGCCTGATGGAAGGCATTTCGCATGAAGCCGCCTCGCTGGCCGGTACCTGGGGCCTGGGCAAGCTGGTCTGCTTCTGGGACGACAACCACATCTCCATCGACGGCAACACCGACGGCTGGTTCACCGACAACACCCCCGAGCGTTTCGAAGCCTATGGCTGGAACGTGGTGCGCGGCGTCGATGGCCACGACGCGGACAGCATCAAGGCGGCCATCGACGGCGCGCTGGCGCAGTTCGACAAGCCCACCCTGATCTGCTGCCGCACCACGATCGGCTTCGGTTCGCCGGGCAAGGCCGGCAAGGAATCCAGCCACGGCGCGCCGCTGGGCAAGGACGAACTGGAGGCCACCCGCAAGCAGCTGGGCTGGAACTACGGTCCGTTCGAAATCCCCGAAGAGATCTACGCCGGCTGGCGTGCCGGCGGTACCGGCACCCTGCGCCAGGCCGAATGGGAACAGCAGTTCGACAAGTACGCCGCGCATTTCCCGGCCGAAGCCGATGAACTGACCCGTCGCTCGCACGGCGAACTGCCGGCCGACTTCGTCGCCAAGGCCGATGCCTACATCGCCCAGGTGCAGGCCGACGGCCAGACCATCGCCTCGCGCAAGGCCTCGCAGCTGGCCATTGAGGCCTTCGCACCGCTGCTGCCGGAACTGGTGGGCGGCTCGGCCGATCTGGCCCATTCCAACCTGACCCTGTGGAAGGCCAGCAAGTCGGTGGCCACCGACGACCCGAACGCCAACTACGTGTACTACGGCGTGCGCGAGTTCGGCATGACCGCCATCGCCAATGGCCTGGCCCTGCACGGCGGTTTCATTCCGTTCGACGCCACCTTCCTGGTGTTCAGCGATTACGCCCGCAACGGCGTGCGCATGAGCGCGTTGATCCCGGCGCACGCCATCCATGTGTACACCCACGACTCGATCGGCCTGGGCGAAGACGGCCCGACCCACCAGCCGGTGGAACACCTGGCCTCGCTGCGCTACATCCCCAACAACGATGTGTGGCGTCCGTGCGATGCGGTTGAGTCGGCGGTCAGCTGGAAGTCGGCGATCACCCGCACCGACGGCCCGAGCTGCCTGGTGTTCAGCCGTCAGAACCTGCCGCACCAGCCGCGCAGCACCGAGCAGGTTGCCCAGATCGCGCGCGGTGGCTACGTGTTGGCCGACGCCGAAGGCGGTGTGCCGGACGTGATCCTGATCGGTACCGGTTCGGAAGTGGGTCTGGCCGTGGCCGCCAAGGCCGAGCTGGATGCCGCCGGGATCAAGACCCGCGTGGTGTCCATGCCGTCCACCGACGTGTTCGAGCGCCAGGACGCGGCCTACCGCGAGTCCGTGCTGCCCAACGCCGTGCGCAAGCGCGTGGCGGTGGAAGCGGGCGTTACCGGTTTCTGGCGCCAGTACGTGGGCCTGGACGGTGCGGTGATCGGTATCGACACCTTCGGTGCCTCGGCCCCGGCCGAAGCGCTGTACAAGCACTTTGGCATCACCACCGAACACGTGGTGGCGGCAGCCAAGGCGCTCTGACGCACAGCGTTCGATGATGTAGATGTAATCCAGAAGGCCGGGAATTCCCCGGCCTTCTGCATTTGACCGGTAGTGCCGGCCGCTGGCCGGCAACCCCAATGGCGCCGGTTACAACCGCGCCCGAACCTCCATCAGCGCAAAACCCAGCAGGTTCAGACCCTTCCAGCGTGCCGGGTTGCATGCATCGGCATGGTCCTGAGCCAGCCCGATTCCCCACACTGTGTCCACCGGGCTGGCCTCCACCAGCACCTGGTCACCGGTGCTGCGCAGGAAAGCACCCAACGCCGCGTTCTGGGTGAACTTGGCTAGGTTGCCTTGGACCACCACCGCATAACGTGCCTGCGCCCAGCGTGCATCGTCGAAGCCACGGATGCGCCGGCCCAGTGCTTTGACCTTGTCTGGTGTGTGGCAGGCCTGCACCTTGGCCAGGATCTCTTCGTCGCCGAACAGGCGCGCCTTGCCCGCCATCATGTAGTGCTCAGCCGTGGCGTAACGCACGCCATCGTGTTCGAAGCCGGCGTCGTACCACTGGCTGAAGCAGGACGCGCCTACGCCGGTGCGGGGAGGGCGATGGCCCCAGAAGCAGAGATAGGCCAGTGCGTCGCCTTCAGTCTGGCGGTGCTGCAGGTCATGCAGGAAGCAGGAGTCATTATTCATCGGCAAAGCGTAACCGGCACCAGGTGGTGCGTGCCAATACCGGGTACATCCGGTCGAGCAGCCGGGTCATGCCCGGCTGCCCCACGCTCACGCCACGGCAGTCCGCGCCAACGCCAACCGCACCAGCCGGGCTTCAATGCGTTCGCCAAACGTCTTCGGTGCATCCAGCCCCATCCGCTGCAGGTACACCGCGTCACCATCGCCGGCCGGCTGGCGCAGGGCGGCCAGCACCGTGCGCAGCTTGCTGCCGCGGGTCTGGGTGTTCTGCTTCAGCCAGCCCAACGCTTTCACCAGGTGCTGTTCGACCTCGGTGAAGTCGCTGCCCAGCGGATAGTCCGGCAGCAGCCCCGACTGGCGGAACGGGGCCAGTGCGGCGCTCACCGCTGCGGCGGTGTTGCGCTGTTGCCAGTGCGCCGGTGCCACGAACGCGGCGTCCAGCTTTTTGGCGGCTTTCGCGGTCTGCAGCAGCGTGGCCTGGAACGCCGCATCGGTGATCGCGGTCATGCCGGTCACACAGTCCTCGTCGGTCAGGTTGCGCAGGTCGGCGATGCCGTACTCGTTGATGTAGATGTCGCGCAGGTGCCGCGGGATGGTGGTGTGCCCGTAGTTCCAGCGCACGTTCGACTGCACCTGGCCCTTGTCTTCACGCACTGCGCGGAACATCAGCGCGCTGCGGGCTTCAGGCAACGCGTGCGCCATCGCCACGAAGTTGTACTGCCCGCCCACGCCCGACACCACGCGGCCATCTTCCAGCGCGTCGGAGGCTGCCGCGCCCAGCGCGGTGGCGATCATGCAGGAGTTGAAGAAGCGGGCATGGCGGCGCTGCACGCGCTCCAGGGCCTCATTGCCCCCGTACAACTGGTTGATCTCACTGATCCGGCGCATGCCGATTGCGCCGCGCTCGTCGTCGGGCAGGTCGCGCAGCCACTGGTAGAACTCCGGCGAGCCCAGGTAGAACGCGCCATGCAGGTATTCGCCTTCGGCCTCCAGCGTGGCGTGGTCGATGGTCAGGGTGCTGCCGTTCTCGATGCGCTGCATCAGTCCCAGATCGTCATGCACCTTGCGCCGGATCACGCCGGTCTGCACCAGCCGCCGGAAGCCCTCGTTGAGCATCTCGCTGCAGCCATACAGGCCGATCTCGAACGGGTCCAGGCCACCGCATTCGAGCACGGTGGGGTGGGTGGCCAGGCTCGGATCCAGCGCGTGCAGGATCTGCCGGTAGCGGGCATTGTCGGTATGCCGCAGCACCAGCGCCTGGCTGATCGCATCGGCCAGTGTGCCAATGCCGATCTGCAGCGTGCCGCCATCCCGGACCAGCGCGCTGGCATACAGGCCGATGGCGTAGTCGGCATCCGTGACCGGTTGCCGCGGCAGCCCGAACAGAGCGGGGTAGGGCGGCGGCGGGGTGATCACCAGGTCGAAGAAGCTCACATCCACCGTCGCCGAGCCGCTCAGGTAGGGCAGCTGCGGGTCGATCTCGGCGATCATCAGCGGACGCGGCAGGCCACGCGCGGCCATCGCATCCAGGGTGTCCTGGGTGATGTCGTTGTTGCACGACAGCGACAGCCGCCGATCGTCCGGCCGCATCGCCACCTTCTGCACGATCGCATGCGGTGCGCGCTGCGCCACCGCATCGGCGGCATGGGTGTAGTTGAGGCTGGTGTAGCTGCGCTGCGCCTGCGAGGAGCCGAGCAGGGCGCCGGACTGCATGTAGAACTCTTCCACCTGCACGTGCGCCGGCAGGCGGTCGCGGACCATCGCGTCGGCATAGGCCAGGCGCGGGAAGTCGTCGCCGAAATGGCGTTGCGCGAACGGCGCCATGAAGCGCGCTTCCAATCCACCCGCGGCGGGCTTGGGCGGGTTCAACGACAGCGCGGTGTAGATCTGCAGCGGCCGTGCGGGATCGTTCTCCACGCGCGCATACAGGGCATTGAGCAGCCGATGCGGTTTGCCCAGGGCCAGCGGCGCGCCGATGCGCAGCGGGCCGTCCACCCGCTGCAGCAACCAGTCGGTGGCCGCGTCGAGGTCGGTAAGGTGATCGGTCATCCAGCGCCATCCTGCAGAGTCATGCGGGCCATTACAGCATTTCCGGTTTGAACAGACGGCGACGCGACACTTCGGCGCCGGACAGCATGAACTGCCCATCGCCACGGTAGTGCAGGGTTCGAGGCCGTTTGGGCACCGTCGCCACGTGCGCCTTGACCACCTCCCAGATGAAAAGGCCGTGCCGCTTCACCTGGCTGGCATCGTGCAGCCGGCACTCGAAGCTGGCCGGGCACTGCGCCAGCAGCGGGGCGTCCACGTCGTGGGCAGGGGTGGTGTCCAGCCCGAAGCGTTCGAACTTGTCCACCTCGGCGCCGCTGCAGTTGCCAATGCCCACCACGGTGTCGAGCAGGTCGGCGGTGGGCAGGTTGATCACGCACTGGCGGCTGCGCCGGATCAGGTCAAAGCTGTGGTTTCCGCTGGAAATCATCGTCCCCAGCAGCGAAGGCGTGAACGCCAGCACCGTGTGCCAGCCCAGCGTCATCACGTTGCGCTGGCCCTTCCACGCCGAACTGACCAGCACCACCGGGCCGGGTTCCAGCAAGCGACGGACCTCGTCCACCGGGTAGTCCAGCTTTCGGTAGCGTTTCATCGCAGGCTCCGCAGGCAATGCGCCGATCCTCGCAGCGGGTGCATGAACCGACCGTCGAAGGGGTTGACATGCTGTTCGATTACGGGCGTAATCGGGACGTCGATTACGGATGTAAATGATGAGCCAGATCAGCGAAGCCGAAGCGGTGGTGATGGACGTGTTGTGGCGCAGCCACCCGCTGGGCGCCGACGACGTGGTGGCCGCCCTGGCGGAGCGTGACTGGGCCGAGCCCACCATCAAGACCCTGCTCAACCGGCTGTTGACCAAGGGCGCGATCAGCGCCAGCCGCGATGGGCGTCGCTACCTCTACTCGCCGGTGCTGCAGCGCCAGGCCTGGGTGGCCGAGCAGAGCAGCGGCATGCTGGACAAGCTGTTCGACGGGCGGGTGGCACCGCTGGTGGCGCACTTCAGCCAGCGCGGAGCACTCAGTTCGCAGGATATCGCCGAGCTCAAGGCGCTGATCGAGGGGCTGGACCATGGCTGAGTCGCTCAACGCACTCCTGCAGGCCAGTGTGTGGCTGGCGATCACGGTGGTGCTGCTGGCCGCGCTGCGACCGCTGTTGCTGGCCTTGGGTGGGGCGGCGCTGGTGTATCGCAGTTGGTGGTGCGTGCCAGTATTGCTGGTGGCGCTGCACCTGCCGTTGCCGATGGGGCCGATGGTCGATGCGTTGCCGGTGCTGGCCGCCGCTGTCGCCTGGACCGCCCCGGTCGTGGTGCCCGCTGCGCCCGCGTGGCCGTGGTTGCTGCTGCTGGCGTGGGCACTGGGGGCACTGGGCATGGGCGGTGCAAGCTGGCGCGCGCAACGCCGCTTCGAGCGGGCCATGGGCACGTTGCGGCCGCGCGCCGACGGCACCTGGCAGGCCAGCGCCGACCCCGGCCTGCCGGCGTTGGTGGGGCTGTGGGCACCGCGCATCGTGGTGGGCCCGGCCTTCGAGGCAGATTTCAGCCCGGCCGAACAGGATCTGATTCTGCAGCATGAACGCAGCCATCGCCGCCATGGCGATCCCTGGGCCAACGCCGTGCTGGCGCTACTGCGCTGCGTGTTCTGGTTCCATCCGCTGCTGCCGTGGGCGGCGCGCCGGTTCCTGCGTGACCAGGAGCTGGCCTGCGACGCACGCACGGTCGACCCGCATCCGGCCCTGCGCCGGCTCTATGCCAACGCGCTGCTCAAGGCGCAGTTGGTTCACCCGGTTGCACCGATGGCCTGCCATTGGCGCAGCCAACCGATGTTGAAGGAGCGAATTGCCATGTTGAAGGAACACAAGCGGAAAGCACTGCCGTGGATGACCGGGCAGGTGCTGGTGATGGGGCTGTGCGTGGGTATGGGAACGGTGGCGTGGGCCAGCCAGGGCGGCGCAGGCGCGGGGCCGTCGGCCAGTACCGGCCCGGCCGCGCAGGCCAACGCCGCCGCAGGTAACGTGGATGCCCAGGCGCGCACCACGACGCCACCGACGTATCCCAAAGCGGCCTTCGACCAGGGCATCTCCGGCAAGGTGGTGCTGCGCGTGGAGGTGGACGCCAGCGGCAAGGCGAGCAACGTCCGCGTACTCAGTTCGACCCCGGCCGGCGTGTTCGACGCGGCCTCGGTGGCGGCGGCGAAAGAATGGACCTTCGAGCCGGCACGCCGGAATGGAACTGCCGTTGCCTCGGCGTTGAAGATTCCGATGACGTTCGAGATGAACGAGAAGGCCCCGACGCAGTGAAGCAGGGACTGCGGGCGGTGACGCTGACACTGCTGGTGAGCGGCTGTGCCGCTCATCAGCCGCTGACCACGACAGACACGGTGGACACCCGCACGGAGAACGTAAACCTGCAGCGCCTGCGGAGTGATGGCGACGGCGGGGCGGGCGCGGTGCAGCCGTATCAGCTGCAGTCCAGCCAGGGCTACCGGATGCCGCAACTGTATGCCGCCCCCGACCCGGTATTGGGCGACCGCGATCCCCGCCGCGAGCTGGCCCCCACGATGGTCTGCCTGCAGGTGGTGGTGGATGCCGACGGCCAGGTGGAGCGCAGCATGGCGCTGCTTGACCGGGCCGAATGCAGGGCCGGCGGCATGCCCGAGAACGTACCGCTGGTGGAAGCGGCTCAGGCCGCGGTGGCGCAGTGGCGTTACTCGCCTGCGGCGGTGTGCCACTACCCGGCCGGTCACGTGCCGGGGGACCGCAGTGACTGCACCGGTGCAGAACGCGTTGAACCGGTGCCGGTGAGCCTGCTGTATGCCTTCACCTTTGAGATCGTGAAAGGCAAACAGACCGTGCATCGCCAGGGGCGGTAGAGCCACCCCATGGGTGGCTGCGCTACCAACCGGGTAGAGCCACCCCATGGGTGGCTGCGCGGCGGCAGAGGAAGGCAGCGGGGCAGAGCCCCGCTCTACGTGACCGTTGAGGCAGCGGGGCAGAGCCCCGCTCTACGTGATCGGTGAGGCAGCGGGGCAGAGCCCCGCTCTACGTTGGTGGGCCGCCTTGGATGTTGGCCTTCACCGAGGGGTGCATCAGCGCGGGCTCGGCCAGCGTTGCATCGCGTGCCTGTCGGGTGGCGACGAAGTCGGCTTCGCTGACGCCATCGCGCAGGTGGATGTTGCGCGCGCGCTGTTCGCTGATGGTGGTCTGGTTGGCTACCTCGCGCCCCCCGGGGCCGTAGTCGTGGCAGATGAACACGCGGGTGCCATCGGGGAGCGCCAGCAGGCGCTGGATCGACCGGTACAGCTGCGCCGCATCGCCGCCGGGAAAGTCGCAGCGGGCGGTGCCGCCATCGGGCATGAACAGCGAGTCCCCGGTGAACAGCGCATCGCCGATGCGGTAGGCCACGCTGTCGCTGGTGTGGCCGGGCACCGCGATCACCTCGGCATCGATGCCGCCCAGTGCGAAATGCTCGCCATCGGCGAACAGGTGGTCGAACTGCGAACCGTCGGTCGGCACTTCCAGCGCGTAACGCGGCGCGAAGGTCTTCTGCACCTGCACGATCCCGTCGCCCATCGCCAGCGTGGCCTGTGGCCAGTGCTGCTTGAGCCAGCGGCCGGCACTGACGTGGTCGGCATGGGCGTGGGTTTCCAGCAGCCAGTGCACCTGCAGTGCGTTGCCCTGCACGTGGGCAAGCAGCGGCTGCAGCGGCCCGGCACCGAGCGCGTCGGTGTCCGGGTCGTAGTCCAGCACCGGGTCGATCACCGCAGCCTGCAACGTCGCCGGATCATGCACCACGTAGCTGAAGGTATGGCTGTCGGGGTGGAAGAAACTGGCGACGTGCAGTGACATGGGGATTTCCTCAGCGTTTGCCCAGCGTAGCGTTGAGCAGCACGGCCAGGCGTTCGCCAGCCAGGCGCAGCTCTTGTTCCGCGACCGGGCGGTAGGTCGCGGCATACTCCGGGGCCAGCGTACGCTTGCCCGGGTAAACGCCAGGTGCAATGGCGATGCGGCAGCTGGCCTCGGCCCACTGCACGGCGTCGGTGTTGATGCTGGAGCGCTTGCCCAGCTTGGGGGCGGGCAGGGCCATCAGGCGTTTGAGGTACTGGTCGTCATCGAGCTTGAGCTCGTTGAGCATGCCGCTGTCCCACAGCGAGTGCAGGTTGGTGCCGCGGTTGTTGAACTGCACCTGGAAGTCGTTGCCGCCCTTGTCGTGGCCGTAACCGGCATGCATGGGCTGGTGGATGTCGCCGGTGAAATGCACCACGAACTTCAGCGCCTGGGCGCGCTCGGCATCGCTTTTGCTGCGGTCGCCGAGGATCGCGGTCTGCACCTTCAACGCGTCGACAATGCAGTTGCCGCCCTTGCAGTGCTTCTGTGCTTCGTAGTGGCAGTTGTCTTCGCCGATGTTGACGTAATGCCAGCGCGCCGAGCGCTTGCCCAGGCCCGGGTCCTTGGCGCGCAGCTCGTCGGCCCAGGGGGCGATGGCGTGCAGGGTGGGGTCGGGCTCGCTGGCGAGCAGGCGGTCCACTTCGGCCTGGGCCGCCGGGGTGAGACGCGTTTCGGCGACGCGGGCGACCAGGCGGTGGCCTTGTGCGCCCCAGGCCAGGGCATCGGTGGAAACAAGGGTGAGGGCCAGGGCGAGGGCCGTGGCCGGAATCAGGGAGGCGATCTTCATCGGCCTCATTCTAGCGGGCCGCCTGCGGGGCGGCTTGGCCGGATCTGGCTGGCGGCACGCGCGGGCGATAGGCTGGGGCCTGGACGACTACGGGAGCAGCGGCAGTGCAGAAGGTCTTGGGCCTGATCGGCGGGATGAGCTGGGAAAGTTCGGCGCACTACTACCGGATGATCAATGAGCAGGTGCGCGATGCTTTGGGCGGCATGCACTCGGCGCGCATGCTGCTGTGGTCGTTCGACTTCGCCGATATCGAGGCGATGCAGCGGGCGGGCGACTGGGCCGCCGCCACGGCGGCAATGGTCGATGTTGCGCGTCGGCTGCAGGGGGCCGGGGCCACGGCGCTGGTGATCTGCACCAACACGATGCACCTGATGGCCGACGAGGTGCAGGCGGCGGTGGAGGTGCCTTTGCTGCACATCGCCGATCCGGCCGGGGAGGCGATCAGCGCGCTGGGGCTTGCGCGGGTGGGGTTGCTGGGCACGGCCTTCACCATGGAGCAGGAGTTCTACCGGGTGCGGCTGGCGCAGCGGCACGGGCTGGAGGTGCTGGTGCCCGACGCCGACGACCGTGCGCAGGTGCACCGGATCATCTACGAGGAGCTGGTGCAGGGGCGGGTGCTGGATTCATCGCGCGCTGTGTACCGCGCGGTGATGCAGCGGCTGGTGGACCGCGGTGCGCAGGCGATCATCCTGGGCTGCACCGAGATCATGCTGCTGGTGGGCGACGAGGATGCCACCGTACCGCTGTTCGACACGGCAGCGCTGCATGCGCAGGCCGCAGCCCGGCATCTTCTTGCACCGAGGTAGAGCCACCCCATGGGTGGCTGCCTTTCGATCCCCAAAAGGTCCTTCCCAAATGCGCGAGAGGCAGAAGCCTGACCCTGCTTGCACCGAGGCTGTGCCGGGGTGGGCGGGACCACGGGACACGCTGCAAGTACGTCCATGTAAGCTCCGTCGCGCCATCCATGGCGCTCAGGGTCCCGTGATCCCACCCACCCCGGCCCTCGACACTTGGCTGGTGGCCTAGGAGAGAGCCAAGGGCGCCCAACGACGGGCTCTGCACTTCTTTGCATGCCGATAGCGTGTCCAAGGGCAGGTGCGGGTGGAGGGGCGGGACCCTCCACCGCATGGATGCGGTGGCGGAGCCTTATCTGACCGGAATCTGGCAGTTTAGGTGTCGAGAGCCGGCGTGGGCCGCCGTGTGAGCCTGGATCTCGACGATCGCCGTGTAGCTTGGCGCCCACGCCGGAATCTCCCTTGATCCGCCCGAACAGTTGCTGGAGCTGTCACTCGAAGCGATAAGACTGGGCAAGCGGGGGAGCTCTCGACCCTTCCAGACTATACGGAGTCGGGCGATGAACGGGATCGGGATTGATGTAAGCAAGCGCCGGCTGGATGTTGGAACCTCCGACGGCCAAACCCTGCAGGTCAGCAATGACCCCTCCGGTTTCGCTGAATTGGACCTCTGGCTGAGGCAGCGCCCGAGTAACCAGATCGTGCTGGAGGCCACCGGTGGCTACGAACAGCCTGTGCTGGATTTTCTGCACAAGGCCGGTCATCCGGTGGTTCGGGCCAATGCCTTGCGGGCGCGGAAGCTTGCTCAGGGGCTGGGCCAGAGGGCCAAGACCGACCGCTTGGATGCCTATGCATTGGCACAGATGGCCACGCTGGTGAAGCTGCCGGCCTATCAGCCGTTGGAGGCTTGGCAGCAGAAACTGCGGGAGTTTGTGCGGGCACGTCGACAGATGATCCAGGCCTTGGCCGTCGCGCGACAGCAGCAGGAAATGGTGGGTGATCGTGAACTGCGCCGGCTTTTGCAGGCCAACATCACCCACCTGAAGACACTGGTCAAACGCCTGGGAAAGCAGATTGCCGAGCAGCTCGCTCAACAGCCCCAGCTCACGGTTCTGAAGTCGATGAAGGGCGTGGGGCCGGTGGTACAGGCGGTGCTGGCCAGCTACCTGCCTGAGCTGGGCCATATCAGTGGAAAGGCCATCGCCAGCCTGGTGGGCGTGGCGCCGATGTCCCACGACAGCGGGACGATGCGTGGAAAACGAAGCATCCACGGCGGTCGAGCCGAGATCCGTCAGGTGCTTTACATGGCCGGCATGTCAGCCCTGCAGCACGAACCGCGCATACGGGACTTTTACCGGTCGCTACGGGCCCGCGGCAAGGAGGCCAAAGTAGCCATCGTGGCGGTAATGCGAAAGATGCTGGTGATCCTCAACGCCCGCGTGCGCGACGCTCAAAGCGGACCGATCCCCGCCTGAAGCGCGCCCGGGCACATCTCCAACGGCTGCCGGCCAGCGGCCGGCACTACCGTGCCCGTCTGCTGGAGGGGCCGAAGCCTCCTCCAGCAACACAGTTGCTACAAGGACGTACTTGCGGCGTGTCCCGCCCCTCCACCCGCACCTGACCACACACGTACAGGCACGCACTCGCCGCTCTGGTTTTGGTGGCTATTGCGCAAACGGGAGAAGAACCAAAAAAATCCCCGGCCGAAGCCGGGGATAAACGCTTGCTGCGAGGGGTGTTGCGCTTGTCAGTGCTGATCCGCCGATCAGAACTTGAACACGTAGGACACGCCGTAGGCCAGCGGGTCGATGTTGACGGTGCCGATCTTCTCGCCGTCGAGCTTCACCTTGCTGTCGATGTCCATCCAGCGCACATCGACGCGCAGCGAGCCCTTGTCGTTGATCGCGAAATCCAGACCAGCATGGGCGGCCAGGCCCCAGGAGTCGTCCATCTTCAGCTTGCTGCCGGCCAGCGCGCCGCTGGTCTTCTCGCTGAAGAAAGTGGTGTAGTTGATGCCGGCGCCCACGAACGGGGACACCTTGCCCTTGCTGTTGAAGTGGTACTGCAGCGACACCACCGGCGGCAGGTGCTTGGTGCTGCCCACGTTGCCCAGGCCGGCAATGTTGATGTCGTGCTTGAACGGCAGCGCGGCCAGGATCTCGATGCCCAGGTTGTCGGCAATGAAGTACTCACCGGTGATGGTCGGCTTGACGTCGTTGTCGACGTCCACCTTCAGCGTGCCGCCGGCCAGCGAGCCGTTGTTGGACTTCGGGGCGACCTGGTGCACGCCGGCACCGATCGTCCAGTCGCCCTTGGACTGGGCCATGGCCGGGGCGGCAGCCAGCGCAAGTGCGGCGGCCAGGGCGGACAGCAGGAGGGGGGAGGTGTTGCGCATGAGGGTGTCTCGTTGCGGGTGGAATGGGGCCAGTTTTCCCGTCCCGGGCCCGCCGCGCCTTGATCCGGATCAATCCAGGAAATTCCACATGTAACCGGTTCCCATTCGCCTCCCGGGGACCGGGTCCGGTCTGGCCCTGCTAGAATGAGCGCCCCTTTCCATCGGCGCCGCACCGTCGCGGCTGCAGGAGCTTGTGAACATGGCAATCAAGGTTGGCATCAACGGTTTCGGTCGCATCGGGCGCAACGTGCTGCGCTCGGCCGTGCTGAACTTCGGCAATGACATCGAAATCGTCGCCATCAACGATCTGCTGGAGCCGGACTACCTGGCGTACATGCTGAAGTACGACTCCGTGCATGGCCGCTTCAAGGCCGACGTGGAAGTGTCCGGCAGCGACCTGCTGGTCAACGGCAAGAAGATCCGCCTGACCCAGGAACGCGACCCGGCCAACCTGAAGTGGGACGAAGTCGGCGTGGACGTCGTCATCGAATCCACCGGCCTGTTCCTGACCAAGGACACCGCGCAGAAGCACATCGATGCCGGCGCCAAGAAGGTGATCCTGTCGGCGCCGTCCAAGGACGACACCCCGATGTTCGTGTTCGGCGTGAACGACAGCACCTACGCCGGCCAGGCCATCATCTCCAACGCTTCGTGCACCACCAACTGCCTGGCCCCGCTGGCCAAGGTCATCAACGACAAGTGGGGCATCAAGCGCGGCCTGATGACCACCGTGCATGCGGCCACCGCCACCCAGAAGACCGTCGATGGCCCGTCCAACAAGGACTGGCGCGGCGGCCGCGGCATCCTGGAGAACATCATTCCGTCCTCCACCGGTGCAGCCAAGGCCGTGGGCGTGGTGATTCCGGAACTGAACAAGAAGCTCACCGGCATGAGCTTCCGCGTGCCGACCTCGGACGTGTCGGTGGTCGATCTGACCGTCGAACTGGAAAAGGAAGCCACCTACGCCGAGATCTGCGCCGAAGTGAAGGCACAGAGCGAAGGCGCGCTGAAGGGCATCCTGGGCTACACCGAAGACAAGGTAGTGGCCACCGATTTCCGCGGCGAGACCCACACCTCGGTGTTCGACGCCGATGCCGGCATCGCGCTGGACAGCACCTTCGTCAAGCTGGTGTCGTGGTACGACAACGAATGGGGCTACTCCAACAAGTGCCTGGAAATGGCCAAGGTTGTTGCCGCCAAGTAAGCGCGGCGCGTCATCGGTAGTCCCTGCGAACCCCGGCCCTGTGCCGGGGTTCGTCGTTTCCGGGGTGCAACCGGTCCGGGCGGGCGACCGCCCGCAGCCGCCGCCGATCCATTAGCATGGCCGCGTGCCACCGGCATGGCGTTGGCAAGGGCCGCCGGGGCTTCCCTATGAGGATGGCGTGCAATGGAAGCGTTGATTGCCTTGGTAGCGGTGGTGCTGCTGCTGATCCCGGTGCTGCTGATCGTGGCGCTGGTGATGATCGCCGGCCTGCGTCGGCGGGTTGCCGCGTTGGAACTGCAGCAGTTCGAGGGCCGGCCGGCCAACGTCGCTGACCCCGCACACGCCGACGCGCCGGAGGTGCGCTCGGTGCATTGGGCCGACCAGCCCTACCAGGCACGCGTCCCGGTTGCCGATGCTGCCCAACCGCCGGCCACCCTGACCCGGCCGGCCATGCCGGACGCATCGGCCGCGGCCGCATCTGCCGCCGCTACTGACCCGGCCCCCGCCGCGCCCCCCAGCCGGCCGCCACCGCTGCCGCCGGCACCGAGCGCGCCGCCACCGCCTTCGGAGCCGGGCCTGGGCGAGCGCATTGTGGGGGCCATCAAACACTGGTTCACCGACGGCAACGTGCCGGTCAAGATCGGCATGCTGGTGCTGCTGGCCGGTGTCGCCGCGCTGCTCAAGTACGCCAGCGACCAGGGCTGGTTGAACGCACCGATCGAGCTGCGGCTGGCCGCCATTGCCGCTGCCGCGCTGGGCGGCCTGGTGTTCGGCTGGGTCCAGCGCGACCGCCGGCGCCTGTTCGCGCTGGCCCTTCAGGGCGGGGCGATCGGCGTGCTGCTGCTGACCGTCTTCGCCGCGTTCAAGCGCTACGACCTGATCGATGCCCTGCCGGCGTTTGCGATGAGCGTGCTGCTGATCGCCGGCATGGGCGTGCTGGCGGTCGTGCAGAATTCGCGCACGCTGGCGGTGCTCGGCATCCTGGCCGGGTTCATGGCGCCGATCTGGCTGTCCACCGGCAGCGGCAACCACGTCGCACTGTTCTCGTATTACGCGGTGCTCAACGCGGCGATCCTCGCCATTGCCTGGTGGCGTCCGTGGCGGGTACTCAACCTGCTCGGGTTTGCCTTCACCTTCGGCATCGGCACTGCATGGGGCGTGCTGCAGTACAACGCCGACAAGTTCAGCAGCACCGAGCCGTTCCTGCTGCTGTTCTTCGCCTTCTACCTGCTGATTCCGATCCTGTATGCACGCCGGCAGCCGGCGGAAAAGCGCGACCTGGTCGACGGCAGCCTGGTGTTCGGTACGCCGCTGATCGCCTTCTCGCTGCAGGCCGGCATGCTGCATGACGACCGGCTTGCACTGGCCCTGTGTGCCCTGGGCCTGGCGGCGTTGTACGCGGTGCTCGGCTGGGCGCTGATCCGGCGCGCGCGCTACGCCGCATTGGGCCAGTCGCACGCGGTGCTGGCCGTGGGCTTTGCCACCCTGGCGGTACCGTTGGCGCTGTCTGCGCGCGCCACCGCCAGCGTGTTCGCGCTGGAAGGCGCCGGGCTGGTCTGGCTGGGCCTGCGCCAGAAGCGGTGGCTGCCCCAGATCGCCGGCGCGCTGCTGCAGCTGGGGGCGGCGTTTGGGTTCGTGGTCGGCGCCGACTACTGGCACACCGATGCCACCGCGATCGCCAACCCCACCTTCATGAGCGGGCTGCTGCTGGCCGTGGCCGGCTTCGCCTCGGCGTGGTGCTACCGGCGTGCACGCCAGGATTCGCCCGCCATCGTGTATTACCTGTGGGGCCTGCTGTGGTGGCTGGGCGGCGTGATCCACGAGGTGGGCCGCTTCGTCGCGCGCGACAGCCGCCCGGACGCCCTGCTGATCGCGGTGGCCTTCAGCGCCTGGGTGGCGGCCGAAGTGCATCGGCGCGCGCCAGCCCGCGCGCTGGTGCTGACCACGCTGGCGATGCTGCTGGCCGCGTTCCCGCTGGCGCTGTGGCAGGCCGACGTGCACCAGCAGCCGTTCGCCGGCTACGGCGCGCTGGCCTGGGCCGTGTTCGCGGTGCTGGGCGTGCGCAGCCTGTGGTGCCTGCGCGGTGGGCAGGACCGGGTGGCGCTGGCCGCACAGTTCAGCTGGTGGTTGTTGTGGCCCAGCGTGGTGTCGCTGGCGTGCATGTGGCTGGCCGACCGCTTCGCGCTGGCGCAGGGCTGGTCGTTGGCGCTGGCGTTGCTGCCGTGGCTACTGGTGGCCGCCACCGCACTGCTGCGCTGGCCGTGGCTGGCGATGCCGCTGGGTGCACGCTTCGACGTGCTGCGCACCGCACTTACCGCCACGCTGTTCGGGGTGCTGGGCGTGAGCTGGCTATGTCTGCTGATACAACCGGCCTCGCCGGCACCGCTGCCGTGGCTGCCCCTGCTCAATCCGATGGAACTGGCGCAGCTGGCGGTGCTCGCCCTGGCGGCACGCTGGCTGTGGTCGGCACCGGCACCGGCCGGTCTGCGGGGCCGGCGCGTACCGGTGCTGGCCATCGCCGGCTTCGCCCTGCTCACCAGCACCACCCTGCACAGCGTGCACCACTGGGGCGCGGTGCCGTGGAACGACGCACTGTGGTCCTCGACCCTGGCCCAGACCAGCCTCACCGTGGTCTGGAGCGTGCTCGGCGTGATCAGCTGGGTGTGGGGCTCGCGCCGTGGCCAGCGCACCCTGTGGCTGGTGGGCGCGGTGTTGATGGGCGTGGTGCTGGCCAAGCTGGTGCTGATCGACCGCCAACACCTGGGCAACCTGTTGGGCATTTCCTCCTTCATCGCCTACGGCCTGCTGTGCACGGTCGTGGGCTACCTCGCACCGGCACCGCCGCGCGCGCCGGACGCTACCGTGGAGTCTCAGTCGTGATGACGTTGCGCACCCTGATCGCTGTGTTGTCCCTTGCCGCGGTGCCGTCGCTGGCGCAGGCCGCCGATGCGCGCCAGGACTACCGCCAGCAATGGCCGTTGCAGCTGTCCCAGCCGCAGGCCGGCGCTTACCGGGTGATGCTGGACGAGGCGGTATACCGCAGCGCGGTGTCGCCCAGGCTGGCGGATGTGCAGGTGTTCAACGCGCAGGGCCAGGCCCTGCCGACCACGTTGCTGAGTGCCGACCAGCCGCTGGCGCGTCCTGCGCAGTGGCAGGACCTGGCCTGGTTCCCGCTGCCGGCGATGGCCGGTGCCGGTGCCGATGACCTGCAACTGCTGACCGAACGCAACACCGACGGCAGCGTGCGCCGGGTGGAAGCGCGGCTGGGCCGCAGTGGTGCCGGCAGTGCGCAGGCCGCAGGGTGGCTGGTGGACGCAAGTGCGCTGAAAGTGGGTGTGCAGGCGCTGCGGCTGGACTGGCAGGCGCAGTCGTCGCTGCAGGCGCGGGTACGGGTGGAGGCCAGCGACGATCTTCAACAGTGGCAGCGCATTGCCGACGACGTACCGTTGGTGGACCTGCAGCACGATGGGCGGCGGCTGCAGCAGCGGCGCATCGAGATCGGCCGCCAGGCGCGCTATTTCCGCATCCTGCCGATCGGTGCCGATGCACTGCCGGTGCTGTCCAACGTGCAGGCGGAACTGGCACCGGCGCTGGAGGCGATCAACTGGCGCTGGGAATCGTTGGGTGGCGCCGCCGGCAAGCCGGGCGAGTTCGAGTATCAACTGCAGGGGCGTTTCCCGATCTCGCAGGTCGACATCAGCACGGCCGACAACAGCGTCGTGCAGTGGACGCTGCTCAGCCGCGACGATGCCGCGCAGCCGTGGCAGGTACGCGCAGGCCCGTGGGTGGCCTACCAGGTGCAGGACGCCGCCGAACGCCGTCGGTCGCAGACACAATCGTTGCCGGTGCCCACGCGCGACCGCTACTGGAAGCTGGTGGCGGCGCAGGCCGAGCCGAACCAGGCGCCCACGCTGAAACTGGGCTACCAGCCCGAGGCCCTGGTGTTCCTGAGCCAGGGCGAGCCGCCGTACAGCGTGGCCGCCGGCAGCGTGCGCGCGCGCCGCAGCGATGCGCCGGTGGGCACGGTGATCGCGCAACTGCGCGAGCAGCAAGGCGCGCAATGGCAGCCGGCCGCCGCGACGCTGCAGGGGCAGGCGCAGGTCCTGGGCGGCGCCGCCGCCGTGGCCACGCAGCGCGACTGGAAGCGGTGGCTGCTGTGGGGGCTGCTGGTGCTGGGCGTGCTGATCGTGGGCGGGTTTGCGGTGAGCGTGCTGCGGCAGAAGCCTGGGGACGTTGCTGGTTGATTGTTGTTGTTTTGCTGACGGCTAAGGCGGCGCTTTGGTTGTTCCTGCGGTGAGGTGGCCGGGTGGCCTTGCCCAGGACACGCCGTAAACCCGTCCTTGGGGGCTCGGTGTTGCCATCCATGGCAACACACGGTCCTGGGCAAGGCCACCCGGCCACCTCCGGACGGTTCACCGCGTTGGCGGTGGGGGAAGAGCTGCCGGGCAGAGCCCGGCACTACGTGTCCGAGCGCCGCTTTGTGGACGTGCTTCTCACCATTCCTCCGCATTCATGACGATGAGGCTGCCGGGCAGCGCCCGGCACTACCGGTGGGCTTTTGCATGCGCGCCGACCAACTGTCGAGTGTGGGGGCCTGTGGGTTCACGGGACCCTGAGCCGCATGGATGCGGCGACGGAGCTTACAGGGACGTACTTGCAGCGTGTCCCGTGAACCCACAGGCCCCCGCACAGCGCAGGAGCATCGGCCGTAGGGCTCTGGACTTGCACTTGGACTTGGACTCGGCTTTTGGCTTTTGGCTTCTGTTTCCACCCGAAAATTTGCGATGCACCCGCGCAGCCGGGACAATGGGCGTCTGCGCCGTGCGTGGCGCCCTTTCCTTTTTCAGCCAAAGAGTTGCCCATGTCCATCGTTCGCATGACCGACCTCGATCTCTCCGGCAAGCGCGTGCTGATCCGCCAGGACCTCAACGTACCGATCGAGAATGGCCGCATCACCTCCGAACAGCGCATCACCGCATCGCTGCCGACGCTGAAGCTCGCACTGGAAAAGGGCGCCGCCGTCATGGTCACCTCGCACCTCGGCCGCCCCACCGAAGGCGTCTGGAGCGAAGCCGAATCGCTTGCCCCCGTGGCCCTGCGCCTCTCCCAGCTGCTCGGCGTCCAGGTCCCGCTCGTGCGCGACTGGGTCGACGGCGTCGACGTTGCCCCCGGCTCCATCGTCCTGCTCGAAAATTGCCGCATGAACGTCGGCGAAGGCAAGGACGACGAAACGCTCGCCAAAAAGTATGCCGCCCTCTGCGACGTCTTCGTCATGGACGCCTTCGGCACCGCGCACCGCGCCCAGGCCTCCACCCATGGCGTCATCCGCTTCGCCCCCATCGCCGCCGGTGGCCCGCTGCTCATGGCCGAACTGGACGCGCTCGCCAAGGCCCTGCTCGCGCCCGCCCAGCCACTGCTCGCCATCGTCGCCGGCAGCAAGGTCAGCACCAAGCTTGAACTGCTGTCCAGCCTCGTCGGCAAGGTCGACCAGCTCATTGTCGGCGGCGGCATCGCCAACACCTTCATCGCCGCCGCCGGCTACCCGGTCGGCAAGTCGCTGTACGAACCGGACCTGCTCGACACGGCGAAGAAAATCGTCGCCGACGCCAAGGCCCGCGGCGCCGACATCCCCCTGCCCACCGACGTCGTCGTTGCCAAGCAGTTCCTGCCCGACGCCGAAGCCACCGTGAAGGCCGTGGCCGACGTCGCCGAAGACGACCTCATCCTCGACATCGGCCCGGACACCGCCCAGCACTACGCCGGGCTCATCGCCAAGGCCGGCACCGTGGTCTGGAACGGCCCCGTCGGCGTGTTCGAATTCGAGTCCTTCAGCCACGGCACCCAGGCCTTGGCCCAGGCCATCGCCGCCTCCCCGGCGTTCTCCATCGCCGGTGGCGGCGACACCCTGGCGGCTGTCGACAAGTACGACATCGCCGACCAGGTCAGCTACATCTCCACCGGCGGCGGCGCGTTCCTGGAGTTCCTGGAAGGCAAAACCCTGCCGGCCGTCGCCGCGCTGGAAGCACGGGGCGCCTGATGACCCTCGGTCGTCACGCCTTCGAACAGCGCCCAACGCTGTTCTTCGACCTCGATGGCACCCTGATCGACTCGGCGGTCGGCATCACCCAGTGCGTGGCCCATGCGCTCACCCAGATGGGCCAGCCGGTCCCGCCGCAGGAGGAACTGCGGCGCTGGATCGGCCCATCGCTGCGCACCAGCTTCGCGCCGCTGTTTGCCGACCCGGCCGATGTCGAACAGGCAGTCACCTACTACCGCGAGCGTTTCGACGTGGTGGGCTGGCGCGAGCACGAGGTGTATCCGCGCATCGGCCAGGTCGTGCAGGAACTGCACGGCCGCGGCCACCGCCTGGCCATTGTCACCGCCAAAAACGAGCCGCACGCACGCCGCATCATCGACCACCTGCCGTTTGGCAGCTGCTTCGAGGACGTCATCGGGGCCACGATCGACGGCAGCCGCAGCGAGAAACCACAGCTGGTCGCCGAAGCCCTGCAGCGCCTGTCGCTGACCCCGCATCAGTGCTGGATGATCGGCGACCGGCGCATGGATATTGCCGGCGCGCGTCATCACGCCATGCGCAATATTGGCGTGTTGTGGGGATTCGGCGGCGCGGAAGAGCTGCAATTGGCCGGTGCGCAACATCTGGCAAACACGCCAGACGACCTGCTCACGCTGCTCGCCTGAGGCACGCGGCGGCGTCCCGTACGCCGCCGCATGTCCCGCGCAAAGCCAACCGGGTCGGGGCTTGTCGGCATTTCGGCGTCAACCGATGTCCGCCCGGCGGTCCGCCGGTGTCTGCAGGACAACAGCAAGAGCCAGCTGCCCCAAGGCTGTAAACGTATTCATGGGACGTGAAGGGTGTGCTAATTTCGATCCTTTCCCGGGAGCCCATTTACCATGATTGAGCGTCAGCGTCGCACCAAGATCCTTGCCACCCTCGGACCGGCAACCGACCCGCCGGGCGTGCTGGAGGATCTCTTCCGCGCCGGCGTGAACGTGGTTCGCCTCAACTTCAGCCACGGTGACCCGTCCGGCCAGGCCAAGCGTGCCGCCGACGTGCGCGCCGCCGCGCAGCGCGTGGGCGTGGAAGTGGGCATCCTGGCCGACCTGCCGGGCCCGAAGATCCGCATCGAGCGTTTCACCGAAGGCAAGATCAAGCTCAAGGCCGGTGACCGTTTCGACCTGGTCGCCTCGGCCAACCCGCCCCCGGGCGATACCACCCAGGTGGGCGTGAGCTACCTCGGCCTGCCGCAGGACGTGGTGGCCGGTGACGTGCTGCTACTCGACGACGGCCTGATGCAGCTGCAGGTCCTGGAAGTGCAGGGCGAGCGCATCATCAACACCGTGCTCAACGACGGCGTGCTGTCCGACCGCAAGGGCCTGAACAAGCAGGGCGGTGGCCTGTCGCTGGGCGCGCTGACCGAGCGCGACAAGGAACTGATCGGCATCGTGGCCAAGATCGGCGTGGATTTCATCGCTGTCTCGTTCTGCCGCAACGCGCAGGACATGAACGATGCGCGCGCCATCGCCGAATCGCATGGCTGCTACGCCGCGCTGGTGTCCAAGATCGAGCGCACCGAAGCCATCGAGAACCTGGAAGAAATCGTCGACGCCAGTGATGTGGTGATGGTGGCCCGTGGCGACCTGGGCGTGGAAATCGGCGATGCCGAACTGCCGGGCCTGCAGAAGAAGATCATCAAGGCCTCGCTGGCCCAGAACAAGGTGGTGATCACCGCCACGCAGATGCTGCAGTCGATGGTCGAAAGCCCGATCCCGACCCGTGCCGAAGTGCTGGACGTGGCCAACTCGGTCATCGACGGCACCGATGCGGTGATGCTGTCGGCCGAAACCGCCGCTGGCATGTACCCGGTCAAGGCGGTAGAAGCGATGGCACGCATCTGCCTCGGTGCCGAACGCCAGTTCCAGACCGAGACCGATTTCGGCGCCTCGCCGCGCAACCTGGAACGTGCCGACCAGGCCATCGCCATGGCCACCATGTTCCTGTCCCAGCACGTGGGCGTGCGTGCGATCGTGGCGATGACCGAATCCGGTGGCACCGCGCGCTACCTGTCGCGCTTCCGTGCGTCGGCCCCGGTGTTCGCAGTGACCCGCCACGACGGCGCCCGTCGCCAGATGGCGCTGATGCGCGACGTGTTCCCGATCAACTTCGACAGCCGCGGTTTCACCCCGCGCGAAGCCGCCCGCGGCAGCATCCGCCTGCTGGTGGAAGCCAACCAGCTGCAGGCCGGTGACCGCGTGGTGTTCACCAGCGGCGAGCACATGGAAACCCATGGCGCCACCAACACCCTGCGCCTGCTGGAAGTGGGTGAAGACGGGCGCGCCAGCGGTCTGGGCGACCTGTAAGGGAAACTGCCGGGCAAACCCCGGCAGTGCAGCACACGGCGGCGCGGCGGAAACGTCGCGCCGTCATGCGTTGGGCATCTGAAAGCGTTTCCAGATTCTGTGGACGGTCAGTTCACGGGAGGCGGGCGCTATAATTGCGTTTTTCCCGCACCCGCCACAGGAAATACATGAGCATCGAACAGCTGGCCGAAACCGCCCAGGCCATGGTCGCCCCGGGCAAGGGCATCATCGCGATCGACGAATCCACCGGCACCATCGGCAAGCGCTTCGCCAGCGTCGGCCTGGAAAACACCGAAGAGAACCGTCGCGCCTACCGCGAAATGCTGCTGACCACGCCGAAGCTGAACGAGCATATCTCCGGCGCGATCCTGTACGACGAAACCATCCGCCAGTCCACCAAGGACGGCGTGCCGTTTGCCAAGTACATGGCCGACAACGGCATCATTCCGGGCATCAAGGTCGACAAGGGCGCCCATGCGCTGGCCGGCTGCCCCGGTGAGCTGGTGACCGAAGGCCTGGACGGCCTGCGCGAGCGCCTGCAGGAGTACTACAAGCTGGGTGCGCGCTTCGCCAAGTGGCGTGCGGTGATCAACATCGGCGAAAGCATCCCGTCGGGCACCTGCATCGAGTCCAACGCCCACGCGCTGGCCCGTTACGCGGCGCTGTGCCAGGAATGCGGCCTGGTGCCGATGGTCGAGCCGGAAGTGATCATGGACGGCGACCACGACATCGAAACCTGCTACGAAGTCACCGAAGCCACCCTGCGTTCGCTGTTCGACGCGCTGTACCAGCAGAACGTGCTGCTGGAAGGCACCATCCTGAAGGCCTCGATGGTCATCTCGGGCAAGGGCTGCGAAGAGCAGGCCGACGTCGAGGAAGTGGCCGAATCGACCGTGATGTGCCTCAAGAGCACGGTGCCGGCGATCCTGCCGGGCGTGGTGTTCCTGTCCGGCGGCCAGAGCGACGAGCAGTCCACCGCGCACCTGGATGCCATGAACCAGATGGGCAACCTGCCGTGGCCGCTGAGCTTCTCCTACGGCCGCGCCATGCAGCAGGCCGCGCTGAAGCTGTGGGCCAAGGACACCAAGGCCAACATCGCCAAGGCACAGCAGACCGTGTACGACCGCGCCAAGGAAAACGGCCAGGCGGCACTGGGTAAGTGGAACGGCTGATACCGGCCTGACCGCACCTGAAAAAATGCCGGCCCTGTGCCGGCATTTTTCTTGGTTCTTCGCCCTGCCCAGGCGCAACCGTCGGCGGGTTGGGCGCTGGGGCCCCATGCCCTTTCCGGCGAATGTCCCCCGGCGTCGGCCTGCGGCCGCCACCTCCTCCTTTATTTCGCCTCCAAGGGCATGGGGCCCCAGCGCCCAACCCGCCGACTCCATCGAACATCGCGGGTTTGTTTCCAGGTCCACCACCATTGTGATGGCGTGCCGCACGCATCCATCGTGGCATGGCAGGATGCGCCAGGCCTGGGCGAGAAGGGAGTCGAAGATGGCATGCCGTTCGTTGTTGCACGCGCTTCTGTTGATGCCGTTGTTGTTTGCCGTGCGTGCACATGCGTCTGCACCGCGCGCGTTTGATGTCATCAGCTACGAAGTCGCGCTTGAGCCGGACATTCAGCAAAAGCGCCTGCAGGGAAAAGTGACGGTGTGGTTCGACGCGGTCCAGCGCGTGCAGACATTGACCCTGGATGCCGGCGAGCTGGACATAGCTTCGGTCACCCAGGGCGGGCGGGCGCTGCAGTTCGAGCAGACCAACGGCCGCCTTCGGATCACGCTGGCCGAGCCGATACCTTCAGGCGCCTTCGGCAACGTTCGCATTGCATACTCCGGCGCGCCCCGCTTCGGGCTGGAGTTCGCCCCCGAGCGCGACGAGGTGTACAGCGTGTTCTCCACCAGCCAATGGATGCCGTCGGTGGATGCGCCGGATGAGCGGGCCCGCCTGCATCTGTCGCTCACACTACCAGCCGGTCTGCTGGCCGCCGGCAGTGGTCGTGCAAAACCACCGCGCACGCTGGCTGATGGACGAATTGAACACCGCTGGTCGTCCGATAGCGCACTGCCGGCGTACGTGTATGGCTTTGCGGCCGGGCGCTATCAGGAAGCCACCCGCCAGCACGATGCCATCGCACTGCGCTTCCTGTCGGTGGATCGAACCCCGGCACAACTGCAGACGCTGTTTGCCCGCACCGGCGACATGCTCGACTTCTTCGCTGCGCGCGCCGGGCTGCCCTACCGCGGTGAGAGTTACCAGCAGGCACTGGTGGAAAGTACCATCGGCCAGGAAATGGCCGGGCTATCGCTGATGTCCGAAGACTACGGACAGGGCGTGCTGGACGATCCGGATGACACCGCGCTGATGGCGCACGAGGCCGCCCACCAGTGGTGGGGCAACCGGGTGACCTGCGCCAGTTGGGAACACTTCTGGCTCAACGAGGGCATGGCCAACTTCATGACCGCCGCCTACCTGCAGCATGCGCAGGGCGAGGCCGCCTACCAGGCACAGGTGCAGGGCTGGCGCACGCGGTTGGAGGCGCTGCGCGCCAAAGGCGCCGATCATGCGCTGGTCTATGCCAACTGGGATGCGCCGACCGGCGACGACCGGGCGGTGGTGTATCGCAAGGGCGCGTATGTGCTGCACCTGCTGCGCGGTGAACTGGGGGAAGAGGCATTCTGGCGCGGCCTGCGCGATTACACCCGCACCTATGACGGCCGTTCGGTGACCACCCTCGATTTCCAGCACGCGATGGAAAAGTCGGCAGGGCGCTCGCTGCAACCGTTCTTCCAGCACTGGGTGTACGGCGCAGACGCAACGGCGCGCTGAAAACGCTGGCAACGGCACGCCGTACTAGGGCAGTGACGGCCCGTGGATACCGTTGATGCTGGCATCGGAAGAGAAGATGAAGCGGTGCTCGACGCGCCCGTCCTTGCCGGGCACCGTTACGTCGATCATCGAATAGGCGGGCGTGTTACCGGCAAGCGACAGCGACTGCCGCCACTGCTCGACCTGCGCCGCGTCAGCGCGGCCGCCCGTGGAGATCGTGCCCGCGCACAGGCTCAGTCCGCACGCAAAATTCTGCATCGACAGCGCCGGATTTTCCTTCAGTGCGGCTTGCAGGTTCCGGGAATACGCGTCGGTCAGTTCCGCCGCTTCCGGAACACGCATCGACTGCTGCGCGATCAACGCCAGGTAGTGATCGAACGCGTCGCCCTTCAACGCAAGCATGGCCTGGTCGAAGGAGAGTTCCGAGCCCTGCAACATCGCCGATTCAAACGCGAGGTAGGGGGCTGGGTTGGCCGCGGGCGGCGTCGAGGGCGTTACCCACCGTGCATCTGGCGTACCCGCGTCACGCCCGTTGAGCGGTGACGTCGGTCGGGTAGATCCCGGCGTGGCTGACGCTGCCAGGCCATCTGCGGGTTCGCCCGTGCCGAGCATGCGGGCCAGCGAGCGCGGCTGCACGACCAACCAGAGGCCGGCCAGCAGCACGATCACCACCAGGCTGCCCACCCGCAGCGTGTTTCCCTTGCTCATACCATTCTCCGTGTTGGCGGCGGTAACGGCTGCGCTACCCCTGCGCCATGCCCATCTGCTACAGCGCAAACACTATCGGCGGTACGCAGGTGGAAATAGAACACAGTTCACGTTTCGATTGACGCAATGCGCAGTAGGCTGCATTGAGATGCATACAAGCTATTGCTTTTGCATCTGTACGCACGGTCCACGATGGCCGGGGGTGGTGTACGGAAGGGCGCGTCCTGCGCCCGGTTGCGGTTCGGCGTTCCGGCTTCTCCATGTGTCATCCAAGGGAATGTTCTTTCCAACAGGAGTAGGAGTGATGATGAAGCGTCAACTGTTTCCCGGTGTGCTGGTAGCGCTCGTTGCGGGCGGTCTGCTGGCAGGCGCCGCGTTCGCAGCCACCCAGACCATTACCGCAAGTACCCGCAACGGCGGCTCCACATCCGGCAATGCCATTGCCACGTCGGCCTCACGGATCACCTGCACGCAGGCCTCCGGGGGCAGTGCTGGCACCATCCCGCGCTGCAGTGTGCAGGCCCCGGGTTGGAACGGCGTTGTTGAAGTAGGGAAGTCCATTGGCACCACCGGCGCCGGCAACGTCGTCCTCAACTGCAACGGGACGTATCCCGCCACTGGGGGGCTGAGCTGCACGGCACAGATCGACGATACGGTGTGCACGGCATCGCAGACGATTTCCGGCGCGGCCAGCGGTGGCAACTCGTATCGCGGCCTGGCGGCCGTGAAAGCCAACGCCACCATCCAGTGCGTCTCGGCCACCGGCGGCACCAACGGCACCACCTGCGGCATCCAGGCGCCGGGCGCCAACGCGTCGATGACGGCCGGCCAGACCATTGCATCGTCGGGACCGGGCACGGTCTCGATTTCCTGTGGTGGTCAGTATCCCGCCGCGGGCGGTGGGCTGAGCTGCACCGCACAGGTCACCCAGGTCTGTCCGTGATCGGCAACGCATGAAAAAAAACGCCGGCGCAGTGCCGGCGTTTTTCGTGCATCAGCCGTTTTCGCTCAATGCGAGGCCGCCAAGCCTGCATCGCCGAGTGGTGGCATCACCAGTGGGCGCGGTTCGTCAGCGCTCTGGCCTGCCGTCGCCAGTGCCTGCAGGTAGGCCTTCGCGGTGGCCGTGTTGAACGCAACCAGCACGATCCGCTTGGGCTGCGCATGGCTGCGCTGCCACGCCAGGGTTTCGGTCACCGCCACCTGTGCCGCCTGGTGCAGCGGATAGCCGAACACGCCGCAACTGATGGCCGGGAACGCGATCGACTGCAGGTCCAGCTTTTCGGCCAGCTGCAGCGACTTCCAGTAGCAGTTGGCCAGCAGGGCCGGTTCATCGCGCTGGCCGTCCTGCCACACCGGGCCCACCGTATGGATCACGTGGCGGGCCGGCAGGTTGTAGGCCGCCGTGGCACGCACCTCGCCGGTAGGGCAGCGCATGCCCGGGCGGATCTCGGGCAGGGCCTGGCATTCGGCCAGCAGCGCCGGGCCGGCCGCGCGATGGATCGCGCCGTCCACACCGCCACCGCCAAGCAGGGATTCGTTGGCCGCATTGACGATCGCATCCACCGCCAGGGTCGTGATGTCGCCCTGCCACACTTCGATCTTCATGCGTGCCGCTCCTTGATACTGATACCGGGTCCATTGCAACGGGTGACTGCTGCCTCGCACGTTACCGGGCGGGGGATCTAGGCTGCGTCATCATCGTCTCAGGCGGCGCGACCCGATGTGCGCCGCCTTGCAGTTCACACGATGCGGTCCATTGCCTTCACCGTAGATGAAGGCAACTTCGATAGCTGAATACGAAGACGCCCACCGGGCGGTGGGCGTCTCGGGCTCCTTCAGACCAACGCGGGGCTCAGGGCAGACCGGCCAGCCAGTCGTCGTCGGAGCCCTCGTTGATGTCGGCAAACAGCGGGGTCGAGAAGTAGCGCTCGCCGGTGTCGGGCAGCATGGCCAGGATCACGCTGCCCTTGTCGGCCCGGGCGGCGATGTCCAGCGCGCTGGCCACCGTGGCCCCGGCGGAGATGCCCACGAAGATGCCTTCCTCGGCCGCCAGCCGGCGCGAGGTCTCGATCGCGCGGGCATCGTCGATGCTCAGCAGTTCATCGTAGACGCCCCGGTTGAGCACCTCCGGCACGAAGTCCGGGGTCCAGCCCTGGATCTTGTGCGGCTTCCATTCCTCGCCCTTGAGCAGCGCCGCACCGGACGGCTCGGTCGCGACGATGCGGGTGTCCGGGCGGGCCACCTTGAGCACCTCGCCCACGCCGGTCAGGGTGCCGCCGGTGCCCCAGCCGGTCACGAAGTAGTCCAGGCGCTTGCCGGCGAAATCGCGCAGGATTTCCGGTGCGGTGGTGTTGCGGTGGTAGGCCGGGTTGGCCGGATTGGCGAACTGGCTGGCCAGGAACCAGCCGTGCTCGTCGGCCAGTTCCTTGGCGCGGCGGACCATGCCCGAGCCGCGCTCGGCCGCCGGGGTCAGGATCACCTTGGCCCCGTAGGCGCGCATCAGCTTGCGGCGCTCGATGGAGAAGGTCTCCACCATGGTGGCCACGAACTTGTAGCCGCGCGCGGCCGCCACCATCGCCAGCGCCACGCCGGTGTTGCCGGAGGTGGCTTCGACGATGGTGTCGCCGGGCTTGAGCACGCCGCGCGCTTCGGCGTCCAGGATGATCGCCAGCGCCAGCCGGTCCTTCACCGAGCCGCCGGGATTGAACGACTCGACCTTGGCGTAGACGGTGACGTGGTCGGGGGCGATGCGGTTCAGGCGGACCACCGGGGTGTTGCCGATGGTGTCCAGGATCGAGTTGTACAGGGCCATGGGAATGCTCCAGGGAAGTCCGTTCACCGCGCCCGGCGCGGCAGGGGGAGGGCAGGGCGGGGATGCTCCGGCAGACCGTAGCCCCGGCATATGCCCCCGGGAAATGACCTGATACCCTTCTTAAACAACATTTGGTTATAAGCTGGTGACGGCAATTGCCCTACAGTCGGATTGCCCTCCCTTCGCCTGCCGTGCCACACGCCCATGACGCTGACCCAACTCCGTTATCTGGTGGCCATCGCCGACGCCGAGCTCAACATCACGCTCGCCGCGTCGCGCGTGCATGCCACCCAGCCTGGCTTGTCCAAGCAGCTCAAGCAGCTGGAAGACGAGCTGGGCTTCCTGTTGTTCGTGCGCAAAGGGCGCAGCCTGGAAGCGGTCACGCCGGCCGGCGTGGAAGTGATCGGCCGCGCGCGTGCCGTGCTGGGGGAAGCCAACAACATCCGCACCTACGCGGCCAACCAGCGCCGCGAAAGCCAGGGCCAGCTGGTTCTCACCACCACCCATACCCAGGCGCGCTTCGTGCTGCCGCCGGCCGTGGCGAAGATCAAGCAGGCCTACCCGCAGGTCAGCGTGCACCTGCAGCAGGCCGCCGAAAGCGATGCGCTGGATCTGCTCAGCCAGGGCGATGCGGACATTGCGATCATTTCCACGGCCGGCGCCGAACCCAGCGCCGGTATCGCCATTCCGCTGTACCGCTGGCGGCGGCTGGTGCTGGTGCCGCGCGGGCATGTGCTGGACCGCCCCGGTGCCGCACCGGACCTGCAGGCGCTGTCCACCCAGCCGTTGATCAGCTATGAATCCTCCACCCGCGGCAGCTCCTCGCTGCAGCGTGCCTTCGCCAGTGCCGGGTTGACCCCCGACATCGCGCTGACCGCGCTGGATGCGGATCTGATCAAGACCTACGTGCGCACCGGCCTGGGCGTTGGCCTGCTGGCGGAAATGGCGGTCAACGCCAGCGACGAAGACCTGCGCGCGTGGCCGGCCCCGGCCCCGATCGACGAGTGCATCGCGTGGGCGGTGCTGCCGCGCGACCGCGTGCTGCGCGACTACGCGCTGGAGCTGGTGCACGTGCTGGCCCCGCAGATCGACACCCGCGACCTGCGCCGCGTCATCGACGGCAACCAGGAGGCCAACTGGCCGCTGCCGCCCACCTGGGAATCGCTGACGCAGACCATCACCGTCTGAGAAGCGACGGTGATGGCGGCGCATGCTTCCTCTACCCCGCGACTTTGGCGCGCCCCCTTTAACAGAAGGGGGCTTTTCTCCAGAGGGGGGTAGGGGATCGGCCGGGGCCTTGCAGAGGCCGCTGCGACGGTTGGTCGCAGGGCGTCGGGCCGCCCGACCCACGGTCGGGCGCTACCATGATGGGGTGAATGTCCGCCGTCGCCCGTACGCCGTTCTGCTGCAGCTCGCCTTCGTGGCCACGCTGCTGATGGCGCTGGCGCCGCTGGTCAGCCGCTGGCAACAGGCGCATGCCGATGCGCCGCTGATGCTGATGCCTTCGGGCATGGCTCATGCCATGCCGGTTGCCGACGTTCCCGCTGATCCGCACGCCGGGCACGGCATGCCGGCCTCGCACCAGCACCACGCAATGCCGATGCAGGACATGCCGATGCACGGCATGGCCACGCACGCCGCCGCCCCGTCGCCGAGTGCACCTGCGCCACCGCTGGACGAACACGCCGGCCATGGCGAGGCGTGCGAGTACTGCATGATGGCCTCGCGGCTGATGCCGTGGCTGGCGGTGTTGATCCTGCTGCTACCGGCGCTGCCGGTGGTCGCCCCGACGGTGCTGCGCGCCGTCGCCACGCCGCGCAGCCTGCGCTGGCCTGCGCATGCCGCACGCGGCCCACCGCTGAACGCCTGAAACCGCCGATGTCCTTTCCTGCTGCGTGACGCCGTGATGGCGGCGCGCGCCTGTGCGTTTTCTGGAGTTCCACATGAATCTCGCTTCCCGCAGTGCGGGCGCAATGACGCGCCTGTCTGTTTCCCTGTCGCTCGCCCTGGCCATGCTGCCGCTGCACGCCGCCGAGCGTGAACCCGCGCAGACCCTGGACACGTTGGTGGTGACCGCCACCGCCCCGTCCTCGCCGCTGCACTGGGTCACCGACCCGCGCCTGCCGCGCCAACCGGTACCCGCCAGCGATGGCGCCGACTACCTCAAGACCGTGCCGGGCTTTTCGGCGATCCGCAACGGCGGCACCAACGGCGACCCGGTGCTGCGTGGCATGTTCGGGTCACGCCTGAACATCGTCAGCAACGAGGGCAACCTGATCGGCGCCTGCCCCTCGCGCATGGACAACCCGCTGTCCTACATCGCGCCGGAAACCTTCGACCGGCTGACCATCATCAAGGGGCCGCAGAGCGTGCGCTGGGGCGCCGGGGCCTCGGCCGGCACGGTGCGTTTCGAGCGCGACACCCCCCGTTTCGACGCACCGGCCATGGATATCAACGCCAGTGCACTGGTGGGCTCGCGCAACCGCAACGACCAGGTGCTCGACCTGACCGCCGGTGCGTCGCAGGGCTACGTGCGGGTCAACGGCAACCGCTCCGAAGCGGACGATTACAAGGACGGCAATGGCTACGTGGTGCCGTCGAAATGGCGCAAGTGGAACAGCGACGTGGCCGTCGGCTGGACACCCGATGCCGACACCGTGCTGGAGCTGTCGGCCGGCACCGGTGACGCCATCGCGCGCTACGCCGGGCGTGGCATGGACGGCGCCGCGTTCAAGCGCACCAGCTATGCCGCCCGTTTCGAGAAGGACAATCTGCCCGGTGCCTGGGACAAGCTGTTGGCCAACGTGTATTACAACGACGCCGACCACGTGATGGACAACTACACGCTGCGCACGCCCAATCCGGACAGCAGCATGCCGATGCCGATGGCCGCCAATGTCGACCGTCGTACCACCGGCGGCCGCATCGCCTCGGAATGGCGCTGGCAGGACATCGCGGTGGTCGCCGGCGTGGACGCGCAGGACAGCCGGCACCGCAGCCGCAGCGGCATGGGCCGCAATACCTATGAGCAGCAGCCCTGGCGCACCGACGCGCGCTTCGAGAACCTGGGTGCCTTCAGTGAGATCACCCTGGGCGAGGGCACCGCCCAGCGCTGGGTGGGCGGCCTGCGCATCGACCGCGCCGAGGTCACCGACGAACGCCGCACCAGCGGCATGATGGCCATGCCCAACCCCACCGCCGGCCAGCAGCGCCGCGAGTACCTCGGCAGCGGCTTCCTGCGCATCGAACGCGATCTGGCGCCGTCGCTGACCTGGTACGCCGGCATCGGCCACAGCGAACGCATGCCCGACTACTGGGAACTGTTCTCGCCGGACATGGGGCCGATGGGCGCGGCGAACGCGTTTACCGGCATCCAGCCGGAGCAGACCACCCAGCTGGACCTGGGCCTGCAGTACCGCAGCGCGCGCCTCAACGCGTGGGTATCGGCGTATGCCGGCCGGCTGCAGGACTACATCCTGTTCACCTACTTCGACGGCGGCATGATGGGCAGCATGACCCAGGCCAACAACGTGGATGCCCGCATCGCCGGTGCCGAGGCCGGCGCCGACATCATGCTCGGTACGCGCTGGAAACTGGGCGGAAGCCTGGCCTATGCCTGGGGCGAAAACCGCAGCGATGGCAGCCCGTTGCCGCAGATGCCGCCGCTGGAAGCACGCGTGAGCGCCACCTGGGAAGCCGACCGCTGGAGCGTGGGCGCGCTGGCCCGTGCGGTAGCGCACCAGCATCGGGTCGCCGATGGCCAAGGCAACGTGGTGGCCCGTGACCTGGGTCCGAGCGCCGGCTTTGCCACTCTTGCGCTCAATGCCAGCTACCGCATCAACGATGCGCTGCTGCTCAGTGCCGGCATCGACAACGTGTTCGACCGCGCCTACAGCGAACACCTGAACCTGGCCGGCAGCGCCGACTTCGGCTTCCCGGCCGACCCGGTGCGGATCAACGAACCGGGCCGGACGGCGTGGATGAAGGTGAACTACCGGTATTGAGGGACGTGGCGCCGGGCGTTGCCCGGCTGCCACGTGTCACCGTCACGTAGAGCCGGGCTCTGCCCGGCTGCATCCGCCACCGTCCGACACGGAACCGCCGCCACGTAGAGCCGGGCGCTGCCCGGCTGCATGCATCACCGCCCGACACGGAGCCGCAGCCACGTAGAGCCGGGCTCTGCCCGGCTGCATGCGTCACCGTCCGATACGGAACCGCAGCCGGGCAGAGCCCGGCTCTACGAGACGCGTCCAGCCGACCAACGGTCGGCTCCACCCGGTGATTGACGTCATCCGACACGCGCCGATACATGCCGTTACACACCCGCACAGGCCAGCACGAAAGGCATTTCGGCTGCCACCGGGCGCCGGTAAACGCTTGGCACATATGCCCGGCCAGCCCCGACCCGTACACTCGGCGGTCGTGGGTTTAACGGGATTTTTCCAAATGTTGGGACGCATCACCGCGCGCATCGCCGCTGGCCTCACCCTGGCCCTGCTGGCCGGGTGCAGCAGCAAGGACGACACCGCGCGCCGGGCGGCAGACGCCGTACCGGTCACTACCCAGGTGGTGCAGACCTCCGTATGGAACGACACGCTGCAGGCCCTGGGCACCGCCAAGGCGCGTGAGTCGGTGACCATCACCGCCAAGGTCAGCGAGATCATCGAGACCGTCCACTTCGACAGCGGCCAGCAGGTCAGCGCCGGCACCCCGTTGGTCACCCTGCGTGGGCAGGCCCAGGAAGCGGCCTTGCTGCAGGCCCAAGCCACGTTTGCCGAGGCCGACCAGCTCTACAAGCGGCAGCGCGAACTGGCCGCCCAGCAGCTGGTCGCCAGCGCCACCCTGGACACCCAGCGCGCCATCCGCGACGCCGCCGAGGCGCGCGTGCGCGAAATGCAGTCGGACATCGGCGACCGTCGCGTGCGCGCACCGTTCGCCGGCGTGCTCGGCATCCGTCAGGTCAGCGCGGGCTCGCTGGTCACCCCCAGCACAAGCATCGCCACCCTGGACGACATCGAACGCATGCACGTCGATTTCCAGGTGCCCGAAGCCGAACTGGCCAGCCTGGGCAACGGCGACAAGGTCACCGCCACCAGCGTGGCGTATCCCGGCCGCAGCTTCGAGGGCGTGGTGGCCACCATCGATACCCGCGTCGACCCGGGCAGCCGCGCGGTCACCGTGCGCGCCGACTTCATCAACGCCGACCACGCCCTGCGCCCGGGCATGCTGCTGGATATCCGCATGTTCCGTCCGGAGCGCCAGGCCCTGGTGATCCCGGAAATCGCCGTGGTCCAGGTCGGCCGCGACTCGTTCGTGTACCGGGTCAAGGCCGACCACAGCGTCGAACGCCTCGATATCACCAGTGGCGCGCGCCGTGCCGGCGTGGTGGAAATCCGCAGCGGGTTGAAGGCCGGCGACCGCATCGTGGTCGACGGGACCGGCAAGCTGCGCCCGGGCCTGAAGGTCGATGACCGCCCGGCGCCGGCGGCTGCCGGCGTGCCCGCCGCCAAGGCCGCGGACCCGGCCGGATGAAACTCTCCAATATTTCCATCCAGCGCCCGGTCTTCGCCGTGGTGATGAGCCTGCTGCTGGTCGTGCTGGGCGTGATGTCGTTCACCCGCCTGACCCTGCGCGAGCTGCCCGCGATCGACCCGCCGATCGTCTCGGTCTCGGTGGATTACACCGGCGCCTCGGCCGCGGTCATCGAAAGCCGCATTACCCAGGTGCTCGAAGATGCCCTGGCCGGCATCGAAGGCATCGACACCATCAACGCGCGCAGCTCCAACGGCCGCGCCCAGGTCAGCATCGAATTCACCTCCAACCGCGATATCGAAGCGGCGGCCAATGACGTGCGCGATGCGGTCAGCCGTGTCGCCGACCGCATGCCCGAAGAAGCGCGGCCGCCGGAAATCGCCAAGGTCGAGAGCGACGCCGACCCGATCATCTGGTTCAACATGACCTCCTCCAGCATGGACACGCTGGAGCTGAGCGACTACGCCGACCGCTACGTGGTCGACCGCTTCTCCAGCCTGGATGGCGTGGCCCAGGTCCGCATCGGCGGGCGCCAGCGCTATGCCATGCGTATCTGGCTGGATCGCGACCAGCTGGCCGCGCGCGGCCTCACCGTGGGCGACGTGGAAACCGCGCTGCGCAACGAGAACGTCGAGCTGCCGGCGGGCCGCATCGAATCGGCCGACCGTGACTTCACCCTGCGCGTGGAGCGCAACTACGTGAAGCCGGAAGACTTCGCCACCATTCCGCTCGGCAAGGGCGCCGATGGCTACGTGGTGCGCATGGGCGACGTGGCCAAGATCGAGCTGGCTTCGTCCGAACGGCGCGCGTACTACCGCAGCAATGGCGAACCGGGCATCGGGCTGGGCATCGTCAAGACCTCCACCGCCAACTCGCTGGACGTGGCCCGCACCGCACGTGCCGAAGCCGAGCGCGTCGGGCAGACCCTGCCCGAAGGCACCCACATCTTCGTCGCCTTCGACAACACCACCTTCATCGAAGCGGCCGTGGACCGCGTCTACGCCACGCTGGTGGAAGCCATGCTGCTGGTGCTGGCGGTGATCTGGCTGTTCCTCGGCAGTTTCCGCGCCGCGCTGATTCCCGCGGTCACCGTGCCGGTGTGCCTGGTGGCGGCGTTCATCGCGTTGTACGCGTTTGGTTTTTCCATCAACCTGCTGACCCTGCTGGCGCTGGTGCTGTGTATCGGCCTGGTGGTTGATGACGCCATCGTGGTGGTGGAAAACGTGCAGCGCCGCATCGACCTGGGCGAGCCGCCGCTGGTGGCCTCCAAGCGCGGCACCGCGCAGGTGGCGTTCGCGGTGATCGCCACCACCGCCGTGCTGGTGGCGGTGTTCCTGCCGGTGGGCTTCCTGGAAGGCAATACCGGTCGCCTGTTCCGCGAGTTGGCCGTGGCGCTGGCCGCCGCCGTGGCGCTGTCGGCGTTCGTCTCGCTCACGCTGACCCCGATGATGGCCTCCAAGCTGCTCAAGCCGCACAGCGGCCAGCCGCCGAAGGGACTGCACGGGGTGATCAACCGCAATCTGGACCGCGTCTCGGCCGCCTACGGGCGGGTGCTCGACGCACACGTCGGGCGCACCTGGATCTACGTGGTGGTGATGCTGCTGTCGCTGCTGGCCAGCGCGTTGCTGCTAAAGCTGCTGCCGTCCGAACTGGCGCCGGCCGAAGACCGCGGTTCGTTCCAGATCATGATCGATGGCCCGGAAGGCGCCGGCTACGACTACACCGTGGGCCAGGTGCAGGAAGTGGAGAAGGTGGTGGCCGGGTTTGTCGGCGACGACAAGCCGATCGTGCGCGCCAACCCGCGCGTGCCCGGCGGCTTCGGTGCCAGCGAAGAAATGCATACCGGCCGCATCAGCGTGTTCCTGCAGCCATGGCGCGAGCGCCAGGCCGCCACGCCGGACGTGGCCGCCGACCTGCAGAAGCACCTGGATGGCATACGCGGCGTGCGCGTGCGCACCCAGGTCGGTGGCGGGCTGGTGCGCAGCCAGGGCCAGCCGTTCCAGATCGTGCTGGGCGGGCCGGAGTACGCCGAAATCGCGCAGTGGCGCGATCGCATGCTGGCACGCATGGCCGACAACCCGGGCCTGGTCGGCCCGGATTCGGACTACAAGGAAACCCGGCCGCAGATGCGGGTCAACATCGACCGCCAGCGCGCCGCCGACCTGGGCGTGTCGGTCACCGCGATCGGCAGCGCGCTGGAAACCATGATGGGCTCGCGCCGGGTCACCACCTTCGTCGACAACGGCGAGGAATACGACGTACTGGTGCAGGCTGGCCGCGATGGCCGCGCCACCCCGGCCGACCTGGCCGCCATCCGCGTGCGTGCCAGCGGCGGCGAACTGGTGCCGTTGTCCAACCTGGTCACGCTCAGCGAAGTGGCCGAGGCGGGCAACCTCAACCGCTTCAACCGGCTGCGCTCGATCACCATCACCGCCGGGCTGGCCCCGGGCTACCCGCTGGGCGAGGCGATCGCGTGGGCCCAGCAGACCGCCCGCGAGGAACTGCCGCAGCACGCGCAGCTGGACTGGAAGGGGGAATCGCGCGAATACCAGAACGCCGGTAGTGCGGTGCTGCTGACCTTCGCCATGGCATTGCTGGTGGTGTACCTGGTGCTGGCCGCGCAGTTCGAGAGCTTCATCCACCCGCTGGTGATCATGCTGACCGTGCCGCTGGGCGTGCTCGGCGCGCTGCTGGGCCTGTATGTCAGTGGCGGCAGCATCAACCTGTTCAGCCAGATCGGCATCGTGATGCTGGTCGGGCTGGCGGCCAAGAACGGCATCCTGATCGTGGAGTTCGCCAACCAGCTGCGCGACGAAGGCCGCGACGTGCACCGGGCCATCGTCGAGTCGTCGATGGTGCGCCTCCGCCCGATCCTGATGACCTCCATTGCCACGGTGGTCGGCGCGATCCCGCTGGTGGTCGCCGGCGGCCCGGGCTCGGCCAGCCGCGGCACCATCGGCATCGTGGTGATCTTCGGCGTCACCGTGTCCACCTTCCTGTCCCTGTTCGTGGTGCCGGCGTTCTATTCGCTGCTGGCCCCGTACACGCGTTCGCCCGAAGCGGTGGCCCGTGAGCTGGAGAAGCAGGAGGCGGAGACCCCGTCGGTGGGCGGGCACGCCTGACCGGGGCAGATGAATACGTAGCTGCCGTGTAGAGCCGGGCTTTTTCCCGGCTGCTCTGCCGATAAGAGGCCGCGTAGAGCCGGGCTCTGCCCGGCTGCTCTGCTCCGCGCGGCCAAAAAGCATCAAGCAGCCGGGCAGAGCCCGGCTCTACGGCGCTGGCGTGTGATTGCCCGGGCGCGTGGCGACGCGTTCACCCGCCCCACGCCGCCGCCCCCCACGCACCCGGCGCTACCCGTGGCGGCCGTGATGGTGGAGAATCGACCCGGTCCCCTCCAGCCGACGGGACGTCCTTTTTTTCCGCCGACTGGAGAGAGCGCGTGGAAGCAACCGTACATTTCATCAACAGCATCATCTGGAGCAAGGCGCTGATCGCCGTGTGCCTGGGCGCTGGCCTGTTCTTCAGCGTCCGCACCCGGTTCATGCAGATCCGCGGCTTCTTCGAGATGTGCCGCCTTACGGTGAAGGGCGAGAAGTCCGATGCCGGCGTGTCCTCCTTCCAGGCCCTGGCCATGTCGATGGCCGGCCGCATGGGCATCGGCAACATCGCCGGCGTGGCCACCGCCATCGCTTTCGGCGGTCCCGGCGCGATCTTCTGGATGTGGGTCATGGGCTTCGTCGGCGCCTCCACCTCGTACGTGGAATGCACCCTGGCCCAGATCTACAAGACCAAGGACGCCGAAGGCCGCTACCGCGGCGGCCCGGCGTACTACATCGAAAAAGCGATGGGCATGAAGTGGTACGCCCTGGCCTTCGCCGTGGCCACCATCATCGCCGCGGGCTTCCTGATGCCGGGCGTGCAGGCCAATGCCATCGCCGACAGCATCATCAACGCCTGCCGTGGCGGCGCCCTGTGCGGCCCGCTGGATGGCCAATTCATGGGCCTGGCCGACGTCCAGGCACTGAAGCTGGGTATCGGCGTCGTGGTGGCGCTGCTGCTGGGCGTGGTCATCTTCGGCGGCGTCAAGCGCATCGCCAACTTCGCCGAAGTGGTGGTGCCGTTCATGGCCGCCGCGTTCATCCTGATGGCCATCGTCATCATGATCATCAACTACGACCGCGTGCCGGAAATGTTCGGCATCATCTTCGACAGCGCCTTCGGCACCCACGCCGCGTTCGGCGCGATGATGGGCCTGGCGGTGGAGTGGGGCATCAAGCGCGGCATCTATGCCAATGAAGCCGGCCAGGGCTCGGGCCCGCACGCCGCGGCTGCGTCGGAGGTCTCGCACCCGGCCAAGCAGGGCTACGTGCAGGCCTTCGCGATCTATTTCGACACCATGATGGTGTGCACCGCCACCGCCTTCCTGATCCTGGCCAGCGGCACTTACAACGTGTACTCGCCGGTGGCCGGTGCCGAGCCGATCTTCCAGGGCCTGGCCGGTATCCCGGAAGGCGCGGGCTACGCGCAGGCCGGTGTGGAAGCGGTGTTGCCGGGCTGGGGCGCCTCGTTCGTGTCGGTGGCGATCTTCTTCTTCGCCTTCACCACGATCATGGCCTATTACTACATGGCCGAAACCAACCTCAGCTACATCAACCAGAACCGCAAGCGCCCGCTCACCGTGCTGGTGCTGCGCCTGGGCATCATCGGCATGGTGGTGTTCGGTGCGTTCCACAACGCCACCCTGGCGTGGGCGCTGGGCGACATCGGCGTGGGCCTGATGGCCTGGTTGAACATCATCGCCATCCTGATCGTGCAGAAGCCGGCGATGCTGGCGCTGCGCGATTACGAACGACAGAAGAAGCTCGGCCTGGATCCGACCTTCGACCCCGATGCATTGGGCATCAAGAACGCCGATTTCTGGCGTCAACGCAAGCTGGAGTTGTCCCGTAGTGAATGATCCCTGGAAGAATGCCCGCCGCCCGTCTTCGCGGCCGCCGCGGGCCACCCCGCTGCCCCCGCGCGAGGGCGGCACGCCGCCACCGCCGGGGCGGGGCAATGACGAGCTGCGCCTGTATGGCTGGAACGCCGTGCAGGCCCTGTTCGACAAGCGCCCACAGGCGCTGCGCAAGCTGTACCTGGCCGAATCGCTGATCCCGCGCCTGCAGCCGATGCTGAAGTGGTGCGTGTCCAACCGGGTGGGCTACCGCGTGGTGGAAGAGGGCGACCTCAACAAGCTGGCCGCTACCACCCACCATGAAGGGGTGGTGGCCGACGTGCTGCGCGCGCCGATGCTGGAGCTGGGCGAGTGGCTGGGCACGCTGCCGGCCGGCACGCCGGCGCTGGCGCTGTGGCTGGATGGCGTGGGCAACCCGCACAATTTCGGCGCGATCCTGCGCTCGGCGGCGCATTTCGGCGTGGCCGGCCTGCTGCTGCCACCGGGGTCCACGCTGGCGTTGTCCGGCGCGGCCGCGCGCGTAGCCGAAGGCGGCGCCGAATCGGTGCCGCTGGTGCGGCTGCCGGCAGTGCCGCAGGCGATGCAGCAGCTGCGCGACGCCGGCTTTGGCCTGGCCGCGACGCTGGTGGACGGCGGCGACAACCTGTTCGCCAGCGATGTGCCGGCGCGCCTGGTGTACGTGATGGGCGCCGAAGGCGAGGGCATGGACCGTGAGCTGGCGCAGGACTGCGACGCGCAGGTGTCCATTCCGGGTACCGGCGCGGTGGAGAGCCTCAACGTGGCATCGGCGACAGCGGTGCTGTTGTCGCACTGGTACGGACGCCAGGTCCGCTGAACAGGTGATGTTTTTCGGGTAGCGCGCGTGCGCGCTTGCCCAACGCGGTGTGATCGGTGTCACTGATGGCGTAGTGACTACAGCCGATTCGGATTTTTCGCATAGTGCGCTGGCCTTGAGCTGCGTCACAGTGCTCGGCGGTGCTGTGTTGGGTAGGTGAGGAGAGACACCCACCCAGCGCGGCGCCGTTGTCCGGATCGCAGAATGTCTGTGACGCTCACCGCGTGGGGTGTGACGAGTCCCGGTAGCCCGGTCGTTTTTCGACCGGGCTTTTTTATGCGTCATCGATGGGTAGAGCCACCCCACGGGTGGCTGCACGCAGCGCGGGAACACCCGCTCTCTACGCTTCCGTCATTGCCCCACGCAATGAACACCATGGTTGCGATCGCCGGCCAAGAACGCAGAACAACACCATCGCACGTGATGCGAAATGGCGTGCGTGCGGCCCCGCACAGATCGGCAAAAACAAGGGTTCTGCACATTGTTGCCGCCCGACGCGCTGTGCAGATTGGCGCAGCGGTGTGCTTGAGCACCGCCTTCTTTCCAGTCTCACGGGAGTCTTGGCATGACCTTGTCCGCGTTGTCGTTTCATCGTGTCGCCGCACTAGCGCTGGCGGCTGTTTCCATGGGGCTTGTCGCTCCGCACGCCGCCGCGCAGGCGCGCAGCCTGGACGGGGTGAACTTCACCGGTCCGCTGGTGACTGCCAACCCGGCCGGGGTGGCGCGCGGCCACTGGTACATCGAGCCGTACCTGGTCCGCGTCGACAGTGATGCCGGTTACGACACCACCGGTCGCCGCCAGCGCAGCAGCGACAGCGGCGCCTGGCTCACCGTCGTGCCCATCGCCTATGGCATGGGCGAGCGCGTGACCGCGCAGGTCAATCTCAGCGCGGCACGTGCCGACGCGGCCGGCGCGCGCAGCGGTGCAGTGCGTGCCGGTGACACCACCGCGCGGCTGCAGTACCTGTTGCAGGCGCCCAGCGCCGACGGCACGCGCCCGGCCATTTCGGTGGCGCTGCTGCAGCGCTTTGCCACCGGCAGCTACGACCGCATCGGTGGCAATCCACTCAACGCCCAGGGCGATGGCGTGCAGCGCACCACCTTTGCACTGGGCGTGCAGCAGGTGCTGTGGATGCCCAATGACCGCCCGCTGCGCTGGCGTGGCCAGCTCAGCGCCAGCCCGGCACCGGCGCGCGTGGCGCTGCACGACAGCAGCGTGTACGGCACCGATCCCGGCTTCCGCGGCAGCATCGCGCGGGGCTCGCTGCTGGGTCTCTCGTTGGGGGCCGAATACAGCTTCAACGCCCGCTGGGTGGCTGCGCTGGACCTCACCGCCAGCCGCGAAAGCGACCAGCACATCACCGGTTATGCCCCGGGCAGCGAGGGCCTGCGCAGCGTCAACCAGCGCCGGCCTTCCAGCAGCAGCGTCAGCCTTGCGCCGGCCATCGAGTACCACTTCAGTCCCTCGCTGGGGCTGATCGCCGGCGTCGAGTTCAGCGTGGGCGGCCGCAACAGCGGTGCGTTCGTCAGCCCGCAGATCGCACTCGGGATGTACTTCTGATGCGCGCGCCCTCGACCCGCCGTCCTGTCCCCGGGAGCCGCCCATGACCATTGAATCCATCGTTGCCCGCCTGCTCGACCTGGTCTGGAGCCCAGCGCTGGTGGGGCTGTGCCTGCTGGCCGGCCTGTACTTCAGCGTGCGCACCCGCTTCATCCAGCTGCGTGCATTGCCGGACATGCTGCGCCTGTTGTTCAGTTCCAGCAGTTCGGCCTCCGGGGTGTCCTCGTTCCAGGCACTGAGCCTGTCGCTGTCCAGCCGCGTCGGCGTCGGCAACATCGCCGGCGTGGCGATGGCCATCGCCTACGGCGGTCCCGGCGCGATCTTCTGGATGTGGTGCGTGGCCTTCCTGGGTGCCAGCAGCGCGTTCATCGAATCGACCCTGGCGCAGATCTACAAGGAGCGCGATGCCAACGGGCAGTACCGCGGCGGCCCGGCGTACTACATCGAACGCGCGCTGGGCCAGCGCTGGTATGCCGTGGCCTTCGCGATCAGCGCGGTGATTGGCTGCGGACTGTTCCTGCCGGGCACCCAGTCCAATGCGATCGCCAGTGCGCTCGACGGCGCCTGGGGCGTTCCCGCCAGTGCATCGGCGGCCGGCATGGTGGTCGTGATCGGGTTGGTGATTTTCGGCGGCGTACGCCGTATCGCCAGCGTGACGCAGGTGGTGGTGCCGATCATGGCGATCGGCTATCTGCTGGTGGCCGCAGTGGTGATGGCGCTCAACGTGGATGCGCTGCCGGGCATGGCGCGGCTGATCGTCGACAGCGCGTTCGGTACCGATGCCGCTTTTGGCGCGATGATCGGCACCGCCATCCAGTGGGGCGTGCGCCGCGGGGTGATGTCCAATGAAGCCGGCATGGGCAGTGGCGCGCATCCGGCTGCGGCCGCCGAGGTCTCGCATCCGGTCAAGCAGGGCCTGGTGCAGGCATTCTCGGTCTACATCGACACCCTGGTGGTGTGCAGCGCCACCGCATTCCTGGTGTTGTCCACCGGCGCTTACAACGTGTACGACCCGGCGGCGGCAAGCCATGCCGGCATGCTGGTGGCGAACGTACCGGGGCTGGCCGCCGGACCGCACTTCGTGCAGCACGCGGTCGAGTCGGCGTTGCCCGGATTCGGCACGGCCTTCATCGCGTTGGCGATTCTGCCGTTCGCCTTCAGCACCATCCTGGCGCTGTATTACAACGCCGAAACCAACGTGGTGTACCTGTGCCGCAACCAGCACCGCCCGTGGGTGCTGCGGCTGTTCCAGGTGGCGTTCCTGGGCGTGGCCACGTGGTCGGCGGTCAATACCGCAACGGTGGCGTGGTCGTTGGGCGACATCGGCGTCGGCCTGATGAGCTGGTTGAACATCATCGCGCTGCTGCTGTTGCAGAAGCCGGCACTGGCCGCATTGCGGGACTACGAGAAAAGCCGGCGTGCCGGCATCGACCCGGTGTTCAACCCGCAGGTGGCCGGCGTTGCCCGGGCCGAGTTGTGGAACGAGATCGCCGCGCGCGGCGGCAAATGAGCAGGGCAGGGACCGTGGCGATGCGCCACGGTCCCTGAGGACCGTCATTCGTTGGGCGGCGTGGTCGGCTTGGCTTCGCTGCCGAAGCTGCCGTCGGCCTCGGCAGCCAAGTAGGCAAACACGGTGTAAGCGGCCACGTTCTGTGCCAGCGCGGCCGGGTCGATCTTGTCCAGGGTGTCGTCGGCGGTGTGGTGCAGGTGGAAGTAGTCGCTGCCGTCCTGCGCCAACCACGCCCAGGCGCCGCCCTTGGCGGCCAGCGGGCCCACGTCCGGGCCGGGGCCGCCCTTGTCGGCGGCGTACTCGATGCCGAGTGGCTTGAGCACGTCGGCAATCTGGCGGGTGGCATCGCGCGAGCCCTGCGGGTTCGGCGAGCCGGTGTTGAAGGCGTAGATGCGGCCGGCGCCGAAGTCGCTCTCGGCGGCCAGCTGGTGCAGCACCACGTCCTTGGCATGGGCCTCGGCATACGCCTTGCCGCCGTACAGACCCTGTTCCTCGTTGGCGAACGCCACCACGCGGATGGTGCGCTTCGGGGCCTGCTTGAGCTGGCCGATCAGGTGGCCCGCGGCCATGGTGATGCCCACGCCGGCGCCATCGTCCACGGCACCGGTGCCCAGGTCCCAGGAATCGAGGTGACCGCCGATGACAACGACTTCCTTGGGCAGGCTGCGCCCGGTGATTTCGCCGATGACGTTGTACGAGGTGGCCTTGCCGTCCCACCCGCAATCCAGGCTCAGCTTCAGCGTGGTGCTGCCAAGCGCGACCAGGCGGGCGAGCTGGTTGGCATCGGGTACCGACAAGGCCGCGGCCGGTACCGGCGTCAGGCCGTCATCGAAACGGGTGATGCCGGTGTGCGGCACGCGGTGCGAATCGGTACCGGCCGAGCGCATCACAAAGCCCACCGCACCCTTGCGGATCGCCTCGGACGGGCCCTTGCTGCGCACCGCGCCACCGTTGCCGTAGTCACGACCGTCGCGGTAGGCGGTCATCTGGTAGTCGACGAAGGCGATCTTGCCCTTCAGGGAACCTTCCGGTGCCGCCTGCAGCGCGGCCAGGTCGGCAAAGCGCACCACCTCGGCCTCGACCGTGCCGCCCGGGCTGCCGCCCAGCGCGGTGATGGTCAGCGGCTGGGCGTGCTTGCCGATCACCTGGGCGTGTTCACTGCGGCGTTCCCACTTGGGGAAGGTCACCGGCTCGGTCCAGACCTTGTCAAAACCCAGTGCCTTGAACTTGGCCACGGCCCAGGCCACGGCGCGGGCATCGGCCTCGCCACCGGCGATGCGCGGGCCGATCTCGGTGGTGAGCGACTCGACCACCTTCCAGCCGGTGTCGTCCTTGAGGGCCTGCTCGCGCAGTTCGGCGGCGGTGGCCAGCGACTTGGGCGCCAGCGTGGTGGGGCCGGTCGCCGCGAACGCCGGGGCGGCCAACAGTGCGAGGGAGGATGCGATGGCAAGGACGCGGCGACGCATGGACAGCTCCGGAAAGCAGGACAGAAGCGTCCGAGCTTAGCAGCCTGCCCGGCCCGCACATGGGTGGGAGGTCATGGTTGCGCGGACGCTGTTTTCCATACGCGAAAACCCCGCCGGGGCGAGGTTTCGCATGTGCATCGGCAACCGCCAGAACCACCGGGTAGTGCCGGCCGCTGGCCGGCTCTGCAGACATCCAGCATCGCCTGGAGCCGGCCGGCGGCCGGCACTACCGGGATACTGATGCTTCAGCGCTTGAGGTTGTCGCGGATTTCGCGCAGCAGCAGCACTTCTTCAGCCGGGGCGGCCGGCGCGGCTTCCTTCTTGCGGGCCAGACGGTTGATCACCTTGACCACCAGGAAGATCGCAAACGCCACGATCACAAACTGCACCAGCGTGTTGAGGAAGTCACCGTAGCCGATCACCACCGCCGGGATTTCCTTGCCATCCGGTCCCAGCCGCGCGGGGGCAAGGGTCCAGGCAAGCTGCGAAAAATCCACCCGGCCGATCAGCCAGCCCAGCGGCGGCATGATGATCTTGTCCACCAGTGCGGTGACGATCTTGCCGAACGCCGCACCGATCACGACACCGACCGCCAGGTCGATGACGTTGCCACGCATGGCAAATTCCTTGAACTCGGTAAACATTCCCATCGGGCTCTCCTGTGGCAGGGGTAATCAAATGACGGCGCAGCGTAACGCAGCAGGTGTCATCCGGCGATGATGCCGTGGCGCTCTGCCACATTCTCCAGACGCGCGCTGAAACGGTCGCCGGGCTGCAGTGCCGCCACGCCGGCCGGGGTACCCATGAAGACCAGGTCGCCGGCCTTCAACGCCCACAGCTTGGACAGCTCGTGCAGGATCTCCGGCACGTTCCAGATCATCTGGTCCAGCAGCGATTGCTGGCGCACTTCGCCGTTGATTTCCAGCGACAGATTGAGCGCGGCCAGGTCGCCCACTTCACCGGCCGGCACCAGTTCGCTGATCGGCGCGGAATGATCGAAGCCCTTGGCCGGGTCCCACGGGTGGCCCTTGGCCTTGGCCGCCGCCTGCAGGTCGCGGCGGGTCAGGTCCAGCCCGACACCGTAGCCGAACACCAGCGCCTCGGCCTGGTCCACCGGCAGCTCGCCGGCGGGCGCGTCGCGACCGATCGCCACCACCAGCTCCACTTCGTGGTGCAGGTCGTGGGTGGCAGGCGGGTAGGGGATCACATCGTCATGCCCGACCACGATCGCATCGGCGGGCTTGCTGAAGAACATCGGGCGGCCGCGGTCATCGGCTGCCGGAACGGCGGCGCCCATCTCGCGTGCGTGGTCGGCGAAATTGCGCCCAACACAGTAGATGCGGCGCACCGGGAACGTGCCGCCACCGGCCACCGGAATGCGCGGCTGCTCGGGTGTGGGAATTACATCGGTCATGCTCGCGTCCTGTCACGTTGGGTCACAGGCAGTCTAGAACGAGCGCGCGCGACGTGCCACGCCAAACGTGGCCGAATGCGGGACGGACAAAGGGCCGCGCGACGGCGCGGCAACCCCTCAACGCGACAGCGGCAATGCCTGCTTGCGAACCACGCGGTACTCGGCGTCCACCGCCTGCGGGTCGCTCGGGCGCGTGCCCTGCTTGCGCTGGGCAAGCAGCTTCCACGCAACGCCGGCGATGATCATCGCCGCCCCCACGAACACCCCCACGAACACCAGCGCGGCCAGGATAGCCAAGCCCAACAGACCCACCGCGACGCGCACCAGCGGATGGCGCGGCTTGCGCGGCGCGAACAGGGTGCGGAACGTGTTGAACTGGAAGTAGCGCTTGTACATGGCGTTTCTTTTGGCTGAAGTCAGCGAGCCATCAGTATCCGGGGTGGCCTCTGCCATTGAGTGAAAAACTCGTTAAACGTACCGTGCGTTCATTTCAAATCAATGACTTGTGTTCATCGCCGGGCCAGCCACGTGACGGCGTGAGAGAATGCCGCCCCGTTGAATCCGCGTGCCGACATGTCTGTTTCCGATACCGCCGCCGTTCCCCTGATGGCCCTGGACGCCATTGCCGACGCAGGCTTTGCCGAGGTCGAGGTCACCCTGGACGGCGACAGCGAGTCGCTGGTCATGTACCGCCATGGTGACGACGTGCGCGGGTGGTTGAACATCTGCCCGCATGCCGGGCGACGGTTGGACTGGGCACCGGGACAGTTCCTGAAAAGCCGTGAAGGCCATCTGGTGTGCGCCGCGCACGGCGCGTCGTTCTCGCTTGACGATGGCAGCTGCGTGGCCGGCCCGTGCAAGGGCGACCGCCTGCGCGCGGTACCGCTGCAGGTGCGCGACGGCCAGGTGTGGCTCGGATAGGTAGCGACCGTGGGTCGCTACGCTTTCCTCAGAACATCAGGTTGATCATCGCCACCACCACGATGGTGTAGATCAACGACAGGGGCGCACCGACGCGCCATAGCTCGCGCGGGGTGTAGTTGGCCGGCCCGGTGATCATCGAGATCACCGGATTGGACGCGGTCATCAGGTTGTTGGACGCCGACAACGCCACGATCAACGCGAACGCCGTGGGGTTGCCGCCGGCGGCCAGCGCCAGGTTGACCGCGATGGGCACCATCACGATGGTCGCGCCCACGTGGCTGATGGTCAGCGAGAACACCGTGGTCAACAGCGCCAGCGCGATCTCCAGTACCCACACCGGAATGCCGGTGGGCAGGCGGTCGATGGTGTGCCCGGCCACCCACGCCGCCGCGCCGCTGCTGTCCATGGCCCAACCCAGCGGAATCAGGCCGGCCATCATGAAGATGGTCTTCCAGTTGATCGAGGCATACGCCTCGTCCATGCGCAGCACGCCGGTGAGCAGCATGCCGGCCACGCCGGTCATCAGGGTCAGCGCCACCGGCAGCTTGGAGGTCAGCGCGATCAGGATGGTGATGGCGAAGATGCTCATCGCGATCTTGAACTTGTGCGGGCGCTGCTCGCCTTTGGGGTAGTCGGTGACCACCACGAAATCGCGGCTCTTGGCGGCTTGGGCCAGGTCGGTCCAGATGCTGTGGAAGACCAGCATGTCGCCGGCGCGCAGGGCCACGTTGCGCACGTCTTCGCGGATCACCTGCTTGTCGCGGTTGATCGCCAGCAGGCTGATCCCGCGCTGCTTGCGCAGGCGCAGTTCCGAGGCGGTCTTGCCGATCACGTCCGAGGTGGGTGGGATCACGGCCTCGGAAATACCGGCGCGGCTGGGGTTGAACAGGTCGCCCAGGTGCTTCAGCCGCGAGGACATGCGCAGGAACTGGTTCTGCGCGAAGTCGTTGACCTGCGCGCGGGCGCCCATGACCCCCAGCACGCTGCCCACCCAGATGCGCATCTCCGCCGGCGGTGCCAGCCGGGTGTCATTGCCGGTCTTGAGCGCCAGCAGCAGCGGCGCGTCGTGCACGTTCTCCGCTTCGCCCAGGGTCATGCCCACCAGCGGGCTCTCGGCGCTGACCACCAGCTCGAACACGTCGCCTTCGATGCCGTAGGTCTTGGCGAAGTAGCTCTCGGTGCGCGCCGGGGTGACCCCGTCGTTGGCCAAGGTTTCCTCTTCGACCAGCTTGCGGTCGCCGAAGTAGCGGAAATACAGCAGCGAGGCAACCAGCAGCGCCACGCCGATCGGCAGCGGCGCGAACATGCGCAACGGTTCGATGGTGGCCAGGCCCGAGGGCAGGTTGTTGTTGGCCGACGCCAGCAGATCGTTGAGCAGGATCAGCGGCGAATTGCCCACCATGGTCAGCGCGCCGCCCATCACGATCGCCGCGGCGATCGGCAGCAGCAGGCGCTGCAGGGTCAGTCCGGTGCGTGCGGCCAGCCGCGAGGCCACCGGCAGGTACAGCGCCATCACCGATGGGTTCTGCATGAACGAGGAGTTCAAGCCGGCAATGGCGGTGGTCATCATCAGCAGGCGGGTTTCCACCCCGTGCCCGCGTCGCAGCAGCCAGGCGGCCAGCCGGTTCAACGCCCCGGTGCGGTCCAGGCCCGCACCGAGGATGGTGGTGGCGATGATGCTCATCACCGCGTTACCGGAGAAGCCGCCGAAGATTTCCTCCGGCGCGATCAAGCCGGTGACACCCAGGACCACCAGCACCACCAGCGCCACCACGTCGGCGCGGATGCGCTCGAACAGGAACATCGCCATCGTGAAGCCGACCAGCCCGAGCACGAGCTTCATATCGGTGGTCAGCGTCAGCGCGGTATCCATGGGGTGGCGCGGTTCCTTGGGCGGGGATCAGGTGCGGTCGTACAACAGGTCCCACACGCCATGGCCCAGCTTCTGGCCACGGGTTTCGAAGTGGGTCTGCGGGCGCCATTCGGGACGGTCCACCTGGCCGCGCGGACCGGCGCGGTTGGTCAGCCCGTCCGTGGCGTCCAGCACCTCCCACATCTGCTCGGCGTAGTCTTCCCAGTCGGTGGCGCAGTGCAGGCGGCCGCCGCTGCGCAGCTTGCGCACCAGCAGTGCAGCGAACCCCGGCTGGATCAGGCGACGCTTGTTGTGGCGCTTCTTGTGCCACGGGTCCGGGAAATAGATGCGCACTTCGTCGAGCACGCCATCGGCGATTTCCTTTTCCAGCACCTCCACCGCGTCGTGGTGGTACAGGCGCACGTGGTCGGCGTTGTCGTCGGCCAGCGCGTTGAGCAGACGGCCCACGCCGGGGGCGTGCACTTCCAGGCCGATGTAGTCGCGGCTGGGGTCCTGCTGGGCGGCAAAGCGCAGCGCGGCGCCGTTGCCGAAGCCGATTTCCAGCACCTTGCGCGCATCGCGGCCGAAGGTGGCGTCCAGGTCGCGCGGCTCGCCGGTGAAGTCCAGGCCGAAGCGCGGCCAGCGGTCGTCGAACGCACGCTGCTGGGCGGGGGTGAAGCGGCCCTGGCGCAGCACGAAGCTGCGTACCTCGCGGCGGCCTTCGGTAATGGTGAACGGCTTGGCGGGGGCCTTGGCGCCGGCGCTGTCGAAGGGATTGGTCATCAGATCAGCCCGTCCACCGGCGAGGAGGCAGTGGCGTAGCGCTTGCGCGGAATACGCCCGGCCAGGAACGCCTCGCGCCCGGCCTCGACCGCCTTGCGCATCGCGCTGGCCATCAGCACCGGGTTGCGGGCGCCGGCAATGGCGGTGTTCATCAGCACACCGTCGCAGCCCAGCTCCATCGCGATGGCCGCGTCCGAGGCGGTGCCCACGCCGGCGTCGACGATGATCGGCACCTTGGCGTCTTCGACGATCTGCAGCAGGTTGTACTTGTTCTGGATGCCCAGGCCCGAGCCGATCGGCGCAGCCAGCGGCATCACCGCGGCGCAGCCGATCTCTTCCAGGCGCTTGGCCAGGATCGGATCGTCGGAGGTGTAGACCATGACCGCGAAGCCATCCTTGACCAGCTGTTCGGCGGCCTTGAGGGTCTGCACCACGTCCGGGTACAGGGTCTTCTGGTCGCCCAGCACTTCCAGCTTGGTCAGGTTGTGGCCATCCAGCAGCTCGCGGGCCAGGCGGCAGGTGCGCACGGCGTCTTCGGCGGTGTAGCAGCCGGCGGTGTTGGGCAGGATGGTGTAGCGGTCCGGCGGCAGCACGTCGAGCAGGTTCGGCTCGCCCGGGTTCTGCCCGATGTTGGTGCGGCGGATCGCCACGGTCACGATCTGGGCACCGGCGGCATCGGTGGCGATGCGGGTTTCTTCCAGGTCCTTGAACTTGCCGGTGCCGGTCAACAGCCGGGAACCGTAAGTCTTGCCGGCGATCACCAGCGCGTCGTTGGGGGCGTGTGGATTCATGGCGCGAATTATCGCCTATCGCGCGTCACGATGCTGCGCCCGTGCACGCGCGCTCCAAACACGGTCAACCGCCGCCCAGTGCGTGCACGATCTCGACCACGTCGCCGTCCCGCAGGGCGTGGCTGGCATGCCGGCTGCGGGTGACGATCTCGCCGTTGACCTCCACCGCCACCCGGCGCTCAAGCAGCTGCTCGGTGTGCAGCAGGTCGTGGACGGTGGCGCTTTGCGGAAGCTGGCGGGTGTCGCCATTGAGGACGATGTTCATGACGCCATTGTCCCTAATTGTGGCCGGGGTGCGTACCCTTGCCGGCCGCCTGCCGGGCGGCGGACGTTGCTGTGGCGGGTTTTCCCGGCTCCGGGGCGATTTCATGCCGCGACGCAGCGTGAATTGCCCGGGGCGCGGTGAAACCATTGCCACCGTGCGCCGGCGTACGTCCGGCTGTTCCCCCACTTCAAGGAGCTTTACATGCTGCTCAGCAAGCGCCCCCTGCGTTCCCTGATGGCCGTGGCCATCGCCATGGCCGCCCTGCCGGCCATGGCCCAGTCGCCGTATACCAAGACTGTGGTATTTGGCGACAGCCTGAGCGACGCCGGCTACTTCCGCCCGCTGCTGCCGGCCAGCGCGAACCCGATCATCGGCCAGTTCACCACCAACCCCGGTTGGATCTGGTCCGAGTACGTGGCCGACTATTACGGCACCAACGGCGGCGCGCACGGCAACGGCCAGGGCGGTGACAACTACGCCATCGGCGGCGCCCGCGTCGGTGTGGATACCAGCCAGGTGCTGGTGCCGGGCACCCCGGCAGTGCCGGTGTACTCGCTCAAGACCCAGATGAACCAGTACCTGGCTGCCAATGGCGGCAAGGCCGACCCGAACGCGCTGTACACCGTGTGGGGCGGCGCCAATGACCTGTTCGCCATCCAGCGCGGCGCGCCGCTGGCCGCCACCCTGGGCGCGGCGGTGACCGATCAGGTCGGCATCGTCGGCACCCTGAAGGCGGCCGGTGCCCAGTACGTGGTGGTGCCCACCATTCCCGACATCGGCCTGACCCCGGACGCGCGTGCGGCTGGCCCGGTTGGCATGGCGGGCGGCACCGCATTGGCCAAGGCCTACAACGACGCGCTGTTCGGTGGCCTGAAAGCGGCCGGCCTGCAGGTAATTCCGGTGGACACCTTCCACATCCTGCAGGAAATCGTCGCCAGCCCGTCCACCTACGGCTTCGTCAATGTCACCGACAAGGCCTGCCTCACCGCGACCTCGCTGACCTGCAGCCCGGCCGCCTATGCGACCCCGGACGCCTACAAGACCTACGTGTTCGCCGACGGCGTGCACCCGTCCTCGGCCACGCATGAAATGCTGGGCCAGTACACCCTGTCGATCCTGGAAGCCCCGCGCAACCAGCAGATCCTCACCCACTCGGCGCAGACCATCGGTCGTTCGCGCGCCGACCAGGTCAGCTGGCATCTGGACGGCCGTCCGGCCGACGGCCTGAGCTGGTGGGGCAACCTGCGCGGCGACATGCAGCGCTACGCGCATGCCGATCTGTACGACGGCATGGCCCCGGCCGGCCTGTTCGGCGTGGATTGGGCGCGTGACGGCATGGTGGTCGGCGGCTTCGCCGGCTATGGCCGCATGGACGCCGACTTTGGCAACAGCAAGGGCGACTTCACCCAGTCCGATACCTCTCTGGGTCTGTTCGCCGGCTGGTATGGCGAGCGCGTGTGGGTCAACGGCCAGGTCAGCTACAGCTGGCTGGACTATGACGTCACCCGCAAGGTCCAGCTGGGCCCGGCGACCCGTATCCATGAAGGCTCGCCGGAAGGCAGCAACCTGACCGCCGCGTTGAACGCCGGGTATGAGTTCGGCGCTGAGGGCGGCTTCCGCCATGGCCCGGTGGCCGCGGTGATCTGGCAGAAGGTCAAGCTGGACGGTTACACCGAAAGCAACCCGAGCGCCACCGCGCTGGGCTATGGCGACCAGGATGTCGATTCCACCGTCGGCCGCATCGGCTGGCAGGCCCGTTTCGACGGCGGCAGCGTCAAGCCGTACGTGCAGGTCACCTACGACCACGAGTTCGAAGACGGCAAGCAGGCCAGCGCGTGGCTGCAGTCGATGCCGGACGTGGGCATGTACAAGGTGCCGGGCCTGGAGTTCGACAAGAACTACGCCACCGCTGTGCTGGGTGCGCGCCTGAACCTGTGGGGCCTGAACAGCAACGTGGGCATGAGCACCACCACGCTGCAGAAGCGTGCCCGCGACGTGTCGCTGTTCGCCAGCTTCAGCGGCAGCTTCTGATCCACCGCGCGCAACGCCCCGCACGGGGCGTTGCCGGCGGCTGGCGAAAGCCAGCCACAACGGGCGGCCCAGTGCCGCCCGTTGCGTTTTTACCGCCCCGCCGCATAAACTTGCCCGGCGCAACGCGGGTGTAGCTCAATGGTAGAGCTGTAGCTTCCCAAGCTACTGACGAGGGTTCGATTCCCTTCACCCGCTCCATCACCGGCTTCCGCCGCAGCCCGCGGCGCTCTGCAAGCCGTTGAACGAAGCGCATTCCCCTCTTTCTGCCTGCGCACCGCCATCGCGTCTTTCGCGTGCGGCATCCGCACAGGGCGCCAGATCCGGGCACTTCCAACGACATCGCTTGGGAGCCATCGGCACGCGTTGGCCGCTGCCATCCCCACTTACTCGCGCATGGCCTCGAACACGAAGGGATCGTCGTGGTCGGGGAAGCGCAGCCGGTATCGCGCGATGCGCGTGATGCCGTCAGACAGCAGGTAGTCCACCTGCAGACCTTCCGGATCGGTTTCCATCCCGGCGCCCAGGTAGCTGTTGCTCGGATAGCTGAACCCCTGGTGCGGCGCTTCGCGAACCGCGGCACAGGTGCCGAACAGTGGGGGCAGCACGTAGAGTTGCTTCTCATGCAGCAGCACGACCTTGGTATAGCGGTCGCCCTTGCCGCTGCTGACCTGGCGGATGTCCAGGCACACCGAGCTGCCGCGGTGCCACAGCGTCATGACCGCGACGTTCTCGGCAGCGATCGGCGCGTTGTCATTCCACGGTGCGGGCGCGAGGTTGATCGCACGGCTCAGGGGCCAGCGCTGCGTGCCCACCACCAACGCCTCGCCGTCGAACGCCACCTCGGGTACGCCGGCAGGGGCTGTCATGGCCAGGTCGCCCGGCCCGCTCCAGAGCGTCTGGTCGAAGCGTCGTAGCGCCTGGCCCATCGAGGTCACCCAGACGCAGTTGCGAGGCGCGTCTGTGCAGGGCATTGCCATGTCAGTCCCCGATCCCTGGAACAGGCTGCCGCCCAGTGAGCGGTAGAAATCCCCGTAGTTGGTGAAGGAACCCGGTGCAGCCTGTGTCGTCGCCGACAGGAGAAGGCTCAGCAGGGCAATGCCGGCGGGAATGATCCGTTTCATGGGAAATCCATTGGAGAGTGCAGGCCTGCGCGGCGTCGACACGATTCACCGTGCATCGGCGGGTGAGGATGACGGGATCGTGGCACGGGGCCGCCGTCATACTATCCGCTTGCCCGATCTGAAAAAGGAACGTTCATGATCCGTCGCAGTGTCGACCGCACAGCGTCTCGACTGCGGTATCTGCTGGTGCCCGCCTTCACCGCAATGGTCGCGCCCGCGTGGGCGGTGCTGCCGCCGTTGGAGCAGTTTCCGGCCGAGCCCGGCGTACAGGCGACGGTGTCGACGCGCACCACCTTGCCCGATGGCACGCGTCGCGTGGAAGGGCGTGTGCCTGGCTACAAAACGTACCGGATCGAGGCCGACTGCACCCGGGGCAGCGTCGCGATGTACCAGTTGGAGAAGGGGCAGTGGGACCTGCGATATGCCGCACGGCGACGCGGAGAAGGTTGGGAGCGCAGCACCATCGACGGACCGGTAGCGCGCATTCCGGCAGGAACCAACCTCGACTGGCTGGCCACCGCGCAGTACGACAGTGTCTGCACCCCAAAGGTGCGGATGGATGCGCCGCATGTCCCGCGGGAGTAAGCGCGCCGTGTCGCCCTCGCCGGGACCCGCCGACCGTACGGCGTTGCGTCGCTACACCCGCTGGTTGCCCATTGGGGTGCTGGTGGCGGTGTGCATCGCCTGGTGGTCGCCATTGGGCGTGATTGCGGCATTGGCCGCCTCTATTGCCGTACAAAGCGTGCTGGAGCGCTTCGACCTGGCCGGCGACGTGCTGCCGGTCGGTGGCGCGACACTGCACTCGACGCCGTTGTCGCCCTTCGCCCGCCAGCCCCCCACCGGCGATGTGACCTTGGGCTGGGCCGAGCTGGGCATGGGTGGCCCCGCGTACTGCACCCAGATGTTGCGCGACGGTGCGATCGTGGGTGACATCGCCTGCGAAGGCGGAAATGCGCGAAGCAGCACGTGGACCGACCTGGCAGGAACGCCGCTGCGCCTCACGTTGGCCTACGTTGACCGCAGTGGGGCGGTGCTTGGGTATGACGCGCAGCGCAAGGTCCTGCTTCACTTCAATGCGGTCCCCCATGTGTTCTGGCAGATGCTCGGCGAACGGCGCCAGGCTGACGGGGACGCCGCCGCGGCGGCGTGGGTGCTGCGCCAGCCGCATGTGGCCACTGCGCTGGTTGCGTACCACGGCCTTTGGCTGGCGCCTGATGACCCGGCATTGGCCAGCCCGATGCATGCGCAGCTGCGTCACCGCCTGCCCGATGGTCGCGAGCTCAGCGCAGGCCTGCTGTTGCCCGACGACCTGCGGCTGACCGCACACCCGGAGCTGTTCACGCGCACGCAGCCGTACGCGCTGGCCCTGGACGGCGTTGACAGCGGGCGCCACGTCTGCGATCTGGACAACGTCATTGCCAGTCCCGGCGGCCAGTGCATTGTGGTGGCCGGCTCCTGCCTGGACGCCACCCATCGGCCAGTGGAAGGCGTGTGGCTGGTCTACTGGCACGGCCGCTGGCAGGCGGTGGGGCGCCATGTGTTTGCCGGGCAGGGCAAGCAGCGTCGCAGCGCCTGGCTGGAGGTGCTCGCGGCGGGCGACGACGGCCGTCTGGAATTGCAGGCCTATACCGAATGGGCAGACGCCGATGGCTGGCATCGGGAGCCGCTGGTGAACGTTCCCCTGTACGTGGTGGTGGAGTGGCGGCAGACCGCAGTGTCGGTGGGCGGCAGTGGCCTACGCGCGCGGCTGGCGGTGCCCAAGGGCTGACCGGGCATTCATCCGGGGGCATGCATGCGCGGGCGCACACCGTCATCTGGACACGGTAGCCCCGCGCTATGCTGCGCGCTTTCCCGCCCCTTCGCACCGCGATGAAACTCGCCATCCTGTCCCGCAACAGCAAGCTGTACTCCACGCGCCGCCTGGTCGAAGCCGCGCGCACCCGCGGCCACACCGTGCGGGTGCTCGATCCGTTGCGCTGCTACATGCGGATCGCCGCCGACGGCTTCACCATGCATTACAAGGGCCGGCCGATCACCGGGGTGGATGCGGTGATCCCGCGCATCGGGGCCTCGGTCACCCGCTACGGCACCGCGGTGTTGCGCCAGTTCGAGATGATGGGCGCGCGCACGCCCAACCCCTCCGACGCCATCCTGCGGGCCCGCGACAAGCTGCGTGCACACCAGATCCTGGCCTCCAAGGGCATCGACATGCCGGTGACCGTCTTCGGCGACAACCCCGACGACACCGTCGACCTGTTGTCGATGCTCGGCCCGCCGCCGCACGTGGTAAAGCTCAATGAGGGCACCCAGGGCAGGGGGGTGATCCTGACCGAGAAGGCCAGCGCGTCGCGCGGCATTGTCGAGGCACTGCGCGGGTTGTACGCCAACTTCCTGATGCAGGAATTCATCGGCGAGGCCCAGGGCGCCGACCTGCGCTGCCTGGTGGTCGGCGACCAGGTGGTGGGCGCCATGCAGCGCCAGGCCCCGGACGGGGATTTCCGCTCCAACCTGCATGCCGGCGGCAGTGCCCGCGCGGCCAAGGCCAGCCGCGCCGAACAGCAGGTGGCGGTGCGCTCGGCCAAGGCGCTGGGGTTGAGCGTGGCCGGCGTCGACCTGATCCGCTCCAGCCGCGGCCCGCTGGTGCTGGAGGTCAATTCCACGCCCGGGCTGGAGGGCATCGAGGCGATCTGCCAAGCCGACCTGGCCGGCCGCATCATCGATCACGTGGCATCCATGAAAAAGCCTTCCATTTCAAAGGCTTGATTGGTTTTCCGAAACCTTTCGGAGCGCTTAACACCGGTTTAATCGACCCCGGCGTAGGCTTCGACGAACCGCAGCTCTGCCCTCCTCAGCAGGATCGGTAATCGGGAACACACTTCAGGCCCAGGCGGTTTACCGTCTGGGCCTTTTTCCAAGGGCGTCCGCGCCTGCCAAAACTCACTTGCTGAGGGAAACCCGACAGGGATACAGTCGGCGTTCTGTTCAGGCTGACTAAAGGATTGGTTGAAATGAATCGCATGAAGCTCGCCACCGTTGCGTCGCTCCTGTTGCTGGCCTCCGGTGGGGTGCAGGCCGCCAAAGACGAAGTGTTCGCCACCGGCAAACCGCTGGCTGAACAACTCCAGCGCATCGATGTCGATATGAACGATGGCAAGACGTACTCTGAACTCAAGCTTGAAGATCGCAGTCGCGTTCGTGAAGCACTGGGGCGTATGCGTATCACCCTGGAACGCTTCCCGCAGGAGGCGTCCATTCCCGCCGCTGCCAAGACCGATCTGTTCAACGACCAGCAGATCGTGAACACGGTTTTGACACAGGCGCGCGAGGATAGCCGTCTAATATGTCGGCGTGAGAAGGCAACCGGCTCCAATTTCGCGGTTACCCAGTGTTTGACTCTCGCCCAGCGTGAGCGCATGAAGAACGATGCGCAGCTGCAGATGAACAAGGCGCAGCGCGTTGGCAATTTCTCCAACTAGAGGTCACAGTGCGAATTCTTGTAATTGAAGACAACAGCGACATCGCCGCCAACCTGGGTGACTACCTCGAAGACCGTGGCCATACTGTCGACTTCGCCGCCGATGGCGTGACCGGCCTGCATCTGGCGGTGGTCCATGAGTTCGACGCGATCGTGCTGGATCTCAATCTGCCGGGCATGGATGGAATCGAGGTCTGCCGCAAGCTTCGCAACGAAGCACGCAAGCAGACCCCGGTGCTCATGCTGACCGCACGGGATTCGCTGGACAACAAGCTGGCCGGGTTCGATTCCGGTGCGGACGACTACCTGATCAAGCCATTCGCGCTGCAGGAAGTCGAAGTCCGTCTGAACGCCCTGTCGCGTCGCGGCAAGGGCGTGCAGACCCGCGTGCTGGAAACCGGCGACCTTGAATACAACCTGGACACGCTGGAAGTGCGCCGCCAGGGCAAGCTGCTTCAGCTCAACCCGACCGCACTGAAGATCCTGCAGGCACTGATGGAAGCGGCCCCGGCCGTGGTGACCCGGCAGGAGCTGGAAACCCGCGTGTGGGGCGAGGAACTGCCGGATTCGGACTCGCTGCGCGTGCACATCCACGGCCTGCGTGCAGTGGTGGACAAGCCCTTCGAGGTGCCGTTGATCCAGACCCGCCATGGCATCGGATACCGCATCGCCGCCCCGGAAGCCTGATCCGGTGACGGCGAAGGGGGAGCGCCGCCGGGCACCGTACCGGCGTCGGCTGCGCAGTCGCATCATCGTGTCCTTCGCGCTGTTGGGCTTGTGCCTGACAGCGCTGTTTGCGTTTGCCACCAACTGGACCCGCGCACGCGTGGAAAACCAGCTGGTGGAAGACGTGTTGAACCGCAACATCGACGAGTTCGCGATGCGGTATCAACTCGATCCGGGCCGCAGCCCGGAGGTGCCTTTCCAGCAGGTGCGCGCGTTTGCCTACCCCAAGGACAAGTTCGACCGGGTACGTGAGGAGCGACCGGAATGGGCTGCCTACGCCACGGGCAACTACAACGTGGCCGGGGTGGACGAAGAGAATCGTCCGTTTTCCTACAAGCTGGCCGTCCGCAAGACGCCGGATGCGTGGTTCTTCCTCGCGTACGACATGACCGAGAGCATCCGCGGCGAAGCCCAGCTCAACCGCGCGCTGTTCTTCTCCGTCCTGGTCTTCAGCGTGCTGTCGCTGGTACTGGGCTGGTGGTCGGCGTCCAAGGTGATGAAGCCGGTGTCCGACCTGGCCGCGCGCCTGCGCGCCTATCGCGGCGGCACCAGCGAACCGGAGCCGTTGGCCCCGCGCTTCCCCGATGACGAAGTGGGCCAGCTGGCCCAGGCGCTGGATGACTATTCTTCGCGGCTCACCGAAGTGGTGCAGCGCGATCGCGAGTTCAACGCCGACGTCAGCCACGAGCTGCGCACGCCGCTGGCGGTGATTCGCGGCGCTACCGAGCTGCTGCTGGCGCGCCCGGGGCTGGACGAAAAAGTGGTGCAGCGCCTGCAGCGCATCCAGCGCGCCGAACAGCAATGCACCGACCTGATCGGGTCGCTGCTGCTGCTGTCGCGCAACGAGCGCGGGCAGGGCAACAGCAATGTCGCGCGCGTGACCGAGCAGCTGCTGGACGCGCACCGTGCGCAGCTGGGCGGCAAGCCGCTGGAGCTCGTGCTCGAGGGCGACCGCGATCTGGTCATCGATGCGCCCGAATCGGCCTTGTCGGTGGCGCTGGGCAACCTGATCGGCAACGCCGTGAAGTATTCGCAGGAAGGCTCGGTGCGCGTGCGGGTCAGTGGCAACCGCGTGGACGTGATCGACAGCGGTCCCGGCCTGAGCGCCGAAGACGCGGCCAAACTGTTCCAGCGCGGCTACCGCGGCACCCATGCCGGCCATTCGCAGGGCGGCGGCATCGGCCTGTCGATCGTCAGCCGGCTGTGCGACCTGTACGGCTGGCAGGTGAGTGTGCGCCCGGGTGTTGAGCGCGGCGTGGTGGCCACACTGACGTTCGCGCCAGCGCTGTAAGGCGGCACCCGCGAATCCCACGCAGGTAGAGCCACCCCATGGGTGGCTGCTCTTCACGGCATAAGATAATCGCGCAACCACCCATGGGATGGCTCTACCGGGGGCTGGTCGCCAATTCGCGGTACAGGCGGTCCAGCTGCTCCACCTTCGCCTGCAGATGCTCCGGCTGGCCATCATTGACCACCACGTCATCGGCCAAGGCAAGGCGCTGTTCCCTACTGGCCTGGGCGGCAATCATCCGGTCGGCCAGTTCGGCCGTAATGCCATCGCGCTGCAGCAGGCGTGCGTGCTGCACCGCCACCGGCACGTCCACCACCAGCACCCGGTCGAGCCAAGGGTATTGCTGGCGGCCGCCGGCCTCGGCCAGCAGCGGAATGGCGGCCATCGCATAAGGCCCGGTGGCCTGCTCGCAGGTGGCGCGCAGCTGCTGCCGGATCGCCGGATGGGTAATGGCTTCCAGGGCCTGGCGCTCCTGCGCGGAAGCGAAGATGCGCTCGCGCAGCGCCGCACGGTCCAGCTGGCCATCGGCCAGCAGGATGTCGGGTCCAAAGTGTGCGGTGATCCGGGCCAGGCCTTCGCTGCCGGGGGCGACCACGTCGCGGGCCGCCACGTCGGCGTCGGCCACGGTGATGCCCAACGCCTCGAAGCGGCGGCTGAGCTCGCTCTTGCCGGCGGCGATGCCGCCGGTCAGGCCGATGATGTAGCTGCTCATCGGCCGGCCCTCAGCGCAGGCCAGCGTAGCCCATGTAGGCGTTGATGATCTGCTCGCCCCACATGAAGACGATCCAGCCGGCGACGGCCAGATACGGCCCGAACGGGATGGGCGTGGCACGGTCGCGGCCGCGCGAGTAGATCCAGATCGAGCCGATGATGGCGCCGACGATCGAGGACAACATGATGATCGGCAGGATGCCCTTCAAGCCGCACCAGGCCCCCAGCGCGGCCAGCAGCTTGAAATCGCCGTGGCCCATGCCTTCCTTGCCGGTGATCTGCTTGAACAGCCACCACACCGACCACAGCGACAGGTAGCCGGCCAGGGCGCCCAGCAGGGCCGGTTTGGCCGGCATATAGAGATTGTCGCTGGCCGCGATCAGGCCCAGCCACATCAGGGGCAGGGTCAACTGGTCCGGCAGCAGCTGGGTGCGCAGGTCGATCCCGGACAGGGCCACCAGGAAGCAGCTCAGCACGATCGCGCCGAAGCCCTGCCAGCCAAAGCCGAACTGCCACACGCTGGCCAGCACCAGCAGCGCGGTCACCAGCTCCACCAGTGGGTACTGGATCGAGATGGGGGCGTGGCAATGGCGGCACTTGCCACGCAGGGCCAGCCAGCTGAACAGCGGGATGTTCTCGTACCAAGAAAGCTTGTGCTTGCAGTGCGGGCAGTGCGATGGCTCCACCACGATCCCCGGCGGCGGCGGCTCGTAGATGTCCGGCTCTTCCAGCACTTCGCGGGCGTCGCGCTTCCACTGCCACTCCAGCCGCTTGGGCAGGCGCAGGATGACTACGTTGAGGAAGCTGCCGATCAGCAGCCCCAGTCCGGCCGCGGCGGGGTAGCCGAGACCGGGATGCTGGTCGAGAAATGCCATTGTTACCTTAGCCGATGACGGCGCCGAGTTTGAAGATGGGCAGGTACATGCCGATCACCATGCCACCAACAATGGTACCAATGAACACCATGATCATCGGTTCCAACAGGCTGCTGAGTGCGTCAACGGCATTGTTGACCTCCTGCTCATAGTACTCGGCCACCTTGAACAGCATCGCATCCAGAGCGCCGGCCTCTTCACCGATGGCGGTCATCTGCACCACCATGTGCGGGAACAGGTTGACCTGCTTCATGGCCATGTTGACGGGGTAACCGACAGACACGTCGTCGCGCATGCGCAGCACGGCCTCTTCGTAGACCTTGTTGCCGGTAGCGCCCGCTACGATCCCGAGCGCCTCTACCAGTGGTACACCGGCCTTGAAGGTCACTGCAGTGGTGCGGGCAAAGCGGGCAATTGAACTATTGTTCATGATCTGACCGATCACCGGAACTTTCAAAATCAGCCGGTCCAAGGTGTGCTGCATGGATGGTGATCGCTTGTAGGCGAAAAGCAGGCCGACCACGGAGCCAACGGAAATGATCAGAAGGAGCCACCAGTACGAGAGCATGAAGCGTGACATGGCTACGATCATCTGGGTGAAAACAGGAAGCTCCGCACCGAAGCCTTTGAACACCTCTTCGAACTGTGGGACAACGAACAAGAGGAGAATGGCACTGACGACAAGTGCGACCACTACCACCATTGCCGGGTAGAACAACGCCTTCTTGATCTTGCCCTTAAGTGCTTCGATGTTCTCTTTGTATGTAGCGACCGTATCAAGCACGGTCTCTAGAACGCCCGCGCCCTCACCGGCTCGCACTAGGTTGCGGTAGAGCTCGTCGAACTGGACAGGATGCCTGCTGATGGCTTCATACAAAGACGAACCGCCTTCGATGTCCGTTCGGATAGTCCCCACCAACTTCTTCATGCGGGGATTCTTGTGTCCGCTACCGATGATCTCCAGAGCACTGACGATCGGCACGCCAGACTTCATCATCGTCGCCATCTGGCGACTGAAGAATGAGATATCTTTTGCACCCACCGCCTTGCCCGCGGCCCCGAAAAGCGGTTTTGGCTTGGGCCTGACCACATTTGGCATAATGCCCATGCGTCGCAGTTCCGCGCGCAGCAGGTTGGCATTTTTGGCGGGCTGCTCGCCCTTCATCTTGATCCCGCGCTTGTCGGTCCCCTCCCAGACAAACGGCTGCAGCTCCGTGGTGCTTCGCGCCACGGGCTCTTTTTTGATTGCACTACGGCTAACGGACATACAGGGCTCCCCAGCCACACCATCCCCAGGCGGGCTATCTCGGCGCATGGTAGCCGGTTCCGGGCGTGGGTGGCATCCCCTGCCGAACGAAATCGTGACTCAAACCGAGGGACCTGCCGGGTCACAAGGTGACGCAACACGTCACACTGACGGATTGGTCGCAGATTTCTGTGTGGGGGGTTCCAATCCTGAAGATTGCTGCCATCATTGCGCCGGGGAATGCTGGGGAGCATTGCTGAGAAGTTGGCACGCAACCTGCTTGGATCCAACCGCACGGGCGATGGCCTTGCTCAACCGGCAAGCCGGTCAGGCTTCGGCCCTGTGTCCACTTACTATCTACCTCTTGGGGATGTACTCATGAAGAAGCAGCAGGGCTTTACCCTTATCGAACTGATGATCGTTGTCGCGATCATCGCCATCCTGGCCGCCATTGCACTGCCGGCTTACCAGGACTATGTCGTCAAGTCGCGCGTTTCCGAGGCCATGGTGCTGGCTGATGGTCTGAAGGTGGTCGTTGCCGACAACGCCGCTCAGGGCGAAGGTGATCTTGGGAAGGGCGCAACGCTGACCAGTAAGACCGATGGTTCGCCCAACGTTGACACCACCGCCATCGCTTCGGGTACCGGTGCCATCACTGTTGCGACCACCTCCAAGGCTGGCGGCGGCAACGTCGTGCTGACCCCGAACGCTGGCGGCGCCGCTCTTAAGGCTGGCACGCCGCCGGAAGGCACCATTGTGTGGGTCTGCACGTCGACCCTGAAGCAGAAGTATCTGCCGAGCAGCTGCACCGGCGTCTAATTGCAGCGCAAGCTGTTCGCCCGGTGTTGAACGAAGCCCTCGGAATTTCGAGGGCTTTTTTCTTGGCGCCGGTGAATAGTTTAGATCTGGCGCAACAACACATCAGGGGGATGTAACGTGAGCGCGCAAGTCAATAGAGGTTTTACGCTCGTTGAGATTATGATTGTTATTGCGATTGTGGCCATACTTGCCGCCATCGCGGTTCCGTCGTATCAAGACTACGTCGTGAGGGCCAGAGTCTCGGAGGCATTGGTGCTTGCCAGTGGGTTAAAGGCCACTGTCGTGACGAATGCATCGAGTAACGCTACAGATCTCAGTTTGGGTGCGGCTTTGACATCAGGGGTGGACAAGTCCGGCAACGTTGCATCGACAGCCGTTGATTCGTCTTCCGGTGTTATTACCATAATGACTACACCGAAAGCTGGCGGTGGATCCGTCGTACTGACGCCTCTTGGCGCCGCAGGAGCACCTCTCGTGGCGGGTCAGTCGCCTTCGGGAAACATTTTTTGGCATTGTACCTCCAGCTTGGCGCAACGCTATCTACCATCCAGTTGTACAGGAACCTGATGCGCTGCGTGGACTGTGCTTGGTTCGCGCCGATCCAGGTGTCGGGCCTGAACCTGTTAAGTGCCTGTCCAATTCGCGACGTTGAAGCTGGCCCTGTGGGGATTAGTCTGTCGTAGTGCCGTAGTGACCTTGGGGGATGCTGCTGCATTCATGTTATCTGGTTAAGCATTATTGGGGTGTAAAGTGGACTCTTCAAACAGGCGCAGCGGCACGCTGCTGTTGTGGGTATTTGTGTTGTCCGGATTTTCCGGTCTGATATATCAGTCGATCTGGACGCAATATCTTGGCTTGTTTCTTGGTCATTCTTCTTATGCCCAGTCCCTAGTCCTGCTCTTGTTCATGGGTGGGATGGCGGGCGGGGCATGGCTGGTGAGCCGGCGCAGCGATCGCCTGAAGCGACCGTTGCTGGCATATGCTGTAATTGAGCTGGTAATCGGTTTGCTGGGGCTGGGATTCGATCCGCTCTTCCAATCTGTCACACAGTGGGCGTACGACAGTGTCTTTTCGAGCGTGGGAAGTGGCGGCGTAAATGGAGTGCGCTGGGGCCTGGCAACGTTCCTGGTCCTGCCTCAGTGTGTCCTGCTTGGGGCAACCTTTCCGCTGATGAGTGCGGGGTTTATGAGGATCATTCCCAATATCGAGGGGCGTGTTCTTTCTGGATTGTATTTCTCGAACAGTATCGGCGCTGCTCTCGGCGCCCTTGCTTCCACATATCTACTGTTGCCCTGGGTGGGGTTGCCAGGAACGATTCTCTCAGCAGGCCTGCTCAATATCTTGATCGCAATTGCGGTGTATCCGCTTAGCAAGGTGGAGCGCCAGCCAGCGCCTCTGTTGAAGAATGCAAGTGTGCAGAGGAGTGGCGACCTACCATTTGTACTAGCCGTGGCGGCCCTGACGGGCGCGTCATCGTTTGTTTACGAAATTACTTGGGTACGGATGCTGTCGCTTGCATTGGGTACCACCATCCATGCTTTCGAGCTGATGTTGGCGTCGTTTATTGCAGGTATTGCGTTCGGTGGCCTATGGCTTCGATCCCGTGCCGATAAGCTGGCATCTCCGCTGGCAACGGCGGGGTGGGTGCAGATTTGGATGGGGCTTGCTGCACTGACGTCCATGTTCGTTTATGCCAACTCATTTGAGTGGGTGGGTTGGTTGATGCGGGTCATTGTCCGTAGTGCTGAGGGATACGGACTCTATAATGTTGCAAGTGGCGTCATTTCGCTCTTGGTAATGTTCCCTGCGGCGTTCTTCGCCGGTATGGTTTTGCCATTGCTGACCCTCGCATTGCTGCGACGGGGCGACGGCGAGAAAGCGATTGGTCAGGTGTACGCGTTCAATACGCTCGGGGCCATCGCAGGTGTCCTGCTCGCAGTGCATGTCCTGCTTCCGCTCATCGGTTTGAAGATGGCGCTTGCAACTGGCGCAGCTATTGACCTGACGCTAGGTCTTTTCCTGCTGCATCGCTATAGTCCCAATTCTGAAGGGCGTTTGACCTCCTTGGGTAAGGCACTCGCACTGTCTCTGGCAGGGATGTTCGGCGCTATCGCGTTTGTGCATTTCGATCCCCTGATGTTGACTTCGTCAGTGTATAGGCATGGCCAAGCCAGTCTTGCAGAAGGTTCAAGGATTCTATATCTACGAGATGGGAAGACGGCGTCCGTTGCTGTTTACGAAACGCCAAACGAGGATGGTTTGGGGGGCGCGATGCGTTCCATCGCAACCAACGGAAAGGTTGATGCTGGCATGGCTGCTGGTATCACGGAGGTTCCGACCGCCGATGAATCGACCATGGTGATGCTCGCCGCGGTTCCCATGTCCATGAAACCCAGGTTTGAACGTGTTGGAATCATCGGGTTTGGCTCTGGCTTGACCACCCATACTCTGCTCGGCAGTCCACGAGTCGCTCAGGTGGATACGGTCGAGATTGAGCCGGCAATGGTTGAAGGTGCTCGCCATTTTGGAGCGCGCGTAGAGCGCGCGTTTAGCGATCCTCGCTCGCATATCGTCATTGATGACGCAAAATCATACTTCTCGTCTTCCTCGGAGCGGTACGACCTAATTATCTCTGAGCCATCCAATCCGTGGATGGGTGGTACGGCGTCGCTGTTTAGTAAGGAATTTTATGGTTTCGTGCCGCGCCAGCTCAATGACGATGGGCTCTTTGTCCAGTGGCTGCAGCTTTACGAAATTGATCCGGAACTGGTCAGCTCCGTCCTTACAGGCATGCTCGCTAGTTTCAGTGATGTGAATGCGTACCTTGCAAACGAGAGCGATCTGATACTTGTGGCATCGCCGAAAGGCAAGGTGCCTGCGCTAAATGCAGCCGCTTTTGCTGACCCGCTGTTGAGTGCCGATCTCAAACGTGTGGGTGTTGGTGGTCTGCGCGACCTGCAAGATAGCTTTGTCATGGATCGATCGGCCCTGCTTTCCTATGTGAGTCAGCATCGAGCACGGGCGAATTCCGACTACTTCCCGATTCTTCAGCTAAAGGCGCCTGTTTCCAGATTTCGTAGGGCGAATGTCGGTGATTTCAGTGCGTTTCTCACAGCGCCGTGGCCCGTTGCTCGTCATATGGGGGCAGTTCCTGCGCGCTCGTTGAGCGCCAAGCTTGAAGGTTTACCTTTGCATGTTGTGCGTAAGCAGCAGGCAGCACGGGAGCTTCACGCCATCATGCTTGGAAACCGAGGCGAAACGAGGTTTGTCATTCCGGGTGATAGATTGGCGGCTGAGCTGCTTCGCAGCCGGGGAAGGACCTGTTCGTTGGATGAGGATCCGAAGGTGAGCGCAGAAATCATCTTCTCATTGGCCATCGAAACGGTGCCCTACTTGGATGCGAACCAGCAGCTCGAGTTGTGGAAGCAGCCTACTTGGCTCGCCTGTGAGCCGGAACAGGGATTGGTTAGGGATGCGCTGGCGCTTGTTGGTGCGGCATCTCAGGATCAGCATGACAAGGTGCTTGCAGCGGGCGAGCGGATGCTTGAAGGCGGTGATGCGAAGTTCATTTTTAGTAACGAAACTGCTAGCTACTACCTGATTGGGGCGATGCAGTTCGCAGCACTGGCCACGAAGCAGCCTGAGCTGTCGCGTGATTTGCGTGAGCGCTATGACGGATTGTTGCTGCCAGTGGTCAGGAAAAGCCCACCGCTTCGATTGGTAAGCGAGATGGCCTCGTCACCCTGAGGGAGGGGGTGGGAAATAGGAAGTTGTAGCGGGTAGGTACCAGAAGGTACTCTGCCCGCCACAGGCCTGTGCTGCTCTACCCACGTTGTCGAGAGAGTCGAATATGAACGCCATCGTCACCGCCAACCTAGTCGGCATCACCGGCATTGCTCGCCGTCTGGTCCAGGATGGAGCGCTGGACGAGGCAGCGGCCCGTGACGCCATGGCCAAAGCGGGTGCTGCCAAACAGCCCCTCCCGCAGTGGTTTGCAGAGAAGAAGCTGGTCACGGCCGCCCAGCTCGCCGCCGCGAACGCACTCGAATTCGGCATGCCCCTTCTGGATGTCTCCGTCTTCGACGGCACCCAGAACGCCATCAGCCTGGTCAGCGAAGAGCTCCTCCGCAAGCACCGCGTGCTGCCGCTGTTCAAGCGCGGTGGCAAGCTGTTCGTTGGTACCAGTGACCCCACCCATTCGCTGGACGAGATCAAGTTCCACACCAACCTGGTGGTGGAGCCGATCCTGGTCGACGAGGAGCAGATCAAGCGTACGCTGGAACAGTGGCAGTCCAAGCACGACACGCTCGGTTCGACGCTGGGCGGCGACGATGACGGCATGGGCGACCTGGATGTGTCGACCGGTGACGAGGAGGGCGGTTCCACTGATTCCGGCGTGGACGCCAAGGGCGACGACACCCCGGTGGTGAAGTTTGTCAACAAGGTGCTGATCGATGCGATCCGCAAGGGCGCCTCGGACATCCATTTCGAGCCGTACGAAGACGACTATCGCGTGCGCTTCCGCATCGATGGCCTGCTCAAGAACGTGGCCAAGGCCCCGGTCAAGCTCAACCAGCGCATCGCGGCGCGCCTGAAGGTGATGTCGCAGCTGGACATCGCTGAAAAGCGCGTGCCGCAGGATGGGCGCATCAAGCTCAACCTGTCCAAGACCCGCCAGATCGACTTCCGCGTGAGCACGCTGCCCACGCTGTTCGGCGAGAAGATCGTGCTGCGTATCCTGGATGGCAGCGCGGCCAAGCTGGGCATCGACAAGCTGGGCTACGAGCCGGCGCAGCAGCAGCTGTTCCTGGACGCCATCCACAAGCCGTACGGCATGGTGCTGGTGACCGGCCCGACCGGTTCGGGCAAAACGGTGTCGCTGTACACCGCGCTGGGCATCCTCAACGATGAAACGCGCAACATTTCCACCGCCGAAGACCCGGTGGAAATCCGCCTGCCCGGCGTCAACCAGGTGCAGCAGAACAACAAGCGCGGCATGACCTTCGCCGCGGCGCTGCGTTCGTTCCTGCGCCAGGATCCGGACATCATCATGGTCGGCGAAATCCGCGACCTGGAAACCGCCGAGATCGCGATCAAGGCCGCACAGACCGGCCACATGGTGCTGTCCACGCTGCATACCAACGATGCGCCGCAGACCATCGCGCGCCTGATGAACATGGGCATCGCACCGTTCAACATCACCAGTTCGGTCACGCTGGTGATCGCCCAGCGTCTGGCCCGGCGGCTGTGCAGCAACTGCAAGCGGCCGATCGAGCTGCCGGCGCATGCGTTGCTGGCCGAAGGCTTCACCCAGGCACAGATCGATGCAGGCATCCGCCTGTTCGAGCCGGTGGGGTGCGAGGAGTGCACCGAGGGCTACAAGGGCCGTACCGGTATTTACCAGGTGATGCCGATGAGTGAGGAAATCTCGGTGATCGTGCTGGCCGGTGGCAACGCCATCCAGATTGCCGAGGCCGCGCAGCGCGCCGGGGTGAATGACCTGCGGCAGTCGGCGCTGGTCAAGGCGGCGGCGGGTACGACCAGCCTGGCTGAGATCAACCGCGTTACCAAGGATTGACTGGTCGGTGTGGTTGAACGGAAAAGGCCCGCGGATGCGGGCCTTTTCATGTGCGGGAACCCGTGGTCCCTGGCCTCAATCCATGCCCAGCTTTTTCAGCTTGTAGCGCAGTGCACGGAAGGTGATGCCCAACTGCGCCGCAGTGCGCGTCTTGTTCCAGCGGTTCTCTTCCAGCGCCTTCTGGATGGCGGTGCGCTCCATCTGCTCGATGTAGGAGGGCAGGGCGCCATTGCCGGCTGGCAGATCGACCACGGCTTCTTCGTGCTCCGGTGCCGGGCCGGCGCCGTGGCGCGGCGTGGCGTGCTGCGGCAGGCGCAGGTCACTGGCGCCGATGCTGTCCGACTCGGCCAGGGCCAGGGCGCGTTCCAGGATGTTCTCCAGCTCGCGCACGTTGCCTGGGAAGTGGTACTGCGCCAGCGCGTCGATGGCCGACGGCGCCAGCAGCGGGGTGGGGCGCTCGTGGGTACGGGCCAGCCGCGCCAGGATGGAGGCGGCCAGCTGCGGCAGGTCGCTGCGGCGCTCGCGCAGCGGCGGCACGCGCAGTTCGATCACGTTGATGCGGTAATACAGGTCGTGGCGGAAGCGGCCGTCCTCGACCAGTTCGCCCAGATCCTTGTGCGTGGCCGACAGGATGCGCACATCCACCGGCACTTCCGTGGCGGCACCGACCGGGCGGATCGACTTTTCCTGGATGGCGCGCAGCAGCTTGACCTGCATCTGCAGCGGCAGTTCGGCCACTTCGTCCAGGAACAGGGTGCCGCCATGCGCGGCCTGGAACAGGCCGGGCTTGTCGGCGTGGGCACCGCTGAAGCTGCCCTTCTTGTGCCCGAAGAACTCGCTTTCCATCAGCTCCGACGGAATCGCGCCGCAATTGACCGGAACGAACGGGCCGGCCGAGCGCGCGCTCTGTGCGTGGATGGTGCGGGCCACCAGTTCCTTGCCCACGCCCGATTCGCCCAGGATGTAGACCGGGGCCTGGCTGCGCGCGACCTTGGTGATCGTGGTGCGCAGCACGTTCATCGCCGGCGAATCCCCCAGCAGGCGGGCGGCCTGTTCCGAGGGCGGCGCGGCGGGTACGGCGCGCTCGGTGTTGTTGAGCTCCAGCGCGTGCTTGACCAGCCCGCGCAGCACGGAGATGTCCACCGGCTTGCTGACGAAGTCGAAGGCGCCGGCCTTCAAGGCCTCCACGGCCAGGTCCATGCTGCCGAACGCGGTGATCATCGCCACCGGCGTGCGCGGGTAGTGCTGGGCGATCTCGGTGACCAGCTCGATGCCGTTGCCGTCGGGCAGGCGCATGTCGGTGATGCACAGATCGTACGGGTTGCTGGCGAGCAACTCGCGGGCTTCGGCGAGGTTGGCGGCGGTGCTGATGCGCAGGCCCATGCGGCCCAGGGTCAGTACCAGCAGTTCGCGGATGTCACGTTCGTCGTCGACGACGAGGGCGCTGCGGGTGTCGTTCATATGGGGGAAAGATAGCCGAGGGCGGTTGGATCCGACAAATGTTTGACGCATGCGGCAACCCGCGAGGGGGCCGCCTGCCGTGAACGGTTCATTGCGGCAGCATCGTGTGCGGGCCGGCCAGGACCAGCCGGAAACAGGCGCCACCGGCCGGCACCGATACGTATTCCAGGTTGGCCTGGTTGGCCTTGCACAGCTCGCGGGCGATATAAAGGCCCAGCCCGGTGCCGTGCTCGGAGGTGGTGAAGAACGGGCGGAACAGCTGGCTGGCCACTGTTTCGGGGATGCCCGGGCCGCGGTCCATCACGTCGATGACGGCGGCGCGCTCCTGGCGGGCCACGCGCAGCCGCACCCGTGCCGGTTCCTGGCCGATGCGGCCGTACTTGAGGGCGTTGTGGACCAGCACGGTGAGGATCTGGTGCAGGTGGCGCGGGTCGACCAGGGCGTGCACCGAGGTTTCGGTGATGATCGGCTCGATGCTGTCCGTCTCCAGGGTGATGCCCTGTTTGTACTCCAGCACGAAGCGGCGCACGAATGCAGCCAGGTCCAGGTTTTCCGGGTTGGCGCGTTCGCGCCGGGCCAGGCCGAGCACGCTTTCGACGATGCCGTTGGTGCGCTGGCACTGCTGGTGGATGATCTGCAGCAGGCGGCGGTCGGTGTCGCCGATGGCGGTGGATTCTTCCAGCAGCTGGGCGGCGTAGTTGATCGCCGCCAGCGGGTTGCGGATCTCGTGCGCCAGGCTGGCCGAGAAGCGCCCCATCGCCGACAGCGTCAGCGATTCGGCGCGGCGCGAGACCACGGTGGAGTCGTCCAGGAAGACCAGGGTGAGGTCGCTGCCGGCCAGCAGGCGGGCGAAACGCGGCTGTACTTCGGGCTGGTCCGGGGACAGCTGCAGCGGCGTTTCTTCGTTGGTCCAGCCGTTGCGCCAGCGCAGCAGGCGGCGGCTCAGGTCCGGTGCGGCGCTGCCCAGTTCGAGCCGTCCGCTGCCGCCGTTGCCGTCGGCGTCACCGATCAGGGTGGAGGCCGCTTCGTTGGCCAGGGTGATGCGGTTGGCGCCATCCACCACCAGCACGCCGGTGCGCATGCGGCGGATGATCAGCTCGTTGATCTCGAACAGGTTGGCCACTTCGTCACCGCGCTGGTTGGCCAGTTGCTGGTTGCGGCGCGCGCGGTTGCCCACCTGGTAGCTGACGAATGCCAGGGCCAGGTAGCTGGTGATGAACATGGCCAGTTCGGCCAGGGTGCGGGTGGGGGCACCGCCTTCCAGCAGCTTCCAGACGTACTCGCCGGCGGTGGCGACGCTGGCGGCGACCGCCAGGCCCATGCCCAGGCTGAGCGGCAGCAGGGTGGCGGCCGCGGCGATGTTGAACAGCAGCGTCATCGAGATGCCGGCGCTGGCGCCGGGCAGCGCATGGGCGAGCAGGGTGGCGGCGATGATGTCCACCCCTACGCCGGCCACGACGATGCGATGCAGCCAGCGCTCGCTCCTGCCCACCAGCAGGATCAGCAGCGCCAACCCCAGATAGATGCCGCTGACCCAGAACGCCAAGCGCGGGTGGTCGGCCTCGCCAATCAGGGTATTGAGCGGGCTGAACAGCAGCGCGGCGATCACGGCGGTGATCAGCAGGCGATACAGCGCGAAAAAGTACAGCTCCCGCTTCGGTATCGATTCGATGCGGTCGATCAATGAAGCACTGGGTGACACGCCGGAACTCCCCTTCTGGCTGCCCTGGTAACGCCGAGCCAGGCTCGACGGCGTTTCAACGGCCTGGGCCGGCCCGTAGAGGGATCAGTATAGGCACGCCACCCCCGGATGGGGCCCGCCAATCGCCCGTTGCCGCGCAATCGGGCCGCCTCCGACCCGGGCGCGGCCCGGCAGGCGTGCCGCAACTGTCTGAATGAAGGTGGAAAACTGCCCGGGCTCCGGCGCCGGCTCGCGTGTCTTTGCGCCTGCGCGCCGGCTCGTCCACAATAGTGGGCCCGCCGCGGTCCGTGCCGGTGCCCCGTGAGGGAGCCTTGGAGATGCGTGCGGTCGTTCCTATTCCCACGGTGACGCATGAATTTCCACGAATACCAGTCAAAACAACTGCTTGCCGAGTACGGCATCCCGGTCCCGGCCGGCAAGGTCGCCGCTACCCCGGACGAAGCAGTCGAAGCTGCCCAGTCGCTGGGCCAGGGCCCCTGGATGGTCAAGGCGCAGATCCATGCTGGCGGTCGCGGCAAGGCAGGCGGCGTCAAGTTCTGCAAGACCACCGACGATGTGAAGGCCGCTGCGGCCAAGATGCTCGGCACCAAGATGGCCACCTACCAGACCGCCGGCGTTGAACTGCCGGTCAACCTGGTGCTGGTGACCACCGCCGGCGAGATCGTCAAGGAACTGTACCTGTCGGTGCTGGTTGACCGTGGCACCAAGACCATCACGTACATCGCTTCTTCGGAAGGCGGCGTGGAGATCGAGCAGGTTGCCGCTGAAACCCCCGAGCTGATCCACTCGCTCAACGTCGACTTCGTTGAAGGCGTGCAGGGTTACCACGGCCGTGATTTCGGCTTCAAGCTGGGCCTGACCGCCAAGCAGGCCGGCCAGTTCGCCAGCATCATGGTGAACCTGTACCGCCTGTTCAACGAAAAGGACCTGGCCCTGGTTGAAATCAACCCGCTGGCCATCCTGGACGACGGCAACCTGTACGCGCTGGACGGCAAGTTCGACAGCGACGACAACGCCGCGTTCCGTCAGAAGGCTCTCGTTGCCATGCGCGACAAGACCCAGGAAGACGAAACCGAAGTGACCGCTTCGGAGCTGGACATCAACTACGTCACCATGGACGGCAACATCGGCTGCATGGTCAACGGCGCCGGCCTGGCCATGGCCACCATGGACGTCATCAAGCTCAACGGCGGCGAGCCGGCGAACTTCCTGGACGTGGGCGGCGGTGCGAACAAGCAGCGCGTCATCGAAGCGTTCAAGCTGATCCTGTCCTCGGACAAGGTCGAAGGCATCTTCGTCAACATCTTCGGCGGCATCGTCCGTTGCGACATGATTGCCGAAGGCATCATCGCCGCGGTCAAGGAAGTGGGCGTCAAGGTTCCGGTCGTGGTGCGCCTGGAAGGCACCAACGTGGAAGAAGGCAAGCAGCTGCTGCGTGACAGCGGCATGGCCATCATCCCGGCCGACAACATCAACGACGGTGCCAAGAAGGTCGTCGCTGCTGTCAAAGCCGCCGCCTGATCCGACACCGAAGGAAATCCAATGTCAGTTTTGATCAATAAGAACACCAAGGTGATCGTGCAGGGCTTCACCGGCCAGCAGGGTACCTTCCACGCCACTCAGATGATCGAGTACGGCACCCAGGTTGTTGGCGGCGTGACCCCCGGCAAGGGCGGCACCACCCACATCGACCTGCCGGTCTTCAACACCGTTGCCGACGCCGTGCAGAGCACCGGCGCCAACGCGTCGGTCATCTACGTGCCGCCGCCGTACGCGGCTGACGCGATCCTGGAAGCTGCGGCTGCCGGCATCAAGGTCATCGTGTGCATCACCGAAGGCATTCCGGTGCTGGACATGCTGCGCGTCAAGAACGTGCTGACCCGTGCCCATCCGGACACCGTGCTGGTCGGTCCGAACTGCCCCGGTGTCATCACCCCGGGCGAGTGCAAGATCGGCATCATGCCGGGCCACATCCACATGCCGGGCAAGATCGGCATCGTGTCGCGCTCGGGCACCCTGACCTATGAAGCGGTCAAGCAGACCACCGAAGTCGGCCTGGGCCAGTCCACCTGCATCGGCATCGGCGGTGACCCGATCAACGGCCTGAACTTCGTCGACTGCCTGAAGCTGTTCAACGAAGATCCGCAGACCCTGGGCATCATCATGGTCGGCGAAATCGGCGGTGACGCTGAAGAAGCCGGTGCCGAGTACATCAAGAACCACGTGAAGAAGCCGGTTGTCGGTTTCATCGCCGGTGCGTCGGCTCCGGCCGGCAAGCGCATGGGCCACGCCGGTGCGATCGCCTCGGGTGGCAAGGGCACGGCAGAAGGCAAGTTCGCCGCCATGGAAGCGGCCGGTGTTGTCACCGTCCGTTCGCCGGGCGACCTGGGCGCTGCCATCGCCAAGCTGGTGAAATAAACCGCCGGCCGCACCTGCGGCCGACGTGTGGGTAGAGCTGACCGTTGGTCAGCTGCCCCAAACAGAAAGGCCGCCTCCGGGCGGCCTTTCTGCGTTCTGGCCGCCGCCCGATCATGCGATCAGCGCATGCATGGTTGCCGGGCAGAGCCCGGCACTACAATGAGCGCATTGCAACTACAGGCTGGACCTTCATGGCTTCGATCCGCATCGCGATGGCGCAGTTTGATTTCCCGGTAGGCGCCGTGGCGCAGAACACCGACAACATCATCGCCATGATCGCCGAGGCGCGCGATGAGTACGGCGCCGAACTGGTGGTGTTTCCGGAACTGGCCATCAGCGGCTACCCGCCGGAAGACCTGCTGCTGCGCCCGGGCTTCCTGTACGACTGCGAGCAGGCACTCAAGCGCATTGCCGCGGCCACCCACGGCATTGCCGCCGTGGTAGGCTGGCCGCAGGCCACCGGCTCGGTGGTGTACAACGCCGCCAGCGTGCTGCGCGATGGCAAGGTCGAGCACACCTACCGCAAGCGCGAGCTGCCCAATTACGCGGTGTTCGACGAACGCCGTTACTTCGACGTGGACCCGGACGGCGGCAGCTGCGTGTTCGAGCTGAAAGGCGTGCCGGTGGGCGTGCTGGTCTGCGAAGACCTGTGGTTCGCCGAGCCGCTGGCCGATACCGTGCGCGAAGGCGCGCAGCTGGTGGTGGTGCCCAATGCCTCGCCGTACGAGCGTGGCAAGCACGCCCAGCGCGATGCGCTGCTGGCCGAGCGTACGCGCGAGAGCGGGGCGGCCATTGCCTACCTGAACGTGGTGGGCGGCCAGGACGCGCTGGTGTTCGATGGCGCCTCGGTCGTGGCCGATGGCGACGGCACCGTGCACCCGGCCGCCGCCGCCTTCACCGACCAGTGGCTGGTGGTGGACTACGACGCCGCCACGCGTCGCTTCATGCCGCGTGAGTGGATCGACGACGGCGATGAAAGCATGGATGCGCTGGCCTGGCGCGCGGTCACCCGCGGCATCCAGGACTATTGCCGCAAGAACGGCTTCAAGAAGGTGTGGCTGGGCCTGTCCGGCGGCATCGATTCGGCCCTGGTGCTGGCCATGGCGGTCGATGCGCTGGGCGCGGACAACGTCACCGCGGTGCGCCTGCCATCGCGCTATACCGCCGGCATGTCCAACGACCTGGCGGCCGAGCAGTGCCGCGCGCTGGGCGTGAAGCTGGAGGCCGTTTCGATCGAGCCGGTGTTCGAAGGCCTGATGGCCGCGCTGGGGCCGATGTTCGAGGGCCAGGCCGCCGATGTGACCGAGGAGAACCTGCAGTCCCGCAGCCGCGGGGTGATCCTGATGGCGCTGTCGAACAAGTTCGGCGGGCTGCTGCTGACCACCGGCAACAAGAGCGAGTATGCGGTCGGCTACGCCACCATCTACGGCGACATGTGCGGTGGCTACGCGCCGCTGAAGGACCTGTACAAGACCGAGGTGTTCGGTCTGTCCAAGTGGCGCAACACCGTGGGTGGGGCGCCGGTGATCCCGCCGGCGGTGATCAGCCGCCCGCCCTCGGCCGAACTGCGCGACAACCAGACCGACCAGGACTCGCTGCCGGCCTACGACGTGCTGGACGGCATCCTGTACCGCTACGTGGACCAGGAGCAGTCGCGCGAGGAGATCGTGGCCGCCGGGTATGCCGCCGAGGTGGTGGACCGTGTGCTGCGCCTGGTGCGCACCAGCGAATGGAAGCGCCACCAGGCTGCGCCGGGGCCGAAGGTGTCGCGGCGCGCGTTCGGGCGCGAGCGGCGGTACCCGATCAGCAACGGGTACAAGGGCTGACGGGCGATCGGCCCGACCAACGGTCGGGCGCTACCGGCCATTCCCGGTAGGTGCCGACCGTTGGTCGGCATGGTCCCTGACCCGTCCTGCCATAGGTTGACACCTGTGGCGGATGAATCGGCCGCCGTCAGGCGGCCAAGGACGCCCGATGCACTGCATCGGGCGTCTGCATTTTAAGGGACAGGTGCGGCCGCTCGGCGTTATAGATCGCCACCGACTCGGCCACCATCTGCCGTGCCTGCGCCAGGTCCCGAGGGCGATGCAGCAGGAATTCGCCTTTCAAGATCCCATTTACCCGTTCTGCCAACGCATTCTGGTAGCAGTCGTAGCCGTCGGTCATCGAGCAGGTTACGCCGTGCGCGGCGTGGATCTTCTGGTAGTAATCCGAGCAGTATTGGATACCTCGATCGGAGTGGTGGACCAGTTGTTGACGCGTTTTTCGTCCTTTCAGCGCCATCTGCAACGCCTGGGCAACCTGCTCGGTCTGCAGCGTGTCGTGCACACTCCAGCCAACGATCTTGCGTGACCAAGCATCCGTAATCAGGCTCAGATAGACGAATTTCCCTTGCGTTGGCAGGTAGGTGATGTCGGCGACCCACACCTGCTCGCAGCCGGTGGGTACCACGCGCCCCTCGCCAGCTTTGAGCAGGTTGGGGTGCCGCCGGAAGCGGTGATGGCTGTTGGTTGTCTTGTGATATGCGCGCCGCATGGGCACCAGGAGCCGGGCATCACGAAGGACACCAAACAGGCGGTCCCGCCCCATCGCTATCCCCGATGCCTGCAGTGCCGGCCTGATCAGACCGTGGAGCTTGCGGGTGCCGATGCGTGGCTGACGGGCCCGATAGCCACCCACCAAGGCGATCGCCCGCGCGCCCTCGACCAGCTGCTGTTGTTGGCGATGGCCGGCTTTGTAGTACGCCTGCCGACTAATGCCGAAATGTCGGCAAGCCCTTGCCACGCTTAGGCCTTGGAGGCGCCCTTGCGTGAGGACTTGCCGGAAGGCTTTTTTACGATGCGTACCCCGTAGTCCTCTTTGAGGACATCGACGATGGCTTCGAAAAGCTGCGCTTTCTCGTTGGCTTCCCGCAGTTGCACCTGCAAGGCCTTGATCTGTTGTTCCGGCGTCAGCGGCTTGCCCGCCCCGCTTTTGGGTGAAGTGGTCATGGGGGCAGATGATGCACCACCCGACCAGTCCTGCCGACCATGTCGGCGAAGCCACTTCAGCACGGTACTGCTGCCTTGGATGCCGTATCGATCCTGGGCCTGACGATAGGTCAGCTCCCCACGCTCGATCTGGTCGACCACCGCCAATTTGAAGGCCAGCGAGTAATCCCGCTGGCTGCGCCTGAGTGTTGAATCCATTGAACATTCCTCTTCCTGTGGGAAAAGGTGTCAACTCAATTCAGGACGGGTCACCCAAAACAAAAAAGGCCCCTTTCGGGGCCTTTTTATTATTTGCGTTCCATCTTGGCGTTGCGCTGCCCGGTGCTGGCGGACTTCTCGCCGGCGAAGGGGTTCAGCTTGCGCACCATCCACGGGTACTTCGGCCAGTTGCCCTGCAGCCAGGGGTGCTCGGGCTGGTTCAGCTCCAGCACGCGGCGGGCGTCGTCGGCCAGGGTCTTGTTGCCCAGGCGGGTGTAGGCCTCGCCCAGGGTGGCCACGGCGTCGTACTGGAAGGCGCTCTGCGGGTAGGTTTCCAGCAGGTAGTTGGCACGACCCGCTGCCGATACCCAGGCCTGGCGGCGCAGGTAGTACAGGGCGTTGTCCAGCTCGTGCTGGGCGAACACGTCGCGCAGCTCGATCATGCGCTGGCGCGCGTCGGCGGCGTAACGGCTGTTGGGGTAACGGTCGACGACGATATTGAAGTCGGCGTAGGCCTGGTGCGGGGTGGACAGGTCGCGGCGGCTCGGGTCGAGCGCCCATACCCGGCGCAGGAACACCGTATTGCGGTTGCCGTTGGACAGGCCGCGCAGGTAGTACATGTAGGCGATGTTGCGGTGGGTCGGGTAGGTCCGGATGAAGCGGTCCACGCTGGACACCGCGTCATCGTGCTTGCCGGCCTTGTACTGGGCGTAGGCGGTTTCGATCATCGCCTGCTCGGTGTACGGGCCATACGGGTACTGGGCGATCAGGCGGCGGAAGTTGGCTTCGGCCCCGCTCCAGTTGCCGCCTTCCATCAGGCGGTGGCTCTTCTCGTAGATCTGTTCGACCGGCAGGCCTTCGTCCGGATTGTCACCTTTGGTGCCGCGGTGGCAGCCAGTGGCGACGAGGGCCAGGACCAGCAGCAGGGCGGCGGTGCGGACGGGCGCGGACAGCAAAGAAGAGCGTCGGATCATGGGGTCAGGGCGGGACGCGGCTGGAATACGAAGGGTCGATGATAGCCTAGTGGCCTGTCCTGCGACTGAAAGTGGTCGACGGGACCCCAAATTTGTCTCCCAGCGGTGCTTTCCCCATGTCCGATAACGCTTCCGAATCCGAATCCCCCCGCCAGGCCGTGGTGCCCGATACCGCCGCTGGACGGCGCTTCGACGCCGTCCTGGCCGAGCTGTTCCCTGAATTCTCCCGGTCCAAGCTGACCGAGTGGATCAAGTCCGGGGACGTCCTGCTGGACGGCCAGACCGTGCGCGGGCGCGACCCGGTGCGGGGCGGCGAGGTGGCCAGCCTGCATGTCGTGCTTGACACCCAGACCCATGCCGAGCCGGAAGACATCCCGCTGGAGGTGCTGTACGAGGACGAGCACGTGTTCGTCATCAACAAGCCGGTCGGGCTGGTGGTCCACCCCGGTGCGGGCAACCCCACCGGCACGCTGGTCAACGCACTGCTGTTCCGCGACCCCTCGCTGTCGGTACTGCCGCGCGCGGGCATCGTGCACCGCCTGGACAAGGACACCAGCGGGGTGATGGTGATTGCCCGCACGATCCAGGCGCAGACCGCGCTGGTCGAGCAGCTGTCGGCGCGCGAAGTGCACCGCCAATACCTCGCCATCGTGGTGGGCGCGCTGGTATCCGGTGGCACCGCCGATGCGGCCATCGACCGCCATCCGCGCGACCGCGTGCGCATGGCCGTGCGTGAAGACGGCAAGGACGCGATCACCCATTACCGCCTGCGGGAGCGCTTCCGTGCGCACACCGCGCTGGAATGCCGCCTGGAAACCGGCCGCACCCACCAGATCCGCGTGCACATGGCGCACCTGCGCCACCCGATCATCGGCGACCAGCTGTACGGCGGCGCGCTGAAGCTGCCCAAGGGTGCCAGCGATGAACTGGTTGCGCAGCTGCGCGGCTTCAAGCGCCAGGCGCTGCACGCCGAAACGCTGGAGTTCGTGCACCCCATCACCGGTGAGACCATCACCAACAGCGCGCCGCCGCCGGCGGACATGCTGGCCCTGCTGCAGGCGCTGCGCGAAGACAGCAAGCGCTTCGCCGAGCTGGAACGCGGGCGTCGCTGATGCCAACGCCGGTTCCGCTGCTGGCGGCCGACTGGCCTGCGCCTGCCGGGGTACAGGCGGGTACCACCCTGCGCTACGGCGCGGGTGGGTCGGTGCCGCCGTTCGATCAGTTCAACATGGGCAACCGCTATGCCGCCGAGGGCGACGACCCGGCCCAGGTGCAGCGCAACCGTGACCTGCTGCAGGTCGGCCTGGCCCTGCCGTCGGCGCCGCACTGGCTGCGCCAGGTGCACGGCACCACGGTGCTGCGGTTCAACGCTGCGCCCACCGCGCAGGGCGTGGAGACCGAGCCGACCGCCGATGCGGCGGTCACCTCGGTGCCCGGCGTGGTGCTGGCGATCCTGACCGCCGACTGCCTGCCGGTGGTGCTGGCCGCCCGCGATGGCAGCGAGATCGGCGCGGCCCATGCCGGGTGGCGCGGCCTGGCCGACGGCATGCTGGAAGCCACCGTGGCCGCCATGCGCACCCCGGCGGCCCAGCTGCAGGCGTGGCTGGGGCCGGCCGCCGGCCCGGCCCATTACGAGGTGGGCGAGGACGTATTTGCCGCCTTCGTCGAACGCGACGCGGGCGCCGAAGCGGCGTTCGTGGCCACCCGCCCGGGGCATTGGAAGGTGGACCTGTACGCGCTGGCCCGGCGCCGCCTGCACAGCGTGGGGGTCGACCCGGCGCAGATCAGCGGCGGCCAGCTGTGCAGCATCGATGACCCGCAGCGGTTCTACTCGCACCGGCGCGACCGCCGTACCGGGCGCATGGCGACCCTGGCCTGGATGGCGCGCTGAGCCCATGGACCGCACCCCCGCCGACGTCAACCGCAGTGCCGACCACGCGGTGATCGTGTTCGACGGGGTCTGCGCGCTGTGCAGCCGCTGGGTGCGGTTCCTGCTGCGCTTCGACCGGCAGGGGCGCTACCGGTTCGCGGCGATGCAGGGCAGCCACGGCCGTGCGCTGCTGCAGCAGCACGGGCTCGACCCGGACGATCCGCTGTCGTTCCTGTTGCTGGAGAACGGCCAGGCCTGGACCGATACCGACGCGATCCTACGGGTGTTGGCCGGGCTTGGCGGTGCCTGGCGGCTGACGGCCGTGCTGCGGCTGTTGCCTTCGGGCTGGCGCGATCGCGCCTACCGCGCGCTGGCGCGCAACCGCTACCGCTGGTTCGGTCGGCATGACAGCTGTTACCTGCCGGCGCCCGGACAGGCCGGGCGATTCCTCGACTGAGCCGGTTTCACCGGTCCTGCCAGGCCACGGCAACAGCGGTCCCTGCGTCGCGCTCCGGCGCACGCACCGTGTAGGTGATCCGTCGATTGCGTGCGCGTCCTGCATCGTCGCGGTTGTCGGCGACCGGGTACTGCTGCCCGAGGCCGGTGGCGACCAGCATCGAGGCCGGTACGCCGCGTTCCTGCAGTGCCTGCACCACCGCCGCGGCGCGCTGTTGGCTCAGCAGCAGGCTGGCGTCGGCGTGGCCGGTGCTGTCGGTGTGCGCGGCCACTTCGATGCGCGTGCTCGCCGGCAGCAGCGTCAGTGCGGCCGCCACGGCATCCACGGTGTCGGCACTGTCGCCGGTCAGCGCCGCCGAGCCTGCACGGAACTTCAGGGTGGTCCGGTTCAACGCCTCCACCACCGTGGTGGCCTCGGCATGCGCAGGCAGGGTGGCCAGCGCGGCCAGTCCCGGTCCCCACAACCCGGTGGTCTGCAGGTCGGCGAAGTGGTGGCGGAGCAGCCGGGATACCTCCAGGCGCTGCTCGGCGACCATCGCCGAGGTATCCACCCGCAATGCATCGCCGTTGAAGTCCAGCAACAATCCGTCGCCTTCCAGCTGCGCAATGCGGGCGGAAAGCCGGTCCAGCCAGCGTGGAGGGCGGGTGGCAGGATCCAGCTCGATCCCGCCGCGCACGTTGTCGCGCCCATACAGGGCGGTGAGCGCATTCCAGACCTGGCGGCGGGCGGCCTCGCTGGGCAGGCGCCCCTGCACCAGGAGGCGGTCGCCGTACTGGTGCATCGACAGCCGCGCATCGCGTTGTTCGGTGATGACCGGGGCCACCCAGTGTGGCGCGCGGATCTTCAGGTGCAGCCAGGTGGTGAACCCGATCAGCACGACGCCGGCCAGCATCCACAGCATGCCGCGCAGGGCCAGGCCCTGCACCGTGCGCGCCGGGGCGGGCGTGAGTCCCCGTGGGCGATGCAGGCCCGCAGGACCGAGTGCAGCGGCGCGCACAGGGCCGGACGCGCTGGCCAGCGCGACCAGGCCGGGCAGCAGCTCGCAGGCGATTACCCGGAACGTGCCGGGCGGAAAGCCGGCCCGGCGTGCCATCGTGACCAGCGCATGGGTGCGGACGGCGTGCTCCAGTTCGCTTGCCAGCACGGGGCGGGAGGGTTCGGTCGGTCGCTGCCAGCTACGGAACTGGGCGCCCAGCCCGGCCTGCTCGAACTGTTGCGCCAGGCCGTCCAGGCCCAGCGGGTGCGACGCGATCCAGCCGGCCAGCACGTTCACTACGCTGCGGGCGCGGTAGCCCAGCTCCAGTCGTGCGGCGGCATCATTGATGAAACGGTCGAGCGCTGACATGCAATCCATCCCCTTGAATGAACCGTGCACGCGACGGTGCACGAACCGGCCCATGCGATATGGATGGGCTCTTGGGGGCGTCACTTTGGTCAGGGACCGTCAATGCGAAATGAAATTTCGCGCGTGCTTTCGTCTCTGCGTGCCGTAGCGGGATCGCGATAAACGAGGTCTATTGCCGCAAGGCGTTGTGCAGCCGACGATTGCGTCGTGAGGCGCGTTGATTGCGACATCCGGCGGGACGATGGCCGCGCGCTGGACGACTTGTTTCATCTGCAATCAATTCGTGCGGAAAGCGTCATCTGTTGCGCGGTGCCCGTTGGTCGATACGAATAAGTTGGTGGGTGTCGATGGCCGGCCGGCACGAACAATCCGGTGGGTGCCGATGGTCGGCCGGCGAACAACCCGGTAGAGCCGACCGTTGGTCGGCTGCACCGCGCAATGCGCGGTGCATGCATCGGGTATCGCGGCGCCGGGAGGAAGGGCAGCCGACCAACGGTCGGCTCTACGAGTAAGGAATCAACATTGCGCCGGGTGACGATACGAACACCCCGGTAGAGCCGACCATTGGTCGGCTGCACCGCGCAAGGCGCGGCGCGTGCATCCATCAGGTATCGCGGCGCTGGGAGGGAGGGCAGCCGACCAACGGTCGGCTCTACCCCTGAGGGGCCCGCATTGCACTGGGTCCGCCCTCAGCCCTCCAGCGCCTGCAGGTAGGTCTGCCGCCAGTGGTTGATGTCGTAAGTGCGCAGATGCTCCATCATGGCCTGCCAACGCTCGGTGCGCTTGCGCAGGGGCATGGTGGCGGCGGTGGCGATTGCATCGGCCACGCCGTCCAGGTCGTGCGGGTTCACCAGTAGCGCCTGCTTGAGTTCATCGGCTGCGCCGGCCAGCAGCGACAGCACCAGCACGCCGGGGTTCTCCGGGTCCTGCGAGGCCACGTATTCCTTGGCGACCAGGTTCATGCCATCGCGCAGCGGGGTGACCAGGCCCACGGACGCCGCACGGTAAAAGCCGGTCAGGGTGGCATGGGTGAAGTTCTGGTTGACGTAGCGCAGCGGGGTCCAGTCCGGTGCCGCATGGCCACCGTTGATGTGCCCGGCGATCTGTTCCAGCTGGCCGCGCAGCTGGCGGTACTCGGTGACATCACCGCGCGATACCGGCGCGATCTGCAGGTAGGTGAGGCTGCCGCGCTGGTCCGGGTGGCGTTCCAGATACCGCTCGAAACCCTGGAAGCGCTCCGGCAGGCCCTTGGAATAGTCCAGCCGGTCCACGCCGATGGCCAGCTGGCGGTCGCGCAGGCTGTTGCGCAGGTCGCGCACGGCCGGCTTGTTGGCGCCGGCCTTGGCCTGGCGCTCGATGTGGCCGGTATCGATGCCGATCGGGAAGGCGGCGGCACGGAAGCGTCGGCCACCGGGCGCTTCCAGTTCGCCATCGGACAACACCCGGCCGCCCCCGAACAGGCGCACGTAGGACTGGAAACGGTCGGTGTCGCGCTGGGTCTGGAAGCCCACCAGGTCGTAGGCGTAGAGGCTGGAAAACAGCCGCAGGTGGTCGGGCATGGCCTGCAGCAGGTCGGCCGAGGGCATCGGCACGTGCAGGAAGAACCCGATGCGGCACCCGATGCCACGCTCGCGCAGCAGCGAGGCCAGCGGAATCAGGTGGTAGTCGTGGATCCACACGATGTCGTCTTCGCGCAGCAGCGGCGCCAGCTTTTCGGCGAACAGTGCATTGACTCGCCGGTAGGTTTCGCGGGTGGCGCGGTCGTAGTCCACCAGGTCCAGGCGGAAGTGCAGCAGCGGCCACAGCGTGCGGTTGGCAAAGCCGTTGTAGTAGCCGTCCACGTCGGGCTTGTTGAGGTCCATGGTGACGTAGCGGATGTCGCCCTCGGTCTGCTCATGCAGCGCACCGCTGGCGTCGCGCACCGACTTGCCGCTCCAGCCGAACCACAGGCCACCGCGTTCCTTCAGCGCGGCCAGCAGCCCTACTGCAAGCCCGCCGGGCGCGGCCACGCCGGGTGCCGCGACGCGGTTGGAGACAACAACCAGCCGGCTCATGATGCTTCCTGCCAGCTGCGCGACAGACGCATCGCTGCGGTGATCAGGCCTACGTGCGAATAGGTCTGCGGGAAGTTGCCCCAGGCCTCCCCGTTGTCGAACGCCAGATCTTCGGAGAGCAGGCCCAAGTGGTTGCGGCGTTCCAGCAGGGTCTCGAACATGTCGCGCGCTTCGTCCATGCGGCCGATTGCCGCCAGCGCGTCGATGTACCAGAAGGTGCAGATGGTGAAGCTGGTTTCCGGCTCGCCAAAGTCATCCGGTGCGACGTAGCGGTACAGCGCATTGCCGTGCTTGAGGTCGCGGCCGATCGCCTCGACGGTGGCGATGAAGCGCGCGTCGTGCGCTTCGATGAAGCCGATGTCGGCCAGCAACAGCAACGAGGCATCCAGGCGGTGACCACCGAAGGTGTCGGTGAAATGGCCGAGGTCGTCGCTCCACGCTTCATGCAGGATGCGCGCGTGGATGGTGTTGGCACGGTCGCGCCAGTAGTCCGCGCGGTCGTCCAGCTTCAGGCGGATGGCGATCTTGCACAGCCGGTCGCACGCGGCCCAGCACATCGCACTGGTATAGGTGTGCACTTCGGTGCGGCCGCGGAATTCCCACAGCCCCGCATCGGGCACGTCGTGCAGGGCGAAGGCCTGCTCGCCCAGTGGCTCCAGTCGCGCGAAGGTGTGCGCGTCACCGGGATCCTGCAGGCGCTGGTCGAAGAACAGCTGCGTGGAAGCCAGCACCACGCTGCCGTACACGTCGTGCTGGCGCTGTACCCAGGCCAGGTTGCCGCGCCGCACCGGGCCCATGCCGCGGTAGCCGTCCAGCGAGGCCACTTCGGTTTCCTCCAGCTTGGCCTCGAAGCCGATGCCATACAGCGGCTGCAGGCTGCCATCGGTGGTGGCCAGGTTGAAGATGTAGCCCAGGAACTGTTCCATGGTGCGGGTGGCACCGAGCCGGTTGAGCGTGCGCACCACGAAGGCGGCATCGCGCAGCCAGCAGTAGCGGTAGTCCCAGTTGCGGATGCTGCCGGGCGCTTCGGGAATGGAGGTGGTCATCGCGGCGATGATCGCGCCGCTGTCTTCGTACTGGCACAGCTTGAGGGTGATTGCGCTGCGGATCACCGCGTCCTGCCATTCCAGCGGAATGGACAGGTAGCGCACCCATTCGCGCCAGTAGTCGCGGGTGCGCTGGAAGGACTCCTGCACGTACCCGCTGAGCGAGCGGTTCAACGATTCGTCCACGCCCAGCACCAGGTGCACCGGGTGGCTGAGCACGAACGGCAGGCCGTCGCGCACGAACCGCAGCGGCACGTCGGTGGTGAGGCGCAGCACGTGGTCGGGCAGCTCCCAGCGGATGTGGTTGCTGCCCCACGTGGAGGCCGGCACGCGTGCGCCCCAGTCGGCCAGCGGGCGGGCGCGCACGATGATGCGTGGATTGCCGGCCAGCGGGCGCACCTGTCGGATCAGGCTGACCGGGCGGTAGAAGCGGTCGTTCTGACGCCAGCGCGGCGCGAAATCGATGATTTCCAGCGCGCCGCCGTGCTTGTCGTGCAGCACGGTGCGCAGGATCGCGGTGTTGGTGAGGTAGCTCTGCTCGGTGCCGACCAGGTCTTCGAGCTCGATCGCGAAATCGCCGCCTTCGTTCTGGTTGGGGCTGAGCAGGGCGCAGAAGGTGGGGTCGCCATCGAAGGTAGGCAGGCAACTCCACACCACGCGCGCCTGCTGGTCGATCAGGGCGCCGAAGCTACCATTGCCGACCACGCCAAGATTCAGATCAGGTTGTTTCATGGGCACTGCAATCTCGCTCAAGGCAGGCCGCTGCACGCAAGGCCAGCGGCACGTTGGATGGAGCGCCCACGCGCGGTGTGGCGTGGGCGGGAAAGGATCAGTAGGCGTTTTCCTGCAGCCAGGCATGCACGCTGCGGATGTGCGGCAGCGCGAATACGGCGGCGCTGGGGCTGCGCGCGCCCACCAGGACGCTCCAGCCGTGTTGCGCATTGGCCGCATCGAAGCCGAACTCGTCGGTGAGGTCATCGCCCAGGAATACCGGCAGGCGGCCACGGAACGGCGGGTGCTGCATCAGTTGCTGCAGGGCGCGGCCCTTGTCGCTGCCTTCGGGAACAAACTCCACGACGTGGTCGCCAGGTTGCAGGCGGTAGCCGGCATTGCCGCGGATGTGCCGCTCGGCGAACGCGCGTACGTCGCTGGCTGCGTGCGGCGCGCCACGCCAGTGCAGGGCCAAGCTGCGGCCCTTGTCTTCGACCAGCACGCCGGGATGGCCGTGCGCGAAACGCATGGCCTGCTGGTGCACGGCGTGCAGCCATTCACTGGTGTCGGTGGTGTCCGTGGGACTGTCGAGGCGGCCATTGGCACTGCGCAGCTCGTGGCCGTGCAGGCCGGCGGCAGGCAGGTGCAGGGGGGCGAACAGATCGTCGAGCTGGCCGAGCGGACGGCCGCTGATCAGCGCGACCGCGCCTTCCAGGCGATCACTGATGCGCCCGATCGCATCACGCACTTCCGGCAGCAGCGTGACCGCTTCGGGGTCGCGTTCGAATTCAATCAGGGTGCCATCCACGTCGAGGAACAACGCGCAGGCATCGTCCAGCAACGGCGGCGGCGGACGTGGGGGGAGGTCGTTGGCCATGCCCGCCAACATGCCAGCGTGGGTGTGATCGTCAGGTCATGGCATGGTGCGGCGCGTTGTTTTCACGCGCGGTGCGCGCCGCGCATTCCCCCCACGGCGCAGGTGCGGCGGCGGGGATCAGAGCAGCCGACCAACGGTCGGCTCTACCTGTTTCCGTTCACCGCCCGGTAGAGCCGACCGTTGGTCGGCTGCACAATCCGGTAGAGCCGACCGTTGGTCGGCTGCACCCCCGGTCAGAACGTATACCGCACCCGCCCGTAGTAATACGCACCATTGCTGCCCACCGGCGACAACACGTCATACGGCAGGTTGCCGTAGTAGTAGATATCGTCGTTGGACAGGTCCGAGTAGTTGTCGGTCAGGTTCTGCCCGCCCACCGCCACGCTCCACTGCGGGGTGATCTTGAACTCCACTTCCGCATCCAGCTGCCACTCGGCGCCGTAGGTCTGGCGCGGAATGAAGCCGTCGCCGAAGTTGAACACGCGGGTGACGCTGCCATAACGGTTGACCCGGCTGCTCAGCGACCAGCGGTCGTTGCTCCAGCTGGCCGCCACCGAACCGCGGGTGCGCGGGGTGGCGTCGGTGAGGGTGTTGGTTTCCTCCACGCCGAACAGCACGTAGTCCGGGTCCAGCGCGAGCAGGCTGGCCGGCGTGGCCAGCACGTTCTTCAGCGTGGTCTTGGTGTACGCATAGGTGCCGGTCAGCACCAGCTCACCGTTGCCCAGCGACTGCCGCCAGTTGCTCACCAGCTCGGCACCGCGGGTGCGGGTGTCGGCGGCGTTGACGAAGAAGCTGGCGCTCTGCAGGCCGGCCACGCCGAACTGCTGCTGCACGTAGTCGGTGAGTGCATCGCCGGTGATGCTCTCCGACAGCGCGATGCGGTCGTCGATATCGATCTGGAAGAAATCCAGCGACACATCGAAGTGGTCGCCGATGCGGCTGGTGAAGCCCAGGCTGGTATTGAGCGACTTCTCCGGCTTCAGCGCGGTGGCGCCCAGGCCGCGCGCGATCGGGTTGTTCACCGACAGCACCCGGCCCTGCACCAGCTGCCCGGCCGCGTTGTAGCCGGTGGAGGTGGATTCGTAGCCGATCTGCGCCAGCGACGGGGCGCGGAAGTTGTTGGAGATCGCACCACGCAGCGCGAACGCCGGGGCGAACTCGTAACGCAGGCCGAGCTTGCCGGTGAGCTCGCCGCCGAAGTCGTCGCTGTGCTCGTAACGCGCGGCCAGGTCGCTGGAGAAGTGCTCGCCGAACTGGCTGGACAGGCTGACGTAGGCGCTGGCCACGTCGCGCGACAGCGTGGTGGCGTCCTGCGGGGTCAGGCCGCCGCCGGCCTGCGAGCCGGTCGGGCGGTCGGTGAACGGGCCGGCGGCATAGCTGCTCGGGTCGCCCGGGCGGGTCTGGTAGTGGTCGCGCCGCGCCTCCACGCCCAGGCCAAGGCTGTGGGTGATGTTCTCGCCCTGGCTGAACACCCGACCCAGGTCGAGGTTGGCCACGGTCAGCTCGTTGCGGTAATCGCCGGTCTTGAAGCGGGTTGGGCTGGTGGGGCCCAGCGAGGCATTGAGCGAGTTGCGCAGGCGGTAGGTGAAGCTGTTGGTGCCGTAGTCCAGGCTGGCGTCGTAGTTCCACTCGCCCCACTGGCCCTTGGCGCCGGCCACGGCCTGCACGTCGCGGTTTTCACCCTCGGAAATCGGCCGGTAGCCGTTCGGGTACACCTGCGCCCAGTTGGCGTCGCTGTCGGGGTAGCGGAAGTAGTTGGCGCCTTCGCTGTCGCGCTGGTTGAAGGTGCTGAAGAAGTAGAACTTGGAGGTCTCACCGAACGGCAGCTCGGTATTGATCCAGGCGTTCAGATCCTTGGTCTTGCCGTCGCCCAGCACGTAGTTGCGCTGGCCCTGCAGGGCCAGGTTGGTGGCGCTCTGGTCCCACGGCGGGATCTGGTCGAAGCCGGCGCGGTTGGTGCCTTCGTGGTTCTTCAGCTCCAGGCCCACGCGCAGGAAGCCGCCCTCATCGCCCAGCCGGGTGCCGACCTTGGCGCTGGCGTAGCTGGTCTGGCCGTCGGTGATGGTGCGGTCGATGGGCTTGAGGTCGGTGTGGTTGGCACCGAAGCTGGCCTCGAACGCGCCGCCTTCCGGGGCGTCGTCGAGGATCACGTTGATGACCCCGGCCACCGCGTCGGAGCCGTACAGCGCGCCGGCGCCGTCGCGCAGCACTTCGATGCGCTTGATCGCGCTGATCGGAATGGCGTTGAAGTCCACTGGCGTGGTGCCCTTGCCGATCTTGCTGTCGGTGTTGACCAGCGCGCTGCTGTGGCGGCGCTTGCCGTTCACCAGCACCAGTACCTGGTCCGGCGACAGGCCGCGCAGCTGCGCGGCGCGGATGTGGTCGGCGCCGCCGGAGTTGGACTGGCGCGGGAAGTTGAACGAGGGCAGCAGCGCCTGCAGCGCGCTACCCAGTTCACCATTGACCACACCGGCCTTGCGGATGTCCTCGGCGGTGAGCACGTCCACCGGCGAGGTGGACTCCAGCACGGTGCGGTCCACCGCGCGGGTGCCGGTGACAATGACGGTGTCCAGCGTGGTGGCCGAGCCGGGCGCGTCCTGCGCATGTACGTCCTGGGCGAGCAGGGGGGAGGAGAGGACGAGCGCGATGGCAAGGCCAAGGCGCGACGCGGACGGACGGGACATGCGGACTCCAGCAGGACGACGGGGGGAGGAGGAAGGGGTGGGGCAGGGGGACTGGGGTTGCCGACAGGTCGTCGGCACTACCAATCCATCCGGATGAAGCGATATATTATCTTGGCGTGATGACCCCATGGGATGCAAGTCCCATCGCAAAGGGCATCAGCAGATAGCCGTTGGTGATCTGCACGGGAACCGGATGTCCTGCACGCTTCCTCCCCTCTGCAAGCCTGTTTCTGGAGTGTTTTGATGAAGTCCCATGCCCTACTGTTCGCCCTCGTGCTGGCCGCCAGCGGTTGTGCCACCGCCGCACCCGCTGCCAAGCCGGTTGTGCCGACGCCCGCCACCGCCACGGCCACCCTGCAGGGCGATGCCGCGCGCCCCGACGCCGCCGCCGGTTGGGTGCGCAGCGAGCTCTATTTCGGCGTGGGCGAGGAAAGCGGCGCCTCCGAGCGCAAGCAGACCGATGCCATCACCGAGGCGCAGTGGCGCGCGTTCCTGGACAAACACGTCACCCCGCGCTTCCCGGACGGCCTGACCGTGTTCGATGCCTACGGCCAGTGGCTGTTCCGCGGCGCGGCCGAACCCAACCGCCTGCGCACCAAGGTGCTGGTGGTGCTGCACGAGAACACACCGCAGCGCCGTGCCGACATCGAGGCGATCCGCCTGGCGTGGAAGCAGGCCACCGGCCATCAGTCGGTGCTGTGGGCGCAGCAGGCGGTTGAAGTATCGTTCTGATCCCGAGCGCCAGCGTGGCGCGGCAGGAGCTGGGTATGAACTGGAATGGTTGGCTGCGCTATGCGCAGCTGTGTGGCCTGATGCTGGCGGCGTGCGTGCCGGTGGCTGCGCATGGTGCGGAGCCCGATACCGCGCTGCGCATCACCTTCGCACCTGGTCAGGCTGCCACCGTGCAGATACAGCCCGATCGGAGTATTGCCGTGCTGTTCATTTCTTCGGGAAAACGCGAGGTAATCCCTCGGCTCGACATTGTGAACGAAGATTCCGCACCGCGTCTGAGGGCCGAGGATGTCGATTTCGATGGTCACCCCGAGTTGGTCGTCAGTGGACCCGTGGGTATGGTCAACGAAGCGGTGGCGGTGTATCGCTACGATCCTGGACGGGAGAAGCTGGTGGCGCTGGAACCGGCCTCGCATCAACGTGCGCGTTGCGGCGGCCTGATGGGGCTGGATGTGGACACCGGCAACCGCACCTTGAGCAGCAGCTGCCGCAGCGGCGCGATGGGGTACGTGGACCTGTACCGCTACCACGACGGGCGGCTGTATCTGTACCGCGCCGAGCGCGCCCTGATGCTGGGCGATGCGCTGGAGGCGACGATCTTCGTCAAGCAGACCGCCGACAGTGGCCCGATGGCGGTCTGGACCACGTATGACCCTACCGGCAAGGTGCTGGAAACAGCGATCTCCGACGGGCTGGTGGCACCGCGTAGTGACCGGCGATTGCTGGCCTTCAGCGGCCAGGTGGTGCCGGCGCGGCTGCCGCTGTACGCCCGTCCCGGCGACACCGCCACCCGCCGCTATCTGGTGCGCGAGGACCGGGTGGAACTGATGGATGAGAAGGACGGCTGGGTGAAGGTGCGCTACGCCAACCCGACCCGGGGCGACATTCTCGGCTGGGTCAACGCGAACCCTTGAGCCGCGCTCAGTCGCCCTCGCACTGGATATGCAGGCCGTGGCGCTGCGCCTGGTCGAACAGCAGGATCAGGCGCAGGCCCACCTCGGCCAACGGCCCCTCCGCGCCATCGGGATGCTCCAGCAACCGGTCGATCACTTCCTGCACCAGCGCGGCGGCCTGCCCCGGCGAAATACGCGGCGCGCCGTAGAACTCCTGCTGTAGCCGGCTCAGCTGCGGGTAGCGGCTGTTGTCGGGGCTGAGAATGGCCTCTTCGTGGGTGTCGATCCACGCATGCCGCATGCGCGGCCCGGCGTCGTCCAGGTACAGGTCAAATGCCATGCGTGCCTCCTGGGCTCATTGGTGCTGCCAGCTCACCGGCTGGCCTTGGCGCTGGCCGGTGGCCAGCCACAACAACAGCCGCAGTCCGCTGCGGCGGACCACCGTATCGGCGGGATCCTGGTCGGCCAAGCAGGCCAGAAGCGCGTCCATCGCGGCCGGCAGGTCATCGGGCGCGACACCGCCGCGGGGTGCACGCAGCAGCTGCGCCAGCCACGGATGCGCCGCCGGGTCGATGCCGTGCAGCCACTGCTGCTCATGGAAGGACAGGAACTGCTGCGTGGTGGCGCAGCGCAGCGCAATCTGCATGAGCCTCAAGGCCAGTGAACGGGCCAGCCAATGTATAGGCATTTCACGCCACCTGCCTACAGGAAGATCACCTGCGGCTGGCTAGGCTGGGGGTCCCCCGTCCAAGGCTGTTCCCCCATGAGCAAGCGCGTTGCCGAGATCGTGGTTGAAACCCTGCAGGCTGCCGGTGTCCGTCATTGTTACGGCATCGTCGGCGATACCCTCAACTACGTCACCGATGCCATCCACCACAGCGATATCGAGTGGGTGCACATGCGCCATGAGGAAGTGGCCGCGTTCGCCGCCGGCGCCGAATCGCTGATCAGCGGACAGCTCACCGCCTGCGCCGGTTCGTGCGGGCCGGGCGGGCTGCACTTCATCAATGGTGTATTCGAGACCAACCGCAACCGCGCGCCGATGGTGCTGATTGCCAGCCAGGTGGTCACCGCCGAGCTGGGCATGGAGTTTCCGCAGGAGGTCGATTTCAAGGCGGTGTATGCCAGCTGCAGCGTGTTCTGCGAGCAGGTGCACAGCCCCGAACAGGCGCGCCGCGTGGTGGCGCTGGCCTGCCAGGCGGCCATCAGCCGGCGCGGCGTGGCCGTGGTGATCCTGCCGGCCGACATCAGCGAAGCGATGGTCAAGCACGACGTGCCGTTCTCGGTGCACCACACCCAGCCGGTGCTGCGCCCCAGCGATGACGAGCTGCAGCGCATCGCGGCCTTGATCGGCGACGGCAAGCGCGTGGGCATCTACGCCGGGGCCGGCTGCGAGCATGCGCACGACGCGCTGGTGGCGCTGGGCGAGCGGCTGCAGGCGCCGATCGCACACACCTCGCGGGCCAAGGATTTTGTCGAGCATGACAACCCCTACAACATGGGCATGACCGGCATCTTCGGGATCGAATCGGGCTACCACACGCTGATGGCCTGCGACACGCTGCTGTTGCTCGGCGCCGATTTCGCCTGGGGCCAGTACTACCCGGACAAGGCCACGCTGATCCAGGTCGACCGCGATGGCAGCCACCTTGGGCGCCGCCACCCGGTCACCCTGGGCGTGGTGGGCGACATTGGCCCGACCCTGGACGCCCTGCTGCCGATGCTGCCCCCGCGCCAGGACCGCAGCTTCCTGGACGAGTGCATCGAACACCGCGAAAAGGCGCTGGCCACGCGCGAGAAGGAAGAGCAGCCGGGCGAGGGCGAACTGATCCATCCGCAGCACCTCACCGCGTTGATCAACCGCCACGCCAACGACGATGCGCTGTTCACCGCCGACGGTGGCTCGCCGATGGTGTGGATCCTGCGCCATATCCGCACCAATGGCCGCCGCCGCACCCTGACCAGCCTGCTGCACGGCACGATGGCCAATGCGATGCCGCAGGCGCTGGGCCTGCAGAAGGCGTATCCGGGTCGGCAGGTGATCTCGCTGTCGGGCGATGGCGGCATTGCGATGCTGCTGGGCGACCTGCTCACCGCCGTGCAGGAAGACCTGCCGATCAAGGTGGTGGTCTACAACAACAGCTCGCTGAACTTCGTGGAGCTGGAGCAGAAGGTGGAAGGCCTGCTGGACAACTACACCGACCTGAAGAACCCCGATTTCGGCCGCCTGGCCGAGGTGATCGGTTTCTACGGGCGCACCGTGACCCGCTCGGAAGACCTGGAGCAGGCGGTGAAGGATTTCCTGGCCCATCCGGGCCCGGCGCTGCTGGACGTGCACACCAGCCCGACCGAGCTGGTAATGCCGCCCCAGGTGGAAGCCAAGCAGGTGGCCGGCACCGCGCTGTATGCGGCCAAGGCGTTGCTGAGCGGGCGGGTGGGGGACGTGCGTGATCTGCTGGCGAACAATTTCCTCAACAAGCCCTGAGCCCGTGGAGGGTCACCACCAACGGTGGTGACCTACCGGGGTGGCGGGCGTCACCACCAACGGTGGTGACCTACCGGGTAGGTGCCGACCGTTGGTCGGAACGGCGCTGGCTGGCTGCCGACACCGTCGGACCCACCCCGGTAGTGCCGGCCGCTGGCCGGCTCCCGATACCGTCGGACCCACCAAGGTAGTGCCGGCCGCTGGCCGGCTCCCGATACCGCCGGATGCATCTGAGGAGCCGGCCAGCGGCCGGCACTACCGGATGCAATGGCCGCTTGGATCACGGGGCGGCAGCGCGTATGCGCTGACGCGTACACCCCCGGCGTTCCACCCATGCGCCTGTTACTGGCGGCGGTGAGGCCCTACCATCGGCTACCCCCTCCCCACGGCAGTGCCGCGCATGTCCGCCCCCGCTCCCGTCCGCTCCGGACCCCTCCGCTGGTTCGTTGCCGGCGATTTCAATGGTTTCTTTGGCTTGGTGGTCGACAACCTGTCGATCCTGGGCTTCATCGCGATGGCGCTGGTCGGCATCTTCCAGTTCCCGGCCGACGTGGTGTTCGGCCGCATGTTCCCCGGCACCGCCTTTGGCGTGCTGGTCGGCAACGTGCTCTATACGTGGATGGCGCGGCGGCTGGCCACGCGTACCGGCCGTGACGATGTCACCGCGATGCCGCTCGGCCTGGACGCGCCCACCAGCATCGGCATGGCGCTGCTGGTGCTGGGTCCGGCCTTCATCGCCTTCAAGGCGCAGGGCCTGGCGCCGCACGACGCGGCGATTGCCACCTGGCAGCTGGGCATGGCCTCGCTGGTGATCATGGGCGTGCTGAAGGTGATCCTGTCCTTCTTCGGCGAAGCGGTCACCCGCGCGCTGCCGCGCGCCTCGCTGCTGGGCTCCATCGCCGGCATCGCCATCGTGCTGATGGGCTTCCTGCCGCTGCTGGAAACCCTGCGCTCGCCGGTCGTCGGCTTCGTCACCCTGGGCCTGCTGCTGTACGTGCTGATCGCCAAGCGCAAGCTGCCGGTCCGCGCGCCGGGCGTGCTGGTCGCTTTCGTGTTCGGCACCGCCCTGTACTACGGGCTGGGGCTGGCCGGGCTGGGTGCGCCGGGCTTCCACGTACCGGCCTGGACGCCGCCGCAGGTGGTGCTGCCGTGGCCCACGCTGGGCTTCATCGACGGCCTGCCCACGGCCATGACCTACCTGCCGCTGCTGCTGCCGTTCGGCCTGCTGATGGTGGTGGGTGGCATCAATGTGTCCGAGAGCGCGCGCGCGGCCGGCGACGATTACCGCACCCGCGACATCCTGCTGGTGGAAGCGGTGGCCACGCTGGTGGCCGGGCTGTGCGGTGGCGTGGCGCAGACCACCCCCTACATCGGCCAGCCGGCCTACAAGCACATGGGCGCGCGCAGCGGCTACACGCTGCTGACCGGCCTGTTCGTCGGTATCGGCGGCATCCTCGGGGTGATCTCCGGGCTGGTGCAGTGGCTGCCGCTGGCGGTGCTGGCGCCGATCATCGTGTACGTGGCCATCGACATCACCACCCAGGCCTTCCAGGCCACCCCGCGCGAACATGCCGGGGCGATGGTGCTGGGCTTCCTGCCTTCGGTGGCCTATCTGCTGGCGATCAAGGCACCGGGCTGGATCGCGCCGGAGCAGCTGGCGGCGATGACCACCACGCTGGACGGGCACGGCCTGCCGGAACTGGCGGTGATCTTCACCCTGGGCAACGGCTTCATCATCACCTCGATGCTGTGGATTGCCGCGGTGGTGGCGATGATCGACGGCAGGTTGCTGCGCTCGTCCGGGTTCCTGCTGGTGGCGGCGGCGTTGACCCTGTTCGGGCTGATCCACTCGGTGGACCCGCGCGGCGGCATCTACCTGCCCTGGCAGCTGGAGGGGTTGCCGAAGCTCATCATGTGGCAGTTCGCCGGGGCCTACGTGGCACTGGCCGGGTTGCTGGCGCTGCTGTCGCTGCAGAAGCAGCCGCGCGTGGATCACGACCAACGGTCGTGATCTACCGATCACTACCCGGTAGGCACCGACCGTTGGTCGGTGCGGAATCGCAGCAGGGTAATCACGGCCAACGGTCGTGATTACCGGTCGCCGTCCAGTTCCGGGTAATGGCGGAAGATGCCGTTGGTGTTGAACGCCAGCCGGCGGTCGGATGCCAGGTAGGCGGCGATGTTCGGTCGCCGTTCCACCCGGTCCTTGAGCGCGCGCAGCAACGGCACGGTGGGCCACAGCGCCTGCATGCGCCGCGGGAACATGTAGTCCAGCCCGCTCAGCAGCTGGAACAGCGACAGGTCCACGTAGGAATGCTCGCGCAGCGGATGGCGCTCGCCGTTGTCCTTCAGCACGCCTTCGAAGTAGCCCAGGAATTTCGGCAGCCGCTCGGCACGCATTGCCTCGGCGCGTGCCTTGGCTTCGCGCTTCTGGTCTTCGTAGTACGTCGATGCGGAGATCGGGTGGTGGGTGTCGTGCACTTCGGCGACCAGGTCGGCGATGGTCAGCTGCAGCTGCAGGGCCTGCTGCCGGCGTGAGGCGGCCTCCGGCACCAGGCCGAGCTCCGGCGCAAGGTAGTCGAGGATCGCGCCCACCTGGGCCACTACCTGCCTGCCACTCTTCAAAAAGGGCGGGGCGAACGGGCGCAGGCCGTCTTCCTTGCCCTGCAGGAACGGCTGCATCACCGCGTCGCCATGCACGCGCGCCATGTCGGTGTAAGCCGCGCCGGCATCTTCCAGCGCAAGCCGGATGAACTCGCCACGGCCCTGGATGCCGGTCCAGTAGTAAAGCTCGTAATGCATCACGGTGCTCCACAAGAACAGTGCACAGCATCGGCGTGCCCATGCAAAGCGGGCGTGAGCGTGTGGTGGTTCACGTGGCAGCGGTTCATCGCGCCTGCGGGATGATGCGGTGACAACGCGCGCGCTGCGGTCATGCAGGTGCGCGGGGAACCCCGTCCGATGGCGGGGGTCATACGGTGTCCAGGCACGTGAAGCGCGAGGTACGGCAACATGCAGAAGAGCGGAAAGGCGATCTGGCCGTGGGTGTTGGGTATGGTGGTCATCGGCGGTGCGGGAACGTGCTTGTTCAGCGACACCCTGCGCGGTCTTGTTGATGACATACAGGTGCCGGTGCAGGCGCCGGCAGTACAACAGGGCGCGGCTACGAAGATACCGCCCGTTCCTGCATCACCTGCGGCGCCGGCGCCGGCTCCCATCCAGCATCCGGTCGATCCCCGTGATGCGGCTGATCCGGCACTGCCCACGTTGGCCGACAGCGACGGCCCGGTATTCGAGACACTGAGCGCGCTGTTCAATGGCGACGGCGCACTGGCACTGCTGCTACGCGATCATCTGGTCCAGCGCGTGGTCACCCATATCGACAACCTCGACAAGCCCAGCGTGCCAACGCCCGCGATGGCGGTGCGTGCGCTGCCCGGCAGCCTGCAGGTCGAGACGATGGATGGCACCGTGTACATCGCCAAGGCCAATGCCGAGCGCTACGCCCCCTACGTGAAGGCGTTTACTGCATTGGATGCGGGCGCAGCGGGTAAGGCCTATGTGCGCGTCTACCCGTTGCTGCAGCAGGCGTATGCCGAACTGGGCCAGCCCAACGCCTACTTCAATGACCGGTTGGTGGCGGTGATCGACCATCTGCTGCAGACACCGGAGCCGCCGCGTCCGTTGGCGGTGACGCGCGATGAGCGCGGCCGCTATCGCTTTGTCGATCCTGCGTTGCAGTCACGCTCGGTGGGGCAGAAGCTGCTGCTGCGCATGGATGCCGCGCAGGCGCACGCAGTAAAGCAGCAGCTGCGGGCGATCCGCGCGGCCATCAGCCGCGGCTGATCGCACGCGCTACAGGGCGCGCAGGAACGCTTCCAGGTCCTGCAGCTCCTGGCGGCTGAGTCCGCGCGGGCGCAGCAGCGGGTCCGGTTGCGGGAAGGGCGACGCGTCGGCAGCAGCCCCTGCCGGCGCGCGCGGCTTGCCACCGCCCACGTTGTAGAACGCCAGCACGCCGTCCAGTCGCGGCAACAGACCGTTGTGCATGTAAGGCGCGGTGTTGGCCACGCCGCGCAACGAGGGCGTGCGGAAGCGGCCGCTGTCGGCCGGGTGTCCGGTCACCTCATAGCGGCCCAGGTCCTGGCGCGCGCGACCGTGGAAATGCAGGCCCAGGTTGTGGAAGCCGTTGTCGGTCAACGCGGGACCGCTGTGGCAGTTCATGCAGCCGGCGCGGGTGCGGAACAGGTGCAGTCCGCGCAGCTGCGCATCGTCCAGGGCGCTGGACTGGCCACCGAGAAAGCGGTCGAAACGGTTGCGGGAGGGGGCCAGGCTGCGCTCGAACGCGGCGATGGCCTGGGCCAGCTGGCGGGTATCCACGCGGTCGTCGCCGAACACCGCGGCAAACGCCGTGCGGTAGTCGGCATCGGCGCGCACGCGCGTAGCCGCATCCTCGGCATGGAAGGCCATTTCCTTCGGGTCGGCGATCGGCTCCAGCGCTTGGTCTTCCAGCGTGGCTGTGCGACCGTCCCAGAACAGCGTGTGCGCGTAAGCGGCCATCGCCACGCTGGGGGCATTGCGGCGGCCGGGCTGGCGGTCGTGGCCGAACGACACGCGCCGACCATCAGCGAAACCGAGGTCGCGTTCGTGGCAGCTCGCGCAGGCGATCTGGCCCGAGCGCGACAGACGTGGGTCGTTGAACAGGCGCTGGCCCAGGGCGACTTTGGCCGGCGTGGACGGATTGTCGCGCGGTTGCGGTGGTGGCCCGAGCGGGGCCAGTTCCTGCCAGGCCACGCCGGGGTCGATGTGCGGCGCCGGCCACTGCGCGGCGGGTTGGGTGTAGCGATAGCGCAGGCACACGGCGCTGGGCATCGGCGTGTCTGGCAGCGTCGGCCCGCAGCTGGCCGGCGGCGCCTGCAGTCTGTCGCGCTGGGCGCCCGCCGGCAGCACGCACAGCAACAGAGCGCTGGCTGCCAGACGGCGCAGCCAGCGGTGCAGGACGCTCGATCGGGCGGTTGTCGCACTCAGAACCGGTAACCCACCTCAACCCAGAACGAACGGCCCATCTCGTAGTACGGCACCGACACCGGGCCGTTGGATACGCCGTTCACGTTGCTGGCATCGAGCAGGTTGAACACATCCACGTTGCTGAAGACCGTGCCACGCGTACCCACCGGCAGTTCCCAGGCCAGGCGCAGGTCCCAGGTGAGGGCGGGGCTGAAGCTGCGTTCCTCCCAGATGTCCACCGACTGGCCTTCGTACACGGTGTTGAGGTTGGTGTCGGCCACGGCGCTGAAGGCGGCGCGGTAGCGCAGGAAGTTGCTCACCGTCAGGTGGGCGGCGGGAATGCGCGTCATCGTGGTCAGGCGCGCGGTCCACGGGCGGTTGAAGTTGTCCGCCGGGCGGTCGCGGTAGCGCATGAAGTCACCCTGGTAGCGGATGATCGGGTCGAGGTAGTACATGCGCCCGTCTTCATTCTCGTAATCCGGGGCGGAGGCGCGGCTGTCGGTCCAGTCCAGGGCGAGCATGCCGGTGGTGTAGGTGTTGCCCCAGCGCAGGGCGCGCAGCGGTTTGATCACCAGGCTGTAGATGTCGGTGCGGCTGCGGCCGTCGTTGGTCCAGGTGGTGTAGCTGTTGGACAGGGTGGGGTCGTCGGCCGGCGCGCCGAGGTCACGGCGGGCACCTGGATCACCTGGTCGCGCCCGGTGCGGTTGACGTACTTGAACAGCACGTCGAAACCGCCCCACTGCTGCTGCGCACCCAGCATCCATTCGTCGTCGTAGGCCACCTTCAGTTCGTTGAAGCGCACCTGGTTGGTGGCCTGGGTGCCCTGCGTCCATTCGGCGTCAAGGCTGCTGCGCCGCTCGCTGTTGTAGCGCAGGCGGTTGACGCCATCGCGCAGCTGCCAGGTAGCCGCGTTGCGACCGTAATAGCGGTTGGCGCCGGCCAGCAGGCGGGTGTTGCCGGCATCGTGCAACTGGTAGGCGGCGGCCAGGCGCGGGGCTACGGTGGTCTGGTCCATGTAGCTGTCCGCGTCGACACGCAGGCCCGGACGCAGTTGCAGCGCGCCGATCTGGATGTCGTCTTCCAGATAGGCGGCGCCGCTGTCCACGTTGAAGCCGATGCGACCGGCGGCAAAGCGGGTGCGCTGGCTGAAGTACTGGCCCGGCCACCCGGTGGTGCGGGCCGCGCCGGTGTCGGTGAGGCCCAGCGAGCAGGTGGCGGTGTCGGTGACACCGGCGCGGTTGGTGCAGGTGTCGGTGCGTACCGGCACCACATAGGAGCTTGCGTCCTCCAGGCGCTCGAAGGACACGCGCTCGTGCGCCACCTGCAGGCCGGCCGACAGCCGATGGGTCATGCCCAGCCATTGAAACGCATCGGCGTTGGCATCCACCTTGTACTGCAGCCGCGAACTCTGCTGCTCGATGCTGCCGTACTCGCCCTGCGTCGACGACGCCGTGGTGCCCCACGGTTTGGAGGCCGAGTGCAGCCAGGTATAGAAGTCGTTGGCGTCGGCCTGCCGCGACTGCTCGGTGTCGCTCCAGCTCAGCTGGTGCTGCAGGCTGCCCCAGTTGGCCTGCCAGTTTGCCTTTACCTGCGCCTGCAGACCGCCGCTGTCGATGTCCAACGCGCCGTCGGCGCTGTTGGAGCGGAAGTAGTGATTTTCACTGGGCGCGTAGGTCACGCTCGCGTCCAGGTCGAGCTGGTCGCTGGCCTCCCAGACGGCCTTGACGAAGACGTTGTCGCTGGCGCGACGCTGGGTTTCCTTCTGCGCGCCGTAGGTATCGACCAGGTGCGAGGAATAGAAATAGCTGGGAATGGTGGAGCGCTTGCGGGTCACGCTGGCCAGCAGGCCGACGGTGTCGGTGACGTAGCCTTCCAGGGTGGCGCGGGTGATTTCCTTCTTGAACTCCGGCTGGCCATCGTTGTAGCTGGAGGCCTTGTTGTAGCTGTCGGCGATGTCACCGTTGAGGTGGTAGCGCGTCCATTCCGAACGGGCCATCTGGGTGGACACGCTGCCGGACAGCGTGCGGCTCGGGCGGCGCGTAGTCGCATCGACCACGCCGCCATTGAAGCCGCCATAGGCCGCCGAGATGTTGCTGTCGAGCACCGTGATGTCCTCCAGCAGGTGGGTGTCCAGCGCCAGGGCCTGCGCGCCGCCGGGGACGCTGTCCAGCCGGTAGGGCGAAGCGTCGGCGGCCGGGTCGATGTCGTTGTTGAAGCTCACGCCATCCACCAGGAACGCGTTCTGGTAGAACTTGGCACCGTTGATGCTGATCTCGGCGGGGCTGATCTCACCCGGATTGAAACTGCCCAGCTGCGCGTTGTCGAACTGCACCGCCGGGTTGATCTTCAACAGGCTGGTGATGTCGCCATTGCCGGCCGGTTGGGCCTGCACGTAATCCTGGCCGAGCGTCATGCCTTCGCCGAACAGGGACGCGCCCGTGCTGCCCACCCTCAGCGCGGGCATGGTGCCGCCTCGGCTGGTCTGGGCGGGCTGTTCCAGGGTGTAGCTGCCATCGTCGCGCCGCACGGCGCGTAGTCCGGTGCCGGCCAGCAATGCCGCCAGGCCGTCTTCCAGCGGCAGGTTGGCCGGCACGGAGGGCGCGCGCCGCCCGGCGGTCAGCGCCGGATCGAACGCAAGTGCGACGCCGTGCTGGCTGGCGAAGGTGGACAGCGCCCGGCCCAGGGGCACCACGCGTTGCAGGGCGGGGGAGGTGGACGGCGCATCGGCGGCAGCGGCGTGCAGCATGGGCGTGGACAGCACGGCCAGCGACAGGGCGCTCAGGGTCAGCAGGCGGGAAGATCGGGTCATGGTGGGGGTCTGGAATGCAGGGGTTCTCTGTGTTGCCCCGTGAGATCGAAAAAAGTGTCAGCGTGCCGCCACCAGCACCCACCAGCCGCCCGGGCTGCGCTGCACGCGCACGGGGTACGTTGCCTCCAGCAGGGCCAGGCTGCGGTCGCTGTCGTCCAGTGGAAAGGCGCCGGACACCGGCAGCAGCGCTACCTGCGGGTCGCAGCGCAGCACGCCGCGGCGGTGGCGGGCGAGTTCGGCCACCACCTCTCCCAACGGCCGGGCGTCGACCACCAGCATGCCCTCGACCCACGCGCTGGCGCTGTCATCCAGTGCGGCGACGGCATGCCCGCCGGCGGCATCGAACCAGGCCTGCTCACCGACGTGCAGTCGCCACGCGTCGCTGCCACCTGCGCGGATTTCGAGGCTGCCCGCATACAGGGACAGCTGGGTGCGCTGGTCATCGTGTCGGACGTTGAAGCGCGTGCCCAGGGCGCGTATCTGCCCGTGCGCGGTGACCACCTGGAAGGGGCGCGCGGGCGACTGCCGATCCGGCGCGGTTTCCACCAGGATCTGGCCGCGTACCAGTTGCAGTTGGCGCTGCAGCGGATCGAACTGCACCTGCAACTGGGTGTCGGTGTCCAGGTGCACGGTGCTGCCATCGGGAAGGATCCGCAGACGCCGCTGGCCGACCGCGGTACGTTCGCGCTGCCCGGGTGCGCCGGGAACGGCCAGCTGCCAGCCGGCCCAGCCGGCCGGAACCAGGGTCAGCCACAGGCCGATGCGCTTGATCGCCGCACGGCGGCCGCCGGCGCCGCCGCGCGAACGGCCCAGCACCGGCAGCGCCCAACCGGAGGGCACCTGCGCCACCAGCGCCTGCAACCGCTGCGCACGCTGCCACGCGCGCGCATGGTCGGGGTGCTCTGCGCACCACTGCGCGCAGGCAGCGCGGGTGCGGGTGCTGTCGTCGTCGTGCAGCCGTAGCAGCCACTCGGCGGCCTGCTCCAGCACGGCCGCCGGTAGAGCCGGGTCGGCCGCGGCCGGATCAGCCGGCATGCGCAAGGCATCCCACCAACGCCCGCTTCATGTGCCGCTTCACGGTACTCAGCGACAGCTGCAGGCGCTGCGCGATGGCCTCGTAGCGCAGGCCCTCGAACTGGGCCAGCAGGAACACCTGGCGGGCCGCGGCGGGCAGGGCGTCGAGCATCGCGTCGATCTGTTGCAGCGCTTCGCGCACCAGCGCCTGGTCCTCCAGCGATGGGACCCATGCGTCGGGCAGGGATGCCAGCTGCTCCAGATACGCCCGCTCCAGCGCCTGCCGCCGGAACCAGTTGGCCGCCAGCCCGCGCGCCACCGTGGTCAGGAAGGCGCGCGGCTCGCGCAGGGCCGACAGGTCGCGGTCCTGCAGCAGACGCGCGAAGGTGTCCTGGGTGAGATCGGCGGCGGTTTCCCGGCAGCCCACGCGACCGCCCAGCCAGCCCTGCAGCCAGCGGCGATGGTCCCGGTACAGGGCGCCGACGATCTCGCGTTGTGGGTGCATGGGAATCGCCCGGAAGGCCAGGCACGGCAATGCCGGTCACTGGATAAGAATGAGAATGATTCGCAAGTATGGCAATACGGAGGCTGTATTGCCAGCGCGGATTGTCTTGAATCACTGCGCGACAACCGCATATCCGTTACATCTGCCAGCCACGCTGGCCATGACATGAAAGAGGAATTCCCCATGCGGATGGACAAGCTCACCTCGCGTTTCCAGCAGGCGCTGGCAGACGCCCAGTCGCTGGCCGTGGGCCGCGACCACAACATCATCGAACCGGTGCACGTCTTCACCGCGCTGCTGGACCAGCAGGGCGGCAGCACGCGCCCGCTGCTGTCCCAGGCCGGGGTCAACGTGCCGGTGCTGCGCGAGCGCCTCAACGAGGCGATGGATGCGCTGCCCAAGGTGTCCGGGCAGGAAGGCAACCTGTCGATCGGCAATGACCTCAACCGGTTGCTCAACAACACCGACAAGCTGGCCCAGCAGCACGGCGATGCCTTCATCGCCAGCGAGTGGTTCGTGCTGGCGGCGCTGGACGACGGCGGCACGCTGGGCATGGCGCTGCGCGCCGCCGGTGCCGACAAGACCCGCATTGACGCGGCGATCGACAAGATCCGCGGTGGCGAAAGCGTGCAGTCGGAGAATGCCGAAGACCAGCGCCAGGCGCTGGAAAAGTACACCATCGACCTGACCGCGCGTGCCGAGAGCGGCAAGCTGGACCCGGTGATCGGGCGCGACGAGGAAATCCGCCGCACCATCCAGGTGCTGCAGCGCCGGACCAAGAACAACCCGGTGCTGATCGGCGAACCCGGCGTGGGCAAGACCGCGATCGTGGAAGGCCTGGCCCAGCGCATCATCAACGACGAAGTGCCCGAAGGCCTGCGCGGCAAGCGCGTGCTGTCGCTGGACATGGGCGCGCTGATTGCCGGTGCCAAGTTCCGCGGTGAATTCGAAGAACGCCTCAAGGGCGTGCTCAACGACCTGGCCAAGAGCGAAGGGCAGGTGATCCTGTTCATCGACGAGCTGCACACCATGGTCGGTGCGGGCAAGGCCGATGGCGCGATGGATGCCGGCAACATGCTCAAGCCGGCGCTTGCGCGCGGTGAGCTGCATTGCGTGGGCGCCACCACGCTGGACGAGTACCGCAAGTACATCGAGAAGGACGCCGCGCTGGAGCGCCGCTTCCAGAAGGTGCTGGTGGGCGAGCCCAGCGTGGAAGACACCATCGCCATCCTGCGCGGGCTGAAGGAAAAGTACGCCGTGCACCATGGCGTGGAAATCACCGACCCGGCGATCGTGGCGGCCGCCACGCTGTCGCACCGCTACATCGCCGACCGCCAGCTGCCCGACAAGGCCATCGACCTGATGGACGAGGCCGCCTCGCGCATCCGCATGGAGATCGATTCCAAGCCCGAAGAGCTGGACCGCCTGGAGCGGCGCCTGATCCAGCTGAAGATCCAGCGCGAAATGCTCAAGAAGGAAAAGGACGAGGCCTCGCGCCAGCGTCTGGCCGACCTGGAAAGTGACATCGACGCGCTGGAGCGCGAGTTCTCCGACCTCAATGAAATCTGGAAGTCGGAGAAGGCCACGCTGCAGGGGGCCACGAAGATCAAGGAGCAGATCGAGCACGCCAAGCTGGAACTGGAGTCTGCCCAGCGCCGCCAGGATTTCGGCCGCATGAGCGAGATCCAGTACGGCCAGTTGCCGCAGCTGGAAAAGCAGCTGGCCGCGGCGCAGGAAGTGGAGACCACCGAGTTCAAGCTGGTGCAGGACCGGGTCACCGCCGAGGAAATCGCCGAAGTGGTGTCGCGCTGGACCGGCATTCCGGTCAACCGGATGCTGGAAGGCGAGCGCGACAAGCTGCTGCGCATGGAGCAGATGCTGCATGAGCGCGTAGTGGGCCAGGAGGAGGCGATCAAGGTCGTGTCCGACGCGGTGCGGCGTTCGCGTGCCGGCTTGTCCGATCCGGATCGCCCCAGCGGTTCGTTCCTGTTCCTCGGGCCGACCGGCGTGGGCAAGACCGAGCTGTGCAAGGCGCTGGCCGAGTTCCTGTTCGACAGCACCGACGCGATGATCCGCATCGACATGAGCGAGTTCATGGAGAAGCACAGCGTTGCGCGCCTGATCGGTGCACCGCCGGGGTATGTGGGCTACGAAGAAGGCGGCTACCTCACCGAGGCCGTGCGTCGCCGTCCGTATTCGCTGATCCTGCTGGATGAGGTGGAGAAGGCGCACCCGGATGTGTTCAACATCCTGTTGCAGGTGCTTGACGACGGCCGCCTCACCGACGGCCAAGGCCGCACGGTGGACTTCCGCAATACGGTCATCGTGATGACCTCCAACCTGGGCTCGCACCAGATCCAGGACATGAGTGGCGACGACACGCCGGAGGCCTACACGCAGATGAAGGCCGCGGTGATGGGCGTGGTGCAGGCGCACTTCCGCCCGGAGTTCATCAACCGGCTGGACGACATCGTGGTGTTCCATCCGCTGGACAAGGTGCAGATCAAGCAGATCGCCCGCATCCAGATGCAGGGCCTGGAGAAGCGCCTGAGCGAACGCGGGCTGCGCATCGAGGTCAGCGACGACGCCTTCCAGCTGCTGGGCAACGTCGGCTTCGATCCGGTCTACGGGGCGCGGCCGCTCAAGCGCGCGATCCAGTCGCAGCTGGAAAACCCGCTGGCGCAGAAGATCCTGTCCGGCGAGTTCGCCAGTGGCGAGGTGATCCAGGTCGATGCGGCCGAGGGCAAGCTGGTCTTCAACAAGGGCTGAGGCCCGTCCTTGGCCTGCTGATAACCGTTCGTGCTCAGGCCATGCTGCATGACCATCAACCCCCGCTCCGGCGGGGGTTTTTTGTTCGGTATCGTCGGCATTCAACCGGAGGAGGCGCGATGTCTGAGCACGGCAGTCCCGAATGGAAAGCGGAAACCATCGCCGTGCACGGCGGCTACAAACCCGACCCGACGACGCGCGCGGTGGCGGTGCCGATCTACCAGACCGTGGCCTATGCCTTCGATGACACCCAGCACGGTGCGGACCTGTTCGACCTGAAGGTGCCGGGCAACATCTACACCCGCATCATGAATCCCACCACCGACGTGCTGGAGCAGCGCATCGCCGCGCTCGAAGGCGGTATCGGCGCGCTGGCGCTGGCCTCCGGGCAGGCGGCCATCACCTACGCGATCCAGACCATCGCCGAAGCCGGCGACAACATCGTCTCCTCCAGTGCGCTGTATGGCGGCACCTACAACCTGTTCGCGCATACCCTGCCGCAGTTCGGCATCCAGACCCGGTTTGCCGACTACAACGACCCCGAGGCGTTCGCGGCCCTGATCGACGATCGCACCAAGGCCGTCTTCGTCGAATCGATCGGCAACCCGCGCGGCAACATCACCGATATCGAAGCGGTGGCGAAGATCGCCCACGCGCACGGCGTACCGGTGATCGTGGACAACACCGTGGCCACCCCTTATCTGCAGCGCTCGTTCGACTTCGGCGCGGACATCGTGGTGCACTCGCTGACCAAGTATCTCGGCGGCCACGGCACCAGCCTGGGCGGCGCCATCGTCGATTCGGGCCGCTTCCCATGGGCCGAGCACAAGCAGCGCTTCCGCCGGCTCAACGAGCCGGACGTGAGCTACCACGGCGTGGTCTACACCGAGGCGCTGGGTCCGGCCGCGTACATCGGCCGCGCACGCGTGGTGCCCCTGCGCAACACCGGCGCGGCGATCTCGCCATTCAACTCCTTCCTGATCCTGCAGGGCATCGAGACCCTGGCGCTGCGCCTGGACCGGATCAACGCCAATGCACTGGCGGTGGCCACGTTCCTGCGCGACCACGCCAAGGTGGACTGGGTGAACTATGCCGCGCTGCCGGACCACCCCGAGCATGCGCTGGTGCAGAAGTACCTGCGCGGCCACGGCTCGGGCGTGCTCACCTTCGGCCTGCCCGGCGGCCGCGCCGCCGGCGCGCGCTTCCTGGATGCGTTGCAGTTGTTCACCCGGCTCGTGAACCTGGGCGATGCGAAGTCGCTGGCGACCCATCCGGCCTCGACCACCCACCGGCAGCTGGATGCGGCCGAACTGGAAAAGGCCGGGGTCAGCGAGGACACCGTGCGGCTGTCGATCGGCATCGAACATATCGACGACCTGCTGGCCGACCTGCAGCAGGCGTTGGCGAAGGCGTAGAGGTGGGGCCCACGGCGGCCGGTGCGGGCCGGCCGCCGTGGGGTTTTTGACGTCCCCGAAGGTGCGTTGTCGGACCGGGGCGCGTGCTGGCCACGCGGGGGCGGCGGCGCGGGCTAGACTGGTTGCGCGTGTCGACCAACGCTCGGCACCGATGATGACGGGTCCTGAAACTGCGCAAGATCGGCCACGCGCCGTGGCGGGCACCGACGCATGCTGGACGTCACCCCGACACGGAGCCCGTCATGAGCCGCATTGCCCAGCTACGCCAGCGCCACGGCATCGACCGTGTGATCGCCCACCTGCAGCAGTGCCTGCGTAGCGGCCAGCCCTTGCCCGATCTGGATGCGCTGGCCGCCATTGCGCACCAGTCGCCGTTCCATTTTCATCGCCTGTACCGTGCGCTGACCGGCGAAACCCCGGGGCGCACCGTGGCCCGTCTTCGCCTGCTGCGCGCGCTGCAGTTGCTGGCCCACGCCGACAGCCGGGTGACCGAGGTGGCGCTGGAGGTGGGCTTTGAAAGCCCGCAGGCATTGGCCCGGGCCTGCCGACAGGCCGTGGATGCCACGCCCAGCGCGCTGCGCGAGGATGCGGCGCTGCGCGCGCACTGGCAGCAACGGCTGTCGCTGCCGGCCGGTGACGGCAACGACGACACGCCCCCGCTGCAGGTGCAGGTGACCGCGCTGGAGCCGTTCGACGTGGTGGTATTGCGCACGCGCGGCGCCTTCGACGACCTCGACCAGGCGTTCGGGCAGGTGTATGCCTGGGCCGCGGAACAGGGCTTGGCCGAGCACCTGCAGGCGCTGGTGGGCATCGCGCTGAACGACCATCGCGATGTGCCGGCCGATGCGTGCGAGTTCGAGTGCGGCATGGGCTTTGGCCGCGCCTTGGCCGATATCCCCGCGCCGTTGCGCGCGCTGACCCTGGGCGGTGGTGAATACGCCGTGCTGCGCCATGTGGGCAGCTACGCCGGGTTGGAAGCGGCCACCGACGCCCTGCTGCGCCAGTGGCTGCCCGACAGCGGGCGCGCACTGCGCGACGCGCCGCTGTACTACCACTACCTGGACGATCCCGAAGACGTGCCCGAGGCGATCCTGCGCGCGGACATCTGCGTGCCGGTGCGCTGACCAGACACAAGGCCGGTACGCGCGGCCGGAATGAAAAGCAGCCACCCATGGGGTGGCTCTACCGGGGGGCGTTGACGGGGTGATGCGTGGCGCATCGGTGCGGCGGTACGTGGCGCATCGGTGCGGTGGTACGTGGCGCATCGGTGCGGTGGTACGTGGCGCATCGGTGCGGTGGTACGTGGCGCATCGATGTGGCGGTGTCTGGTGTATCGGCGCGCCGGGGGTAGAGCCACCCCATGGGTGGCTGCACGCGATGCCAAACCCCAGCCGGCATCCCGCATGGCAGGGCGTTACACCACCGGGATGCTGTGCTTGCCCATGGTGCGGTACGGCGGGGTGGCCATGACCATCTCGGCCAGCGAATAGGCCAGTTCGCGCTCGGCCATCACCGTGCCGTCGGCGCCGTGCTCCAGCAGGTGCTTCACTTCGGCGTCGCTGTGCGCGCGGGCCAGCAGGGTCAGGCCCGGGTTGAGGGCGCGCAGCTTGGCCAGGGTTTCACCGGCTTCCAGCGGCTGCGGGATCGCCAGCACCGCGATCTTCGCGCGCTCGGGGTGGGCTTCGGCCAGCACCTTGTCCGAGGCGGCGCTGCCGCGGATGCCGGGCAGGCCGGCCGCGTGGGCTTCGGCCACGTGTTCCTTGTTGTCGTCGATCACCAGCACCGGCACGCCGCGGTCACGCAGCACCTGGGCCAGCGCACTGCCCACGCGGCCGTAGCCGATCACGATGGCATGGTCGTGCAGGTCCAGCGACGGGCCCGGCGGCAAATCGATTTCAACTGCGGTCGGCGTGGTCTCCTGGTGCTTGAGCAACCAGCGGTCGAGCAGGCCGAACACCACCGGGTTGAGCATGATCGAGATCAGCGCGCCGGCCAGCACCAGCGCCTGGCCGGTGGGCGGCAGGATCTTCAGGGTCACGCCGAGCCCGGCGATGATGAAGGCGAACTCACCGATCTGCGCCAGGCTGGCCGAGATGGTCAGCGCGGTGCCGGTCGGGTGGCCGAACGCGCGCACGATCACGAACGCGGCGGCGGACTTGCCGAACATGATGATCGCCGCGGTGGCCAGCACCTGCCACGGGTGTTCGATCAGGATGGCCGGGTTGAACAACATGCCCACCGAGACGAAGAACAGCACCGCGAACGCATCGCGCAGCGGCAGCGAGTCGTTGGCGGCCTTGTGGCTCAACTCCGATTCGTTGAGCAGCATGCCGGCGAAGAACGCGCCCAGCGCGAAGGACACGCCGAACAGCATCGCCGAGCCGAACGCCACGCCCAGCGCGATGGCCAGCACCGCCAGGGTGAACAGCTCGCGCGAGCCGGTGCCGGCGATGCGCTCCAGGATCCACGGAATCACCCGGCGGCCGACCACCAGCATCACCGCCACGAACAGCCCCAGCTGCACGAACGTCCAGCCGATGCTGGCCAGCACGCTGCCGAGGGTGTGGGTTTCACTGGCCGAGTCCGGCCCGAACACACCGGCCAGGACCGGCATCATCACCAGTGCCAGGACGCAGGCCAGGTCCTCGACGATCAGCCAGCCCACCGCGATCTTGCCGCGCTGGGTTTCCAGCAGGCGGCGTTCTTCCATCGCGCGCAGCAGCACCACGGTACTGGCGGTGGCCAACGCGAAGCCGAACACCACGCCATGGATGACCGGCCAGCCCATCAGGGCCGCCAACCCCCAGCCGAGCAGGGTGGCCACCAGGATCTGCCCGATCGCGCCGGGAATGGCGATCGCCTTGACCGCCATCAGGTCTTTCAGCGAGAAATGCAGGCCCACCCCGAACATCAGCAGCATCACGCCGATCTCGGCCAGCTGGTTGGCCAGTGCCTGGTCGGCGACGAAGCCGGGGGTGAACGGTCCTACGCAGATGCCCGCAACCAGATAACCGACCAGGGGAGACAAACGCAGCTTGTTGGCCAGCGCGCCGAAGATGAAGGCGAGCCCAAGGCCAACGGCAACGATGTTGATCAGGTCGGTGTCATGGTGCATCGGGGCTCGCAGAAATAGGGGATGTCCCGATTTTCACCGATGCGGTGGTATCGAGCAAACATCAGCGACCGCAATGCTGCTATGTCCCCGTGGTCAGGTGATGTGCTGTCCGGGACAGACGCGCATGACAGGCATGAATGCGCGGAATCGCCCGAAAAACGCACATGCCCCGGCGGACCGGGGCATGGGGCGGGTAGTGCCGGCCGCTGGCCGGCAACCACGCGACGCCTGCGGTTTCATGGGGTTGCCGGCCGGCGGCCGGCACTCCCCTGTTACCACTTGTACGTAATGCGGCCGTACACGTAGGCGCCATTGAACCCGTACGGCGAGTAGTTGCTGTACGGCAGCATGCCCCAGGTGGAGTTCTGCAGGTCCACGGTGCGGTCGGGGTACTCGTCCAGCAGGTTGTCCGCGCCCAGGGTGAGGGCCCAGTTCTCGCTGGGCTTGTAGCTCACCGAGGCATCCAGCACCCACGAACCGTCGTAGGTCTGGTCACGCAGCGCGGTGGCCGAGTTGCGCACGGTGAAGCTGCCGTAGCGCGTGGCCGCCAGGTTCAGGTCCCAATGGTCGCTGCGCCAGGTACCGCTCAGGATGGTCTTGTTGCGCGGGTAGCTGTCTTCGATGCGGCCAATCTCGTCGCGGCCGATCAGCGGCTGGGTGATGCCCAGCGTGCCGAACACCGGCGGCGAGGCGATGAACTGCTTCACCTCGGTGTCGTTGTAGCTGTAGGCCGCGGTCAGTTCCAGCGTGCTGGCGCTGAACGGGATCGAGTAGCTGGACACCGCATCGATGCCGCGGGTGCGGGTATCCACGCCGTTGGTGAAGTACGAGAACGCGGTAACACCGGGCAGCCCCAACCCGGCCAGCAGCGAATTGGCGGCGGCATTGGTGGTGATGTTGGTTGACAGCACGATGCGGTCGTCGATGTCGATCTGGTACGCATCCACCGTCAGGTACAGGCGATCGATCGGCTGCAGCACCAGGCCCACGCTGTAGGAGGTGGAGCTTTCGGCCTTCAGCGGGCTGGCACCCAGCGCCTGGGCGGCGGCACTGGTGGTGGGGAAGGTGCCGCGCTCGACGAAGGCACCGTTGATGATCGTGCTGGTGACCGCCTGGTAGCTCTGCTGGGCCAGCGACGGAGCGCGGAAGCCGGACGAGGCGGTGGCGCGCAGCGCGATCTTGTCGGTGAACGCATAGCGTGCCGACAGCTTGCCGGAGAACTTGTCGCCGAAGTCCGAGTAGTCCTCGTAGCGGCCGGTCACGCCCGCCGAGAACTTGTCGGTGAGGTCGGCTTCCAGCCCGGCATACACCGCGTAGTTGTGGCGGTCGGCGTCCACCGCGTTGAGCGGGGTGAAGCCGCCGAAGCCCTGCGCGCCGCTGCCGAAGTACGCGTTGGCTTCACCGGCCGACTGCTCCCAGTTCTCGCGGCGGTACTCACCGCCGAAGGACAGCGTGACCGGGTAGGCCAGGCCCCAGTCCAGCGACTTGGTCAGGTCGGCGTTGAAGATGTCCTGGGTGTACTTCAGCGCACCGTCGTAGAACGAGCGCGGGCTGGGCAGGCCGAGGCTGTAGTTGATGCTGTTGCGGGTATGGAAATCGATGGTGTTCTCGCCGTGGTTGGCGCTCACATCCCAGGTCCAGCCGCTGTCGGTGTTGCCCTTGACCCCGGCCACCAGCGAGCGGTCCTTGGAGTACTGGTTGATCTGCGGCACGAAGCCGTCCGGGTAGGTCTGCGCCAGCAACGGGCCCTGGCCGCTGTTGGTGCGCGAGCGGTAGAACGCGAACGAGGTGATGTCGCGGTTGCTGGCCATCGCCGTGGCGTAGGCCGACACGTGGTCGCTGAACTGGAAGCTGGCGTTGACCGAGGCGGCGGTGGCGTCCACCCGCGGATCGCCGACCACGAAGGTGGTCTGGCCGATGTCAGGGAAGTTGCCGGTGTTCGGCGTGGTGCCCTGGTAGGGGCCGGCACGGTTGCTCTCGTCCTGCTGCAGGATCTGTCCGGCCACGTGCACGCTGCCGCGGCCGTCGGCGAAGCCGATCCCGGCATCGCCGGAGAGCTGGTACTTGTTGCCGTCACCGGCCGAGTACTGGCCCGCGTCCACGGCCAGGCTGCCCCCGGCGGACGAGCCCTTCAGCACGATGTTGACCACGCCGGCGATCGCGTCCGAGCCGTACTGGGCCGAGGCGCCATCGCGCAGCACTTCCACCCGTTCGATCGCCGAGATCGGGATCGCGTTGATGTCCACGGCCGAGGAGCCCCGGCCGATGCTGCCATTGACGTTGATCTGCGCCGAGGTATGCCGGCGCTTGCCGTTGACCAGCACCAGCACCTGATCCGGCGACAGCCCGCGCAGCTGCGCCGGGCGGATGCCGCTGGTGCCGTCGGTGAGGGCCGGGCGCGGGAAGTTCAGCGAGGGCAGGGCCCGCGACAGCGCGGTGGCCAGCTCGGTGGTGCCGGTGGACTGCAGTGCCTCGGGGGTGATGATGTCGATCGGCGACTGCGACTCGGCCACGGTGCGGTCGGCGACCCGGGTGCCGGTGACGATGATGGTGTCCAGCGTGTTGGCGGCGGTGCGCGCAGGGGTGTCCTGGGCGCTGGCGGCGAAGCTGGAGACACCGAGCACGACAGCTACGGCGGCGGCGAGCGTACTGGTCTTGCGGTTCATCAGGGCGTGGCTCCGGTAGGGACGATGCGGCACCGGAACGACATCTCGACGGAAGGAAGCGGGTCGGCGAAGGCGGGTGTTGCGGTGCGCAATAAAGGAATTAACGGGATATTCATCGCTTGTCAAATAACCGCCATATCTACAAAAAACGTTGCAGAAGCAACCATTTACGTGAAATGGCGGGCCCGACATCAGGGTCCCGGGGAAGCGCAGGCAGGGTCGTGGGAGAGAGGAACGAGGCCTGCTGCGCATCCCGGGGCGCGTCAAGTATTCGTTAACGTTAGAATTACGTCGCAGGAAGGGTGCTCACCAGCACATTCCATTCCGTTATATGGACCCCCCAAGATGATTTCCCTCCGTAACTTCGCCTTGCGCCGTGGCGAGCGGCTGCTGTTGTCCAATGTCGACCTGACCCTGCACGCGGGGTACCGCGTTGGCGTGGTCGGCCGCAACGGTGCCGGCAAGTCCAGCCTGTTTGCCGCCGTGAAGGGCGAGCTGGAGGCCGACAAGGGCGATGTCGACCTGCCCGGCAAGGTCCGCATCGCCAGCGTGGCCCAGGAAACCCCGTCGCTGCCGGACCCGGCGCTGCAGTTCGTGCTGGAGGGCGACACCGAGGTGGCCGCGGTCATGCGCGAAGAGGCCGATGCCGCCGCGCGCGAAGACTGGGAGGCGGTGGCCACCGCGCACCAGAAGATGGCCGAGATCGGCGCATACGACGCGGAAGCCCGTGCCGGCAAGCTGCTGCATGGCCTGGGCTTCCCGGCCGAGACCCACTCGCGGGCGGTGTCCTCGTTCTCCGGCGGCTGGCGCGTGCGCCTGAACCTGGCCCGCGCGCTGATGATGCCCAGCGACTTGCTGCTGCTCGATGAGCCGACCAACCATCTGGATCTGGACGCGGTGTTCTGGCTGGAACAGTGGCTGCTGAAGTACCCGGGCACGCTGCTGCTGATCTCGCATGACCGCGAGTTCCTGGACAACGTGGCCACCCACACCCTGCACCTGCATGGTGGTGGCGCCAAGCTGTACCCGGGCGGCTACACCGATTTCGAGCGCCAGCGCGCCGAGCAGCTGCGCCAGCAGCAGATCGCGCACGACAAGGAACAAGCCGAGCGCGCCCACCTGCAGAGCTTCATCGACCGCTTCAAGGCGCAGGCCAGCAAGGCCGCCCAGGCGCAGAGCCGCATGAAGCGCCTGGCCAAGCTGGCCGGCACCGAGGCGGTGCGCGCCGAGCGCGAGTTCCGCATCGAGTTCTCGCCGCCGGCCAAGCTGCCGTTCTCGCTGATCCGCCTCAACCACGTCGACGCCGGCTACGGCGCCGATTCGGTGATCCTGCACAACGTGGGGTTCGGCCTGGAAGCCGGCCAGCGCATCGGCCTGCTGGGTCCCAACGGCGCGGGCAAGACCACGCTGGTGAAGACCCTGGTGGGCGAGCTCGCCCCGCTGACCGGCGAGCGCGCCGCGCACCCGGACCTGCGCATCGGCTACTTCGCCCAGCACACGGTGGAGTCGCTGCACGAAGGCCAGTCGCCGATGGAGCACTTCCGCGACCTGGACCGCGATGCGCCGAACCAGGTGTTCCGCGACTTCCTCGGCAAGTGGAATTTCGCCGGTGACCGTGCCTTCGAGCCGGTGGATGGGTTCTCCGGTGGCGAGCGTGCGCGCCTGGCCCTGGCACTGATCGCCTTCCAGCAGCCCAACGTGCTGCTGCTCGACGAACCGACCAACCACCTTGACCTGGAAATGCGCGAAGCGCTGGCCGAGGCGCTGGCCGACTTCGAGGGCGCGATCGTGATGGTGTCGCATGACCGCCATCTGATCGGCCTGGTCTGCGATACCTTCTGGCGTGTGGCCGATGGTGTGGTGGAGCCGTTCGACGGCGACCTGGATGCCTACGCGGCGTGGCTGCGCTCCCGTCCCGCCGCGCAGGGCACCAAGCAGAAGATGGCCGCCGCCGCGCCGGAACCGGTGCCGCCGACCCCGCCGCTGCCGCCGAAGAAGCCGGTCAATCCGCACAAGCTGGCTGCGGCCGAAGCCAAAGTGGGCGAACTGGAAGCCTTGCTGGCGGATCTGGACCGGCAGCTGGCTGATCCGTCCAACTACGCCGACAGCACCCGCATGGCCGTGCTCGGCCGCGACCGCGAGGCCACCGCCACGCTGCTCAGCAAGGCCGAGCAGACCTGGATGGAACTGCTGGACGCGTAAACGGCATGCCGACCAACGGTCGGCATCTACCGGGCAAGCGGTGCCGGCGGGTGCCTGCATCGGGCAAGCCGCGTAGAGCCGGGCTCTGCCCGGCTGCTTCACCGGGACGCGCAAAAACGGGACGCCGGTGGGTGCGCCTTTCCGTCAGGCAAGCCGGGCAGGGCCCGGCTCTACGCGGGATTCACGCCGCGCCGTCCTGCGCCTCCAGCCATTCCCGGAACCGCCGCGCCGCATCGCTTTCGGCGCGTGAGCGCAGGCGCGTCAGCCAATATCGCCCAAGATCCAGGGTCCGCGCGAACGGCTGGACCAATCGCCCCTGCGCCAGGTCCTGCTCGAACATCTTCAACGGCAGCAGCGCCACGCCCGCACCGGACGCTGCTGCACTGGCCAACGTCAGCGACGAATCGAACACCGGGCCGCGTGCTTCCAGCTCGGCCACGCCGGCTGCCTGCAGCCAGCGCGGCCATTCGTCACTGCGGTACGACCGCAGCAACGCCACGTTGGCCAGGTCGCGCGGGTCGCGCAACGTACGCGCCAGGGCCGGCGCGCACAGCGGCGCGAACGGAGCGTCCAGCACCGGCGTGCTCACCTGGCCCTGCCAGTCGCCATCGCCAAACCGGATCGCCAGGTCCAGGCCTTCGCCGGCCAGGTCGATGCGGTTGTTGTGGGTCTGCACGCGCAGGTCGATATCGGCATGGCGCGCGGAAAAATCGGCCAGCCGCGGCAGCAGCCAGCCGGTGGCGAACGTGCCCACCACGCCGACCCCGAGCACGTCGCGGAAGTGTCCCCCGACGAACCGGTCCAGGCTCACCGCGATGCGGTCGAAGGCCTCGTTGAGCACCGGGTACAGCCGCGCGCCTTCATCGGTAAGCGCCACCCCGCGCGGCAGGCGATTGAACAGCGACACCCCGAGCCGGTCTTCCAGCGCCCGGATCTGGTGGCTGAGCGCGGCCTGGCTGACACACAGCTCCAGCGCGGCCCGGGTGAAGTTCTGGTGGCGGGCGGCGGCCTCGAAGGCGCGCAGGGCATTGAGCGGCAACTGGGGGCGGAGCATGCAGGGGAGCCGTGAGCTGGAGTGATGGGATCATCGCATTCCTGCGGCGCGTATGCCGCGTGGAGTGAATGCAGAGGCGGTTTTCCCGTGGCGTCATCCTTTGTCGCAATCGACACGCATTAGGTCACGTTATGTCTTCCGCTGAAAATGGTTGCTGGTGGGCCGGGTGAGGCACTGGCAATACTCTGCCTTTGCCACGGAGGATCCGCATGCTCGCTCGACGTCATTTCCTGCAATGGACCGGCGCTGCCGCCCTCTCGGCGCTGGCCGCCAGTACGTTTGCGAAGACCCCCGCCGTGGCGGCAGCGCCCCGGTCCACCGCCCGCAACTTCGCCGCGCTTGAAGCGGCCAGTGGCGGCCGCCTCGGCGTCACGCTGCTGGATACCGGCAACGGCCAGCGTATCGGCCACCGCCAGGACGAGCGGTTCCCGATGTGCAGCACGTTCAAGTTCGCGCTGTGCGCGACCGTGCTGCGGTTGGCAGACCAGGGAAAACTCTCGCTGGACCGGCGCCTGGCCATGACCACGCAGGACCTGCTGTCGCATGCACCGCTGACCGCCCGCCACGTGGGGAAGGACGTCACCGTGCGCGACCTGTGCCGCGCCACCATGGTCACCAGCGACAACCCGGCCGCCAACCTGCTCCTGCGTGTGGTGGGCGGCCCGGCCGGCGTGACCGCGTTTCTGCGCGCCAGCGGTGATGACGTGACCCGCAACGACCGTTACGAGCCGGACGTGAACCTGTTCGCCCCCGGCGACCCGCGCGATACCACCAGCCCCGCCGCGATGGCCGCCAGCCTGCAGCGGCTGGTGCTGGGCGAGCGGCTGCAGCCGGCCTCGCGCCAGCAACTGGCCGACTGGCTGATCGACAACGAAACCGGTGATGCGCGCCTGCGCGCCGGCTTGTCCAAGGCATGGCGGGTAGGCGACAAGACCGGCAGCAATGGCGAAGACACCACCAACGACATCGCCATCCTCTGGCCACTGGCCGGCGGCGCACCGTGGGTGCTCACCAGCTACCTGCAAGGCGCCCGCCTCGATGATGCCGGCCGCAACGACGTACTGCGCCAGGTAGCCGTCATCGCCGAACAGCACATCCCCCGGTAGAGCCGACCGTTGGTCGGCTGCACGCAATGCCGGATTCAATGGCAGCCGGGCAGAGCCCGGCTCTACCCCTCAACCGCGCACCGCCTCCAGGAACTCGCGCCCCCAACGATCCACGTCGTAATACTCCACGCTGCCGAACAGCTGCCGCATGCGCCCGGTGGCTTCTTCCTCGGGCATCGACAACGCCTGCAGCAGGCCGGCGGTCAGGTCGGCCGGATCGTGCGGGTTGGTCAGCACCGCGCCCTTCAACTCCGCTGCCGCACCGGCGAACTCGCTGAGCACCAGTACGCCGCTGCTGCCTTCGATGCCGTGGGTGGCCACGAACTCCTTGGCCACCAGATTCAGGCCATCGCGCAACGGCGTGATCCACATCACCTGCGCCGCTGCGTAGTGCGCCACCACCTCCTCAAACGGCAGGGCCTGTGCGAAGAACCGCACCGGCGTCCAGTCCAGTCGTGAGAAGCGGCCGTTGATGCGTCCCACCGCCTGTTCGATCTGGTTCTGCAGCGTGCGGTACACGGTCATTTCGCGTGCGGCCGGCACGCACACCATCAACAAGGTCACCTTGCCCTGGCGTTCGGGATGCTGTTCCAGCAGGCGTTCGAAGGCCTCCAGCTTGGCCAGCGTGCCCTTGGTGTAGTCCAGCCGCTCCACCGACAGCACCAGCTTGCGTGCCCCGATCTCGCGGCGCAGCTTGAAGATGTCATTGCGCACATCGCTGCGCGCCAGCACGTTATGGATGCGGCGCAGGTCGGTGCCCACCGGGTGCGCGCCCAGCGCGATTTCACGGTCGCCCACGCGCAGGCGCGTGGTCATGGTGTCCAGCCCCACCGCGCAGCCATAGGTGAGGAAGCGCGGGGCGCAGCTTTCCCATGCCAGGCGCTCGGCCGGCACGGCGCCGCGTACCACGTCCACGAAGTTCTCCACCTGGCGCGGAATATGGAAGCCGATGTAGTCGCACGACAGCAGGCTGCCGATGATCTCGCGGCGCCACGGCACCACGTTGAACACATCCGCCGACGGGAAGTAGGTGTGGTGGAAGAAGGCGATTTTCAGGTCCGGGCGCAGTTCGCGCAGCGTGGCCGGCACCATCCACAGGTTGTAGTCGTGGATCCACACCGTGGCCCCGTGCGCGGCTTCGGCGGCAGTGGCCTCGGCGAACTTGCGGTTGACCTTCAGGAACACCTGCCAGTCGTCCTCGCGGAACTTCGCGCGTTCCCAGAACACATGCAGCATCGGCCAGAACGCTTCCTTGGAGAAGCGCTTGTAGAAGATGTCCACTTCCTGCCGGCTCAACGGCACCCGCGCGGCGGTGAGGGTGGGGTAGCGCTCGGCGTCCACCGCCAGGTGGGTCTGGAACGGGCCGCGTTTGGGATCGTCGATGCCCCATGCCACCCAGGAGCCTTTCTGGCCGCCTTCGAAGAAGCTCAGCAGCGAGGGAATGATGCCGTTGGGCGAGCGCGGCGGGCGCTGCACCAGCACGCCGTTCTCCATCACTTCGTCGAAGGGCAGGCGGTGGTAGACCATCACCAGGTCAGCGCCGGCGGCGCGGGCCTGCTTGGGCGGGTACAGGTAGCGGTCATCGTCGGCGAGCAGCGCGAAGTGCTCGATCGCCTCCAGGATGCCGCCACACCCCGGCGCCTGCGCGTGGAAGGTGGTGGCCAGCGTGGCGGTCGCCTCGGTCAGCGCCGGCTCGGAATCGCCCACGCACACGCCGCGGAAGCCGGCGGTGTACATCGACAGGTCATTGAGGGTGTCGCCAGCCACCAGGATGCGCTCGCGCGGCAGGTCCAGCAGGCGCGCAAGCGCGGCCAGGGTGCGGCCCTTGTCGGTGTCCGGCGGCAGGATGTCCAGGTAGCGGTCAGCCGAATACAGCACGTCGCAGCCCAGCGCCTGGGCGGCGGCCTGGATCTGCGCGCGCAGCGGCGCCAGCGTCTGGGGATCGCAGAAATACGAGCAGCGTCGTTCCTGCGGCACGTCCTGGCGCTGCAGCGCGGTGAACGGGCGCATCGCCGCGGCCACCACGTGTTCGCCGGGCCAGTGCGCATCGATCATCGACTGCAGCGGCTGCAGGGGCTGCAGCGTGTGGCCATCCACCACGGTCGCGCCGACATCGCAGACCACGTAGTCCGGGCGCGGGATCGCCGGGTCGGAGAGCAGCGGCATCACCGCTTCCAGGCCGCGGCCGGTGATGAAGATCAGGGCGATGCCGGGGTGTTGGTCAACCAGCCGGTACAACCGGTGGCGCGCGGCGGCATCGCCGGCAAGGAAAGTGCCATCCAGGTCGGTGGCCAGAATCAGCTGCGGGGCCGGCGTGGCCGGCGGTGTACGGGTCGGAGTGGAGAGAGAGGGTGTCGATACAGTCAATGGGCTTCCTTATCGGAATGAGGGGAATAGGGGGTGTCGGGCGGCGCCTCAAGGTCGGTCTCGGGCATCAGCTCCAATGCCGACGGCGTGGTACGCAGCATCAGCCGGAACCCGACCGGATGCGTGCGCACCCGCTGGAACCGCAGCAGGCGCGCGCCGGTGAACAGCGCCAGCACCATCAGCACCACGGCGAAATACAGCGGCAGCGCGGCGGGACCGAAGCGCTGCATGGCCGCGCCGGCCAGCGCCGGGCCCAAGGCCGCGCCCACGCCGTGCACCAGCAGCAGGCTGGAACAACCCGACAGCAGGTGCTGGCGCGGCAGGTAGTCCAGCATGTGCGCCACCGCGAACGGATACAGCGCGAAGGCCAGCCCGCCGTAGCAGAAGAACAGCCCAAACAGCAGGTGCGTCTGCAACTGGATCATCGGCAGCGACGCCACCACCGCGATGCCGGCGGCGGCCAGGCTCAGCGCCACCAGCCCGCTGCGGCGATCGTGGCCGTTGCTGATATGGCCCAGCGGCCACTGCAGCAACGCACCGCCCAGGATCGCGGTGAGCATGAACAGCGCCACGCCATTGCCATCCAGGCCCACCGCACCGGCATACACCGGCAGCAGGCCCCAGAAGGCACCCATCGCCAGCCCGGACAGGCCCGCCGCCACGGTGGCCACCGGCGCCATCGCATACAGCCGGCCCAGGGTGAGCCGCGATACGACCGGCACGTCCGGTTGACGCAGCCGGGTGGCAGTCACCGGCAACACCGCCGCGCAGATCAGGATCGCGGTCAGCATGAACATCGCCATCGCGCTGGCATCGCCCAGCATCAGCAGCACCTGGCCCAGCGCCAGCGCAGAAAGATTGACCACCATGTACAGCGAGAACGCGCGGCTGCGCCGGGCCGGATCGGGCTCGGCGTTGAGCCAGCTCTCGATCACCGTATACAGCCCCACCAGCGCGATGCCGGTGGCAATGCGCAGCACGCCCCAGGCGACGGGATGCAGCCAGAGGGGATGCAGCAGCACGGCAATCGCCGCGAGGGCGGCGAAGAACGCGAACGCACGGATATGCCCGATGCGGCCGATCAGCGAAGGCGCGAAAAAGGTACCGATGAAGAAGCCGGCGAAATACCCGGACATCACCAGCCCCAGCGTGCCGGCACCGAAGCCGGCCTGGCCGCCGCGCACCGCCAGCAGGGTGCCCAGAAGCCCGCTGCCGGTGAGCAGCAGCGCGACGCCGGTGAGCAGGGCGGTCAGCCGCAGCATGCGCGCGGCCTGGGTGGGAAGGCAGTAAACAACACCTGATCTACCGTAACACAGCCACGATGAAGCCCTGGTTGCAGCCACGCCCGCGCGTTTGCACTGCCTGTGCATGCAGGCTAGGGTAGGGCGATGAATGTTCCCAACGTTGTTGCACCGCTCGCCATTGCGTTGTTGCTCGCCGCCTGCGGTGGGCGGCAGGACAGCGTGGCTCACGACGTAGCCAATGCACCGGCCGATGCATTCCTTGCCGCGGTCGCCGCCCATTGCGGCAAGGCGTACGAAGGCAAGGTGATCGCCAACGAACCGCGCACCGATGCACCCGACCCCTTCGAGGGCAAGCGGCTGGTGATGCACGTGCGCGGGTGCGACGATCCCGCACACGGGCTACGCATTCCGTTCCATGTCGGCGACGATCATTCGCGCACCTGGGTGATCAGCCGCACCGAGACCGGCCTGCGCCTGAAGCACGATCACCGCCACCAGGACGGCAGCCCCGATGCGGTGACCATGTACGGCGGTGACAGCAAGCCACCGGGTACCGCGCAGCGCCAGAGCTTCCCGGTGGATGCCGATTCGGTGGCGATGTTCCGCAAAGCCGACATGCTGCCGTCCGTGCACAACACCTGGGCGATGGACATCGAGCCGGACCAGCGCTTCATCTACGAACTCACCCGCCCGGGCGGTCGCCGCTTCCAGGTCGAGTTCGACCTGAGCAAGCCAGTGGCGCTGCCGCCCGCGCCGTGGGGCAGCACCCCGTAGAGCGGGGCTCTGCCCCGCTGCGGTTTGCGCACCTGCCACGGATTGATGGGGTTGCCGGCCAGCGGCCGGCACTACCGTTTCGTGCGGGGGGCGCCCGTTCGCCGCCGCGTAGAGCGGGGCTCTGCCCCGCTGCGGTTTGCGGCCCTGCCACGGGTTCACGAGGTTGCCGGCCAGCGGCCGGCACTACCCGTTGATGCGTCTACCGCACCCCGAACCGGGCGCGGCAGCCGTTGCTGACCCACAGGCTGCTGTTGGTATAGCCCCAACTGCGGCCTTCCACGCAGGCGCTGCCGGACAGCTGCTGCTGCAGCACCGGGCGGCCCTGGCGGGCGTCCCAGGCGCAGGTCTGCTGGCGGTTGCTGTTGCTGCTGCAGGTCACGCTGTAATTGCTGTTGCCCCCGCCGTTACCGCCGCCCCAGCCGCCGCGGGCCTCGGCGAACTCGCCACGGCAGCCGCGGTTGACCCATACCGCGCCATTGCGCACGCCCCAGGTCTGGCCTTCCACGCAGGCCGAGCCCGAGATCTGCCGGACCAGGGTGGCGTTGCGCCAGCCGGTGTTGCAGCTGCGCTCGCGGTTGTCCTGGCTTTCACAGCGGATGGTGCCGCCGGTGCTGCCGCCGCCACCGCCCCAGTTGCCGCCGTTGCCGCGCCCTTCGACGAACTCGGCGCGGCAGCCGCCGGTGACCCACACGGTGCCGTTGCGCGAGCCCCAGGTGCGCCCTTCCTGGCAGGCCGAGCCGGAGATCTGCCGCGACAGCTGGGCACTGCGCCAGCCGGTGTTGCAGACCCGCTCGCGGTTGTTCTGGCTCTCGCAGCGCACGGTGCCGCCGTTGTTGCCCCCGCCGCCACCGTTCCAGCCCCCACCGCCGCCGCTGCCGCGCAACGAGGTGGCGATGTCCTGCTTGATCCGCGAGAAGCCCCAGCCCGAATTGACCTGGGCCAGGTAGAAGCGCAGCTGGTCGTCGGGAATGCGGCGGCCATTGGACTGATCGGCATATTCCTGGGTGATCACCCGCGAGCGGTCGCTGGAGGACAGCTGCGACAGGTTCTCGGGGGCGTAGGCGCGGGTGCTCATCTGGGCCTGGGCGGCCGGGGCGCTACAGCCCAGCGCCAGGGCCAGGCAGACAACGGTGAGGCGACGGTTCATGGCGACATCCCCTTGCGGTCGTTGGTGCGCGGACTATAGGAACGGGCCGGGTTCACGGCGCGTGATGCCCGCCGGGCGGGGCCGCAGGGGCGGGCGGGGCGGGGGGCGGGCCACGGCCCATTTGCCCCGGCGCAGGCTACGCCGCAGAATAAAGGGCTGTCCGGCGCAACCTGGTGCCGGCATTCTCCTGCGGAGCTTTACCCCCATGCGTACCCACTTCTGTGGCCTGGTCGATGAGACCCTGATTGGCCAAACCGTTACCCTCGCCGGCTGGACCGACGTTGCCCGCAACCAGGGCGGCGTGTGCTTCATCGATCTGCGCGATCATGAAGGCATCGTGCAGGTGACGGTGGAAGTCGACAACGCGGCCGTGTTCGCCGTGGCCGCCAGCCTGGGCTACGAGGACGTGTTGCAGGTGGAAGGCGTGGTGCGCGCGCGTCATGCGGTCAACGACAAAATCCGCACCGGCAAGGTGGAAGTGATCGCCACGGCCATCACCATCCTCAACAAGGCCGAGCCGCTGCCGTTCCACGCCCACGAGAACCCGGGCGAGGAAACCCGCCTGAAGTACCGTTACCTGGATCTGCGCCGCCCGGAAATGCAGCGCATGCAGCGTACCCGCATCAAGCTGGTGCAGGCGCTGCGCCGTCACCTGGACGCCACCGGCTTCCAGGACATCGAAACCCCGATCCTGACCAAGGCCACCCCGGAAGGCGCCCGCGACTTCCTGGTGCCCGCGCGCATGCACCCGGGCGAGTTCTACGCCCTGCCGCAGAGCCCGCAGCTGTTCAAGCAGATCCTGATGGTGGCCGGCTTCGACCGCTACTACCAGATCGCGCGCTGCTTCCGCGACGAGGCCCTGCGCGCCGACCGCCAGCTGGAATTCACCCAGCTGGACATGGAGTTCGCCTTCGTGCGCGAGCGCGACGTGCAGGACTTCGTCGAAGACATGATCCGCGCCATCTTCAAGGAAGTGGTGGACGTGGAACTGGCCGCCAGCTTCCCGCGCCTGACCTGGGCCGAGGCGATGCGTCGCTTCGGGTCGGACAAGCCGGACCTGCGCATCGCGCTGGAGCTGGTGGACGTGGCCGAACTGGTCAAGACCAGTGAGTTCCCGGTGTTCACCGCCGCCGCCAATGATGCCGACGGCCGCGTGGCCGCGCTGCGCATCCCCGGCGGTGCCACGCTGAGCCGCAAGCAGATCGACGAGTACGCCGCGCATGCCGCCAAGTACGGCGCCAAGGGCCTGGCCTACATCAAGATCGGCGACACCGGCGAAGTCAGCTCGCCGATCGCCAAGTTCTTCAGCGAAGAGGCCTTCGCCGCGCTGGTGGCCCACGTCGGCGCCGGTAACGGCGACATCGTGTTCTTCGGCGCCGGTGGCTACAACAAGGTGTCCGACTTCATGGGCGCGCTGCGCCTGAAGGCCGGCAAGGACTTCAACCTGGTCGCTGCCGGGTGGGCGCCGCTGTGGGTCACCGACTTCCCGATGTTCGAGTACGACGACGAAGCCCAGCGCTACGTCGCCCTGCATCACCCCTTCACCGCTCCGGCGGTGGACGACATCGCCGACCTGCGCGCCAACGCCAAGACCGCCGTGTCGCGCGGCTATGACATGGTGCTCAACGGCAACGAGATCGGCGGCGGTTCGATCCGTATCCACCGCTCGGACATGCAGAGCACGGTGTTCGACCTGCTGGGCATCGGTGCCGAAGAGGCCGAGGCCAAGTTCGGCTTCCTGCTCGATGCGCTGCGCTTCGGCGCGCCGCCGCACGGTGGCATCGCCTTCGGCATCGACCGCATCGCCGCGCTGATGGCCGGCACCGAGTCGATCCGCGACGTCATTCCGTTCCCGAAGACCACCGGCGCGCAGTGCCTGATGACCGGCGCCCCGTCGCCGATCCCGGACGAGCAGCTGGCCGAAGTGCACATCCAGGTTCGCCCGCGCAAGGCCTGACCCCGCCAACGTAGTGCCGGGCTCTGCCCGGCAAGCCCCACCAAACCCCGGAGATCCTGCAATGAGCGAATTCGCGTTTTCGTTGGAATGGGAAAAGCTGGGCAATGAAGGCGCCGACGCCGCCCTGGTAACCGAACGCGCCCGCGTGTTCGGTGGCTGGCTGGTGCGCGTGGGTACCAGTCCCGCCGCGATGGCCCTGACCTTCGTGCATGACGGCGAAGGTCGCTGGGATGGCGAGGACTTCGGCGTGGAAGACTACGAAGAAGACGAAGACGACCTCGACGAGGAAGACGACGAGGGAGAGGAAGAAGAAGGCGAAGAGGACGAGGAAGAGTACGAGGACGAGGACGAAGAGGAGGGCGACGAGGAAGAAGACGCCCCCCACGGAGCGCAGGCCTGAGGCCTGCCCGGACGCCCGCCATGTACACCATCCGCCGCGCCACCGTTGACGATGCACCGACCCTGTCGGTGCTGGCCACGCGTACCTTCGTGGAAACCTTCGGCCATCTCTATCCTGCGCAGGACCTGCAGAACTTCCTCGACGAGGCCTATGCGGTCGACCGCCAGCACACCATCCTGGCCCACCCGGACTACGCGGTGTGGCTGCTGGAACGGGACGGCGTGGCGGTTGGCCATGCCGCGGCCGGCCCCTGTGGCCTGCCGCACCCGGACGTGCAGCCGGGCGATCGCGAACTCAAGCGCCTGTACCTGATCAAGGACGAACAGAGCTGCGGCTGGGGCAGCCGGTTGCTGGAAACGGCGCTGGACTGGCTCGAACGCGACGGCCCGCACACCCTATGGTTGGGCGTGTGGTCGGAGAACTTCGGCGCGCAGCGTTTTTATGCCCGCTACGGCTTCAACAAGGTGGGTAGCTACGAATTCCCGGTCGGCAGCGTGCGCGACCTGGAATTCATCCTGCGCCGACCGGCCGGCCCGGCGCGCTGAGCGCCCGGCCCATTTCCCCCTCCATCGCACTGGACCGCAACGGCTTCACCCGCCGTTGCACGGTCTATTCGTCTAATGGCCGTGTTTTCTCCCGCAGGTCCCAAGCCAACCGGCTAGGCTGAGTGCATGAATCCCCCTGTTTTACTGCTTCACGGCATCTGGAATGCCCGCGCGTGGGTTGGCCCGTTGGCCTGGCGGCTGCGCGCGCGTGGCTTCAGCGTGGACACCTTCGGCTATTCCAGCGTCTTCGGCGGTCCCGACGTGGCGGTGCCGCAACTGCTGGAACGTCTCAAGGACAGCGGCCCGGTGTCGCTGGTCGGGCACAGCCTGGGCGGGCTGGTGGCGCTGGAGGCATTGCGCCAGCAGCCGGACCTGCCGGTGTCGCGGGTGGTCTGCCTGGGTTCGCCGTTGCGCGGCAGCGGCACCGCCCGGTCGCTGGCCGAGCATGGCTGGTCGCTGGCGCTCGGCCGCAGCAGCGACCTGCTGCTCGACGGCCTGCCGGCTTGGGAGGGCAGGGCGCAGGTGGGATTGATTGCCGGCTCGGTCCCGCATGGCCTGGGCAGCCTGCTGGGCGCCATCGGCGAGGCCTCCGACGGCACCGTGGCGCTGGATGAGACCCACCTGCCGGGCCTGGCCGACCATTGCGTGGTCCCGGCGAGCCACAGCGGGCTGGTGTTTTCCCCCGAGGCCGCGCGCCAGACCGCCGCGTTCCTGCGCGATGGCCGCTTCCGGCCCGACCGCGCCGCCCACGCCGCCTGAGCCCGGGCGGCCCCCCGGCCACGACTAACACGGTCGCGGCGGGCGATCAGGTAGAATCCGCGCCCTGTTCCTCATGCAAGCACGGTAATACCCATGGGTAGAGGTCCCTCGATCGAGAACCGCAAAAACGCGTCTGACGCGAAGCGCGGCAAGATTTTCACCAAGATCATCCGCGAGATCGGCGTTGCCGCGCGCGGCGGTGGAGGGGACCCCAACAACAACCCGCGCCTGCGGGTTGCCATGGACAAGGGCCTGGCCTCGAACATGTCCAAGGACGTGATCGAGCGCGCCATCAAGAAGGCCACCGGCGAACTGGAAGGCGTGGAATACGAAGAGATCCGCTACGAGGGCTATGCCCCCGGTGGCGTGGCCGTGATCGTGGACTGCCTGACCGACAACCGCGTGCGCACCGTGGCCGATGTCCGCCACGCGTTCAGCAAGTGCGGCGGCAACATGGGCACCGAAGGCTCGGTGGCCTTCATGTTCAAGCGCGTGGGCGTGCTGCATTTCGCCGCCGGCGCCGATGAAGAGACCATCACCGAGGCGGCCATCGAGGCCGGCGCGGACGACATCGTGGTGTACCCGGAAGACGGCGCGATCGACGTGTTGACCGCCGCCGACAGCTACCACGCGGTCAAGGACGCCATGGAAGCGGCCAAGCTGACCCCGGACCACGCCGAACTGACCTTCCGCGCCGACAACGACATCAAGGTCGAAGGCGACACCGCCCTGCAGGTCAAGAAGCTGCTGGACATGCTGGAAGACCTGGACGACGTGCAGGACGTGTTCTCCAACGCCGACCTCGGCGCGGACGCCTACGCCTGACCGGACGCGCTGCCGGTCGCCTTTGGCGACCGGTGGGCGGACAATGCGGACCATGATGACTCCCGCCGTTCCCTGCCATCGCCGCCGCACTGCTCCGTTCCGGGTCCTGCCCGGCCGCGTGCGTGCCGCATGACCCGCATCCTCGGCATCGACCCCGGTTCGCAACGCACCGGGGTGGGCATCATTGACGTGGATGCCACCGGCAAGGTCGTGCACGTGCACCACCTGCCGCTGGTGTTGCTGGGCGCCGACGATTTCCCGCAGCGCATGAAGCTGCTGGTGCTGGGCCTGAATGCCCTGGTCGAGGAATACCGCCCCGACGAAGTGGCGATCGAAAAAGTGTTCATGGCGCGCAACCCCGACTCGGCCCTGAAGCTGGGCCAGGCCCGCGGCGCGGCCATCTCGGCCGTGGTCATGCGCGACCTGCCGGTCAGCGAGTACGCGGCCACCGAAATCAAGCTGGCCGTGGTCGGCCGCGGTGGCGCGGAAAAACAACAGGTCCAACACATGGTCGGGCTCATGCTCAACCTGAAAACCAAGCTGCAGGCCGACGCCGCCGATGCGTTGGCCGTGGCCATCACCCACGCCCACGTACGGGCAACGGCGCAACGCCTGGGCGTCAACGCCCGCATGGCCTGGAGCCGCAAATGAGGAAAGCTGCATGATTGGTCGTCTGCGCGGGATCGTGGCCTACAAGGCGCCGCCGTGGCTGCTCATCGACGTCAATGGCGTCGGTTACGAGCTGGAGGCGCCGATGAGCACCTTCTACGACCTGCCCGAGCTGGGCCGCGAGGTCACCCTGTTCACCCACTACGCGCAGAAGGAAGACAGCGTGTCGCTGTATGGCTTCCTGCGCGAGGGCGAGCGCCGCCTGTTCCGCGACGTGCAGAAGGTCAGCGGGATCGGCGCCAAGATCGCGCTGGCGGTGCTGTCGGGGGTGAGCGTGGACGAGTTCGCGCGCATGTTGCAGGCCGGTGACATCACTGCGCTGACCCGCATTCCCGGCATCGGCAAGAAGACCGCCGAGCGCATGGTGCTGGAGCTGCGCGACCGCGCGGCCAACTTCGGCGGGGGCGGTGCGCCCCTGGCCGGTGCCGCGCCGGCCACCGACCCGGTCTCCGAGGCCACCGTGGCCCTGCAGCAGCTGGGCTACAAGCCGGCCGAGGCGGCGCGCATGGCGCGCGATGCCAACGCCGAGGGCGACGATGTCGCCACCGTCATCCGCAAGGCCCTGCAGGCCGCGCTGCGCTGACCCGCGCGCTGCCTTCTTCCTGATACCGACCGCGTCCGCCCGGAGCACCATGTCCACCTCTTCCACCCAGCACGACAACGGCCACGCCGCGCACGGCCACGCGCCGGCGGCCGGCGGCATGGCCCTGATGATCGGCGCCATCGGCGTGGTGTTCGGCGACATCGGCACCAGCCCGCTGTACACGTTGAAGGAAGCGTTCTCGCCGCATTACGGCCTCAACAGCGACCACGACACCGTCCTGGGCGTGCTGTCGCTGGCGTTCTGGGCGCTGAACATCGTGGTCACGCTCAAGTACGTCACCATCATCATGCGCGCCGACAACGAGGGCGAGGGCGGCATCATGGCGCTGATGGCGCTGACCCAGCGCACCCTGCGGCATGGCTCGCGCTCGGCCTACGTGGTGGGCATCCTGGGCATCTTCGGGGCCTCGTTGTTCTTCGGCGACGGGGTGATCACCCCGGCCATCTCGGTGCTGGGTGCGGTCGAAGGCCTGGAGGTCGCCGCGCCCGGGCTGCATGCGTTCATCGTGCCGATCACCGTGGTGGTGCTGCTGGCGGTGTTTGCGGTGCAGCGCTTTGGCACCGAGAAGATCGGCAAGCTGTTCGGGCCGATCACCTCGATCTGGTTCATTTCGCTGGCGGCGATCGGCATCTGGAACATCGTCGATGCGCCGGAAGTGCTCAAGGCCTTCAACCCCATGTGGGCGCTCCGTTTCTTCATGGAGCACGGCTGGCACGGCATCTTCATCCTGGGCGCGGTGGTCCTGGCGGTCACCGGTGGCGAGGCGCTGTACGCCGACATGGGCCACTTCGGGGCGAAGCCGATCCGCCATGCCTGGTACTTCTTCGTGCTGCCGTGCCTGGTGCTGAACTACCTGGGGCAGGGCGCGCTGGTCCTCAACAACCCCGAGGCGGTGAAGAACCCGTTCTTCGAGGCCGTGCCCGACTGGGCGCTGTACCCGATGATCATCCTGGCCACCATGGCCGCGGTGATCGCCTCGCAGTCGGTGATCACCGGCGCCTTCTCGGTCTCGCGCCAGGCCATGCAGCTGGGCTACATCCCGCGCATGCGCATCACCCACACCTCCCACGACACCATCGGCCAGATCTACATCCCGGGCATCAACTGGGGCATCGCTGTGATGGTGATCGGGCTGGTGCTGGCCTTCCGCAGTTCGTCCAACCTGGCCGTGGCCTACGGCATCTCGGTGTCGGCGACCATGCTGATCGATACCCTGTTGCTGGCCCTGGTGGCCCGCGCGCTGTGGCCGACCTCGCGCTACTGGATCATCCCGCTGTGCGTGGTGTTCTTCATCATCGACCTGGGCTTTGTGATCGCCAACGGCGCCAAGCTGCTGCAGGGCGCCTGGTTCCCGGTAGTGCTGGGCATCGTGCTGTTCACCATGATGCGCACCTGGCGGCGCGGCCGCGAGCTGCTCCGCGATGAGATCCGCAAGGACGGCATCCGCATCGACACCTTCCTGCCCGGGCTGATGCTGGCCCCGCCGGTACGGGTGCCAGGCACCGCGGTGTTCCTCACCGCCGACCCCACCGTGGCCCCGCATGCGCTGATGCACAACCTCAAGCACAACAAGGTGCTGCACGAGCGCAACGTGTTCCTGCACGTGGTGACCCTGCCGGTGCCATACGCCCCGGAGGGCCAGCGCCTGAAGATCGAGTCGGTGGGCGATGAGTTCTACCGCATCTACGTGCGCTTCGGCTTCATGGAAACCCCGGACGTGCCGCTGGCGCTGATGCGCTCGTGCGACCACGGCGGGATCTATTTCGACCCGATGGACACCACCTTCTTCGCCAGCCGCGAGACCATCGTGGCCACCGCCAACCGGGGCATGCCGATCTGGCGCGACAAGCTGTTCGCGCTCATGCACCGCAATGCCGCCCCGGCAACCGGGTTCTTCCGGATTCCGGGCAACCGGCTCGTGGAGCTTGGGGCGCAGGTGGAGATCTGACTGCGTCAGATCGCCACCTGCGGCCCAAGGTTTGCTTCGCAAACCTTGGGACCCGGGCGCATTCCACCTGATCCCCGCGCCTTCGGCGTGCCCCTCCGACGCGTTCCCGGTAGTGCCGGCCGCTGGCCGGCTCCCCATGACCCCTGCATCGCGTGGAGCCGGCCAGCGGCCGGCACTACCGGGAGCGTGGATCGCGTGGAGCCGGCCAGCGGCCGGCACTACCGGGGCGCGGATCGCGGCCCTTTTGCCGCATAATTGCCGCATGACAGACGACCGCATCATCGGTGCCGGTGCCACCCGTGAAGACGAGGGCACCGACGCCAGCATCCGCCCCAAGCGCATGGCCGACTACCTGGGCCAGGCGCCGGTGCGCGAGCAGCTGTCGATCTATATCGAGGCGACCAAGGCACGTGGCGACGCGCTCGACCACGTGCTGATCTTCGGCCCGCCCGGGCTGGGCAAGACCACCCTGAGCCACGTGATCGCCAATGAGCTGGGCGTGGCCCTGCGGGTCACCTCCGGCCCGGTGATCGAAAAGGCCGGCGACCTGGCCGCGCTGCTGACCAACCTGCAGCCGCACGACGTGCTGTTCATCGACGAAATCCACCGCCTCTCGCCCGTGGTCGAGGAAGTGCTGTACCCGGCGATGGAAGATTTCCAGATCGACATCATGATCGGCGAGGGCCCCGCCGCCCGCTCGATCAAGATCGACCTGCCGCCGTTCACCCTGATCGGGGCCACCACCCGTGCCGGGCTGCTGACCGCGCCGCTGCGCGACCGCTTCGGCATCGTGCACCGGCTGGAGTTCTACACCCCGGAAGAGCTGACCAAGATCGTCCGTCGCTCGGCCGCCATCCTCAACATCGACTGCACCGCCGAAGGCGCGGCCGAAATCGCGCGGCGCTCGCGCGGCACCCCGCGTATCGCGAACCGCCTGCTGCGCCGCGTGCGCGATTACGCCCAGGTCAAGGCCGCCGGCCATATCGACCAGGACGTGGCGCAGGCAGCCATGCAGATGCTCAAGGTGGACCCGGAAGGCTTCGACGAGCTGGACCGCCGCATGCTGCGGACCATGGTCGACTACTTCGACGGCGGTCCGGTGGGCATCGAGTCGCTGGCCGCGGCCCTGTCCGAAGAGCGCGGCACGCTGGAAGACGTGGTCGAGCCCTACCTGATCCAGCAGGGCTTCCTGATCCGCACCGCGCGCGGCCGCATGTGCACCCACAAGGCCTACCGGCACATGGGGCTGAAGCCGAAAAACCCGCCGGCCGATCTGTTTGCCGAGGCCATTGATGGAAATTGAGCCCCGGTTCAGTTGGCCGACACGCATTTACTGGGAAGATACCGACGCTGGCGGCGTGGTCTACCACGCACGCTACGTGGCCTTCATGGAGCGGGCACGGACCGAATGGATGCGGGCATTGGGCTTTGGCCAGGAGCGCACGCGCACCGACCATGGCCTGGTATTCGCGGTCCGCGCGATGACCATGGACTTCCTCAAGCCGGCGCGGCTGGACGATGCGCTGGAGGTGACCGCCACGCTGGTGCAGTGCAAGCGCGCCAGCATGGTGTTCGACCAGTGCGTGTGTCGCGGCGATGAAACGCTGCTGACCGCCCAGGTCAGGATCGCGGCATTGGATGCCTCCACTTTCAAACCGCGTGGCATGGACGATGTCCTCCTTGCCGCGTTGAAACCCTACGAACTTCAAGTATCCGCACAGTGAGGAACAACGGATGATCGCAATGCTCCTGGCCCTGCAGGCCACGGTGACCGAGGCGCTGCCGCAGGAAGTGACCAGTGCTGCGGCGCAGACGGTTGCGCAGGCCGCGCATGGCGGTGGCATCAATTACCTGGACCTGATGGTCAAGGCCAGCCTGCCGGTGAAGATCATCGTGCTGCTGCTGCTGGCCGGGTCGTTCATCAGCTGGGTGATCATCTTCCGCAAGGCGCGCGTGTTCAACGCCGCCAACCGCGAAGCCGACGAGTTCGAAAGCCGCTTCTGGTCCGGCGCCGACCTGGGCAAGCTGTACAGCTCGGCCACCGACCGCAACCGCAAGGTGGGCGGCCTGGAAGCGATCTTCGAAGCCGGCTTCCGCGAGTTCACCCGCCTGCGCGACAAGCGCCGGCTGGACGGTCGCGCGCAGCTGGAAGGTGCCCAGCGCGCCATGCGCACCACCTACACCCGCGAAGTGGACCAGATGGAGCGCAGCCTGGAGCTGCTGGCCAACATCGGTTCGACCGCCCCGTACGTGGGCCTGGTCGGCACCGTGTTCGGCATCATGGTGACCATGCACGACATGATCAACAGCGGTGAGCAGGCCGGTATCGCCTCGGTGGCCCCGGGCATCTCCGAAGCCCTGTTCGCCACCGCCATCGGCCTGTTCGTGGCCATCCCGGCGGTGTGGGCCTACAACCGCTTCACCACCCGCGTGGAGCGCATGTCGGTCCGTTTTGAAACCTTCGCAGAAGAGTTCAGCTCGATCCTGCAGCGCCAGAGCGCCGGCGACGAGTAAGCGCCCCGCACCAAGGACCCTGCCATGACTGCTGCCATCGGCCGCCGCAAGCGCCGCAAGCTCAAATCCGAAATCAACGTCGTGCCGTACATCGACGTCATGCTGGTGCTGCTGATCATCTTCATGGTCACCGCGCCGCTGCTGACGCTGAGCTTTGAAGTCGACCTGCCCAGCTCCCAGGCCAAGGCCCTGGAAAGCAAGCAGGACCCGGTGATCGTGTCGGTGCGCCTGGACGGCCAGCTCAGCCTGAAGCTGCCCGATGCCAAGGAGCCGGCCCCGATGGACCCCGGCCAGCTGCAGGCGCAGCTGGGCGCGTTGGCCGCGCAGGACAAGAACCTGCGCGTGATCGTGGCCGCCGACAAGGCCGTGGCCTATGAAAAGGTGGTCGCGGCGATGGACGTGATCAAGCGCGCCAACGTGGAAAAGGTGGGCCTGGCGACCGATGCACGCTGAAGCCCTGCCACCGCAGCGCCAGCCGGAAGAAAAGTGGGGTCTGCCGATCGCGCTGGCGCTTGGCGTGCACCTGCTGCTCGCGCTGGTGTTCATCGGCGCCTGGCTGTGGTCGCCGCAACGCACCACCGAAGCCGCCGCCGGCGACCCGGCAATCGAGGCCAGCCTGCAGTTGTCCGCGTCTGAGGCGGCCGCCGCGCGCCAGGCGCTGCGTGCCTCGGAAAAGCTGCCCGACCTGCCCGAACCGGTCGCCCAGCCCGAGCCCATTCCCGAAGACACCGTGCCGCCGCCGCAGCCGATCGAGGAGCCGCGCCCGCAGGACGCGCCCACCCCGCAGCAGCAACAGGCGCAGGAACGCGTGGCCCAGCCCGACAAAATCGACCAGGACGCGGTCAACGCGCTGGCGATCTCGGCCGAAAAGGCCAAGCAGGAGCAGGAAGCCAAGCGCCGCCAGGAACAGATCGACCTGACCGAGCGCCAGCGCCAGGAGCAGGCCGAGCAGAAGCTGCGCCTGGCCAAGCAGCAGGAAGAGGCCGAGAAGAAGAAGCTGGCCGACCAGCAGCAGAAGGCCAACGACACCAAGGCCGAAGCCGAGCGCCAGCAGAAAATCGCCGAGATCCGGCGCAAGCGCGAGCAGGCCGAGAAGGAAGCCAAGCTGGCCGAGCAGAAGCTGCGCCAGGTCGCAGCGGCGCGCGCGGCCAGCGGCACCGCGGCCACCACCGGCGCGACCGGCGTCGCCAAGCCGGCGGCCGGCGCGGGCGGCACCAGCGACGACCTGCAGGCCAAGTACGCCGCCGCGATCCAGCAGAAGGTGCTGGCCTCGTGGACCCGCCCGGACAACGTGCCGTTCGGCCAGCGCTGCAAGATCGTCATCCAGCAGCTGCCCGGTGGCACCGTGAACAGCGCCAAGGTCAGCCCGGACTGCCCGTTCGACGAGGCCGGCCGCCGCTCGATCGAGGCCGCCGTGCTCAATGCCCAGCCGCTGCCGTACCGCGGCTTCGAGACGGTCTTCCAGCGCACCATCAACTTCACCTTCACCGCGCAGGACTGAGCCCGGGCCGTTGGCCTTGGGCCCTGCCTGCGCAGAGCGCCGCATGATGACGATGCTTCCCCGGATGGCCATGGCCCTGTTGCTGCCCCTGCTGCTGCCGGCGCTGGCCCATGCCGCGCCGGTGCCGGGCCAGGTCAGCCTGCGCACCGCCTATGCGGTGGCGATCCGGGACCGGATCATCGCGTCCTGGTTGCCCCCGGCGTCGATGGCATCGGGCCAGCACTGCCGGGTGGCCATCACCCAACTGCCGGGCGGAACGATCGTCAGCGTCAAGCTGGATGCGGCCTGCCAGTTCGATGCGGCCGGCAAGGCGGCGCTGGAACGCGCGGTATTGCGCGCCCAGCCGCTGCCTTATAAAGGTTTCGAGGCCGTGTTCGACCGCAGCCTCAACATCGGTTTTACCTCGCCCTGATCCTGCAGGGGCACTGGCAGGGATGCCAATCGTTAATGCAATGTGAGTTTTGTACCGCGGTGACTCTGCTTTCACGTCCCTTTGGTTCATGATTGCGAAACGGTTCACCGCCGTCCTGCTATCCCTCGTTCCGGTTTTCCTTCCCTTGAGTGGTCCATGAAGAAAATGCCTCGTTGGCTTGCCGTTGTTGCGGCCCTGTTGTTGCCCTTTGCTGCCCTGGCGCAGCAGAAGGGGCTGGATATCGACATCATCGGCGGCAATGCGTCCGCAACCCCGATCACCGTGGTCCCGATGCCCTACCAGGGGTCGGCGGGTGCACCGCAGACCGACGTCGCCGCCGTGGTACGCGCCGACCTGGAGCGTTCGGGCCAGTTCCGCACCCTGCCGGAAGCGCAGATCGTGGAAAAGCCGACCCGGGGGAGCGAGATCCAGTTCGCCACCTGGCGCGCGCTGAAGCAGAACTACATCGTGGTGGGCCGGGTCATGGACGCCGGTGCCGGCGCCTACCGGGTCGAATACGAACTGTATGACGTGCCCAAGGGCGAGCGCCTGCTGGGCCTGGCGATGACCGCCCGTGGCAATGCCATGCGCGACGTTGCCCACCAGATGGCCGACGCCATCTACGAAAAGATCACCGGCGTCCGCGGCGCCTTCTGGACCCGTATCGCCTATGTCACCGCCAGCGGCAAGGGCGATGCCATGCGCTATGCGCTGATGGTGGCCGATTCGGACGGCTTCAACCCGCAGACCATCGTGCGCTCCGCCGAGCCGCTGCTGTCGCCGTCGTGGAGCCCGGATGGCAACCGCCTGGCCTACGTCAGCTTCGAGCGGGGCAATTCCGCCATCTACATCCAGAACATCTCCACCGGCGCCCGCGAACTGGTTACCAGCTTCCGCGGCATCAACAGCGCCCCGTCGTTCTCCCCGGACGGCCGCCGCCTGGCCCTGTCGCTGTCGCGCAGCGGCAACCCGGAGATCTACGTGATGGACCTGGGCAGCAAGCAGCTGACCCAGCTGACCAACCACTTCGCCATCGACACCGAGCCGACCTGGAGCGCAGACGGCTCCAACGTCTACTTCACCTCCGACCGTGGCGGCCGCCCGCAGATCTACCAGGTGCCCTCCAGTGGCGGCAGCGCCTCGCGCGTGACCTTCCAGGGCAACTACAACGCCACGCCCAGCCTGTCCTTCGACGGCAAGAAGCTGGTGGTGGCCCAGGGCAGCGGCAATACCTACAAGATCGCGATGATGGACAGCAGCCTGGGTTCGGCGCGCTGGAGCACGCTGTCCCCGGGGTCGCTGGATGAGTCGCCGAGCTTTGCGCCCAACGCGAGCATGGTGCTGTACGCCGCCCGTGAGGGTGGGCGCGGCGTGTTGTACGCCGTCTCGGCCGATGCGCGCGTGCGCCAGCGGCTGGTGTTGGCCGACGGTGACGTCCGTGAGCCTTCTTGGTCGCCTTACCGTACAAAGCGCTAACAGAGTGTTAAGATTTCCACCGTATTCATCCCACATCCGGCTTTAGGAGCCTCAAAGGTATCGCCATGAACAAGACCACCCGCGTTCTGCTTGTCTCCCTGTTGTCCGTGGCCGCCCTGGCCGGTTGCTCCAAGAAGGTGAAGGAACAGCCGGCAGCCCCGGTTGACACCGGCTCCTCGACCACCACCCCGAGCGGCCCGTCGACCTCCGGCCTGTACGGCCCGGGCGACCTGGACACCGATTCCTGCCTGCGCCAGCGCGTGGTGTACTTCGACCTCGACAAGGAAGAAGTGAAGCCGGAATTCCAGGCCATCATGGCCTGCCACGCCAAGTACCTGCGTGACCGTCCGTCCTCGCGCATCACCCTGCAGGGCCACACCGACGAGCGCGGTTCGCGCGCGTACAACCAGGCCCTGGGCGAGCGTCGTGGCAACGGCGTCAACTCCGCTCTGCAGGCCAACGGTGGCTCGGCTTCGCAGCTGACCGTCGTGTCCTACGGCGAAGAGCGTCCGGTCTGCACCGAGTCGGGCGAGTCCTGCTGGTCGCAGAACCGTCGCGTCGAGATCGTGTACACGGCTCAGTAATAGATGCGCTTTCGATTTCTATCGATGATCGTTGCGGCAGCCCTTGTGGCTGCCGCACCGGCCAATGCGCAGCGCCAGAGCCTGGCCGACCGCGTTGGCGCGCTTGAGCAGCAGGCCCAGAACAACCAGTCCAACATGGACATGCTCAACCAGCTCACCCAGCTTCGCACCCAGGTGCAGGCCCTGCAGTCGCAGGTGGAGCAGTTGCAGCATGACAACGAGCAGCTCAAGCAGACCGCCAAGGACCAGTACCTGGACCTGGACAGCCGCTTGAACCGACTGGAAGGTGGCGCCCCGCTGCTGCCTGCCGCACCCGCTGCGAGCGCACCTGCGCCCGCCGCTGCAGCACCGAAACCGGCAACGGCCGCTTCCGAGCGGCCGCCCTCCGTGCATGGCGATGCCGGCAGCCTGGCTGCCAATGGTGACGAGCGTACTGCCTACAACGTCGCCTTCAATTCGCTCAAGGCCGGCAAGTACGACGACTCGGCGCAGCTGTTCCTGAGCTTCCTTGAGTTGTACCCCAACGGCGTCTACGCCCCCAATGCGCTGTACTGGCTGGGCGAGAGTTACTACGCCACCCGAAATTTCCCGCTGGCTGAGGCGCAGTTCCGCGACCTCATCTCGCGCTACCCGACCCACGACAAGGCGTCGGGCGGCCTGCTCAAGATCGGCCTCTCGCAGTATGGCGAAGGCAAGGTCGACCAGGCCCAGGCCACCCTGGAACAGGTGGTGTCCACCTATCCCGGCAGCGATGCCGCGCGTACCGCGCAGGACCGCCTGCAGTCGATCCGGCTGGGCCAGCAGATCCGCTGAACCGCCGTCCGGGCACCGCCAAGGCCGCCCCGCTATAATGATCCCTCGTAGAGCCGGGCTCTGCCCGGCTGCATGAACCGCCGGGCACGTCCGGCTGTTGTCGTTTCCGATGCCGCATTCCCAAGAATCACCGCCATGACCGTTTCCCTGTCCGCCGCCGCCGCGCTCCCCAGCGAGATCGTGCAGTCACCCCTCCCGCGCCTGAAGATCACCGAGATCTTCACCTCGCTGCAGGGTGAAGCCGATACCGCCGGCTGGCCGACCGTGTTCGTGCGCCTGACCGGCTGCCCGCTGCGCTGCACCTATTGCGACACCGCCTACGCCTTCCATGGCGGCACCTGGTGGGACATCGATGCGATCGTGGCCGAGGTGCTGGCCCAGGGCGTGCACCACGTCTGCGTGACCGGCGGCGAGCCGCTGGCGCAGAAGCGTTGCCTGGTGCTGCTGGAGAAGCTGTGCGACGCAGGCCTGGACGTGTCGCTGGAAACCTCCGGCGCGCTGGACGTCAGCGCGGTCGACCCGCGCGTATCGCGCGTGGTGGACCTGAAGACCCCCGGCTCCGGCGAACTGGCCCGCAACCGGCTGGAGAACCTGCCGTTGCTGACCCGCCGCGACCAGATCAAGTTCGTGCTGTGCAGCCGCGAGGACTACGAGTGGGCGCGCGGCATGGTCGCCGAGCACCGCCTCAACGAACGCAGCATGGTGCTGTTTTCGCCCAGCAAGGACCAGGTGAGCCCGCGCCAGCTGGCCGACTGGATCGTCGAAGACCGCCTGCCGGTGCGCTTCCAGATGCAGCTGCACAAGCTGCTCTGGAACGACGAACCCGGCCGCTGAGTTCGGCTACCAAGCGGCCGCGGTCCACGCCTGCCTGACGACCGCTCGCCACGCCTCATTTTCCATTTTTCATCCCGGCGCGGGACAGCGTGCTGGCTCCCGCAACCCACCGGAAACACCCCCTCATGAAAAAAGCAGTCGTCCTCCTGTCCGGCGGCATGGACTCCGCCGCCGTCATCGCCATCGCCCAGGAGCAGGGCTTCGCCGTGCATGCGCTCAGCGTGCGCTATGGCCAGCGTCACACCTCTGAACTGGATGCGGCCGCTGCGGTTGCCCAGGCGCTGGGCGTGGTGGCGCACAAGACCGTCAACGTGGACCTGCGCAGCATCGGCGGCTCGGCCCTGACCGATGACATCGACGTACCCGAGGCGGGCGGGGAGGGCATTCCGGTCACCTACGTGCCGGCGCGCAACACCATCATGCTGTCGGTCGCACTGGGCTGGGCCGAAGTGCTGGGCGCCAGCGACATCTTCTGCGGCGTCAACGCCGTGGACTACTCCGGCTACCCCGATTGCCGCCCCGAGTTCATCGCTGCCTTCCAGGCCCTGGCCAACCTGGCCACCAAGGCCGGCGTCGAAGGCGCGGGCATCCAGGTGCACGCGCCGCTGCAGTTCCTGAGCAAGGCCGACATCGTGCGTGAAGGCGTGCGCCTGGGCGTGGACTTCGGCCTGACCGTGTCCTGCTACAACGCCGACGACACCGGCGCGGCCTGCGGCCATTGCGATGCCTGCCGCCTGCGCGCGCAGGGCTTCACCGATGCCGGCGTGGCCGACCCGACCCGTTACGCCTGAGTGCGGGCCGACTACGCCAGAGCGCCAAAGTAGGTTAGAATGCGCACCCCCGCCAGCGATGCCGGGGCATGCAATGGGCCGTTAGCTCAGTTGGTAGAGCAGAAGACTTTTAATCTTTTGGTCGATGGTTCGAATCCATCACGGCCCACCATTGCGAACAAAGGGTTTCAGAGCAATCTGAAGCCCTTTTTGTTTTTCCGCAATCGCGGTTTTTTCCGCAGAATCACTTAGTCGGGGTCACGCGTTCGCCCTTGCTCTTGCGTCTTTAGGTCTCCGTCATCACCACCGACGAATGGACCAGCTGCGGTTGTGCCTGGCGGATATCCGACGACGTGTCGGCCTTATCGGTGCGCGCAGGTCGCGGAACTGTAGTGCAGTATTTGGCACGCCAGCGCGCTCACGCGCTGCATCGAAGCGACCCCGCAGCTGGCCCTTGCTCAGTGGCTGCCCATGCTCATCCAGCAGCAGGTTGGGCATGGGGCACGGGGCGTGGGTGGGACGGGGTGCCGCCGGGGTTGCGCCGTGGAATTAGTGTGCATACAATAAATGCCATGGAAATCACCTACGACGCCGCCAGGAGCGCCCGCAACGTTGAAGAGCGCGGCCTGTCTTTTGAGCTGGTGCATGCGTTCGATTTCCAGACCGCCTTGTTCGTCGTTGATGACCGAAAGGAGTACGGCGAGGTGCGCTACCGGGGGCTGGGGCTGGTAGCCGAGCGGGTACACGCGCTCGTCTTCACCGAAACCCCCAAGGGCATCAGAGTCATCAGCTTCCGCAAGGCAAACAAACGAGAGGTCAAAAGCTATGAACAAGAACAAGAACAGCGACGCGCCTGACAACGACAACCCGGAATGGACCCACCGCGACACGGCCCATGCTGTAGCGTTCACTGGGTTGCCTGCTGGGTTGCAGGGGAAGCTGCGTGGCCGGCCCAAGGCGGCGGAAACGAAGGAGCGCATCACTATCCGGCTTTCGCCGGATGTATTGGATGTGTTCCGCGAAACCGGTGCCGGCTGGCAGACCAAAATCGACGCGGTGCTGAAAGATTGGGTAGTGGCGCGCAAGGGCAAGCTGCCAGCGACGGTAGCCAAGCATGCGCCGGTTGCTAAGCGTGCGCCGGATGCTAAGCGTGCGGCGGTCGCAAAGCGCGAGGCCATGGCAAAGCGTGCACCAGTAGCAAAGCGCGCGGCGGTCGCGAAGCGTCCTATGGCGGCAAAGAGGTGATGCCCGGCGCGAAGCCGGGCGCACCACTGCTGCATGACTTCGATGTTGCTGATCACCTGCGAGACGAAGAGGAGATCGCTATGTACATAGTCGCTTGCCATGAGGAAGCTGCCGACGATGCTGCCTTTATCGTTTCCGCGAAGGCAGCCTGCGAAAGTGCAAGGACACGCTGGAACACGCGCAGCAAGTAGTGCACTCATGCCTTGAACACCCAGCACTTAACCGTGGCAGCAGCGCCCATGGTGCCCTGACGGATGGCGCTGTTCACCGCGACGTTCGTCTCCAGACATTTGTGCCGCCGGCAATCGCGCAGCAGCGAACGTAGCACCTTGCCGCTACCGCAGCGCAGCTCATCCCCGCTACCAGCCAGATGGCTCGCCATCCTCATCGTCCACCGACATCCCGGTGCAGGCGCGGACCCAGGCAAACAGCCGCGCAAGATCCGCTTCGATGATGGTCGGGTGAGCGCTGATCTCAAGAAACACACGTTCCTCTTCCAGGAACACGCGTACGTCGTAGCACCACGCATCCGCGTCCCTCGGCTCGGTGCCTGCCAGCCGGAACTCGTGCGCGCCAACACAGCGGGAAAACGTCTCAAGCTGGGTGATCTGCTGCTTCACCTCGTCACGATGGGACGCATACCACCCCCTATCTTCAAACGACAGCACGAACTCCGCTGACATCTCCATCTCCTTGCTGCTGTGATGCATCCCGCTGGGAGCACGTCGCGCGCCCGCAACTCTATGCCGCGCCTTCCTGGGTGGCCTGATGGGCGCTGAGCACGCGTGGACGCAGGTCTTCCACCAGCCGCTTCCTGCTGCTGCGCGCGTACTCGGCAGGCGAGAAGGGCATGGCGGAGTCGGCGTAATCATCGATCAACGTCAGCAGCTCGCCAGCGGTGATGCCGTGCGGCGCGGGGTCGCTTCCGTTGCCGGTCAACGCAACCAGGGTTTCCTGCAGCACCTCTTTTCGCACAATGCCCCTGCCACTGGACGGATCGGCGACGCACAGGCCGAATGTGCCGTTGAAGAAGTGGGGAAGCAGCGCCGCTACCTTTGCGTCCACCCGGTGCGCGTCGTCGCCGCAGGTGCGCAGATGCGCCGCCAGTTCGGCCGCCAACGTCGAGACCACTGCCGCGCGCTCCTCGCCTGCGGCGGCGTCTGCGGCGATGCGGACCCAGCGGGTGCACTCGGGGCGGAAAAACGCACCGGATACCCGCGAATCGGTGTCGATCGATCCGAACGCGGCGGAGTGGATCGTCCCCGCGTTGCAGCGGTACGTCGGCGCGGGAATGGCCTCGGCCGCAATCAGCGCATCCAGACGCTGCACGGTGATGCCTGCCAGCGCTGCGCAGGTGGATGTGTCGACAAAGTAATCGCGCAGGTACGCATCCAGCAGCATGGGATCTCCATCAGGAAAAAGTTGCAGCGTACGGAGGGTAGCCGAACACGCGCGCGCACGGAGGGCACCCGCCGTCTGCCCCCTGCCGCATCGGCGGGCAACGCGTATCCATGGCGTGTCGCTGAGGGCCGCACGGCACGCTTTCGTGGGGGTGGCCGGAGCCCGTTTACCGCCACGGCCGGACCATCCTTCGTCTTCCACGGGGATTATGTATAGTCGGTTTTGTGATCAAGCGCGCGGTTTGGTGTTCAATCGGCGTGATAAAGCAGTAGATGATTATTCGCTCCATTTACTCTGACGAATCCAAGGATGGCGCCATGGCACGGAACTGGATTGTGATGGGAGACCCCACCAGCAGTGGCGGGCAGGTCATCACGGCATCGAACGAAACCGACATCATGGGAATGGGCGTTGCGCGGATAGGCGACAAGGCCACTTGCCCGAAGCTGCACAAGGGTATTTTCCCTATCGTCGATGGGGACATCACGATCCTGGTAGATGGACAGCCCGTGGCCTTGCACGGTTGCGCGTTGGCCTGTGGGTGTCGCGTACTGTCTGGCCAGCAGGCCAACGTCTTCGCTGAAAGTGGTGCGGCCGCGGGAAGCGCCGCCGCCGCTGGCGCAGGCACCGCTGCCGCCGCCGGGGCGGGCAGTGCGGCGGCTGGCGCAGCAGGTGTCCTGAAAGCGGTGTTGGCCTCGGCGGCGACGTTCGATCAGGCAATCCGCTTCGTCGGCAAGGGAGGCACGCCGTTGGCCGAGGTGCCGTATACCCTGCACTTGGCCGATGGCCGCACGGTGTCTGGAACCACCGATGCCCAAGGAGAAACCACGCGCGTCTCGACAGAGCAGAGCCAGACCATCGTACGCGCGGAACTGCGCGCACCCGCACAGCCGGTCGGTTGCTGCGCGCGCGTGGCGCCGGATGGCAGCGAAGACGTGGAGGTTTTCGACGTCGACGGCGTGGTGACCACATCGGAGGCGCTGGGCACCTCGATAGCCCCGGTCACCGCACCCGGCCACGAGCGCGGCCTGACGCCGGGAGAGATCGACATGGCCCGCCTGGTCTTTGGCGATGCGGTCGACTACGCCCAGGTGAAGGTCCACAACCATGGCTACTGGATGTTCTTCGGGTTCCAGAACAAGGACACCGCGGTGACACCCAACGGGGAGATGTATTTCCCCAAGGGTATCTACAAGGACGACTATTCGACCGACAGCGTCAGCTTCCAGCAGTTCTTCATCCATGAAATGACGCATGTCTGGCAATACCAGCTCGGTTACAACGTCAAACTGGTCCGCGCGCCGCGTCCCAACATGAGTTACGACTACGTGCTGGATGAGATCCGCTTGTTCCCCGACTACAACATGGAAGCGCAGGGCGACATGCTGGCCGACTATTTTCTGGTGGCCTTCCGCGGTTCCCAGTCACGCATGAATAATGTGCGTTACCGTACCGTGCCCGATATCGGTGCGCAGCTCGAGCGCACCCTGCAGCCCTTCCTTGCCGCGCGCAGTGACAAAAACAACCTGCCCAGGACGACGCAATGAGCCGTTTGCATGTTTCCCTGCTGTTGATCGGTGTGCTGGTGCCGGGCCTGGCAAGCTGCGCCTCGCCCGCCGGCCGGTATCAGCAGGCGCTGGTCAAGGAACAGCAGGGCGTGCCCTGTTTTGGCGTGCCGGCAATCCGCACGGGCGATGCGCCTGCGAAGATAACTGGGGTGTCGGTGATGGAGGTCGGCTCGGGCGGCGCGGCGATCTGGGAACGTGATTTTCTGCGGGATGGCCAGGCCGAACCCACGCTCGCCCCGGATCAATGCCTGCGTTACGGCGACGGTGGTACGTCGCCACCGCCGCGCCTGCAGCCTGGCAAGCGGTACCAGGTGGAAATGTGGGGCAGTGCACCGGCACAGCGCGGGACGCCCCAGTCGCGCTGGTTCAACGGCTACTTCTGCGTAGTTGACGCAGGCGGAGTACCGAAGATCAATGCGGTCCAGCAGGGAAAGGACGGCGCGCTGCGTTGGGACACCTGCGGGTCCACTGCACAGCCGGTAGGCCAGGCCGGGCGCTGAGCACGCGCAGGTTGCAACGATTCCGACGCCTGGCCGGCCGCAGCCGTGGACGCCCGGGCGCCGACTCTGGCTACAATCAAATCATCCCGGTAGCTCCCGGGCGCTGACCAAGTGCCACACAGTGAAGATTCTCCTGACAGGAAGTTCAGGCCGGGTGGGGCGCGCGATCTTCGGCGCGCTGTCCGCACGGCACGAGGTGGTCGGGGTTGACCGCAGCCCCTTCAACACCACCCGGCACGTGGCCGATATCACCGATATGCGCACGCTGCGCACGGCGCTGGTGGGCGTGGATGCCGTGATCCACTGCGCAGCGCTGCACGCCCCGCACGTGGGGCTGATGCCCGACACCGAATTCCATCGCATCAATGTCGAAGGCACCCGCACCCTGGCGATGCTGGCCCGCGATGCCGGGGTGTCGCGCTTCGTGTTCACCAGCACCACCGCGCTGTACGGCCATGCGATCGTGCCCGGCCGCTGCACGTGGATCGACGAGCGCACCCCGCCGCAACCGCGCACGGTCTACCACCGGTCAAAACTGGCGGCCGAGCACTGGCTGGAGGAGGCCGCCAGCCCCGCGTTCCAGGTGCGGGTGATCCGGATGTCGCGGTGCTTCCCTGAAACCGCCCAGCGCATGCTGCTGTATCGCCTGCACCGTGGCATCGACGTGCGCGATGTGGCCGATGCGCATGCGGCGGCCCTGCGTAACACCGGGCCGATGTTCCAGCGCTATATCGCCAGCGGCGCCACGCCGTTTGGCCCGGAAGACTGCGAACGGCTGGTCAGTGACCCGCGCGCGGTGCTGGCGCGGCGCTGCGCGCAGTGGCTGGCCGAGTACGACCGCCGCGGCTGGGCGCTGCCGGTGATCGACCGCATCCACGACGCCACTGCGGCCAGCATCGGCCTGGGCTGGCGCAGCCAGCGCGGGCCGGAAGCGGTGCTGGCGCAGTTGGCCGAGCACTCCATCGAAGTGCTGCCGCATCCGATGCGCGACGCAGACTGCACGGTGGACTGACCGCCGCGGGTCAGTGCCGGGCCAGGTCCACGCCCACCGCATCCAGCACCCGCTGCGCGCGGGCGCGGGCCGATTCATTGGCGCGCATGTCGATGGGCAGGTCCGGCGAAATGCCGGCCACTTCGTCGCTGCCATCGGCGCGCAGGCGCACGCAGTTCGGAATGCGCATGCGCAGCTGCGCGTGCGGCAAGGTGCGCGGTGGCGGCGGGCTCATGAAGCCGCAGCCATAGCCGCCGGTGGTGCTACCGACCACGCGTGCGATGCTGTTGTCCTGCAGACGTGCGGCGAACATTTCTGCCGAAGAGGCGGTCTTCGCATCGGTAAGCACATACACCGGCCCCTGCCAGGCGGCCCAGTGCCGGCGCAGGTCCTGCGCCCAGTCCAGGCGGTGGGCAATCAGGAAATCGGGGATCGCGTCCACTGCCGGGGTGGCAAGGGGACCGCCCGAACTGCCGGCGGCGACCAGGTGCCGACAGGGCAGCGCCTGCCAGTCGCGCGGCGACTGCCACACCCACGTCATGTCGCAGGGCGACGCCTGCGTGGCGCGCAGGGACGCGGCGAAGCGGTCGCGCTGCTGGACCAGCAGCGGGCGCGCAGTGGCGTCGGGATGATGGTGGCGCAGGGCATCGTCGATGCGCTCGTACTGCTCCTGCAGGTAGTCGCGGCCGGCCGCCGACTGGCTGACCCACAGTGGCGCCGACTGCACCGGCGCGCCACTGAACAGGCGCGTGAGCGTGTCGCCGCTGTCGTCGCCGCCCGGGTTGGTGCCCACATCCACCAGCACCGCATCCACGCCCTGCTGCTGGAAGCGCCGCAGCGTGGCGGCGATCTCGGCCACCCACGCATCATTCAACGTGGCCCGCATGTCGTTCACCGCGTCGGCATGCCGCAGTTGACCCCACAGGCGGTGGCACAGGCCGGGGTAACGCAGCGCATCGAATTCGTGCAGGCGCAGCAGACCCAGGCGGTGGCCATCGGCCAGCGCGATCACGCCGCTGCGCAGCGCCGGGTCAGCCCCACCGGCTGTGGCGTGGTAGCCGGGCAGGGCCTGCAGCGGCACGCTGTAGTCGTGCCGGCCTTCGTCCAGCACGCCCAGCGCCGCGCAACCGGTGGACGCATCCAGCGTGCGCGGGTCCACCGCGGCAGGGGCGGGTGCGGACGCGCCGGCTGCCTGCCGATCCAGCAGTTTCAGGTGGCCATCGTGAAACCCGGCCAGAAACGTGCGCAGTGCCTGTTCCGCCTGCGCATCGCTGTCGGCGGTGGCGATGGCCTGCTGCGCATCGCGTTCGAGCGCGGGCAGGTCCACGCCGCTCTGCGCGGAGGCCACCCACGCCAGGTGCGCATAGTCGTCCTGCAAGGTCTGCTTCAGTACCGCCAGATCGCCGCGCCAGGCATCGCGATCAATGCCGGGGGCGGCGTGGCTGGCAAACGCCATCGACAGCGCCATGGCCATCAGCGCCCCTGCCTTCGGTGTGTGTCCTGCCGACATCGCCGTGCTCCCTGCCAAGGCGCTGCCTGCGCCTGCGAACCCCGATCCTAGCCAACCCGGCCCGGTGGCGAAAGCGCGCAGGGGCGCGGCATAACATTGGCCTCACATTGCCGTTCCACTGCCGGGCGCAGGTTGGAGGCGATGGAAAAGCTGGGGCCGTACTCCAGCGGAGCCGTGTGATGTCGACGCACACCGTGAGCCGCCAACACTACATCCGCCTGCTCAACCGCATCATCGCGGTGGCGCACGACGGCCACGCCCTGCATGCCCGTGCTGTGGCCCGGACGCAGGGCGAGGATGCTCCGCTGTGCGCGGTGATGATGCGCATGGCCGGCTCAAGCGCGGCCATCATCGATACGCTTGGCAGGCACGTGCGTCAGGCCGGCGGGCGCCCCGCACGGCATGGCACCGTGCTCGGTGGCGTGCGCGCAGGCTTCGGCTGGTTGGGGACGGTGCTGGGGGATGCCGGCATCCAGTACGTCAGCCAGGGGCAGGCGTCACGGGCCCGGCTGATCCGCGTCCTGCAGGCTGCGTTGCACGACCAAACATTGCCGGGTGATGCACGGCAGGTGCTGGAAGAGATGGAGCGTCATGCGCAGCACGACTGGCAGCAACTGCATGGTCGGCTGAACGGTCTTCGCGCGCGCCAGGTGTAGCGCTGCTCACCAGAAGGGGCCGGGAAGCGCCACCGGCAGCATGAGGCTGCGCGCAGCGCGCAGCCCCACTATGTGCGCCGCGGTTACTTCTGCTGCGGGTTCTTCGGGGCGTCTTTGTTGTCCTGTTGCTGCTTCTGCTGCTTGGCCAACGTGTCCTTGCGCTCCTGCTCCTTCTGCTGGTCGGTCTGCGCGGCGGCATTTTTCTGGACGTTGTTTTCGTTGTTCTGCATGGTGGACATTGCGGTACTCCAGGACGACGTGATGTCGTGCGATCCACACTGGACCGGGTGCTGTTACGCAGCGGTCGCACTCGCATGAGGGTAGGGTCAGGGTGGCTGTGAGCATTGCCTGGCGTTCATGCGCGGTGTCGCGTTCATGTCCACGATCGATCTGTTTGTGCACACCCAACACGCGGCGGCGGGCGCACAATAGCGCGTCTTTTGCTGACTGTTGTTGGAGGTGCCATGAACCGATTCGTCCTGCTGGGTGTGGGGGCGCTTGCGCTCGCGGCCTGTTCCAAACCGGCCCCGTCCGATACCGCCGCGCCGGCGCAACCGCCCGCCGCCGCTACGCCTGCGCCGACACCAAGCGCGCCGGCCGCCGCGACCGATGCCACGTTACAGCCGCCGTCGTTTGATTGCGCCAAGGCGCAGTCCGAGTCGGAGAAACTGGTCTGCGGTGACGCCCGCCTGGCCGCGCTCGACCGTCAGCTGGCCGCGCTCTACAAGCGCGTGCAGACCAGCCCGGATGAACTGGATATCGCCGCCGAGCAACGGGGCTGGGTCAAAGGCCGTGACGCCTGCTGGCAGGCGGTCGACCGGCACCGGTGCCTGATCGAGTCCTACCAGACCCGCATCGTTGAACTGAACATCGGCAATGGCGGCGTGCCCGCGCCCACGCCGGTGCACTACCAGTGCGATGACGCCAGCAAGCCGGTCAGCGTGGTGTTCTACAACGAACTGGACCCGCAGGCCGCGGTGGTCAGCCTGGGCAAGGACCAGGCCATCGTGTTTCCGGCCCAGGCCGCAAGCGGCAGCCGCTACACCCGCGAAGGCGTGGAGTTCTGGGAACACCAGGGCGAGGCAACGCTGGACTTCTACGGCACCACGCTGAGCTGCAAGGCCGGCGGTTGAACCCGGTGCGCTACCGCACCCGGCGGTAGCGCACTTCGTTCTGGCGGTCGCCCACTTCGGTGGTGACAAAGCCGTCCCGGCTCTGGTTGATGTCGAACACGCTGCTGCCCACGTTGAGCTGGCCGCCGTTGACCCACCCGCTCAGGTTCTGCCCGCGGGCCTGGGCAGACATGCGCCCGTCGCTGTCGATGCGCATGCGGATGTCGGCGCCGTAGATGGGGTTGTAGCCTTCGAACTCGCCCACCATCCAGCCCGGCACATAGGAGCTGTGGCGCGGCCCCTGGTAGGAGTCGTCGTCGTAGCGCTCGTCCTGCTTGTTGGCGTTGTGCACCAGCGCGCCAAGGATGGCCGCGCCGATCAGCACACCGGCGGCCACTTTGGCATCGTGGTTGTCGCCATGGTCGTCGCCGTCGTGCGAACCGCCGTCGTGTACGCGGAAGGTGGCGCGGCACCCGTCATCCACCCACACCTGGCGGCGGTCGTAATCCCAGCTTCGGCCTTGACGGCACTCGGCCCCGGACAAGGTGCGCTCCAGGCTGACGTAGCCGGCGCGGGGCAGCGTGCACGACTGGTAGCGGTTGTTGCGGCTTTCGCAGGTCACCACATCATCGGCGCGCGCGTCGGCCATCGACGCGGCAAACAACAGCGGAGCGGTCAGCAACAGGCGGATCTGCATGGTGTCGGTTCCGGTGGCAGGGAAGCTGTGCACCGCTGGCCCGGGCGGGCGCGACAGCGGGCTGTCGAGCCGGACGATGACAGTTGCCGATGAAAACCGGATGAAGACCGCCGATCAGGCGGCCTGGCCGACGTCCTGCTGCTGGAAGCAGGCGCGGATGGCGTCCAGCAGTTCGCTCATCGAGTACGGCTTGGGCAGGAAGTGGATGCCCGGGCGCAGCTGCGGCAGGACGTCGGACGGTTCCAGTCCCGAGGTCACCAGCACCGGCAGGCTGGGCTGGTACTGCTTGATGCGGTGCGCCGCTTCGATGCCGCTCACCCCGCCCAAGCACACATCGGTGAAGACCAGGTCGAACCGTTCGCCGGCCTGCAGCAGGCCGAGCGCGGCTTCTGCCGAACTGACGGCGGCGACATCACAGGCCTGGCTTTCCAGCACCATGCGGCTGAGTTCGCGGGTTTCTTCGGTGTCTTCGATCAACAGCACGCGCGGTGCAACGTGGCGCTTGGACAGCAACATGACGCAATGTTCCCTGGCAGTGGTTCGGAATGGCGCGCAAGTATGCGGCGGCACCGGGTGAGGGGATCGTGCACGTCAGGCGCGGCGGCATTCCGCGCGCTGTCGCCAGCGCCGCAGTGCCAGCAGGACCAGTGCCGCCAGCAGCGCGGCGGACAGCCGCAGGCTGTTGCCCTGCCAGCCGATCGCCGTGGTTTCGCTGACCTGCATGACGTTCCAGGCCATGTTCAGTGAGTCGTGGGGCATAGGTCTGGGGGGACCCCGGTCATGCGCACGTTGCGCGGCGCTCAGGCGCGGCAGGGTAGAGTCGGGGTTTGAACCATGGAGCCGCGACGATGCAATGCCCCGTATGCAAGACCCAGGCGCTGGTGATGTCCGAGCGCCAGGGCATCGAGATCGACTACTGCCCGCAGTGCCGCGGCGTGTGGCTGGACCGCGGCGAACTGGACAAGATCATCGAGCGCTCGACCGATGCGGCCGCCCCGGTACGGGCCGCCACGCCGCCACCGCCGCCGCAGGCCGTGCAGCATCGCGATACCCGCCACCTGGGCCAGCAGCAGTACGGCGACCAGCACGGCTACCGCAAGAAGAAGAAAGAAGGCTTCCTGTCGGACCTGTTCGATTTCTGAGCCGGGTGCCGGCCCTGTCTGATCAGGGCCGGCGCAGGATGAATTCCAGGTCGCGGCTGTCGCCCACCACAAAGTAGTAGGTGCCGACCTGGACGCAGCCGTAGCGCGCATAGAAGCGCTGCGCGCCGAAGTTCTCCGACCACACGCCCACCCACAGGGTGCGGCGTGCCGGGTGATCCAGCCACTGCAGGAACGCCTCCATCAGGCGTGCACCGTGGCCACCGGACTGGTGGCTGGCCAGCACATACAAACGTTTGAGTTCGACGTCACCGTCGACGGCATCGGCGTGCGCCAGGGTATTCGCACCGGCGGCCAGGTAGCCCACCGCGCGCCCGTCCTCTTCCAGCAGCCATACCGCACTGCGGGGATCCTCCAGTTCGCGCCGCTGCGGTACCGGGCTGTAGTGCTCTTCCAGGAACGCGTGCAGGTCCTGCGGCGGGTAGGAATCGCCGAAGGTTTCGGTGTAGGTGGCGACGGCGATCGCCGACGCAGCCTGTGCATCGGCCGGGGTGGCGCGACGGATTTGCAGGGACATGGCAGGGGGTGCACGGAAGGGGGTGGCAGCGTACGCCATCCGGGGTGCCCCGGACAAAAACCGGGCGAGGATGGCGGAACCCTGGCCCCGGCGCATCACATCACTATCCGGGAGCGCCGCTGAGCACGGCACCCGGGTGTCGGGCAGGGCGCGCCGCTGTACGCGCGCGTCCTGTGACGCCCCGTTCGGGCCCGTCGGATCCGGCTTGCACCATCCCTGTTGTGTTGTCCCGGGCGCATGCCGCGCCCGGGACTTTTTTACGCCGGTGCCGGCCTCAGAACCAGACGCGCACGCCGGCCACCCAGCGGGTATCACGCGCGCGCTCGCCGACGGCCTGGTGGTAATCGGCGGTATCGCCGAACAGGCGTTCGTGGCTGATGCCGATGTACGGCGCGAAACGCCGGTTGACCTCGTAGCGCAGGCGCAGCCCGGCTTCCACTTTGTTCAAGCCGCTGCCGGTGCCATGGCGCGGATCGTCCTTGGCCGCGAGCGTGGCCTCCAGCAACGGCTGCAGGATCAGGCGGTTGGTCAACAGCAGTTCGTACTCGATCTCGGCGCTGGCCATCACCTGACCCCCTTCGCCCACATAGGCGGTGGCCGAGGTCTCGAACTTGTACGGTGCCAGGCCCTGGATGCCCAGCGCCGCCCACGTGCGCGAATCGCCGGGGCCGAGGTCCTGCTTGACGCCCACCAGCACATCCCACCACGGTGACACGCTGCGTCCGTACAGCACTTCGACATCGGCTGCTTCCGTACGCCCGCCGCTGCGCTCGCCTTCGCTGCGCACCCACACCCGGTGGATGTTGCCGCCGATCCAGCCGCTGGCTTCCCACGCCTGGCCGTTGCCGTGCTGGCCATCCCACTGCTCCAGGCGGTTGACCAGCAGCATGCTGTGGATCGTCGGCGGGTGTTCCATCGCACCATGTTCGATGGGCGGGAACGCGGCGAGGCGGTCGGCGGCGGTGACGGCGGGAATCGGCTCCCGCGGTTCGCTTGGCGCGGTCGTCTTGTGCGCGGCGTGGTCCATGCTGCCGTGGTCCATTTTTGAATGGTCCATCTGGCTGTGGTCCATGCTGCCGTGGTCCATTTTCGAATGGTCCATCTGGCTGTGATCCATGCTGCCGTGGTCGACCGGCGGATCCACCGGCATTTCCTTGGTGGCCGCGGGTGCAGCGGGGGTGCCGTGCGCATGCGACTGCGCCCAGGCCGGGGTGGTCAGCGCGATCAGCAGCGCGGCGGTGAGCAGGCGGCGGGTTGGCGTGGGGAAGCGGCTCATTCTTCGATCCTCACTTCGCGCATCATGCCCGCTTCCATGTGGTACAGCAGGTGGCAGTGGTAGGCCCAGCGGCCCAGCGCGTCGGCGCGCACGCGGTAGGTGCGGCGGGTACCCGGGGGCATGTCGATGGTGTGCTTGCGCAGGTGGAACTGGCCATCGGCATTTTCCAGATCGCTCCATACCCCATGCAGGTGAATCGGGTGCTGCATCATGGTGTCGTTGACCAGCACGATGCGCATGCGCTCGCCGTAGTTCAGGCGCAGCGGTTCGGCGCTGGCGAACGGGATGCCGTCGAACGACCAGCTGAATTTCTCCATGTGGCCGGTCAGGTGCAGCTCGACCTCGCGGCTGGGTTCGCGGCCGTCCGGGTCGTCGAACAGGCTGCGCATCGCGCCGTAGGTCAGCACGTTGCGGCCGTTGTCGCGCAGGCCGATGCCCGGGTCATCCAGCTTGGGCTCGGTGGCCATGCTCTGCATGTCGATCAGCGGGTTGCCTTTCTCGCTGGCCGGGTGGCGCGGGGCCTTGTCGCTGCCGCCGTGTGCGGCATGCCCCATGCTGGCACCGCAGCCGCCTTCCATGCCCTTCATGTCGTGGCCCATGCCGGCCATGTCATGGCCCATGCTGCCCATGTCGTGGCCCATGTCGCCCATGGTCAACAGTGGTCGCGGATCGCGGGCGGGAATGGGCGCCTGCAGGCCGTGCCGCACCGCCAGGGTGCCGGCAGCGAAGCCGGTCCGGCCCATGTCCTGGCAGAAAATGGTGAACGCGTCCTGGCCGGTGGGCTCCACGATCACGTCGAAGGTTTCAGCCGGCGCGATGCGGAACTCATCAATGCTGACCGGATGGATGTACTGCCCATCGGCGGCCACCACGGTCATCTTCAAGCCGGGGATGCGCACGTCGAAGTAGGTCATCGAGCCGCCGTTGATGAAGCGCAGCAGCACCTTCTCCCCGCTGCGGAACAGCCCGGTCCAGTTGCCGGCGGGCGCGGTGCCGTTGAGCAGGTAGGTGTAGGTGTGCGCGTTGATGTCGGAGATGTCGGTGGGGGTCATCCGCATCCGGCCCCACATGCCGCGGTCGGCGGTGGCTGCGCCCCAGCCGTCACGGCGCACGTCGCGCAGGAAATCGGGCAGGGTGCGCTTGTAGTAGTTGTCGAACTCGGCCAGCTTTTTCATGCGCCGGAACAGGGCGCCCGGGTCCATGTCGGTCCAGTCCGACAGCATGATCACGTGCTCGCGGTCGAAGCGGTACGGGGCCGGCTGCAGCGGATCGATGATCAGCGCACCGTACAGGCCGGCCTGCTCCTGGAACATCGAGTGGCTGTGGTACCAGTAGGTGCCGGACTGTTTGAGGGTGAAGCGGTACTGGTAGGCCTCGCCCGGGGCGATGCCGTTGAAGCTCAGGCCCGGCACGCCGTCCATGTTGGCTGGCAGCAGGATGCCGTGCCAATGGATCGAGGTGGGGTGGGCCTGCAGGCTGTTGGCCACGCGCACGCTGACGGTGTCGCCTTCGCGCCAGCGCAGGATCGGGGCGGGCAGGCTGCCGTTGACGGTGATCGCCGGGCGGGTGCGGCCGGTGAAGTTGGCCAGCGATTCGCCGATGCTCAACTGGACGTCGGGTCCGCTGAGCACCTGCGGGGCGGTGGCCACGACCGGGCCGGCGGCAGCGAAGGCGCGGGCGGGCAGGCCGCTGGCCACCAGGCCGGCGACCACGCCACCGGCGGCAGCGCCCTGCACGAACAGGCGGCGCGACGGCATGGGCGGTGCGCCCGGGCCGGGGGGAGGGGAAAAGGACATTGCAACTCCGCATCGGATTCGAAAGGCACGCAGGTGCCGTCAAGAGGCGTACGCACGGGGGCGCACGGCATCGCTTCGCACAGGCGCTCGCAGTGAGCGCAGGCTCAGCCGATCGGAGGGCGGGTGATGCGGTCCAGGGGCGGCATCGGCAATGCCGCGCGGGTGTGGCCCAGGGGCGCCAGCGCGGGCGGCGGCGGGCTGGGCAGCCACGCGACGGACACGGTCAGGCTGGGCTGCTGCGCACAGCTGCGCAGGCAGTCCTTGATCTTGCAGTGGTCGCCATCGTGCGGCGCCTGCGTGCCGGCGGTGTCGGCAGCGGCGTGGTCGTGATGGGCGGGCATGGCAGGGGCCGGAGCATCGCCGTGGCAGGGCGCTGCGGGCTCGGCGCTGGTGGCATGCGCCATGGCCAAGGTCATCGGGCCGGCCATGGCGGCGTTCAGCCCGTTGAGCAACAGGCTGAGCATCAATACCACGCGCAGGAGCAGGCCACCGGGGGTCATGGGCGCCACCCTAGCGCCAAACCGGGGCGTGCGCACCTGTGGCTGAACGCGGCGTTCAACTCTGGAGGCGTATCCGTGGGGGCGCAGGTGGGCATCAGCCTTCCTCGCGGACGATCTCGACCAGGCGCTCGCCGTAGCGGGCGAGCTTGGTGCCGCCGATGCCGCCGACCTTGCCAAGCGCGTCGATGCTGGTAGGGCGCTGTTCGGCGATGTTGCGCAGGGTGCTGTCGTGGAAGATCACAAAGGCCGGTACGTTCTGTTCCTTGGCCAGTTCGGCGCGCAGGCTGCGCAGCGCGTTGAACAGGACCAGGTCTTCGGGCAGCACGGACAGGCCGGTACGCTGGCCGCTGCGGTCGCGCTCGCGGGTCTTGGGGCTTTCGCGGCGCATCATGACCTTGCGCTGGCCCTTGAGGACCTCGCGGCTGCCGTCGGTGAGGCGCAGGCCGCCGTAGGCCTCGGTGTCCACTTCGAGCAGGCTGGCGGCCACCAGCTGGCGGAACACGCTGCGCCAGGTGCGGGCGTCGAGGTCCTTGCCGATGCCGTAGGTGCTCAGTTCGCTGTGGCCGAACTGGCGGATCTTGTCGTTCTCGCCGCCGCGCAGGATGTCGATCAGGTGGCCCACGCCGAAGCGCTGGCCGCTGCGGTAGACGCAGCTGAGCGCTTTCTGGGCGGCCACGCTGGCATCCCAGGCGTCGGGGGGTACCAGGCAGTTGTCGCAGTTGCCGCAGGGCTGGGGGTAGGTTTCGCCGAACCCGGCCAGCAGCACCTGGCGCCGGCACTGCATGGATTCGCAGTAGCCGAGCAGGTGGTCGAGTTTGTTGCGTTCGAGGCTTTTGCGTTCTTCGCCGGCCTCGGACTGTTCGATCATCTGCTTGAGCAGCACCACGTCGCCCAGGCCGTAGCAGAGCCAGGCTTCGGCGGGTTCGCCGTCGCGGCCGGCACGGCCGGTTTCCTGGTAATACCCTTCCATGGACTTGGGCAGGTCGGTGTGGGCGACGAAGCGGACGTCGGGTTTGTCGATGCCCATGCCGAAGGCGATGGTGGCGCACATGACGATGCCATCCTCGCGCAGGAAGCGGCGCTGGTTGGCGGCACGCACTTCAGCGGGCAGGCCGGCGTGGTAGGGCAGGGCGTTGAGGCCTTCCTTGCACAGGAATTCGGCGGTTTCCTCGACCTTGCGCCGCGACATGCAGTAGACGATGCCGGCTTCCTGGCGGTGGACTTTGAGGAAGTCGAGCAGCTGGCGCTTGGCGTTGTCTTTCTGGACGACGGTGTAGCGGATGTTGGGGCGGTCGAAGGAGCTGACGAAGTGCTGGGCGCCGGTGAGGTCGAGGCGTTCGGCGATTTCGCGCTGGGTGGGCGGGTCGGCGGTGGCGGTGAGGGCGATGCGCGGGACGTCGGGCCAGCGTTCATGCAGGACGGTAAGCTGGCGGTATTCGGGCCGGAAGTCGTGGCCCCACTGGGAGACGCAGTGGGCTTCGTCGATGGCGAACAGGGCGATGCGGCTGCGCGAGAGCAGGGACAGGAAGCGGCCAGTGAGCAGGCGCTCGGGGGCGACATAGAGCATGTCGAGCTCGCCGGCGAGCAGGTCGCGTTCGACCCGGGCGGCGGTGTCGCCGTCTAGGGTGGAATTGAGGAATTCGGCGCGCACACCGAGCTGGCGCAGGGCTTCGACCTGGTCCTGCATGAGGGCGATGAGCGGGGAGATGACGATGCCGGTACCCTCGCGGAGGAGGGAAGGCACCTGGTAGCACAGCGACTTGCCGCCGCCGGTGGGCATCAATACGAGGGCGTCATTGCCGGCAGCGACATGTTCAACGATCGCCTGCTGCGGACCGCGGAAATCGTCGTAACCAAAAATGCGGCTGAGCAGGTCGTGCGCGGGGCTGGAAGGCATCGCACTAGTTTACCCCGCCACGCGGGCCGGCCGTGTCCTCCAACAGCGGATCAGTGGGTAGGGGCTTGCCCTGCGGCCTTCTCAAGCCAGAGCCGGAGCCGGAGCCGGAGCCGGAGCCGAAGCCCATGGTTTTCTTGCTGATGGTTGGCGTGGGGTGGGTGGGTTGGCGGGACACGCCGTAAATCCATCCCTGGAGGCTCGTGGGCGCCATCCATGGCGCCCAACGGTCCCGCCAACCCACCCACCCCACGCCCCGACAGTTTTCGGGTGCGCATGGGGGTAGAGCTGAAGGCAAAGGCGGAGCCGAGGGCAGAGGCTGAGCCAATGGCAAAGGCAAAGGCAGAGGCAGAGGCAAGGGCAAAAGGCAGAGGCAAAGGCAAAGGCAGAGACAAAGGCAAAGGCAGAGGCAAGGGCAAAAGGCAGAGGCAAAGGCAAAAGGCAGAGGCAAAGGCAAAGGCAAAGGCAAAAGGCAGAGGCAAAGGCAAAGGCAGAGCAGAAGCCAGAGCCGGATTTCTTTCGCCAATCGCTGGAAAAGGGGCCCAAAACGCAGAACAGGCGCCACCGGGCGCCTGTTCTGCATGCTTCTATCTCTTCCCAACCGCCGGATGCACAAATCCATCTGGGCGAGGGTTCCAGCCCCTTGCCGGGACCGTTGGGCGCCATGGATGGCGCCCACGAGCCTCCAAGGATGGATTTACGGCGTGTCCCGGCAAGGGGGTGGAACCCTCGCCGCGCGCAGATAACAGAAGCGCCAGCGAGACTTACTGCAGCAACGACCGCAACATCCAGGCGTACTTCTCGTGCGTCTGCAGGCGCTGGGTCATCAGATCTTCGGTGGGTGCGTCGTCGGCGTCGTCGGCCACGTCCAGCACCTTGCGCGCCGTCCGGCACACCGCCTCGTTGGCGGCCACCAACTGGCGTACCATCTCACGCCAGTCCGCACTGTCGGTCAGGCCCGGTTCCTCGGCGATCGAGGTCAGGGCCGCGAACTCGCGGTAGGAGCCCGGGGCATTGAAGCCCAATGCGCGGATACGTTCAGCGACGTCGTCCAGGGCTGCCCACTGCTCGGTGTACTGGGTCTCGAACATGGTGTGCAGCGAGTTGAACATCGACCCGGTGACATTCCAATGGAAGTTGTGCGTCTTCAGGTAGAGCGTGAACGCATCGGCCTGGAACGATGCCAGCCCATCGGCAATCTTCTTGCGATCGCCTTCCTTGATCCCGATATCGATATTCGGGGCCGAAGGGGCGGCCGACGCCAGCTTCTGCTTACCGGTCTGGGTCTTCTTCACCGGTGTCTTGGTCTTCGCCATGGGGGGATTCTCCTTGTGGAATGGATGGCCTTCACAATAGATCAGACTAACCTTTCAGTAGTAATCAAAGTTCTAACCGATTCGATTGATGAGCACTATCGACAAACAATCTGCTTCCCGCCTGCGCCAACAGCGCGCCGCGATCGACGCTGGCATGAGCCGTGACCGTGGTCGCCTGCTCGGCCTGCTCTCGCGCTGCCAGTCCAAGCCCAACGATGCAGGCGTGGCCGCCGCGTTCGAACAGGCCCTGCAGACATCGGTGCAGCGGCGCGAAAGCCGCGCCCGGCACCAGCCGTCGATCAGTCTGGACGACAGCCTGCCCATTGCGCGTGAAGCCGAGCGCATCACCGCCCTGATCCGCGACCACCAGGTCGTGGTGATCGCCGGTGAAACCGGCTCGGGCAAGACCACCCAGCTGCCCAAGCTGTGCCTGGCCGCCGGTCGCGGCGTGGCCGGCATGATCGGCTGCACCCAGCCGCGACGGATTGCCGCACGTGCGGTGGCCACCCGCGTCGCGCAGGAGCTGAAATCCGAACTGGGCACGGTGGTGGGCTACCAGGTGCGCTTCACCGATCGCGTCGGCGACGACACCCGCATCAAGTTCATGACCGACGGCATCCTGCTGGCTGAAATCAGCAGCGACCGCTATCTGTCCCAGTACGACACCCTCATTGTCGACGAGGCGCACGAGCGCAGTCTCAACATCGACTTCCTGCTGGGCTATCTCAAGCAGCTGCTGCACAAGCGCCCCGACCTGAAGCTGATCGTCACCTCGGCGACCATCGACACCTCGCGCTTCGCCGAGCATTTCAACGATGCGCCGGTGATCAGCGTCGAAGGCCGTACCTTCCCGGTGGAGGTGCGCTACCGCCCGCTGGAAGGCGAGGGCGGGGGTGACAAGGAGGGCGGGCGCGATGGCGAGCGCACCGTCAACGAGGCCATCGTGGCCGCGGTGGACGAGATCACCCGCATTGATCCGCGCGGCGACATCCTGATGTTCTTCCCCGGCGAACGCGAGATCCGCGACGCGCACCAGGCGCTGGAACGGCGCAAGTACCGCGAAACCGAGGTGCTGCCGCTGTATGCGCGGCTGTCGGTGAAGGACCAGGACGAAGTCTTCAACCCCGGCAGCAAGCGCCGCATCGTGCTGGCCACCAACGTGGCCGAAACCTCGCTGACGGTGCCGCGTATCCGCTACGTGGTCGATCCCGGCCTGGCCCGGGTCAAGCGCTACAGCCCGCGCCAGAAACTGGACCGGCTGCATATCGAACCGGTGTCGCAGGCCAGCGCCAACCAGCGCAAGGGCCGTTGCGGGCGCGTGTCCGAAGGCATCTGTTACCGGCTGTACTCGGAAGCCGATTTCCAGTCGCGCGATGCATTCACCGATCCGGAAATCCGCCGCTCCAGCCTGTCCGGGGTAATCCTGCGGATGCTGCAGCTGGGCCTGGGCCGGATCGAGGATTTCCCGTTCCTGGAGGCGCCCGATGAGCGCGCCATCGCCGACGGCTGGCAGCAGCTGGGCGAGCTGGGCGCGGTGGACGACCAGCGCCGGCTGACGCCGGTCGGGCGGCAGATGGCGCGGTTGCCAGTGGACGTCAAGCTGGCGCGGATGCTGGTGGCCGCGCAGGCCCAGGGCTGCCTGCGGCCGATGCTGGTGATCGCCTCGTTCCTGGGCATCCAGGACCCGCGCGAGCGCCCGCCGGAAGCCCGTGGCGCGGCCGATGCCGCGCACGCGCTGTTCGCCGATGGGCGGTCGGAATTCGTGGGCGTGCTGCGCCTGTGGGATGGCTACCGGCAGGCCCACGAGGACCTCACCCAGTCCAAGCTGCGGGGCTGGTGCGAGCGGCATTTCCTGGGCTTCCTGCGCATGCGCGAATGGCGCGAGCTGCATCGCCAGCTGCGCGTGCTGTGCGAGGAACTGGGCTGGACCGAAGAACCGGCCGCCAGTGCGCTGGACCCGTTGCTGGCCGGTTCGTCGGCGCCGGCCCCGGCGCGCGATGACGAAGCCAAGGCCAAGGTGACGCGCGGCCAGCAGCACCGCGCCGCGCGCCTGGCCCGCGAGGGCAAGAGCGAGCCGGCCGCCCCGGCGCCAGCCACTGCGCCGGTCGTGGAGGGCCGCGAGGCGCGCAGTGCCTTCAGCGAGAAGGTGCGTGCCGCGGCCTATCAGACCCTGCACCGTGCGCTGATTGCCGGGCTGCCCACGCAGATCGGCCATCGCAGCGACAAGGGCGATTTCCTTGCGCCGCGCCAGCGCCGCTTCCTGCCGTTCCCCGGCTCGGTGCTGGCCAAGCGGCCGCCCCCGTGGCTGCTCACCGCGACGCTGCTGGACACGCAGAAGATCTGGGGCCTCACCAACGCAGCGATCGAACCGGACTGGGTGATCGCCGAGTTGCCGCACCTGCTGCTGCGCAAACACTTCGACCCGCATTGGTCGCGTGCGCAGGGCCAGGTGCTGGCGTCGGAGCAGATCAGCCTGTTCGGGCTGGTGCTGGCACCGAAGAAGCCGGTGCACTACGGTCGCATCGCCCCCGGCGAGGCGCACGACATCTTCGTCCGCCAGGGTTTGGTGACCGGCGAGATCAACACCCGCGCCAGCGTCATCGCCGACAACCTCACCGTGCTCGAACAGGCGCGCGAGGAGGAGGCCAAGCTGCGCCGCGCCGGTATCGTCGCCGACGAAGCCTGGCAGGCGCGCTGGTACCTGGACCGGGTGCCGTCGGAGATCCACTCGGCCACCGCGCTGGATACCTGGTGGAAGGGCCTGACCCCGGAGAAACGCCATGGCCTGGCCTGGTCGCTGGCCGACCTGTTGCCCGGCGAAGGCAGCGATGCCGAGCGCTATCCCAAGTACCTGCCGCTGGGCGACGCACGTCTGGCGCTGCATTACCGCTTCGAGCCAGGCAGCGACGACGATGGCGTCAGCCTGGACGTGCCGCTGCACCTGCTCAACGCGCTCGATGCCGCGCGCCTGTCGTGGCTGGCCCCGGGCTTCGTCGCCGACAAGGCATCGGCGTTGATCCGCAGCCTGCCCAAGGCAATGCGTCGCAACTACGTGCCGGCGCCGGATTTCGGGCGTGCCTTTGCCGAAGCGTTCCCCGACCCGAGTGCCGACGACATCCGCGGCGAGCTGGCGCGGTTCCTGTCGCGGGCGACCGGTGCCCAGGTGGCGGCCACCGATTTCGACCTGGCTGCGCTGGACACCCACCTGCACATGAACCTGCGGTTGTTCGACGCGCAGGGCAAGCTGCTGGCCAGTGCCCGCGACCTGGATGCACTGCGCGCTCGCTTCGGCGGGCAGGCCGGCGAAGCGTTTGCCGCCCGCGCCGGGCGCGCGCTGGCGGTGGAAGGCCTGCGCGATTTCCCGGCCACGCCGATCCCGGTGCAGGTGCCCGGCGAAGCCGGCGTCCCCGCTTACCCGGCGCTGGTGGATACCGGCGAGAGTGCGGCGCTGCGGATCTTCGCCGACCGCAACGAAGCGGCCGAGCAGCACCCACACGGGGTCCGTCGCCTGTTCGACATTGCCCTGGCCGACAAGGCCAAGCAGGCACGCAAGCAGCTGCCCGTGCCGCCCAAGACCGGGCTGCTGTACGCCGCGATCGAATCACAGGAGCGCCTGCGTGGCGACCTGGTGGATGCCGCCTTGAACGCGGTGCTGGCCGACGGCCTGGGCGATATCCGCGACCCGGCCGCCTTTGCACAGCGCCGCGATGCGGCCGGCAAGGGGTTGTTCGCCGAGGCGATGGCGCGGCTGAAGCTGGCCGAGAACATTCTGGCCCACGTGGCCGAGCTCAAGCCGTCGCTGCAGTCCACGCTGATGGGCTGGGCGCGCGGCAACCTGGACGACCTGGAGCAGCAGCTGGCCGGGTTGGTCCACCCCGGGTTCCTGCGGGATACCCCGGCCGATGCACTGGCCCAGTATCCGCGCTACCTGCGCGCGATGATCCTGCGCAGCGAACGGGCCAAGCGCGACCCACCGCGTGACCAGGCACGCATGCTGGAACTGCGGCCGTTCATCGACGCATTGGACGAGGCCGAGCGCCGCGGTCTGCGCCAACGCCCGCAGTGGCAGGCGCTGCGTTGGGACCTGGAGGAACTGCGGGTGTCGTTGTTCGCGCAGGAACTGGGGGCCAAGACCGGCATTTCGGCCAAGAAGCTGGCGCAGCGGATGGACGCATTGCGCCAGCTCTGAGAACGCCCCGCGCCCGGGTCGACGCCTCGCCTACTTGGTGCGGTGGACCTTGGCGCGGGTGTTCACACCGTCCACGCGCAGGTACCAGACGCCCATGACGCCGGGGCTGATGGACACCGCCGGATTGGTCTTGCGCACGCCGGAGAGCACGGTGTCGTCTTCCTGCTCCCATTCCTGGCCATTGGCCAGAACGAACTTGCGCGCCTTGCCAAAGCCGCGGAACTCGCCCTGCAGGGTGCTGGTGATCGGCTCGTTGCTGCCGAAGTCGAAGAAGCCGCGGTTCTTGACGATGACTTCCTGGCGGCCTTCCTCACGCGCCTGTTCGCGGACCTGCTCACGCACCTGCTCGCGCGTATCGGCGGCCACCGCCGCCACCTTGCCCTGCAGCCAGCCGTTGAGCGCGGTCAGTTCGGCCGGGCTGAGCTTGTCCAGGCCGGCGGCCTTGAACTCGGCCGGCGACATCTGCTGCTGCAGGTCACCGTCGACCACGCGCTGGGCAAGCGCCGGGTTGGCCAGGCTCAACAGGACGGCCGCACTGGCCAGCAGGCGAAGACGCGAAAAGCGCATGGCAGATCTCCTTGGGTTTGCCGCAGTGTAGGGCCAGCGGGGTGGTGTTGGCGCGGGCCCGGCATGACGACATGCCGGCCGATGCGGTGGTTTTGATTGTCCGCGACCGGCCTCGGCGCTAGTGTAGGGGTCTCTGTCTTGCCTGCACGATGCTGTGAACCGCGCTTCTGTCCCCGGCCTGGATGCCTTGTTGAACCGACCCTCGGCGGCGTCGCTGCCGCCCGCCCTGCGCGAGGCGCTGCTGCAGCGCTGGCAGCTGCCCGATGCCGACGCGCAGATGCACTCCAGCTGGTCGGTGCTGGCCGATACGCTGGATGCGCTGGCGCTGCTGTCGGCCGATGAAAGCGCGCTGCTGGCCACGCTGCTGTTCGACCTGCCCGGGTTGCGCGCCGGGCTGGACACGCTGCCGCTGGGGACGCTGAAGCCGGCGGTGGCTGGCCTGCTGGACGGCCAGGATGCGGCCGACCAGGTCTGGGCGCTGCACGCCGGGCGCGATGCCGGGCGCAACAGCGAAGGCCTTCGCCGGCTGCTGTTGTCGATCATCCAGGACCTGCGGGTGGTGCCGATCCTGCTGGCGCGGCAACTGGCGCGCATGCGCGGCGCCGACCGCCTGCCCGAAGAAGAGCGCCGGGCACTTGCGCAGCTGACCCGTGACATCCATGCCCCGTTGGCCAACCGGTTGGGCATCTGGCAGCTCAAGTGGGAACTGGAAGACCTGGCCTTCCGCCACCTGGAACCGGACACCTACCGCCGCATCGCGCGCGAAGTGGACGAGACCCGGCTGGCGCGCGAGCGCTACGTCGAGACGGTCAAGAAGGTGCTGTCGCGCGAACTGCTCGCCCAGGGCATCAACGCGGAGGTCAGTGGCCGCCCGAAGCACATCTACAGCATCTGGCGGAAGATGCAGAAGAAGAAGCTCGCCTTCGAGCAGCTCTACGACATCCGCGCGGTGCGCGTGATGGTGCAGGACGTGGCCGCCTGCTACGCCGCGCTGGGCGTGGTGCATTCGCTGTGGGCGCCGGTGCCGAGCGAGTTTGACGATTACATCGCCCGGCCCAAGGCCAATGACTACCGCTCGCTGCATACGGCGGTGATCGGTCCGGACGGGCGCACCATCGAAGTGCAGATCCGCAGCCACGACATGCATGCCCAGGCCGAACTCGGCGTGGCCGCGCACTGGCGCTACAAGGAAGGCAGCAAGGGCGCGGAGAAGGCGTTCGACCGCAAGATCACCTGGATGCGGCAGCTGCTGGAACACGCCCAGGACAGCCCCGCCGGTGAACTGGCCGGTGCCCTGGATGCCGAGCTCACCGAAGACCGGGTGTACGCGCTCAGCCCCAAGGGCGAGGTGATGGATCTGCCGCAGGGCGCCACCCCGCTGGATTTCGCGTACCACGTGCACACCATGGTCGGGCACCGTTGCCGCGGGGCCAAGGTCAACGGCCGCATCGTGCCGCTGACCTACCGGCTGCGCAGCGGCGACCGCGTGGAAATCCTGACCTCCAAGGAAGCCGATCCACGCCGCGACTGGCTGCTGGCGTCCAACGGCTTCCTGGCCAGCAACCGTTCGCGCGAAAAGGTGCGCGGCTGGTTCCACAAGCTCGATCGCGCCCGCAATGTGCAGGCCGGTCGCGACCTGCTCGACCGCGAACTGAAGCGGCTTGGCCTGCAACATGCCGACCTCGCCGTGGCGGCGAAGAAATTCCATGCCGACAGCGTGGACGACCTGTACATCCAGGTGGCGCTGGGCGACACCGGCCCCAACCAGGTCAGCCGTGCGCTGCTGGAAGCCGAGCGCGCCGCCAGCCAGCCTGCTGCCCCGGCGTTGCCGCGCCCGACCGCGCGCCGCGACAGCCTGGGCAAGTCCAAATTCACGGTGCAGGGCGTGGGCAACCTGCTGGTGCAGCTGGCGCGCTGCTGCCAGCCGGTGGCCGGCGAACCGATCGTCGGCTACCTCACCCGCACCCGCGGCGTGACCGTGCACCGCACCGACTGCGCCGCGCTGGCGCGGTTGTCGGCGGCCAGCCCGCAGCGGATCCTGCCGGTGGAGTGGGGCCAGGCCGGCGGTGGCTATGAGGTGGACGTGGTGGTCGACGCGGTGGACCGCCGCTGGCTGCTCAAGGACATCACCAACCTGATCGCGCAGGAAGATGCCTACGTGCTGGATATCCACAGCGACAACGTGCGCAACAGCGGGCGCGCGCATCTGCGCCTGCGCCTGAAGGTCAGCGACTACGGCCAGCTCTCCACGCTGCTGGGCAAGCTGGATGCGCTGCCCGGTGTCAGCGATGCCCGGCGTCTAGGCTGACATCACGTGACAGCCGCTAGGCTCAGCGGATGAGCCGTCATTCCGACCGCGAGGACGCCGTCCACCCCGCGCTGCGCCGGGTGCGCCGCGAAGGACGCTGGTGGTGGCTGCAGGCGCGGCATGCACGCCGCGTGTGGCGCTGGGCGCTGCTGGTGGCCGTGCTGTTGTTCGTGGCACTGGTGCTGCTGCGGCGGCCCTTGGCCAACTGGTTCTGGAACGAACCCCAGATCGAACAGTTGCTGGACCAGGGCGATCGCGCGCTGGCCGCCGGCCGCCTGAGCGCAGCCGACGGCAGCGGCGCGCGGGAGTGGTACCAGGCCGCACTGGCGCTGGACGGGGACCGCAGCCAGGCCCGCGCCGGCCTGGCGCGCACGGCGCAGGCGGCGCTGCAGCAGGCCCGCGATGCGCTGGACGCGGGCGACCTGGACGCCGCACGGCGTGCGCTGGCGCTGGCGCGCGAACTGCAGGTGCCACAGCGCGATGCCGATCAACTGGCACACCAGCTGCAGCAACGCGGCAGTGCCCACGCCGGCATTGCGGTGCTGCTGGGGCGCGCCGAGGCGGCGCTGCAGGCGCAGCGCCTGGATGACGGCCCGGACAGTGCGCTGCCGTTGTTCCAGCAGGTGCTGGCGGTGGCACCCAACCAGCTGCGTGCGCTGGAGGGACGCGAAGATGCGTTGTCCGACCTGCTGCTGCAGGCGCGCAGTGCCTGCAGCAGCGGTGACCTGGCCATGGCCGCGACCCTGCTCGGCAGCGCCCGCCGCTACGACCCCGGGCATGTGGACCTGCCGCAGACCGAGGCGCAGTTCAATGCGGCGCTGGAACAGGCCCTCGGCCGTGCCGACCGCGATCTGGCACGCGGCCGTGCGGACGCGGCCTGGGCGGGCTACCGCGCGGTAGCGGCAGCGGCGCCCGGGCATGCCCGTGCCCAGGCCGGGCTGCGCGAACTGGCCGACCGCCAGGCCCGCCACGCCACGCGCCTGGCGGGTGATTTCCGCTTTGCGCAGGCCAGCCAGGCCCTGGATAAAGCGATGGCGATCGACCCGCAGGCCCCGTCGCTGGCCGCCGCGCGCACTGCCATCGAGCAGGCCCGGCATGCCCAGCAGGCGTTGCGCGTTCCGCCGTCGACCCGCACCAAGGGCGAATTGCGCGTGCTGCTGGCGCGTTTCGAACAGGCGCAGGCGCGCGGCGACTGGCTGCTGCCGCCGGGCCGCAGCGCATTCGATGCCTTGCGCGCCGCGCAGGCGCTGGCGCCGACCGACCCGGCCGTGCTGGCGGCCGCGCATCAGCTGTTGCCGGTGCTGGTGACGTGTTTTGACGACGAACTGCGGCGCAACCGGGTGCGCGCGGCGGGTGATTGCCTGCAGGCCTGGCAGGCATTGGCCGCACGCGACAACGAACTGGGCGAGGCGCGACGGCGGTTGGGGCGGCGCTGGTTGGCCATTGGCAGCGAGCGGCTGGGGGCAGGGGACGCGCGCTACGCCCGCGAGGCGTTGCAGCAGGCGCAGGCGTTGGGCGTGCCGGCCAGCGAGATCGAACCGCTGCAGGCGCGGCTGCGCGACGCAGCCACGCTGGAACGCTGAACGCAGCGCACAGCCAGCGCGGAGTGGGTCGGCTATAGTGCGGGCGCTGTTTCGCCCGCCTTTTCCCCCGGTATGACCCTTCAAGATCCCGCTGCGACACATCAGAACCACCCGACCCGCGGGCAGGCGGCCATTCCCGCTGCAGACATCTGCGCGGTAATCGTCACCTATGCGCCGGAGCCGGCGCTGCTGGCGCAGGTCGTGGCCAGCGTGCAGACGCAGGTGGGACATGTGGTGGTATTCGACAACGGCAGCCCCGGCATCGATGTCGCTGCCGCGCTGGCTGGGGTGGAGGCGGTCACCGTGGTCACCTCGGCATGCAACGTGGGGCTGGCCGCTGCGCTGAACCGCGGCATCGAGCGCGCGCGCGCCCTGGGCGTCGGCCATGTGCTGTTGATGGACCAGGACAGCGTGCTCCATGCGGGCATGGTGGAGATCCTTGCGCAGGCCCTGGCCGCGCTGTCGGCGCACGCGCCGGTGGCCGCGGTCGGCCCCCAGTTCGTGGATGCGCGCAGCGGCAAGTCCGCCCCGTTCGTGCGCATGGGCTTTCCGTTCAACGACAAGGACTACGGCGGTCCCGGGCAGACCGTGTCGTGCGATTTCCTGATCACGTCCGGCTCGTTGATGCCGCTGGCCGCGCTCGACCGCGTTGGCGGAATGGACGAATCGCTGTTCATCGACAACGTCGACATGGACTGGTGCTTCCGGGCCAAGGCCGTCGGGATGGAGCTGCATGGCGTGTGCGACGCGCAGATGCGCCACCGTCTGGGTGAGCACCTGCGGGCGTCGCGGTTCAAGCCGCATGGGGTGGTCGTGCACAAGCCATTCCGGCTGTACTACATCATGCGCAACCGGGTGCGGCTGTACGCCCGCCCCAGTACCCCGCGGGTGTGGGTGGCCCAGGACGTGCCGCGGCTGGTGCTCAAGTTCCTCGGCAACAGCCTGTTCATTGCGCCGCGCTGGATTCGCCTGCGGTTCATGTGCCGGGGGCTGTGGGATGCCCTGCGTGGCCGCGGCGGTCCCATGCCAACGCCATAACGCTTGCTGTAGTGCGCCCGAACGGGTGCCGCCGCGATACCGCCGGCGCTGGTGTGCTGCGTTAGACTGCGCCGAGCCCACTGCTTCCCGATGCCCGTGCCCCGACGCTACGATACCGACGACACCGACGAGTTCGAAGACGACACCGACAGCCGCGGCCCGCTGTGGCGGCGTCGGCTGATCACCTGGGGGATGGCCGCAGTCGCGCTGTCCCTGGGCTTCCTGATTCCCTATACGGTCTATCTGAACAAGCAGGTCACCCAACGTTTCGGTGAGCTGCGCTGGCAGATCCCGACCCGGGTGTATGCCCGCCCCCTGGCCTTGGCGCCGGGCGTGGCGATGGATGCCTCCACGCTCAAGACCGAGCTGGCCGCCGCGGCCTACCGCGATGACGGCACCGGAAAATCGGCCGCCACCTACCAGCAGGAAGGGGGCCGCTTCGTCATTGCCAGCCGTGGGTACAGCGACGTCGATGGCCCGGTGGCGCCGCGCCGCGTCGAGCTGAGCCTGTCCGGCGGGCAGATCGCTTCGCTGCGCGATGCCGACAGCCGCAAGGCACTCAAGGCCGCGCGTCTGGATCCGGCGCGTATCGCCACCCTGTACGGACAGAAGCAGGAAGAACGCCGGCTGGTGCGGATCGAGGAAACCCCCGAACTGCTGGTCACCGGCCTGCAGGCGGTGGAAGACAAGGATTTCAACCGCCACCACGGCATCGACCTGAGCGGCATCGCCCGCGCGATCTGGGTGACCGTGCGTTCCGGTGGCCAGAGCCGCCAGGGCGCGTCCACGCTGACCCAGCAGCTGGCCCGCAGCGGCCTGCTGGGCATCGGCAAGGAACAGACCGTCACCCGCAAGTTCAATGAAGTGCTGTACGCGCTGATCATGGAAGCGCGCTACGACAAGCGCACCATCTTGGAGGCCTATCTCAACCAGGTGTACCTGGGCCAGCGTGGCAGCCAGGCCATCCACGGCATGTCGTCCGGTGCCGAGTTCTGGTTTGGCCGCGACCTGTCCTCGCTCAACACCGAACATGTCGCGTTGCTGATTGGCCTGGTGAAAGGTCCGTCCTACTACGACCCGCGCCGCAATCCCGAGCGCGCGCTGGACCGCCGCAATTTCGTGCTGGGCAAGCTGCACGAAAGCCAGCTGATCGACGACGCCGAATACCAGCGTGCGCTGAAGGCGCCGCTGGGCGTGCCCAAGACCCCGGGCCTGATCGCCGCCAACCGGTTCCCGGCCTACGTGGACCTGGTGCGCCGCCAGCTGGGCCACGACTACCCCGAATCGGTGCTGCAGGGCGCCGGGCTGAGCGTGATGACCGGCATGGCGCCGTCGGCCCAGGCCTACGCCGAAGGTGCGGTCACCAAGACGATCAAGTCGCTGGAAAGCAAGAAGCGCCCCGAGCTGCAGGCCGGCATGGTGCTGACCGACGTGCACAACGGCGACGTGCTGGCCGTGGTGGGCAGCCGCGATTTCGCCGAGCCCGGCTTCAACCGTGCCATCGAGGCGCAGCGCCCGGTTGGCTCGCTGCTCAAGCCGTTCGTGTACCTGCTGGCACTGGCCCAGCCGGATCGCTATTCGCTGGCCAGCTGGGTGGACGATTCGCCGGTGACGGTGCAGCTGTCGCGTGGCCGCAACTGGTCGCCCGGCAACGCTGACAACCGCAGCCACGGCACCGTGCGCCTGATCGACGCGCTGGCCCATTCCTACAACCAGGCCACGGTCCGGGTAGGCATGCAGGTCGGCCCGGAGCGCGTGACCCAGCTGATCCACGTGCTGGCCGGGATCAAGGCCGACCCCAATCCGGCGGTCATCCTCGGCTCCACCGACCAGAGCCCGTATGCGATGGCCCAGCTGTATCAGTTCCTCGCCTCCGGCGGTGAGATCCAGCCGCTGCATGCTGTGCGTGGCGTGCTGGACCCGCAGGGCAAGCTGATGAAGCGCTACGACAAGTCGCCCGCACCGGCCCAGGAAGGTGACTCGATCGCCGCCAACCTGATCAGCATCGGCCTGCAGCAGGTGGTGGCCAGCGGCACCGCGCAACGCTTGAATGCCGACGGCCTGGGCCGCCTGCAGCCGGCCGGCAAGACCGGCACCACCAACGATGGCCGCGACAGCTGGTATGCCGGCTACACCGGCGACCACCTGGCTGTGATCTGGATGGGTAACGACCAGAACGAGCAGGCCGGGCTGTATGGCGCCACCGGTTCGATGCGCGTGTGGTCGAGCATTTTCCAGCGCCTGCCGAGCGCGCCGTTGAAGGTCAGCAGCAAGGGCCTGGACTGGCAGTACGTGGAAGCCAGCGGCACGTCCAGCACCGATGAGAGTTGCCCGGGCGCCCGGCGCTTCCCGTTCGTGGTGGGCTACGCACCGGCGTATGCGCCGTGTGCTCCGCCGCCGGCCGCCCTGCCTGAGGAAGAGGGCGGCGAAGGCAGCACCGAAGGCGGTGGCTGGCGCAGCTGGTTCGGCATGGGCAAGAAGCCGGAGCCCGCCGCAGAGCCGGCGCCGGCACCTGCCACCACTCCCCCCGCGCGATGATTCCGGAGCGAGGCCGGCCCGCATGACTACCCGAACCCTGATCCGTTCCGCCTGCCTGCTCAGCCTGGGCCTGGCACTCACCGCGTGCGTCACCCCGGCACCGCCGGTGAAGGCGCCCGTGGACACCACCACCCCGGCCCAGCGCATGGCGGCCGTGGAGGCGGTGGCCGTGGGGGCCGATGACAAGGAACTGGCCGTGCAGCCACTGCGCGACGCCGAGATCGAAGACCTGCGCATGACCGCGCAGGTGCGCCGCCAGGCCAACGACCTGCCGGCCGCCGCCGAAGCGTTGAACCAGGCGCTGCTGATCTCCGAAGGCGATCCGTCGATCCTGCAGGAACGCGCCGAAATCGCCTTGCTGCAGGGCGACTGGCCGCGTGCCGAATCGCTGGCGCGCAAGGCGGTCGACCTGGGCTCGAAGACCGGCCCGTTGTGCCGTCGTCACTGGGCCACCATCGAACAGTCGCGCCTGGCGCGGGGCCAGAAGGAAAACGCCGCCTCCGCGCACGCCCAGCTGGAAGGCTGCACGGTGCCGGGCATCAAGCGGTACTGACCGCAGGCAACCCCCGTAGAGCGGGGCTCTGCCCCGCTGCGCGCAATGCCATCCCCCCGTAGAGCGGGGCTCTGCCCCGCTGCCCTGAATCCGGTGCAGCGGGGCAGAGCCCCGCTCTACGGGGGGCGTTCCGCGCGCGCAGTCCATGCGGGGGTTACGTTCCGCGCGCGCAGTCCACATGGGGTTTGCGTTCCGCACGCGCGCGCAGTCCATACGGGGTTTACGTTCCGTGCGTGCGCCCGATCCATGGGGCGGGTGGCAGCCTTTATCATGGGCGCATGTCACGCCTTGCCCATGCCAGCAGCGAAGCCCTCAGCGAGGGCGGGACGCTTGCCAGCCAGTTGGATGCCTTCGTTGCTCGCCCGGCGCAGCTGCGCCTGACCGCTGCCATCGCCGAAGCCTTCGACCAGCGCGACGTGCTGCTGGCCGAGGCCGGCACCGGTACCGGCAAGACCTATGCCTACCTGGTGCCGGCGCTGTTGTCGGGGCTGAAGATCATCATTTCCACCGGCACCCGCGCGCTGCAGGACCAGCTGTACCACCGCGACCTGCCGCGGGTGCGCGCGGCGCTCGGGGTGGGCCACAGCAGCGCGCTGCTCAAGGGCCGTGCGAACTATCTGTGCCGCTACCGCCTGCAGCAGGCCCGCGGCGAACCCCGCTTCAGTTCGCCTGAGCAGGTGGCGCAGTTCCAGCGCATCCTGGCCTGGTCCGGGCGCAGCCGCTTCGGCGACATGGCCGAGCTGGAAGCGCTGCCGGAAGACTCGCCGCTGTACCCGATGGTCACCTCCACCGTCGACAACTGCCTGGGCAACGAGTGCCCGTTCTGGGACGACTGTTTCGTGGTGCAGGCGCGCCAGCGTGCACAGGCGGCCGACGTGGTGGTGGTCAACCATCACCTGCTGCTGGCCGACCTGGCGCTCAAGCAGGAGGGCTTCGGCGAGATCCTGCCGGGCGCGCAGGCCTTCGTGATCGACGAGGCGCACCAGCTGCCGGAACTGGCCGCCAACTTCTTCGGCGAAGGGTTCGGCATGCGGCCGTGGCAGGAACTGGCGCGCGACTGCCTGGCCGAAAGCCGCAGCGTGGCCGGTGCGCAGGCCGCGCTGCAGGTACCCGCTGCCGCGCTGGAACAGACCCTGCGCGACCTGCGCACCGCCATGGACGGGCTGCCACCGCGCGGCACCCAATGGCGCGCGCTGGCGGTGCCGCAGGTGCGCGATGGCTTCGATGCGGCGATGTCGGCCCTGGTGTCGCTGCGCGACGCGCTGGTCGGCGTGCGCGAGGCGTCGCCGGGCCTGGACGCCTGCCACGCGCGGGCGCTGGAAGCGGTGGCGCGGTTGTCGCGCTGGCTCGGCGAAGACGCCCCGATGCTCGATTTCGACGCCGACCCGGAACTGGCCGCGGCCCCGGCGGACGTGCTGTGGTACGAACTGACCCCGCGCGGCTTCCGCTGCCAGCGCACCCCGATGGACGTGTCCGGGCCGCTGCGCGAGCATCGGCAGCGCTCGATGGCGGCCTGGGTATTCACCTCGGCCACGCTGACCGTGGACGGTGGGTTTGCGCATATTTCGCAGCGGCTGGGGCTGGACGATCCGGTCACCCTGCTGCAACCCAGCCCGTTCGACTGGGCAACGCAGGCGCTGTGCTACCTGCCCACCGACCTGCCGGACCCGGCGGCGCGCGGGTTCGGCACCGCCCTGATCCGGGCACTCACCCCGGTGCTGGAGGCATCGCAGGGCAGGGCGTTCCTGCTGTTTGCCTCGCACCGCGCGCTGCGTGAAGCGGCCGAAGCGCTGCGTGATGCACCGTGGCCCCTGTTCGTGCAGGGCGAGGCGCCGCGCGCGACCCTGTTGCAGCGTTTCCGCGAATCGGGCAACGGCGTGCTGCTGGGCTCGGCCAGTTTCCGCGAAGGCGTGGATGTGGTGGGCGATGCGCTGAGCGTGGTGGTGATCGACAAGCTGCCGTTCGCCGCACCGGATGATCCGGTGTTCGAGGCGCGGCTGGACGCGATCCGGCGCGACGGCGGCAATCCGTTCCGCGATGAGCAGCTGCCGCAGGCGGTGATCGCACTCAAGCAGGGCGTCGGGCGGCTGATCCGCAGCGAGACCGACCGCGGCGTGCTGGTGCTGTGCGACCCGCGGCTGCTCAGCCGCAGCTACGGGCGGATCTTCCTGGATTCGCTGCCACCGTTCCGGCGCACCCGCGCGCTGGACGATGTGCGCGGCTTCTTTGCGCCACAATGGCCGCCTGACGCGCTGCTCGCGCCACCCGCTGCAGCGGCGGCGCCCGCTGCAGCCCCTGTGTCACCCGCGGCACCCGATGACTTCCCCACTTCCCTGTTCTGACCGCCATGAAACTGCTCGCCTTTGAAACCGCCACCGAAGCCTGTTCCGTCGCCCTGTATGTGGATGGGCAGGTGCGTGAGCGGTTCGAGATCGCCCCGCGCCGCCACGCCGAGCTGAGCCTGCCGTGGGCCGAGGAACTGCTGGCCGAAGCCGGCATCGCGCGTTCGCAGCTGGATGCCATCGCGCTCGGGCGCGGCCCCGGCGCGTTCACGGGCGTGCGCCTGGCCATTGCCATCGCGCAGGGCATCGCCTTGGCGCTGGACCGCCCGCTGCTGCCGGTGTCCACGCTGCAGGTACTGGCGCTGCGTGCGCCGGCCGGCGCCGACCAGGTGCTCAGCAGCATCGACGCCCGCATGGGCGAGGTGTACGCGGCGCGCCAGGTGCGCGTGGACGGCCAGTGGCAGCTGCAGGGCGAAGAGATCGTGTGTGCGCCCGAGGCGGTGGTCCTGCCCGAGGGCAGCCGCTGGTTCGGCGTGGGCACCGGCTTCGGCGCTGCCGACGGTCTGCTGGCCACGCGCCTGGCCGATCAGCTCGACGGCGTCGATGCGCAGGCGCTGCCGCGTGCATCGGACCTGCTGACGCTGGCAGTGCCGGCGTTCGCGCGCGGCGAAGGCGTGGCCCCGGAACGTGTCGAACCGGCCTACCTGCGCAACAACGTGGCGCTGACGCTCGTGGAACAGCAGGCCGCCCGCGCCGCCAAGGCCGCCCGGTAGAGCCGACCGTTGGTCGGCTGCCCCCAACCTTACCGATCGTCGCGCAACGTACCGCCGGGCAGGAACGCCCAGGTCCGGGTCACCTGCAGGATCTCCACGCCGTCGTCGGTCTTGGGCAACGGCGGGAACGGCTGGGCCAGGCGGACCACGCGCAGGGCAGCCTCATCCAGCAACGGGGTGCCGCTGCTGCGCAGGATCCGCGCACTTTCCACGCTGCCGTCGCGGCGCACGCCGACGGTGATCACCACCTGCCCACCCAGGCGGCGCTGGCGGGCTTCGTCGGGGTAATTGAGGTTGCCCACGCGCTCGGCGCGGTCCACCCACGCCCGCAGGTAGTTGGCGTAGGCGTATTCCTTGGTGCTGGCCGACACGAACTTGCGGTTCGGGCGCTTGGCGTACTGCGCCGAGCGCAGGTGCACCTCGGCGGCCAGCCGGGCCATTTCCGCGTCGCGCTGCTCGCGCGCATTCAGCGGGGCCTCCGGCTGCGGGTGCTCGGGCAACGGCTGCGGCTGCGCGCTGGCCACCTGCTCGGTGCTGTTGCGGCTGGACACCACCCGCGTCTGCGGCGGGGGTGGGTTGGCCGCGTCCTGGCGCTGCTGCGGCACCGGCGACAGCCCGGCCTGCGGCTGCGGCACGATCCCGGCCTGGTTGTCGCGCGGGCGCTGGGCCTTGTCGTGGTCGCCGCCGCCCTGCTGGTTGGCCTGGGCCAGGAAATCGGCCTGCTTGGGCGTCAGCGCGGTCTGGGTCTGGCTGAAGATCACCTCCAGGGTGGGCACCAGCGCGGCCTTGTCGGTCACCGCAAAGCCCACCCCCAGGATCAGCAGCGCATGCACCAGCAGCGACAGCGCCAGGGTCGCGCCCAGGCGCTGCGATTCGCGCGCCTGCAGCGGCGTCAGCGGTGCAACCGTCGCACTCATCGCGGCAGGCTGGCCTCGATGGCGTCGAACAGCGTGCCGGCGATGTTCAGCCCGAACTGGGCATCCAGCTCGCGTACGCAGGTGGGGCTGGTGACGTTGACTTCGGTCAGGTAATCGCCGATCACGTCCAGGCCGACAAAGCGCATGCCGCGGCGCTTCATTTCCGGCCCGACCTGGGCGGCGATCCAGCGGTCGCGGTCGCTCAGCGGGCGGCCTTCACCGCGGCCACCGGCGGCCAGGTTGCCGCGGAATTCGTCGCCCTGCGGGATCCGCGCCAGGCAGTAGTCCACCGGCTCGCCGTCGACCAGCAGGATGCGCTTGTCGCCGGCGGTGATGTCCGGGATGAACTTCTGCGCCAGGGCCAGCGTGCGCTCGCCGTCGGTCAGGGTTTCCAGGATCACGTTGAGGTTGGGGTCGCCGGTGCCGCTGCGGAAGATCGAGCGCCCGCCCATGCCGTCCAGCGGCTTGAGCACGGCCTGGCCGTGTTCGAGCACGAAGGCTTTCAGGTCGGCGTTGCGGCGGCTGACCAGGGTCGGCGGGCAGCACTGCGGGAACAGCAGCGCGGCCAGCTTCTCGTTGAAATCGCGCAGTCCCTGGGGGTCGTTGACCACCAGGGCGCCGGCCTGCTGGGCCACGCTGAGCACATGGGTGTCGTAGATGAATTCGGCATCCACGGGCGGGTCCTTGCGCATCAGCACGACCTGGCCGGGGCCGAACACGGTCTGGCTGAATTCGCCCAGGGTGAACCAGTCGGCCTTGTCCTCGCGCACCTGCAGCGGCGCGGTGCGGGCGACCGCCTGGCCGTCGCGCAGGGCCAGCCCGCCGGGGCTGACGTAGTGCAGGGCATGGCCGCGGCGCTGGGCTTCCAGCAGCATCGCGAAGGTGGTGTCCTTGGCAATCTTGATGTGGGCGATGGGGTCCATCACCACGATGACGTTCAACGGCATGGTCGCAACCTGGCGGGCAGGGCGATGATGGTAGCCGCAACCGGGGCCGGTTGCCTGCCCGGCGGGGTGCAACGCTGCGTCCGCCCGGCCCCGGGGTTTGCGCAAAACGGGCCGATCCGGCCCGGTCCGACCCGTCTGCGGCTTGGCTGAAGTGGCCGCGCTTGTAGCCTGCGCGGGAAGTGCGATATAGATACGCTTTCGCAGCGACGCCGGACCAAGCAGAAGCGTCGCGCGCCCGGGGAAAGGTAATGACTGAAAACATGGCTGCGGGTGGGGAACTCGCAGGGCTTAGGGTCATGGTCATCGATGATTCGAAGACCATTCGCAGGACCGCCGAAACACTGCTCAAGCGCGAAGGCTGCGAGGTGGTGACCGCGACCGATGGTTTCGAGGCGTTGGCCAAGATCGCCGACCAACAGCCGCAGATCATCTTCGTGGACATCATGATGCCGCGGCTGGATGGCTATCAGACCTGTGCGCTGATCAAGGGCAACCAGCTGTTCAAGTCGACCCCGGTGATCATGCTGTCCTCCAAGGACGGCCTGTTCGACAAGGCGCGCGGGCGCATCGTCGGCTCGGAGCAGTACCTGACCAAGCCATTCACGCGTGAAGAACTGCTGGGTGCCATCCGCACATACGTCAACGCCTGACCAGGGGGAAAGGCACAATGGCTCGAATCGTTCTGATCGAGGATTCACCGACCGACCGTGCGGTGTTCACGCAGTGGTTGACCAAGGCCGGGCACGAAGTACTGGAAGCGGACAACGCCGAGGACGGGCTGGTGCTCGTGCGCGAGCATGCGCCGCAGCTGGTGCTGATGGACGTCGTCCTGCCGGGCATGAGTGGCTTCCAGGCCACCCGTGCGATGGCGCGTGATGCGGCCATCAAACATATTCCGGTCGTCATCGTCAGCACCAAGGCGATGGAGACCGACAAGGCGTGGGGGCTGCGCCAGGGGGCGGCCGACTACATCGTCAAGCCGCCGCGCGAGGAGGAACTGATCGCGCGGATCAACCAGTTGGTGGTCTGATGCGTTCTCCTTTCGACATCCTCGAAGCCTACGAACGGCGCAGCCTGGCCCATGCCGTGCAGCTGCCCGAACGTCAGTTCGCGCAGGACCTGTGGCGTGGCGTCGGTTACCGCGTGGGCAAGCGCCACCTGGTGTCGGATTTCCGCGAAGTGGTTGAAATCGTGCCGATGCCGCCGATCACCCCGGTGCCCGGCGCACAGCCGTGGCTGCTGGGCGTGGGCAACCTGCGCGGCAACCTGTTCCCGGTGGTGGACCTGAAGTACTTCCTGGAAGGCGAGCGCACCGTGCACCAGGAAGGCCAGCGCGTGTTGATCATGCGCCAGGCCGGCGGCGACGTCGCGCTCACCATCGATGAACTGTTTGGCCAGCGCAGCTTCGACCAGGGCCAGGACATCGCCATTGGCGATCTCGCCAGCGGCCGCTACGCCCACTTCATCGACCGTGCCTTCCACGGCGATGGCCACGATTGGGGCGTGTTCTCACTGTCGCTGCTGTCGCGCACTCCCGAATTCAGGCAGGCCGCAGCCTGATTGCTGCCGCCTGTCTCACCGTATTTGATGATCGAGGTTGAACGATGAGTACTACTTCGGAATCCGCCAAGGCCGGCAAGCTCGGGTCGGTGGGAACCAATTTCTGGCTCGGCCTGCTGGCCCTGTCGATGATCGTGTTCGGCGTCAACACCGGCGTCGCCACCTGGCAGGGCAGTCGCCTGGCCGGCGCCAGTACCGGCGCGGCCGATCTGCAGGTGTTGTCCCAGCAGCTGGCCAACCAGGGCCGTGAAGCGGTCTCGGGCAACGCCCAGGCGTTCACCGCCTTCAAGGACACCAAGACCCGCATCGAGAGCACGGTGAGCAGCCTGCAGGGCCGCTACGGGTCCGAGGCCAACGTGTCCGGCCCGCTCACCCAGCTCAGCCAGACCTGGGAGCCGCTCGGCAAGAGCGCCGCCCAGCTGGTGGCCAGTGAGCCGGCGGTGCTGGCCTTGGCCGGCAACGCCAACAACTTCGTCAACGGCGTGCCGGCACTGCAGGCACAGCTGAACGAAGTGGTGCGCGCGATGTCCGCTGGCGGTGCGCCGGCCTCGCAGGTGTACAACGCGCTGCAGCAGGTGGTGGTGGTGGGCTCGATGGCCCGCCGGGTCACCGAAATGCGCGCCGGCGGTGCCAATGCCGCCGCGGCGGGCGACGCGCTCGCCCGCGACTCGGTGGTGTTCACCCAGGTGCTGGACGCCCTGCGCAACGGCAACGAAGAACTGGGCATCACCCCGGTGCGCAATGCCGGCGCGCTGGCTGCGCTGGAGCAGTCCCAGAAGCAGTGGGACACCATGAAGAAGGACGCCGACGCGATCCTGGCCAGTTCGCGCCAGCTGTTCTCGGCGCAGTCCTCGGCAGCCGCGCTGACCGGTGGTGCCACCCGCATGCTGGACGACAGCAAGAAGCTGTTTGAAGCCTTCTCCTCGTTCGGTTCGGTGCGCGACACGCGCCTGTTCCCGAACTTCTGGCTGGGTGTGATTTCCGGTGCGCTGTCGCTGATCGCCATCATCGGCTTCGTCAGCAGCACCGTGCGCAGCCGGTCGCGCGAGCAGGACCTGCGTTACCAGACCCAGGTGGAATTCAACAGCCGCAACCAGCAGGCCATCATGCGGCTGCTGGACGAAATCAGCTCGCTGGGTGAAGGCGACCTGACGGTGAAGGCCTCGGTGACCGAGGACATGACCGGCGCGATCGCAGACGCCATCAACTACGCCGTGGACGAACTGCGCCACCTGGTGACCACCATCAACGACACCTCGGCCAAGGTCGCGCTGTCCACCCAGGAAACCCAGGCCACGGCCATGCAGCTGGCCGAAGCGGCCGGCCACCAGGCCAACCAGATCACCTCGGCATCGGACCGCATCGGCGAAATCGCCTCGAGCATCGAACAGGTGTCGCGCAACTCGGCCGAGTCGGCCGACGTGGCACAGCGCTCGGTGGTGATCGCCGCCGAAGGCGCCGGCGTGGTCCGCGAGACCATCCAGGGCATGGACCAGATCCGCGACCAGATCCAGGAAACCTCCAAGCGCATCAAGCGCCTGGGCGAATCGTCGCAGGAAATCGGCTCGATCGTGGAACTGATCAACGACATTTCCGAGCAGACCAACATCCTGGCGTTGAACGCCGCGGTGCAGGCGGCCTCGGCCGGTGAGGCCGGCCGTGGTTTCGCCGTGGTGGCCGACGAAGTGCAGCGCCTGGCAGAACGCACCTCCGGTGCGACCCGACGCATTGAAGGCCTGGTCCAGGCCATTCAGGCCGATACCAACGAAGCGGTCAGCTCGATGGAGCAGACCACCGCCGAAGTGGTGTCCGGTGCGCGCCTGGCCGAAGACGCCGGTACCGCACTGACTGAAATCGAACGCGTGTCCAACGCGCTCAACAACCTCATCAAGAACATCTCGATCGCCGCCCAGCAGCAGTCGTCGGCCGCCTCGGACATCACCCGCACCATGGGCGTGATCCGTCAGATTACCGGCCAGACCTCGCAGGGTGCGGGACAGACCGCCGAGTCGATCGGTCATTTGGCACAGCTGGCGGCCGACCTGCGCCGCTCGGTTGCCGACTTCAAGCTGCCGGCGTGAGCCGCGGGCAGGGCGGAGAGGGAAGGAATCAGCAGATGATGCATCGCGATAAACCACAGCACGACACGCGCGCGCCCCTGCCGGGAGACCTGGCATGAGCACGCTGCGCGATGCCATGAGCCACGCCGCCCTGGGCTGGGTCAAGCCGGAACTGGACGAAACCCTGCGCCAGGTGCGCAACGAGGTGGAGTACTACGCCGAAGACCCCTCCGATGCCGGCCGCATGCGCTTCTGCGCCGGCTACCTGCACCAGGTGCAGGGCACCCTGCGCATGGTGGAGTTGTATGCCCCGGCGATGGTGGCCGAAGAACTGGAGCAGCTGGCCAACGCCATCGGCGCCGGCGAGGTGCCCGACCGTGACGAAGCCTGCGCCACCCTGATGCGCGGCAGCGTGCTGTTGCCCGACTACCTGGAGCGCCTGCAGAACGGTCACCGCGACATTCCCATCGTGCTGCTGCCGCTGCTCAACGACATCCGCTCGGCACGCGCCGCGCCGGGTATCAACGAGAGCGTGCTGTTCGCATTTGCCCCGGACAGCGTGACCGCCACCGAGGCCGAACTCGACCACGCCCGTGGCAGCCTGAGCGGGCGCAACCGCGAGCTGCTCGATACCGTGGGCAATGCGGTCAAGGAAGAGCTGCTGCGGATCAAGGACGCACTGGACCTGCACCTGCGCACCGGTGGCGATCCGGTACAGCTGCAGACCCAGGTCAACGAACTGGGTGCGGTTGCCGACACCCTGGGCATGATGGGCCTGGGCGTGGCCCGCGGCGTGGTCGTGCAACAGCGCGATGCGCTGCGCGGCGTGGTACAGGGCGAACAGCAGATCGACGAAAGCCTGCTGCTGGATATCGCCGGTGCGCTGCTGTACGTGGATGCCTCGCTGGACGACCAGGTCGCCCATCTGGGCGCCGGCGGCAGTGGCGAGGACGATCCGAGCGCCGTGGAAAACCGGCGCACGGTGGAGGTGCTGGCGCATGAAGCCATCGCCAATTTCGCCGCCGCGCGCGAGCACTTCGTCGCCTTCATCGAAACCAACTGGAACCACCAGCAGCTGACGGAAGTGCCGCGCCTGCTGGGCGAGGTGTCCGGTGCGTTGCGCATGCTCGACCTGGCCACGCCGGCCGACTACCTGCAGGGTGTGCGCCAGTACATCACGGTGGAACTGATCGGCCGCCAGCGCGTGCCGAGCGGGCGCCAGCTGGATACGCTGGCCGATGCCATGGCCAGCCTGGAGTACTACCTCGAAGCCCTGCGCGAACGCCGCCCGGGCCGCGAGGAGATCCTCGATATCACCCGCACCAGCCTGGAAACGCTGCGTTACTGGCCGTTGCCGGACGTCAATGCCGTCCAGCCGGATACCACCGCAGAGGCCCTGCCGGTGGCCGCCGAGCCGATCGAGTTGACGCAGTGGGATGCGCCGTCGGTCGAGCCGATCGCCGTGGCCGTCACCCCGAGCGCACCGCCGCCGGGCAGCGTGCCGCCGTCGTTCCCGGACCTCACCTTCGACCCGCTGCCTGACACCGCCCTGGCCGCCACCGCGGCAGCAGGTGCGTCGCTGGTGTTCGACGCATCGACCGCGCCCGCGCCGGAGGCCCCGCAGTGGACGCTGTCCGCCGAGGCCGATGCGGCCGCCGACCACACCGAACCGAGCTTCGCCCGTTTCGACCCGGTGATTGCCGAGGACAACCCCGCGGTGCGCTGGGACGCGCTGCCGCCGATGCATGTCGCCCTGGATACGCTGGACGCCACCGAGACGGTGTCCGCGCAGGCCGACGCGCACGTGCAGGAAGAGGTGTCCTTCAGCGGTGGGTTCGACCCCGTTGCCGCCGAGCATGACGCGCTGGAGTTCAGCGACGAGCCGATCGAATTCACCTTCGATGCGCCGCTGCACAATGCCGGCGACGTGCTGTCGCTGCAGATCGACGATACCGTCGCGCCCGCCGTGGCGCCGGTTGCCGATACCGCGCCCGACCTGGACGTGGCCCAGTTGCCCTCGTTCCTGCAGGCGACCGACGCCGATGCCGTTGAGCCCATCGACGCGATCATTGCTGCACCGGTCGAGGCTATCGCGCCGGCCCTGGTCGCAGACGACAGCGCCGTCGCAGACGCATCCGTCGATGCGACAGCACTGACCGACACCGACGACCACACCCGCCTTGACGACGTTGTTGCGCCGGATCCGACCCCGGTCGTGACCCACAGCAGCACCGGCGTGCATGCCGCAGTGATCGGCACGATCGAGCTGGACGACGAGTCCGCGCGCTTCCTGGCCGAGCTGGATGCGGCCGCCGCGCAGTTCAGCACCGCGCCTGCGATCACCCCGGATGCCCTGGCCGCGGTATCGCCGGCCAATGCGGTCAGTGACACCGACAGCATCGAAGCCGGGTTCGAAGACGATGGCGAGAACATCGACCAGGACATCCGCGAGGTCTTCATCGAAGAGTTCGACGAGGAACTGGTCAACCTCGGCAACCTGCTGCCGGTCTGGCGCGCCGCGCCGGACAACCTGGACCGTCTGCGTCCGATCCGCCGCGTTTTCCACACGCTCAAGGGCAGCGGCCGACTCGTCGGCGCGCGTACCCTGGGCGAGTTCAGCTGGAAAATCGAAGGCATGCTCAACCGCGTGCTCGACGGTACCCGGCCGGCTACCCCGGCCGTGGTGGCCATGGTCACCCAGGCGTATGACGTGCTGCCGCAGCTCAACGCAGCGCTGCGCGGCGAAGGCCGCGTGACGGCCGACCTGCAGGCCATGCAGGCCATTGCCGATCGCGTGGCGGCCGGCGAAGAAACCTTCCATGTGCCGCTGCAGCGGGCCGCGCCCGTCGTGGCCGCGCCGGTGGAGGTGGCGGACGCCACCGAAGCCACCGCCGTCGTCGACGTCGTCGAAGCCGCCGGTACCCCGGCCAACATCGACGAAGTGCTGCGCGAGATCCTCGAAGCCGAGGTGGATACCCATCAGGCCACCTTGCAGGCCTGGTTGCGCGAGGCCAGCGTGGCTCCGCAGCCGGTCACCGACACCCTGCTGCGCGCGGTGCACACCATGAACGGTGCGTTCGCGATGACCGACGTGCCTGAAATCACCGCCGTCACCGGGGGCGCCGAGAGCTTCATCAAGCGCTCGCTGGCGGCCGATACCACCCCGGACGCCGATGGCGTGGACGCGCTGTCGGCCACCGCCGAGGCGATCACCGCCACGATGACGGCCCTGCAGGCCGACGCGCCGCGTATTCCGGTGCAGGCCGCGCTTGCCGCGCGCCTGCAGGCGCTGGCCGATACGCTGCCCGAAGCGCGCTGGCCGGCCCTGGTGGCCGACGATGAAGAAGACGACCTGGCCTTCGAGCAGGACGCGCTGGACGGCGATGCCGTCGAGCCGGGCGCTGCCGAGCCGCAGGCCGTGGATCCGGACGCCGTGGACGCCGTCGCGTCCCTCGATGCAGCCGCTCCGCGGACCGGCGACGACGTCGCCGCGAACGACGACGACGCCCTGGCCACGCTGCCCCAGGCAGACGCGCAGGGCGGTTACGCGGGCCTGGACGACAGCGCCGATGCCGACCTGCAGCTGGCCGAGATCGATGCCGACGCCCTGACCGTGGTCGAGCCGATCGCGGTTGAGACCGCTGCGGTTGAGACGGAAACCGGTGACACGCTGGACGCCGATGCGCTGGTGGTGGACGAACTGACCGGCAGCGATGACCTGTCGGCGTACTTCGATGCCGATCTTCCGGTGAATGCCGCGCCCACCGCGGGCAACGAGATCATGCTGGACGACGCACAGCCTGACGCAGGCCGTGCAGACGTAGGCGTTGCCGAAGCCGCAGCCGCAGCGTTCGATGCGGTACCGCACGATGCCGCAGCGGACGGGCAGGGCGCGCACGACGGTCTGGAGGCGGTCGAACTGACCGGCGCCGACGACCTGTCGCGCTTCCTCGACGCCGATGTGACGCCGCCGGTGGCCGAGGCGAGCGGCGACGTTGCCGCCGCTACGGACGCCGCCGCAGACGACACCTCGATCGAAGACGTGGTCCTCGATGACGCGCCGGTAGTTGCTGGCGCTGAGACGCCGGACCCTGTGGCCGAAGTCGAAGTCGAAGTCGAAGCCGAAGCGACCGTAGACGCAGACGCCAACACCTCGTTGGACGCGCCGCTCGACGCAACCGACGACGCGGCACCCGCCGCACCGGAACAGGCGCTGGATGCAGACGATCAGGACACGCGCGACGCACTGGACGAGGCCCTGCCGCCGACGCCGGCGTTCGGCGAACTGGTCGACGAACAGCAGGCACTGGACGACGGGCTGACCGTGATCGACGCGCCGCAGGCCGACGACGCGGCCGACAGCGTGCTGGGCCTGGATGCCGTCCACGACGCGCAGGCACAGCGCGACGAGGCCGACGCCTTCGCCGAGGATGTGACCGACACCGACACCGACACCACCACGCCGACGCCGTTCTTCGAACTGGAAGATGCGCCCGTGGCCGCCGCCGGCGCATCGGTTGCCGCCCTGGCCGCGCTGTCCACGCACGAGGACCCGGCCAGCCCGGCCGAGGCAACCGTTGCCACCGACACCGTGCTCGATACCGACGCCGATGACGCCGACGATGAAGACAGCGCCGACGCGCTGGACTTCAGCGTGCTCGACCAGGAGCTGGTCGACATCTTCGTGGAAGAAGGCAAGGACCTGCTCGACCATTGCGATGGCCTGATCAGCGAACTGCGCGCCGCGCCCAACGACCGCGATGTCATTGCCGGCCTGCAGCGTGACCTGCACACCCTCAAGGGTGGCGCACGCATGGCCGGGATCAACCCGATCGGCGACCTGGGCCATGGCATCGAATCGCTGCTGGAAGCCGTTGCGGCCAACCGCACCGACATCGACCGCAGCGACGTGCACCTGCTTGAACGCGGCTTCGATCGCCTGCACCAGCTGCTGACCCGGACCGGGCAGCACCGCAGCGTGTCGATGCCCGACGACCTGATCCATGCCTTCGAACAGCGCACGCTGGGCCGGGTGGACGTGGCCGTGGATACCCGTGCCGACACCGTGCAGGACAGCGCACCGGTCGAGGTCGATACGGCCGTCGCCGCGGCGCCGCTCTCGGCACCGGTGCCGCTGGAAACCAGCAGCGACGACGATGCCCTGGCCCGTCCGCAGCAGGAACAGGTGCGCGTGCGTGCCGACCTGCTCGACCGCCTGGTCAACCACGCCGGTGAAGTGGCGATCTACCGCTCGCGCCTGGAACAGCAGCTCGGTGCCTTCCGCGGCGCCATGGGCGAACTGGACCGCACCAACGCGCGTCTGCGCGACCAGCTGCGCCGCCTGGACCTGGAAACCGAAGCGCAGATCGTTGCCCGCTACCAGCGCGAACAGGACCAGGCCGACCACAAGTTCGATCCGCTCGAACTGGACCGCTTCTCCACGCTGCAGCAGCTCAGCCGCGCGCTGAACGAGTCCGCCGCCGACTTGGGCGGCCTGCAGGGCGTGCTGGACGACCTGTCGCGCCAGTACGACGTGCTGCTGCAACAGCAGTCGCGGGTCAGCTCGGAACTGCAGGACGGCCTGATGCGTGCGCGCATGGTGCCGTTCGACGGCCTGGTGCCGCGCCTGCGTCGCGTGGTCCGCCAGGCCGGCCAGGACACCGGCAAGCAGGTTCACGTGATCCTGGAAGGCACCCACGGCGAACTGGACCGCAACGTCCTGGATCGCATGGTCGCGCCGCTGGAACACATGCTGCGCAACTCGGTTGCCCATGGGTTGGAGACGCCGGAACAGCGCCGCGCTGCCGGCAAGCCGGAAGAGGGCGAGATCGCCATCCGTCTGCGCCGCGAAGGCTCGGAAATCGTGCTGGAAGTGGCCGACGACGGCGCCGGGCTGGACCGCGAGGCGATCCGTCGCCGCGCCGAACAGCGTGGCCTGGTGCAGGCCGATGCCGTGCTCGGCGAGGCCGAACTGGACGCGATGATCTTCTCGCCCGGGTTCAGCACCGCCGACCAGGTCAGCCAGCTGGCCGGCCGTGGCGTGGGCATGGACGTGGTGCACAACGAAGTGCGGCAGCTGGGCGGCTCGGTGGACATCCACTCCGTGCGCGGCCAGGGCGTCACCTTCACCCTGCGCCTGCCGCAGACGCTGGCAGTCACCCAGGCGGTGTTCGTGCAGATCGGCGAGACCACCTACGCAGTGCCGGTGGCCTCGGTCAGCGGTATCGGCCGGATCTCGCGCGAGCGCTTCGAAACCATCGACGGCGACTACCACTACGGTGGCGAAGCCTTCGCCCTGCACGACCTGGGTACGCTGGTGGGCCAAGGCCCGGCGCGTGCCGAGGGCCAGGCGCAGGTGCCGCTGCTGCTGGTGCGTGCCGGTGAACTGCGCGCGGCCGTGGCGATCGACCAGGTGCTGGGCAACCGCGAAATCGTGGTCAAGCCGGTGGGCCTGCAGATCGCGTCGGTGCCGGGTATCTACGGCGCCACCATCACCGGCGATGGCCGCGTGGTGGTCATCCTCGACGTCGCACCGCTGGTCCGCCGCTTCCAGGCCAACCCGCACAAGCCGATCGCCGTGACCAGCCAGGTCAGCGACCGCCAGGCACCGCTGGTGATGGTGGTCGACGATTCGCTGACCATGCGCAAGGTCACCGGCCGCATCCTGGAGCGCCACAACTTCGAAGTGGCGGTGGCCCGCGATGGTGTGGAAGCACTGGAGCGTCTGGAGGAGCGGGTCCCCGACCTGATGCTGCTGGATATCGAAATGCCGCGCATGGATGGCTATGAACTGGCCACGGCGATGCGCGCCGATCCGCGCTACAAGGATGTGCCGATCGTGATGATCACCTCGCGCAGTGGCGACAAGCACCGTCAGCGCGCCTTCGAAATCGGCGTCCAGCGTTACCTGGGCAAGCCTTACCAGGAACTGGATCTGATGCGAAACGTGTACGACCTGCTGGGGATCGCCCGTGTCCGCGAATGACCTGCCTTTGCTGTTGTCGGTAGCGTTGCTGGCGCGTCCGGGGCAGGCCCGCGAGCGCCTGCGCGACGCGTTGGCCCAGGCCGGCGCCACCCTGGTGCTGGAAGAGGATCCCAACACGCTGGACGTGCAGGTGCTGCGCGATGCGGCGCCGGGCGCGGTGCTGATCGCGCTGGAACCGGCGATCGAAGACGCGTTGGAGCGCCTGGACCCGGTGCTCGGTTCGCCGTCGCTGACCCTGATCTTCGACGAAGCCGAACTGGCCGCCCGCCGTGAAGGCTGGGAAGCGCAGCGCTGGGCACGGCACCTGGTGGCCAAGCTGCACGGCCACCACGACGTCTTGCCGCCGGGTTCGGAACAGGACAGCCTGCTCCAGCCCGAGCCCGGCATGCCCACCACGCCGGCCGAACTGCATGCCGATGCCCCGCTGGACTTCCACGTCCGCGAGGCCTTCGACGCCGCCGCGGACGTTCCGGCCGATGGCCTGTACCAGGCCCCGGATGCGTTGAGCGAACCGATGTCGCTGGAAGAAGCGCTGGCCGCCCTGCAGCCGCCTTCGCCGGCCGCTGCACCATCCGTGCCGCCGCCGGTGCCACCGTCGGCGCCGCCGGCCGTTGCCCGCGTGCCGCTGGGCGACCACAGCAGCTGGTCGCTGGTGGATGACAGTGCCGACAGCGCCGCTGCCGCGCCTGCAAGCGCGTCGGCCGGCACCGACGCGGCACCGCCGCCGCTGTCTGCGTTCGATATCGAACGGCTGTCGCTGGTCGAACTGGAGGCCGAGCGCCCCAACGACGGCGCCGCCGCAGGTGCCGTGCTGGTGCTGGCCGGTATCGGCGGCCCGGACGCGCTGCGCCGCCTGCTGGCCACGTTGCCGGCGGGGCTGGCCACGCCGGTGCTGGTGCACATGCGCCTGGATGGCGGCCGCTACGGCAACCTGGTCAAGCAGATGGCGCGCGTGTCCGCGTTGCCGGTGCTGCTGGCCGAAGCCGACCAGCCGGTCCAGGCCGGCAACGCCTACATCCTGCCTGACGACATCGGCCTGGCCGAACGCCAGCGCGGCCTGTATTTCCACGGTGATGCACAGGGCGTCCAGGTGGCCACGCTGCCGCCGGCGCACAGCGCCGTGGTGCTGCTCAGTGGCGCCGACACGGCCCAGGTCGACGACGTGCTGGCCCTGGCCGCCGCCGGCGCCTGGGTGGGCGCACAGGTCGGCGAAGGCTGCTACGACCCGGCCGCGGCAAACGCCGCGGTGGCCGCCGGGATGGACGCGGGCGAGCCGCCGCAGTTGGCCCAGAGCATCGTCGAACGTTGGGGTGTGAGCGAGTAATCGCCGCGCCGTACCCTTTTCAGGAATCACGCCATGAGTTACGCCAGCAACGACGAAATCCGCGGGGTATTGATCCAGGCCGGGCACGAACGCGTGCTGCTGCCCAATGCCACCGTGGCCGAGATGATGTCCAAGGTGGCCGTGCAGGGCGTGCCGGATGCGCCGGCCTGGCTGGTCGGCCAGATTGCCTGGCACGGTTGGGACGTGCCGCTGCTGTCGTTCGCGCGGCTGTCCGGGCTGGGCGACGAACTGGTCACCAGCAACAACAAGGTGGTGGTGCTCAAGGCGCTGGGCGGCAACGCGAAGCGCCCGTACTTCGCGCTGCTTACCCAGACCTTCCCGCAGCTGATCTCGGTGCCGCGTGACGGCCTGCTCGCCGACGCCTCCGAGGAAACCCTGCCGCAGGGCGTGCACATGCGCGTGCTGCTGGGCGAACAGAGCGCGCTGCTGCCCGACCTGGACGCGCTGGAAGCCGCGCTGGACGAGGCCTACCCCGTCGCGGGGTAGGTTCGCATTCGCGAAACCTCCCACGATCTGCGGCGCAGATCGCGGGCCCCCCGCAAACAATTCTCCAGATCCCCGCGCCTGGCGGCGCGCCCCCTTGACTCAAGGGGGCTGTTCCACCCGCTGGCTCGGCGTGCGCTGGCACATCACGCATCGGCCATTTGTGCACCGACCAACGGTCGGCACCCACCGCAATGTGATCGGTCAGCCCAGGTCGCCCAGCCGTGCCTGTACCGCCGCGATGGCGGCCAGCCCGGCCGTTTCGGTGCGCAGGATGCGCGGACCCAGCTGCAGCCCCTGGAAGCCCGCCTCGGCCAACGCCTGCCGATCCCGTGGCGACCAGCCGCCCTCCGGACCGATGGCGATCACCACGCCACCTGGTGCCGGCTGCAGGGTCGACAGGCGATGCTCGCCCAGCGGATCCAGGGTGAGTTTGAGCGCCTCGGCCGGCACCTGCCGTGCGGCGTCCAGCAGCGCCTGCGGCGCCGCTACGCTGGGCACCCGCGCACGCCCGGACTGGCCACAGGCCGATACCACCACGCTGTTCCAGTGCGCCAGCCGCTTTTCCGCGCGCGCCGCATCCAGTTTCACTTCGGTACGTTCGGCGTTGACCGGCACGATCGCGTTGACCCCCAGTTCGGTGGCCTTCTGCAGGATCAGGTCCATCTTCTCGCCGCGGGCGATGCCCTGCAGCAGGGTGATGTGCAGCGGCGATTCGTTGGCCACCGCCAGCGCGGCGTCGATGCGCACCTGGGCATCGCGCTTGCCCACCACCACCAGGGTGGCGCTGTAATCGTGGCCGTCGCCGTTGAACAGCACGCAGCCGTCGCCCTCGCGCAGGCGCATCACCCGGACCAGGTGATTGGCCGCTTCCTCGGGCAGCGACAGGGTCTGGCCCACCGCCAGCGGATTCTCGACATGGCACCGGGTCACGCGCATGCAACAGCCTCCTCGATCGCGGCCAGGGTGGTCTGGGCCAACAGGTCCAGGTGGTCGTCGTCCACGCAGTACGGCGGCATCCAGTACAGCACGTTGCCTAGCGGGCGCAGCACCACGCCGCGCTTGAGCGCGGCGGTGTAGGCATGCAGGCCCACCCGTGCCCCGGCGGGGAACGGGGTGCGCTTGTCGCCGTTGCGGGTCAGTTCGAAGGCCACCACCATCCCGGCCTGGCGTACGTCGGCCACGTGCGGGTGGTCGGTGAACGGGGCGGCCAGCGTGCGCATCACCTCGGCGGTGCTGCGGTTGCGTGCGATCACGTCCTCGCCGGCGAAGATGTCCAGCGTGGCCAGCGCCGCGGCGCAGGCCAGCGGATTGCCGGTGTAACTGTGCGAGTGCAGGAACGCGCGCTCGCGCGAATCGTCCAGGAACGCGTCATACAACGCCTGGGTGGCCAGCACCGCCGACAGCGGCAGGAAGCCGCCGGTCAGGCCCTTGGACAGGCACAGCAGGTCGGGCATCACCCCGGCCTGTTCGCAGGCGAACATCGTGCCGGTGCGCCCGAAGCCGGTGGCGATCTCGTCGGCGATCAGGAACGCGCCGTTGGCGTCGCACAGTTCGCGCGCACGCTGCAGGTACACCGGGTCGTGCATGCGCATGCCGCCGGCGCACTGCAGGCGCGGCTCCAGGATCACCGCGCAGATCTCGCCGGGGTGCTGGTCGAACAGGGTGGCCAGCGCATCGGCCGCCTGGTGCGCGCGCTGCGCGGCGGTCTGCCCGTCCTCGGCCAGGTAGGCGTCCGGCGAGGGGGCAAACAGCGCCTCGGTCAGCAGCGGCGCATACACTCGCCGGTACAGCGGGATGTCGCCCACCGACAGCGCGCCCAGGGTTTCGCCGTGGTAGCCGTTCTCCAGCGCCACGAAGCGGGTGCGGTGGTGCTCGCCCCGGTTGCGGAAGTAGTGGAAGGCCATCTTCAAGGCTACCTCGACCCCGGCCGAGCCGTTGTCGGCGTAGAACACCTTGGCCAGCGGGTCGCGCCCGGCCTGGCGCGGGGCAATCGCCAGCAGGCGCTCGGCCAGCGCCACCGCCGGCTCATGGCTGAAGCCGGCCAGCATCACCTGTTCCAGCTGGGTGGCCTGCTGGGCGATGGCCGCACCGATCCGCGGGTGCGCATGGCCGAACAGATTGGTCCACCAGCTGCTGACCGCGTCCAGGTAGCGTTTGCCGTCGTGATCGATCAGCCACGGGCCTTCGCCCCGCGCGATCGGCACCAGCGGCAGGGTGTCGGGGTGCTCGCGCATCTGCGTGCACGGATGCCACAGCACGGCCAGGTCGCGTTGCCGCCACCGATCGGCCAGCGTTAAGGGGGCTGGGTCTGCTAGCATTTCAGGCTCATGAAGACGTTTTCACCAGCTCCCATTCTAGAGATGCTCGCATGAGCCGTCGCCTGCCCATCATCCACAAGATCACGGACGAGCAGAGCGGGCCGTTCCAGCGGCAGCACCTTGACCTGGAATTCTCCAATGGCGAGCGCCGCCGCTTCGAGCGGCTGGTCAGCCATGGCCACGGCGCGGTGGTGGTGGTGCCGATGCTGGACGACGAGACGGTGCTGCTGGTACGTGAATACGCCGCCGGCATGCACCGCTACGAGCTTGGCCTGGTCAAGGGCCGCATCGATGCCGGCGAAAGCCCCGAACAGGCCGCCGACCGTGAATTGAAGGAAGAGGCCGGTTACGGCGCCCGGCGCCTGGACGTGCTGCGCGCGATGACCCTGGCCCCCACCTACATGAGCCACCAGTCGTGGCTGGTGGTGGCACGCGACCTGTATCCCGAGCGCCTGGTCGGCGACGAGCCCGAGGAACTGGAAGTGGTGCCCTGGAAGCTGGCCGAGCTGGACCAGCTGATGCTGCGTGAGGATTTTTCCGAGGGCCGATCACTGGCGGCGTTGTTCATCGCCCGGCAGTGGCTGGAACGCGGGGAATGATCAAGCTCACCACCGATCTGCGCGAAACCGTCATCGCCATCGCCCAGGACGCCGCCGCCGCCATCATGGCGGTGTATGCCACGCCGTTCGATGTGACGATCAAATCCGACCACAGCCCGGTCACCGCCGCCGACCTGGCCGCCAACGCGGTGATCGAACGCGGTCTGCAGCAGCTCACCCCGGACCTGCCGATCCTGTCCGAAGAGTCGGCCCAGGTGCCGTGGGAGGTGCGCCAGCACTGGGGCGCCTACTGGCTGGTGGACCCGCTGGATGGCACCCGCGAGTTCGTCAAGCGCAACGACGAATTCAGCGTCAACATCGCCCTGATCTACCAGGGCGCGCCGGCCTTCGGCGTGGTGCTGGCCCCGGTCAGCGGCATTGCCTGGCACGCCATGCGCGGGGAGCTGGCCTACCGCCGCCTGGGCATGCACGACACCGTGCTGCGCGCACGCGCACCGGCCACGCCGCCGCTGAAAGTAGCGGCCAGCCGCTCGCACCGCAGCGCGCAGACCGAGGCCCTGCTGGCGCGCATGGGGGAGATCGAGGTGGTCGCGCAGGGCTCTTCGCTCAAATTCTGCCGGATCGCCGAAGGCACGCTGGACGTGTACCCGCGGCTGGGCCCCACCTCCGAATGGGACACCGCCGCCGGCCAGTGCGTGCTGCACGCCGCCGGGGGCGCGGTGCTGTCGGCGGCCACCGGTAAACCGTTCCGCTACAACCGCCGCGAAAGCCTGTTGAACGGCGATTTCATCGCCCTCGGCGACACCCGCCTGCCGTGGCGCGCGTGGCTGCCGGCCTGACCCGCTGCCGAAGGAGCACTGCATGACCGCCACCGCTGAACTGGACCGCCTGCTGGGCATCATGGCGCGGCTGCGCGACCCGCAGGGCGGCTGCCCCTGGGACCTGCAGCAGGATTTTTCCAGCATCGCGCCGTACACCATCGAGGAAGCCTACGAAGTAGCCGACGCGATCGACCGCGGTGATCTGGTCGACCTGCAGGACGAGCTGGGCGATCTGCTGCTGCAGGTTGTGTTCCATGCGCAGATGGCCAGTGAGCAGGGTGCGTTCGGCTTTGCCGACGTGGCCCGTTCGATCAGCGACAAGATGCAGCGCCGCCACCCGCACGTGTTCGCGCAGGTGCAGGTCGACGGCGCCGACGACGTGAACGCGAACTGGGAAGCGATCAAGCGTGCCGAGCGTGCCGCCAAGGGCCATGCCGACACCTCCGCACTGGCCGGCATTTCGCGCGGCCTGCCGGAGTGGCAGCGGGCGATGAAGCTGCAGGCGCGCGCGGCGCGGGTCGGGTTCGACTGGCCCGGCCCGGCACCGGTGATCGACAAGGTGCGCGAGGAACTGGACGAGGTGGCCGCCGAGTTCGCGCATGGCGCGGTGGAGGACAACCACGCCCGCCTGCAGGAAGAACTGGGCGACCTGCTGTTCGTCTGCGCCAACCTGGCCCGCCACGCCAAGGTGGACGTGGGCGCGGCGCTGCGCCAGGCCAACCACAAGTTCGAACGCCGCTTCCGGGCGATGGAAGCGCAGGCCGCGGCCGCCGGCCAGTCGATGGCTGCGCTGGACCTGGACGCGCAGGAACAGCTGTGGCAGCAGGCCAAGGCCGACGAAGCCACCCCGTGAAAACGCTGCTGCTGTTCATCCTCACCGCCGTGGCTGAAATCGTCGGCTGCTACCTGCCGTGGCTGTGGCTGCGCAAGGACGGCAGCGCCTGGCTGCTGCTGCCGGCGGCGGCCAGCCTGGCCCTGTTCGCGTGGCTGTTGACCCTGCATCCGGCGGCCAGCGGGCGGGTCTATGCGGCCTACGGCGGGGTCTACATCGGCACCGCGTTGATGTGGCTGTGGCTGGTGGACGGTATCCGTCCCAGCCGCTGGGACCTGCTCGGGGTCGGGCTGTGCCTGGCCGGCATGATGGTCATCATGTTCGCCCCGCGCACCGCGTAAACCGGTGCCACCGATCGCCGGCGGTCACCACGGAAACATCCACGCACGCGGTAGTGCCGGCCGCTGGCCGGCTCCCCGGAAACCACCCAGGCACGCGGTAGCGCCGGCCGCTGGCCGGCTCCACGGAAACCACCCACGCACGCGGTAGTGCCGGCCGCTGGCCGGCTCCCCGGAAACCACCCACGCACGCGGTAGTGCCGGCCGCTGGCCGGCTCCACGGAAACCACCCACGCACGCGGCAGCACCGGCCGCTGGCCGGCTCCTCGACGTCTGTGCAGAGCCGGCCAGCGGCCGGCACTGCCCGGGTAACGCGCTATGCTGCGGTCATCCGGTCCTGCAGGGCGTGCCATGTCCCGCTTCGCCAGCTTCCGTGCCTTTTATCCGTTCTATCTGGACGAACACCGCCATCCGGTGTCGCGCCGGCTGCATTTCATCGGCAGCTGCGGCGTGCTGCTGCTGGTGGCCGTTGCGATCGTGCGCGGCCACCCCGGCTGGCTGCTGGCCGCGCTTGGCTGTGGCTATGGATTCGCCTGGGTCGGCCATTTTTTCTTCGAGAAGAACCGGCCCGCCACCTTCCAGCATCCGTTTTATTCCTTCGCCGGCGACTGGGTGATGTTCTGGGACATCCTCCGTGGCCGGATCCGGCTGTAGCGTCAGCGTCGCCATGCCCGGGCCACGCCCGGGGTAAAGGAGTACTTCGATGTTTCCAACCGTACTGTTTTCGCTGGTCCTGGCTTTCGTGGCCGTGGTCATCCTGTTCAAGGCGGTGCGGATGGTGCCGCAGGGGTATGAATGGACGGTGGAGCGCTTCGGGCGCTACACCCACACCATGTCGCCCGGCCTGCACTTCCTGATCCCCATCGTGTACGGGGTAGGGCGCAAGGTGAACATGATGGAGCAGGTGCTGGACGTCCCCGGCCAGGAGGTGATCACCAAGGACAACGCGGCGGTGCGCGTGGACGGCGTGGTGTTCTTCCAGGTGCTGGACGCCTCCAAGGCGGCCTATGAGGTGTCGGTGCTGGAGGTGGCGATGATCGCGCTGGTGCAGACCAACATCCGCACCGTGATCGGCTCGATGGACCTGGATGAATCGCTCAGCCAGCGCGAGGTGATCAACGCCAAGCTGCTGAACGTGGTCGATCACGCGACCAACCCGTGGGGAGTGAAGGTCAACCGGATCGAGATCCGCGACATCCAGCCGCCGCGCGACCTGCTCGACGCCATGGCGCGGCAGATGAAGGCCGAGCGCGAGAAGCGTGCGCAGATCCTGGAGGCCGAAGGGTCGCGGCAGTCGGAGATCCTGCGCGCCGAAGGCGAGAAGCAGGCCGCCGTGCTGGAGGCTGAAGGACGCAAGGAGGCCGCGTTCCGCGATGCCGAAGCACGCGAGCGGTCGGCCGAAGCCGAGGCCAACGCGACCCGGATGGTGTCCGAAGCCATCGCCCAGGGCGATGTGCAGGCGATCAATTACTTCATCGCGCAGAAGTATGTGGAAGCGTTCAAGGAGCTGGCCACCTCGCCCAACCAGAAGCTGGTGCTGATGCCGATGGAGGCCAGCGGGGTCATCGGCTCGATCGCCGGCGTTGCCGAACTGGCGCGCGAGGCCTTTGCCAAACAGGAAGACAAGCGAACCCCGCGCGCCGTTCCGCCGCGGGCAGGAGGCTGAGATGCGCTGGGAAGTTGTCGGGTGGGGCGCGCTGGCGCTGGTGTTGTTCGCCGCCGAGGCGCTGGCGCCGGGTGCCTTCATGCTGTGGATCGGCATCGGTGCGGCGGCGGTCTTCGTGCTGGTGGCAGTGTTCAGCGACATTCCCCTGCTGTGGCAGGTGGTGGCCTTCGTGCTGCTGTCGGTGGTGTCCATCCAGTGCTACCGGCACTGGGGACGGGGCCGCGACCGGCAGAGCGACACGCCGCTGTTGAACCGCCGCGCGGAGCAGCTGGTGGGGCGGGTGGTGGTGATCGACCAGGACATCGTGGCGGGCAAGGGCCGGGCCAAGATCGACGACGCGTTCTGGGTGGTGGCCGGGCCGGATCTGCCGGCGGGCACCCGCGTGCGGGTGGTGGCGGTGGAGGGCATGACACTGCAGGTGCAGCCGGTCTGACGCAACGCCGCAGGCGTTGTGAAGACGGTTCTGGGATAATGCCGGTCTTGCCTTCATTCCCCCGGAAAAATGGTCATGACCCAGAAGACGCTTCTCAACGACACCCACCGCGCACTCGGCGCAAAGATGGTCGATTTCGGTGGCTGGGACATGCCCATCCATTACGGCTCGCAGCTGGATGAGCACCACCTGGTGCGCGCCGATGCCGGCATGTTCGACGTCAGCCACATGACCGTGGTCGACCTGCGCGGTGACCAGGTCAAGCCGTTCCTGCGCACGCTGCTGGCCAATTCGGTGGACAAGCTGAAGGCCACCGGCAAGGCGCTGTATTCGTGCATGCTCAACCCGCGCGGCGGGGTCATCGACGACCTGATCGTGTACTACCTGGCCGACGACTTCTTCCGCATGGTGGTCAACGCCTCCACCCGCGAAAAGGACCTGGCCTGGATCCGCGAGCAGGCTGCCGCGTTCAACGTGGACGTCACCGAGCGCGACGACCTGGCGATCATCGCCGTGCAGGGCCCGACCGCGCGTGAGCGGGTGATCGGCCTGGCCGCCGACGGCGACCGTGCCGCGCTGGAGAAGCTGGGCCGCTTCGCCGCGCTGGAGGCTACCGCTGCCAGTGGCACGCCGCTGTTCGTGGCGCGTACCGGCTACACCGGTGAAGACGGTTTCGAGATCCTGCTGCCGCAGGCCGACGTGGTGGCGTTCTGGAATGCGCTGGCCGCCGCAGGCGTGCGTCCGGCCGGGCTGGGCGCGCGCGACACGCTGCGCCTGGAAGCCGGCATGAACCTGTACGGCCAGGACATGGACGAAGACATCACCCCGTACGAAGCCGCGCTGGCCTGGACCGTGGCGCTGGACGAGGGCCGCCCGTTCATCGGCCGTGACGTGCTGGAAGCGCAGAAGGCGGCGGGCGACGCGCGCCAGCTGATCGGCCTGGTGATGGACGAGAAGGGCGTGTTGCGCCACGGCCAGCCGGTGCTCACCGCCAGCGGCCAGGGCGAGATCCTGTCCGGCACGTTCTCCCCGACGCTGGGCAAGGGCATCGCGTTCGCGCGGGTGCCGGCTGGCGAACTGGGCCAGGTGCACGTGGACATCCGCGGCAAGCAGGTGCCGGTGCGCGTGGTGAAGTTCCCGTTCGTGCGCGAAGGCCAGGCCCAGCCGGGCGTGCTCGCCGACGCCTGATTTTTCCCGGCGCCGACCTGTCAGTGGTCGGCGCCGGTGGTTACACTACCCCCGTTTCTTGACCCCTGAAATTCCTCGGAGCAGTCCCATGAGCGAGATCCCCGGCGACCTCAAATTCCTCAAGTCCCATGAGTGGGCACGTGTCGAAGGCAATGGCCGCGTCACCGTCGGTATTTCCGACCACGCCCAGGGCCTGCTTGGCGACCTGGTGTACGTCGAACTGCCGGCGGTGGGCGACGAAGTGAAGGCGGGCCAGCAGGCCGCCGTGGTCGAGTCGGTGAAGGCCGCCTCGGACGTGTACAGCCCGGTCACCGGCACCGTTGTCGAAGTCAACGAAGCGCTGTCGGACAAGCCGGAAACCATCAACGAAGATGCCTACGGCGAAGGCTGGATCTACGTGGTCGAGTTCTCGGCCAACGACGAGTTGAACGATCTGCTGGGCCCGGACGAGTATGCCGAGCTGCTGGAAGACGACGAGCACTGATCGTCGCCTGATCGCGAAGAACGGCCGCCTGGTGCGGCCGTTTTTTTTTGCCTGCGCGGTGGCCGTCGGCGTCATCGTTATCCGTGTGTGACGAAAACCCCGGCGATGTGGTCGTCCATCGCGACGCCGTCGCCGGCTTATGCGCATCGGTGGGGTACGCATCGGTGTCCGGTCATGAGCACGCGTCGGGGTGTCGGCGTGTGCGCCGGGTGTCCTCGCCGAGCGCGTGCGCGGTGCACATCCGGGTCGCGCGCGGCGGTCGCGGCACGTCGAACCGGTGCGATCGGGGTGGCAGCGACCGCCTGAAAGTTTGCGCATTTGCGTAAATCCGGTGGCAAAAAGCGATCGAAGATGTGAAAAGTTTTCGCCTCCGTTTGGGTGCGGTGTGGGTAGCGTCCGGGGCGCCACCGGGTGCGCGTGCACGGTTGCCCGGATACACGCGGTGCGTGCGCACCGAAAATACGAAAGTGCTTCTTTTAAGCGGTTTTCTTTTCGCGTAGTGCGTGTGTTGCGTGTCCGGTCGCTGCGCGCGCGGCAGCATTGCACGCCGCTGGCGGTGTTCGGCGAGGGTGCCGGCAACCGGTTGCGGGGGCGTTCGGTGTGAAAATTTTTCGCCGGGGTTGTTGACAGTGAAAAAAAGCGTGATTAGGTTTCGCCACAGCAGACCTTGCTGCGAACAGAGTGAGCAGAATCGACATCCAGTCGCGAAGCACAACCTGGACATCCACCTCGCGTCAGAAGACGGTGGAGATGGCTTCGCTTCCCTCAGCGAACCGCAAGGCCCCTTCCCATTCGATACCCGCCCGGCCACCTGCGGTGGGTATCCCCGTATCCGTCACGACGCGCTTGACGCGACGGCGGTCCCCGCGATGTCGCACTGCGGGTTTGCTTTACCTGGGCGTTTCCACTCCATAGATCACTGACGAGGAGCCATCCCATGGCAACCAAGAAAGCTGCGAAGAAAAAGCCGGCCGCCAAAAAGGCCGTCAAGAAGGTAGCCAAGAAAGCCGCCGCCAAGAAGGCCGTGAAGAAGGTAGCCAAGAAGGCGGCTGCCAAGAAGACGGTGAAGAAGGCAGCGAAGAAGGCGACCGCCCGCAAGGCAGTGAAGAAGACGGCAAAGAAGGCAGTCCGCAAGGTTGCCAAGAAGGCCGCCGCCAAGAAGACCGCGAAAAAGGCAGTGAAGAAGACGGCGAAGAAGGCAGTCCGCAAGGTCGCCAAGAAGGCCGCCGCCAAGAAGACCGCCAAGAAAGCCGTTCGCAAGGTAGCCAAGAAGGCCACGGCCAAGAAGGCGACCAAGAAGGCTGCAAAGAAAACCGCAAAGAAGGCCGTACGCAAGGTAGCCAAGAAGGCCACCGCGAAGAAGGCGACCGCGCGCAAGGCTCCGGCCAAGAAGGCGTCCGCCAAGAAAGCGGTGAAGAAGGTTGCAAAGCGCAAGCCGGCCGTTCGCAAGAAGAAGGCCGCTCCGGTCGCCCTGCCGGCAACCCCGGCACCGCTGATCTAACGCAGTTCCCGATGCCGTAACTGAAACCCCTTCCCTGGCAGCCCAGCGGGGAGGGGGTTTTTTTATGGGCATTCGGTATGCGGATCACAGCGCGCGGTGTCCGGTAGAGCCGACCGTTGGTCGGCTGGCTTTGCGGCGATTGCAAGGCAGCCGACCAACGGTCGGCTCTACCGCATCTGGACGCATCCCCGATTTCCGTCGGCCGCGCCGTTGGTCGGTACGGCCCCCATCCCGGTAGGTACCGACCGTTGGTCGGTACGCTCCCCACCGCACCCCAAGCCAAAAAAAAGGCGGCCAACCGGCCGCCTTTTCGATCCATCCCGCGCCGCGATCAGCGTGGCGACGCCACCGCGCGGTTGGACGACACGCCCTTGCGCTTGGTCGCCGGGGCGCCGTCTTCCACCATCAGGTTGTCGCTGCCGAAGTCGGTGTCCACATCCAGCCAGCGTTGGGTGGGCAGGCCCATGGCCTGGTCCAGCACGGTCGGCAGCAGGCCGCTGGGCAGGCTGCTTTCGCCGTTCCACATGATGGCGATGCCCAGGTCGCGTTCGGGCACCAGCGCGACCAGGCCGCGATAGCCCTGCACGGCACCGGCGTGGAAAATCACCTCATGCCCGGCGTAGTCGAAGTTGCGCCAGCCCAGTGCATACCCGGCCGAGTGCAGGCGCTCGCGGCGCCAGCCCGAGCGCATCTCGCCGGGGGTGTTGATCAGGGTCGAGTGCAGCGTGGCCAGCAGCGGCGCAGGCAGCACGTCGGGACGGTGGCCGGTGTGGGCCAGCAGCCACTGCGCCATATCGCTGGCGCTGGCGTTGACGCCGGCTGCAGGCGCCAGACGGTAGTAGGTGGGCTTGGGGTTCAGCGACACCCAGCCGTTGCGGCTGCGCACGTGCGGGCGCGCCCAGCGCGAACTGGCCTGGATGCCGGCCAGGCCCAGGCTGGCGTCGTCCATGCCCAGCGGCTTGAACAGGCGGCGTTCCACCGACTGCTCGTAGAAGCTGCCGGAGGCGGCGTAGACCACGTCGCCGATCAGGCTGAAGGCCACGTTCTGGTAGGCATAGCAGTCACCCGGCAGGCACTTGAGCGAGGTCGAAGCCAGTTTGTGGGTGAGCGTGTAGTACTCGGCGTTGGCTTCCACGTCGCGGTCGTACGCGTTGTACGGCAGGCCCACGCGGTGGCTGAGCAGGTCGGCCACGGTCAGGCGTTCGGTGGCCTCCGGCGAGCTCAGCTGGAAGCCGGGCACGTAGTCGGTGACCTTGCTGTCCCAGCGCAGCGTGCCGTCGTTGACCAGCAGGCCGGCCATGGTGCCGGCGAAGGCCTTGGACAGCGATGCCAGGCGGAACACGGTGTGCGCATCGACCATCTGCGGGTTGTTGACGTCGGTGACGCCGTAGCCGCGCGCGCTGAGCACGCGGCCGCCCTGGACGATGGCCACGGCCATGCCGGGCACGCGCTCGCCGTAGGTCAGCTGCTGGGCCATGGCTTCGATCGCGGCCACGTTGAAGCCCTGTGCCGGCGGCAGCACCTGCACATTCGCGGACGTGGTGCGATAGGCGGCCGGCTGGGTGTGCGCGATCGTCGCGGTGTTTTCGATGTTGACCGGGAAGGCGCCCGGCGCAGCACTGGGCGTCTGTGCAGTAGACGACATGGCGATGGGCATCAACATGCCCAGCAACCCGGTGGCCGCCGAACGGATCGGGCGACGCCTGCTGTTCTGATTCATCGTTCTGGACCCGTGCGCAACTGCTGTGCGTGATTCTAGCGCTGCTTTTCCTGATTGCACAAACCAAGCGAAGATGAATGCGTATCTGGTTGAAAAGGCGCGGTTTTTGCATCCGTTGCGTGCGCCCTGCCAGCGCCGGCGGCGCAGCCCTGTTCAGCTTGCCCCGGACGCCTTGATGATCCACTGCGCGGCGCGTTCGGCCAGCATGATGGTGGGTGCGTTGGTATTGCCGCTGACCAGGCGGGGCATCACCGACGCGTCCACCACGCGAAGACCGCGCACGCCGCGCACGCGCAGTTGCGGGTCGACCACGGCGTCGGCATGGGTGCCCATCGCGCAGGTGCCCACCGGGTGGTAGATGGTCTCGGCCTTGGCGCGGATGAAGGCCTCCAGCGCCGCCTCGTCCAGGTCCTGGCGCGGCGGGAAGATCGGCGCCCCGCGCCAGCGGTCGAACGCCGGCTGGCGCAGGATCTCGGCCGACATCCGCACGCATGCCTTCATCATCGCCAGATCCGCCCCCTCGGCGTCACTGAGGTAGTTGGCCTGGATCCGCGGCGGCGAGGCGGGGTTGGCATCGCGCAGACTGATCCGGCCCCGGCTGCGCGGGTGCAGGGCACACGCATGCAGCGTGTAGCCGTCGCCCGCCAGGCGGTGGCGGCCGTGGTTGTCCAGCATCGCCGGCACGAAGTGGAACTGCACGTCGGCGCGTGCATCGCCGGCCAGCGGTGAGCGGGCGAAGCCACCGGCTTCGGCGATGTTGCTGGTGCCGGCGCCGCGGCGGCCACGCAGGAAGTAGTCGAAGGCGATCCGCGCCTGGTTGCTGCGGTCGTAGCTCACGCCCGGATGGGTATGCACCAGCGTGCAGATGTCCAGGTGGTCCTGCAGGTTCGCACCCACGCCCGGCAGGTCGGCACGCACGTCGATGCCCTGCGCGCGCAGCGGGGCGGCCGCGCCGATGCCCGACAGCATCAGCAGCTGCGGCGAGTGCACCGCACCGGCGCTGAGGATCACCTCGGCGCTGGCCGCGGCATGCCGATGCCGGCGACCGTGGCGGAAATACACCCCCGTGGCGGTGTCGCCATCGAAGCCCAGCGCGGTGGCATGCGCGCCGGTGAGCACGGTGAGGTTGCGCCGGGCACGGGCCGGGTGCAGGTAGGCGGTCGCGCTGGAGCACCGCGCGCCATCGCGCTGGGTGACCTGGTACAGGCCCACCCCGAGCTGCCCGGCGCCGTTGAAGTCGTCGTTGCGCGCATGCCCGGCCTGCACGCCAGCGTCGAGGAACGCGTCGGAGAGCGGGTTGTGGTGGCGCAGGTCGGCGACCGACAACGGGCCGGCGTCGCCGTGCAGGGTGCTGCCGCCGCGGCTGTTGGCTTCGCTGTACAGGAACCACGGCAGCACCTGCGCCCACCCCCAGCCCTCGGCGCCGTCGGCGGCCCAGCCGTCGTAGTCGGCGGGTACGCCGCGCACATAGCACATCGCGTTGATCGCACTGGAACCGCCCAGCACCTTGCCACGCGGCCACCACAGCCGGCGGCCTGCCAGGGCCGGCTCAGCGTCGGTGTCCAGGTTCCAGTTGATGCGGCGGTTGTTGACCAGCCGCGCCAATCCGGCCGGCATGTGGATGAACGGGTTGCGGTCGCGCGGACCGGCTTCCAGCAGCAGCACGCGGCAACGCGGGTCGGCGCTGAGCCGGTTGGCCAGCACGCAGCCGGCCGACCCTGCGCCGACGATGATGTAGTCGTACGTGTCCGTCCCCACGGCTGGCGGCCCCTTCGATAGGTAGCCCCGAGCATAGGGCAGCGCGGCCCGTGGCGGGGCAACGCGACCATGGCTACGCAGCGTTGCGCGGATGAGGGGCGCTGCTACTGGCGATGTTGCGGTGCATCGTTTACCTTGCGCGCTTTCCTGCCCGGAGTTTCCACGATGCCGCCGTTGTCACGCCGCCCGAACCGGGAGTGGGTGCGATGAGTGCTGCAGCAACGGCCCCGGTGCGGCCGGGGCTGCGCGGGGCGCTGCGGCAGTCGCCGCCGCTGATCTGGGCGTGCGTGTACTTCTTCTGCCTGCTCAGCGGCTACTACGTGCTGCGCCCGGTGCGTGAGGCGATGGCCGCCTCGGCCGACGCGCAGGCGGTGTTCCCGCCCGTGCTGATCGACTGGTTCAGCGCACACGGCATCGCGATGCAGGACTTCGTGCTGCAGTTCCTGTTCACCGGTGTGTTCCTGATCATGCTGGTGCTGCAGCCGCTGTATGGCGCGGTGGTCAGCCGCTACGCGCGGCGGGTGTTCCTGCCGGCGGTGTATGGCTTCTTCATCGTCTGCCTGCTGGGCTTCTACCTGATGTTCGACAGCGGCGTGCCGGGGCGCGGCATGGCGTTCTTCTTCTGGGCCGCGGTGTTCAACCTGTTTGCGGTGGCGGTGTTCTGGAGCTTCATGGCCGACGTGTTCTCCAACGCCCAGGCGCGCGCGGTGTACGGCTACATCGGGGCGGCCGGCACCCTCGGCGCGTTCCTGGGGCCGATCATCACCGCGGCGCTGGTGCAGCGGGTCGGGATCGCCAATCTGATGCTGGTCTCGGCCGGCTTCCTGAGCGCCTGCCTGGTGTGCATCTGGCGGCTGCGGTTGTGGGCGGTGGCGCGCGAGCAGGAGCAGCAGCTGGCCTCCGGTGAAACGCCGATGGGCGGCAGCGTGCTCGATGGCCTGAAGCTGATCGCGCGTGAGCCGCTGCTGCGCTGGCTGGCGGTGCTGGTGCTGTTCGGGGTGGGGGTGGGCACGCTGCTGTACAACGAGCAGGCCGCGATCGCCCGCCAGTTCTATCCGGACGAGGCGGCGCGGACCGCGTTCTATTCGCAGATCGACCTGGCCGTGAACGCGCTGACCCTGGTACTGCAGCTGGGCCTGACCCGGTGGCTGCTGTCGCGCCACGGCATCGCGCCGGCCCTGCTGATTCCCGGCGTGGCGATCATCTTCGGCTTCCTGCTGCTGGCCGCCTGGCCGTTGGCGCTGATGGTGGCGATCGTGCAGGTGATGACCCGCGCCAGCGAGTTCTCGCTGGCCAAGCCCGCGCGCGAAACGATCTACACCCGGGTGGACCGCCAGTGGCGCTACAAGGCCGGCGCGGCGATCGACACGGTGGTCTACCGCGGGGCCGACCTGACCTTCGCCTGGGTGCACAAGGGGCTGTCGCTGTTCGGGTCGCACGCGGTGTTCGCCGGGGGCGTGGTGGTTGCTGGCTGCATGACGGCCGCGGCCATCGGCCTGCTGCACGAAGAAAAGAAGCTGCCGGGCGAGCGCCCGGAGTAAGCTTCATCGACCCTCTTCAAGGCCTGCCCATGTACTGGACCGCACTGACCCTGACCCTGCTGGTCGCCCTGCTGCACGTGTATTTCCTCGTGCTGGAAATGTTCCTGTGGACCAAGCCGTTGGGGTTGAAGACCTTCCGCAACACGCCGGAAAAGGCCGAAACCACCCGCGTGCTGGCCGCCAACCAGGGGCTCTACAACGGCTTCCTCGCCGCCGGGCTGTTCTGGGGGCTGTTCGACCACCTGCCGATGCTGGTCAACTTCATGCTGGGCTGCGTGATCGTGGCCGGCTGCTACGGCGCCTACAGCGTCAACAAGCGCATCTTCTTCATCCAGGCCGTGCCGGCGATCCTGGCCGTGGCCGCGTGGTGGATGGTCCCCGCCTGACCCCTGCGGTAGAGCCACCCCATGGGTGGCTGCGCGGCACCAATCAGCGCTTGACCGGTGACACCCACATGGCGATCCGCGCCTGGAACACGGCCGTGCCGGCGTCGTCACACACCTGCACATTCACTGGCAGCGCATAGCCGGCCTCGGCGGCCACGATCGGCTGCTCCGGCGTGGCCACGGCATGCTGTGTGCCCGTTGCCTTGGCCAGGTACTGCACCTCCATGCCCTTGGGGATCCAGCGCATGCCCTTGGGCAGCGAGGCAGCGACCATCAGCCCCGCGGTGAGCTCGGCCAGATTGCACAGCGCGATCGCGTGCACGGTGCCGATATGGTTGGTGACCTTGCGCCGGTGCGCGATGCGCCCTTCGCAACGGCCGGGCTCGAGCAGGGTGATGCGCGGGGCGATGCTGGCGAAGTAGGGCGCCTTGAAACACACCGCGCGGGAAAACAGCCAGCTGCCGGCAGGCCAGCGCTGCATGCGGCGATACAGATTCAACAGGGGAACGGACATGGACGCCTCTCAAAAAAACGGCGGACCGAAGTCCGCCGTTGTGGGTTACGTTGCTGCGTCGATCACGCCGCTTCCTGCGACTGTGCGTCCTTGCGCTCGCGGTCGTAGTAACCGGCCGAGCGCAGTTCGTGCGGATCGAAATCGTCCACGGTGATGGTTTCCAGGGTGAGCGCGCGCAGCTCTTCGAGCAGGGTGCGTTCGTCCTGGGTAATCACGCCTTCGGCAACCGCTTCATCCAGCTGGGTGGTGAAGTCCAGGGCTTCGATGCCCTTGGTCTTGACCGCCTTGATGAACTTGCGCTCGACCGGCTCGGCCATGATCGCCTTGGACAGGTAGCTGTTGATGCGGCCGCCCGGGTTGTTCTCGCACGGGGTCAGGAACACGCCACTGGCCAGACGGTCGCGGGCTTCGTTGGGTGCCATCAGCAGCGCGGCCACGCGGTGGCCCAGGCGGTCGCCCGGGGCCTCGGCACGGCGGCCGAACGGGAAGATCAGCAGCCACATCAGCCAGCCGATCGGACGGATCGGGAAGTTGCGCAACGCCGCCGACAGCGACGTTTCGATCGTGTGCACGCTGTCATGGAAGGCCCAGGCCAGCAGCGGCTGGTCGGCCACCGGCGCGCCTTCGTCGTGGTAGCGCTTGAGCATGGCGCTGGTCATGTAGATGTGGCTCAGCACATCGCCCAGGCGGCCGGACAGCGATTCCTTGAACTTCAGCTTGCCGCCGAGGGTCATCATCGAGATGTCGGCCATCAGCGCCAGGTTCGCCGAGTAACGGTCCAGCTTGCGGAAATAGCGGCGGGTGTAGGCATCGCCCGGGGCGGCACCGAAGCGCGCGCCGGTCAGGCCGAACCAGAACGAACGCACGGCGTTGGAGATGCCGAAGCGGATGTGGCCGAACAGGCTGCGGTCGAACTCCTGCAGGCCGGCACGGGTGTCCGGATCCTGCGCGGCCTTCATTTCCTTCAGCACCCACGGGTGGCAGAGGATCGCACCCTGGCCGAAGATCAGCAGGCTGCGGGTCATGATGTTGGCACCTTCCACCGTGATGGCGATCGGCGCGGCCTGCCAGCTGCGGCCGGCGAAGTTGCGCGGCCCCAGGATGATGCCCTTGCCGCCGATCACATCCATCATGTCCGAGATCACTTCACGGCTCATGGTGGTGCAGTGGTACTTGGCAATCGCCGACGGCACCGACGGCACGTCGCCGCGGTCCACCGCAGCAGCCGTGGCCTGGCACAGCGCGCTGATCGCATAGGCCTTGCCGCCGATGCGCGCCAGTGCTTCTTCCACGCCCTCGAAGCGGCCGACCGACAGGCCGAACTGCTTGCGGATGCGCGCGTAGGCACCGGTCACCACCGCGCCGGCCTTGGCACCGCCACTGGCGGTGGACGGCAGGGTGATCGAGCGGCCCACGGCCAGGCACTCGTTGAGCATGTTCCAGCCCTTGCCGGCCTTCTCGGCGCCGCCGATCAGCTGGGTCAGCGGGATGAAGACATCCTTGCCGCGGATCGGGCCGTTCTGGAAGGTCGAGTTGAGCGGGAAGTGGCGGCGGCCGATTTCCACGCCGGCGGTGTCACGCGGCAGCAGCGCCAGGGTGATGCCGATGTCGCGGGTGGTGCCGATCAGGCCGTCCGGATCGTACATGCGGAAGGCCAGGCCGATCAGCGTGGCCACCGGAGCCAGGGTGATGTAGCGCTTGTCGAAGGTGAGCTTGACGCCGAGCACCTGCTCGCCGTTCCACTCGCCCTTGCAGACGATGCCGTAATCGGGAATCGAGGTGGCGTCCGAGCCGGCGAACGGGCCGGTCAGGCCGAAGCAGGGCACTTCGCGGCCATCGGCCAGGCGCGGCAGGTACTGGTCCTTTTGCGCCTGGGTGCCGTAATGGTTGAGCAGTTCGCCCGGGCCGAGCGAGTTGGGCACGCCGACGGTGGAGCTGACCACGCTCGACACCGAGGCCAGCTTCTGGATCACCTTGTGGTGAGCCAGCGCGCTGAAGCCCAGACCGCCGTATTCCTTCGGAATGATCATGCCGAAGAACTTGTTCTTCTTGATGAAGCTCCACAGTTCCGGCGGCAGGTCGGCGTAGACGTGGGTGATTTCCCAGTCGTTGACCATTTTGCACAGCTCTTCGACCGGGCCATCCAGGAAGGCCTGTTCCTCGGCGGTGAGCTGCGGCTTGGGATAGTTCAGCAGGATGTTCCAGTCCGGGTCGCCGGTGAACAGCTCGCCTTCAAAGCCGACCGAGCCGGTTTCCAGCGCGATGCGCTCGGTCTGCGACAGCGGCGGCAGCACCTTGCGGAACACCTTCATCATCGGCGCGGTCAGCAGCGGCTTGCGGATGAAGGGCAGCAGCAGCGGCACGGCGATGACCGCCACGATGGCCGCAGCAACGATGGTGGCGGTCTGGTTGATGTACGGGATGAACCAGCAGGCGGCCAGCAGCACCAGGCTGACGATCGTCCAGGTGATCAGCCGCATCCGGTGGTAGGCGACGATGGCGCCCGCCAGCAGGATGGCCAGGAAGGGAACGACAATGCTCATGAGCGTGCTCCGGTGACGTGCTCGGTAGTGGCGGACTGTGCAACGGCGGAGGCCGAGGGCAACACGTCCAGATAGTCCAACACAGTAGCGGTAAAGGCGTTGTTGTCATCACCGGCGACCATATGGGTGGCCTCCGGCAACTGCACATGGCGCGCATGCGGCACCAACGCGAGGAATTCGGCCACCGTCTGCGGGGTGACCAGCGTGCTGCGCCCGCCGCTGACCAGCAGCAACGGGCATTTGACCTGGCGCGCCGCCTCGGCAAGCGCGTCCTGGTGCTGTTCGCTGTCGCGCGCCAGTTCGGCCACCAGGCGCGGGTCCCAATGCCAGCGCCAGCGGCCATGACCATCCTCGCGCAGCAGGGCGCGCAGCGAATCGTCGGACTTGCGCGGCCGATGCGGCATGTAGGCCGAGATCACATCGGCGGCCTGCGCCAGCGAGGCGAAGCCGTCCGGATGGGCGGTCATGAACATCAGGATGCGTTCCACCCCGGCGGTGTCCCAGCGCGGGGTGATGTCCACCAGCACCATGGCCGAGAACAGGCCCGGCCAGCGCGATTCGGCGAGCAGCCCGAACAGCCCGCCCATCGAGGCGGCAACCAGGATCGGCGGCTGCGGCTGTTCGCCGGCCAGCACGATCAGGTCATCGGCGAACTGTTCGCCGTGGTAGGGCAGGTCGGCCGGGTTCCAGTCCGAGTCGCCATGGCCGCGCGCATCGTAGGCCAGGGTCTGGTAACCGGCGGCGGCGAGGGATTGTGCGGTGGACGTCCAGGCATGCCGGGTCTGGCCGAAGCCATGGGCGAACAGCACGGTGCCGCGGCGCCCGGGCGAGGTGCGGGTGGCGGCCAGCACGGCATCGTGCGCGCCGGTCAGTCGCTCATCGTCAACGCGGGGCAGGGTAGAAGAAGGAATGACCATACTCGCTAGTATGGACCTGCCCGTGGGCATGTCAATACTTTGGGGTATGGAGGCCTGCCGCGGACCGCCGGAAGGGCGCCAAGTGCGCCACGGTGCGGGCGTTGGCGCGGGTCACGGCGTGCCATTTTGGCGGACACGGACCCCGGCGTATGGTTAAATCAACGCCATGAATGAACCTGAAGCTTCCGCCGGCGAGCCACGTGCCGGCCGCAACAGCCGCCTGAGCGCGGAAGACTGGGCCCAGGCTGCCCTGGACCTGATTGCAGAACAAGGTGTCGGTGCCGTGGCGGTGGAGCCGCTGGCGCGTCGCTTGGGGGTCACCAAAGGCAGCTTCTACTGGCACTTCCCGTCGCGTGATGCGCTGCTGCAGGCCGCGCTGGAACGCTGGGAACTGTTCGAGCAGGAGCAGGTGTTCGGCAGCCTGGAAGACGTGCCGGACCCGCGTGCGCGCCTGCGCCAGCTGTTCCAGGTGGTGGCCCATGAAGTGCAGCCGCACATCATCTACAGCGAGCTGCTCAAGGCGTTGGACCACCCGATGGTGCGCCCGGTCATCGACCGCGTCTCGCACCGCCGGCTGGAGTACCTGGTGGCCTCGTTCCGCCAGGCCGGGCTGAGCCGTACCGATGCGCAGCACCGCGCGCGCCTGGCGTATGCGGCGTACGTGGGCTTCCTGCAGCTGTCGCTGCAGCTGCAGCAGCCCAAGCAGGCTCGCGAGGATTTCGAGGCCTACGTGGAGCATGTGATCGAGACGTTGATCCCGCTCGGCTGACGCAGGTGCCTGCGTTGCGACGAAGAAAAGGCCGCGGAAACGCGGCCTTTTTCGTGGGCGCGCATCAAGAGTGCCGATGCTGCGCAAAAGACAACGGCCCCTTTCGGGGCCGTTGGTTTACACCGTCAGATCGCGGTCAACTGCGATCAGAAGCGCTGACGGTACTCCATGTACATGTAACGCCCGGGGGTGTCGTACTGGTAGTCGAAGGAGTTGGCGAAGGCCTGGGTGGCCACCGGCGGTTCCTTGGCGAATACGTTGTTCAGACCCACCGAGATCGTGCCATTCCACGGCACGGTGTAGCGCAGCTGCAGGTCGTGGTAGGTGGTGGCAGCCAGCTTGTTCTGCGGGTCTGCACGACCTTCCAGGCCGATGTGGTCCGGATCGCTGCACAGCGATGCGGTGCCCGGGAACTTGCAGTTTTCGGTCAGGCCGGAGAAGTAACGCACCGTCCAGCTCGCACCGAAGTCACCGTAGTTCCAGTTGGCGGTCAGGTTCGAGCGGATGCGCCAGACCGGGGTGTCGCGGGTATAGGTGCCCACTTCAGACGGATCCCACTCCGATTCCGGCGTGGCCTTCTGGCGGTAGTTGGCCATGTAGACGCTGTCCCACACGAACGAGAACGAGCCGAAGTTCGTATCCGGGATCGAGTAGCGCAGGGTCAGATCGTAGCCTTCAACTTCCAGCTCACCCAGGTTCTGCAGGTAGCGGGCCATGTAGGTGATCTGGCCCAGCGCGTTGCGGGTCAGGCCGGAGTTGGCCAGCACGTCACACCAGCCAGCGCTGCCTTCCACATAGCACTGGTCCAGCATGTAGTCGGCGGTCGGGCGGCTGATCACGTCCTTGATGTTGATCTTCCACCAGTCCAGCGAGACGTCGAAACCGCTGACGAAGCTCGGGCTGTACACGATGCCCAGGCTCTTGGAGGTCGAGGTTTCCGGGCTCAGCTCCTGGTTGGACTTCCAATCAAACGGCCAGGAAGTCTGGGAGCCATAGCCTTCACGCTGCACGTAGCTGGTCGGAATGCCGGCGGCTGCGCAACGCTGTGCCACGGCTGCACCGCCGATGTACGGGCTGTCGCTCGAGCACGGATCGCCGTAGCTGTCGTAAGACTGGCCCGAACCACCGAACAGGTTGGAGATCGACGGAGCACGGAAGCCTTCGGCCCAGTTACCACGGACCATCAGGTCTTCGATCGGCTTCCACTTGAAGCCGAACTTGCTGTTGAGCGTGTCACCGAAGTTGCTGTAGTCCGAGCGGCGGGTGGCGGCGCTGATTTCCAGCAGCTTGGCACCCGGCAGGTCCTTCAGCAGCGGCACGGCCAGTTCGAGGTAGACATCGGTCAGGTCGTAGCTACCGGAGGTCGGCTGGCGGCCATTGCCCGAGCTCAGGCCGGCCGAGACGAAGGCGTCCGGCATGTCGTAGCCCGATTCCTTGCGCTTTTCCACACCGGCCGCGAAGCCCATCATGCCGCCCGGCAGTTCGACGATGTCGCCGGACAGGTTGGCGGTGAAGGCCTTGGACTTGTTCTGGTACTTGTCCTTGGCGTTGAACAGGATGTAGTCCAGCTGGTCCTGCGGCATGTTGCCCGCGCTGCTGAACGGATTGAAGGGCACGCAGCCGGCAATCACGGCACCCGGCGCACCGCACTTGACCACGCCGTCGGTGTCCAGGAAGGACGCGCCGGTGGCGGTGTACAGGTTGCCCATGTTGACGTCGCCAACCTGGGTGTCGATCTGGTCGGACACGTTGTAGCTCATGCCCGCATCCCAGCTGAAGAACCGGTCTGCGAACTGGAACGAGCCTTCCAGGCCACCGTACCAATGGAACGTCTTGACGTCCTGTTCGTAGAAGCGGTCCTGTTCGACCAGGCGGCGGTTCCAGTTGAGTTCGCGCGGGTTGCCGGTGTTCTTGGTCGGGTTGTAGTAGCTGTCAGCCGACAGGCCCTGGTCACCGCCCAGGTAGCTGCCCGCGCTGAGCGGGAAGCCGGCCAGCTGCTGTGCCGACAGACGCTGGTTGTACAGCGCATCGGTGCGGATGGCGATGGAGTCGGTCAGGTCGTAACGGCCCTGGATGAAGATCGACTTGCGCTCCTGCGGGGTACGCAGGTAGTTGTCGGCCGCGTAGTTGTACGAGTCGGCGCTGCTGAAGGGATGGTAGTTGGCGAGGTTGTTACCTGCCGCATCCGGGTTCACCACGAAGCGCGAGAGGCCCGCGCGGTCGGCGGTGGCTTCGTCGTCGCTGCCAGCCAGATCGGACCATGCGTCGTAGTCATCGGTGCCGACGCCGTCGATGGTCAGGTCCCAGATACCGCCCGAGGAGGTCTGGCTGCTGTACTGCGAGGCACCCAGGCCGTACACCGGATCACGCGAGATCTTGCGTGCGCCGGCCATCACGGCCTTTTCCTTCACGTAGCTGGCACCGAACACCAGGCTGCCGCGCTCGTTGCTGCTGCCCAGGGTCAGGTCGAGCGCCTGGCGCTGGCCGTCGCCCTTGCTGAACTGGCCGTAGTAGACGTGCGCTTCGCCACCATTGAAATTGTCGCGGGTGATGATGTTGACCACACCGGCGATGGCGTCCGAACCGTAGATGGAGGAGGCGCCGTCCTTGAGGACTTCAATGCGCTCCACGATCGCGGTCGGGATGGTGTTCAGATCGACGGTGCCGTCCAGGGCCTGCACCCAGCGACGACCGTTGACCAGCACCAGCGTGCGCGAGGCGCCCAGGTTGCGCAGGTCGACGCCGGCCGAGCCATCACCGCCGTTGTTGAACTGGGTGTTGATCGCCGCGCCGTTGCTGGCGATCTGCTGCAGCACTTCGGCGACGTTGGTGCGACCGGTCTGCTGGATGGCTTCGCGGGTCAGGGTGAGGACGGGCTGCTGGGTTTCCAGATCAACCGAGCGGATGCGCGAGCCGGTGACCTGGATGCGATCCAGGTTGGTCGGGCCGGAGGCCGGAACATCCTGGGCCTGCACGGCGCCCGTGGCACCCGTCGCGACCAACGCGACGATTACCGCGTCACGCAGTTTGTTGGATTTGAAATTCATTGCTCTCTCTCTCCAAGGGAATCTTGGGTATTCACTGGGGTGTTTGCCTGCAGCGGCACCAAATGAGCGCCAATCACCACGAGGCTGACTCGATAGTAACTGCCGACCGGAGAGAATTAAAGCCACGTTAATGGAAGGTGTGAACTAGGTTAAATTCGGCAAAGTCGTTGTGGATCAATGATTTTCCGCAGAAACACGCCTTTTGGGTCTCATTGGTTAAGCATTTGTGATGAAAATAGTTGCGGTTGATTTGTAACGGCATGTATCAGCACGTATCGACACGTCGCAGCGGCACGCCAAATGCGACATCGGCGATACGCCGGGCACGCCCTGGCACCGGCTCGCAGGGGCGATGCCGTTTGAGGATAGGAGTGCAGGCATAAAAAAACGCGCCATGAGGCGCGTGTTTTTGACTACTTCGACGGCGCCGCTCGGCGCCCGCCGATCACAGATCCTGTTCGTAACGGACGTACGGCACGGTGCCTTCGTCGGTGCTCTCGTTACGCGGCGCGAACGGATTCTTGCCGCGGGTAATCACGTTCTCGGCACCCACGGTGAGCTGGCCGCTCCAGGGGGTGCGCCAGGTCAAGCCGACCCCGAGGCCTTCCCACTTGCCGGGCTGACCGGGCACATCGACCACGCGGCCGATGATGTTGCCGCTGAAGTTGCCGTAGCCGGCGCCGATGGTCAGGCTCTTGCTGTCCCAGCGGTCCACGATGGCCGGGGAGGCGTCGGACAGCGGCACCAGGCGCGCCTTGGCGTAGGTGCCACCGATCGAGACGAAGCCTTCGCGACCGATGTTCTTCTGGCCGAACACGGTCAGGTCGTTCTGCTCGGCGCGCAACGCCGGGGATTTGTTCGGGCCGGCCAACCACGCCGGCAGGGTGTCACGGCCGGTGCCGGCGGTGATGCCCAGGCGACCGCCGGGGCGGTTGAACGCAGCGGTACCGCTGACACGGCGACTCAACGCGGTGTTCTCGTCGTCATCGCCCAGGCTGGCCAGCATGCAATGACTAGCCAGGCCGCTGATGCTGGTGCCGCGGCTGCTGTTGCACAGCAGGCCCAGCGAATCGCCCGAGGACAACCCGAAGGCGGCGTCGAGCGAACTGCGGCCGAAGTGCCAGCGGGCGCCCACGGCCTGTTCGCCGGTGGGTTCCAGGTACAACAGGGCCTCGACCTTGCCGCTGCCCTTGTTCCACACCGGAATCACCGTGCTGTCCTGCCGCGGCTTGTTTTGCGCATGCGCGCCCGTCATCGCGGCGAGGGCGATCACAAGGGCCAGCGGTAGACGCAGAAGGGAGCGCATGGGAACTCTCAGACAGCAGCGGTGAGCACAAGTTCCCGCCGAAGCGGGACACTGATCCTAGGGCGTTTATGAATTCTTAACAAGTCTTGGTTCTCCCCAGAACAAAACTCGTGCGGCAATTACTGAAGCCGTTCAGGTGCCGGTGAGGAAACACCGGTGTCGCTGAACAGTATGGCGAACTCCGTCAACGGAAAGTGATACTCCTGTCCGCAGAATTCGCAACGCACTTCCACCGCACCGGTCGGTTCGGCGGCCGCGCGGGCTTCTTCCTCGCCCAGCGACTGCAGCATGCCTTCCACCCGCTCGCGCGAGCACGAGCATGCGAAGCGCAGCCCCCGCTCGCCGAGCAGTTCCGGCCTCTCTTCATGGAACAGGCGGTGCAGCAGGTCATTGCCCGCCACGTCCAGCAGTTCCTGCTTGCCCAGGGTCTCGAACAAGGCGCTGGCGCGTGACCAGCCGTCGTTGTCGCCTTCGTCGCCGGGCAGCTTCTGCAGCAGCAGGCCGGCGGCCCGGGTGCCGTCGGCGGCCAGCAGCAGGCGCGTGGGCAACTGCTCGGACTGCCGGAAGTAGTCTTCGAATGCCTCGTCCAGGCCGGCGGCGGTCAGCCCGACCAGGCTCTGGTAGCGCTGCGGTTCGCGCGGGTCCAGGCCCGGGTTTTCGATGGTGATGGCCAGCAGCGCGTCATCGCCCAGGGTGGTCAGGTCACGCGGGGCGTCGCCGCCGTCGGCCAGCTGCACGATGCCGCGCAGGGTGCCGGCGGCCGTGCATTCGGCGAACAGCGTGCGCATGGCGGTGTTGCTGCGCAGCTGGATCGACAGGCGGCCATCGACCTTGGTGTGGCCGGTGAACAGGGCCGAGGCGACGGCGGCTTCGCCCAGCAGCTCGGCAGCGGCCGGCGGGTAGACCGCGTGCGACAGGATTTCAGCCCAGCTCGCATCGAGGTGGACATGCACGCCGCGGACGCCGGCATCGGGGAGCAGGAAACGGACAAGGGTGTCGGATTGGGCGGTCATCGGTTCTATGGGCGCGCGAAGTGGGATGCAGTTGCCGGATAATGCGCCGACAACCGTGCAAGCAAAGGATGCACCACTAATGGGGGCAGAGCGCAGCAACCTCAAGGCCGAACCGGGCCTGGAACCACCGCGCCCGCGACGCTGGCACTGGAAACGACTGCTGTGGCTGCCGGTGCTGTTTGCCGCGTTCAGCGTGCTGCAGGTACTGGTGCTGCGTTTCATCGACCCGCCGGTGTCCACGGTGATGCTGTGGCGGTACGGCGAGGCACTGGGCCAGGGCGAGTGGGGCTACCGGCTGCACTACCAGTGGCGCGACCTGGACCAGATGGCGCCCAGCCTGCCCATTTCGCTGGTGGCCGCCGAGGACCAGCGCTTCCCCGTGCACAACGGCTTCGACCTGCAGGCCATCGAAAAGGCGCGCGACCACAACGCCAAGGGTGGCCGCCTGCGCGGGGCCAGCACGATCAGCCAGCAGGTGGCCAAGAACCTGTTCCTGTGGCAGGGCCGCAGTTGGGTGCGAAAGGGCCTGGAGGTCTGGTACACGGTGCTGATCGAGGCGCTGTGGCCGAAGTCGCGGATCCTGGAGATGTACGCCAACATCGCCGAGTTCGGCGACGGCATTTACGGCGCCCAGGCGGCCGCACGGCAGTACTGGGGCAAGGACGCGGCGCGGCTGAGTCCGGCCGAAAGCGCCCGCCTGGCGGCCGTGCTGCCGGCGCCACGGCGCTACAACGCGGCCAAGCCGGGGCCGTTCGTGCAGCGCCGCGCGGCCTGGATCCAGCGCCAGGCCCGGCAGCTGGGCGGCACTGCGTACCTGGCCGACGACTGACGATTCATGATCGTGACGCGCCCCGCCTACAATCCCGGCATGACTGCCCAACGCCTGACCGTTGTCATCGCCGCCCACAATGAAGCACTGGCCCTGCCGCTGCTGCATCCGCGCCTGCGCGCGGTGCTGGACGGGCTGGACGATATCGAGGGGCGGGTGCTGTACATCGATGACGGCAGCAGCGATGCCACCTGGTCGGTGATGGAGGCGCTGGCCGCGGCCGATCCCGACGTGGGCGTGCTGCGGCTGTCGCGCAACTTCGGCAAGGAAGCGGCGCTGACGGCGGGGCTGGATTTTGTCGACGACGGCGCGGTGATCATCCTCGACGCCGATGGCCAGGACCCGCCGGAGCTGATTCCCGAGTTCGTCGCGCTGTGGCAGCAGGGCTATGACAACGTGTACGGCACGCGGTTGGCGCGCGACGGTGAAAGCTGGCTCAAGCGCAGCGCGGCCGCCGCTTTCTACCGGGTGATCGGGCGACTGTCCAAGACGCCGATCCCGGCCGACACCGGCGATTTCCGCCTGCTTTCGCCGCGCGCGCTGCAGGCGCTGGGGCAGCTGCGCGAGCGCCACCGGTTCATGAAGGGGCTGTTCGGCTGGGTCGGTTTCCGGCGCAAGGCGCTGCCCTACCACCGGCACGCGCGGATGGTGGGCGACAGCAAATTCGGGCTGTGGAAGCTGTGGAATTTCGCGCTGGAGGGCATCACCGGTTTCTCCACGGCGCCGCTGCGGGTGACCACCTACCTGGGGCTGTTCACGGCCAGCGTGGCGTTCGTGTTCGCCGTATGGGTGGTGGCCAAGGCGGCGATGTACGGCGACCGCGTGGCGGGGTGGCCGACCATGATGGCGGCGATCCTGTTCCTGGGCGGGGTGCAGCTGATCGCGCTGGGCCTGATCGGGGAATACCTGGGGCGCCTGTACGAAGAATCCAAGCAGCGGCCGTTGTACCTGGTTGACACCTGGCAGCCCCCGATCGTGGCAGACTCGGCCGTGCATTCCATCGGTGGAGAGCAACGAGATGACCACGGTACGACAGCTGTTGGACGGCAAGTCCCCTGAGGTTTTCGCGGTAGGCCCGGAATCGGCGGTGATCGACGCGATCCGGCTGATGGCCGAAAAAGGCATCGGCGCCGTGCTGGTGATGGAGGGCCGGCAACTGGTTGGCATCCTGTCCGAGCGCGATTACGCGCGCAAGATCGTGCTGCATGAGCGGTCGTCGCGGACCACGCGGGTGAGTGACATCATGACTGCCAAGGTGGTGACGGTGGCGCTGTCCGAGCAGGTGGAGCATTGCCTGCAACTGGTGACCGACTACCGGATCCGGCATCTGCCGGTGGTGGACGGCGGCAGCGTGGTGGGCGTGATCTCGATCGGTGACCTGGTGAAATCGGTGATCGACGAGCAGGCCCAGAAGCTGGACCAGCTGCAGCAGTACATCGTCGCGGGGTAAGTAAGCGCGGTTGGCGCGTTGCTGGCACGTGGCTGAGCCCATGGGCAGGCCGGTGCAGGACACGCCGTGAACCCATCCGTGGGGGCTCGTGGGCGGCATCCATGCCGCCCAACGGTCCTGCACCGGCCTGCCCACGGGCTCTGGACAGTTCTTGAGCGCGCGGTTGGAAGAGGGGCGGAGCGTGTCGACCAACGGTCGACACCTACCTTGTGCTTAGTCCGATCGCGCGATACACGCATACCGCTCCCGGTAGGTACCGACCGTTGGTCGGTACGCTGACTTGGCCGCACTCACTTCGCGTAACGACCCCCGCAGTTCGAATCCTTGCCCGGACCGGTTTCGATGGTGGCCAGCAGCGCGGCGGGCGGGGCGATGCTGCCCAGGGTCAGGGCGATCGCACCGCGGATGCCGAGTGCCTTGAAGTCCGGGCGGAACGACGGGTCCTTGAAGCTGCCGCCGATACGCAGCGGCGAGCGCAGGGCGAGGATGCTGATGTCCTTCGGCCGCGGGCGCAGCAGCAGGTCCAGCTGTTCCTGCTTGAGGTCCACGGTGCCCTCGCCCACGATCAGCGTGTCGGTGGTATCGAAGGCAAGCGCGCGCGAGGTCATCACCCCGTTGGCCACGCCGAAGTCACCGAAGGCGCAGCGCAGCGGAATCTGTTTGTCGCCGGTGAACAGGAATTTCAGCGACTCGGCCACGTCCAGCCCCGCCAACTCCATCACCAGGTTACCGACATGCCCGCGGCCGATCCCGAGGGCGACGTTGCCGTCCGAACTGCCCAGCATGGCCGCAACCGAGTTGCCCGTGCCGGCCAAGGTGAGGTCGCCGCTGATGCCGCCGGAGGCCTGCTCGGCCAGTTTGGAATCAGGCATCAGCTTGCCGAGCTGGATCTTGCGCAGGCTGGCCTGCAACTGTGTGGCGATGGTGTCCTTGCGGGCATCCATGCGGATGGTGCTGCGGATGTCGCCGCCGGCCACGCCGAAATTCAGCGGCTCCAGGCGCAGCAGGCCGGCCTCCAGCTTGAGGTGCGCGTCCATGTCGTCCAGCGGCAGCACCGGCGAATTGATCCGCTGCGCCTTCCAGCGCACGTCGGCGTCCATGGCGCGCAGCTTGGTGAGGTTGTACGGAGTGTCCGGCAGCACCTTGGCGCGTGCGGCGAGCGCGGCGGCCTTGGCCTTCTGTTCGGCGTTGGCGGTCTCGCCGGCGCCGGTCTTCGGGGGCGCCCCGATGAAGCCGGCCAGATCATCGAAGTCCAGGCGCTTGGAGACTAGGTCGGCCTTCAGGAACGGCCGTTCGCCACCGACGTCGATCTGCGCGGTGCCGCCCAGGTCGCTGTCGCCGGCGGTACCGGTGAAATTCTCGTAGCGCCAGATATCGTTGTTGCGCTTGAGCCGGCCCTTCAAGCGGTACGGCGGCGTGGAGGGCATGGCCACGCCGATCAGCGGGAACAGGTCTTCCATGTCCTGGCCACTGAGCATCAGTTCAAGATCGAAGGTGCGCAGCGCGAAGGGGTTGGTCAGGGTGCCGCTGGCGATGGCATGGGTACCACCGGCGCGCCCGTCCAGGTGGATGCGGAACGGGTGGTCGCTGTTGGTCAGTTCCAACGGCGATTCGGTGCTGCCGTCCAGGGAGAACGGGTTGCCTTTCCAGCGGCCCTTGCCACTGACCAGCAGGGGCGGGGCGCTGTCTGCGCTGCGCGGTTTGCCGCTGTTGAGGGCGACCAGCACGTCGGTGCGCCCGGCGGCATCGAGAAACTTCAGGCGCCCATCATCGATGAGCAGGCGCTGCAACTGCGGCGGGTTGCCGGTGGAGGGCCCCAGGAAATCCCAGTTGCCGGGCGTGTCCTTGCCGGGCCCGGTTTCGAGCAGCAGGTCCGGGCGGGTGAGGCGGACTTCGGGGATATGAACCTGGCCGCGCAGCAGGGGCCAGACGCGGATGGCGATTTCCGCGCGGTCGGCGCTGGCCATCTGCGGGGTCTTCGCCCAGGTGGCGTTGGCGAAGGTGAGGCGGTCGGCGCGAATGGTGGTGGTGCGGCCAAGGTCGACGTCGAGATCCCCGTTGATATGGAACTCGCGCCCGGTCTTGGCTTGGACGGCGCGTTCGACGGGGCCTTTGAACCAGTTCCAGTCCCACAGCGCGATGAGCAGGAGGATGGCGGCGAAGAGGAAGACGAGGATGGCCAGCCAACGCTGTCCACGTTTGCCGGGACGACGCCAGCGCCAACGGCGCGACACGGGGGATGGGGCAGGGGAGTCGACAGTGTTCACATGCTCCATCCTTCCCTGTTCATCGTGCAGGGGGTGCGAAGCATTGGTAAGGATGGTGTCAGGGTGCGGTTTTTTTAGAAGCTTTGGAGCAACAGCAAGAGCAACAGCCACAGCAACTGCAACTGCAACTTCAACGGCCTTTGGCTGAGGGTTTTGCTGGAGGAGAGGCGCTGGCTGTTGCCTTGCCGTCGCTCCTGCACTCGCTCAGTGCCGACCTCCGGTCGGCATGCCCTTACCCCTCCCACAAAAGCGGCAATAGCTCAGCTCCGCTCCACCGCTTTCACCAAGAGGCCCGAAAAACTGTCAGGGGTCGGGGCGGGTGGGTTGGCGGGACCGTTGGGCGCCATGGATGGCGCCCACGAGCCTCCAGGGATGGATTCACGGCGTGTCCCGCCAACCCACCCGCCCCGACCCGACCGACAGCACCGGCCAACCGGCTCCAGCAGTTGAAGTTGAAGTTGACCTTGACGTTAAAAAGTTGCCGAAAAAAATCAACAACCTCAAAGAATCTGCGCAGTAACCGCGACGAAATGGCAGACGCTGCCGCCGATCACGAACAGATGCCAGATCGCGTGCGAATAGCGGATCGACTCGCGGTGGTAGAAGTACGTGCCCAACGTATAGGACAGCCCGCCGGCCAGCAGCCAGCCCAGCGTCCAGCCGTCGATCGACGCCCACATCGGCTTGATCGCCACCATCACCATCCAGCCCATCGCGATGTAGATGATCGTCGACAGCAGCTTGAAGCGGCCCGTAAAGAACAGCTTGAAGATCACCCCGGCCAGCGCCAGCGCCCAGATCGCCGTGAACATCCCCCAGCCCCACGGACCGCCGCGCAGGCCGATCAGCGTGAACGGCGTGTACGTACCGGCGATCAACACATAGATCGCACAATGGTCGAAGACCTTCAGCCGCCCCTTCGCCACCGGGTGCTGGATCGCGTGGTAAAGCGTCGATGCCGTGTACAGCAGCAACAGTGCCACCCCGAACACGATCGCGCTGGCCAACTGCCAGCCGTCGCCATGGATGGCGGCAAGGGTGATCAGCACCGCACTGGCGGCGAGCGCGGCAACCGCGCCCAGCCCGTGGGTCAAGGCGCTGGCGATTTCTTCACGAACAGAAGCAACTGTAGTCATGGCCATCGACGGTGCGGGGAGGGGGACCCGCTCCCCCCTATCATCGCCGCGTTGGCACGCGCATGCACGCGTGCCTGTTCAGCCGCTGTCTCAGGACACCGAAATGCTGTGTGCCGCCTCGCGCGTGGCCGCGAACCGCACGTCCGGTGCGCGTTCCTGCGCCAACTGCAGGTTGACCCGCGTCGGTGCCAGGTACACCAGCTGGCCGGCGGCATCGATGCTCAGGTTGCCCGCGTTCTTCTCGCGGAACTCCTCCAGCTTCTTTTCATTGCTGCAGGTCACCCAGCGCGCCGTGGTCACGCTGACCGGCTCGAAGGTGGCTTCCACGCCGTACTCGTCCTTCAGGCGGTAGGCCGCCACGTCGAACTGCAGCACACCCACCGCGCCCAGGATCAGGTCGTTGCTCATCAGCGGTCGGAAGAACTGGGTGGCGCCCTCTTCGGACAGCTGCGCCAGGCCCTTCTGCAGCTGCTTGAGCTTGAGCGGATCGCGCAGGCGTGCGCGGCGGAACAGTTCCGGGGCGAAGTTCGGGATGCCGGTGAAGCTGACCGCTTCGCCTTCGGTGAAGGTGTCACCGATGGAGATCGTGCCGTGGTTGTGGATACCGATCACATCACCCGGCCACGCCTCGGCGGCGATCTCGCGGTCGCTGGCCATGAAGGTCAGCGCGTTGGCCAGCTTCATTTCCTTGCCGGTGCGCACATGGAAGGTCTTCATGCCCGCCACGAAACGGCCCGAGCACACCCGCATGAACGCCACGCGGTCGCGGTGCTGCGGGTCCATGTTGGCCTGGATCTTGAACACGAAGCCGGTCAGCTTGTTTTCCTGCGGGGCGATCACCCGGCCGGTGGTGGCGCGCGGCTGCGGCGACGGCGCGTGCTCGACGAAGAAGTCCAGCAGCGGCTGCACGCCGAAGTTGTTCACGCCCGAGCCGAAGAATACCGGGGTCTGCTTGCCGGCCAGGTAAGCCTCCAGGTCGAACGGATGGCTGGCGCCCTGCACCAGTTCCAGTTCGTCGCGCAGGTCGGCCAGCATGCGCTCGCCGATCTTCTCGGCCAGGCCCGGCGAATCGATCGACGGGAAGATGGTCGAATCCTGGCGGGTGAAGTTGCGGCCCTGCTCGTACAGGTGCACTTCACCGCTGATCAGGTGCACCACGCCCTTCAGGCGCTGGCCCATGCCGATCGGCCAGGTCACCGGCGCGCACTGGATGCCGAGCACGCTTTCCACTTCATCGAGCAGGTCGATCGGCTCCTTGCCTTCGCGGTCGAGCTTGTTGATGAAGGTCATGATCGGGGTGTCGCGCAGGCGGCACACTTCCATCAGCTTGATGGTGCGCTCTTCCACGCCCTTGGCCACGTCGATCACCATCAGCGCCGAATCCACCGCGGTCAGCACCCGGTAGGTGTCCTCGCCGAAGTCGGCGTGGCCGGGGGTGTCGAGCAGGTTGACGATCTTGCCTTCATACGGGAACTGCATCACCGAGGAGGTGACCGAGATCCCGCGCTCCTTTTCCAGCGCCATCCAGTCGGACGTGGCGTGGCGGGCGGCCTTGCGGCCCTTCACCGAGCCGGCCATCTGGATCGCACCGCCGAACAGCAGCAGCTTTTCGGTCAGCGTGGTCTTGCCGGCGTCAGGATGGGAAATGATGGCGAAGGTACGGCGGCGCGCAGCTTCGGTAGCGACTTCGGACATGGCGTGACGCGCCCGCCCGGGGCGCTTTTCATGGAGATAAGCCGCCCAGTATAGCGGGGGTAGGGGGCGGCCGGGGTCAGGGTTGCCCGGCGTCGCCGCCGGCGGCGGCCTCGCGGGCGAAGTGCAGCTCGCCCTGCGGGGTCACGATACGCACCGGCACCGAGCGCAGTTGCATGCCGCTGTTGGCCTGGACCACGAAGTGAAGGTGCGGGGCGGTGCTGTAGCCGGTGTTGCCCGACACCCCGATGCGCTGGCCGGCTTCCACCCGCTGGCCGCTGCGCACCAGCACGCCATTGGCCTGCAGGTGGGCGTAGACCGCCATGCTGCCGTCCTCGTGCAGGATCCGGATGAAGTTGGCCCGGTCGCGATCGCGCTGCGGATCCAGGCCGTGGTCAACGAAGTTGCCCTGCACCTGCATCACCCGGCCGGCCCGCGCGGCCAGCACCGGGGTGCCCTCGGGGAGGGCGAAGTCGATGGCATCGCGGTTCTCGGCATCGGTATGGCTGAAGCGGCCCTGCGGGGCCTGGCTGACCTGGAGGTGGGCGGCGTCGAAGGGCAGCCGGTAGGCCACGTCCTGGGCCTGCGCGGCCGGGTCGCCGGGCACCGCGTCCAGCAGCAGGTCCAGCCGCGGCACGCCGTCGGGCAGCTGCAGGCGGGTCACCACCACGCTGGACGCGCCGGGCAGCACGCTGCGCAGCGGCAAGCCGGGCAGGGGGGCTGCGCCGGGGGGCTGGCGCAGGCCGACCTGCACCGGGCCGGCCAGGTGGTTGTCCACCCGCGCCTGCCAGCGGCGGTCGGCGCCCTCCAGCGCGACCGAGGCGATCGGGCCGCTGTCGGCGCCCTGCGGCGTGGCCGCTGGCGGCTGGGCGATGCCCCAGCCGCTGCGCCAGCCGGCCCCGTTCGGCGCCGCCACGGCCGGGATCGCCAGGGGGCACAGCAGCAGGGTGGCCAGCAGGGCACGGCGCATGGGCGGGATCCGGGACAGGTGGGCGCGACTGTACGCAAGCGCGCTCGTTGAGGAAAGCACGCCTGCCATGGGGGCCGCCGGGCACGTGCGGCGATATTCGCCGTTACCTCACTGACGCTGAATGAGGCTGCCGCATGGGTTCACGTGGATGCCCGGGGCCGCGAGGAGGGCCCGTCCATGATCAACACTGCCACGCCGCGGCTGCGTGTGCGGCCCCTGGTGGCCGCGCTGCTGCTGTGCGGTGCGCTGCCGGCCACGGCGGCCGACAACCCGCAGGTCGCCAACGGCGTCCACCTGGATGTACCGCCGGGCACCTATACCTCCTCGACCGGGGAGGTGTTCCGCGCCTCCGGCAATGGCGGCTCGATCAGCGGGCGTGATTCGGTGCTGACCGCCACGGCGGAAGGAGGCACCGGGCGCGGCGTGGTGGCATTCGGCGCAGGCAGTTTGGTCACGTTGGACAACAGCGAGATCGTGGTGACGGGCGAGTCCGGTGTCGGGGTGGAAGCGGCCTCGGGCGGAGAAGTGCGCATTGCGGGCACACGCATCGAAATGCAGAAGCGGGGGTTCGGTGTCCTTATCGGCACCAACAGTACCGGCACCTTGACCGACAGCACGATCATTCATGCCGGTGCGAACTTTGGGGTGCTGAATTCGGGCGCACTAACGCTGGTTCGGACAACCGTGCTGACCAGCGAACCGGGAAGCATCGGCATCAGCGCTGCGGGTGTGTCGACCGAACTGCAGGACAGCGTGGTGCGCACTATCGGGAACTTTGCCAATGCCCTGGCGATGAGCCAGGGCGTGACGGTGCAGATGGCCGGCACCACGTTGTCCACCTCCGGCAGTAACGCCGCGGCCGTGCTGGTGCGCAGCGGCGGGACGCTTGCGGTCAGCGGCGGGACGATAGCCACCGGTGGCGACGATGCGGCGGGGATCCAGTCGCAGGTATTCGGTGGGGTTCCGGCCACCATCGGCCTGGACGGCGTGGCGATCACCACCTTCGGTGCCCGCTCCGCCGGCATCCAGCTCAACGGCGCGACTGCCCTGACCGTCACCGGCGGCAGCATCGACAGCGTGGCCTCGGCGGTGATCGCCGGTGCCGACAGCGCCACGTTCACCGGCACACGATTGACCTCCACCGGCGATGCGGCCTCGACGCTGCGCCTGACCGATGCCGCCGGTTCGTTCCAGTTGACCGATACCCAGCTGCGCGCGTCCGGTGCCGACAGCTGGGGCGCCGACATTGCCGGCCGGTTCGAGATGGCCGGTGGTCGCCTGGACAGCGTGCAGTACGGGGCGCTGCGCAGCGACGGCGGCGTGGTCGAGCTGTCGGCAGGGGCGCAGGTGAGTGGCGGCAACGGGCATCTGTTCGACCAGGCCAGTGCCGCGCCCACCACCTTGTCGATGCGCGGTGCGACGCAGGCCAGCGGGGATATCGGCTTCGTTCCCGGGACGCCATCGGGCAGCTTCGCCGCAGCGACCACGGTGGCCCTGGACAGCGGGGCGGTCTGGACCGGCGCGACCAGCGCCACCGTCACCGGGCTGTCCATCGCCGGCGGCAGCCGCTGGCAGCTCACCGCCGGTTCGGACGTGCAGGCACTGCGCGTGGACAACGCCACGGTGGCTCTTTCCGATCCCGCCGCCGCGGGTTTCCACACCCTGCGGGTGGACGGCGACCTGGACGGTGGTGGCGGCACGTTCGCACTGCGTGCCCGGCTCGGCGCCGATGGTTCGCCCGGCGACCTGCTGCATGTGCGGGGCGATGTCCGCGGCCAGTTCGGTCTCCAGGTCGACAATGCCGGCGGCGCCGGCGGGTTGACCGTGGAGGGCATCCGCCTGGTGCAGGTGGACGGCGCATCCACCGGCGGCTTCACCCTGGCCGGGCGCGCGGTGGCCGGGGCGTACGAGTATTTCCTGTTCCAGGGCCGGCCGACCGTTGCCGACGGTCACTGGTACCTGCGTTCGGTGTACGTGCCGCCGCCGGATCCGTGCACCGCCGATCCGAATGGGCCCGGCTGCACCCCGCCGCCGGATCCTTGCACCGCCAACGCGTCCTTGCCGGGCTGCCCGCTGCCACCGGACCCGTGCACGGCCACTCCGGACCTGCCGGAGTGCCGCCCGCCGACGCCGATCTATCGCCCGGAACTGGCCGCCTACCTGGCCAACACCAGCGCGGCGATCGACCTGTTCCAGTACGCGCTGCACGGGCAGGCCGGCATGGCGATGGGGCCGGCCGGCGCTGTGCCGGACCGCGGCGCGTGGGTACGCGCCGACGGCCGCCAGCGCAGGCTGCCGGGCGAAGTCGGCCAACTGTCCACCGCGCAGGAGTCCGCGGTGCTGCGCGCCGGCGTGGATCTGCTGGCCTCCGATGACGGGCGCGCGGCCGTCGGGGTGATGGCCGCCCACGGCGTGGCGACGGTGCAGGCGGCATCGCGGCTCACCGGCTACAACGCCCGCGGGCGGGTGCAGGGCGCCGCGGTCGGTGTCTATGCCAGCTGGGTACAGGCGACAGCGCAGCCCGGTGGTGCGTTCGCCAGCGGGTGGCTGCAGGCGGGGCGCTATCGCAACCGGGTCGATGGCCAGGCCATCGCGCCGGAGCGGTACGACACCCGCAGCTGGGCCGGGTCGGTGGAGGGCGGCTACCGCTGGCACCTGCCCATCTCGCCGGTCGCCGCGCTGGTGGTGGAACCGCGTGTGCAGGCCACCTATACCCAACTGCGTGGCGGCGACCACCGCGAAGCGAACGGCACCGTGGTGGCCGGATGGGACCAGGGCGTATGGCGCGGGCAAGCCGGTGTTCGGCTGGCCTGGCGGGACACGGCCGGCCCGGTCCGGGTGCAGCCGTTCATCGGCGTCAGCGCCGTCCGCGACAGCCGCCCCACCACGCTGGCGCTGGACCAGGCGCGGTTTGCCTCGGCCCAGCCGCAGGACCGTTACCAGGTGCAACTGGGCGCCGAACTGGCCCTGGCCTCGGGCTGGAGCGGGACCGGCCTGCTGGTGTTGGAGCGTGGCGGCCACGGCTACCGGCAGCACTCGGGCGAGCTGGGGCTGCGCTACCGCTGGTAGCACCGGATGTGCTGCCGGCCGGAAAATCTTGGCGGCTGATGAGGGAAATCCCTGGATCGAACCGTAGCTTCCTTCAACGCCCTACGGCCATCTTCGGGCGTCGGTTATATGCAGTGGCAATGGTCCCGCTCATGGCTTCTTCTTCTGATTTCGCCACTCATCCCTGATGGGATCCTCACCTTCGTTCAAACCTGCTTCCGGGCCTGTTAAAGGGTAATCCGGATGCCCCAGAGAAAGCGATGTAACGAAAATTTTCACGTCGCCATTTCGCAAGAAATGGACTGCCATTTGAGAAGCTTCCGCATCATATTCTGGAACAGCCACTACCTTTTGCTTGAAGTTTTCCAGATCGTTGGTCCACTCAATTGCGACCTCATAACCAGGATGCCACCTGCCGGGGATTGACGTACAGCAACTGGTCTTGCCACCGCCCCGGTGGGCGTCAATGAAACCATCCCCTCCACCCCCATCCAGAACAAACTGGACGATCGTGGTATCGGTATGGTTATAGCCGACCACACCCACAGAACTCATTTTTGAACCTGGCCTGCAAGCCACTGCCGTCAGGCTCACCAGGAGCAAAAGGCCCAGTAGTCCAATGGGTTTCAGGCGCATTCAAATTACTCCATTGTCGCGGTGCGAGTGCTGAGCACATTGCAGCTGTCGTTAAGGCGGATGGATAAGGAGGAGCCCCGTGTCACGGTGCTGTCTGGTACTGGCGGAACTACAACGACGCGGGCTCAGCGCCGTAGCGGTTCGGGCCGGTCGTTCCGGGCATCAGGGTAAGCGCCAGCAGGATCAATCCACCGATGTACGGAATCACCACCAAGAGGCAAAACCACCCGGAAATGTCGCTGTCGTGCAGACGACGAACGGTCACCGCAATGGACGGAACAAGGACCGCTAGTCCGAGTGCCGTCAACAGCGTCGCGTACAGTACCAGCAGAATTTCGCTCTGAATGGCGTAGCCGACATACATTGCCGCATATCCATTTGCCGCGACCAAGCACAGCATCAGGTAGAACATCCAATATTCCTTACGGCCGGAACGGCCCCGGAAATCGGCATAGCGCTTCAGCGCTAGAAACATCGAACTCATCTGAGAGGTAAATCCAAAGGAGGAGGAATGCGCTGCGGCACATCGGTATGTGGACCGACGCACGCAAAGCGTGCCTGCATCCTAGGAAAGGGTGGAACGAAGCGCCATGCCACAAGTTGCATATGTGAAAAGGTCCGCGCTACGGCTATGGCCTACTGCCCCTCCAAAACGGGATACGACTCCATCTCACACTCCTGCCGAATTGGACCAGTCCTTCCGCGCTACTACGGCCGCTCGATAAGGCGAGGACAGCGCCTCCTGCGAACCGGTCAATAGATTGCAGTTGATAGTCGGGCCCAGATCCGTCGGTGCGCCCGGACTGAATCGCCCCGGCTTCTCTGTAGACACACCGAAGCCTCATTTTGATTGCTGCTTTTCGAGCTCTACCGGAGATAGCCCGTTGTTGTGCCCGTGCTGTCGTCTGGTGTTGTAGAACGTCTCGATGTAGTTGAAGACGTCGGACTTTGCTTCCTCGCGAGCCACGTAGATCCGGCGCTTGATGTGCTCGCGTTTGAGAAGTTGGAAGAAGCTCTCGGCGACCGCGTTGTCGTGACAGGTATGTCGCCGGCTCATGCTACTGACGAGTCCATGCGCTTTCAGGAAATCTTGCCAGTCGTGTCCAGTGAACTGCGTGCCTTGACCGGAATGCACTAGCAGCTCGGCGGGCGGCTTCCGTCGCCATACGGCCATCATCAAGGCTCGCAGCACCAGGTCGGCGTGCATCGTCGATTGCATCGCCCAACCTACGACCATTCCTGAAGGAAGATTCAGGACGGCAGCGGCGATCGGGGTTAACAGTGGCCCCGTGGCCGCAACAGCAACAGCGCAAGCATCGATCCGAGCGGAGGGCACACCAAGGCCAGCAAACCCCAGGCAAGTGCGTTGCGATGGCTGCGATGTGCCGTGACGAGCAACGCGACGAGGTGCACCGCGCCGCCTGCCACGATGACGGGCAGGTGCAGCGCTACCGCGATTGAGGACGGGTAGAGCTGCCAGATCAGCAGCGCCGGGCCGATGGCGGCGGCTGCCAGCAAGTACGCGTTGAGTGCCCATTGATAGCTGCAGCCCGGGCATGCCCGGGCCTGCTGTTGTGGTGGTGCCAGGGGCGGCAGCGGCGGAGGTTGTCGGTCGCTCATGCGAGAGTGAGTACAAGCAGGAGTACAAGCTCGGTGGCTCCGGCCAACGCCACGCCGCAGGCGAGCCCGCCAATACTGGCGCCTCGAGTGCCACACAAGTGACCAGCGACCAGCGCGGTGACAGGCAGTACCGTTGCCGCTGCAGCGGCGGTCCACCATGCCCAATAGTTGTGGAACATGAAGTCAGCCATTGTCAGTACCTCCACCGTGGCGTACGCGGCCATTCCGACGCCGGCCCAGATGGTCAGCGTGCACAGGGAGGCAGGGCTGTAGGCAGACCTTCCGCCACTGCACGTCATCACGCAGCCCAGTCGGATAGGAGGGTGTATACGTACAGCACGATCCGGTAGCCCACCACGGCGACAGGGAGACTCACGAGTACACCGGAAAGCGAGGCGCCGAGCGTGTTGCGTGTGATGCCCGTGATCAGGGCCGCCACTAGCAGAACGACGTAGCCTCCTGCCAATGTAGCCAACGCCAAGTAGGCGTAGCCAATGCCTCGGCCCGGGTCGGAGAACGCCAGCGCGACGATGATCATCAGCAGAGGGCACGCGCTGCACCACGCAAAGAAATCAACCATTCCACCGCGGCGGCGTGGGGCAGGCAGGGCCATCGGGGACGAGCTTGAACTGTTGGTCATAATTCAAATATCGCGGTGGCTGGTCTAGCGGGTGGATATGGCTTGCGAGAGAGCATCTGCGTCGATGATGCGGTCGGGGATGGCGTCGTTCAGCGGGGAACGTCCTGTGCGTTTGAGCACGTGTGGGGACAGCGAGGCCGCAGCAGCAACAGCGCAAGGATCGATCCGAACGGGGGGCATAGCGTCGCCGCCAGCCCCCACAGAACCACGCTGCCAAGGCTGCCATGGCTGCGATACGCCGTGGCCACCAACATGACGACGTGCACGACGGCGCCTGTCATGATGACGGGCAAGTAGAGCGCCACCGCCACCGAGTCCGGGGCGATGTGTGCCAGCAACTGCGCCAGGCCACTGGCGACAGCGGCCAGCAGAAATGCGTTGAGTGCCCAGCGGTAGCTGCACCCTGGGCATGCCCGGGGGACGCCGCCGCTCTGCTGCGGTGACGTTGCGATGGGTGGTAACGGCGGAGGCCCTGCGACTCTGTCATTCATGCGGGAGCCGCCAGCCGTCCTGCGCGTAGCCCAGATAGCGATCACGTTGGTGGATTCGGCGGGAGGACAACGTTACGTCAGCGCATTTCATCATGTACCCCAGGCGTGCAGGCTCATCACGATGAGCAGGATCACCACCGCGATGGGATAGCTGATCAAGACACCCACCAGGGATGCTAGAAGTGTCTTGCGTATGATGCCCGTGATGATGGCCGCGAGTGTCAGTGCGATGTAACCGACGACCAATGCAAATGCTGATAGATAGTAGTAGCCAGCGGTGCCGTCGGTGACAGAAAACAGCAGTTCGGTGATGAGCGGGAGCAGGGTGCAGGCACTACACCAGGCAATGAAATCGGTCATTTTATGGCGGCGGGACGGGGCGGCTGCGGAAGTCGCGGAAGCGGGAAGGGGGGCGTGCGACATAAGGCACTGGCTCGCTTCTATGAAGACCGGATGTCCGGCAGGAAAGCCGAATCCTAGCGCCGAGCAGCGGCGACTTGAATGCAACAATTCTGAAATTCGTGGTGGAGGCGGTCTGTGCGACGGTCTGCGCACGCAAGCCAGTCTGCCACGGGGAGCACGGGGTCACATGCGACAAAGGTTGCACCCGTCGCCAAGAGGTTTTGCAACCTTTTGTATTCTGGTGCGTCGTCTGTGCTCGCTACCATGCGTGCTTCTGTCCTGAGGGAATCACGTCCGGACGCTGCACTTGGAGTACTGATGCAATCCCACGTCTCCGTACGTTCCGTCCTTGCCACTGCTCTACTCCTACCGTGGCTGACGGTCGTGCCGAATGCCCTGGCCAACCTGCCTGAAGCCGAGCCCGGACCTGCGCTCGCCGCGGACCTGGTGGCCGTCATCGAATGCCGTGCAGATGCCGACGTGCACGAGCGCATGGGCACGTTCGTACGTGCACTGGGCCCGCAGGGGTCGCCCGCTGGCTTCGGCCCGGGCGGGATGCCGGCGTGGACGAAAGCCGACTCGGGGAGTGCATTCCAGTCCGACTATCGCCTGTCGGCCCCCATTACCGTGTTCGGGCATGCGACGACGCGTGTGGCCCTGCAGGGAAACGTCTACGCGGCCGTGCTGGAGGGGGTGACGCTGCCGGCGTTCGCTGCGGCGCATGCGTTGGCGCCGGACGTGGAACGCCCGGGAATCGTCGCCCGCACGATCGCAATGGAAGGGCGGGGGAGCGGTTACGTGGAGCGTATGTCGCTGGAGGCTGCCTGGGTTGCCAGGGATCCTGGTGGCGTCCTGGCTGGTTGCGAGGTGCGCGTCTCGAATCGCTGGGACGCAGTCGCTGACGACGTGTCGTCGCCCGCGCGCGTAGCGGTGGACAAGGACCTAGGCAGTGTCCTCCAGCGCGTGCTGGTGTGTCGCGCGGGCTTCGCCGAGGCGAGGGAGGCACGCGGCGCGCTGAACCGGGCCCAGGCCGGTGCGACGCCGGTACAGGGCTGGCGGCCGGCGCGCGATGCCGATGGCAATGGGTACTGGGATGCGCCTGCAGGCTTCCGGGTGGATGGCCGCGCGGTGGCGCGCATCGTCGAATCCAATGGCCACCTGGCGGCGGTTCACCCAAGTGACGTGCCGGCTACCCTTGCCGGGCGGCTCGGCATGAACGAGGTCGAAGACGAGCACGGTGTGGCGATGTTCCTCGGTGAATTCGACCCGCACCTAGCGGAGGACGGGTGGTGGGAAACACGGACGCCGTTTGTACGCGGTCATGCCAGCGGCGGCGCACTTCGCGGCTGCGAGTACGTGGAGGAGTTCGCAGGTGAGCCCGAGGCAGATGCCAATGGCAACTGACCACGCCGCATCCGCTGCAGGTTCTGCAGCACAGCGCCACCTTTGCTGGGCGGATGCACGTCGCATTGCGGTGGTGGCGATCATCGCGCTGGCGACGGGCTGCACCTCGCTGGACGGGGCAGGTGGCGCGCGTCTCCCGGCGCAGCATGCCGTGCTTGACGACCTGGCGACGCTGATCGAATGCAGGGGCGACGCAGGTGTCTATACGCGTGTATTGACAGCCTTGATCGCCACCATGGCTACGGGAGATGCGCCGACAATGCCCGGTGCCGGGCCTGTGTGGACCATTCGCAAAGGGGATGTGGGGCCGTATGTCATTGAACTCGAACTTTCCACATCGATCACTGTTGCCGGGCACCGCACGCGACACGTCGCCTTTCAATCAGCCGGTGCAATGACCGGTGCTGTCGCTTACCTCGATGGCACCTCCCCGGCCAGGGTCGCGCACCAGCTGGGGCTCACCCACGAACCTGGGGAGCCCGATGAGGTCTGGTCGAAGGAGTTTGAACCCGCTGAGGGAGACGCCGGGATGCAGAACATATCCCTGCACGTGGACGCCGTGATGGAGCGCGACGATGAAGGGGAGGGGCGTGTCGTGCGCGGCCCTGTCATGGTCGCCTGCGTCGTGGATCCCAGCCCCGACGTTGGCTACGATTAATGCCGACACTGCGAGCCCTTGAAACATCGGGCGTCGGCGTTTCGTCTTCCCGCTCACTAAAGGCGCCGCCGTCGTTCTGTTGGTGCAGGCCGGGGCCGGGCGCTACCATCCAGCGCCTGTGCGCGCTCGCTGGGCTATGCCAGTCCTAGCACCTTCGCCGCGATGTTCAAGAAGCGCTTCGGGCAGCTGTCGAGTCAGTTTTTCGCTTATTCTCCCCGTCGCACCACATGGTGGGGCGACGTTGCGCGGTGATGCGTCGCACCGCCACCTACTGTGGCTGCAATCTGATTTTCCTGCGCCCATTCTTGTAGAGATACGTGACAGTCATCGGCTCACCGACGGTAACGCAGTCCAGCAGCAGGTCGGCCTCGGCGCCATTGCCGTCGGTCCAGTTGCCCACCCAGTGCCACTGGTCACCTTGACGATGGTTGCCGCCTCCGAAGCGCACCCACGCCCGGACATGGGTTTCCGAACGGCGATGTGATGCCATTCGCCGCGAGGTCAGCAGCACCTCCGTGGCGATGCCGCGGTAGCTGCGCTTGCACAGGTTGGGACTACGCCGCCAACGGAGCGCACGCAGTTGCGGATTGCTCAGCAATGCCAGTAGACCCAATCCGACCATGCTTCCGCCGACGATGCCCAGCATCCACGGCAGTTGGTGCAGGGGAAGGCCCAGCAACAACAGCACCGCCACGAGCACCACGAGACTAGCGCCGAATATAAGGCAGATACCTCGGACTGCGGCCTCTGCAGAACCGCGCAGTTCCGCCCAATCCGCGTCCGTCATCGGGCCTTCCTGCACTTCAACTTCCGGTATCTCCGGGTAGCGCAGCGCCGCCAGCCAGTGTTCGTCCACCAGCGTCGCCATGGCTGGCATCCCCGTTACCACCGGCACGTACAGATCGATCCGCGCATCCTGGGCCCACCGTGGTACGTCCAGCTCAACCTGGCGGCTGCCCTCGGCGGTCAACAGCAGGATGTCACGCGTCCCGGTTGCGGCGACGGCCTCCAGACCGGTGGCTTCCAGCCGGTTGTCCACCCGACGCTGTGGATGCGCGGCACACCGGGTCATGGATCGTGCCGGCCGCCGCCGTTCGGCGGCCCGCAGTCGTAGCAGGTGGGGGATGGCAAACGGCAGGCCGATCAGGGCCAGCAGCACTCCCGGAGCGGCGAGCGCGACCAGCTCCGGTGCGCGGACCGGTTTGGCGGCGGTAAGCAGCAGATACAGGCCTGCGACAGTCCCGGGCAGGATGAAGGTCATCGCGATCAATATGACGATGCGTCGTGCCGTGCGCAGCTCGGCCTGGAATTCGCGTTTGACCTGCTGCGCACGCTGATTGACCGGCAGATGTGGAGGGTTGGGGGAGGGCACGGGTGTCACGGGTGCTCGGAGGGAGGAGCAGGTGAGGGGGGGAGCGTAGGGCCCGGTGGCGGAGGTGGGCCGTTCGGAGGGCAGGCTGGCCAGGATCCGCCCTTCGGCGGTCAACAGATGCATCAGGCCATCCACGCCAATCCCTTCGATCAAGCCATCGGCCCGTTCCGACGCGGACACCAGCAGCGGCTCAGGCTGTTCAGAGTGGCTGGCCAGATCGTAGAACCGGGCCGTCGCCTCGCCCGCCGCCGGTGCTTGTCGGTAGACCAGCACGGCGCCTCCCACGGAAGCCACTTCCGCGTAACGAGGCGGCACCCGCCAACGACCGTCTTCGCCGAGCAAGCCATGGAACTCGCCCGATTGAACGACGAAACCGCTGCTGCCATCGGGCAATGGAACGCGCGCGGGTAACGTCGAGGATGCTGCGTCGATGGCGGTTCCAGTGATGTCCAGTATCTGCCACTGCTCGTCATCGGCCCGTGCCGCCACCAAGGTGGTGCTGAGCGGGACGATCTCCTCGTAACGCGGGGCAATTCGCCAGTCGCCGCGCAGGTCCAGCAGGCCGACTCCTTCTTCGACATGGGCGACCAATAGATCGTCTCGGAGGACGGTCGTGGTTCCGTTCTCGACAAACGCCTTCAAGCCCTTGTAGCTGCACGGAAGCAGTGGCTTGCCCTGCGGGGTGGCCGTGCCAGCACGCCATTCGTGGTCCACCTGGAGGACGGCGCGCCGGTTCAACGGCATCAGCACAGGGCCCATCATCGGCGACATTGCCTCGCCTTCGAGCGTCGCGACATAGGAACCCTGCTGGTTTGCGAAGATGTAATAGCCCAGTGCAGCACCACCGCCCTGCACACAGTCATCGCGCTTCGGCGACAACGCTTCCCCCTTTGCAGTGAAGTACAGGCAGGTTTGGGAGTTGGGCAGGGTCGCGATGTACATACCCGTGTCCAGGCGTCCCATTTCCTGGTAATCGGCCAGCGGCAGCAGCTCGCGGCCTTGCGCGTCCAGGACCGTTCGGCCGCCGTCGCGCTCGGCCAGCAATACCTTGCCGGCAGCCCGGATATCGGCGTAATCGCCGCGCCCTTTCCAGGCCAGTTGCGTGTCGATCAGGCCGAAGGTACGACCATCCCGCGAGGCTGCGGCGAAGTCATGGCCGTCGAGTTCCTTAAGCGAAGCAAATTCTGCCAGCGTGCGGCCATCGGCACCCAGTACCGACGTCGTGCAAACATCGTTGTTGCACTGTTCCACGGTGGGCGCGCCTGCCCAACTGCGCGCGTGGTGGCGTCGGCCCGTGCCGCCGGCCTCGAAGTGGCGTACCCGCTTCCCGGTGCGGTCGTAGTAGGACAGGTCGCCGCCGTACTCGCTGGCACGGGCTTGGATCAGCCCGTTGCCATGCACTTTCAGTGAGTAGAACTGCCCGTGCACAACCACCTTGCCCGTGGCATCGATGATGCCTTTGCCGACACCGTCGTAGTCGTCGAATACCGCCAGTCCGTTGGTGAACGTGGAGATGGCCTTCGTTTGGTAGGCGCCCAGCCGATTGCCGGTGCCGTCAACCAGCACGCAGTAATTGGCATGGCACAGCGCGTGGTGGGTGTCCTTGCCGGGGGCCGGAGGCCGGTCTGCCAAGGGCAATGGCGCGGAGGTCGCCACCAGCGGGAGTGCGGCGGCGAGCAGTGCGGCTGGCCATGCGCGGAGGCGCTGTTGTGGAAAGAGGGGGCGGGCAAGAGAAGGGGAGGGCATGGGGTGCGTTAGCGGCGGCGTTGCGTGACAGCCTGGCCGAGTGCAAGGTATGCAATTAGTTGCGAATTGCCGGCGAATGTCGCATCCGCTGTAGCGCGGTCGCGACGGCTTCCGGCAGCTCTCGGGCCAGTTGGGGCTGCGCTACCGCTGGTAGCGCAGGATGTGCTGCCGGCCGGAAAATCTTGGCGGCTGATGAGGAAAATCCCTGAATCGAACCGTAGCTTCCTTCAACGCCCTGCGGCCATCTTCATCGGTTACATGCCAGTGGCAATGGTCCCGCTCATGGCTTCTTCTTCTGATATCGCCACTCATCCCTGATGGGATCCTCACCTTCGTTCAAACCTGCTTCCGGGCCAGTTAAGGGATAATCCGGATGCCCAAGAGAAAGTGATGTCACAAATATTTTCACGTCGCCGTTGCGCAAAAAGTGGACTGCCATCCGTGAAGCCTTCGCGTCATATTCTGGAACAGCTATAACCTTTTGCTTGAAGTTTTCCAGATCGTTGGTCCACTCAATCGCGACCTCGTAGCCAGGGTGCCACCTGCGTGGGATTGACGTACAGCAACTGGTATTACCACCGCCCCGGTGGGCGCGAATGAAACCATCCCCTCCACCCCCATCCAGGACAAACTGGACGATCGTGGTATCGGTATGGTTATAGCCGACCACACCCACCGAGCTCATTTTGGAACCTGGTCTGCAAGCCGCTGTCGTCAGGCTCACCAGGAGCAACAGGCCCAGTAGTCCAATGGGTTTCAGACGCATTCAAATTGCTCCATTGTCGAGGTGCGAGTGCTGTGCGAAGACCCTATGCAATCGGGTAGCCATCGATGGGCTGCCTGCGCTCCGTTTGGCAGCGTGTCTACTGCACCGAAAAAGTGATCGGCTGTTTTGCGTGGCGACCCGTGCCGAGGCGGGAGGATCACCAGTGACCCTTGGGTGGCGTGCGATAGATCAGGGTGGCGGTGACCTGATCGCCGTTGAGGATATGGAGCAGCGCATCGTCGCTCGCCAGCCGGTAGCCAGTGGCATTGCTCAGGGCGGCGGCGAAGCGGTCCCCCACGTTGTTGAACTTCTCCTTGTGGCAGCGCGAGCCGATGCGGGCCAGGCCGTCGATCTTCAGCCGCGCGCCCTGTTGGTGGTACAGCGCGGTCATCGGCTGGCAGCCGGCGTAACCGGTGAGGTGCTGGCCATCGGCTTCCAGGATGATGAAGCCGGCGTGGGATTCGGGCGAGAGGGTGATGGCCGGATGCGCGTCGCTGGCCGGCAGATCGCGCAGCTTCCATACCGTGTTCAACAGCGGTTGCGGCGGTTCGGGTGCGGTTGGCCAGGTTCTCCAGATATCGGGCACTGACGGGTCTGTCAATTCGGTTTGTGCGCAGGCAGTCAGCACGGCCGCGATGAGCAGCAGGGGCAGGGCAGGTTGTCTTTTCATGGTCATTCCTGAAATTGCGCGCCGGGCGGCAATGCGGAGGAAGGTGCAGAGCGGGTGCCGCGCTTCATTGCCCGTTGCCGCACGCCAGAACGCGGCGCGCCCCATTGCTGTGCCCCCGGCTGGCCGCGAACCAGCGCGGCACGTGTTGCAGGCCCGCGCTTGCATTGGCAGGTTCGTTGAACATGCGTGTTGGGAGCGCCGTCAGGTAGCCGAGCGAGTTCATTCATCGCGGCCAATTCCAATTTCTTCGTTGAAGTTTTTGTGAGGGAATCCTGCGCCGGGATATTCAGGATGGTTCGGGGCCAGCATGGCCGGAACCACCAGCACGTGGTCGTCGGCGAAGATGTGCAGCCAAGTGTGGCCCACATGCGTGTAAGGATGAACGGGGACGTCCTTTTCAATCCAGCGACAGCCTTCGTCCTGAGGTATGCCGGGGATGTAGTAAGTGCCACGCGCACAGCGCCGCCATTTGACATGCACGGTCAACCCTGGGTGCCAGCGTTGCGGCAGACTTATCGCGCTGAGCACGGTGCTGCCGCCAGCCCCGGCGCTGTCGCCGCCACGCCCATTGACATAGACCGGGCGCACGAAGGTATCGGTAGGCTCATAGTCCATCGAGGTCAGGCTGCCACCAACGCGGCTGGATGGATCGTTGTCATGGTCATCCGGCTGTTTGCAGGCACCGAGGAGAGTGCATGCCAATGCGACCAACAGCAGGACGCGACGCTCCGGATGCGCTGACCCACTGTCGCGATCAGGGTTGGGTGCCCCGCCAAGGGTGTGCAGATCAGATGCGTTCATGGTGGTCAGCGCCCGCAATTTGAAGCCGCTGGATATTGCCGCGTATCAGCTGCTCGGCGCAGCCTCGTCCAGCGACGGGGGAAGGTACCGGGGGAAGGTGCCGGGGTGCATGTCAGGTGCCGGATGGGGTACAGCCAGTGTGGCTGCGGCGTCCCGGGTGGGCCATGCAACTTGTTGAGGATTTCGGTTCCGGCACGGCAGGGTCACCCCGGCACTCCACTTCCGCGGCGGAACGTGGACGCCTGGCCGCTCTTCAGTCTCATTTGCGGGGCAGATGCGACAGGCCGGCGGATGGGCGGACCATGCACGGCCGGTGCTCAACCGACCTGCGCGGGGCTGGGTAATGCGGAGCGGGGTGTGGCGGAATACCATGTGACGCCCTGCATTGGATGGCACGTGGCAGGCGGGTGGGAAAATACGATGGGGAGTCGACATGAATGCACGAAGACGAATTGTCCTGACCATGCCTGCGTCGGCGGTCGATACGTTCGAGGCTTTCCACAACCATCAGGTTCGCCTGGAATGGGATACGTTGCTGTCGTGCGCGCAGATCGAAACCGGGGGCACGCATCCATATATCGGCGCTGTCAGCTACAACCAGGGGCGCGGTTGGAAAAAGCACCTGTCGATGCGCACGCGCTTTATCAACTATCGTCGCTCGGAGCTCGCTGCGGCCATACTGGTTGAGCCCAGCGGCCCATTTGAATTCTGGGGCGCGACAATGCGTCACCGTGATCTGGACAGCGGCACGTCGCAGTTGGTGTACTCCTTCAACCTGCGGCTGAGGCCTGCCTGGCTTGGGTTTTTGTTGAATGGCGTGGCGATCCGGATATTCGAATATGAAACGCGGCGGCGATTCCAGGCACTGGCCGGGTATCTGGAGCGTCAGGCCGGGCGATCATTGATCTGATTGCGTATTCAGCGCGGTTTGCCTCGGTCCAGCCGCAGGACCGTTACCAGGTGCAACTGGGCGCCGAACTGGCCTTGGCCTCGGGCTGGAGCGGGACCGGCCTGCTGGTGCTGGAGCGTGGCGGCCACGGTTACCGGCAGCACTCGGGCGAGCTGGGGGGTGCGCTACCGCTGGTAGCCCGCCCCGCCGATCGACCGCTGATGAGAAAAAGCTATATCGCTTCATCCGGATGAAAGGATTGACATCTCCGGAAAGGGCTGGCATCGTAGCCTCACCATCGAGACCGGCAGAGGGACAGGCCCTTTGAAGCCGGGGCAGCCCGCAGGCGCGCAAGCGACCTGCGTAGGTGCCAAATCCTGCGGAGACCGTTGTGGTCTTCCGAAAGATGGTTCGAACCGTGCGCCGTGCGTGCACCTCGAACGCGAGCTCCGCGAAAGCTCGATGGCCGACTCCTTCTCTGGATACCGCCATGGGTTTCGCTACTGCCGCCGCTGTTGCCACCGACGCCTTCGCACCGATCAGCGTCCCGCTCGATACCAGCTTGCACGCCGTGCGCGGCGATATCGCCGCGGTGCTGTCGATGCGCCATGGCGGGCCGCGGCCGGTGCGCCTGCGCTATGAGCTGGTGGGCCGCAGCGATGCGCCGGTGGTGGTACTGGCCGGCGGCATCTCCGCGCACCGCCACGTGGCGGCCAATGCCGACTTCCCCGAGAAGGGTTGGGCCGAGGGCCTGGTCGCGCCCGGGCGCAGCCTGGATCCCACCGCCCTGCGCATTCTCGCCTTCGATTTCATCGGCGCCGACGGTGCGCTGGACCTGCCGATCGATACCGCCGACCAGGCCGATGCGCTGGCGTTGCTGCTCGACCAGCTCGGCATCGGCCAGCTGCACTGCCTGGTCGGTTACTCCTACGGTGCGCTGGTCGGCCAGCAGTTCGCGGTGCGCCATCGGCAGCGGCTGCGCAAGCTGGTGGCGGTCAGCGGCGCGCACCGCCCGCATCCCTATGCCGCCGCCTGGCGCGCGCTGCAGCGCCGCGCGGTCGCATTGGGCCAGCTGCAGTGCGCCGAAAGCCACGGGCTGGCGCTGGCCCGCCAGTTCGCCATGCTCAGCTACCGTACCCCGGAGGAGTTCGGCGACCGCTTCGACACCGCCCCGGAGCTGGTCAATGGCCGCGTGCGCGTGGCTGCCGAGGACTATCTGGACGCCGCCGGCGCGCAGTACGTGGCGCGCACCCCGGTGGACGCCTACCTGCGCCTGTCCGAATCGATCGACCTGCACCGCGTCGATCCCACCGCCATCCAGGTCCCCACCGTGGTGGTGGCCGTGGAAGGCGACCGCCTGGTGCCGCTGGCCGACTGCGTCGGCCTGGTCGAGGGACTGGGCCCGCGCGGCAGCCTGCGCGTGCTGCGCTCGCCCTACGGCCACGACGCCTTCCTGAAAGAAACCGATCGCATCGACGCGATCCTCGCCAACGCCATCCATTCCCCGGGAGAAACCGCATGAGTCTGTCCACTGGCACCCCGCCGTCCTGTAGCCGCGTCACCGCCGCCGTGCGTGCCGGCATCGACCGCGATACCGCCCACGGCGCGGTGACCCCGCCGATCGTGCTGTCGTCGAACTTCAGCTTCGATGGCTTTGGCAACAAGCGCCAGTACGACTACACCCGCAGCGGCAACCCGACCCGCGACCTGCTGGGCGAAGCGTTGGCCGAGCTGGAAGGCGGCGCGGGCGGCGTGATCACCTCCACCGGCATGGGCGCGATCAACCTGGTACTCAACGCGCTGCTGCAGCCCGGTGACACGCTGGTGGTGCCGCACGATGCCTACGGCGGCAGCTGGCGCCTGTTCAACGCACTGGCGAAGAAAGGCCACTTCGGCCTGATCACCGCCGACCTCACCGACCCGCGCTCGCTGGCCGATGCGCTGGCGCAGTCGCCCACGCTGGTGCTGGTGGAAACCCCGTCCAACCCGCTGCTGCGCATCACCGACCTGCGCTTCGTCATCGATGCCGCGCACAAGGCCGGGGCCAAGGTGGTGGTGGACAACACGTTCCTGTCGCCGGCGCTGCAGCGGCCGATCGCCTTCGGCGCGGATCTGGTGCTGCATTCCACCACCAAGTACATCAACGGCCACAGCGACGTGGTCGGCGGCGCGGTGATCGCGCGCGATCCGGCCGTGCACGAGCAGCTGGTGTGGTGGGCCAACGCGCTGGGCCTGACCGGCTCCCCGTTCGACGCGTTCCTGACCCTGCGTGGCCTGCGCACGCTGGGTGCACGCCTGCGCGCGCACCAGGAAAACACCACCGAGGTGGTCAACCTGCTGGCCGCCAGCGATGCGGTGGCCAAGGTCTACTACCCGGGTCTGGCCGACCACCCCGGCCATGCCATTGCCGCCCGCCAGCAGGACGGCTTCGGCGCGATGCTGTCCTTCGAACTGGCCTCCTGCCCGGGCGATGATCCGCACGCGGCGGTGCGCGCGTTCGTGGATGGCCTGCGCTGTTTCACCCTGGCCGAATCGCTGGGCGGTGTCGAAAGCCTGGTGGCGCACCCGGCCACCATGACCCACGCGGCCATGACGCCCGAAGCGCGCGCGCATGCCGGCATCAGCGAGGGCCTGCTGCGCCTGTCGGTGGGCATCGAGTCGCCGGAAGACCTGGTGGCCGACCTGCAGGCCGGGCTGGAGCGCGCGCAGGCGGTGATCGACCTGCACGCGCAGGCCGTGGTGCGCAAACAGGTGGATGCATGAGCGCGGTTCTGTCCCTGGTGGCCGCGCCCGCACGCCGCCTGGCGCTGCTGGGTACCGGCACCGTGGGCACTGCGTTCGTGCAGCGCTACCAGTCACTGCAGGCGCGCGGCGTGGCCTTGCCGGCGTTCTCGTGGCTGGCCAATTCGCGTACCGCCCGTGCCTGTGCGCAGGCACCCGACCACGAACTGCAGCAGGCCAACCTGGCCGTGCGCGGCGCGCCGGCGCTGCAACCGTGGGCGGAAGCGGAAGGCCTGCAACGTGGCGATGTGGTAGTGGATGCCACGGCCAGCGACGACGTGGCCAACTGGCACGAACAATGGCTGGCGCGTGGCGTGCACGTGGTGACCGCCAACAAGCTGGGCCAGGGTGCGCAGCTGGCGCGGGCGCAGGCGATCACCGAAGGGCGGCTGGGCGGCGGTGCGCAGTACGGCGACAGCGCCACGGTCGGTGCCGGGCTGCCCCTGCTCAGCAGCCTGCGCGCGCTGGTGGCCGGCGGCGACCGCATCCACCGCGTGGAAGGCGTGCTGTCCGGTTCGTTGGCCTGGCTGTTCCATCACTACGTCGGCCAGCGCGCATTTTCAGAATGGGTGCGCGAGGCGGCCAGCGCCGGGTATACCGAGCCGGATCCGCGCGTGGACCTGTCCGGTGAGGACGTGCGCCGCAAGCTGCTGATCCTGGCGCGGGCCAGTGGCATCGCACTGCGCGGTGAGCAGGTGGCGGTGACCTCGCTGGTCCCGGCCGCGCTCGCCGCGCTGCCGACTGACGCCGCGTTGGCACAGTTGTCGTTGCTGGATGCACCGCTGCAGGCGTTCTGGCAGCAGGCGCAGGAGCAGGGCGGCTGCCTGCGGTTCGTGGGCGGCTTCGACCATGACGGTGCAACGGTGGGCCTGCGCATCCTGCCGCTGGGCCACCCGCTGGCCGGTGGCGGCCAGACCGACAACCGCGTGGCCATCCACAGCGATCGCTATCCCACCCAGCCGCTGCTGATCCAGGGGCCGGGTGCAGGCGCGGACGTCACTGCGGCGGCGTTGCTGGATGACGTACTGGCGATCGTGCGGCGGTAACGCCTACCGTTGGTGGGTTGCTCTTGATCTGATGCCTCGCGCGAACGGCAGCCGACCAACGGTCGGCTCTACCGGTTCGGGTGCAGCGGTGAAGCGGGGCATGTTGTTGCTGGCGCCTCTCTTCTCGTAGAGCCGACCGTTGGTCGGCTGCTCCTGATCTCAGCATCGCGCGAACGGCAGCCGACCAACGGTCGGCTCTACCGGTGCGGGCGCATCGGTGACACGGGATATTGCAACGCTGGCGCACTCCGCTCGTAGAGCCGACCGTTGGTCGGCTGCTCTTGACGTCATGCATCGCGCGAGCGGCAGCCGACCAACGGTCGGCTCTACCGGTGCGGGTGCAGCGGTGAAGCGGGGCGTGCTATTGCTGGCGCATCTCTACGCCGGTGGTCAGGGGGCGGTGGACAGCGCCTTCAGCAACGCGGTGTTGAACCGTGCAGGCGCCTGCACCTGAGGCGAATGGCCCAGGTCGTCGAAGGTCACCAAGGTGGCACCGGGGATGGCGGCTGCTGCGGCTTTGCCCAATGCGGGATAGTCGCCGAGGGTGGCCTTGAGGGCGGGCGGCGCCAGGTCGCGGCCGATCGCGGTGCGGTCTTTCTGCCCGATGAAAAGCGTGGTGGGGACGCGGATGTCCGGCAGCTCGTAGACCACCGGCTGGTTGAACACCATGTCCGAGGTCAGAGCCTGGCTCCAGGCAACCGCCTGTTTTCCGGGGCCGTCGTACATGCCTGACTGCATGCGCGCCCACTGCGCGTACGCCGGCGTCCAGTCGCCGTTGTAGTACACGTCCAGCTGGTACTTCTTGATGCTCTCGAAGCTGGTCTTCAGTTCGCCTGCATACCATGCATCCACGCTGCGCCAGGGCACGCCCTTGGCTTTCCAGTCTTCCAGTCCGATCGGGTTGACCAGCGCCAGCCGGCGCAGCTGCTGCGGGTACATCAGCGCATAGCGCGCGGCCAGCATGCCGCCCATCGAATGGCCGACCAGGTCGACCTGGGCCGCATCCAGGCCGAGGTGGGCGAGCAGCGCATGCGTGTTGGCAGCCAGTTGGCCGAACGAGTACTGGTAGCGCTCGGGCTTGCTGGATTTGCAGAACCCGATCTGGTCCGGCGCGATCACCCGGTAGCCGGCCGCGCTGAGCGCGGTGATGGTGTCTTTCCAGGTGGCCGCGCAGAAGTTCTTGCCGTGCAGCAGCACCACCGTGCCCGCCACACCCGTGCCGGCCGGGGGGACATCCAGGTAGGCCATCTGCAGCGGCTGCCGCTGCGATTCCAGGTCGAAGGTCTTGACCGGCCACGGGTAGTCGAAGCCCTCCAGGCGGGGGCCGTAGGTGTCGGCGGCAAGCGTGGTCAGCGGCAGGCAGGCAAGCAGGGCGGCAGCCAGGATGCGCATGGCGGTCTCCGGAACAGGGGAGTGCCGACTGTACCGGAGCGGCCGTGCAGGCGGGCCGATCATGCGCATGCGAGCAGCCGACCAACGGTCGGCTCTACCGCCGGGGGCGGTCGATCAGCACTCGATGACGTTGACCGCCAGCCCGCCGCGGCTGGTTTCCTTGTACTTGTCCTGCATGTCGCGGCCGGTGTCGCGCATGGTCTTGATCACCTTGTCCAGCGAGACCTTGTGCTTGCCGTCGCCGCGCATGGCCATGCGGCTGGCGTTGATCGCCTTCACCGCGCCCATCGCGTTGCGCTCGATGCAGGGAATCTGCACCAGCCCGCCGATCGGGTCGCAGGTCAGGCCGAGGTTGTGCTCCATGCCGATTTCGGCGGCGTTCTCGATCTGGCTGGGGTTGCCGCCGAGCGCGGCGACCAGGCCGCCGGCCGCCATTGAGCAGGCCACGCCCACCTCGCCCTGGCAGCCCACTTCGGCGCCGGAGATCGAGGCGTTTTCCTTGTACAGGATGCCGATGGCCGCCGAGGTCAGCAGGAAGTCGAAGATGCGTTGTTCGTTGGCGCCGGGGCAGAAACGGTCGAAGTAATGCAGCACCGCCGGCAGCACGCCGGCCGCACCGTTGGTCGGCGCGGTGACTACGCGGCCACCGGCGGCGTTTTCTTCATTGACCGCCAGCGCGTACAGATTCACCCAGTCCAGGGTGGTCAGCGGATCGCGCATGCCCGCTTCGGGCTTGGACGACAGCTCGCGGTACAGCGCCGGGGCGCGACGGGACACGTGCAGGCCGCCGGGCAGGGTGCCTTCCTGGCGGATGCCACGGGCCACGCAGGCCTGCATCGCGCCCCAGATCTCGCGCAGCTGCTCGCGGATCTCGTCTTCGCTGCGCCAGCACTTCTCGTTCTCGAACATCATCTGGGCAATGCTCAGCCCGCTGCGCGCGGTCTGCGCCAGCAGTTCGTCGCCGCTCTTGAACGGGTAGGGCAGCGGGGTTTCATCGGGCACGATGCGGTCGTCGGCGGCATCGTCCTGGTTGACCACGAAGCCGCCCCCGACCGAGTAGTAATCGCGCGTGGCGATGACCTGTTCGTCGGCGTCATAGGCGGTAAAGCGCATGCCGTTGGTGTGATACGGCAGCTTCTGGCGCTTGTTCAGGCCCAGGTCGCGCTTCTCGTCGAAGGCGATCTCGTGGGTGCCCATCAGCTGGATCCGCTTGCTGCTGCGGATGCGTTCGAGGGTCTCGGGGATGATGTCCGGGTCGATCAGGTTCGGGCGCTGGCCTTCCAGCCCGAGCAGGACCGCCTTGTCGGTGCCGTGCCCGCGCCCGGTCAGGGCCAGCGAGCCGTACACGTCGGCGCGGATGCGCACCACGTCCTGCAGGCGGCCCGGGTCCAGCAACCAGCGGTGCACGAAGCGTTCGGCGGCCTTCATCGGTCCCACGGTGTGCGAGGAGCTCGGGCCAATGCCGATCTTGAAAACGTCGAACGTGCTGACAGCCATGATTGCCAAACTGCGGGTATCGGATGGAGCACTATTCTATGCTGTCGCAGGCGCCAGCCTTGAGTGCGGCGCAACATTTCCGAAGGCGGGTGGGCCGGTGTTTACCTTGTTCCAGCGTGATGACTGCCATCTGTGCGACCAGGCCCTGGCGGTCCTGGCCCAGGCCCGGGTGCCTGGGCTGGACAGTGTGTTCGTTGACGACGATGCGGCCCTGGAGGCCCGTTACGGCCTGCGCGTGCCGGTGCTGCGCGATGCGCGGGGACGGGAACTGGACTGGCCGTTTGATGTGGCGGCGGTGGAAGCCTGGATCCGGTAGAGCCGACCGTTGGTCGGCTGCGCGGACTACGGCAGCCGACCAACGGTCGGCTCTACCCCCGGGGTGTCGTTGTTGCTGCGGTAGCCGACCAACGGTCGGCTCTACCTCGGGTGTCATGGTTGCTGCGGTAGCCGACCAACGGTCGGCTCTACCCGGTCTGGGCGAGCCGGCCGGCACCCGGGCGGGTTACTTTGCTTTCAGTACGACCTTGGTGCTGATCGCGGTTTCGTTCGGGATGGTCTTGGTGTCGGCCCAGTCGCCGCCGCCCACGCCGAAGTCCAGGCGCTTGACCGTGGCCTTGCCGCTCAGCACCGGCTGCGCGCCCGGGGTCCAGGTGAAGGTGAGGGTGACCGGCTTGCTGACGCCGCGCAGTTCCAGGGTGCCGTCGGCGGCGTACTGGTTGTTGCCCAAGGCGCGGAACTTGCTGGCGCTGTACTTGGCCTGGGCGAACTTGCCGACGTTGAAGAAGTCCGCGCCCTGCAGCGTGGAATCGCGGTCGTTGTTGCCGCTCTTGGCGCCGGCCAGCGGGATGGTCACTTCCAGCTTCGATCCGTCCAGCTTGGCCGGGTCGAAGCTGAGCTTGGTGTCGAAACCGGGGAAGCTGCCGGTGAACACTTCACCGTCGTACTTGGTGGCAAACACCAGCACCGAACCCGGCGCCTGCACGTAATCGGCGGCCAGCACCGGCGCGGTGGCCATCAGCCCGGCCAGGGCAGCGGCCACGGCCGCGGGAGTGGAGAGCTTGATGTTCATGGTCAGTCCTTCTGGGGGGAGGCAAGCCAGCGCTGCGGCAGCATGCGCGCAAGGGTGGCATCGCGTTGGTAAAAATGGTGGTAAAGCGCGGCGCCGGCGTGGGCCAGCACCACCGCGATAAGCAGCCAGAAGCCCCATTCGTGGATGGCATGGGACAGCTGCGTGGTGCGTTCATCCGGACCGCTGAGCTTGGGCACGTTGACCAGCCCGAACCAGCGGAACGGGCGCAGCCCGCTGGCCGAGTCGTACAGCCAACCCGACAGCGGAAGGGCGAACATCAGCACGTACAGCAGCCAATGCGTGGCCGAGGCGATGCGTTCCTGCCAGGTCGGCGTGCCGGGCACCGGGGTCGGGGCGCCGGCGTACAGGCGCCAGCCCAGCCGGGCCACCACCAGCGCCAGCACAGTGATGCCCACCGACTTGTGCAGCGTGTAGATCCAGAAGTACTTGGGCGTCTTGGGGAACTCGCCCATGGTCAGGCCCAGGATGCCCATGGCCAGGATCAGCAGGGCGATCACCCAGTGCAGGGTCTGGCTGACGCCGCCCCAGCGGGTCGCGGTGTTCTTGGCAGTCATGGCGTGGTCTCCTCGACCGGCGGTGGGGATGGAACCTGGGAGTCGTCGCGCGGCACGGGAGTTCCCGTGGCATCGACCGGCGGCGTATCGGCCGGATCGGCGGCGTTTCTGTCGCGAACGGCTTCCGCTTCGATCCGCAGGTCCACCGCGTCGCCGATCATCGACGGCCAGCCAGATACGCCGAACGCGCTGCGGCTGAGCGTGGCGGTGGCGGAGAAACCCGCGGTGCGGCGGAACGGGGGCAGCGGGTGACGCTTGAGGGCGTTGAGGGTGACCGCCAGGGTGACCTCGGCGGTGACGCCGTGCAGGGTCAGCTGGCCGGTTACGTTGGCGTGGGTATCGTCGATGGGCTCGACCCGGGTCGAGACGAACCGGGCCTGCGGGAAGCGCTCGGCATCCAGCAGGTTGCGCGCCAGGGTAGCCGTGTTCCATTTTTCATCGCCCAGGTCCAGCCGCTGGATCGGAACGCTCACACTGAGGGTGGCGGTCCGCCAGTCCTGCGGATCGAACACCAGCACGCCTTCGCTGCCGGACACCGTGCCCAGCGCGTGGGAGAAGCCGGCGTGTTCCACCGCGAACAGCACGCGGGTGTGGACCGGATCCAGGCGGTAGGTATCGGGCGCGGCATGCGCTGCCCAGGGGGCAGTGCACAGCAGCAGGGCAAGGGTCAGGCGCTGGATCATGGCCGGGCTCCGGGAAGGTCAGGGCCGATCATACGCACTGCACCGTTATCGGCAGCAGTGTCATGGCTGCAACAGATCGTGGTGCAACTTTCCGGTTCGGGCGGCCCGGCGGCAGTTGACGCCCGCGCGCGGGCGCAGGGGCTGTGGGACAATCAGCGGCTACAGGGAGATCTGGATGGCGATGGGAACGCGTGGCTGCTGCGCGGGCATCGTGCTGCTGGTACTGGCACTGTGCCTGGTGCCGGCGGCGGCATGGGCCGCAGAAACAACGGCTGGATCATCGGCAGAAACGCCGCGCATGCGTCGCCTCGGCGCTGCCGACGGCATGCCGTCGCGCATGGTGTTGGCGCTGGCACAGGATCGCCAGGGCTACATATGGGCAGCCACCGACGACGGCCTGGCACGCGTGGATGGCGTGGGCCTGCGGGTCTGGCGGCACGACCCGGCCGACCCCGGCTCGATTCCCGGCAACGAGGTGGAAACCCTGCTGGTGGACCCCATGGACCGCGTGTGGGTGGGGGTGAACGGCGTCGGCCTGAGCATGTTGGCCCCCGGGCGTGCGGCGTTCCAGCATTTCACCGACCTCAATGCCCGCTGCGATGGCCAGTTCTGGTCGCTGGCCTATGCGGCCAAGTCGCTGTGGATCGGCACCAACCGGCACGGCATCTGCCGGCGGGGCGAAGACGGCAGCCTGGTGCAGTACCACGCCGATCCCAACGATCCCACCAGCCTGCCCGATGACACCATTTACACGATGCTGGCCGACCCGAAGGGGCATGTGTGGGTGGGCACCGGTAGTGGCGTGGCCCGCTGGGACGGACAGCGCTTCCATCGCATCGCACCGGCATTGCTGGGCGGCAAGAGCGTGTTCCGCCTGACCCGCGAACCCGATGGCACCGTGTGGGCCGGCACCGAAGGCGGCCTGTTCCGCATTGATGCCGATGGCAGCGTGCGCAAGGCGCCGTGGACGCTCAGCGCCGATGTGCGGGCGGCCACCGTCATCCATGACCGCAACGGCGGCTATTGGCTGGGAACGGCCGATGGCCTGTACCGCGGCGACGCGGCCGGCGTGCACCTGCTGGCCGGCGACGCCGGTAGCGGCTTCCTGACCGCGCGCAGTGGCGTGCTGGACATGTTGCAGGACCACGAAGGCGGACTGTGGGTGGCCATGCTGACCCAGGGGCTGGCCTACCTGCCACCGGGATGGAAGCGCTTTTCCACCTGGTACCAGCTGGATGGGAAGCCGCTGGACAGTGTCTACCTGCTGAGCGCCGCCGCGGCCGGCAATGATTTCTACATCGGCGGTGCGCACGGCATCTACCAGCTGGACGCGCAGGGCACGCTGCGCCAGATCGCCGACGATACGCAGGTGGGCGTGGGCGCCATCTGGTCGGTGCTGCCGCGCGCCGATGGCGCGCTGTGGATCGGTCGGGGCGGGCGGCTGGGCCTGTACCAGCCACGTACCGGCCAGCTGCGCGAGTGGAAGATCGGCGGCGGTTCGGATGTACGTCAGCGCATCGATCTGATCCGCCAGGCACCCAACGGTGAGCTGTGGCTGTCGGTCATGAGCCTGGGCATCCAGCGACGCGATGCGCAGGGCAACCTGCTGGACACCATCCGCATTGAAGAAGGCCGCGGGCTGACCGAGAACCCGGTCGAGCAGATGCTGTTCGACCCGCGCGGGCAGCTCTGGATCATGGGCGACATGGGCCTGCTGCGCTGGAACGAGGACCGCTTCGAGCAGGTCCCGGGCATCTCCCGGGGCAGCATCTACGACATCACCTGGACCAGTCCCGGCGACGTCTGGCTGGCGCGCAACGGCGCGCTGGAGCGGTACAGCTGGGACGGCCTGAGCATGACCCTGCGCGAGCGCGTGGGTGCTGCGCAGGGTTTGCCGGCGGTATCGATGGGCGGGGTGGTCACCGGCCGTCAGGGCCAGGTCTGGGCCACCACGCCGCGCGGGCTGGTGCGCTGGGATGGCGCGCAGCGCCGGTTGCGCGTCTACGGTGAGCGCGACGGGCTGCCCGACGTGGAATTCAGTGGCCGGCCGCCGGTGCGTGCGGCCAACGGGCGGATGCTGGCAGTGACCGCGACGGGGCTGGTCGGCTTCGACCCGGATGCCGCCGATGTGCCGCTGCCGCCCTCGCAGCTGGTGATCGACAACGTGCAGGTACGCCGCGACGACGCCGAAGGCCAGCAGTCGCTGCCACCGGATGCGCCGATCGTGCTGGGGCCGCAGGACCGCGACCTGATCATCACCGCACGGCTGTTGTCCTTCGCCAATCCGCAGGGCAACCGCTATCGCTACCGCGTGTCCGGCTACGACCAGAACTGGGTGATGCAGGCAGCCGATGGCGAACGCCTGCTGTCGCGCCTGCCCTCCGGCCACTATGCCATCGACGTGCAGGCGGCCACGCCGCAGGGGCAGTGGACGCCCTCGCGTACGCTGAGCGTGGAAGTGCTGCCGCCCTGGTGGCGCAGCAGCTGGGCGATTCTGGGCTATCTGCTGCTGTGGCTGCTGCTGGTGGCCGTGGTGGTGTACGTGGCACGCGTGCGCCTGCGCCGTCGCCAGCAATGGCAGCTGACCGTGCACAAGCAGCAGATCGCGGAGCAGGCATCGCAGGCCAAGAGCCAGTTCCTGGCCACGCTGGGCCACGAAGTGCGCACGCCGATGACCGGCGTGCTGGGCATGAGCGAACTGCTGCTGGCCACGCCGCTGGATGAACTGCAGCGTGGCTATGCGGCCTCGATCCAGCATGCCGGCACGCACCTGCTGCGGCTGGTCAACGATGCGCTGGACCTGGCCCGTATCGAAGCCGGTCGCCTGGAACTGGACATCCGTCCGTTCGACCTGATGTCGATGCTGGCCCAGGTGCAGGCGCTGATGGAGCCGATGGCGCACCACCGTGGCCTGGCGTTCGAGCGCAGTTTCAATCTGCCCGGCCCGATCCTGGTCAGTGGCGACGAAATGCGCGTGCGGCAGATCCTGATGAACCTGCTGGGCAATGCGATCAAATTCACCGAGCGCGGGCACGTAAGCCTGGGCGCCGAGCTGATCGATGGCGGCATGGGCATCATTTTCGAGGTCGCCGACACCGGGCCGGGCATCAACACCGATCAGCAGCAGCGCCTGTTCCATCGCTTCGAACAGGCCGATGGCCCGCGTACCGCATCGCGCTATGGCGGAAGCGGGCTGGGCCTGGCGATCTGCCAGGAACTGGCGGTGGCGATGGGCGGGCGTATCGACATCGACAGCCGGCTTGGCCATGGCGCACGGTTCAGCGTGCAGCTGCCGCTGCCGTGGACGCAGCAGCAGGGCAACGTCGCCAGCCACGCGTCGGACGCCGCGCGGATCCAGTTGCCGCCCTTGCGACTGCTGCTGGTGGAAGACGACCCGACCGTGGCCGATGTGATTGCCGGCCTGCTGCAGGCGCGTGGCCACGAGGTGGTGCACGTGCTGCACGGATTGGCCGCGTTGTCGGAAGTGGCTGCGGGCCGCTTCGATGCGGGGCTGCTTGATCTGGACCTGCCGGCGCTGGACGGCATCGCCATCGCGGGCCAGCTCCGTGCCATGGGCTATGAGTTGCCGCTGATCGCCGTCACGGCACGGTCGGATGCCTACGCCGAACAGCAGGTGCTGGAGGGCGGTTTCGACGGCTTCCTGCGCAAGCCGGTGACCGGTGACCTGCTCATCGATGCCATTGCCAAGGCGCGTGCACTGCGTCAGCGAGAGAGCTGAGCGCTGCTCGTGATTCATCGCATCAGTCGATAGTCGGCATTCGATCCAATCTGGAATTCTCCAGAATGTGATCCCGCGCCGAGGCGGGGGCTGTGTTCCTGCTGTCGCCGCTCTATCGTTCCCGCGATGACTTGGTTGCCGTTCGATTGACAGGTGCGTTTGAGCAGGACAAGGCGGCGCATCGGCAGCCGCTGGCTGATAGCACTGGTGCTCGGGTGCTGGCCATGGGCCCTGCTGGCGGCCGTGCTCGATCTGCCATGGCCCCGGCAGCTGGGGGTCATCGATGGCCTGCCCACCACCGGCATCCACGCCATGGCCGAAGATGCCACCGGCTATCTGTGGATGGCCAGCAGCGAGGGACTGCTGCGCTTCGACGGGCGGCGGTCGCGGGTGTGGGGGGACGAACACGGGTTGCACGACACCACCTTGCGCGCGCTGCATGTCGATGCCGCCGACAGGGTATGGGTTGGCACCGTCTCGCAGGGGCTGTTGATGCTGGGAGGTGACCGTCGCCGCTTCGAGCGCGCCGGTACACAGATGCCGTGGGCCGTGCGTAGCGGCACCATCCACGCCATTGCGGGCGGCGGTGGCAGCACGCTATGGGTGATCGGGTCGGATCATCGTCTCTACATGCTGCCGGCGCTGGATGCGCGCTGGCAGGTGGTGGATGCCGCGGCGGATACCGTCACCGCCCTGGCCATCGACCACGCCGGGCGTCTGTGGGTGGGAACGTCGCAGGGACTGCGTCGCTTCGCCGACGGCCGCCTGCAGCGGGCCGGTACCCCCCCGGGTGCCGACGGTCCGATACAGGCCGTGTGGCCCGATCCCCAGGGCGGCATCCATGCCAGCAACGGGGTGCGCACGTGGCGGGAAGCCAAGGGCCGGACGTCCGGCACCACGCCGGGGACCGGGCGACCGCTGCTGCGCAGTACCGATGGCGCCTTGTGGACGCAGCGCGACACGGGCCTGTACCTGTCGCGCGGAACGCACACCCAGCGCGTTCCCCTCCGGCCGTTGCAGGGGCCGTCAACGCGCGCGGTGGAGATGGACGCGGCGGTGCAGGACCGGCACGGCGACATCTGGTTCCTGAGCAGGACGCATGGCGTGTGGCGGCTGCCGGCGCGGTGGCGTGAGTTCACCGCATTGCCCATGGCGGGCGAGGGGCTTCCGGGTATTCGCAGCCACTACGCGCTGGCCCTGGCCGGGGCGGCGGATGGTCGGCTGTGGGTGGCCGGCAGCCAGGGGCGGCTGCAACGCCTGGACCTGCGCACCGGTGCAAGCAGCGATCATCTTGACCTTCCCCACGCCGGGCTCAGCGTGCAGCCGGTGGGGATGGCCGAGGATCGGCAGCAGCGGCTCTGGATCGCCAGTGCCGGGCAGTTGACCCGCTACGACCCTGCACGGGGCGAGGTACGCCGGTGGCCGCTGGACTGGCCATCGGCCGACGGTGCGCTGCATCTGCAGGTCTGCCCGGATGGCACGGTGTGGTTGGCCGGAAGCGGGCAGATCCAGCAATGGTCGCCGCATGGCCAGCGACAACTGGCGCAGCCACCGGGCGACTTGGGCCTGAGCGGGGCAATGTCGCGACGGCAGCTGCTGTGCGCGCGCGACGGTGTGCTGTGGGCGACCGACCGCGACGGGCTCAAGACCTGGGATGCGCCCCGTGGCCGCTTCGTGGCCGCCGAACGCACGGGCGCTGCAGTGGCGGCCATTGCCGAGGCCGACGATGGAAGCCTCTGGCTCAGCCGCCAGGATGCACTGGAACAGCATCGCTGGGATGGACGCGCGCTGCAGCGGCTGCGCCGGTTCGATGGCGCGCAGGGCTACCCGCTGCTGCGCGCCGAGGCACTGGTGGTGGATGGCCAGGGCGTGGTGTGGGCCGGTGCCGCGCGCGGCATGGTGCGGCTGGACCCGGCGCGCGGTGGGGTGCGCGTGCTGGGCAGCGCCGAGGGCCTGCCGGTGCAGGAGATTCTTGCGCACCGGCTGGTACGGCTTGGCACCGGGGCGCTGGCCGCCGCCGTGCGCGAGGGCGGACTGCTGCTGATCGACCCGGCGGCCGTGGTCGAGCGTGGCCCGCCGCCGGTATTGGTGGTCAACGCGGTGCGCGTCGAGCGCAATGGCACCCCGGTGACCGTGCGCGCCGATGCGGCGAACGTGGCATTGGCCAGCAGCGACCGCAACATTCAGATCGCGGTCAATCTGCTGGGCGCGGGCGATGCCGATCGCATCCAGCATCGGTTCCGACTGGACGGGCACGACCCGGACTGGGTGGAGACCGGGCCGGTTGCGCTGCGCACTTTCGCGCGCCTACCGCCGGGCGAGCACCGCGTGGAGATACAGGCACGGCATGGCGAAGGGACGTGGTCGGCGCCTTCCGAACGGCTGCTGCAGGTCGCGCCGGGGTGGTGGGAGACCGCCGCAGGCAAGGGTGTAGTACTGATGTTGGTGACCCTGGTGGTGGTCCTGCTGGGCCGGCTGGTCACATGCGTGTTGCGGCAGCGGGCCGCCCTGCGCGAGGCGCGCGTGCAGCGCTGCCTGGCCGAGCAGGCGTCGGCGCGCCGCACGCGGTTCCTGGGGCGTCTTGGCAGGCGCATCCGCATCCCGATGACGATCATCGCCGGCTGGAGCGAACTGCTGCTGCAAGGACCGCTCTCGCCGCCACAGCAGGCACGCGCCGACAGCCTGCGCCGCGCAGGCCTGCACCTGGTGCAACTGGTGGACGACGCCCTGGACCTGGCCAGCATCGAAGCCGGGCGCCTGCAGCTGGACCACGTGGCGTTTTCGCCGGTCGCCCTGCTGCACGACCTGCACGCGCTGATGGCGCCGGTGGCCGATGCAAAGGGCGTGCGGCTGCACTGGAGCAGCCACCTGGATCCGCAGCGATGGCTGCTGGGCGACCCGCGGCGGTTGCGTCAGATACTGCTCAACCTGGTCGGCAATGCGCTGAAGTTCACCGCGCAGGGAAGCGTCGAGGTATCGGTGCAACCGGGTGCGGGAGGGCAGGGCCTGCAGCTGGTGGTGGCCGACACGGGACCGGGCATGACCGCAGCCCAGGTGCAGCGGTTGTTCCAGCGCTTCGAACAGGCCGATGGGGCCGCGACGATGGCGCGCCACGGCGGCAGTGGCCTGGGGTTGGCGATCAGCCGCGAACTGGCCCAGGCGATGGGGGGCGATATCACGGTCGACAGCCGGCCGGGGCTCGGCACCCGGTTCGAGGTGCAGGTGCCGCTGGCAACCACATCACCCCCGACAATCGCGCCTGCCACGGACGCGGTGACCGGTGAGGCGGTGCTGGTTGGCATGTCGGTCCTGTTGGTGTTGCCGGATCCGGACATCGCCGAGGTCGTTGCGGCGCTCTTGCGCGCGCAGGGGTGTCGGGTGGCCGTGGGGTGTGATGATGCGAGGGCCGTGCCCGGCGTACCGGACGCACCGTGGCAGCTGCTGGCAACCGATCCGGATCTGCGGATCGGCGATGTGTTGGCCGGCGCGTGGCTGGCGCGGCGCTGGCCCGGGGTGCCGCGACTGGCGTTCACCGCGCGTGCCGACGCCGATGCAGAACGCGATGCGATGGCGGCCGGCTACGCTGCGTTCGTCCGGCTGCCCCTGGGCGATGCCGCCCTGCGTGCGGCCCTGCTGCAGTGCCGGGCAGGACGATGACGTGCCGGTTGGCATGCCGGTGCATGGCCCTGTTGCTGCTGGCATTGTTCGCATCGGCCGCGGCGGCGCGCTTGCCCGAGGCCGCTCGTTTCACTACCGCCGATGGCCTGCCTTCCAATGCCGTGCACCAGGTTGTCCAGGATCGGCAGGGGTACCTGTGGTTCGCCACCGACGATGGGCTCGCGCGTTTCGATGGACGCCAGTTCCGCCTCTGGCGCCGCGAGCAGGGATTGGCCGACAACGCGCTGCTCAGTCTGGCCGTAGACGCCCAGGACCAGCTCTGGATGGGCACCGGCTATGGCACGCTGATGCGGATGTCGGCCGATCGCAGCCGGATCGACGGGTTTGGTGGCGACACCCACCCGGCCTTGGCCGGGGTGCCGATCAGCGCGGTGCTGCCCGACGCAGAAGGCGGGGTGTGGTTCGGTAGCCGTGGCGCCGGACTGTTCCGACTGGACCCGCAGCAGCGCATCCGCCAGTTCCTGCCGACCCTGCGCGATGACGGGGTGCCGGCGGGCGATGTCGGGTACTTGTTGGCCGATGACCGTGGCGTGCTGTGGATAGGCACATCGCACGGGTTGGCCTGTTGGCAGGCCGGGCGCTTCCATCGGCCGCCCGATCCCCGCCTGGCCCAGGCGTCGGTCACCGGACTGCACCAGGACACCGCAGGCGTGGTGTGGGCCAGCACGGCGGTGGGCCAGTGGCATGGCACCGCGTGCAGCACGTTGCAGGCCGCACCGGTGCCTGCACCGCGCCGGTTGTTGGGCATCGGTTCCGACGGGGCGCACTGGCTGGCCGAAGCCGACCGGATCTGGCGCCAGCCAGTGGACGGCGCGGCTGCAACGCCGGTGTCGCTCGCCGCGGCCGGGCGCGGCGCACCGCCCAGCCTGCGGGCGGTCTTCGAGGATCGGGATGGGGGCGTCTGGCTGCTGGGACGCCACCTGGGCATGTGGCGCCTGCTGCCGCGCTGGTCCCGGTTCACGCGGCAGCAGGCGCCCGCGCGTCGGTTGGGGCTGGACGGATTTTTGCCCGAATCGGCCCGGGTAAGTGAGGAACTGGCCTGCGACAACGCACGCTATTGGCGCATCCACAACGGCATGCTGGAGGGCCGTGGACCGGCGCGGCGCCGCCAGGTGCGCTGGCCGCTTCAGGGGGCTGGGCAGGCACCGCTGCGCGGGCCGGTGTCGCTGCACTGCGCCGGCGACGGTGGCGTGTGGCTGGGCAGCCGCGATGGGCTGATGCGTTGGAACGGCGCGCAACTGCACCCGGTCGCCGGTGCACCCGCAGCGATCAGTGCATTGCACGTTGCCGCCGATGGGCACTTGTGGGTGGCCAGCACCGGCGCCCTGCAACGTTACCAGTGGCAGCAGGGACGCCTGCTGCGCAACCTGCGCCTGGACGACCGCGATGGCATGCCGGAACAGGCGGTGCATGCACTGGCCACCGACGCCGACGGCGTGCTGTGGGGGGTGTCCCACCATGGCCTGTTGCGGGTTGCAGCCCCTTGGCGTGAGGTGCACATCTACACGCGCGACGACGGCATCCCACCCGCCCTGCTGAAGGCCCGCCTGCAGGCGCAGGGTCGGCAGATGCTGGCCATTGATGCCGACGGCGCGATCGCGTTCGATCCCGCCCTGCTGGCGCGCCCGGCCACGCCATCGGCGCTGGTGATCGAGCGGGTGCAGCTGCGTCGCGACCAGCGCCTGCTCACGCTGCCCCCGGCGGCGTCGCTGCAGCTGCATGAAGGGGATCGTGAGATCCAGATCACCGCCAGGGTGCTGTCGGCCCAGCTCGACCCCGGCCAGCAGTATCGCTTCCGGCTGCGCGATGGCACACGTGGTTGGCGCCGAACCCGCAGCCGTGGGACGGTGGAGTTTCCGACGCTGGCGCCGGGTCGGCATGCGCTGGATTACCAGGAGCGCAGCGGCGAGGGCCGTTGGTCGGCCGCGCAAACCCTGGTGCTCAACGTGCAGCCCGATGGCTGGCCGCACCGGCAGCCGTCGGTTGTGCATGCCGCCAGCGTGGTCGCGATGCTGGGGCTGTTGGTCTGGCTGGGCGGGCGGAGTCTGGCGCGTTCGCGCGCGCGCCGCGCCGCGGAGCAGCGGCACGCGTGGGCGCAGCAGTCGGCGCAGGCCAAGGCGCATTACCTGGCCACGTTCGGGCACGAAGTACGCACGCCATTGACCGGCGTACTGGGGATGACCGAGCTGCTGCTGGCCTCGCCGCTGGACGCGCAGCAACGGCAGCGACTGCAACGGATCGATCGGGGCGGTCGGCAGTTGCTGGCGATCGTGAACCAGGCACTGGATGACGCCCGCATGGATGCCGGCCGGTTGCCACTGCAGTGCAGCGACGTTGATCTGGCGACGCTGCTGCAGCGCTGGCGGCAGTCCGCGCAGCTGGACCTGTGCGCGCGTGGCAGCAGCCTGGCGGCGTGCGTGGACCTGCCCGGCGCGGCGCCCGTGCATACCGACCCGGCGCGCGTGCAGCAGGTGCTGCAACGGGTAGTGGATGTGATGGTGCAGACGCTGGGCGCGTGCAGGATGTCGTTCCGTGCCAGCTGGCTGCCAGGCCGCAGCGGCCTGCTGGTGGATATCGACGCGGTCGCCACGTCAGCAGCGCCGCTGCCGTCAGGGACGTTGTCCAGCGACGCGTTGGAGTCCGCACAGGCCGGCGCGCACGCCTTGGGTGGATGCGTGCGGCTGGTCAGCGCCGGGGGCGGGTCGGGTGGGCGCGTGCTGCTGAGCCTGCCGATGGTGACGGGCGCGGAATGCGCCACCTGCATACCGGCCCCGTCCGGGGTGGCCGCGGACACGGCGGCGATACGCCACGGTGAGCGGGTTCTGCTGGTCGAAGACGAGCCTCTGGTGGCCGACGTGCACGCCGGCCTGCTGGCGGCAGGCGGCGCGCAGGTGGTGACCGCCGCGCATGCCCTGGCCGCGTTGGGCGAACTGGCGGTGGCGCCATTCGATGTGGTGCTGCTGGACCTGGACCTGCCCGGCGTGGACGGGTGGCAACTGCTGGACATGCTGGCCGCACAGGGATGCGCGGTGCCGGTTGTGGTCCTGACCGCGCGCCGTGACCCCGACCTTGCCCGACGGTCGGCGGCGGCCGGCGCGGCAGGATGGCTGCACAAGCCGGCCAGCGGCGAGCAGTTGCTGGCGGCGGTGCGTGCGGCGCGGCAGGCCTGAGCGGATCGTCGCCGCGTAGCGAACCGTTTACCATGCGGACTGGCCCAGGATCGGCGCGCCGGCAGCAACGCGCGCCCGTAGCCTCTGGGGTGCATCCATGGACGATGGGGGAGATCCACCAGTGGTGTCATTGCGTTGGCTGCTCCTGATCGGGATTGCATGGCTGTGGCCGACCTTCGGCCAGGCCCAGCCCGTGCCGCCAACGCCACGCCAGCTGACCGTGTTCGATGGACTGCCGTCCAACACGGTCAACCGCATGGCCGAAGATGGCTACGGCTACCTGTGGATCGCCACCAACGACGGCCTGGCCCGCTACGACGGGCGCAACTACCGGGTCTGGCGCGCCGAGGATGGCCTGCGCGACAACCACGTGTGGAGCGTGCATGTGGATGCCCGCAACCAGCTGTGGATCGGCACCGAGAATGCCGGCCTGGCGATGATGTCGGCCGACCGCCGCGAGCTGCGCTTCTTCGACCGCGCCAGCCACCCGCAGATCGGCAGCAACACCATCTGGTCGATCACCTCCACCGCCGATGGCACCGTGTGGTTCGGGACTTACGAAGGCGGCCTGCACCGCCTGGACCGTGACGGCAAGGTCACCCGTTTCATGCCCGAGCGCGGCAATCCGCGCAGCCTGCCCGCCGCGTCGGTGACCCAGCTGGCCACCACCCGCGATGGCAGCCTGTGGGTGGGCACGCAGGCCGGCCTGGCACGTTGGACCGGCACGGATTTCGAACGGGTATCCACCCGCGATGTGCCGGCGCAGGTGATCAACGGCTTGACCGCCGAGATCGATGGCAGCCTCTGGATCGGCACCAATACCGGCGTGTTGGTGCGGCGGCCGGACGGGCGCTTCGAACCGGCACCGTGGAAGGTGGCGGCCGGCGACCAGGTGCTGGGCATGATGCTGCGCGACGAGCAGGGCGGCTACTGGCTCGATACCCGGTCCGGGCTGGGGCGCGCCTACGACAACCAGTTCCAGCAGGTGCCGCTGTACAGCGCGGTGGCGCGTGGCCAGGTACGCCCGAACTGGACCGGCGCCTATGAAGACCGCGAAGGCGGGATCTGGCTGGCCAGCATCAACGGCGGGTTGTGGCACCTGTTGCCGCGCTGGTGGCAGTTCTCGGTGCTGTCGCGCCTGGAGGACGATCCGGGGTCGCTGCGCAATGGTTACGTGCTGGGCACGTCCGCCGCCGCCGATGGCGGGGTATGGGCGGTGGGAACGCACGGGGCGCTGGACAAGTTTGATCCGGTCAGCGGCCGTGTGACGCAGCATCGGAGGGGTGTGGACGGGACGCAGTGGCTGCAATCGGTACAGGAAGATCCCCGCGGCCAGGTCTGGATCGGCTCGGCGTCGGCCTTGCTGCGCTATGACCCCAAGGATGCATCGATCCGCCGCTGGGGGCACGATGCTGCCGTTGATGCGGCGATGGAGGGCCAGCTGGAATCGTTGGCGGTCTGCGACGGCCAACGCCTGTGGAGCGCTGCGTCGACCGGGTTGCAGCAGCGCGACCTGGACGGTCGCGTGCTGCACCGGGTGCCGGCCGGGCATGCCGGGCTCGCGGCCGGGCAACTGGCCCTGGACCTGCTGTGCGGACCGGACGATACGCTGTGGGTGGCCACCAACCAGGGCCTGCTGCAGTGGATGCCGGGCCGTTCACGGTTTGAACCCGTGCCGGGTGGTCCAGCGGCGGCGATCCACGCGCTGGCGCGCGCCGACGATGACAGCGTGTGGCTGTCCGAAGAAGGGCGGTTGAGCCAGTACCGGTGGCAGGATGGACGGCTGTTGCTGCAGGCGGTCGTCGGCGGTGGCGCGGGCTATCCGGAAGTGTCGGCAACCGGGCTGGTGGTCGATGCGCAGGGCGTGGTGTGGGCGGCCAGCGCACGTGGCCTGATCCGGGTCGACCCGCAGATGGGCAACGTGCGCCTGTATGGCGTGCACGATGGCCTGCCCAGCCAGGAGTTCCGTCGCAGCACGCTGAGCCGCACCGCCAGTGGCCGCATCGTTGGCGGCACGCCGGCCGGCGTGGTGGTGTTCGACCCGCGCCAAGTGCGGCCGTCCAACCGGCGTGCGCCGCTGGTGATCGAACGGGTCGAGGTGCGTCGCGGCGACCGCGTCGCCGACCTGACCCACCTGACCCCGCTGGAGGTCGCTGACGCCGACCGCGATCTGCGCATCGTGGCGCGTCTGTTGTCGTTCGCCGATTCGTCGTCCAACAGCTACCGCTACCGGCTGGCCGGCTACGACCCGGACTGGGTGGAAGTGGGGCCGGCCGGCGAGCGCGTGTTCTCGCGGTTGCCACCGGGCCGCTACCGGCTGGAGGTGCAGGCGCGTTCGGCCGACCAGGTGTGGTCGCGGGTGCAGTCGCTGGAATTCCGGGTGATGCCGCCGTGGTGGCGGAGCATGTCCGGGCTGCTGGTACTGACCTCGATGACGCTGCTGTTGATGAGCCTCATTGCGTGGTTGTACCGGCGCCGGTTGCAGCGTCGGCATGCCTACCAGCTGGCCTTGCAGAAGCAGGAACTGGCCGAGCAGGCGTCAGCGGCCAAGACCCGCTTCCTGGCCAACCTGGGGCATGAGGTGCGCACGCCGATGACCGGTGTGCTGGGCATGAGCGAGCTGCTGCTGGGGTCGTCGCTGGACCCGCAGCAGCGCAGTTGGACCGCGTCCATCCGGCATGCCGGCGAGCATCTACTGCATCTGGTGAACGATGCGCTGGACCTGGCCCGCATCGAGTCCGGGCGGCTGCAGCTGCAGTCGCAGCCGTTCGACGTCCACAACGTGGTGAGCGATGTCTGCACGCTGATGGCCGCGCTTGCCGAGCAGAAGCACGTGCGTTTCGTGGTGGACAACCAGTTGCCACCGGGCCTGGCCAGCGTGGGCGATGCGGTGCGGGTGCGGCAGATCCTGCTCAACCTGCTGGGCAATGCGGTGAAGTTCACCACGCATGGCGAGGTGCGGCTGAAGGCAACCACGCTGTCGTCCGAGCGTGGCCTGCATTTCGAGGTATCCGACACCGGGCCGGGCATCAGCGCCGACCAGCAGCAGCGCCTGTTCCGGCGTTTCGAGCAGGCCGACGGGGCGCGCACGGCGGCGCAGTACGGCGGCAGCGGGCTGGGCCTGGCGATCTGCCGGGAGCTGGCGTTGGCGATGCAGGGCCAGATCGGGGTGGAGAGCCAGCTGGGCGTGGGCACGCGCTTCAGCGTGAGCCTGCCGTTGCCGCTGCACATCGCCGCGCTGCCGGCTGGCGGCGAGCCGGGCAGTGAGAGCCTGCGCCTGCCGCCGCTGCGCATTCTGCTGGTGGAGGACGATGCAACGGTGGCCAGTGTGATCACCGGTCTGCTGGGCGCGCGCGGGCATGACATGGTGCATGCCGAACATGCGCTGGCTGCGTTGCGCGAGGTCAGCGGGACGCCGTTCGACGTGGCGCTGCTGGACCTGGACCTGCCGGGTCTGGGCGGCATCGAGTTGGCCGGGCACCTGCACAACCAGGGCTACGAGATGCCGATGATCGCGGTGACGGCGCGTACCGACCCGGGGATCGAGCAGCAGGTGCACGAGGCCGGTTTCAGCGGCTTCCTGCGCAAGCCGGTGACCGGCGACCTGCTGGTGGAGGCGATCGCGCGGGCGCTGCGGCAACCGCGCGGGTAGCAGCGCACCGTGGCTGCGCTGGGGGGTCATCGGACGAACCAGGGTAGCGGCGCACCGTTGGTGCGCTGGTGGGTCATCGGACGAACCAGGGTAGCAGCGCACCGTTGGTGCGCTGGCCTTTCATCGGACCAACGGGCGCGGTGGGTAAACGCGTTTTTTAAAGGTCATCGGACCAACGGTCCGATGCTACCCGGAGGTCGCCTATTCGGCGACCTCCTCCACATCGCGCGGCGATGGGCGGGTGTCGGGCAGCTGCCAGAAGATGAGCGTGGAGGTCAGGGTGATGGCGCCGACGCAGACGAACGTGGCGTGCAGGGCGGCAGTGGCGCCATGCAGCTGGTCCAGGTGCGCGAAGGCGGCCAGCAGGCTGCCGGCGGCGGCGGCGCCGAAGCCGGTGGCGAGCATCATCACCATGGAGAGCAGGCTGTTGCCGGCACTGGCGAAGTCGCGGTCGAGGTCGCGCAGGGTGACAGTGTTCATGACGGTGAACTGCAGGGAATTGACGGCGCCGAACAGCGCCAGCTGGATGACGCGTACCCACAGCGGCTGGCCGGGGGTCATGAAGATGAAACTGGCCATGGCCAGGCCGACCAGTACGGTGTTGACCATCAGCACGCGGCGATAGCCGAAGCGCTCGACCAGTTTGACCGCGTAGCGCTTGGCCAGCATGCCGGCGGCGGCGACGGGGATCATGAGCAGGCCGGCATTCATCGGGCTCATGCCCATGCCTACCTGCAGCAGCAGGGGGATCAGCAGCGGCATGGCGCTGCTGCCGATGCGCGAGAACAGGTTGCCGAGGATGCCGATGCGGTAGCTGGGCACGTGGAAGAGGGCGAGCGAGAACAGCGGGGCGGTGGAATTGGCGGCGTGCAGCCAGTAGCCGACGAGGGCGGCCAGGCCGGCGACGGTCATGAGCATGACCAGGGCGTGCGGGGTGGCCATGCCGGAGATGCCGTCGAGTGCGAGCGACAGGACGATCATGCCGAAGGCGAGCATGAGGTAGCCGGCGATGTCGAAGCGGGTGCGGTGTTCGGCGTAGTGGTCGGGCATGACTTTCGTGGCGGCGATGTAGCCGATGACGCCGATGGGCAGGTTGATCAGGAAGACCCAGTGCCAGGAGGCCACTTCGACCAGCCAGCCGCCGAGGGTGGGGCCGATGAGGGGGCCGATGAGGGCGGGGATGGCGATGAAGCTCATGGCGCGGAGGAATTCTTCGCGCGAGACGGAACGCATGACGGCGAGGCGGCCGACGGGGAGCAGCATGGCGCCGCCGATGCCCTGCAGGACGCGGGCGCCGACGAGTTGGTGGAGGGTTTGGGCCAGGGCGCAGGCGAGCGAGCCGAGGGTGAACAGGATGATGGCGACGAGGAAGGTGCGCCGGGTGCCGAAGCGGTCGGCGATCCAGCCGGAGGCGGGGATGAAGGTGGCGACGGCGAGGGCGTAGCTGAAGACGACCGACTGCATCTGCAGGGGGCTTTCGCCGAGGCTGCGGGCCATGGCGGGGAGGGCGGTGTTGACGATGGTGGAATCCAGCATCTGCATGAAGATTGCCAGCGATACGAGCCACAACAGGGGCCGGATCGAGGCGTAGCTGCTGGTCGTCATCGTGGGGGCCTTCATCAACGAGGCGCACATGATCGCCGATGTGGGATCAGGGTGTGGTCAAGATGTGGTTGTGGACTGGATTGGCAAAGTTTTTCAGAAGCTGGAGCCAGAGCCAGAGCTCGAGCCGAAGCCGAAGCCGGAGCCGGAGCCGGAGCCGGAGCGCTTGGTGTGGTGGCGACCTGGCTGGGCTGGCGTGGGTGGGTTGGCGGGACACGCCGTAAACCCATCCATGGGGGCTCGTGGGCGCCATCCATGGCGCCCAACGGTCCCGCCAACCCACCCACGCCAGCCCCCGACACTTTGTCGGTGTGCATGGCGACAGCGGTAGAGCCACGCCATGCGGGACTGCTGTTGTTGCCGGTGCTGCGTAACCACATACCGGGTGGCCCTACCGGTTGCGGGATGGTTGGTGTGACCGTCGGTTGCGATGTGGTTGGTGTGACCGCCGGTGTTTGGGGGTAGAGCCGACCGTTGGTCGGCTGCCCTCCACGCCGATCGATCAACGCTTACGTCAATCGATGCACGGGTTCGCGTGGCTGCAGTTCTTTCCGGCCTTACGTGTAGCCACCCATGGGGTGGCTCTACCGGTTGCGGTGTGGTTGGGCGTGACCGCCGGTTCGGATGTGGTTGGGTGTGACCGGCGACGGGGTGTTTGGGGGGTAGAGCCGACCGTTGGTCGGCTGCCCTCCGCGCGGATGGATCAGCGCTTGCTCAACCGGTGCACGGCCTCGACCAGCACGCCCACGTGTTCGGGGTTCATGTCGGGGGACATGCCGTGCCCCAGGTTGAACACGTGGCCTTCGCGGGAGCCGCCGTTGCCGTCGGCGTAGCTGTCGAGCACGCGGGCGGCGGCGCGTTCGATGGCTGCGGGGTTGCCGTACAGGGTGGCGGGATCCAGGTTGCCCTGCAGGGCGACGCGGCCGCCGGTGCGGGCGAGTGCGTCGGACAGATCGAGGGTCCAGTCCACGCCGAGGGCGTCGGCGCCGGTGTCGGCCAGTGCGCCCAGGTGCAGGCCGGTGCCCTTGCCGAACAGGATCAGCGGGGTGCGCTGGTCGCCTTGGCCGCGTTCGAGTTCCTGGGCGATGCGGGTCAGGTAGCGCAGCGAGAATTCGCGGTACATGCCGGGGCTGAGCACGCCGCCCCAGGTGTCAAAGACCTGCAGTACCTGCGCGCCGGCGGCGCGCTGGGCGGCCAGGTAGGCGATGACCGCGTCGGTGACCACCGACAGCAGCTGGTGCAGGGCGGCCGGTTCGTTCAGGGCCATGGCCTTGATGCGGGCGAAGTCCTTGCTGCCGCCGCCTTCAACCATGTAGCAGGCCAGGGTCCACGGGCTGCCGGAGAAGCCGATCAGCGGCACGCTGCCGTCCAGTTCGCGGCGGATCACGCGGACCGCGTCCATGACGTAGCGCAGTTCGGTTTCCATGTCCGGCACGGCCAGCTTGGCGATGGCGGCGGTGTCGCGTACCGGGTGACGGAACTTGGGGCCTTCGCCATCGACGAAGTACAGCTCCAGGCCCATCGCGTCGGGAATGGTGAGGATGTCCGAGAACAGGATCGCCGCATCCAGGTCGAAGCGACGCAGCGGCTGCAGGGTCACTTCGCAGGCGATGTCGGGGTTCTTGGCCATGGCCAGGAAGCTGCCGGCCTTGGCGCGGGTGGCGCGGTACTCGGGCAGGTAGCGGCCGGCCTGGCGCATCAGCCAGACGGGGGTGCAGTCCACCGGTTCGCGGCGCAGGGCGCGCAGCAGGCGATCATGGCGGGAGGGGCTGGTCACGTAACGCTTCCTTGGACTCTGGTGGCACGGGGCCGGGATGAAAGAGCGGGGTTGGGCCGGCGCTCAGCGCGGCGCGGTGCCGCTGGTGTAGGTGATCTGGTAGCCACGTTGCAGGTGGATGTCGCGCGTCTTCTCGAAGGCGCGCTGGGCCGGCTCGGCCTCCGCGAACACCTCACACCGCAACCGCGCGCGACCGCCAACCACGCCCGATTCGTGCAGCAGTTCCCAACTGCCGAACAGGTCCGGCTGCAGGGTCAGCTGAAGGTAGCGGGCCGGTTCAGTGCCGCCGGGGTGGTGCTGCAGGAAGACGCGCATGGCCGCGATTGTAGCCGTGAACGCCGGGGCAGGCCGTGGTGGCCCACCCCACCTGCGGCCAACGGTCGCAGGTCAGCGGGCGGCCAGCACGCGCAGTACGTCGGCTTCGTCGACGTCGGCCACCACTTCGGCGCGGCCGATGCCCCGCCACAGCACCAGGCGCAGGCGCCCGGCGATGTTCTTCTTGTCCAGGCGCATGCGCGCCAGCAGCGCCTCGGGGGCCAGCCCGGCGGGAATCTCCACCGGCAGTTCGTAGCGCAGCAGCAGGTCGCGCAGCTGCGCGGTGTCGGCCTCGCTGCTCATGCCCAGCTGGGCCGACAGGCGCGCCGCCAGCACCATGCCCACCGCGACCGCTTCGCCGTGGTTGAGGTTGTCGTTGCCGGGCGCGCCATAGCCCTGTTCGGTTTCGATTGCATGGCCGAAGGTATGGCCGAGATTGAGCAAGGCGCGTTCGCCCTTTTCATGCGGGTCGCGGGCCACGATCTCGGCCTTGTGCTCGCAGCTGCGCGCGATCGCCTGGGCCAGCGCGGTATCGTCGCCGGCCAGCAGCGCGGCGTGTTCGGCCTGCAGCCACTGGAAGAACAGCGGGTCGCGGATGGCGCCGTACTTGATCACCTCGGCCAGCCCGGCGCGCAGTTCGCGCGGCGGCAGGGTGCGCAGCGCGGCCGTGTCGGCGATCACCGCGCGCGGCGGGTGGAACGCGCCGACCAGGTTCTTGCCTTCGGGGATGTCCACGGCCGTTTTGCCGCCCACCGAGGAGTCGACCATCGCCAGCAGCGAGGTGGGCAGCTGCACGCAGTCGACGCCGCGCATCCAGCAGGCGGCCGCGAAGCCGGCCAGGTCGCCGGCAACGCCGCCACCCAGGGCCAGCACGCAGGCATCGCGGGTTGCGCCAAGCGCGGCCAAGGCGGTGATGGCCGCGCCGAAGTTGGCCAGAGTCTTGGACGCTTCACCGGCCGGCAGCACCAGCTCGCCGACCCGCAGGTCCGGGCGTGCGGCCAGCAGCGCTGCTTTCACGCCGGCGAGGTACAGCGGGGCCACCGAGGAATCGCTGAGCAGCAGCACGTGACGGCCGCGCACGTGGCGGGCAAGCAGGTCACCCTGGCCCAGCAGGCCGGGGCCGATATGGATGGTGTAGGGCGTGTCGCCGCCAACGGCGACGGTACGGGGGGCGGGGGTCATGCGGGTGGGTCCTGTCGCTGCCATTGGGCGGCCAACCGCAGTACGAGCTGCGCGGTGGCCTCGGCGGGGGTGTAGAGGTCGGTATCCAGGGCCAGGTCGGCCAACGCGCGGTACAGCGGGTCGCGCAGCGCCGCCATCTCGTGCAGCACCTGCTCGCGGTCCGGGCGCTGCAGCAGCGGCCGGGTGCGGTCGCGGGCCAGCCGTTCCAGCTGCCCGGCCACGCTGACCCGCAGGTACACCACGAAACCGCGTTCGGCGATGATGGCGCGGTTGTCGGGGTCCAGCACGGCGCCGCCGCCGGTGGAGACCAGCTGGTTGCGCCCGCGCAGCAGGGTCTGCAGCGCCTGGCGTTCGTACTGGCGGAAGCCGGCCTCGCCGGAGTGCTCGAAGATCGCCGGGATGCTGGCCCCGGCGGCGTCCACGATGGCCTGGTCGGCGTCCACGAAGTCCAGCGTGAAGCGCTCGGCCAGGCGGCGCCCGATGCAGGTTTTGCCGGCGCCCATCGGGCCAATCAGGATCAGGTTCGGAGCAGGGTTCATTACCCCCGATCCTAACATTTCCGTGCCGTGGCCTTTACGCGCCGGCCCCCATGGTGGGGGCTGCGGAATGTCCCGCAGGCAGCCGGAGCGTGCCCATGTCAGTGGCCAAAATCATCGAGATCAATGCGTCCTCCAAGACCAGCGTCGAAGACGCGGTGCGCAGCGGGCTGAAGAAGGTGTCCGAAACGGTCAAGGGCATCCAGGGCGCATGGATCAACGAAACCAAGGTGGTCACCGACGGGGAGGGCAACATCACCGAATGGCGGGTCAACCTGCGGGTGACCTTCGTGGTGGGCTGAGAAAAACGGTGGCCGCCCGGTCGATTTGACCGGGATCGGCGCCGCCTACACGGGCGCCGTGACGACCTGCCGCTGCTCGTCCAGCGCGATGACCCGGTCGGCCAGCCCCGGCAGGGTGCGCAACGCCTGGCGGCTGACCCGTTCGTAGTACTGCACGAACCGCTCCAGCTGGGCGCGGCTCATGCTGCTGCGTTCCGGCTGGGCAGCCTGCAGGTTCTGTTCCTGTTGCCAGCGCCAGCGCGGCACCACCGCGAAGTCCGGCGGCTGCAGGAACCAGAGGCGGTCGCAGCGCTGCCACAGCGCGGGGTAGTGCGCGGCCAACGCCTGGTTGCACCACTGCCGCCAGCGTCCGTCGGCGTCGGCGTCGCGCTCCAACGCGTTCAAGGGCGGCTGCAGGTCGGCTTCGGGCTGGGCAGGCGTGCCCAGGAACCAGCCTTCGAACACCAGCAGGTCCAGCGGGCCGCTCACGCGCGGCCATTCGGCCTGCGCCACGCGTTCGTCGGCCAGCTTGTCGAACCGTGGCAATGCCACCGGCTGGCGTGCCGCGATGGCGTCCAGCGTGGCATGCGCCAGTGGCAGGTCGTGCGTGCCCGGCGGGCCGCGGGTAAGCAACAGCGGATGGACTTGGCGGGCCAGGCGTTGGCGTTGACTGCGGGTCAGGTAGAAATCGTCGATGGACAGGGCCGCTGCGCGCAGCCCGCGCTGTTCGGCCAGCGCCACCACCTGGGCTGCCAGCGTCGATTTGCCGCTGCCCTGCAGCCCGCTGATCGCCAATACTGGCACCTCCGTGCCAGCTGCCAGCGCATCCTCCAGTGCCTGGGCGACCAGTGCATCGGGAAATCCTTTGTTGCGGGGCATGTACGCGGTAGCAGGCATGCGGTGACAATAAACCCAAATCGAATGGCAAGAAACCAACCATGACCGATCTGTATACCGAAGCGTTGTCCACCTTTGCCGCGCTGTTCGAGGAGGCCAAGCACAGCGCGGAAATCGAACCCAATGCGATGACCGTGGCGACAGCCGACACCAGCGGCCAGCCGTCGGCACGCACCGTGCTGCTGAAGGCCTTCGACGCGCGTGGGTTCGTGTTCTATACCCATCTGGACAGCCACAAGGGCCGCGAGTTGCGCAGCAACCCGCGCGCGGCCCTGCTGTTCCTGTGGCGCAGCCTGCGCGAGGCGGGCATCCAGGTGCGGATCGAAGGCCGTGTCGAGCAGGTGGACGATGCCGAAGCCGACGCCTACTTCGCCTCGCGCCCGCGCATGAGCCAGATCGGCGCATGGGCCTCGCTGCAATCCAAAACGCTGGCATCGCGCGAGGAGTTCGACGCGCGGGTAGCCACCACCGAAGCCAGCTTCGCCGACCGCGAGGTGCCGCGACCGGAAGGCTGGAGCGGGCTGCGCGTGGTGCCGCAGCGGATCGAGTTCTGGTACGGCGCGCAGTTCCGGCTGCACGAGCGCTGGTGCTACGAGGTCGATCACGACGGGCAGTGGAACAAGCGGTTGCTGTTCCCGTAAGGGCGCGTCCATCGAAAACTGCGCGCGGCACGCGGGGGTGGGAAACCGCCGGTTAGGATCGGGGCGGACGACACTGTCTGCCCTGGAACCGCGCTGTCATGCCCATTTCTGCCATGCCTGTCGAGACTCGAATCCCCGCCTCGCTGTTGTTGCTGCTGTCGCGCATCGTCGCGGGCACGATGTTTGCCGTATCGGGATGGAACAAGCTGTTCACCGATGACGGCAGGGATCGCATGCTGGCCACACTCGCCGAGGCGGGTATCCCGTGGCCGGCGGCCAGTGCCCCTGCAGTGGCGATGGTGGAATGGGTGCTCGGCACCACCCTGGTGCTTGGCGTGCTGCCGCGCCTGTCGGCCGCGGCGCTGATGATGATCTGCGCGGTAGCGGCCTTCACCGACGGTATCGGACGTATCCCGGCGGGCCTGGGACCCCTGGATTGGTTGAGCTGGTTCCTGTATCTGCCGGAGGTGCCACTGGGCGTCGCCCTGGCGTGGGTGTGCGTGCTGGGCGCGGGGCGTTATGCGCTGTGGACGGGACGCGGCGCTTCGCCCATGGCATGAACGGTGGCGCGCAGCGCCCGCGATGCGGGCTCCTGCATACTTGCGGAGACATCCACCCACACACGGATCTGCCGCATGACCATCGCACCCGCTTCTTCGCCGGCCATCGATCTCTGCGCGGCCGCCCTTGCGGCCGACGTGGCGGCAGTGCAGGCCGGCCTTGCGGCGGGCGCCGACGTCAGCGCAGAAAACGCCCATGGCTTCACTGCGCTGGAATGTGCGGCACGCGCGACCCATGACACCCCGGCCGACCAGCACCTGCAGGTACTGCGCCTGCTCATCGATGCAGGAAGCCCGCTGGAACACCTTGGCGGCGGTGGGCGGACCGCGCTGTACCTGGCCGCTGAATTTGCGCTGGCGTGCGCGCCGGTGCAGATGCTGCTCGACGCCGGTGCGAACCCGGCGGTGCGCGACGGCGGCGGCAACCATATCGTCGTCAACGCGATGATGCCGGAGGTACAGGCGCTGCTGTCTGCGGTGACCGGCTTTCCCATTCCGGTGCAGGCCGAGCCCCGGCCGCCGCAGAAGATGCGGGCCGCCGACTGGCGCGCCGCCCACGCGAAGATCACGGCGGTGTTCGCCGGCCTTGAGGCCGAGGGCATCGTCACCGCGCAGGACATTGGCCTGACCCAGGACGATGGCTTCGCCGACACCGCCCAGCAGTTCATCGAACGCGGCGGTATGGACGCCGGCCTGGTGGGTCTGTGCTTCTACACCCGCCAGGATCTCAACCGCGCCAAGCGCAGCAGCGATCTCAGCCTGGGCTTCTGGGCCGGGCCGGAGGGCGCCAGCGCCGCCATGGAACAGGTGGGGCGCACGATCGTGGATGCCTTCAGTGCGGCGGGGCTGGCGGTGGACTGGGATGGCTCGGCAGCGCAGCGGCCCACGGTGAACCTGCGCGGCGTGGCGTAAGCCGCGTTCTTAGCCGGTGGTGCTGCGCAGCCAGCGCCACAGCGTGGTACGCGACACGCCCAGACGCTGGGCGACCTGCTCACGGTTACCGCCGTGGTCGTCGAGCAGCTGCTGCAGCGTGTCGTTGCCGGGGCGCGCGGCCGCGCGCTGGGCCACGCCACCCGGCACTGCGCCGGCCAAGGCGAGCGGCGCGGTGGGGACCGATGACAGCTCCGGCAGCCAGGCCTGCATCTGCGCAAGCGACAGCTCGCCCCGCCCATGTGGCCAATGGATGCGCAGCCGGTCGACCATGTTGCGCAGCTCGCGCACGTTGCCTGGCCACGCGTAATCGCACAGCCGCTGCAGCGCCGCGGCGGCGAGCGGTGACGGCGTACCGGCCAGCAGGGTGAAGAAGTGTTCCAGCAGCAGCGGCACGTCGTCGCGGCGTTCGTGCAGGGTCGGCAACGCGATCCGCAACGCAGCCAGGCGGTAGTAAAGGTCGCGGCGGAAGCGCTGCGCATCCACCAGCGATTCCAGCGTCTGCAGCGTGGCCGCAACCACGCGCACGTCCACCGGGGTAGGTTCGGTGGCACCCACGCGCAACACTTCGCGCTCCTCCAGTACCCGCAGCAGCCGTGTCTGTAACGGCAGCGGCAACTCGCCGATCTCGTCCAGGAACAGGGTGCCGCCGTCGGCCGCCTCGACCAGGCCGACACGGCCGCCGCGCCGCGCGCCGGTGAAGGCGCCTTCGGTGTAGCCGAACAGCTCCGCTTCCAGCAGCGATTCACTGATGGCCCCGCAGTTGAGCGCGACAAACCGCCCGCGCCGGCCACTGCTGCCGTGCAGTTGCCGGGCGACCAGTTCCTTGCCGGTGCCGGTCGCGCCGGTCACCAGTACCGTGCTGTCGTGCGGGGCATACAGCGCGATGCGGTCGCGGACCTGCTGCATCGCGGCGCTGTCGCCGAGCAGCGCGTGGTCGGCATCGCGGCGACGGGCCGGCGGACGACGCCGCGGCGAGGGGGCGCCCACCCGCGCCAGCGTCTGGGTGAGTTCCAGTGCGTGCTCGAACGCCTGGCGCACCGAATCGGCCGAGTACAACAGCACCCCGGGCAGGCCCACCTGTTCGGCATGGTCGATGGCCATGCCGGTGCCGACGATCACTTCGATGCCGTTGGCGCGCAGGTCGGCGATGCAGTCGCGTGCGTCTTCACGGGTCACGAAGCGGCGGTGCTCGATGTCCAGCCCGAAGCTGTGCTGGAAGCTGCCGAAGGTGGGCACGTCGGTGGCGTGGGTGACCAGGCCGATCCGGGGCGCGATCCGGCGCGCCCGCGCCAGCGCCTCCATCAGGTCGAAGCCGTTGGCCTGGATCGGCACCAGCGGCACCTCCAGCCGGCTGCGCAGGTAGGCCGCGTTGGAGCCGCCGGCGATGACCACGTCGCAGTGCTCGCGGCGCAGGCGTTGGCCGATCACGTCCACCGCTTCCTCGAAGCCGAGGTTGATCGGCACGATCCGCGCGCGGCGGTCGAACTCGGGGATCACATCGCCCAGCAGCCCGGTCAGGCGCGACACGCTGACGGTCCAGATCACTGGCAGGCTGCCGGCGTCCGGGTCGGGCAGGCGGGAACGGTGGCGGGGCAGGCTGATCGACATGGCGGCGTTTCAATGTTTCAGTTCCATCCATGTTACAGGTGTTTCAATGTTGCACGGTGAAACGTGCCTGTTACCGCCCTGTCTCAATCAAATCAGACACTTGGCACTTGGCACGGCCCTTGCGCCTTCACTCCCGTCAACCACCCTGGAATGCTGCCCGATGAGCACCCCTGTTTCTTCCGCTGGCGCCCGTTTCCGCGCCGCACTGGCTGCCGAATCGCCCCTGCAGGTGATCGGCGCGATCAACGCCAACCACGCCCTGCTGGCGCAGCGCGCCGGCTACCGCGCCATCTACCTGTCCGGCGGCGGCGTCGCGGCCGGTTCGCTGGGCCTGCCGGACCTGGGCATCAACACCCTGGAAGACGTGCTGATCGACGTGCGCCGCATCACCGATGTGTGCGACCTGCCGCTGATGGTGGACATCGACACCGGCTTCGGCCCCAGCGCGTTCAACATCGCGCGCACCGTGAAGTCGCTGATCAAGGCCGGCGCCGCCGCCTGCCATATCGAAGACCAGGTCGGCGCCAAGCGCTGCGGTCACCGCCCGGGCAAGGAAATCGTCACCCAGGGCGAGATGGTCGATCGGGTGAAGGCGGCCGCCGACGCCAAGACCGACCCGGACTTCTTCCTGATCGCGCGCACCGATGCCATCCAGGTGGACGGCGTGGATGCGGCCATCGAACGTGCCATTGCCTGCGTCGAGGCCGGCGCTGACGGCATCTTCGCCGAGGCCGCCTACGACCTGGCCACCTACCGCCGCTTCGTCGACGCGGTGAAGGTGCCGGTGTTGGCCAACATCACCGAGTTCGGCAAGACCCCGCTGTTCACCCGCGACGAACTGGCCTCGGCCGGCGTTGCCATCCAGCTGTTCCCGCTGTCCGCGTTCCGCGCCGCCAACAAGGCCGCCGAGAACGTATATGAGACCATCCGCCGCGACGGCCACCAGCGTAATGTGGTCGATGCGATGCAGACGCGCGAAGAGCTGTACGACCGTATCGGCTACCACGCCTTCGAGCAGCAGCTCGATGCGCTGTTCGCCGCCAAGAAGTAACGTCGCACCACTTGTTTTCTGGAGGGATCATGAGCGAAGCAACCACCGCGCCCGGCTTCAAGCCGAAGAAATCCGTCGCCCTGTCCGGCACCGCTGCGGGCAACACCGCGCTGTGCACGGTGGGCCGCAGCGGCAACGACCTGCACTACCGGGGCTACGACATCCTGGACCTGGCCAACACCAGCGAGTTCGAGGAAATCGCCCACCTGCTGGTGCATGGCAAGCTGCCCACCCGCGCCGAGCTGGTGGCCTACAAGTCCAAGCTGAAATCGCTGCGCGGCATCCCGGCCGCGGTCAAGGCCGCGCTGGAAGAACTGCCGCCGTCGGCGCACCCGATGGACGTGATGCGTACCGGCGTGTCCGTGCTGGGCTGCGTGTCGCCGGAAAAGGATGACCACAATCATCCGGGCGCGCGCGACATCGCCGACAAGCTGATGGCCTGCCTGGGCTCGATGCTGCTGTACTGGTACCACTGGAGCCATAACGGCCGCGCCATCGACGTGGAAACCGACGATGACTCCATCGGCGGCCACTTCCTGCACCTGCTGCACGGCGAGAAGCCGCAGGACTCGTGGGTGAAGGCGATGCACACCTCGCTGATCCTGTACGCCGAGCATGAATTCAATGCGTCCACCTTTGCCTGCCGCGTCATCGCCGGCACCGGCAGCGACATGTACAGCTGCATCACCGGCGGCATCGGCGCGCTGCGGGGTCCCAAGCACGGCGGCGCCAATGAAGTGGCCTTCGAAGTGCAGAAGCGCTACGACAGCCCGGACGACGCCGAGGCCGACATCAAGGCCCGCGTCGAGCGCAAGGAAGTGGTGATCGGCTTCGGCCATCCGGTGTACACCGTGAGCGATCCGCGCAACAACATCATCAAGGAAGTGGCGCGCGACCTGTCGGCCGAGCAGCAGAACGTGAAGATGTTCGACATCGCCGAGCGCCTGGAAACGGTGATGTGGGACATCAAGAAGATGTTCCCGAACCTGGACTGGTTCAGCGCGGTCAGCTACCACATGATGGGCGTGCCCACGGCGATGTTCACCCCGCTGTTCGTCATCGCACGCACCTCCGGCTGGAGCGCGCACATCATCGAGCAGCGCATCGACGGCAAGATCATCCGCCCCAGCGCCAACTACACCGGCCCGGAAGACCAGGCCTTCGTGCCGATCGACCAGCGCAGGTAAGACAGACGTACCGCACCCGTTCGCGGGTGCCTTGCGGAGCAGGCCGGCGTGATGCCGGTCTACTCCGTTGCGGCGTCGCTACTCCTTCTTCGCCGGTGTCACGACGCCCCGGCCCGCCAACAAGCAGCTATCGCCAGCCATGAATACTCAGTACCGCAAGAACCTCCCCGGCACCGCGCTGGACTATTTCGATACCCGGGCCGCGGTCGATGCGATCCAGCCAGGTGCCTATGCCACGCTGCCGTACACCTCGCGCGTGCTGGCTGAAAACCTGGTGCGCCGCTGCGACCCGGCCACCCTGGACGCGTCGTTGCGGCAGCTGATCGAGCGCCGCCAGGACCTGGACTTCCCGTGGTTCCCCGCGCGCGTGGTGTGCCATGACATCCTGGGCCAGACCGCGCTGGTGGACCTGGCCGGCCTGCGGGATGCCATCGCCGATGCCGGTGGCGACCCGGCCCAGATCAACCCGGTGGTGCCGACCCAGCTGATCGTCGATCACTCGCTGGCCGTGGAATTCCCCGGCTTCGACAAGGCTGCGTTCGAGAAGAACCGCGCCATCGAGGACCGTCGCAACGAAGACCGGTTCCACTTCATCAACTGGACCAAGAAGGCGTTCAAGAACGTCGACGTGATTCCACCGGGCAACGGGATCATGCACCAGATCAACCTGGAGAAGATGTCCCCGGTGGTGCAGGTGTGCGACGGCGTGGCCTTCCCCGATACCTGCGTGGGTACCGACAGCCACACCCCGCACGTGGACGCGCTGGGCGTGATCGCGATCGGCGTGGGCGGCCTGGAAGCCGAGAGCGTGATGCTCGGCCGCGCCTCGTGGATGCGCCTGCCCGACATCATCGGCGTGGAACTCACCGGTCGCCCGCAGCCGGGCATCACCTGCACCGACATCGTGCTGGCGCTGACCGAATACCTGCGCAAGGAGCGCGTGGTGGGGGCGTGGATCGAGTTCTTCGGGGAAGGCGCCACCGCGCTGACCATCGGCGACCGCGCCACCATTTCCAACATGACCCCGGAGTTCGGCGCCACCGCCGCGATGTTCTCCATTGACCAGCAGACCCTGGACTACCTGCGCCTGACCGGCCGCGAGGAAGCCCAGGTGCAGCTGGTGGAAACCTACGCCAAGGCCACCGGGCTGTGGTCGGACGACCTGGCCAACGTGCAGTACGAGCGTGTGCTGCAGTTCGACCTGTCCAGCGTGGTACGCAACATGGCCGGCCCGTCCAACCCGCACAAGCGCGTGGCCACCAGCGAGCTGGCCGCACGCGGCATCGCCGATGAAGCCAAGCTGGCCTCGGGCAAGCTGGAGCAGGAGCAGGGGCTGATGCCCGATGGCGCGGTGATCATCGCCGCCATCACCAGCTGCACCAACACCAGCAACCCGCGCAACGTCATCTCCGCCGCCCTGCTGGCGCGCAACGCCAACCGCGCCGGGCTGGCCCGCAAGCCGTGGGTGAAGAGCTCGCTGGCACCCGGTTCCAAGGCCGTGCAGCTGTACCTGGAAGAGGCCGGCCTGCTGGGCGACCTGGAACAGATGGGCTTTGGCATCGTGGCCTTCGCCTGCACCACCTGCAACGGCATGAGCGGCGCGCTGGACCCGAAGATCCAGCAGGAAGTGATCGACCGCGACCTGTACGCCACGGCGGTGTTGTCGGGCAACCGCAACTTCGACGGGCGCATCCATCCGTACGCCAAGCAGGCGTTCCTGGCCTCGCCGCCGCTGGTGGTGGCCTACGCGATCGCCGGTACCGTGCGGTTCGATATCGAGAAGGACGCCCTGGGCCACGACGCCGATGGCAACCCGATCACGCTGAAGGACCTGTGGCCCAGCGATGCCGAGATCGATGCGGTGGTCAAGGCCTGCGTCAAGCCGGAGCAGTTCCGCCAGGTCTACGACCCGATGTTCACCTTCAAGGTGGAGCACGGCGCGCCGATCAGCCCGCTGTATGCGTGGCGCGAGCAGAGCACCTACATCCGCCGCCCGCCGTACTGGGAAGGCGCTCTGGCCGGTGCGCGCTCGCTCAGTGGCATGCGTCCGCTTGCCGTGCTCGGCGACAACATCACCACCGACCACCTGTCGCCGTCCAACGCGATCATGGCCAGCAGCGCCGCCGGCGAATACCTGGCCAAGATGGGCCTGCCGGAAGAGGACTTCAATTCCTACGCCACCCACCGCGGCGACCACCTCACCGCGCAGCGCGCCACCTTCGCCAACCCGAAGCTGATCAACGAAATGGCCGTGGTCGATGGCCAGGTGACGCAGGGCTCGCTGGCGCGCGTGGAGCCGGACGGGCAGGTCACGCGCATGTGGGAAGCCATTGAAACCTACATGGCGCGCAAGCAGCCGCTGATCATCATTGCCGGTGCCGACTACGGCCAGGGCAGTTCGCGCGACTGGGCCGCCAAGGGCGTGCGCCTGGCCGGCGTGGAGGCGATTGCCGCCGAAGGCTTCGAACGCATCCACCGCACCAACCTGATCGGCATGGGCGTGCTGCCGCTGGAGTTCAAGGACGGCGTGAACCGCAAGACGCTGGGCATCGACGGCACCGAAACCTTCGATGTGATCGGCGAACGCGTGCCGCGTGCCGAGCTGACCCTGGTGATCCACCGCCACAACGGTGAACAGCTGAAGGTGCCGGTCACCTGCCGCCTGGACACTGCCGAGGAGGTGTCCATCTACGAGGCCGGTGGCGTGCTGCAGCGCTTCGCCCAGGACTTCCTGGAAGCGTCGCAGGTGGCGTGAGGGCAACACGGGCGCGCACCCGGTGTGCGCGCCCGCAGCGTCGGTGGCATGGGGCCACCGATGCGCTGGCAAGCGATACCAGACAGGACGGTCGGCGACATGTTCTACACCGTGGCGGGCATCATCAACACCGCGTTCATCCTGCTCAGCCTGGTCGGCGTGTGGGCGCAGCTGCGCAAGGTCTGGCGGCGCCGTAGCGCGGGCGCGGCCAACGGTGGCGCCACCGACATCCTGTCGCTCAACCAGTTCACGGTCAGTTTCCTGGCCTATCTGTCGTTCTTCGTCTACGGCTACACCATCCAGCCGTTCAACCACTTCATTGTCTGGCCGCGCCTGCTCGCTTCGGTGCTGGTGCTGCTGATCCTGCGCGAGATCTGGACGGACCGTCGCAGCCGCGCGGCCACCACCGGGCTGGCGCTGGCCTGCCTGGCACTGCTGTGTGCGCTGGCCGGGCTGGTTTGGGGGCAGCGCCACGTCGACGAAGGGCGGGTACTGGCCTCGGCGATGATCGTGGCCATCACCGCGTTGCTGGCGCAGGGGTATGCGCACCAGATCCTGCTGATCTGGCGCTCCGGCCGCACCGGTGCGGTATCGCTGCGGATGAGCCAGCTGATCCTGCTGATGGATGTTTCCACGGTCGTCTTCGCCTTCGCGATGGGGCTGCGCCTGGGCTGGCCGCTGTTGCTGCTGGCCGTGGTCAGCGGCAGCACCAAGCTGGTCATCCTGTGGCTGTTCCGCTGGGAGCAGCGCAGCGCCCTGGCCGCGCACAAACGTCATCCTCTTCCCGCGCTGGTCGCCCAGCGCTGATTTTTCCGAGACTTCCAAGGCATCCGTTATGACCTTCCTCCCCCAGCTCCGCATTCCGGCCACCTACCTGCGTGGAGGTACCAGCAAGGGTGTGTTCTTCCGGCTGACCGACCTGCCGGTGGCGGCGCAGGTGCCGGGCCCGGCCCGCGATGCGCTGCTGATGCGCGTGATCGGCTCGCCCGACCCGTATGGCAAGCACACCGACGGCATGGGCGGTGCCACCTCCAGCACCAGCAAGTGCGTGATCATCGCCGCCGCGTCGGTGCCCGATCATGACGTGGACTATCTGTATGGCCAGGTCGCCATCGATACCGCGTTCGTGGATTGGAGCGGCAACTGCGGCAACCTCAGCACCGCGGTAGGCCCGTTTGCGATCAGCAACGGCTTCATCGACCCGGCGCGCATCCCGCACAACGGCATCTGCACCGTGCGGATCTGGCAGGCCAATATCGGCAAGACCATCCTGGCCCACGTGCCGGTCGTGGATGGCCAGGTGCAGGAGATCGGCGATTTCGAGCTGGACGGGGTGACCTTCCCGGCGGCCGAGATCCAGCTGGAGTTCCTCGACCCGTCCGATGACGGCGACGGCGAGGGCGGGTCGATGTTCCCGACCGGCAACCTGGTCGACACCCTGGACGTGCCCGGCGTGGGCAGCTTCCAGGTGACGATGATCACCGCCGGCATTCCCACCATCTTCCTCAACGCGGCCGACCTGGGGTACACCGGTACCGAACTGCAGCCGGCGATCAACGAGGACAAGGCCGCACTGGCCCGCTTCGAGGCGATCCGTGCGCACGGCGCGGTGCGCATGGGCCTGATCGACAGCATCGACCAGGCCGCCACCCGCCAGCACACGCCCAAGGTGGCGTTCGTCGCCCCGGCGCAGGACTACGTGTCTTCCAGCGGCAAGCAGATCGCCGCGGGGGACATCGACCTGCACGCGCGCGCGCTGTCGATGGGCAAGCTGCACCACGCGATGATGGGCACGGCGGCGGTTGCGATCGGCACCGCCGCTGCGATCCCCGGCACGCTGGTCAACCGGGCCGCCGGTGGCGGCGAGCGTGAGGCGGTCACCTTCGGGCATCCGTCCGGCACGCTGCGGGTGGGCGCACAGGCGGCGTTCGTTGACGGGCAGTGGACGGTCACCAAGGCCATCATGAGCCGCAGTGCACGCGTGCTGATGGAAGGCGCGGTGCGGGTACCCGCCGACACCTTGTAGGTTCAACAGGAGATCACGATGTCCGGTCACGACCACAGCAGCAACCAGCGACCGCCATGGGATGCGGTCATGACCGACATCGTGGACTACGTGCGCGACTTCCGGGTGGAGTCGCCGCTGGCCTTCAGCACCGCGCGCCATTGCCTGATCGACACGCTTGGCTGCGGCCTGGCGGCCCTGGCGTTTCCCGCCTGCAGCAAGCTGCTCGGACCGCTGGTGCCTGGCACCCGGGTGGTCAACGGCGCGCGCGTGCCGGGCACGCGCTTCGAACTGGACCCGGTGCAGGCGGCCTTCAACATCGGCGCGATGGTGCGCTGGCTGGACTTCAACGACACCTGGCTGGCCGCCGAATGGGGCCATCCGTCCGACAACCTCGGCGGCATCCTGGCCACGGCCGACTGGCTCAGCCGCAACGCCGAAGCACTGCGGCGGCCGCCGTTGACCATGCGCGACGTGCTCGTGGCGATGGTCAAGGCGCATGAGATCCAGGGCTGCCTGGCGTTGGAAAACGCATTCAACCGGGTCGGGCTGGACCACGTGGTGCTGGTCAAGGTGGCCTCCACCGCCGTGGTCGCGCACCTGCTCGGGCTCGACCGCGAGCGCATGCTCAACGCGGTGTCGCTGGCCTGGGTGGACGGGCAGTCGCTGCGCACCTACCGGCACGCCCCCAATACCGGCTCGCGCAAGAGCTGGGCGGCCGGCGATGCCACCAGCCGCGCGGTGCGGCTGGCACTGATGGCCGCGGCGGGCGAGATGGGGTACCCGAGTGCGTTGACCGCACCCACCTGGGGGTTCTACGACGTCAGCTTTGGCGGGCAGCCGTTCCGCTTCCAGCGCCCGTATGGCAGCTACGTGATGGAAAACGTGCTGTTCAAGATCAGCTACCCGGCCGAATTCCACGGGCAGACCGCCGTGGAGGCGGCGATGCAGCTGCATGCGCGCATGCGCGCGGCCGGCAAGCGCAGCGAGGACATCGCCCACATCACCCTGCGCACCCAGCAGGCCTGCCTGCGCATCATCGACAAGCCCGGCCCGCTGCATAACCCGGCCGACCGCGACCACTGCGTGCAGTACATGGTCGCCATCGCGCTGATCTTCGGCCGGCTGGTGGCCGAGGACTACGAGGACGACGTGGCCGCCGACCCGCGCATCGATGCGCTGCGCGCGAAGATCACCTGCGTCGAGGAGCCGCGCTACACCGCCGACTACCTGGACCCGGACAAGCGCAGCATCGCCAACGCGCTGGCGGTGGCGTTCACCGACGGCAGCACCCTGGAGGCCGAGGTGGAGTACCCGCTGGGCCACGCCCGCCGCCGCGCCGAGGGCATCCCCCTGCTGGAGGACAAGTTCCGCGCCCACCTCACCGCCACCTACCCGACCCAGCAGCAGCGCCGCATCCTCGATGCCTCACTGGACCCGGTGGTGCTGGAAGCGATGACCGTACACGACTACGTAAACCTCTACGTAGCCGGGTAGCGCCGACCGTCGGTCGGCTGCCACATCCCCAGCGGGCCACACCCGATGCGCGGTCGGCACACCCCATCCCCGGTAGAGCCGACCGTTGGTCGGCTGCCCCGGATCCCACCCAAACCCCACCGTCGCCCGCCTCCGCTCGAGGCGGGTCACCTCTATACTGGCCGCCTTGATCAAGGAGCGTCATCATGGCTAGCCGCAGTCGGGTCGGGCAGTGGAGCTGGAAGGGAATCGCGGGCCTGGCGCTGGTCGCCAGCCTGGCCCTGGGCATCGGGGGTTGCAACCGCAACAACAGCGGGCAGCTGCCCACCCCGTCCGGCGCACCGATCGCGGCCAAGGCCGAGAAGGTCAGCGAGTTCACCCTGGTGCGGGCCTACCCCGACCAGAAGGGCGACGGCGTGTCGCTGGCGCTGGAATTCTCGCGCCCGCTGGTGGGCACCCAGGACTTCGACGCGCTGGTCCGCTTCGCCGAGAAGGTGGGCACCGAGGACAGCAGCTGGACCCTGTCCGATGACGGCCTGACCCTGCGCTACCCGTTCGTCGAGGCGGCCAAGGAATACAACCTGATCGTCTCGCCCGACCTGCTGGCCGCCGATGGCAGCCGGATCGGCAAGGAGCTGCGCCAGAAGGTGTTCACCGGCGAGCTCAAGCCGGTGGCCGGCTTCGCTTCGCAGGGCAGCGTGCTGCCGGCCAAGGACAGCCGTGGCCTGCCGGTGGTGTCGGTGAACGTGCAGGAAGTGGACGTGGAGTTCCTGCGCGTGCGCGAGAACCAGCTGCCCACCTTCTTCAGCCAGTACCAGCGCGGCGGGCGTCGCGGCAGCTGGGACCTGGACAGCGACTATGACGACCGCGTGCCGATGTCCAAGCTGGCCGAGCCGGTGTACGTCAACCGGTTCGTACTGGGCGGCAAGCAGAACGAGCGCGTGCTGACCTACCTGCCCACCCAGGAGATCAAGCAGCTGCAGGAGCCCGGCCTGTACTTCGCGGTGATGAAGCGCAGCGGCTCGTTCGAAAGCGAGTTCGACACCGCCTTCTTCACCGTCAGCGATATCGGGCTGCACACCCGCGCCTACAAGGACAAGCTGTTCGTGCATACCGCCTCGCTGCAGAGCGGCGCGGCGCTGAAGAAGATCGAGCTGCGCATCCTCGACGGCAAGGGCGAGGTGGTGCTCAAGGGCAGCACCGACGGCAACGGCAATGCACTGCTCAACTACACGCTCGATGCCAGCCACGTGCTGATCGCCAGCAGCGGTGCGGACACCTCGATGCTGCCGTTCAACCAGCCGGCGCTGGACCTGAGTGAGTTCGCGGTGGCCGGGCGCGACAACGCCTGGTTCGACGTGTTCGCCTGGTCCGGCCGCGACCTGTACCGCCCCGGTGAAACGGTGCGCATCTCCGCGCTGCTGCGCGACAACGATGGCAAGCCCACCAAGCCGCAGCCGGTCTTCCTGCGCCTGAAGCAGCCGGACGGCAAGACCTTCCGCGAAACCCGCCTGCAGCCGGGCGAGCAGGGCTATTTCAGCTTCGAACAGACCATTCCGGCCGAAGCCCCGACCGGGCGCTGGCAGGTGGAGTTCCGCACCAACCCGGCCAGCAAGGAAGCCATCCAGGGCATGACCTTGCGCATCGAGGAGTTCCTGCCCGAGCGCATGAAGCTGGACCTGGACAGTGCCCAGAAGACCCTCAAGCCGGGTGAGCCGCTCAAGCTGATCGCGGATGCGGCCTACCTGTACGGCGCGCCCGCCGACGGCAACCGCTTCACCGCGCGCCTGGCCGTGGCGGCCGAGCAGTCCCCGGTGGAGGCGTTGCCGGGCTACTTCTTCGGTGACCCCACCCTTGCACTGCCGCGTGAGGCACGCGACATCATCGACACCGAATTCCCGGCCGACGGCAAGCTGCGCCAGGACGTGGCGCTGCCCGATGAGGTCAAGCCGACCGCCCCGATCGCGGTGGTGGTGTCCGGCAGCGTGTACGAAACCGGCGGGCGCACCGTCACCCGCACGCTGAAGCGGGTGATGTGGCCGGCGCCGGCGCTGGTCGGCGTGCGTCCGCTGTTCAATCCCGATGACGGCGCCGATGCCAACAGCGCCGCGCGCTTCGAAGTGATGCGTGTGGACGCCGCAGGCAAGCCGCAGCCGGCCAAGGGCCTGAAGATCACCCTGGTGCGCGAGCTGCGCGACTACCACTGGACCTTCAACGACAACCGCTGGGATTACGACTTCACCCGCCGCTTCGAGAACAAGGACACCCGCACCGTCGACGCCGGCACCGCGGCCACCACGGTCGACCTGCCGGTGGAGTGGGGCGAGTACCGCCTGGAGGTGTTCGATCCGACCACCGGGCTGACCAGCCGCTATCCGTTCCGCGCCGGCTGGAGCTGGAACGACGACAACCGCGGCTTGGATGCACGCCCGGACAAGATCAAGCTGGGCCTGGACAAGACCGGCTACAAGGCCGGCGACAAGGTCCGCGTCACCGTTACCCCGCCGCATGCCGGCAAGGGCATCCTGATGGTGGAAAGCGACAAGATGCTGTACGTGCAGGAGATCGACGCCAAGCCGGGCAGCACCTTCGACATCCCGGTCACCGCCGAGTGGGAGCGCCACGACGTCTACATCACCGCGCTGGTGTTCCGTGGCGGCAGTGCGCCGAGCAAGATCACCCCGGCCCGTGCGGTGGGCGTGGTGCACGTGCCGATGGACCGCAAGGCGCGCCAGATCGCGGTCGGCCTGTCGGCGCCCAAGCAGATGCGCCCCGAGCAGACCCTGCCGGTGACGGTGAGCGCGCCGCAGCTGGCGGGCAAGGTCGCGCACGTGACCGTGTCGGCGGTGGACGTGGGCATCCTCAACATCACCCGCTTCCCGGTGCCCGACGCGGCCGGCCACTTCTTCGCGCAGCGCCGCCTGGACGTGGATGCCTATGACATCTACAGCCGCGTGATCGAGAGCTTTGACGGCAGCAGCGGCAAGCTCAAGTTCGGCGGCGACATGGCGCTGGCGGCGATGCCCCAGGCCAAGCGTCCCACCGCGCGCGTGCAGACCGTGGACCTGTTCTCCGGCCCGGTGAAGCTCGATGCCAAGGGCATCGCCCGGATCGCGCTGAAGGTGCCGGACTTCAACGGCACCCTGCGGGTGTCGGCGGTGGTGTATTCCGATGACCAGTACGGCAAGCGCGATGTGGAAACGGTGGTGCGCGCGCCGATCCTGGCCGAAGCCAGCATGCCGCGGGTGATGGCGCCGGGCGACCGCAGCACGGTCACCCTGGACGTGCAGAACTTCACCGGCACGCCGGGCGAGTTCAAGGTGCAGGTCGACGGCATCGGTCCGCTCGCCCTGGGTGAACCGACCCGCACGCTGCAGCTCAAGGCCGACGCCAAGACCACCCTGAGCTTCCCGCTGACCGCGCGCGAGGGCTACACGGTGGCCAAGGTGCGGGTGCGGGTGGACGGCAACGGCTTCAAGGTGGACCGCCGCTACGACCTGCCGGTGCGCGCCGCCTGGCCGCAGATCCTGCGCTCGCAGACCCGCACGCTGGACCCGCTGGGTGCGGTGGAGATGGGCAGCGGCCTGGCCGATGGCCTGATGAGCGATTCGGTGACCGCCCGCATGCTGGTCAGCGCGCTGCCGCCGATTCCGTTTGCCAGCGCGCTCAACGACGCACTGAAGTATCCCTATGGCTGCGCCGAGCAGACCACCAGCAAGGGCTACGCGGCGCTGATGCTGGACGAGGCGACCTCGGCCATGCTCGGTGCCGACGGCCTGGATGCCAAGACCCGCCGTGAGCGCATGGAAGGCGCGTTCGGCCGGCTGGCCTCGATGCAGGTGGCCAACGGCAACTTCTCGATGTGGGGCGACGACGGCTATGTGAACCCATGGCTCACCCCGTACATCGCCGAGTTCCTGCTGGATGCCAAGGACGGAGGTTTCGCGGTGCCCGACAGCGTGCTGCAGAAGGCGCTCAACCGCCTGAGCGAAGACCTGCTGTCCGGTGGCAACCAGTTCTACGGTGAAGACCGCCGCGAGAACCTCAAGTTCGCCAACCAGGCGTACTCCGGTTACGTGCTGGCGCGAGTCAACCGCGCGCCGCTGGGTACGCTGCGCGCGCTGTATGACAACGAACGCAGCAAGGCGCTGACCGGCCTGCCGCTGGTCCACCTGGGTATCGCGTTGTCGCTGCAGGGCGACCACAAGCGTGGCGATGCGGCCATTGCCGCCGGCTTTGCCAAGCCGAGCAGCGAGCGCCCGCAGTACTTCGGTGACTACGGCAGCGCGGTGCGCGATGACGCACTGATGATCGCGCTGCTGCACGAGCGCAAGCTGTCCAAGCCGGGCTATGACGCCCGTGCGGTCGACCTGGGCCGGGCCCTGGATGCACGCCGCAGCAGCAGCGGGTTGTGGTTGAGCACGCAGGAACAGGTCGCCATCGCGCGCCTGGGCAAGGCCCTGTCGGCCAACCAGAAGAAGCTGGTGTCCGGCGAACTGGCTGTGGGCGGTGAGGTGGAGGCCATCGCCGCGCGTCGCCTGTTCGGGCGCAGCTTCGACTACGCCGCGCTGGCCAAGGGCGTGCGCTTCACCCCGCAGGGGGAGCCGCCGATGTTCGCCAGCCTGGACGTGGCCGGCATTCCGCGCACCGCACCGGAGCCGGACAGCCGCCACCTGGGCGTGGAACGCACCTGGTACACCACCGACGGCAAGCCGTGGACGCCGCGCGCGTTGAAGGAAGGCGAGGCGTTGATCGTGCGGGTCAGCATCACCCCGAACGTGGACATGCCCGACGCGCTGCTCACCGACCTGTTGCCCGCTGGTCTTGAGATCGAGAACTTCAACCTGGGCGATGCCAAGCAGTGGGCCGACGTGGTGGTGGACGGGCTCAACGTCAACGACCGCGGCGATGCCGCCACGCTGCGCCACGAGGAGTTCCGCGACGACCGCTATGTGGCCGCAGTGAAGCTGTCGCGGGGCAGCACCGCCAAGGTGTTCTACCTGGTGCGCGCGGTCACCCCGGGCACCTACACGGTGCCGCCGCCGCTGGTGGAAGACATGTACCGCCCCGACCTGCGTGGGGTGGGCCGCAGCTACCCGACCACGTTGACCGTGGTCCAACCGTGAGCCGGGTGCGGGCCATCGCTGCCGCGATGGCCCGCACCACGCTGTCGTTCAGCCGATGACGTCATTCCCCTTCAAGCGCCTGGCACTACGGGCGCGGCAGTGGCTGTTGCCCACGCTGCGCTGGGGCACCGTGGCCGTGCTCAGCCTGCTGCTGGTGCTGGACCTGTCCTTCCCGCCGCCGCTGCCGAAGCTGCGCGACACCAGCACCTTGGTGGTCGCCCGCGACGGCACGCCGCTGCGCGCGTTCGCCGATGCCGACGGTGTGTGGCGGTACCCGGCGTCCATCGACAGCGTGTCGCCGCTGTACCTGCAGGCCCTGCTCAATTACGAAGACCGCTGGTTCTGGCGGCACCCCGGAATCAACCCGTGGGGGTTGCTGCGCGCCGGCAAGCAATGGCTGCTGCAGGGGCGGATCGTGTCCGGTGGTTCCACCCTGACCATGCAGGTGGCGCGCATCCTCGACCCGCATACGCGCACGCCCTGGGGCAAGGCCAAGCAGATGCTGCGCGCGGTGCAGCTGGAAGTGCACCTGAGCAAGGCGCAGATCCTGGCGCTGTACCTGGAACGCGCACCGTATGGCGGCACCATCGAAGGCGTGGAGGCGGCCAGCTGGGCCTATCTGGGCAAGCCGGCTGCGCGGCTGTCGCAGGCCGAAGCCGCATTGCTGGCGGTGTTGCCGCAGGCGCCCAGCCGACTGCGCCCGGACCGCCACCCCGAAGCGGCGCAGCGTGCGCGCGACAAGGTGCTCGAGCGCATGGTCGCGCTGGGCGTGTGGAGCCGTGACGACGTGGACGATGCCCGCATCGAGCCGGTGGTCACCCGCGCGCTGCAGCCGCCGCTGCATGCCGCGCTGCTGGCGCAACGGCTGCGGTCGGCGCAACCGCGCGCGGCGCGGATCGAAAGCACGTTGGACATCGGCCTGCAGCGCACGCTGGAAGAACGGGTGTCGTCGTACTTCTCGCAGCTGCCCGAACGTACGTCGGCGGCGTTGCTGGTGGTCGACAACCGCACCCTGGAGGCCCGCGCCTATGTCGGTTCGGTGGCTTTCGGCGACAAGCAGCGGCTGGGCCACGTGGACATGGTGCAGGCCTGGCGCTCGCCGGGTTCCACGCTCAAGCCGTTCCTGTACGGCATGGCGCTGGATGATGGGCTCATCCATTCGGAAAGCCTGATGGTGGACGCACCGCAGGCGTTCGGTGGTTACCGCCCGGGCAATTTCGACGCGGCGTTCAACGGACCGGTCAGTTCGGCCACGGCACTGCGGCTGTCGCTCAACGTGCCGGCGGTGGACCTGCTGGACCGGGTCGGCTCGGCGCGCTTCGCCGCGCGGCTGTCGCACGCCGGCATCACGCTGCGCTTCCCGCATGGCAGCGCGCCCAACCTGTCGCTGATCCTCGGCGGCACCGGTGCGCGCCTGGAAGATCTGGTTGGGGCATTTGCCGGCTTCAACCGCAACGGCATCGCCGGCCGTGTGCGCTACACCGCGGCCGATCCGGTGATCGAACGCCGCCTGATGTCGCCGGGTGCGGCGTGGATCACCCGCGAAGTGCTCGAGTCCAACCCGCGGCCCGGGTACGGCAGCGGCACCTTCGATGTCACCGGGCGCCCGCGGGTGGCGTGGAAGACCGGCACCAGCTACGGCTACCGCGATGCCTGGGCGATCGGCAGTACCCGCCACTACACCGTGGGGGTGTGGGTGGGGCGGCCCGATGGCACGCCGTTGCCCGGGCAGTACGGCGCGGTCACCGCGTTGCCGCTGATGTTCGAGGTGGTGGACAGCCTGCCGCGCCAGGCCGGCGACGCCAGTGGCGCGCCGATGCCGCCCAACGTGACCCGCGAGGCGATCTGCTGGCCGACCGGGGAGCTGGCCGAGCGCACCGAGGACGCGTTGTGCCAACGCCGCCTGGATGCGTTCGTGCTGGACGGCGTGGTGCCGCCCACCTTCGCCGAGCGCGACGCGCGGCTGTGGCAGCCGGGGCGCCAACGGTTCAACGTGGACGCGCGCAGCGGCCTGCGGGTGTCGCCGGATTGCCGCCTGCCGCACGAGACCGAGGTGCGCGAGATCGCACGCTGGCCGGCCCTGTTGTCCCCGTGGTTGCCCTTGGCACAGCGGCATGCGTCGCAGCTGCCGGCGTTGTCGCCGGACTGCAGCGACGATGGCCGCGAAAGCGGCGGCAGCCTGCACATCGAAGGCCTCAACGACCGCGCCACACTGGCCCGCGCGCCCAATGCAGAGCATGGCGTACGCCTGCAGCTGCGCGCGCTGGGCAACGACAACAGCATCGACTGGTTGCTGGACGGACGCTGGATCGCACGCACCGAGGGCGCGCGCCTGTTCCAGCGCGATTTTGACGAAACCGGCGAGCACACCCTTACCGCGCTGGCCTCCGATGGCGCGTGGACGCAGGTCCGGTTCCGCATCCTGCGATAGCAACCCGCGGTGGCACGTCCCGCCATGGCAACACCACGCGCAGGCATCCCGACGTCACCCACACCCATTCAACGGAATGCCCACCCATCCCAACGGCACGCGGCAATATCACCGGTAGGGTCGCGCCCCAGCCGACTGCCGATGCATCTTCCGCATCCGGTAGGGCATGACCTGTGTCGGAAAAGCGCACCAGCACCGTCCTCGCCACAGGTCATGCCACCACCGCATGTTGAGAGCGTATCGGCAGTCGGCTGGGGCGCGACCCTACCGGTTTGATCATCCGCGAGCAGGGGCCGGGGCAGCAGCAGTTCCAGCAGGAGTACAGCGGAAGAGCCGGCCAGCGGCCGGCACGCCCTGTTCCGGGTGCGTGTGGGGTTATTCCCCGATCCAGCCGTCCAGCAGGTCGGCGAACTCGTCGGCGTGTTCCTCTTCCTGGGCCAGGATCTCTTCGAGGATGCGCTTGGTGGTGGTGTCCTTGTCGCCGACGAAATTGATCATTTCGCGATAGCTGTCGATGGCGATGCGCTCGGCGATGAGGTTCTCGCGGACCATGTCGCGCAGGTCCTTGCCTTCCTTGTATTCGGCATGCGAACGCGCGGTCAGGGTGTCCGGGTTGAGATCCGGTTCGCCGCCCAGCTGCACGATGCGCTCGGCCAGCTTGCCGGCGTGTGCCTGCTCCTGCTGGGCGTGCTCCAGGAACTCACCCTTGACCGCGTCGGCGAGCATGCCCTTGGCCATGAAGTAGTGGCGGTAGTAGCGGAGCACGCACACGTACTCGGTGGCCAGTGCATCGTTGAGCAGCTTGATCACCGCCTCGCGGTCGGCGCTGTAGGTCGGCGTGATCGCGCCGTCCTCGATGTCCTTGCGCGCGCGGGCACGCAGGGTGGCGGTATCGCTGATGCCGTCCGGGCCGGTGCTGCGGGTGGCGGGGGCGGGGCTGGATTGCTTGGCTGGCGTTGACATGGCTGGCCGGGTTCCTTTGTTGCGGGGGATCAGCTGGGCAGGTGCTCCAGCACGTACGTTGCCGAGGACACCTCGAACTGGCCGGGTTCCTCGATGAAGGTCTGGCGCACCACGCCGTCTTCGACGTAGAGCGCGAAGCGGCGCGACCGCAGGCCCATGCCCGAACTGCTGGCATCCATCTCCAGCCCGAGCGCGCGGGTGAACTCGCCGTTGCCGTCGGACAGCAGCTGCAGGCCGTCGGGCACGTGCTGGCTTTCGCCCCAGGCCTTCATCACGAACGGGTCGTTGACCGCCATGCAGAACACGTCGATGCCGCGGTGGCGGAAATCGGCGAAGTGCTCCACATAGCCGGGCAGGTGGCGGGCCGAACAGGTCGGCGTGAACGCACCGGGCACGGCGAACAACACCGCCCGGCGTCCGTCGAACAGGGCATGGGTGTCGATGGTCTCCATGCCCTCGCGGATGCGTTTGAGGGTGACTTCGGGAATGCGGTCGCCAACGTGGATGGTCATGCGGACTCCTTGGACACGGACAGCGTAGTAAGCGGGGTGGGAGGGTGGCGTCAAAACGTTGAAAAAATCGCGTGGACACCCATTTCAACGGCAGGGCAGCGCTGCCGGGGCCAGCGTAGCCGCCGCCCATGCGCGACGCATTGCGCCGGATCAAGCCCGCGCGTCACGGCAGCGGCGCTGCCAGCGGCTAGAATTGACGGGACGGTGCCCGCCGGCGCGGGCGACCGAACTTATTCGAGGTGTATCGATGGAATTCAAGGATTACTACGCCACGCTCGGGGTGGAACCGACCGCGGGCGATGCCGAGATCAAGACGGCCTACCGCCGGTTGGCACGCAAGTACCACCCCGACGTCAGCAAAGAGGCCGGCGCGGAAGACAAGTTCAAGGCCGTGAACGAGGCCTATGAAGCCCTGCGCGACCCGCAGAAGCGTGCCGCCTACGACCAGCTCAAGGCCCAGGGCTACCGGCCGGGCGAGGAGTTCCATGCACCGCCGAACTACGGCGGCGGCCAGGGCTTCGATTACGAGGAAGTGTTTGGGGGCGGCGCCGGCGGCGGCGGCTTCAGCGACTTCTTCGAAAGCCTGTTCGCGCGCCAGCGCGGCGGTGGCGGTGGCCGTGCCAGTGGCTTCGGCGGCGCCAGCCAGGGGCCGCAGCCCACCCGCGACACCCGCGCCAAGTTGTCGGTGCCGCTGGAAGCGGCCCATACCGGCGACAGCCTGCGCATCAACGTCAACGGCAAGCAGCTGGACGTGCGCGTGCCCAAGGGCATCCGCCCGGGCCAGGTGATCCGGCTGACCGGGCAGGGTACCGGCGGCGGCAACCTGCTGCTGGAAGTGGAATATGCCGAGCACCCGCAGTTCGAGGTGGACGGCCGCAACATCCTGTACACCCTGCAGGTGACGCCGTGGCAGGCCGCGCTGGGTACCAGCATCAGCGTGCCCACCCTGGGCGGGTCGGTGGAATTGAAGGTGCCGGCCGAATCCGATGCCGGGCGCAAGCTGCGCCTGCGCGGTCGCGGCCTGCCGGGCAACCCGGACGGCGACCAGATCGTGGAGCTGGAGATCGTGGCGCCGGCCCCGACCGAAGAAGCCCAGAAGAAGGCCTACAAGGCGCTGGCCAAGGCGTTCGGCGAAAAGGTGTGATGCCGGCGGTGCGCCGATGCATCGGCGTACCGACCGTTGTTACCGACCGTCAGTGCGTACCGACCAACGGTCGGTACCTACCGGGCCGGCCGTCGGCATCACGCCGTCGGCGGTTCCTGGTTGCTGAAGACCCGCTCCAGCACTTCAGACAGTTCGTCCTCGGAGAACGGCTTGGTGATGTAGGCCTTGGCCCCCTGGCGCATGCCCCACATGCGGTCGGTGTCCTGGTCCTTGGTGGTCACCAGGATCACCGGAATGTGCTTGGTGCTCGCATCGCGGGCCAGCGTGCGGGTGGCCTGGAAACCGTTGAGGTTGGGCATCACCACATCCATCAGCACCAGATCGGGTAGTTGCGCCCGGGCCGCTTCCACCCCGGCCGCGCCATCGGTGGCGGTCAGGATCTCGTGCCCGAGCTTTTCGACGATGCGCTGTATCCCCAGCAGCTGCGACGGTGAATCGTCGACGATCAGAATGCGTGCCATGTTGTTCCCCAGGTTATGCCCGCAGTGTAGTGCCGCGCGCGCATGGCCGGGAAGCGTCCGGCATGCCGTCCGTCGCCCCCCTGCAACGCTCAGTCGATCCGCACCACCGTGCGACCCACTGCGCCGCCCGCAAGCATCGCGTCGAACACGTCGGCCAATCCGTCCAGGCCCACTTCGCGCGTACAGATGGCCTCCAGGTGGCGCGGCTTCCAATCGCCGGCGAGTTTTTCCCACACCTGTTCGCGCAGCGCGCGCGGTGCAGCCGCCGACGACACCCCCAGGAGTGACACGCCGCGGATGATGAAGGGCATCACCGTCATGTCCAGCGCCGGGCTGGCCGCCAGACCGGCGCTGACCACGCTGCCGTAAGGCACCGTCTGCGCCAGCAGGCTGGCCAGCATGGGGCCACCGGCATTGTCCAGGCCGCCGCCGAAGCGCGCCGATTCCATCGGTTTGCCCGTGGCCAGCGCCTCGCGCGGCAACACCTGGCTGGCGCCCAGCCCGTGAAGGTAGTCGGCCTGGTCGGCCTTGCCGCTGATGGCATGCACCTCGAAGCCGGCGAGGCTGAAGATGTCCACCGCCAACGAGCCGACCCCGCCGGTGGCCCCGGTGACCGCCAGCGGGCCATGCGAGGGGGTCAGCCGGTTGTCGGTCATGCGCAGCAGCGCCAGCGCGGCGGTGAAGCCGGCGGTGCCCAGCACCATCGCCTCGCGCGGGGTCAGCCCGGCCGGCTGGGCGATCACCGCGCTCGCGGCCAGCCGCACGTACTGGCTGTAGCCGCCGTCCCGGGTCTCGCTGAGCCCGCAGCCGGTGGCCAGCACCGCATCGCCCTCGCGGTAGGCCGGGTCGGTGGAGGCCACCACCGTGCCGGCGACGTCGATGCCCCCCACCAGCGGGAAGCGGCGCAGGATGCGGCCCTTGCCGGTGCCGGCCAGGGCATCCTTGTAGTTCACCGACGACCACTGCGCGCGGATCACCACCTCGCCCGGGTTGAGCTGATCCAGGCCGATCGCCTCGATGCCGCTGCGGTGGCCGTGCTCGTCCTGGTGGATGCGGAAGGCGTTGAAGGGGGCGGGCAGGGGCATGGGGGCGGCCTCGTGGGGTGTGGAACGACACCTTACCTGCTGCCTGCGCGGGCCGGGACCCCCGGCTGGGCAACGCATGAATCGATCCCGTTGGCCCCTTGCCCCTTCCAATCCTGCCGATCCGCCCCATCTAGTAGAATCGAACAGGATTCATGGTTGACGGTGCGGAATGGCCCGCAGGCAACCTTTCACTGATGGAGCGTGCATGGCCTGGAATACACCCGGCGGCAACAAGGGCGGACAAGGTCCCGACGAGAACCGACGAGGGCCGTTTGGCCCGCGCGGTGGCGGCAATGGCAGCGGTTGGGGCGGTTTTCCCGGCCCGCTCAAGGATCTCTTCGATGGCAACATCCTGCGTTGGGTGGCGGTCGCGGTGGTTCTGCTGCTGCTGTTCTCCAGCTTCCAGCTGATCGGCGAACAGCAGCGCGGCGTGGTCCTGCGCTTCGGCCAGTTCTCGCGGATCCTGCAGCCCGGCCCCAACTTCAAGCTGCCCTGGCCGATCGAATCGGTGACCAAGGTCAATGCCACCCAGATCAAGACGTTCAGCAGCCAGGTGCCGGTGCTGACCCGTGACGAGAACATCGTCAACGTCTCGGTCAACGTGCAGTACCGCATCGACGACCCGCGCCTGTACCTGTTTGGCACGGTGGCCGCCGACCAGGTGCTGGAGCAGTCCGCGCAGAGCGCGGTCCGCGAGCAGGTGGGCCGTGCCGACCTCAACGCCGTCCTCAACAACCGCGGCCCGCTGGCGCTGGTTGCCCAGGAACGCCTGCAGGCCGCACTGAAGGCCTACCGCACCGGCCTGGCCGTCACCGGCCTGACCCTGCCCGATGCGCGCCCGCCCGAAGAGGTCAAGCCGGCCTTCGACGAGGTCAACGGCGCCCAGCAGGTCAAGGAACGCCTGATCAACGAAGCCCAGGCCTACGCGGCCAAAGTCGTGCCGGAAGCGCGCGGCCAGGCCTCGCGTGCCCGCACCACGGCCGAAGGTTACAAGCAGGCCGCCGTGGCCAAGGCCGAGGGTGACGCCGAACGCTTCACCCTGCTGCAGGCCCAGTACAAGGACGCCCCGGAAGTCACCCGCAAGCGCCTGTGGCTGGAAACCGTGCAGCAGGTGCTCGGCCAGAACCGCAAGATAATCGGGGGCGATGGCCGCCAGCTGATCTACGTGCCGATGCCCGGCGACACCCGCGGCGCTGCCGCACCGGCCGCACCGGCCGTGACCCCGGAAGTGATGCTGCCGTCGCTGCCGGCCAGCACGCCGGTGGATGGCGTGCGCAACACCGAACGCCCGACCACCCGCCCCACCGGTCGTGAAGGAGTCAGCCGATGAAGAGTTCCCTTTGGATCGGGTTGGCCGTGGCCGCCCTGCTGGGCCTGTTGGGCTCGGTGTACGTGGTCCGTGAAGACCAGACCGCGATGGTGCTCAACCTGGGCAAGGTGGTCCGTGCCGACATCAAGCCGGGCCTGCACTTCAAGGTGCCGCTGGTGGAAACGGTGCGGGTGTTCGACCGCCGTTTCCAGGTGCTCGCCACTGCCCCGGCGCGTTACTTCACCGCCGAGCAGAAGGACGTCAGCGTCGACTTCTTCGCCATCGGGTACATCTCCAACGTGCGCGATTACTACCGTGCCACCGGTGGCGATGCCAGCGTGGCCGACGCGCGCCTGGCCCCGATCATCACCGACTCGCTGCGTAACCAGATCAACTCGCGCTCGCTGCAGCAGCTGGTGTCCGGCGACCGCAGCGAGCTGATTGCCGGGCAGTTGACCGGCATCAACGAAGCGGTGAAGGGCCTCGGCATGCAGATCATCGACCTGCGCATCAAGCAGATCGACCTGCCCACCGACAGCCAGGTGATCAACGATGTGTACGAGCGCATGCGCGCCCAGCGCAAGCAGGAAGCGGCCAAGCTGCGTGCAGAGGGTGAGGAGCAGTCGCTGACCATCCGTGCCCAGGCCGACCGCGACAGCACGGTGATCGTGGCCGAAGCCGAGCGCGATGCGCAGCAGCTGCGCGGTGTCGGCGATGCCGAAGCCGCGCGCATCTACGGCAAGGCCGGCTCGGCCGACCCGTCGTTCTACGCCTTCTACCGCAGCCTGGAGGCCTATCGTGGGTCGATGGCCGACGGCAACGGCGTGATCGTGCTCGACAAGAACGACCCGTTCCTGCAGTACCTCAAGAGCGATCGCTGAGGCCGCAGGCGGCAGGTAACCCACGGGGACCCGGTGCAGACCGGGTCCCCGTTTTGTTGGTGGAGATGTCATGAAAGAGTTGTTCTCGGCCCTGTGCCTGGTGGCCGTGCTCGAAGGCCTGTTCCTGTTCGCCGCCCCGCTGGCCTGGAAGCGCATGGCCGAACACCTGCTGATGCTGCGCAGCGCCACACTGCGCACCTGGGGCGGGGTGATCCTGCTGGCCGGGCTGACCACGCTGTGGTGGCTGAAACACTAGGTAGTGCCGGCCGCTGGCCGGCTCCCGACCAGACCCGGTAGTGCCGGCCGCTGGCCGGCTCCCGACCTTGGCTGAGGAGCCGGCCAGCGGCCGGCACTACCGGATCGCATCAGCGGCCGGGCAGGGGCCGGCGCCACGGTGCCCCCCTCCTGACCGGTTGCCAACGCCCGCCTCCACCGGGGTGGCACCTGCCCAAGGAAACCCGGATAATGCAAAAAAGCCGGACGGGCCTCCCCGTTCGGCTTTTTCCGTGTCTGGGCCTTCCATCGCCGGCCGCTCCCCGTTTGGAGCCGCCATCACCGCGCTGGCCAGCCCCGCCACGGTTTACCCGTCCGCGGCCCCGATGGCCGCAACATATGAGGAGCCCGTCATGGGTCAGTCTGTCGTAGTGCTTGGTGCCCAGTGGGGCGATGAAGGCAAGGGCAAGATCGTCGATCTGCTCACCGAGGAAATCGGTGCCGTAGTACGTTTCCAGGGCGGCCACAATGCCGGCCACACGCTTGTCATCAATGGCAAGAAGACCGTGCTGCACCTGATCCCGTCGGGCATCCTGCGTGCCGACGCGCTGTGCCTGATCGGCAACGGCGTGGTGATCTCCCCGGCTGCGCTGCAGAAGGAAATCGCCGAGCTGGAAACCTCCGGCGTCGAAGTGCGTTCGCGCCTGAAGATCTCCCCGGCCGCGCCGCTGATCATGCCGTACCACATCGCCCTGGACCAGGCGCGCGAACGCGCTGCCGGCGGCAAGGCGATCGGCACCACCGGCCGTGGCATCGGCCCGGCGTATGAAGATAAGGTGGCACGTCGCGGTATCCGCATCGCCGACCTGCATTACCCGGCCCAGCTGGAAGAACTCCTGCGCACCGCGCTGGATTACCACAACTTCGTGCTGACCAATTACCTCAAGACCGACGCGGTCGACTTCCAGAAGACCTACGACGAAGCACTGGCCTTCGGCGAGTACGTCGAGCCGATGAAGTCCGACGTTGCCGGCATCCTGCACGACCTGCGCAAGCAGGGTAAGCGCGTGCTGTTCGAAGGCGCCCAGGGCGCACTGCTGGACATCGACCACGGCACCTACCCGTACGTCACCAGCTCCAACACCACCGTGGGCGGCGCGCTGGCCGGTGCCGGCGTGGGCGCGGACGCGATCGACTACGTGCTGGGTATCGCCAAGGCCTACGCCACCCGCGTCGGCGGTGGTCCGTTCCCGACCGAGCTGGACGATGAAGTCGGCCAGGGCATCCGCGACCGCGGTGCCGAGTACGGTGCCTCGACCGGCCGCCCGCGTCGCTGCGGCTGGATGGACATCGTCGCGCTCAAGCGCGCCGTGGCCATCAACGGCATCAGCGGCCTGTGCATCACCAAGCTGGACGTGCTGGACGGCATGGAAAAGCTGAAGGTCTGCATCGCCTACGAATACCGCGGCAAGCGCACCGAATACGCCCCGCTGGACGCGCAGGGCTGGGAAGAGTGCACCCCGGTGTACCTGGAGTTCCCGGGCTGGACCGAGAACACCCACGGCATCACCAACTGGGACGACCTGCCGCCGGCCGCCCGCGCCTACCTGCGTGCGCTGGAAGAGCTGGCCGGCTGCCCGGTCAGCATCGTTTCCACCGGCCCGGACCGCGACCACACCATGGTCCTGCAGGACCCGTTCGCCTGAGCCACCCGGTAGTGCCGAGCCCTGCTCGGCACCGCCATCGCACCAGGCAGATACACGAAGGAGCCCCGCGAAAGCGGGGCTTTTTCGGTTCTGTCCCTGCCACAGGCGCTGTCCTGCTTGCATATACCCAATCTGGGTATTAATGTACCCAATATGGGTATTAGATCCAATCCAGCCGCCCGCGTAGCCGACCGCCCGATGGGTCTGGCCGATGCACTGTTTACGCAGACACAGCAGCGCGTACTCGGCCTGATATTTGGTCAACCGCGGCGCGAGTTCGGCGTTGCCGAATTGATCTCGGCGATCGGCGCCGGGTCCGGTGCAGTGCAGCGCGAACTGGCCAAGTTGGCCGCCGCAGGTTTGGTCACGCTCAGGCGCTCGGGCAATCAGAAGCGCTATCAGGCCAATGCGGATTCACCGCTCCACGACGAGCTGGTGGCGATCGTGCAGAAGACGGTGGGCCTCGCCGGCCCGCTGCAAGAGGCGCTGGCTCCCGTTCGGGAACAGGTCAAGGCGGCCTTTGTATATGGCTCGGTCGCCAAACGTAGCGATACGGCGCGTAGCGATATCGATCTGCTTATCGTGTCCGACACGCTGGGTTATGCCGATGTCATGCAGGCCCTGGACAGCGTCGACGCGCATCTCGGCCGTCCGGTGAATCCGACGCTCTATTCAACCGCTGAATTATCCAAGCGTATTCACGATGAAAATTCCTTCTTGATGCGGGTCTTGGCACAGCCCAAGATCTGGATCATTGGAGGAGACGATGAACTCAGCGCTGCAGAATCTGGCCGGACCGGGTAAACCGCTGAGCGTCGAGCTCCCGGATACACGCGAAATCGAGGGGTTGCGACGGTCAGGCCTGGCCCGCCTGCAGGATGCGCGCAACACAACGCTGTCCCTGGAGGGCCGCTTCGACCTGGCGTACAACGCGGCCCACGCGCTCTGCCTGGCTGCACTGCGGCGGCAGGGTTTTCGTCCGTCGCACCGCTATATCGTTTTTCAGACACTGCCGCATACCCTGGGTGCGGGGCCCGAGGTGTGGCGGGTGCTGGACAAGTGCCACCAGCAACGCAACATTGCCGAGTACGAAGGCGAACTGGATGTAAGCGAACGGTTGGTGGTGGACCTGATCCAGGCGTGCGACGCCGTGCGTATCGCGTGGGAGCAACTGGATGACCCCAGGCCGTCCACTCCAAGGTGAATGGGAGCCATTCCGTTAAGAAAGTGTGATCAAGAACGTCCGGGCGTGGGCCGATACCCCCTCACCCCCCACGTTCTTGGATGTCCCCATGGATTTTTTGCGTAACGTCAGAGTCGTCTGGCGTCTTGGTATGGGCTTTGGCCTGTTGTTGTTGCTGGTGGCGGCCGTGGTGGCCACCGGCGCCACCGGCAGCGCGGTGCAGAAGCACGCGATGCAGCAGGTGGTCGAAGTTGGCGTCGCCAAGGTGCGGCTGCTGTCGGAAATGCTCGATGCGAACAACCAGATGATGGTGGTGCGCCGTGAAATGCTGATCCGCCAGGGGCAGGAGCGCGAGGCCGACGAGGCGCGCATTGCCGCACTGGTCAAGCGCTACGAGGCCAGCTGGACCGCCTACCAGGCGCTGCCCACCGATGCCGAAGGCAAGGCGATCGGCGAGCAGATCGCGGCCAGGCGCGCCACCGCACGTCCGCTCAACAAGCAGACCAGCGAGCTGATGGAGCAAGGCGATTTCCCCGGCGCCGTCGCCCTGACCCTGGGCCCGGTGCAGGACGCGGCCAATGGCTGGAACAAGGCGCTGGCCAATGGCGTGGCCTATGAAGAGAAGGAAAGCCGCGAGGCCGCGGCCGAGGCGATCCGCCTGGGCGAGCGCACGCTGTTGCAGCTGCTGGTGCTCGGTGGCATCGCGCTGCTGGTCGGCATTGCCGCCTCGATCCTGATCGGGCGCAGCCTGACCGGGCCGTTGGCCCGCGCGGTGGGCCTGGCCGACCGCATGGCCCGTGGCGAGCTGGACCAGGACTTCCGCCTGGGCGGCCGCGACGAGCTCACCCTGCTGGGCAACGCCATGGGCAGCGTGCGCCAGAACGTGCAGGCCGCCATCACCGCGCAGTTGCAGATGGCGCAGCAGCACGAAGCCGGTGCGATCAGCTACCGGATGGACGCTGCGGCGTTGCCGGGCGATTACGGGCACATGCTGCGTGCCACCAACGAACTGGTGGGCTCGCACGTGGCCGTGCAGTCGCACATGGTCGATGTGATGCAGGACTACGCCATCGGCGACCTCAGCCGCGACCTGGACAGCTACCCGGGCGAGAAGGCACTGCTGACCCGCACCATGGCCACGGTCAAGAGCAGCCTGATGGCGATCAACCAGCAGATCGACACGCTGGCCAGCGCCGCGCGCGCCGGTGACTTCTCGGTGCGGGGCGATGAAGCCGCGTTCCAGTTCCAGTTCCGCGCCATGGTGGCCAACCTCAACGGCATGATGGCCAGCTCGCAGTCGAGCATCGCCGATCTGTCGCAGGTGCTGCGCGCCATTTCCACCGGTGACCTCACCTCGCGCATGGAAGGCCATTACGAAGGCGTGTTCGCACAGATGCGCGACGATGCCAACGTCACCGCGGCACAGCTGACCGGTATCGTGCAGCAGATCCAGGGCGCCGCCGGCAGCATCAACGACGCCGCGCAGGAACTGGCCGCCGGCCACAACGACCTGTCGCGCCGCACCGAGCAGCAGGCTGCCAACCTGGAAGAGGCGGCTGCCTCGATGGAAGAGCTGACCTCGACCGTGCGCCAGAACGCAGAACTCGCCAGCCAGGCCGACCAGGAGGCGCATGCGTCCGGCGTCGCCGTGCGCGCCACCGAGCAGGCGATCGCGCAGATGGCCACGGTGATGAGCGAGATCGACAAATCCTCCGCGCGCATCTCCGAGATTTCCTCGGTGATCGACGGCATCGCCTTCCAGACCAACATCCTGGCGCTCAATGCTGCCGTCGAGGCCGCGCGTGCCGGTGAGAACGGGCGTGGTTTTGCGGTGGTTGCCAGCGAAGTGCGCACGCTCGCGCAGCGTGCCGGTACGGCGGCCAAGGAGATCAAGGACCTGATCGGCGAGGCCAGCGACAAGGTCAAGACCGGGTTGAGCGTGACCGTGGAATCCGAAGCGGCGATTGCCCGGTTGACCCAGGCCAGCTCGCGTACCAACCAGCTGATGAGCGACATCGCCGCGGCCACCAAGGAACAGGCCGCCGGCATTGAGCAGGTGAACCAGGTGGTGGTTCAGATGGACCAGGTGACGCAGCAGAACGCGGCGCTGGTGGAAGAAGCCACCGCGGCCAGCCGCGCGCTGGAAGAACAGGCGCACGCGCTGAGTGAATCGGTGGCGGTGTTCAAGCTGGAGCAGGGAACCCGGACTGTGGCTGCCCGCCGCGCGGCGTAGTTTTCCGTGCACCCGCGCGTCGCGCTGCCCGGCAGCGTTGACGCCGGGGTGGCAATGAAAAGGCCCTGCTTGCGCAGGGCCTTCTTTTTTGGCGCTCCGCCCCAACACGGTAGGTCACCACCGTTGGTGGTGACGCCCTCGGCGTACAGGCCCGCCTGGCTCGATCTTGAGACTACTTACGTTTCACCTATTCAGGCGACATCCACGGCGATGTGCCGGCCATCGCACATCTCACCACCGACCCGGTGCCTGCTGCGGGAAGCGCGCCGCCCACCGACTGGTCGGTGCTGCCGGTGGTGCAGGGCAACGAGGATTCGGTGGTGATGGTGGTGTGGCGACTGCTGCGGCAGGAGCCGGCGTTGATCGTCAGCGCCGGGTATGTGCTGCTGTCGCTGCTGGGGCTGTGGTCCAGTTACTTTTTCTACCGGGGCTTCCAGCTGTCGATCCTGGACTACCTGCAGGTGAGCGATTTCCTGGTCGCCGGCCTGCGCGATCCGGCGTACGCGGCGATCCTGGCGGGCGGCGCCCTGCTGGCGATCCTGGTCGGTTGGCCGGACACGCTGCGCCGACGCAACCCGGCCCGGGTGGACGCACTGCGGGCGCGGCACTGGGGCTGGCGGGTGCTGTTTTCGCGTTCGGCGCTGACCAGTTGGGACATGTCCGGCATGCGGCCACTCACGGGTGTGTGCATGGCGGTGGCGTTCTTCATGGCGCTGGGAGCGGCCATCTACTCCCTGGACAAGGCCGAGAACATCCGCGAAAGCGGGCAGGGCAGCGCTGTCACCGTGCATCTGGCAGGCGATACCGCCGCGTTGCCCGGTACCGCGCGCCTGCTCGGCAGCAGCACCGGGTTCGTGTTCCTGTGGTGGCCGCAGCAGAAGCGTGCCGAAGCGGTGCCGATCTCGGCGATCAAACGCATGCAGTCGGTGGCGCTGCCGCGCCCGGTGAAGGCCACGCCTGCGCGCACGCCAGCCGCCGAGCCACGCTGAGCTGTATCGCTGCTACGTAGGACCCGGCTCCGGTAGGGATGCGGCAGTCCGACGCTGCCGCATCCGTTGGGCGATTCAGCGCGCCGCCTTCTTTGCAGGTGTTCGCGCCGCGGCCGTGCGCGCAGATTTCGTCTTTTCCGTCGCTTTCTTCACCGCCTTCTTCGCCGCGCCATCCTTCCGGCCACCGCCATCCTGCTTGTTGACGGTGGCCCAGGCAATCCGTTCGGCCGCGGCTTCGCTGCGGCCCTGATCCTTCTCGCTTTCTTCGATGTGCGCGGCTTGACGCTTCTGCTTGTCGGTGTAGGTGGATTTGTCACCCCGGGGCATCGGAGATCTCCTGTACGCGGTGGATGAGGTCAGGCCAGCATGCGGACCTTGGGTTCACGCGCCCACTGGCGGGTTGCCGCAGCAGTGAGGAAAGCCTTCGCATCTTCGGCTTCCACCACGCCCGCATCGTTACCCACGCGGGCCGCCTTGAGCAGCGCCTGCGCACCCTCGTCGGCCGCGATCGCCTTCAGGTGGACCCACGCGTTGGCGACGAAATCGATGGCCGCCGATTCCTTGAGCAGGCGTTTGGCCGCCTCGTTGCTGAGCACCACGGCAACCGCGTCGAACACCACCGACGGCGTACCGGCCAGCTGGCCATCGGCCGCCAGGGTCTTGCCGTCGCTGAGCTTGCCGCCGCCCAACTTCGGCGCAACCAGCTTCACGCTGGCACCGGCCTTGTCGGCGGCTTTGCGCAGGTTGTTGATCAATCCGGCGTCGGAGCCTTCGTCGAACAGGATGCCGATGCAGCGGCCTTTGAGCAGGTCCTTGGTGCGGCCGATCACGCGCACTTCCGGCGCCTTGGGGAGATCCTGCGCCGGGGTGGCGGTCGGCGCGGGATCGGGCAGGGCAGGCATCGCCAGGCCCGCCGCCACGCGTTTGGCCAGCGCGTCATCAATGTTGCGCAGGTGGCTCACCGTGCGCTCGCGCACCTTCGCTGTTTCCACTTTCGACAGCTCGAACACCAGTGCCGAGGCCAGGTGGGCCTGTTCGGGCGCTTCCAGGCTGCGGAAGAACATCCGCGCCTGGCTGTAGTGATCGGCGAAGCTGGCCGCGCGCACGCGGCCCTTCACCCCGTCATCGGGCGCCGTGGCATGGCTCGGGAAGCCCTCGGGAGTTTCGCGCGGAGTGTCGTCCTGCAGCGAACTGGGGTCGTAGGCAACGCGCCCCTTGGGCACCTGCATCTGCATGTGGCCGTCGCGCTGGTGGTTGGCGAACGGGCACTTGGGCGCATTGACCGGAATCTGATGGAAGTTCGGCCCGCCCAGGCGGCTGAGCTGGGTATCCAGGTAGGAGAACAAGCGGCCCTGCAGCAGCGGGTCGTTGCTGAAGTCGATGCCCGGCGGCACATTGGCCGGGCAGTAAGCCACCTGTTCGGTTTCGGCGAAGAAATTGTCCGGCCAGCGGTCCAGCACCATGCGCCCGACCACGGTCAGCGGCACCAGCGATTCGGGGATGATCTTGGTCGAGTCCAGATGATCGAACGGGAACGCCTCGGCCTCTTCTTCGGTAAACAGCTGTACGGCCAGTTCCCACTCGGGGAAGTCGCCGGCGGTGATCGCCTCGAACAGGTCACGGCGATGGAAGTCGTTGTCGGCGCTCTGCAGTTTCACCGCCTCGTCCCACACGGTGGACTGGATGCCCAGCTTGGGGCGCCAGTGGAATTTGACGAAGGTGGATTCGCCGGCCTCGTTGAGCAGGCGGAAGCTGTGGATGCCGAAGCCTTCGATGGTGCGCAGCGAGCGCGGGATGGTGCGGTCGCTCATCGCCCACATGATCATGTGCATCGATTCGGGCATCAGCGATACGAAGTCCCAGAAGGTGTCATGCGCACTGGCTGCCTGCGGGAAGGCGCGGTCCGGTTCCATCTTTACCGCGTGGATCAGGTCGGGGAACTTGATCGCGTCCTGGATGAAGAAGACCGGGATGTTGTTGCCGACCAGGTCCCAGTTGCCTTCGCGGGTGTAGAACTTCACCGCGAAGCCGCGAACGTCGCGTGGGGTATCCACCGAACCGGCGCCACCGGCCACGGTGGAGAAGCGGGTGAACACCGGGGTACGCACGCCCACTTCGGTCAGCACGCGCGCGCGGGTGAATTCTTCCAGCGAACGGGTCAGCTCGAAATAGCCGTGCGCCGCGCTGCCGCGTGCATGCACGATGCGCTCGGGGATGCGCTCATGGTCGAAGTGGGTGATCTTCTCGCGCAGGATGAAGTCTTCCAGCAACGTCGGCCCGCGCGGGGTATCGCGCAGCGAGTTCTGGTTGTCGGCAACCGCAATGCCCTGGTTGGTGGTCAGCGGCGGGTGGGTGCCACCGGCGTGCTGGTGCAGTTCGTCCCCTTGGCCACGGCTGTCGGCAGGAGGGGCGGGTTTGGTGCGGGGCTTGCTGGCGGCCATGTGGCGGCTCCGGGCTGGCGGGAAGGCAACCCCCACACTGGCGTGGCCGGCGTTAATCGCGGGTGCGAAAAGCCCGGCGCGCATCCACCCGCGCTTCACATGCCGCGCCCTGGCGCTGGGTGGCGCGCAGCCGGACGGGTATCCTTGGCCCGAATCTTCCGCCACCTGTTGCCGCATGCGCGTAGAACCTGCCGACATCGAAGCCCTGTTTGATGCGATCCCCGACGTGCTGTTCTTCATGAAGGACCGCGACGGGCGCTATACGCACATCAACCAGACCATGCTGCGCCGGCTGGGCCTGAAGTCGCGCAAGGAGGTGATCGGCCGTACCGCGGCGGAGATCTATCCCACCGGGCTGGGGGCCGATTACGCCAGCCAGGACGAACAGGTGCTGGCCGGGCGGGTGATCGAGAACCTGATGGAGCTGCACCTGTTCGCCAACCGCGAGCCGGGCTGGTGCCTGACCTGCAAGCGGCCGCTGCTGGTGGACGGGCAGGTCAAGGGACTGATCGGCATTTCGCGCGACCTCGGCCAGAAGGACAGCCTGGGTACCCAGTACGAGCAGCTGCGGCTGGCGCTGGCGCACCTGAACGCGCATTACGCCGAGAACGTGCGCATGCAGACCCTGTTGGACATCACCGGGTTTTCGCTGTCCAAGCTGGAGCGCACCTTCCGCAAGGTGTTCCAGATGACCCCGCAGCAGGTGCTCACCCGCCTGCGCATCCAGATGGCGGTGCACCTGCTGCACGGCGGCGACAGCATCGCCAGCATCGGCCAGGCCTGCGGCTTCACCGACCAGAGCGCGTTCACCCGCAAGTTCAAGGCCGAGGTGGGGGTGTCCCCGCGCGGCTACCGCGCGCAGATCGGCGAGCGCGACCGCTAGGCCGGGCTGGGCCCTGTGGCCTATGCCGCAGCCCGGCCGAACAGGTATCGTGTTGCACCTGTTGCCCGCCAAGCGATTCCGATGCCCGCATCCCCGACTCCGACGCCAGCCGCTCCCCGCCTGGGCCACGCGCTCAAGCCCCGCCAGCTGATCATGATGGGACTGGGCAGCGCGATCGGCGCGGGCCTGTTCCTGGGCTCGGGCGTGGGCGTGCAGGCGGCCGGGCCGGCGGTGCTGCTGTCCTACCTGGTCGCCGGCGCGCTGGTGATCATCGTGATGAACGCCCTGGGCGAGATGGCGGCCGCCAAGCCGACCAGTGGCGCGTTCTCGGTGTACGCGGCCGACGCCATGGGTGCCACCGCCGGGGCCACCGTGGGCTGGCTGTGGTGGGTACAGCTGGTGATCGTGATCGCCGCCGAAGCGGTGGGCGCGGCCGGGCTGCTGGCCACGGTCTGGCCGGCGGTGCCGGTACCGATGGCCGCATTGGCCTTCATGCTGTTCTTCACCGCGATCAACCTGCTCGGGGTGAAGAACTTCGGCGAGTTCGAATTCTGGTTCGCCATCCTCAAGGTGGTGGCGATCATCGCCTTCATCCTGATCGGCGTGGCGCTGTTGATGGGCTGGCTGCCGGACGTGGCCTCGCCGGGCCTGTCCAACTTCACCGCGCACGGCGGGTTCGCGCCCAAGGGCTTGGCCGGTGTGGGCGCGGCGCTGCTGGTGGTGGTGTTCGCCTTTGGCGGCACCGAGATCGTGGCGGTGGCCGCGGCCGAAACCGAAGACCCCGAGCGCAGCATCGCGCGCGCCATCCGCACCGTGGCCTGGCGCATCCTGGTGTTCTACATCGGCTCGCTCAGCGTGATCATCGCCGTGGTGCCGTGGACCAGCGAAGCGCTGAAGTCGCCCTTCGCGGCGGTGCTGCAGGTGGCCAACATTCCCGGCGCGGCCACGGCGATTACCCTGATCGCGGTGATCGCGCTGCTGTCGGCGCTCAATGCCAACCTCTACGGCGCCTCGCGCATGATGTACTCGCTGGCCCAGCGCCAGGAGGCCCCGGCCGTGCTGGGCTGGACCGACACGCGCCAGGTGCCGATCATCGCGGTGCTGGCCAGCGTGCTGTTCGGCTTTGCGGCCACGGTGATGGAACTGCTGTTCCCGGACAAGGTGCTGCCGGTGCTGCTCAACATCGTCGGCTCGACCTGCCTGCTGGTGTGGACGATCTCGCTGCTGTCGCAGCTGATCCTGCGCCACCGCGCCAACCGCGACGGCACCCGCCTGCCGTTCCGCATGGCCGGTTACCCGTACCTCACCGTAATCGGCCTGGGCGTGCTGGCGCTGATCTTCGGCCTGCTGCTGTCCGAGTCGCACACCCGCCTGCAGTTCCTGTCGATGGCCGCGCTGACCGCGGTGATCGCCATCAGCAGCGAAGTCACCCGCCGCGTACGCGCCAGCCGCAGGGCGGATTGACGCTACTGCCGGCCGCTGGCCGGCACAACACACCACCGATCGAAACCCGGTAGTGCCGGCCGCTGGCCGGCTCATCACCCCACCGATCAAAACCCGGTAGTGCCGGCCGCTGGCCGGCTCATCACCTCACCGATCGAAACCCGGTAGTGCCGGCCGCTGGCCGGCTCTGCACCATGCCGATCGGCATCCGTGGGAGCCGGCCAGCGGCCGGCACTACCGGGGTAAATGGCAGCTGGTCAGGGACCGGTGTTACCGGCATCACGTGCGACGGGGCATCCCGCAAACAGAAACGGCCCGCTTGCGCGGGCCGTTTCCTGTCGCGGCAGGGCCGCGCTCACCGCGGTGATCGCCATCAGCAGTGAAGTCGCCCGCCGCGTACGCGCCAGCCGCAGGGCGGATTGACGCTACTGCCGGCCGCTGGCCGGCACAACACCTCACCGATCGAAACCCGGTAGTGCCGGCCGCTGGCCGGCTCTGCACCATGCCGATCGGCATCCGTGGGAGCCGGCCAGCGGCCGGCACTACCGGGGTAAATGGGAGCCGGCCAGCGGCCGGCACTACCGGGGGAAATGGCAGCCGGCCAGGGACCGGCGTTACCGGCATCACGTGCGACGGGGCATCCCGCAAACAGAAACGGCCCGCTTGCGCGGGCCGTTTCCTGTTGCGGCAGGGCAGGGAGGCTTAGACCTCCACGCCCTCGTCTTCCTTGTAGGCATCCACCGGGATGCACGCACACATCACGTTCTTGTCGCCGTACACGTTGTCCACGCGCGCCACCGGCGGCCAGTACTTCTGCTGGCGCAGGCTGGCCAGCGGGAAGGCCGCCAGCTCACGCGGGTAGGCGTGCGCCCACTCGCTGGCCGACACCGCGGTGGCGGTGTGCGGGGCGTGCTTGAGCGGGTTGTCCTCGCGGTCCAGGCGGCCGTCTTCGATCGCGGCGATTTCCTCGCGGATCTGGATCATCGCGTTGATGAAGCGGTCCAGCTCGTGCAGCGATTCGCTTTCGGTCGGCTCCACCATCAGCGTGCCGGCGACCGGGAAGCTCAGGGTCGGGGCGTGGAAGCCGAAGTCGATCAGACGCTTGGCCACGTCCTCGGCGGCGATGCCGGAGGTCTTCTCCAGCGGGCGCACGTCCAGGATGCACTCGTGTGCCACCAGCCCGTTGCGGCCGGTGTACAGGGTCTTGAAGTGCGGGGCCAGGCGGGTGGCGATGTAGTTGGCGTTGAGCAGGGCCACCTGGGTGGCCTTGCGCAGGCCGGCGGTGCCCATCAGCGTGATGTACATCCAGCTGATCGGCAGGATCGAGGCGCTGCCGAAGCTGGCCGCGCTGACCATGCCCACCGGGCCGTTGTCACCCAGCTTGCCCGGCAGGAACGGCGCCAGGTGCGACTTGACCGCGCACGGGCCCACGCCCGGGCCGCCGCCGCCGTGCGGAATGCAGAAGGTCTTGTGCAGGTTCAGGTGCGACACGTCCGAGCCCCACTTGCCGGGCTTGGCCACGCCCACCAGGGCGTTCATGTTGGCACCGTCGGTGTACACCTGGCCGCCGTGCTTGTGGATGATCTCGCAGATCTCCACCACCTCTTCCTCGAACACGCCGTGCGTGGACGGGTAGGTCATCATGATCGCGGCCAGGCGGTCGCTGTACTTCTCTGCGTTGACGCGGATGTCGTCAACGTCGACGTTGCCGTTGGCGTCGGTCTTGGTCACCACCACCTTCATGCCGCACATCTGCGCCGACGCCGGGTTGGTGCCGTGCGCCGAATCCGGGATCAGGCACACGTCACGGTGGTCGTCGCCGCGCGAGCGGTGGTAGGCGCGGATCGCCAGCAGGCCGGCGTATTCGCCCTGCGCGCCCGAGTTGGGCTGCAGGCTCACCGCGTCGTAGCCGGTGCATTCCACCAGCATCGCTTCCAGGCTCTCGATCAGTTCCTTGTAGCCGGTGGCCTGGTCGGCCGGGGCCAGCGGGTGGATATTGGCGAACTCCGGCCAGGTCACCGGAATCATCTCGGCGGTGGCGTTGAGCTTCATGGTGCAGCTGCCCAGCGGGATCATGGTGCGATCCATGGCCAGGTCCTTGTCCGCCAGCGAGCGCAGGTAACGCAGCAGTTCGTGCTCGCTGTGGTGGGTGTTGAACACCGGGTGGGTCAGGAACGCGCTGGTGCGCACCAGGCCGGCCGGCAGCGCGTCGGCGGTGCTGGCGTCCAGCGCATCCACATCCACCTTGGCGCCGAACAGCTGGCCCAGGGCCACGATGTCGTCGCGGGTGGTGGTTTCATCCAGGCTGATGCCGACCGCATCGCTGTCGATCGCGCGCAGGTTGATGCGCGCCGCCGCGGCCTTGGCGTGGATCGCCTTGGCGTCGATGTCCTTGACGTGCAGGGTGTCGAAGAAGTGCTCGCCCACGTTGACGCCGGCAGCGCGCAGCGCATTGGCCAGGATCGCGGCCAGGCGGTGGGTGCGGCGGGCGATCCGGGTCAGGCCGTCCGGGCCGTGGTACACCGCGTACATCGACGCCATCACCGCCAGCAGCACCTGTGCGGTGCAGATGTTGGAGGTGGCCTTCTCGCGGCGGATGTGCTGCTCGCGGGTCTGCAGGGTGAGGCGGTAGGCCGCGTTGCCCTGGGCGTCGACCGACACGCCGATCAGGCGGCCCGGCATCGAGCGCTTGTAGGCGTCGCGGCAGGCCATGAACGCGGCATGCGGGCCGCCGAAACCGAACGGCACGCCGAAACGCTGCGAGTTGCCGACCACGATGTCCGCGCCCCATTCGCCGGGCGCGGCGATCAGGGTCAGCGCCAGCAGGTCGGTGGCCACGGCAACCAGGCCGCCGCGCGCGTGCACGGCATCGGCCAGCGCCTTGTAGTCACCCACATGGCCGAAGGTGTCCGGGTACTGCAGCAGCACGCCGTAGGCTTCGGCTTCCATGGCTTCTGCCGGGGTGCCCACGCGCAGCACGATGCCCATCGGCTCGGCGCGCGTGCGCAGCAGTTCCAGCGTCTGCGGGTGCACCGCGTCGTGCACGAAGAAGGTGTCGGACTTGCTCTTGGCCGAACGCTTGGCCAGGGTCATCGCTTCGGCCGCGGCGGTGGCTTCGTCCAGCAGCGAGGCGTTGGCGATTTCCATGCCGGTCAGGTCGGCGCACAGGGTCTGGAAGTTGATCAGCGCTTCCATGCGGCCCTGCGAGATCTCGGCCTGGTACGGGGTGTAGGCGGTGTACCACGCCGGGTTTTCCAGCACGTTGCGCAGGATCACGTTCGGGGTGAGCGTGCCGTAGTAGCCCTGGCCGATGAAGGTGCGGAACACCTGGTTCTTGTCGGCGATGGCGCGGATCTTGGCCAGCGCCTGCACTTCGGTCAGCGACTCGGGCAACGCCAGCGCCGCCGGCGACTTGATCCCGGCGGGCACGATCGCATCGGTGAGCGCGTCCAGCGAGGCGTGGCCGACCACGTCGAGCATCTGCGCGATTTCGGCGTCGTTGGGGCCAATGTGGCGTTCGACGAACGCGTGGCTGTGTTCAAGCTCGCGCAGGGAAGGGGTGTTCTGGGACATGGCTGGCATCTCGAAGAGTGGGCACGCACGTTCGGAAGGCTGCCGGGTCGGGGTGCATCGCAGACGCGCGCGAACCACCGGACCTTGCGGTCTTCCTGGGTGCCCCTCTGTCCTTTTGCCTGAGAGTTTAAAAGCGCGCATCTGCGTGCTTCGTGCCCCTTCGGCGCCGGCACTGGCCGGTCTCTCCAGAGTTTTGATGCGGGTGGTATCGGGCCTGAGCGATTACGGGCGTTGCGCCTTCGGCAGCGGGTGCTTCAAAACAAAGCGCCGCTTCTCCCACCATGTAGCCCGGCGATTATAGCCCAGCGGCCTTGCCGACTGCGGCCCCACCCGGGATGAATGGGGCCTCCAGACGCCTCCGAATGGCACCCGTTGGCATGGTGCGGGGGCCGGCAAAGGCCTATCATGGCCGGATCCTCGTATTCATCTGGCGCCGCCCGTTCCGGGCTGGCGCCCGCCGTGCATTCGCGCATGGCCCAGACGGAAGACCGCATGACGCCCGCCTCGCCCTCGACCCGCCGCCTGGCCCTGCTGCTTGCAGGCCTGGCGATGTTCGGTCCGTTCTCGATCGACACCATTTTCCCGGCCTTCCTGCTGCTGGGGGAGCGCATGCAGGTGGACCAGGTCGCGGTGCAGCAGACCATCAGCGTGTACCTGCTGTTCTACGGCCTGATGAGCCTGGCGCACGGCCCGCTGTCCGATGCGTTCGGGCGCAAGCGGGTGATCATCGGCGGGCTGGTGCTGTTCATCGGCGCCTCGATCGGCTGCGCGCTGTCACGTGACATGACCACGCTGCTGGTGTTCCGCGCGCTGCAGGGCGTCACCGCCGGGGTCGGGGTGATCGTCGGCCGCGCCGTGATCCGCGACCTGTACCACGGGGCCGACGCGCAGCGCCTGATGAGCCAGGTGTCGATGATCTTCGGCGTGGCCCCGGCGATCGCGCCGATCATCGGCGGCTGGATCCTGCTGGGCGGGGGCGACTGGCCGCTGATTTTCTGGTTCCTGGTGCTGTTCGGGGTGGTGCTGCTGCTGGCCACCGGCAAGTGGCTGCCTGAAACCCACCCGGTGGAGGCACGCACGCCGTTGTCGATGCGCGAACTGCTGCGCAGCTACCTGCGCATGGGCTCCAACCCGCGCCTGTTGCGGCTGGCGGCGGCCGGCGCGTTCAACTTCTCCGGCATCTTCCTGTACATCGCCTCGGCACCGGTGTTTGTCATGCAGCACCTCAAGCTGGGCGAGGGCGGCTTCGCGTGGCTGTTCATCCCCACCATCGGCGGCATGACGATGGGCTCCTTCCTGTCCGGGCGCATGGCCGGGCGCCTGACCGCGCCGCGCCAGATCGGCATCGGCTTCGGCCTGTGCGCGGTGTCGGCGGTGCTCAACCTGGGCTACGTGCTGGCCGTGCCGCAGATCATGCTGCCGTGGGCGGTGCTGCCGATCTTCCTGGGGGGCGTGGGCATGGCGCTGATCTTCCCGATCCTGGCGTTGGCGGTGCTGGACATGTACCCGCACCAGCGCGGGCTGGCGTCGTCGATGCAGATGTTCATCCAGCTGATGATCAACACCGTGGTGGCCGGCGTGGTCTCGCCGCTGCTCAGTGCCAAGCCGCTGCATCTTGCGCTGGGCTATGCGGGCTTCTTCGCCGTGGGCGCCAGTTTCTGGTATTGGGAACGCCACTGCGAGCAGCGCCGCGCGCTGTTGACGCCCATCGAATAAGCCGCGCGCACGCCACGGTTGCGTCGTGCGCAACCGTGGTGCCGCCGCCATTGCCAACGTGCGGTGGCGGCGTATTCTGTGTGCTCGCCAGCCAGTTCGTGCACCACGACAGCCAACACATTCCCCTGCGGGCCGTCCGTGTCCGCCGCACTCCAGGGTGATTGCATGGCTGCACAGCAGACCTACCGCCTGTTCGACGTCGCGCTCAAGCAGCGCACCGTCCTTTCCCCGTCGCTGACCCGCATGGTGTTCGCCGCGCCCGACGTGGCCAACATGAAGACCGACGGGCCGGACCAGCGCATCAAGGTGTTCTTCCCGTTGCCCGGCCAGGACGCGCCGCAGGTGCCGCAGGGCGAGGACTGGTACGCGCGCTACCGCGCCCTGCCTGAGGGCGAACGCGCCCCGATGCGGACCTACACCATCCGCGCGTTGCGCCCGGAGGCCGGCGAGGTCGACGTCGATTTCGTCCTGCACGGGGAGACCGGCCCGGCCTCGCGTTGGGCCACCCATGCCCGCATCGGCGACCGCATCGGCCTGCTGGCCCCGGATGCACAGGTGGCCGACAGCAGCCAGGGATTCGAGTGGAAGCCGCCGGCCGACGTGCAGCGGGTGCTGCTGGTGGCCGATGAGACCGCGCTGCCGGCGGTGGCCGGCATCCTGGAAGACCTCGCCCGCTGGCCGCATCCGCCGCAGGTGCAGGCCTTCCTGGAAGTGGCCCACGACGCCGACGTGCTGCCGCTGGCGGCCCCGGTGGGGGCGCAGCTGTTCTGGCTGGCCCGCGAGGGCGCCGCCCACGGGCAGCTGCTGCAGCAGGCGGTGCAGGCGCGGGTCGGGCCGTTGGGGCTGCGCGCGGCCGAGCAGGACCTGGCCGAGATCGACATCGACCAGGACATCCTGTGGGAGCAGGCCAGTGCGCCGGGCGGCGGGCTGTACGCGTGGGTCGCCGGTGAAGCCGGCGCGGTGATGGCGATCCGCCGGCACCTGGTGAAGGACTGCGGGATCGACAAACGGGCCATCACCTTCATGGGGTACTGGCGCCACGGCAAGGTGCTGGACTGAGGGGTGGCGGTGGCCAGCGGCCGGCCTGGCGGGGCACGTGCGGTATCCTTGGCGCTTTGATGCAGTCCGGACGTTCCTGATGTCGACCACCTCCAAACTGCGCCGCGACATCCGCCGGCGCCGTGAAACCCAGGCCGCCAACCGTGAGCAGGCCGCCGCCCCGCCGGTCGAACCGCATGCGGAACTGCGCGACCAGCAGCGCACGCTGTTGGCTGGCGTGGTGCGTCGCGATGGCGAATGGGTGCTGGGCATGGACGGCCGTATCGCCGGCCAGACCCCCAGTGCCGCCCGCGTGCTGGCGCTGATCATGCAGGCCGCCGAACTGCACGAACGCCAGGGCACGCCGGTGCGCCTGGTGTATTCGGATGCACTGAAGGACGCCGCGCATGCCGAGGCCAAGGCCGACGGCAAGGATTTCGAGCAATTCAAGGCCGAACTCGCCGCCAGCCTGAAGACCCCGACGCACTCCTGAGTGCCGGGGAGGGTAGAGCCACGCCATGCGTGGCTGCAGTCGGTTCGGATGTCATCAGATCCGGCAAAAGCCACCCGCGACAGACATGAAAAAACCGGCCTTTCGGCCGGTTTTTTCATGGGGCGATGGAGCCGACCGGAGCCGGCCCCAGCGCACGGTCAGCGTGCCGCCGGTGCGGTCGCGGCCGGGGTGGCCGCGGCGGTGGCCGCCGGTGCCTTCCAGCCGCACATCTGGCCCTGGTTCTGCTGCTTGAGCCAGTCGTTGACCGGGGTGAAGTACTCGATCATCGGGCCGGCATCGAGCTTGTCGCCGCCGGTGATCTCGCGCAGCGTGGCCTGCCACGGCTGGCTGGCGCCCTTGCTCAGCATCGCCCAGAACTTCTGCCCGGCTTCCTTGTTGCCGTAGAAGCTGCACTGGTGCAGCGGGCCCTTGTAGCCGGAGGCATCGCACAGGCCCTTGTAGAACTGGAACTGCAGGATGCGCGCCAGGAAGTAGCGGGTGTACGGGGTGTTGCCCGGCACGTGGTACTTGGCGCCCGGATCGAAGAACTCCTCACCGCGTGCACCCACCGGGGCCACGCCCTGGTACTTGGCCTTCAGGTCCCACCACGCCTGGTTGTAGTGGTCCGGGGTGATGGAGCCATCGAACACGCCCCAGCGCCAGCGGTCGATCATCAGGCCGAACGGCAGGAACGACACGCCGCTGAGGGCCATGCGCATCTGCGCGTTGATGGTGGCCTCGCGGCTTTCCTGCGGCTTGTCGACCAGGCCGATGGAGTTGAGGTACTGCGGGGTCATGGCCAGCACGATGGTGTCGCCGATCGCTTCATGGAAGCCATCGTTGGCACCGCCCTGGAACAGCGGCGGCAGCGGGTTGTAGGCCAGGTCGTAATAGATGTGGCCCAGCTCGTGGTAGATGGTGGTGAAGTTTTCTTCGGTGGGCTTGATGCACATCTTGGTGCGCACGTCGCCGTCCATGTTCATGTCCCAGGCGCTGGCGTGGCAGACCACGTCGCGGTCCAGGGGCTTGATGAACTGGGTCTTGTCCCAGTACGACTTGGGCAGCGCGGGCATGCCGAGCGAGACGTAGAAGTCCTGCGCACGTTCAGTCATCTGCTTGGCGGTACGCAGTTCGGCCTCGCGCTGCGCCTTGAACTGCGCTTCGATGGTGGCGTTGTTGCCGCCGGCCTTGGCCAGCGCGCCGCTGAGGTTGGTCTGGTACTGCTTTTCCAGTGCGGCGGTGATGTCCAGGCTGCCGGCGCCGGGATACGGTTCCAGCTGGTCCCAGAGGTTGGACCAGTCCTGCTGCCACATGTTGCCGAGCAGGTGGGCGGCGATCAGGCCACCCTCGGTTTCGGCCTTGTCCTTGCCGTAGGTGTCATCCAGCTTGGTACGGGCGTAGCAGTGGAGCTGTTCGTACATGGGCTTGACCTGTTCCCACAGGCGGTCGGTTTCCGGGCCGATCTGCTCGGGGGGCATGTCGTAGCCGCTGCGCCACATCTGGCCGGCGTCGGCGAAGCCCATTTCCTTGGCACCTTCGTTGACCAGGCCGACGAAGCGCTGGTAGTCGGCGCGCATGGGTTTGGTGGTGGCGTGCCAGCCCTGCCAGGCGTCAAGCTGCTTGTCGTAGTCGCGGCTGCGGGCCAGGACCTGTTCGAGGTCGCCAAGCTGGCGGCAGGTGGCGGGGTTGGCGTCATCGGTGCAGTACTTGCCCGAGCCGTAGGCGCCTTCCATGCGGCTGGCGATGCGGGTGAGCTCGGAGAGCTTGGCCGGGTCGCGCGGGGCGGGCATGGAGGTCATGAGTTTGAGGAGGTGGATCTGGCGCTTGGTATCCTCGCTCATGGGCTTGCCGTCATAGGTGCCGGCCTGGGTGATCCAGCCGTTGAGGACGGTGAGCCAGCGTTCGTTGGCCTTGGCCGCCACGCGCTCGGAATCCTCGTTGATGTAGGTCGAGGAGAGCCACTGTGCCGAGGTCATTTCCGGGTACATGGCCTTGTACTCGGCGTTGACGCGGGCGATGAACTGGTCCGCGGTTTCGGTCGGGGTGGCAGCAGCCGCGGCGGGGGCATCGGCCGGGGTCGTTTCCTTCTGGCAGGCCGCCAGCGTCAGTGCGGCAGCACTGACAGCCAGGGCCAGCAGGAGCGGGCGGTGGTTCACGGGGACATCCTTGGGTGGTGACAGACCGGCGAAGGCTAGTGAAGCGTCCGTCACACCGCAAGGGGCAGGGCAGCAACGTCCGCTCCGTTCGTCCTTTAAAAGCAGTTGGCTGCGACGCTCCGGAAGCGGGTCGGCGTGGGTGGGTTGGCGGGACACGCCGTGAATCCATCCCTGGAGGCTCGTGGGCGCCTTGCGCGTTTGTGCAGTCCTGCACAAACGGCAAGACCGGGGTTGGGCGTCCTGCCCAACCCGTCCGGCACATGCGCCGGACCCATGGCGCCCAACGGTCCCGCCAACCCACCCACACCGACCCGTTCACACAGGGCTGGTCCGTATGGCAACGGCAACGGCATCGACCAGCATTGCGCTTGGGTCATGGCCGACGTTGGCTGCGTGTGTCTTTGCTATCCGGCGAAGCAGAAGCGGAGAGGGGAGAGTGGCCAGCAGGAAACTAAGCCTCGCATCCTGCAAACAGATCGCGGTCGCGTTCGTAGATCGTGGTCTTGACCTGCATCAGCCCCAGGACCGACGGGAAGACGTTGTCGTGGTCGGTGTACTTGCCCGCGCGCTGGCGCACGCAGGCGAGGTTGAGCCCGCGGTTGGCGGCGAAGGATGGGGAGAACCACATCGTCATCGGTACCCGCGTCTGTTCCTGCGGTGCGATCGCATACGGCACGCCGTGCAGGAACAGGCCCTTTTCGCCCAGTGATTCACCGTGGTCGGAGAGGTAGATCATCGCCGTGTCGTAGTCGTCCATTCCTTTCAGGGTGCCGATCGTGCGCGACAGCAGGTGGTCGGTATACAGCAGTGCGTTGTCGTAGCTGTTGGTGATCTGCTCGCGGCTGCACTTGCCCAGGTCGGCGGTGTCGCAGGTGGGCGTGAAGTGGCGGAAGCGGGCCGGGTAGCGTTCGAAATAGCTCGGCCCGTGGTTGCCCAGCTGGTGCAGTACCACCACCCGGTCGCCGGGTTTGGCGCGTACCTGCGCGGCCAGGTCGTCGATCAGGATCTCGTCCATGCAGCGTCCGTTGGCGCACAGCTGCGGGTGCTTGGCATCGTCCAGTGCCTGCATCGGCAGGCCTTCGCAGACCCCCTTGCAGCCGGACTGGTTGTCACGCCACAGCGTGCTGATGCCGGCGCGGTCCAGCACGTGCAGCAACGACTGGTGCGCGCGGATCTTTTTCTCGTCGTAGTCATGGCGACCGTACGGCGAGAACAGGCACGGCAGCGATACTTCGGTGCTGGTGCCGCACGAATGCATGTCCGGGAAGTTGATCACCCCGGCCTGCGCCAGTTCCGGTGTGGTCTGCCTGGCATAGCCATTCAGACCCCAGTTCTGCGCGCGTGCGGTTTCGCCCATCACGATCACCAGCAAGCGCGGCCGGCTGCCTGCGGCGCGCGGCGTGGCGGTGGCGTCGGTGCCGATCGGCAGCTTGGGGGCGCGCTGGATCGGATTGTCGCCGCGCAGCGCCTTGGGCAGGCCCAGCAGGACATTGCCGGGGGTAGCCAGGTAGCGCACCTCGCGCTGGTTGCGCATCAGCGCCGACATTTCCTGGAACGACAGCATCGCCCCGCCCAGTGCCACCAGCAGCGAGAGCAGCAGGAAGCCGGCGCGCCACAGCAGCGCCTTGCCCCAGCTGCGCTTGACCAGCTGTACCCGCCACAGCACCAGCATCGGCAGCAACGCCAGCAACACCAGCGGCGCAATCAGCGCCGAGGTCATCAGCTCACGGCTTTCCTTGTGGTCGGTGGCCAGCACGTTGCGCAGCATGTCCGCATCCAGGTAGATGTGGTAACTGCCCATGTAGTGCGCGGCCATCGCGGTACATAGCAGCAGTACCCCGACGACGACCTTGGCGTTCCACCGCCACACCAGCAGGCCCATCAGCAGGCAGTGCGCACCCACCAGGAACAGCAGCAGCGAGGTGGCAAAGCGCAGGCTGCCCGGGTGGGTGGCCATGGCGCTGTGCCAGAACAGGCCATTGCAGGCCAGCGCGAAGAACACGCTGGTCAGTACGATCAGCGCTTCGGTCGACAGCTGTGGGCGCCAGCTGCGCCAGCGTGCCAGCCCGGTGAACCGTCCCGTGCGGAGTACGGACGCACTCATGCCAGCTCTCCCTGTGGCAATGCGTTATGAGGCACGCGCGATCGTTTCAGCAGCGGTTGCACCGCCAGGTACAGCAGCAGCGACACCAGCCAGCAGGTCGCCAGCGTCCACAGATCATGGGACAGGAAATGCGCGCCACGCAGCTGCTGGGCCAGGCCGAACACCCCACCTGCCACCAGTCCGACTACCAGCCCACGCCAGCGCCACGCCGGACGCACCATCAGGGCGAAGAAGTACAGGCTGACCCATGCGTATCCCGCGCTTGAGTGGCCGGCAGGAAAACAGATGCCACGAGCCATGTCATGTGGCCGTGAAGCGAGCAGGCCGATGTACTCGCGCGCACCGCCGTACCGGGCCAGATCCCACGGGCAATCCATGTTGGTCACCGACTTGAGCGCCGAGACCAGGCCGGTACCCAGCGCCACCGCCAGCACCAAGTACAGCAGCGGCCAGCGCCACGCGGCAGCGCGCTCGCTGCGCCAGGCATGCGTGCACAGCACGATCACCACCAGCGCGGCGGCCGTACTCGCCCACTTGCCTGCCTTGTGCACCAGATGGCTGGTGACCCAGGCGTTCTGCAGCGCCCAGTGATGGCCCTCCAGCCGATAGAACTGGTCAGCCAGCCACTGGTCCCCGCCGAAGCTCATCAGCAGCGTGCTGGCGGCCAGGGTCGCCACCAGGGGCAGCCACAAATGCCCGCGCAGGAAGCGCGGGTTCGACGTGGTGACGACCGGAACAAGGTCAACGGTTGCAGCGGGCGCTGAGGGCATGGGCGATGAGGCGGCGGGTTGGGGTCGCAGCCATGGTCGTCAGCGCGCTGTCGGAAAGCGGTCGGATCCGTGTTGGCCCCGGGTTAAATCGGGGCCACGTGGGACATTCGTTCAGTCCTGCTCGTCTTCAGAAGCCGCCGCGCCTTGCAGATGCGAATGACAATCGGTGCGCCACGCGGTGCCGGGCAGCAGCTGCCAGCGGTTGCGGTTGCTGCTGCCGATATCGATCACCTGCGAGCGGTCCACACACGGGCTCATGGCCTGGTCCAGCACCAGCAGCCAGCGTGCCCGCGGTGCCTGCGCGAGCCACGGGCCGGCATCCTGCCATTGTTCGTCCCACGGCCGCTTGAAGCCAAACTCGGTGACCTTGCGATCGGCCTGCAACAGGTTCTGCTCACGCCAGGCGAGCATGCCCAGCTCGGCCTGCGGACCGATCCGCTGGCCAACCCGCTGCATCAATGCCGATGCCGAACTGTAGGGGTCCAGCGCGGGCATCAGGCCCCAGCCGTACAGATTCCACAGAAGGAATGCGGTAAGCACAGCCAATGCCCCGGCGCGTCGTTGCCGCAGCGACGCGACCAGAGCGGCCAGCACCACCCCGAAGCCGAGCATCCAGCTGCCGAGTACGGGCAGCAGGCTGTCGGGCATTTCGCGCCGTGCCAGCTGCGCGTGCGCCCACGCACTGCCACTGAGCAACTGCGTGCCGATGTACAGTGCGGCCAATGCAAGCAGGGCCACATAGGCCAGCAGCAGCCAGCGCGCCCCGGCCTTGCGCAGCAGGCCCGGCAGCAACGGCGCGGCAGCCACGCACAGCAGCGGCAGCATCGGGAAGATGTAGACCTCGCGTTTGCCGGGGCTGGCACTGAAGAACACCAGCACAAGCAGCGACCAGCCCAGCAGCAGCCAGTAGCGGCCGTCCAGGCGCTTGAGCCGCCGCCACCAGGCCGGCAGCAGCGCGGGCAGCAGCAGGCTGCCCGGCAGCCACAACGTGACCATCACCTGCAGGTAGTACCAAGCCGGTTGCACGTGGTGCCAGGCATTGGCATAGCGGGTGCCGGTCTGCTTGAACAGCAGTTCGCGCGCGTAGGCCTGCAGGCTGGGCTCGGGATCGTTCAACAGCGCGATGCCCAGCGGCCCCAGCCATACGGCGGTACCGAGCAGGAAGGCCGGCAGCAGCCACCACAGGCTGCGTGCGCTTGCCGCACCCACAGGGCGCGCCTGATCGCGGTTGCGCCAGCGCCACAGCGCCCACGGCAGCAGCACCAGCAACGGCAGAAAGCCCACGCCCTTGGTCACTGTGCCCAGCCCGGCGGCAAACCCGGCCAGCCAGAGCGCGCCCAGGTTGCGCCGCTCCAGCAGGTGGCGCAGCAGGCCCCACATCGCCAGCGTGGTCATCGCCACCAGCACCATGTCGATCTGGGCGCGCTTGGCCATCAGGCCGAACTGCAGGCAGCTGAACAAGGCAAGCACCGCCCACCATGCCACCCGCCGGTTCCATAGCCGTCGTGCCAGGTCCCAGGTCAGCCACAGGGTCAGCAGGCCGGCCAACAGCGAGGGCACCAGGAAGGCCAGGTCCCAGCCGCCGAACACCGTGTGGCTGGCCGCCTGCATCCACATGAACACGGGCGGCTTCTCGGCGTACAGCTCGCCGCCGCGATGGGGCAGCAGCCAGTTGCCGCTGTCCACCATCGCGCGGGCGGCCAGCACGAATCGGGGTTCGTCCGGCGGGGAGGGTTGGCGCAGGCCCATGCCGGCCAGCAGGGCCAACACGATGCCCACGCAGACCAGAATCCGCCAGCGATTGCGCAGCAACAACGCGTCGGACATGCGAGGATCCTTCAGCAAAACGATCACTGTCGCCCCGACAGCGTAGGAAAAGCGTCGAAGCCGGGTCATTGCGACCGGATTCCGACATGGATCGGGCTACCATGCGCCGATCCGTTCACGAGAGTCTGCCATGCGGCTCCTGGTCATTGAAGACAACCGCCAACTGGTCGCCAACCTGTTCGACTACTTCGAGTCGCGTGGCCACGTGCTGGACGTCGCCCCGGACGGCATCACCGGCCTGCATCTGGCCGCCAGCCACGCCTACGACGCGGTGATCCTGGACTGGATGCTGCCGCGCATGGAAGGCCCGGAAGTGCTGCGCCGCCTACGCGCCGAGCATGGGTCGGAAGTGCCGGTGATCATGCTGACCGCGCGCGATGAGCTGCCGGACAAGATCGCCGGCTTCCGTGCCGGTGCCGACGACTACCTGACCAAGCCCTTTGCGCTGCCTGAGCTGGAAGTGCGCCTGGAGGCGCTGATGGTGCGTGCGCATGGGCGCAACCCGCGCAAAGTACTGGAAGTGGCTGATCTCAAGCTGGATCTGGCCACGCTGGAGGCTTATCGCGACGGCAGGGTGCTGCACCTGTATCCGGCCTGCCGCAAGCTGCTGGAAGTGCTGATGCGCGCCAGTCCCGCAGCGGTGACCCGCCAGCAGCTGGAGTTCGCCCTGTGGGGCGATGAACCACCCGATGGCGACCTGCTGCGTTCGCATGTCTACGAGCTGCGTCGCAGTGTGGACGGCGCCTCCGCGCAGAAGTTGATCCACACCTTGCCGCGGGTCGGTTACCGGCTGGGCCTGATCGGTTCGGGATCCAGCAATGAAGCCGCATAAGCCTGCGCCACTGCACCGCCGGCTGGTGTGGTGGCTGCTGGCGTACCTGGCACTGATTTCCATCGCGGTGTTCAGCGTGGGCAACTACGTGCATGAACATGCCGAGCATTCGGCCTGGCGCGCGTTGCTCAACTCCGAGCTGGACAGCATCGTCAACCACATCGAGCACGAGCCGCATTACCGCTGGCAGGACTCCGATACGCTTCGACTTTTCACCATCGACGGCAGTGACGCCGTCCCGCAACCTCTGCGCACGCTGCATCCCGGGCTGCACGACGGCATCGTGATCAACGGCCGGTCCAGTGCGGTGATGGTGCGTGAGACCGATAACCTTGGCCGGCTGGCGCTGGCGCTGGACATCAACGACTTCCACGAACTGGAGGAGTTCGCCACGCGGTGGGTGATGCTGGCCGGGGTGGTAATGATCATCGTGACGGTGCTGATGGCCTCGTTCGGCGTCAGCCGACTCGTTCGTCCACTCAGTTCTCTGGCCAAGCGCATCGACCACCTCAAACCCGGGGTGCCGGGACAGCGGGTGATCGTGGACCCGCGCGGCAGCTCGGAGCTGTATGTGATCGCCGACGCAGTCAATGATTACCTCACCCGCAACGAGCAGTTCGTCGAGCGTGAGCGGGCCTTCATCACAACCGCCAGCCATGAACTGCGCACGCCGATCGCGGTGATTACCGGTGCGGCCGAACTGGCGCTGGGGCAGCCGGCCCTGCCCGAACGTGCCCGCGTGCAGATGCAGCGCGTGCATCGCACCGCGCAGGGCGTGGAACAGTTGATCCAGCTGCTGCTGGTGCTCGCGCGCGACCCGGCGCGCCTGATCGCACTGGGCGAACGCATCGCGCTGGACCAGCTGGTGCCAGACATCATCGAGGACCATCGCCACCTGATGGGTGACAAGGACCTGCGCATCGAGGTGGACGGACTGGCGCCGGTGGAGATCATTGCGCCACTGGGCGTGGTGCAGGCCGCCATCGGCAACCTGCTGCGCAATGCGATCGAGAACAGCGGCCGCGGCACCATCCATATCCAGCTGTCGAGTACCGCCGTAGTCACCCTGCAGGACCCCGGCCATGGCATGAGCCCGGAAGAAATCGCCGCCGTGCACGCGCGGATGGCGCGTGGCGATCGCAATGAGCAGAGTGGCATCGGGCTGGAGCTGATCGCCAAACTCTGCGACCACCTGGGCTGGGCCTTGCAGCTGGAGCCCTGTGCGCCACGCGGCACCCGGGTGATTCTGGATCTGGGTGCGTCGCTTCCGCAGGCACTGCGCGACGCGATGACGTAATCGACCTGGCGAACGCTGCACTGCAGGGTGGCGCAGCGTGAAGATGATGTTAACCTCTGGAAGGGCGCCGCGTTATGCGGCGCTTTTTTTTTCTTCGATCGACAGAGGATGGCAAGATGCCGACCGAAACCAGTACGGCCCTGATCACCAACGATATCGTCGGGCTTGGCCTGATTGCCGCCACGCTCGCCGTGATTTTCTGGGCGGCCAGTGGCCCGACGCCCCGCCTGAAAAAGATCTTCGCCTGGGTGCCGGCGTTGCTGCTGTGCTACTTCATCCCGGCCATCTACAACACCGCCGGCCTCATCGACGGCCACAACACCTCGCTCTACAACCCGGTGGCGCGCGACGTGCTGCTGCCGGCCGCGCTGGTGCTGCTGACCCTGTCGATCGACCTCAAGGGCATCCTCAAGCTGGGCCCGAAGCTGCTGGTGATGTTCTGCGCGGGTACGTTGGGGATCATCCTTGGCGCGATCGTGTCGTTCCAGGCAATGTCCTGGATCCATCCGGCAACCGTCGCAGGCGATACCTGGAAGGGCATGGCCGCACTGGCCGGCAGCTGGATCGGCGGCGGGGCCAACATGGTCGCAATGCGCGAAGTGTTCGGCACCGACGCCACCACCTTCGGCCAGTTCGCCGTGGTGGATGTGGCCTGTGCCAGCCTGTGGATGGCGGTGCTGCTGTTCCTGGCCAACCGCGCCCAGCAGATCGACACGCGCAACGGGGCCGATACCTCGGCCATCGATGAAATGAAGGCGCGTATTTCCGCCTATGAAGCGCAGAACGCCCGCATTCCCAGCCTCACCGACCTGATGGTGATCGTGGGCGTGGCACTGGGTGGGGTGGGCCTGGCGCATGCCATCGCCGCACCGCTGAGCGGGTGGTTCAAGGCCAACGTCAGCTGGGCCAGCCAGTTCAGCCTGGACAGCGCGTTCGTGTGGGTGGTGCTGTTGTCCACCGCCTTGGGCCTGGGCTTGAGCTTCACCCGCGCGCGGCGGCTGGAGTCGGCCGGTGCATCGCGCCTGGGCACGCTGTTCCTGTACTTCCTGATCGCCTGCATCGGCATGCAGATGGACCTGTTGTCGCTGCTGGATCGCCCGTGGCTGTTCGCGCTGGGCGCGATCTGGATGCTCACCCACATCCTGGTGCTGTGGATTGCCGCCAAGCTGCTGCGCGCGCCGTTGTTCTTCTTTGCGATCGGTTCGCAGGGCAACATCGGCGCCGCTGCATCGGCCCCGGTGGTGGCTGCTGCGTTCCATCCCTCGCTGGCTCCGGTGGGCGTGCTGCTGGGCACGGTGGGCTACGCCACCGGCACCGGCCTGGCCTATGTCACCGGCCTGATCCTCAAATGGATGGCCGGGGCCTGACCCGCCAACCCGGTAGTGCCGGCCGCTGGCCGGCTCCACGCAGCCACTGGTAGTGCCGGCCGCTGGCCGGCTCCACATCAACCCATGGTGTCACCTGGAGCCGGCCAGCGGCCGGCACTACCGGGGAATTGACATTGGCCTGGAGCCGGCCAGCGGCCGGCTCTACCCTTCGACGTGCAGAGTGTGGAACGGGTATCAGACGCAGCGGCGATTGCCCCGTAACGTGCGGCGTTATGCGCCACCCCGTGGCAGGGGGCATCACGGGTGGGAATCTCCGCCGATGGCAATCGGCGTCCAGCCAGGACGTTGCATGAAACCGCAGGGACTGTTCCGATGCTGTGTCACCGCGCTGCTGTTGTTGGCCAGCGCCACCGCCGTTGCCCAGACCGCGCGCATCGAGCGCGCCGATGTGCAGGCCATTACCGATGCCAGTGCCCGTGATGTGGCCGCGCTGATCGCCCAGCCGGGCTTCGCCACGGCGGTGACCGGCGCCCTCGCCACGCGCCCCGACGGCGTGCCGCTGGCCCGGGTGATGGCGCGCTTCGACCCGCAGGCGCGCACCCAGGCCTCGCGCACGCTGGCTGCCCAGGATCGCCAGCTGCGCCAGCAGAAAGGGTTGCCCACCGCGGGCGCGGACCTGCTGCAACTGCGCGCCTACGTCCCCGCTGGTACCCGGCTGACCGACGTGCCCGCCGCGCAGCTATGGGTGGCGGTGTTGCCACGCGGCAATGACCGTCACTGGACCACGCTGACCGCCTACGACCCGCAGGGGCGTCGCCACACGCTGGACGCGCGCACCGCCCCGGCCTTCCCGGTATTGATCGTCGACGTGGATACGCGCACGGCGGTGGAAGAGGGCATGGCGGTGGTCAATGCGGGGCTGCAGGCGCGCGGCCTGCAATCGCCGGACCGCATCCGGTTGGCCGCCAACGGCAGCGCCTCGCTCGACCTGACCCGGTTGGACCGCATCCGCCTGGCCGACGACCAGGAGCCGTGGGCGCTGGGCGGCGCGGAGGTGTTCGCGGTGGTGTCGGGCCTGCAGATCGGCGCGGCCGAACCGGAGATGGCCACGCTGACCCTGCCGTACCTGGACCACGACACCACCGACTACACGCCCGGCCAACCGCTGGTCATCTGGGGCAACTATCGCTTCGACGCGGCCAATGTGCAGTTGTTCGAAGATGACGGCGACACCAACTACCAGGACCTGCTGGTGGCATTGACCGATGGCGTCAAGGCGGCACTGGGTGCGTTCGCACCGGAGTACGCGGTGATCGCCGACATCGCCGGCGCCATCCTCAAGGCGATGCCGACCACCTGGTTCGCCAACGACACCGACTACCTGGACAGCTTCTACCTGCTGCAGCGCGGGCAGGCCTACACCGACCGCATGGGCGCGGCCAACAACGCCAAGGTCACGCTGACCCCGGTAACCCTGACCGAATAACGGGTAGTGCCGGCCGCTGGCCGGCTCCTCGCAATATCGACGCAAAGGTAGTGCCGGCCGCTGGCCGGCTCCTCGCAATATCGACGCAAAGGTAGTGCCGGCCGCTGGCCGGCTCCTCGCAATATCGACGGAGAGGTAGTGCCGGCCGCTGGCCGGCTCCAGGTGAAACCGTGGGTTCATGAGGAGCCGGCCAGCGGCCGGCACTACCAGGTAAGGTTCACGGGCGCCGCCGGAACGAGGTGCGGTTCACGGGAACCGGTCGAACCCGGTGAGGTTCACGGGTGCCGACCAAACCCGGTGAGGTTCACGGGAACCAGCCGAACCGTATGTGGTTCATGCGAACCGGCCGACAACCGGCTCCCGCCATGAAAAAACGGCGGCGCTTTCGCGCCGCCGTTCCGGTACTCCACCGATGTCGCCGCTCAGCAGCAGCGGCCCCCGTTCCTGCCGCCGTAGCGCGCCTCCTGGCGCTCGCGGAAGAAGGTCTTGTAGTCCATCGGCACGCGGTCGGGATGGTTGTCGAGCACGTGGCGCACGTAGTTGTCGTAGTCGGGGATGCCGCAGCACAGGCGTGCGGTCTGCACCAGGCGCCGCCACAACCGGCGGTGCGCCTGGTACTGCCCAACGGGAACCAGTTCAGTACTCATCACAGGTCCGCCATCTGGTGCGGCTGCAGCGCCACGTACGGGGTTTCCTTGTCCGTGCGCTGCGGGTTGCGGCGCGCCTGCACGATGGTCTTGATCGCATAGAACAGGATCGAGAACACCACGAACAGGAACAACACGGTCAGGCTGGTGTTGACGTAGGCGTTGACCACGATCTGGTGCATCTGGTCCAGGCTCTTGGCCGGCGCGGTGATGGTGCCGGTGGCGATTGCGTCCTGGAACTTGTGCGCCTGGGCCAGGAAGCCCTGGGCCGGGTTCTTGTCGAAGATCTTGATCAGGCCCGCATACGTGGTGCAGATCAGCAGCCACACCGCCGGCACGCCGGTCACCCAGGCAAAGCGCTCGCGCTTCATCTTGAACAGCACCACCGTGCCCAGCATCAGCGCAATGCCGGCCAGCATCTGGTTGGAGATGCCGAACAGCGGCCACAGGGTCTGGATGCCGCCGAAGGGATCCTTCACGCCGGTGTACAGCAGGTAGCCCCACAGCGCCACGCAACCGGCCGTGGCGATGATGTTGGCCGTCCACGATTCGGTCTTCTTCAGCGCCGGGATGAAGTTGCCCAGCAGGTCCTGCAGCATGAAGCGACCGGCACGGGTACCGGCATCCACCGCGGTCAGGATGAACAGCGCTTCGAACAGGATCGCGAAGTGGTACCAGAACGCCATCATCGCGTTGCTGCCACTGGGAATCGCCTGGTGGAGGATCTGCGCGATGCCCACCGCCAGCGTGGGTGCACCACCGGCACGGTGCAGGATGGTCGGCTCGCCGATGGCCAGTGCGGTGGCTTCCAGCTGCTCGGGGGTAATCGCAAAGCCCCAGGTCGTGCTGATGAAGTGCGCGGCCGAGGCGGCATCGGCACCGATCACCGCCGCCGGGCTGTTCATCGCGAAGTAGACGCCCGGGTCGATGATCGAGGCCGCTACCAGCGCCATCACCGCCACGAACGATTCCATCAGCATGCCGCCGTAGCCGATGTAGCGCATGTGGCGCTCATTGGCCAACAGCTTCGGCGTGGTGCCCGAGGCGATCAGCGCATGGAAACCGGACACCGCGCCGCAGGCGATGGTGATGAACAGGAACGGGAACATGCCGCCCTTCCAGACCGGGCCGTCACCGCTGGCCGCGAACTGGGTCAGCGCCGGCATCTTCAGTTCCGGCATGACGATCAGGATGCCGATCGCCAGCGCCACGATGGTGCCGATCTTGAGGAAGGTGGACAGGTAGTCGCGCGGTGCCAGCAGCAGCCACACCGGCAGCACCGAGGCCACGAAGCCGTAGCCGATCAGCATCCAGGTGATTTCGATGCCGGTGAAGGTGAAGGCCGGGCCCCAGACGGGATCGGCGGCCACCTTGCCGCCGTACCAGATGGCCGCCAACAGCAGGAACAGGCCGACGACCGAAATCTCCCCGATCTTGCCGGGGCGGATGTAGCGCATGTACACGCCCATCAAGATCGCGATGGGCATGGTGGCGATCACCGTGAACATGCCCCACGGGCTTTCGGCCAACGCCTTGACCACCACCATCGCCAGCACCGCCAGGATGATGATCATGATCAGGAAGGCGCCGAACAGCGCGATGGTCCCGGGCACCTGGCCCATCTCCTCGCGCACCAGGTCACCCAGCGAGCGGCCGTTGCGGCGGCTGGAGATGAACAGCACCATGAAGTCCTGCACCGCGCCGGCCAGTACCACGCCGACCACCAGCCAGAGCAGGCCGGGCAGGTAGCCCATCTGCGCGGCCAGCACCGGGCCCACCAGCGGTCCCGCACCGGCGATCGCGGCGAAGTGGTGGCCGAACAGCACGTGCTTGTTGGTGGGCACGTAGTCCAGGCCGTCGTTGTTGAGCACCGCCGGGGTGGCCCGGGTCGGGTCGAGCTGCATCACCTTGTCGGCGATGAACAGGCTGTAGAAGCGGTAGGCGATCAGGTAGATCGACACCGCGGCGACGACGATCCACAGCGCATTGATGTGTTCGCCACGGCGCAGTGCGACCACGCCCAGACAGAACGCGCCGAGCAGCGCGAGCGCGGCCCAGCCCAGCTTGGAAAAACCTTTCATGAGATTGCGTCTCCCTGGAGATCGTCGTAAGAGTCTGCCTTGGCACCGATGGGGTCAATGCAAACGCAGGTGCTTGCCGCTAGTACTTTGGTCGTAGGTCGCAACGTGGCGTGCGTGCCGATACGGACAACGGCCCGGTGGACGCGCGCGCCTGCACGGGGTGCGAACGCCACCGCTGGAACAATCGGTTGCGGGCGTGGCGATTGGCGGCTGCCACCCGGGCGCCCATCTTGTTGGCTGGTTTCCCTTTGCTGGAGTCGAGATGAGCAGCCCAACCCCGGTGCGCGTACAGCGCACGATCCGTGGCATGGCCACCTCCGATGGCGCCGGCGTGCGCCTGACCCGGGTGATCGGCGGCCCCTCGCTGCCCGACCTGGACCCGTTCCTGTTGCTGGATGAATTCGGCACCGACCGCGCCGAGGACTACATCGCCGGCTTCCCCAGCCATCCGCACCGCGGCTTCGAAACCGTCACCTACATGCTCGACGGGCGCATGCGGCACAAGGACAACCACGGCAACGAAGGCCTGCTTACCCCGGGCAGCGTGCAGTGGATGACCGCCGGCCGTGGGCTGGTGCATTCGGAGATGCCCGAGCAGGAATCGGGCCAGATGCGCGGCTTCCAGCTGTGGGTGAACCTGCCCGCGCGCGACAAGATGACCGACCCGAAGTACCAGGAATTCGCGCCCGAGCGCATTCCCGTCACCGCGCCCGGCGACGGCGTGCAGGTGAAGGTGATTGCCGGCCAGGTGGGCGAGGTCATCGGCCCGATCGTGCAGCCGGCCACCGACCCGGTGTACCTGGACATCACCCTGGACGCCAACGCGCGCTGGGACTACACCTTGCCGGAAGGGCACAACGCGTTCGCGTACGTGTTCGAAGGCGGGCTGACGGTGGGGCAGGGCGAGGATGCACGTCCGGTGGCGCGCCAGGAACTGGCGGTGCTGGGCGGCGGCGAACTGCTGCAGCTGCAGGCCGGCGCCGAGGGTGCACGCCTGATCCTGGTGGCAGGGCGACCGCTGCGCGAGCCGGTGATGCGCCACGGGCCGTTCGTGATGAACACCCGCCAGGAGCTGATGCAGGCCTTCGTCGATTTCCAGGAAGGCCGCTTCTGACCGGGGGTGCCGGCCAACGGTCGGCACCCCCATGACGCTGCGGAAACACGGGCGGTGCCGGCCGCTGGCCGGCAACCGCATCACGCTGCAAAAGCACAGGTAGTGCCGGCCGCTGGCCGGCAACCGCATCACGCTGGGGGAGCACGGGTAGTGCCGGCCGCTGGCCGGCAACCCGATGGAGCCTGGAGGCAGGGGCGCAGCCGGCCAGCGGCCGGCACTACCGGGATGTGCGCCATGCACATTCCCGGCCATCTCAGCGCCCTGCGGCGACCGCCGCGGGCGTGAGGTTCATGCCCTGGGTGAGCGACTGCAACGCGCCCAGCTCCTTGGCATCGCCGGCATACAGCGCGATCTGCGCGTAGCGGTTCTTGTCGAACTTCACCACGGTGATGCGGCGCGTTTCGTAGCCCGGCGGCTGCTGGCCGCCCAGGTCGGGCTGGTACCAGTACAGCGATTCACCGGCGAACACCCCCTTTTCCTGGCGCAGCGGCCGGGTCAGCGGCAGGTTCGGGTCGCGTGCGGTCAGCATCAGGCTGAGCACTTCGCGGCCATCACCGGTGCTGGCCTTGCACAGGACGAAATCGGCCTGCGCCTGCTCCTGCCATTGCAGGCCGCTGTCGGCGGGCAGGGACGGGCACACGTTCGAGGACTGGGCCGAGACGGCCGCAGCAGACAACAACAACAGGCTCAGGCACACGGCAGCGCGCAGGATGTTCATGGCTTCCCCCAAAGGTCGAAGTGGCCGCGCGTCGTGCTGGCAGAGGGGTTCCGGGGGCCGCAGACAACCCAGGCCGTCCGTGCGCATTTCCCCATGCGCGTCCCGGAGTACCTCGCCTGCCAGGTGACGGCGTGGTGATTCGGACCTTAACGGAATGTGACTGGATCTACAAATAACTGTTTCAGATGGTCCCATCTGCAGACCACGACGCGTTGAATCAGGCGGCCAGGACCGTATCGGCCCGGCCGCCGAGGCTCAGCGCGGCTCGGTGCCGATCCACTTGTAGGCGATGCCGCCGATCAGGCCGCCCAGCAGCGGGGCCAGCCAGAACAGCCACAGCTGGCTGAGCGCGCCGCTGCCGGCAAACACCGCCACCGCCGTGGAGCGCGCCGGATTCACCGAGGTATTGGTCACCGGAATGCTGATCAGGTGGATCAGGGTGAGCGCCAGCCCGATGGCGATCGGCGCAAAACCGGCCGGGGCGTTGCCGTGGGTGGAGCCCATGATGACCACCAGGAAGAAGGCGGTGAGCACCACTTCGCACAGGAACGCAGCGGCCACGCTGTAGCCACCCGGCGACAGGGCGCCGTAACCATTGCTGGCGAATGCGCCCGCCTGGCTGCCGTCGATGGCGAAGCCGGGGGCGCCCGAAGCGATCTGCAGCAGGATGAAACCGGCCAGGATCCCGCCCAGCACCTGGGCCACGATGTAGGGCAGCAGGTCGCGCGCCGGGAACCGGCCGCCGGCCCACAGCCCCAGGCTGACGGCAGGATTGAAGTGCGCACCAGAGACGTGGCCGAACGCATAGGCGCCGGTGAGCACGGTCAGCCCGAAGGCCAGCGCCACGCCCACGAAACCGATGCCAAGCGGATTGCCATCACCGCCGAACTTGGCCGCCAGCACCGCGCTGCCGCAGCCCCCCAGAACCAACCAGAACGTGCCGAGAAACTCCGCGGCCAGACGTTTGCCCATGCTCATCGATCGTTCTCCACCAGACGCCCGGGACGGGCAGGCAGACCGTAGCTGAATCGCGGTTCATCGGGGTGAACGCCGCGTCAAGGCGCCGACGAACGGCATTGCCTCAGTAGGTGGGCAGCGGAATGAATTCCTTGTCGTCGCCGGGAATGGTGCCGAAACGCCCGGCGTCCCAATCGTGCTTGGCCTGCTCGATGCGCTCGGTGGAGCTGGACACGAAGTTCCACCACAGGTGGCGCGGCCCATCCAGCGGCTCGCCGCCGAGCAGCATCGCCTTGACCGGCGTCTTCGCGCGCAGGCGGCCGCGCGCATTGAGTTCCGGAATCACCAGGTGCTGCGCCGGCAGATCCACGCCGTCCAGCTGCGCCTCGCCTTCGAGGATGTACAGGGCGCGCTCGACATGGCCGGTATCCAGGTCGATTTCCGCACCCGGATCCAGATCGATCGCCACATTCAACGTGTCCGCGAACACCTTCACCGGCGACTCTTCGCCATAGGCCCGCCCGGCGATGACGCGCAGCCAGGCACCGTCACGGCGCTGCTGCGGCAGGGTGGCCGCCGCGTGGTGGAAGAACCCGGGATCGGTTTCCTCGAAGCTCTTCGGCAGCGCCACCCAGGTCTGCATGCCGTGGATGGGGTGATCGTGCTCGCGCTCGGGCGGCGGGGTACGTTCGGAATGCGCGATGCCGCGCCCGGCGGTCATCCAGTTGACGTCACCGGGGCGGATCACCTGATCCGACCCCAACGTATCGCGGTGACCGATCGCACCGGACCACAGGAACGTCACGGTGGCCAACCCGATGTGTGGATGCGGACGCACATCGATACCCGTCCCCGGCGCAAGCACCGCCGGACCCATCTGGTCCACGAACACGAACGGACCGACGCTGCGCGCCTGCAGGGTAGGCACGGCGCGGCGCACCTGCAGACCGCCGATATCGTGGACACGGGGCGCAATGATCGTCGTCATGCGGGCTTTCTCGCTGGCGTGGACAGACCAGCAGGATCGCATGCAGACACACCCCCTGCATGCCCCATTCGGGCAACAGGGTGTTGCGCCAACAGCCCAAGTAGCGCCGGACGATGCCCGGCAGCATTTCGTCGCGGCGACAGCAGCCGGGCAGAGCCCGGCGATACGCGTCGGCGTTTATGCCGTCACCGGCCAACTATCGAAGGCGGGGTGGGTCAGGTGGCGGGGGTGTGAGCGCCATGGATGGCGCGACCAAGCCCCCAGGGATGGGTTCACGGCGTCCCCCGCCACCTGACCCACCCCGCCAGCCCCGATCCAGTCCAGAGCCGCTTTACGCTCTCCGCTTGCGCTCTGGCCGTTGCAGTTGCAGTTGCAGTTGCAGTTGCAGTTGCACTTGCAGTTGCCGTTGCATCGGCAGGTGCCGGGCGGCAGCCCGGCTTACATCAACGGCTCACGCAACACCGCCGCATCCCAACCCGGGCGCGGCGCGAAGCGCTCCCCGTGCCGCTGCTGCAGCACCTTCAAACGTTCCACCAGCGCGTCCGCACCAGTCGCCCGGATGTACTGGATCGGACCGCCGCGGAACGGTGCAAACCCGGTCCCGAAAATCACCCCCGCATCCAGCAGATCCGCATCGGCCACCACCCCGTCGTGCAGGCACGCCACCGCCTCGTTGAGCAGCGGCAGAATCAGACGGTCTTCCAGATCCGCAGGCACCTCTGCATTGGCCGGCACGTCCGGCTTCTGCGCCCGCCCGTTTTGCCACGTGTAGATACCCTGGCCATCCTTCTTGCCGCGCTTGCCCGGTTCCACCGTCTGCAGCGCCGCCGGAATCTGCAGGCCCAGGAACGGCGCCAGCTCCTTGCCCACGCCGGCGGCCACGTCCAGCCCCACCGTATCCAGCAGTTCGATCGGGCCCATCGGCATACCGAACTTCACCGCCGCCTTGTCGATTACCGGGCCCGGAATGCCTTCCGCATACGCCGTGGCCGCTTCCAGCATGTACGGGAACAGCACGCGGTTGACCAGGAACCCCGGCGTCCCGGCCACCGGCACCGGGAACTTGCCCAACGCCTTGCAGAACGCCGCCAGCCGGCGCTCGGTCTCCGGCGCCATGCCGTCGTGGTGGATGATCTCCACCAGCGGCATCTGCGCCACCGGGTTGAAATAGTGCAGGCCGGCGAACTGCGCCGGGTGCTCGATGTGGTCGCGCAGCTCAAGCAACGGAATCGACGACGTGTTGGTGGTCAGCAACGCACCGGCCTTCATCTTCGGCTCCAGCGTCTGGTACAGCGAACGCTTGGCGTCGGCATCTTCGATGATCGCCTCGATCACCAGATCGGCCAGCGCCACGCCTTCACCGGCCAGATCGGCCTTCAGCCGTGCGGCCACGGCCGGGCGCTTGCTCTCGTCCTTCACCTTCTTGGCGAACAGCGCCTGCGCGCGCTCCATGGCCGGGTCGATGAAACGCTGCTCACGGTCCTGCAGCGTCACGTTGAAGCCCTTGTAGGCCGACCACGCCGCAATATCGCCGCCCATCACGCCGGCGCCCACCACGTGCACGTGGCTGATGCCATGGTCCTTGCCACCCAGCGCCTTCAGGCGTTCGGTCAGGAAGAAGATGCGGATCAGGTTGCGCGCGGTCGGGGTGCCGGCCAGCTTCACCACCGCACGGCGTTCGGCGTCCAGACGGGTCTGGATCGGGCTGCCGCCGGTGCGCGCCCATGTATTGATCAGCGCGTACGGCGCCGGGTAGTGGTCCTTCTTGGCCTTGCGCGCCACCTGCTTGGCCATCTGCGGGGCCAGCAGCTTGCGCGCCAGCCAGGTGTTGGTGGCCCAGGCGGTCGCGCGCTGCTTGAACGGGCGGGTGGTGCCCGACAGCCCCAGTGCCACCGCGGTATCCAGCAGCACCGCCGGGGCCACGACCTTGTCGACCAGACCGATGCTGCGCGCGGCCGATGCCGACAGATTGCGACCGGTCAGCATCATGTCCATCGCCGCCGGTGCACCCACCAGTTGCGGCAGGCGCGAACTGCCGCCCCAGCCGGGGAAGATGCCCAGCTGGGTTTCCGGCAGGCCGATCCGGGTGGACGGATCATTGGAGGCCACGCGGTAGCGGCAGGCCAGCGCCAGCTCGGTGCCGCCGCCCAGGCAATGGCCGTGAATGGCGGCCACGGTCGGGCAGGGCAGCTCGGCCAGCTTCTGGTAGGTGCTCTGGCCGCGGCGGATGGCGTCGTTGACGGTGCCGCGGCGGTCGAATTCCTGAAACTCCTTCAAGTCTGCGCCGGCAATGAAGCCGGCCGGCTTGATCGACTGGATCACCACCGCCTTGGGCGGGTCCATGGCGATGCGTTCGATCAGGTCGCCCAGTTCCAGCAGCACGTCCTGGGACATCGCGTTGACGCTGCTGTCGTGGCGGTCGAGGCTGAGCACCACCACACCATCATCACGGATCTGCGGGTGCCAATGTGCGAAGCGGAGCCCATCGAAGCCTGAGAGCATGGGAACGTTCCATCCGGTTGTGTATGGAGAAGGGGGCTATGATCCAGAGGTTGTTTCCTCCCCGTCAAATCCCAATAGCTGGGGGATGGGCGGGCCCGGTTCAGTGCCGTGAGCGGGAACCTTAACGGAACGGTGGTTAAAAGCTGGTGCGGCGTCGTGTGATCGGTCGCTGAACTTTTCCCGGGATTGGCAGTCTCATTGCTCGACGTTGGTCGGGCTGACAGGAGTGCGGCCCCACATGGCCGAGGTTGAAACACCACAGGAGCTGGACCTGGAGCTGGTCCGGCGCGTGCAGCGCGGCGAGAGTGCGGCGTTCGATGTCCTGGTGCGCAAGTACCAGCATCGGATCGTGGCGCTGATCGGGCGCTACATCGCCGACTGGAGTGAATGTCAGGACGTCGCACAGGACACGTTCGTCCGCGCGTACCGCGCGATCGGCAGTTTCCGGGGCGACGCCCAGTTCTATACCTGGTTGCACCGGATAGCCGTGAATACTGCCAAGAACCACCTTGCCGCCCACAACCGCCGCCCGCCCACCGATGACATCGACATCGGTGACGCCGAGCAGTTCGACAGCGGCACCCGCCTGCGCGACACCGACACCCCCGAGCGCGAGTTGATGCGCCAGGAGTTGGAGCAGACGGTGATGAAGGCGGTGGCGGCATTGCCGGAAGAACTGCGATCGGCCATCACCCTGCGCGAGGTGGACGGGCTGAGTTACGAAGATATCGCGCAGAAGATGGGGTGCCCGATCGGCACCGTGCGGTCGCGGATCTTCCGCGCCCGCGAGGCGATCGACACTGAACTTCGGCCGCTGCTGGATATCGGCAGTGCCACCCGCGAGAAGAGCCGCGTATGAGCGAACACATGCCAATCCCTGGAACCGCCGGTACCACGCCGGACAAGATCGACATCCACAACCGCCAGCAGCTGTCGGCGCTGGTCGATGGCGCACTGTCGCCCGACGAGGCGCGCTTCATGCTGCGCCGCCTGGAGCACGATGAAGCGCTGGCCGGTTGCCACGAGCGCTGGCAGTTGCTGGGCGACGTGCTGCGCGGCCAGGCCTGCGCACCGGCCCCGGTGGACTTCGCCGCGCGAGTACGCGGTGCGGTCGCCGCCGAACCGGCTCCGCTGGCCCCAGTGACCCCGGTCGAACGCAGTCGCGAACGTCGCACTGGCTGGCGTCGTTGGGGCGGTGGCGCCGCGCTGGCCGCCTCGGTCGCCGCCGTGGCGATGTTCATGACCCGCGAACAGCTGCCCAGCGAGACGCCGCTCGACGCGCCCGCCACCACCATCATTGCCAGCCAGGCCCAGTTGCCGCCCAGCCCTCCGGCGGTCTCGCCTGCGGCAGTGGATGCGGCGGTCGCCGTGGCCGCCGTGCCGGCTGCGGCCGTCGCTGCCGCCAGCCGTCGCCAGGACGTGGCCGCCGTGCGCCGCGCCAGTGCCACCCGTACCCAGCAGGCCGCGCGCAGCGCCGGCGAACGCAGCGTCGAGCCGCAGCGTGCCGTGGCCAGCCAGGCCGTGCCGGTGCCGGTGGTGCCGGCCGCCAATGCCCGTGCGTTGCCGTTCGGCGATGTCGCCGCGCTGCAGGCCAAGCCGTGGCCGCGCTCGACCCTGGCCCCGGCGGCTGGCGGGGCGCTGAACGCCAGCTTCTCCACGCAGGAGCCGCAGGCCGCGTTCTACCCGTTCGAGCCGCGCCTGCAGGAGGTCGACCCGGCCGCCCCCGCGCCGCGCCGGCATCGCGACTGACCCTGTCGTCGCACCCGCTCCAGCACACCCTGCGTCCAGCCTTGTGGCCGGAACGCCCCCGCTTTTCCCCACGTCCCGATCCGGAGGCTGACGTCCGATGACTCCCCGCATGCGTAGCCAGGCCATGACCCTGCTGGCCCTGACCCTGCCGTTGATGGCCTGCGCCCAGGCGCCGGCCCCTGCCGCTCCCGCCGCCCCGGCCCCCGCCGCGGCGCCCCGCGCGCCCGCCCCGCAGCTGGTCAGCGGCCTGCCGGACTTCACCAACCTGGTCGAACAGGTCGGCCCTGGCGTGGTCAACGTGGAAACCACCATCGTGCGCAGCAACCGCCAGGCCCGCGGCATGGGCCCGGGCGGCGACGATGAGATGCCCGAATTCTTCCGGCGCTTCTTCGGCCCGGACTTCCAGATGCCGGGGCAGGGCCCCGGTGGCCAGGACGACAGCCCGCGCATCCAGGGCCGCGGCATGGGCTCGGGCTTCATCATCTCCGCCGACGGCTACGTGCTGACCAACTACCACGTGGTCGCCGACGCCAGCGAAGTGAAGGTCAAGCTGGGCGACCGCCGCGAATTCACCGCCAAGGTGATCGGCAGCGACCAGCAGTACGACGTGGCCCTGCTCAAGATCGACGGCAAGAACCTGCCGACCGTGCGCGTGGGCGATTCCAACACGCTCAAGCCGGGCCAGTGGGTGGTGGCGATCGGCTCGCCGTTCGGCCTGGACCACTCGGTCACCGCCGGCGTGGTCAGCGCCGTGGGCCGCAGCACCGGCGGCGCCGACCAGCGCTACGTGCCGTTCATCCAGACCGACGTGGCCATCAACCAGGGCAATTCGGGCGGCCCGCTGCTCAATACCCGCGGTGAGGTGGTCGGCATCAACTCGCAGATCTTCTCCGCCTCCGGCGGCTACATGGGCATCAGCTTCGCGATCCCGATCGACCTGGCGATGGGCGCGGTCGAGCAGATCAAGAAGACCGGCCGGGTCAGCCGCGGGCAGCTGGGCGCCGCCGTGGGGCCGATCGACGGGCTCAAGGCGCAGGGCCTGGGCCTGTCCGACAGCCGCGGCGCCCTGGTCAATGAAGTGGTGCCGGGCAGTGCCGCGCTGAAGGCCGGGGTGGAACCGGGCGACGTGATCCGCTCGGTGAACGGCAGCCCGATCAATACCTTCAGCGACCTGCCGCCGCTGATCGGCGCGCTGCCGCCGGGCAGCAAGGTCCGCCTGGGCGTGGTCCGGGACGGCAAGGAGCGTGAAATCAGCGCCACCCTGACCGAGTTGGCCGACGATGCCGAACGCGGCACGACCCGGCCCACCGCCGAGGCCGCCGCGCCGCAGACCGGCTCCAACGCCCTGCTGGGGCTGGAGGTGGCCGACCTGACCGCCGCCCAGCGCAAGCAGCTGGGCCTGGGGGCGGGCGAGGGCGTGCGGGTGACCCGCGTCAATGGCGCCTCCGCGCGTGACGCCGGCGTTTCGCCCGGCATGGTGGTGCTGCAGGTCGGGCGTACCCCGGTTGGCAGCGTGGCCGGGCTGGACAAGGCGCTGGCCACCTACAAGAAGGGCGATGTGGTCATGCTGCTGGTCCGGGCCACCGGCAACAGCGCCTTCGTGGCGATCAAGGCCGGGCAGTAAAGCCCCCGCCAGCGCTACGTTTCCGGGCCCGCTTCGGCGGGCCCGGTCGTTTCTGGCGGGCCGATCACGCCAATCGCGGGCGGCCGCACGCGGGACCGGGCCGGCCATGCGATAATCCGCAGTCATCCTGACGACGCGACGCGCCGCCGCCACCTATGTCTTCTGATTCGATGCGATTCATCCGCAACTTCTCCATCATTGCCCACGTCGACCACGGCAAGTCCACGCTGGCCGATCGCATCATCCAACTTTGCGGCGGCCTCCAGGCCCGCGAAATGGAGGCGCAGGTGCTCGACTCGAACCCGATCGAGCGCGAGCGCGGCATCACCATCAAGGCCCAGTCGGTCTCCTTGCCCTATGTGGCAAAAGACGGCCAGACCTACCACTTGAACTTCATCGACACCCCCGGGCACGTCGACTTCTCCTATGAAGTCAGCCGCTCGCTGGCCGCCTGCGAAGGCGCGCTGCTGGTGGTCGATGCGGCCCAGGGCGTGGAAGCGCAGTCGGTGGCCAACTGCTACACCGCTGTCGAGCAGGGCCTGGAAGTGGTGCCGGTGATCAACAAGATCGACCTGCCCACCGCCGACATCGAGCGCGCCAAGGCCGAAATCGAGGCCGTCATCGGCATCGACGCCACCGACGCGGTGCCCGTCAGTGCCAAGACCGGCCTGAACGTGGTCGACGTGCTGGAGGCGATCGTGCATCGCATTCCGCCGCCGGTGCCGCGCGATACCGACAAGCTGCAGGCGCTGATCATCGACTCGTGGTTCGACAACTACCTGGGCGTGGTCTCGCTGGTGCGCGTGATGCAGGGCCAGATCAAGGCCGGCGACAAGCTGCAGGTGATGTCCACCGGCCGTACCCACCAGGTCGACAACGTCGGCGTGTTCACCCCCAAGCGCAAGGTGCTGCCGGCGCTGCGGGCCGGTGAAGTGGGCTGGGTCACGGCCAGCATCAAGGACGTGCACGGCGCGCCGGTTGGCGACACCCTGACCCTGGCCGCCGACCCGGCCTCCAAGCCGCTGCCGGGCTTCCAGGAAATGCAGCCGCGCGTGTTCGCCGGCCTGTTCCCGGTCGACGCCGAAGACTACCCGGACCTGCGCGAAGCGCTGGACAAGCTGCGCCTGAACGATGCCGCGCTGCGCTTCGAGCCGGAAAGCTCCGAAGCCATGGGCTTCGGCTTCCGCTGCGGCTTCCTGGGCATGCTGCACATGGAAATCGTGCAGGAGCGCCTGGAGCGCGAGTACAACCTGGACCTGATCAGCACCGCGCCGACCGTGGTCTATGAAGTGCTCAAGACCGACGGCACGATCATCAACATGGACAACCCGGCCAAGCTGCCGCCGGTGAACATGGTCGATGAGATCCGCGAGCCGATCATCCGCGCCAACGTGCTCACCCCCGAGGAGTACATCGGCAACATCATCAAGCTGTGCGAAGAAAAGCGCGGCAGCCAGATCGGCATCAACTACCTGGGCAGCCAGGTACAGATCAGCTACGAGCTGCCGATGGCCGAAGTGGTGCTGGACTTCTTCGACAAGCTCAAGTCGGTCAGCCGCGGCTATGCCTCGCTGGACTACCACTTCGTGCGGTTCGATGCCGGCCCGTTCGTCCGCGTGGACGTGCTGATCAACGGCGACAAGGTCGATGCCCTGTCGCTGATCGTGCACCGCAGCCATGCCGACCGCCGGGGCCGCGAGCTCTGCGAGAAGATGAAGGAACTGATCCCGCGCCAGCAGTTCGACGTGGCCATCCAGGCCGCCGTCGGCTCGCAGATCATCTCCCGCACCACGGTCAAGGCGATGCGCAAGAACGTGCTGGCCAAGTGCTATGGTGGCGACGTTTCGCGCAAGAAGAAGCTGTTGGAAAAGCAGAAGGAAGGCAAGAAGCGCATGAAGCAGGTTGGCCGCGTGGAAATCCCGCAGGAAGCCTTCCTTGCCGTGCTGCAGATGGACAAGTAAGGCCGGCAGGTCGCCCGGCCACCGCGCGGCACCCGCCAGGTGCCGCCGGGCGCGCAGGGATGGCCCCGTAGCCGCTGCACCCGCACCGCTGCACCCGTTGCCCAAGGACACCGCATGAAATTGTTTGAGATCCTCCTGGTCGTACTGACGCTGGCCTCGGGTTTGATCCTGCTGGCCGACAAGCTGTATTTCGCCAAGCGCCGTGCCGCGCGCGCCGGCCTGCTGGATTCCGAACCGGTCGCGGTCGACTACGCCCGGGCGTTCTTCCCGGTGCTGGCGATCGTGCTGGTGGTGCGCAGCTTCATCGCCGAGCCGTACAAGATCCCGTCCAGCTCGATGATGCCCAACCTGCTGATCGGCGATTTCATCCTGGTCAACAAGTTCTCCTATGGCCTGCGCCTGCCGCTGAACAATGCCAAGGTCGTCCCGCTGGGCGAACCCAAGCGCGGCGACGTGGTGGTGTTCCACTTCCCGGGCCATTCGGACAACGATCCGGCCAAGGGCGAGAATTTCATCAAGCGCGTGATCGGCATCCCCGGTGACCAGATCGTCTTCGAAGGTGACGGGCTGATCCTCAACGGCGAGCCGGTCAAGTACGACAACAAGGGCCTGTACGCCGGCCATCGCGGCCAGGGCGAGGGCAGCTCGCTGCTGGTCGAGCACCTGCCGGGCCGCACCCACACCGTGCTGGAAACCGACTACCCGCGTGGCGCAGGCCAGTGGACGGTGCCGGCCGGCAAGTACCTGGTGATGGGCGACAACCGCGACAACAGCGATGATGGTCGCTTCTGGGGCCTGCTCCCGGAAGAGAACCTGCGCGGCAAGGCGTTCCTGATCTGGCTGAACTGCTCGGGGTGGTTCTGCAAGGACGGCTTCGAGCCGTCGCGGATCGGCTCGAGCATCAATTGATCCATCACACTCGCGTATCTGGGGAGAACGCAATGAAGACGATGAACACGCAGCGCGGCATGACCCTCACCTCGTTCCTGGCGGTACTGATCGTGGTGGCGTTCGGCCTGTATGTGGGCATGAAGCTGTTCCCGATGTACCAGGAGTACTACTCGGTGCGCTCGGCGATGAAGAGCCTGGCCAAGGAGCCGGGCGTGGGCAACATGGAGCCGGCCCGCGTGCAGGACCTGTTCTTCAAGCGGCTGTACATCAACTACTCGGAAAACGTGAAGCCGGCCAACGTCAAGTTCGATCGCATCGACGGCGGCTGGAACATGAAGGTCAACTACGAAGTGCGCCGTGAACTGATCGGCAACCTCGACGTGGTGGGCAAATTCGATTCGAACCAGGAACTGACCCTCGCCGGTGTCGACTAAGACTTTCCAACGTGGTGACCGCATCGGCCACCCCTTCGCAGATCCGGGCCTGCTCCAGCAGGCCCTGACGCATCGCAGTGCCGGTACGCCCAACAACGAGCGGCTGGAATTCCTCGGCGACAGCATCGTCAACATGATGGTGGCCCAGGCGCTGTACCAGCGCTGGCCCAAGGCCGACGAAGGCGCGCTCACCCGCGCCCGTGCCGAACTGGTGCGTGAAGGTGCGCTGGCGGTCATCGCCCGCACCCTCGAACTGGGCGACCGGCTGATCCTGGGCCCGGGCGAGATGAAGACCGGCGGCCACCGCCGCGACTCCATCCTGGCCGATGCCCTGGAGGCGGTCGTGGCCGCCATCTACCTGGATGCCGGGTTCGAGGCCTGCCGCACCGTGGTGCTGCCGTGGTTCAGCGCCTCGATGGAGGCACTGCCGGCCACCGGCAAGCCCGAAAAAGATCCCAAGACCCGCCTGCAGGAATGGTTGCAGGCCCGCCAGAAGACGCTGCCGCAGTATGAGCTGGTGTCAGAAGCGGGTGACGATCACGCCAAGACCTTCCGGGTACGCTGTGGCGTAGCCGATCCCGCTGTCAGCACCGAAGGCGAAGGTGCCTCGCGACGGCTGGCCGAACAACAGGCGGCCGCGGCCGCCCTCGAGCAACTGGATTCCAAGTGAGCGAAGCAATTCCCCATCATTGCGGCAGCGTGGCCGTCATCGGCCGCCCCAACGTCGGCAAATCCACCCTGACCAACGCCCTGGTGGGCGCCAAGGTCAGCATCGTGTCCAACCGCCCGCAGACCACGCGGCACCGGTTGCTGGGCATTGCCAGCTACCCGGAAGGGCAGCTGGTGCTGGTGGACACCCCCGGCCTGCACCGCGTGCAGAAGCGCGCCATGAACCGCGTCATGAACCGCGCCGCGCGCGGTTCGCTGGAGGGCGTGGACGCCGGCATGCTGGTGATCGAAGCCGGCCGCTGGGACGAGGAAGACACCCTGGCCTTCAACGTGCTCAGCGACTCGGGCATTCCGGTGGTGCTGGTGGTCAACAAGGTCGACCGGCTCAAGGACAAGGCCGCGCTGCTGCCGTTCCTGCAGCAGGTCACCGAGGGCCGCACCTTTGCCGCCGTCCACCCGATTTCGGCGCAGAAGCGCAACGGCCTGGAAGCGCTGGTGCGCGACCTGCTCAAGCTGCTGCCGGAAGCCCCGCCGATGTTCGGCGAGGACGAAATCACCGACCGCAGCCAGCGCTTCCTGGCTGGCGAACTGGTGCGTGAGCAGCTTATGCGCCAGCTGGGTGAAGAACTGCCGTACGCCACCACGGTGGAAATCGAGCGGTTCGTCGAAGACGGCAACCTGCTGCGCATCGGCGCGGTGATCTGGGTCGAGCGCGAAGGCCAGAAGGCCATCGTGATCGGCAAGGGCGGCACCCGCCTGAAGGACATCGGCGCCAAGTCGCGCATGCAGATGGAGCGCCTGTTCGGCGCCAAGGTCTTCCTGGAGACCTGGGTGCGCGTGCGTGAAGGCTGGTCCGACGACGAAGCCGCGCTGAAGGCGTTCGGCTACGAGTAAGCCGGGTCGCTGACGGCTGCGCCATGCGCATCGATGACGAACCCGCCTTCGTGCTGCATGCCCGGTCGTGGCGCGAAACCAGCCTGCTGGTGGAGGTGCTGACCGAGCAGCACGGCCGTATCGGCCTGTTGGCGCGGGGTGTCAGCAGCCCGCGCAGCCAGGCCTTGCGGGCGGCACTGCAGCCGCTGCAATGGATCCGTTTCAGTGCCGTGCAGCGCGGTGAACTGGCCCAGCTGCGCGGCGCCGAAGCCCTCGATGCCGCACCGCGGCTGGGCGGCGAGGCGATGCTGGCCGGGTTCTATATCAATGAGCTGCTGATGCGGCTGGCCCCGCGCCAGGATCCGCTGCCCGAGTTGTATGACCATTACGGCCTGGTCCGCCAGCGTCTGCGCGACGGCGAGCCGTTGGCCTGGACGTTGCGCCGGTTCGAGCGCGACCTGCTGGAAGCGCTGGGGTTCGGGTTCGACCTGGCCCATGGCAGCGACGGCGAGCCAGTGGACCCGGCCGCCCGCTACGATCTGGACCCGCAGGAGGGGCCGCGCCGGCTGCTCAGCGAACGCGGCACCGACCCCCGCCGCGGCACCGCCACGGGCAGCGCCCTGCTGGCACTGGCCGACGACCGCCAGCCCGACCCCGACGACCTGGCCAGCCTGCGCCGGGCCATGCGCGCGGTGCTGCTGCACCACCTGGGCGGGCGCGGGCTGAAGTCGTGGGAAATGCTGGAAGACCTGGCCAGGCGCAGGTAGCGCCGGGCGTATGGAGCCGCAGTAGAGCCGGGTTCTACCCGGCTGCTTTGGGTGCGCGACCCCATCAGTTTCCCCGCCAGCCGGGCAGAGCCCGGCGCTACGAGGTGCGCGAACGAGGCACTTTCCCGGTGGCCGGGCAGAGCCCGGCGCTACGCGGTGCGCGAATGAGGCACTTTCCCGGTGGCCGCGCAGAGCCCGGCGCTACGAGGTGCGCGAATGAGGCAATGTTCCCGGCAGCCGGGCAGAGCCCGGCGCTACGGGGCCTCAATGCAGCAGGGATTCCACCGCCGCCTGGAACTGGGTGTGCGCGCCGCTGGACTCCGGGGCCTGGTGCAGCTGGCGTACCGCGCGTGCCAGCCGCGCTGCGCCGACGAAGCCGCAACTGGCCTGCAGCCGGTGCAACTGGCCCTGCAGGGCACGCAGGTCCTGCTTCAGCAAGGCCTGGGCCACCGCATCGCGCACGCTCGGCAGCTCGGCCAGGAACAGTTCGCGCAGCGCGATGAGATGGTGACGCTGCCCGTTCAGGGCGGCCAGCGCGGTGATCTCGTCCCAGTCTTCACGCTCGCCATCCAGGCTCGCGCCCACGGCGGGCGGGGCGGTGCCGGGGCTGTTGACCAGCGCCCGGCGCACGGCCTTGAGCAGCTGTTCGCCGGTAAGCGGCTTGACCAGGGTGTCGCTGAAGCCGGCATCGCGCAGCCGCGCATGGATGCTGGTGTCGCCATCGGCGGTATGCGCCAGCGCGGGCGTGTCCGGCCGTGAACGGCGCAGCGCATGCAGCAGCTGGGTGCCATTGCCGTCGGGCAGGTTGACGTCGATCAGCCACAGGTCGTACTGGCCGCTGCGGCCGGTGTCCATGGCCGTGGCCAGCGAATCGGCGGTATCCACCTGCGCCGGCAGGGTCTCCAGCGCGGCCTTGAAAAAGCCGCGGCTGATGGTGTCGTCCTCGACGAGCAGGAATCGGGGCATTGGATCCCGAGGGGTCATCTGCATTGGGGCTGCCTCCATGTCAGCTATGCCCATATTAAACACGACAACGCGCTCTGCAAGCGTTTCCAACGGGCCCATCGGCAGCCCGACCCACGTATCTGCGACAATACGCACCCTTTTTGCCCGCAGCCTGTTGCCACGTGGCCCGATCCCGCTCCCGCCTCGACCGTACCCCTTTCCAGACCGACATCCTCGACCTCAGCCATGATGGCCGCGGCGTTGCCCGCCGTGAAGGCGAGGGTGCCAAGGTCACCTTCATCACCGGCGCACTGCCCGGCGAAGTGGTGAGCGCTGAACCGACCGCGCGCAACCGCCATTTCGACGAGGCGCGCACCCTGGAGGTGCTGCAGCCGTCGCCGCAGCGGGTCACCCCGCGCTGCCCGCATTTCGGCGTCTGTGCCGGGTGCGTGCTGCAGCATCTGGAGGAGTCGCAGCAGATCGTGGCCAAGCAACGGGTCCTTACGGACAATCTGACCCGGATCGGCCACGTCACCCCCGGCACGGTGTTGCCGCCGCTGGTGGGCGACAGCTGGGGCTACCGCCGCAAAGGCCGCTTCTCGGTGCGCCGGGTGGAAAAGAAGGACAAGACCCTGGTGGGTTTCCGCGAGCAGGACCCGCGTTTCGTGGCGGACCTGAGCCAGTGCCTGACCGTCATTCCGGAGATCGGCAGCAAGGTCGGGGCGATGGCGACGTTCATCGAAACCCTCGACGGCAAGCGCGACATTCCGCAGATCGAGTTCATCGCCGGTGACGAGGCGATCATGCTGACCATCCGCCACATGCAGCCGCTGACCGAGGCCGACCGCGCCGCCTGGACCGCCTTCGGGCAGGAACATGGCTTTGCGATCTCGCTGCAGCCGGGCGGGGTGGAGTCGGTACAGCCGTTGTGGCCGGCCGAGGTGCCGCTGTCGTTCAAGCTGGCGCCGTGGGACGTGGAGCTGGCCTTCCGCCCGCTGGACTTCATCCAGGTCAATGCCTCGCTCAACGTGAAGATGATCGCGCTGGCGCTGGAGCTGCTGGAGGCCGGTCCGGACGAGCGCGTGCTGGACCTGTTCTGCGGGCTGGGCAACTTCACCCTGCCGCTGGCGCGTACCGTGCGTGACGTGGTGGGCGTGGAAGGCGATGCGGGCCTGGTCGCCCGGGCCAGGGAAAATGCCGAGCGCAATGGCCTGGCCAACGCGCAGTTCCATGCCGCGGATCTCACCCAGGACCAGCGCAACGCCCCGTGGATGCGCCAGGGCTTCGACAAGCTGCTGCTGGACCCGCCGCGTTCGGGCGCGATCGAAGTGCTGCAGCAGCTGCCGCTGAAGCAGTTCAAGCGCATCGTCTATGTGAGCTGCCACCCGGGTTCGCTGGCGCGCGATGCCGGCTACCTGGTCAACGAACAGGGCTTCACCCTGGTCAGTGCGGGTGCGATGGACATGTTCCCGCACACCGCGCACGTGGAGAGCATCGCGGTCTTCGAGAAGCGCTGAGGCCGGCGCCACCGCCCGGGCGGCCGATGCATCGCATCGGCGCCCGACCGGGGCGGCCGCTTACGGCTGTGGGGCGTTGACCCACTGGCCGTCCCGCCAGGCAAACGCCATGGTCTGCTCGCCGCGCTCGCTGCCGGCACCGGCGCGGACCGTGCACTCGATCACCGGCGCATCGTCGCCGACCGCGCAGTCGCGCACGTCCAACACCTCGGCACTGTTCATGGCCAAGGTCAGATCCGCACGCGCGCCCGCATCCTGCTCGCGGGCCAGCCGCGCAGCAAACCCCTCGCGCAGCAGCACCTGCACGCGCGCCGTGGGCGGCACCGGTGCCGGCCGCTGACGCTGCTGCTGTGTGTGCAGCAGCGCCCAGCTGCCGTCCACCTGGCTGAAGCGCAGCAGGCGGTGCACCGCGTCCCCGCCATCCTGCGCGGTGACGATGCAGTCCACGCTGGGCGGGCCCGCGTCGGTTACCGGCAGGCAGCCGGACACGGCCTGCAGGCGCGGACGGAAGGCCTCGGCCACCAGACGGCTGCTGTCGTTGGCCGGGCGATCGGCGATGGCCTCATCGAACAGGCGATCCATTGCGGCCTGGGCCTGCGCCAAGGTGGGATCGGAGACGGCGGCATGCGCGACAGGCAGCGCCAGCAGCAGGGCGGGCAGGGTGGACAGGAGCAGAAAACGGGTGCGACGGGTCATGGGGGAACCGGGTCCTTGGAAAGGGCGCGCAGTGTAGGCGGTGCGCGCCATAATGCGGGCATGGGCATTGAAATCGAACGCAAATACCTCGTAACCGGTGATGGCTGGCGCAGTGCCGCCCACGCGGTGATCCCGATGGCGCAGGGCTACATCAACGACTCAGCCGCACTCGACAGCGGCGCGCAGAAGGCCTCGGTGCGCGTGCGCATCCAGGGCGAGCAGGCCTTCCTCAACTTCAAATCGCGCGAGATCGGTCATACCCGGCAGGAGTTCGACTACCCGATCCCGGTCGACGACGCGCGCGCGCTGCTGGCCTTGTGCGTCGGCGGCCTGATCGACAAGCGACGCCACCTGGTGCGCCATGCCGGTCTGGTCTGGGAGGTGGACGAATTCCTGGGCGACAACGCCGGGCTGGTGGTGGCCGAGGTGGAGCTGGAGCACGCCGACCAGGCCATCGAACTGCCCGACTGGGCCGGCACCGAAGTGACCGACCAGGTGCGCTACTACAACCTGGCCCTGGCCGCGCATCCCTACGCGCGCTGGTCAGCCGTTGAACGGGGCCGGTAGGTACCCACCGTTGGTGGGTACGTAGGCGTGCCACGCAAATGCGACGCCCCTTGTTTTGGCCGCCCCCGGCCCACAGTCTGGTCAGATGAAAATCGATATCTGGTCCGACGTGGTGTGCCCCTGGTGCTGGATCGGCAAGCATCGTTTCCAGCAGGGCGTGGCCCTGCTGGGCGATGACGCGCCCGACATCGAGGTGCACTGGCATCCTTTCCTGCTCGACCCCGACGCCGGCACCACCCCGGTACCGCTGCGCGAGGCCTACGTGGCCAAGTTCGGCAGCGCCGAGCGCACCGCGCAGATCCTGTCCCAGACCCAGACCACCGCGCGCGCCGAGGGCCTGCCGATGGACTTCGACCAGGGGCAGGTGCGGGTCACCACCCTGCCAGCGCACCGGCTGCTGTGGCTGGCCGGGCGTGAAGGCGTGCAGGCGGCGGTGGGCGAGGCGCTGTTCCGGGCCCATTTCGTCGAGGGCCGCAACCTGGCCGATACGCAGACCCTGATCGCCGCGGCGGCCGCCGGTGGCATCCCCGCCGAGCGGGTCACCGCGCTGCTGGCCGGCGACGAGGGGCTGCCAGAGATCCAGGCCCAGCTTTCCCAGGCCCAGGCGCTGGGCATCCAGTCGGTGCCCACCTTCGTGGTCAATGACCGCTATGCCATCCAGGGGGCGCAGCCGCCGGAGGCGTTCGCCCAGGCCCTGCGCCAGATCGCCGCGGACATGCCCGAGGCACCTGCGGCGGCGCAGGGTGGCCAGTGCGACGTGGACGGCTGCCCGTAAGAAGGCCGGCCACGGCGCAGGTCGTGGCCCAGTACACGCGGCTTCTGCGACAATGCGGCGGTGCGCCATCATGGCGCCCCGTATTGGAGATCGACCATGCTCGTGATCGGCGTTGCCGGGACCGAACTTACCGCCCAGGAACGCGACTGGCTGCAGCACGATGCGGTGGCCGGGGTCATCCTGTTCAAGCGCAACTTCGCCTCGCGCGAGCAGGTGACCGAGCTGTCGGCGGCGATCCGCGCCGCCGCGCCGCGCCCGCAGCTGATCTGCGTGGACCAGGAGGGCGGTCGCGTCCAGCGTTTCCGTGAGGGCTACAGCGCGTTGCCGCCGTTGCAGGGCTTCGATGCCCTCTACCGGCAGGACCCGCAGGCCGCGCTGGCGCTGGCCGAACAACATGCCTGGCTGATGGCCAGCGAAGTGCGCGCCAGTGGCGTGGACCTGAGCTTTGCCCCGGTGGTGGACCTGGGCCGTGGCAACCTCGCCATCGGCGACCGTGCCTTCAGCGCCGACCCGCAGGTGGTGGCGGCCTTCACCGCGGCCTACGTGCGCGGCATGCACAGCGTGGGCATGGCCGCCACCCTCAAGCACTTCCCCGGCCACGGCACGGTGCGTGAGGACACCCATTTCAACGACGCCTCCGATCCGCGCTCGCTGGACGAACTGCGCGCGCTGGACCTGATTCCGTTCGCGGCCGGCATCGACGCCGGTGCCGATGCGGTGATGATGGCCCACGTGGTCTACCCGCAGGTGGCACCCGAGCCGGCCGGCTACTCGCCGCGCTGGATCCAGCAGATCCTGCGCGACCAGATGGGCTTCCGCGGCGTGGTGTTCTCCGACGACATCGGCATGGCCGCGTCGTTCTCGGCCGGCGGGGTCAAGGCGCGCGTGGATGCGCACCTGGATGCCGGCTGCGACGTGGTGCTGGTCTGCCACCCCGAGCTGGTCGACGAATCGCTGCGTGCGGTGGAACCGCGCACCCTCAATACTGCTGCGCTGCTCGGCCTGATCGGCCGCGGCGCGCTTGGCTGGGATGGCCTGCTGGCCGATGCCCGCCATGGCACTACCCAATCCCGTTTGCTTGACACCCTTGGAAGAACTGTCTGATGCCCAACCTCACCATTTCCCAGGCCCTGGCCCAGGCCGACCTGCTGGTCGACCGTCCCACCATCGACACGGCCATCGCCACCATCGCCGACGCCATCGCGCGCGATTACAAGGGCGAAGTGCCGTTGTTCCTGTCGATCATGCACGGCGCGCTGCCGTTCGCCGGCCAGCTCGCGCTGGAACTGGGCGCACGCGGCCAGGACGTGCAGTTCGATTACCTGCATGCCACCCGCTACCGCGGCGAAACCACCGGCGGCGAGCTGGTGTGGAAGCACAAGCCGGCCACGTCGCTGTTCGGCCGCCGCGTGCTGCTGGTCGATGACATCCTCGATGAAGGCTTCACCCTGCAGGGCGTGCGCACCTGGTGCCTGGAGCAGGGCGCCACCGACGTGCGCATCGCCGCGCTGACGGTCAAGCAGCACGACCGCGCGCTGCCGGACGTCAAGGCCGACTACGCCGGTATCGATCTGCCCGACCGCTATGTGTTCGGCTTCGGCATGGACGTCAATGAAACGCTGCGCTGCGTGCCGGCCATCTACGCGATGAAGGAATGATGGAACACATCGCACTGGCCGTCATTGGCGGCACCGGCGTCTACAAACTGGCCCAGCTCGACGACGTCAGCAGCCACCAAGTGGAAACGCGCTACGGCACGCCATCCGGCCCGATCCGGGTCGGCACGCTGCTGGGCCAGCGCGTGGCCTTCCTGGCGCGGCACGGCGAGGGGCATTCGCTGCCGCCGCACAAGATCAATTACCGCGCAAACCTTGCCGCATTGCAGCAGATCGGGGCGACGCGTGTGTTGGCGCTCAATACGGTCGGCGGCATCACTGAACAGTGCGGCCCGCGCGTTCTGGCCTGCCCGGACCAGCTGATCGACTACACCTGGGGCCGTATTTCGACCCTGAGTGAAGAACCCGGCAGCGAGGTGCTGCATGTGGATTTTGGCCACCCCTACACGACGCTGCTGCGCAGCAAAGTGCTGGCGGCGGCCAAAGTCACCGGCGTGCGTGTGCACGACGGCGGCTGCTACGGCGCCACGCAGGGTCCGCGGCTGGAAACCAACGCGGAAATTGCGCGGATGCGCCGTGATGGGTGCGATCTGGTCGGCATGACCGGCATGCCCGAGGCCAGCCTCGCACGCGAGCTGGGGTTGGACTATGCCTGCCTGGCAATCGTGGCCAACTGGGCCGCCGGCTGTGGCGATGGCGATGAAATCACGATGGCCGAAGTACTGGCCAACGTGGATGCCGCATCGGCCGGATTGCCGGAACTGATCGGCGAATTGGCGCGGGGGTGATTGTCATTGCGGAGCAAGCTTTGCATACTCCGCCAGTGCGCTGGTTGAGCGTACACCACCCATTCATAGAAGAAGGTCTCGCATCACCATGCCGAACGGTACCGTCAAGTGGTTCAACGACGCCAAGGGATTTGGCTTTATCTCGCCGGAGGACGGCAGCGCCGACGTCTTCGCGCACTTCTCCGCGATCAACTCCAAGGGCTTCCGCAGTCTGCAGGAAGGCCAGAAGGTCACCTATGACGTGACCCAGGGCCCGAAGGGCGCCCAAGCCTCGAACATCGTGCCGGCTGAGTAACTCTCGCGCTGCGCATTGAAAAACCCCGCTTCGGCGGGGTTTTTTTTGGGTACCACCCGGTTTGCCAGCGGCGCACGTCAGCGCTCAGGTTCGCGCGTTCCGCGCACCACGTGATGCCCATCACGCTATAAGGACATGCATGCACCCGCAACGACGCACCATCGCCATTGTCGGTTACGGCACCGCCGGCCAGGCATTGGCCGTTCTTCTTTCACGCGACCATCACGACGTGCACGTCTTCGAACGGGCCGCTGCGCCCGGTCCGGTGGGCGCCGGTTTCCTGCTGCAGCCCACTGGCCTGGACGTGTTGTGGCAGATGGGCCTGCTGCCGGACGTGCTTGCGCACGGCGCAGCGGTACGCCGGTTGTATGGCGACACGCCCTGCGGGCGCACTGTGATGGAAATGGGCTATGCGGGTCTGGATGCACGCCTGCACGGCGTCGGCATGCAGCGCGGCGCGTTGTTCACCCTGTTGGCGCAGGCATGGGCGCATCCGGGCAACCTGCAGGCCGACACCACCATCGTGGAGGTGGACGCCGTGCAGGGGCGCGTGCGTGATGCGCGTGGCCAGTGGCATGGGCCGTACGATCTGGTGATCGCCGCCGACGGTTCCGCCTCGACGTTGCGCACCCAGGTGCAGGCCACGCAGCTGGATCGCGAATACCCGTGGGGCGCGCTGTGGTGCCTGCTGCCGCGCGGCGACTGGGCGTATCCCGATGAGCTGCGCCAGCGTTACGTGGCCGCGCGCAAGATGATCGGGTTGCTGCCGGTCGGCACGCGACCGGGCGATGCGCAGCCGCGGCTGAGCTTCTTCTGGAGCCTGCCGCGCGAGCAGTTCGCGCAATGGGAACGCGACGGTCTGCAGCGCTGGCTCGATGAGATTGCCGCGCTGTGGCCCGAAGCGCATGCGCGCCTGGACAGTGTGCGCGACAGTGCGCAGCTGGCGCGTGCGGGGTATCGCGATGCGGTGATGTCGCGCTGGAGCCGCGAGCGGCTGGTGCTGGCCGGCGATGCGGCACACGCGATGAGCCCGCAGCTGGGGCAGGGCGTGAACATGGCGCTGATGGATGCCCTGGCGCTGCGCGATGCGTTGCGCGCGCATGCCGACCGCGACGCAGCGCTGCAGGCCTATGCGGCGCAGCGGCGCGCACACGTGGCCGTCTACCACTTCTGGAGCCGCTGGCTGACGCCGCTGTTCCAATCCGAACGCGACACCTTGGCGCGTGCGCGCGACGTGCTGTTCAAGCCGATGGGGCGCATGCCCGGTGGCAACGGCCACATGCTGCGCGTGCTCAGCGGCACCCAGCGCGGCTGGATGGGCAAACTGGCGCTGAATCCCGGCTTCATCGCGGCGATGCACGCCCATGCGGACCAACCGTCATCAGCTGATAACCCCGCGTGGCGGGCTTCTGCGGGGGAGTGAAGGCAGAATTAACCTGGATTGACGATGAACTCACCCACGACCTGTCACAAGTAACCGGTTGGCCCCGCACACCCGTGCACCTGCCAACCGCTACCTGAAGGAGATGGACATGCTGTTCCCGGCCGAAATCCTGGATGCTGAAATCTGCAAATTGCGCGGACTGCTGCAGATGCTGCACGAGGATCAGCCCGACGTGATGCACGACATTTTCGAGTTCCATGTCACCAGCCTGATCACGCATACCGCACCAGAGCACCACCGCCGCATCCGCGATGCCGCACACGCGATGCTGACCGACATTCAACGGCGGCCGGTTCGACCCGATCCGCCGCGGTCGGAAATCCAGCTGATGCCGCAGGTGCTGGCGGCCGCGTAAGGCCTGCTTCCTGATGCTGGCGCGTCAACGCGCCGGCAATGCAATGGCCTCGTCTTCCACGCAGGCCACCAGCTGTTCGCCGGTGGCAAGCACTGGCGCGATGCCCGCGGTAAACCGCGAGTAGGCCGGCAGCACCGTGAGCCGCTCACGCAGCCAGAACGCCGGCCAACGCCGCTGCATGCCGGGCAGGCGGGCCAGCGGATGCACATGCCCGCACAGCACATGCAATGACGGGTGCGGGTGCGGATCGTGGCGCAGCAGAAACGGCCCCACCTGCAGTTGCTCGCCGAGCAGCGTGAGGCCGAGATCGGCCTTGGGCAACGCCCGGTCGTGATTGCCGGCCAAGGCGCCGATCTCCAACGTGGCGTGCTGCTCGCGCCAGCCCTGCCATTGCCGATACCACGCCGCGCGATGCGCTGGGCCGTGCAGCACGTCGCCGAGAATCCACAGGGTATCCACGGCGTGCTGGTGCAGCAGCGCCGACAGGCGCTCCAGATCGTCGCCGGTACCGCCGCTGGGCAGGCCGATGCCGGCGCGCCGGAACACATCGGCCTTGCCCAGGTGCAGGTCGGCGATCAGCAGCGCCTTGCGCGCTGGCCAGTACAGCGCGCGGGCGCCCAGCAGCAGGACCTGCTCGCCGGCGAGCGTGGTGGGCAACTCAGGTGCCATGGCGGCTCTCCAATTGCGCGGCAGCGCGTTTGACGCGGGTTTTCCAGTCTTCATTGCTGAGCTGGCCGCGCAGGCGTTCGGCCCATAGCGGAAATGACAGCGGACCCAGCGTGCGCGGTGACTGCAGGCACAGCGTACGCCCCTGCAGGCGGTGCAGCGTGGCCGCCAGGCTGTCCAGGTCGAGTTGGCCGTGCAGCACCTCGCGTTCGGCCAGCCCCAGCAGGATGTGGTCCGGATCATGCTGGCGCAGCACGTCGTACAGCAGGCCGCTGGACGCCTGCAGTTGGCGCAGGCTGCGCGGGGTGCGTCCGGGCAATGCCGGTACCAGCATGCCCGACACCCGGGCGATATCGCGGAACTGGCGGCGGGCCAGTTCGGCCAGGTTGAGGCTGTCGCGCAGGTCGTGCAACAGCCCCGCAGGCTGCAGCAGGGCGCGCATGCCGGCCACGTCCAACTCCACCGCGCGTGCCGGCGCCAGCACGAATCCGTAGTCGTTGGCGGCGTAGCCCAGCGTGTTGGGCTGCAGGCGAGCCAGGCGCAGCGCCATCAGCGCGGCCACGCCTTCGTTGATCTGGCGCCCGGCGAATGGATACACGAACACGAACTGTCCCTCGCGACGGCGCACCACTTCCACCAGCAACGACGTCGGGCCCGGCAGCATCGAGATGCGCGACTGCAGGGTGAGCAGGGGCGCCAGCCAGCGCATCTCCGGTGAAGTCGGCGGCGCGGCGAAGACCGCTTCCATTTCCTGCCCCAGTGCTTCGGACAGCGGCAGGCGGCCGCCCTGCCAGCGCGGCACCAGCCCATCGCCGCCCTTGGCCAGGCGCACGTAGGCGGTGAGGTTTTCCAGCCGCACCAGTTCCAGCAGGCGCCCGGCGAACTGGAAGCGGTCGCCCGGGCGCAGCCGCCCCAGGAACTGCTCTTCCACCGAACCCAGCCGGCCACCGCGCAGGAACTGCACGCTTACGCTGCCATCGCTGGTGATGGTGCCGATCGACAGCCGGTGGCGCAGTGCCACGCGCCGGTCATGGACCCGGTACACGCCGTCCTCGTCGCGCACCACCTTGTGGAAGTCCGGATACTGCGACAGCGCGCGGCCGCCCTGCACGATGAACTCCAGCACGCCCTGCCACTGCGCGGCATCCAGTGCCGCGAACGCGTAGGTGCGGCGAACCTGCGCGAACAAGTCCTCGGCATCGAAGCCACCGCCCAGCGCGCAGCTCACGCAATGCTGGGCCAGCACGTCCAGCGACAGCGTGGGCGGGGGGCGCGCTTCGATCACGCCGGCAGCCAGTGCATGCCGTGCCGCGGCATATTCGACCAGCTCCAGCGCGTGCGACGGCACGCACACCAGGGTGCCCGATTCGCCCGGCCGATGCCGCGCACGCCCGGCGCGTTGCAGCAGTCGCGCGATGCCCTTCGGGCTGCCGATCTGCAGCACCTGGTCCACCGCCGGGAAGTCCACGCCCAGGTCCAGGCTGGAGGTGGCCACCACGCAGCGCAGTTGGCCCTCGCGCAGGCCCTGTTCGGCCTGGCGGCGCACGGCTGGATCCAGCGACCCGTGGTGCAGCGCCAGCGTGGACGGATCTTCCGGCCACACTGCCGCCAGCGCCTGGTGCCAGAGCTCGGCCTGGGCGCGGGTATTGGTGAACAGCAAGCTGGTGCGCACCGACAGCAGCTTTTCCAGCACGCGCTGCAACTGCGACAAACCCAGGTGGCCGGCCCACGGGAAGCGTTCGCCGTGGGCGGGCAGCAGCGTGTCCAGATGCACCGGGCGCGGCCGTGCACCGGCCACCAACGGGGCATCGGGAACATCGGGCAGCAGCACCTCGCGCGCCTGCTCCAGGTTGCCCAGCGTCGCCGATAGGCCCCACACCTGCAGCGCAGGCAGCGCATCGCGCAGCCGCCGCAGGTTCAACTGCAGCAGCACGCCGCGCTTGTTGCCCAGCAGTTCGTGCCACTCGTCGACCACCACGCAGCGGAGCTGGCGCATCTTCGCCAGCCCGTCGGGATAGCTGAGCAGCAACGCCAGCGATTCGGGTGTGGTCACCAGCACATCCACGCGGCCCTCGCGCGCCAGCCGCTTGTCCCGCGCGCTGGCATCGCCGGTCCGCAGCCCCACCTGCCAGTCCAGCCCCACCGCGGCCAGCGGTTCGCGCAGGGCGCGGGCGGTATCGGCGGCCAGCGCGCGCAACGGGGTGATCCACAGCACCTGCAGGGCCGGCACCGGCTTGCGTGCGCGACCACCCGCTGGCGCCGGTCGCGTAGCGCTCAGCGCCTGCAGCAGCGGGCCACCGAACACGGCAAGGGTCTTGCCGCTGCCGGTGGGCGTGTGCAACAGCCCGGACGCGCCCGACAGGTAATGGCGCCACACGGTCTTCTGAAAGGGCAGGGGAGCCCAGCCGCGGCTGGCAAACCACGCCACCAGCCGCGCCATCGCCTCGCGCCGCGTCACCGCGCCAGGGCCTGCAACTGGGCCAGCGTATCGGCCTCGCTGGCGGGCTTGTCGCGACGCCAGCGCAGGATGCGCGGAAAGCGCACTGCGATACCGGATTTGTGCCGGGTGCTGCGGTTGACCGCTTCAAAGCCCAGTTCGAACACCTGCTCGCCGCGCACGCTGCGCACCGGCCCGAACCGCTCCACGGTGTTGGCCCGTATCCAGCGATCGAGCGCGAGGATTTCCGTGTCGTCCAACCCCGAGTACGCCTTGGCAACCGGCACCAGCGTGTCGCCGTTCCACACCCCGAAGGTGTAGTCGGTGTACAGCGTGCTGCGCCGGCCATGCCCGGCCTGCGCGTAGATCATCACCGCATCGATGGTCAGCGGATCGATCTTCCACTTCCACCAGTCGCCGCGGCGACGCCCGCTCTGGTACAGCGAATCGTGGCGCTTGAGCATCAGCCCTTCCACGCCGCGTTCGCGTGCCAGCGCGCGTTGCGCGGCCGCGGCCGGCCAGTCGCTGGCCTCCAGCGTGGGCGAGAGCACGATGCGCGGATCATCCAGTGCCTGCAGCAGGGTGGCCAGGCGTGCGCGACGGGCGTGCAGCGGCTGCGTGCGCAGGTCCTCGCCGTCGATCTCCAGCAGGTCATAGGTGAGCACACGCACCGGCGTATCGCGCAGTGTCTTCGGCCCCGGCTTGCGACGCTGGATGCGCGTCTGCAGCGCGGTGAACGGCAGCGGCTGCGCCTCGCCGTCGCGCCACGCCAGCAGCTCGCCATCGATCACGCAGCCGTCGGGCAGCGCCATGGCCGCCGCCTCGATTTCCGGGAAGCGCCCGTCCAGGCGTTCTTCGCCACGCGACCACAGTGCGGCCTCGCCCTTGCGGCGCAGCAGCTGCAGGCGGATGCCATCCCACTTCCATTCCAGCACCCAGTCGGTGATCGGTCCGAGGCTCTCGACGTCGGCCTCCAGCGGTGATGCCAGAAAGAAGGGGTACGGCTGCTGGCGGTCTTCCGGGCGCTCCTGCGGCGACAGCAACGCCGCGAGCAGCCCGGGGGAGGGCACCCACTCGCCGAGCATGCGCTGGGCAATGCGCGCGATGTCGATACCCGACAGCTCAGCCAGTGCCTGCTGCACCAGTCGCTGCGACACACCCACGCGGAGTGCGCCGGTCAGCAGTTTGTTGAACACCAGGCGTTCGTTGGCCGGCAGCTGCCGCCAGCCGTCGAGCACCGCGGCGTGGCGCACCGGTTCGGGCTGGTTGGCCACCGCCAGCAGATGCGTTTCAATCCATTCGGCCAGGGGCCGGTCCGGGCTGCGGCCGGGCGGATCATCCAGCAGCAGGGTCAGGGTTTCGGCGAGGTCGCCCACCTGCGTGTAACTGTCTTCCACCAGCCAGGGTGGCAACCCGGAGGCCTCGCTGATCCACGCGCGCAGTTCACCGCTGGCGGCAATCTTGCGGCGCGCCCCGCCGACCTTGCCGCCACTGAGCAGGTAAAGCGCCCACGCGGCATCATGCGGGCGCGCATCGCGGAAATAGGCGACCAGGGCCGCGCGTTTGTCGAGGGTGGCGGTGCTGCGGTCCAGACGCTCATACAGCGCGGCGAAGGCCTTCATTCCTCGCTCCCGAAATCGGTGCGGAACGCTTCGGCAGCGATGCCACGTTCGCGCAGGAAGGGAATCAGGGCATCGGTGTTGCCATGGGTGGCGATCACCCGGCGCGCGCCGGTCTCGGTGATGGTCTGCAGCAGCGCCGGCCAGTCGGCATGGTCGGACACCACGAACCCCCGGTCGTAGTTGCGTCGGCGCCGGTTGCCGCGCAGCTGCATCCAGCCCGACGCGAAGCCCAGTTGATGCTTGCCGAAGCGCCGCAGCCACGGCGTGCCGGCGGCCGACGGCGGTGCCAGGATCAGCTTCCCGGCGGCATCGGGTTGGCGGCCCTGTTCGGCCACGGTGTGGGTGTCGAGCATGGCAATGCCGGCCTCCCGGTACACCGCCACGCCGTTGGCAATGGCGCCGTGCAGCCAAGCCGGCTGGTCATCCAGCGGCAGCAGTTCGGCCAGCACCCGCTGCGCCTTGCCCAAGGCATAGCAGAGCAGGATGGCCGCTTCGCCGCGTGCGGCGCACTCGTGCCGCCACGCCACGATCTCGGCGGCGACTTCGGCGGTGTCCTGCCAGCGGTAGATCGGCAGGGCGAAGGTGGCCTCGGTGATGAATACATCGCAGGGCACCACCTCGAACGGCGCGCAGGTGGGGTCGGGCTGGCGCTTGTAGTCGCCCGAGGCGACCCAGACCTGCTGGCCATCGTCGATGCGCACCTGCGCCGAGCCCAGCACATGCCCGGCCGAATGCAGCGACACCTCGACATTTCCCACGCGGAACGGGCGGCCGTAATCGTGCGCCTGCAGCGGCACATCGCCCAACCGCCAGCGCAGGATCGGCACGCTGTCGGTGGCGCAGTAGTACTGGCCCATGCCACTGCGCGCATGGTCGCCGTGGCCATGGGTGATCACCGCACGCGGCACGGGCCGCCACGGGTCGATATGGAAATCGCCGGCCGGGCAATACAGCCCTTCCGGGCGAAGTACCACCAGATCGTCATTCGTGCTGCCAGGGCTCATGGCTGCACTGTGCTGTCGCGCTCGTGCAGGAGGTGAGAATCCACCTGAACGGCGCACGACAACCGGATGCGGCAGAATCGGGTGAACCCTTGGCCAGGAGGCCGCTGCGATGTCCTCTGCACTGCCCGCATTCGACACCCATGAGGTATTCAACCAGCCACCGCCGTTCGGTGGCCGCAACCTGTGGGCCGATGACGTGGCCCTGGCCGAGGCGGTGCAGCGCGAAGGCGGCGAGGGGTTTGCGGCGGCGCTGGCGGGCTATGGCGGGTTGGCCGGCGACGCACTGTACCAGCTGGGGTTTGACGCCAACCGCGATAAGCCGCGGCTGCGCACGCACGACGCGCAGGGGCATCGCATCGACACGGTGGAGTTTCATCCGGCGTATCACCAGTTGATGGACGCGGCCAAGGCGCATGGCGTGGCGGGACTGTCCTGGCACGATGGCACTGCAGGTGCGCATGTTGCGCGCGCGGCATTGAGTTACCTGCATCACCAGGCCGATGCAGGCACCAGTTGCCCGCTGACGATGACCCATGCGGCGGTGGCGGTGTTGCGCCAGGACCCGGCGCTGGCCGAGTGGGCCGACAAGGCGGCGGCGCCGCAGTACGATCCGCGCGATGTGCCGATCGCCGACAAGGGCGGCATCACGCTGGGCATGGGCATGACCGAGAAGCAGGGCGGTTCGGATGTGCGCAGCAACACCACGCGGGCCGAACCGCAGGCCGATGGCAGCTATCGCCTGGTGGGGCACAAATGGTTTTTCTCGGCGCCGATGTCCGACGGTTTCCTGGTGCTGGCGCAGGCACCGGCGGGGTTGAGCTGTTTCCTGATGCCGCGCCGTCTTGCCGATGGCAACCGCAATGCGTTCCGGTTGATGCGGTTGAAGGACAAGCTGGGCGACTGGTCCAACGCGTCCAGCGAGGTGGAACTGTGTGGCGCGTGGGCACGCCGGGTGGGCGAGGAGGGCCGCGGGGTGGCGACGATCATCGGCATGGTGATGATGACCCGGCTCGACTGCATGCTGGGGGCGGCGGCGGAAATGCGCATGGCGCTGGCGCAGGCGTTGCACCACACGCGGCACCGGACCAGCTTCGGCAAGCGGTTGTGCGACCACGCGTTGATGGCCAACGTGCTGGCCGATCTTGCGATTGAATCCGAAGCGGCAACCGCGTTCGCGATTCGCGTGGCCGGTGCGGTCGATCGTGCGGGCCACAGCAGCGCGGAGGCGGCGTTCGCGCGCATTGCCACGGCGGTGGGCAAGTACTGGGTGTGCAAGCGCGCGGCGGTGTTCGTCAACGAGGCGCAGGAGTGCCTGGGCGGCGCGGGATACGTGGAGGAGTCGATGTTGCCGCGGTTGTACCGGCAGGCGCCGTTGAATTCGATCTGGGAGGGCAGCGGCAACATCCAGTGCCTGGACGTGCTGCGCGCGTTGTCGCGCGAGCCGCAGGTGGTGCCGGTGCTGGACGCCGAGCTGGATGGTGTGGCGGGCCGCGATGGCATGTTCGATGCGGCGTTGCAGGCGTTGCGCAGTGCGCTGGCGGCGTCGCCGGGCGAGGCGCAGGCGCGGCGCATCACCGAGCAGGTGGCGCTGCTGCTGCAGGCGGCGGTGCTGCTGCGTGCCAACAGTCCGATCGCCAGCGCGTTCGTGCGCTCGCGACTGGGCGGCGAGCATGGCATGGCATTCGGGACGCTGCCGGCGGACCTGGACACCGCGGCGGTGCTGGCGCGGGCGCTGCCGTAGGTCACCACCGTTGGTGGTGACGCGCTTGGTGCGAGCTGTTGATCGGCGGGTCGGGCGCTCGCTCCCCAGGCCTTTTCTGGCGCCGTCGGCGGGTCGGGCGCTGGGCCCCCATACCCTTTCCGGCGAATGTCCTCCGGCGTCGGCCTGCGGCCGCCCCCTCCCCCTTTATTTCGCCTCCAAGGGCATGGGGGCCCAGCGCCCGACCCACCGACAGCGCCAGAAAAGCCTGGCTTCCCCTGCTCACCACAAGCCGAGCCCCATAGCAGTCGGTAGGCCCCTGGGCAAAATAAAGGAGGAGGCCGCCACGCGGCCGGGGGACATTTGCGCCAGGGGCCTACCGGCTGCTACGGGGCCCTCACGCTCGCGACCAGCCTGATCGGAGACGCCAGCCGATCCAAAGCCTGCACACCCGACCACCCGCGTAGCGTCGTGCTCGCGCTGCGACGGCCCTTGCAAAACGACGCATCCCCTCCGATGTGCGAACACCCAAAAAAAACGCCCCTTCCTGCGAAGGGGCGTCTCGGGTGCTGCGGAAACGGCAGACTCAGCGCTTGGCTTCGTCGGCGTTCTTCTTTGCTTCATCGGCCACGTCGCGTGCCTTGTCGGCCACCTTCTGCGCGGCATCGGCGGTGGCGTCGCTGGCGTGCACGCCTGCATCCTTGGCGGCCGTCTTGGCTTCGCCAGCCGCTTCGGAGGTGGCTGCCGCGGCGCGGTCGAGCGCCTGCTGGGTTTCCGCAGCGGCGCGCTCGGAGGCGGCAGCGGCATCGTCGGCGGCGTTGCGCGTGGAGGCGGCGGCCTTGTCCACCGCTTCGCGTGCGGCGGCGTTGGCGCTGTCGGCGGCCTGCGCGGCGTCATCGCGCGCCTTCTCCGCTTCCGGGCCTTTGCATGCGGCCAGGCCGAGCAGCAGGGAGGCGGCCAGCAGGGACGTGGTGAACGGACGAATCTTCATGGCGGTCTCCAGTACGGTGATCGTAGGGGAGGCCAGCCTATTCATGCCTGCGTGAAGACAGGGTCGGTGCGCACCGGCCATGCCCCCGGCCGGATCGCGCCCAAAGAAAAAGCCGCTGGCGAACCAGCGGCTTCTTCAGACTTGCGTGAAGAAAGAAGTTATTACTTCTTGGCTTCTTCAGCAGCGTCCTTGGCCTGTTCGGCGGTGGCTTCACCGGCCTTGGCAGCGTCTGCAGCGGTGTCGGCAGCAGCGTCGGTGGCAGCAGCGCCAGCCTGAGCAGCGGCGTCAGCCGAGGTGTTGGCAGCGGTGGCAGCGGTGTCGGCAGCAGCCTGGGCAGCGTCGGCGGTCTGGGCGCCAGCAGCAGCGGCCTGGTCGGCGGCGACCTGGGCGTCAGCGGCAGCTTCGTTGGCCGAAGCAGCGGCGTCAGCAGCCTGTTCCTGCTTCGAGCAGGCGGTCAGAGCCAGGCCCAGGGCCATCGCGATCAGCAGCTTGTTGATGCTCATTTGTGTGAATCCTCGTCGTTAGATTAGGCAACGCGCTATTGCGCGCCCGGCAACATGATGACAAGCCACGTTTGGCTGTCAAGCGATCGCGCATTCATTTTTGCGAAATGCGCGTTAAGTTCAATCAAATCAATTCGATGGCAATGGCCGTGGCTTCGCCGCCGCCGATGCACAGGGTAGCGATGCCGCGCTTTCCGCCGCGCGTGCGCAATGCGTTGACCAGCGTCACCACCAGGCGCGCGCCGGAAGCGCCGATCGGATGGCCCAATGCGCAGGCACCGCCGTTGACGTTGACCTTCTCGTGCGGGATGCCCAATTCACGGATCGGCGCCATGGCCACCACCGCAAACGCCTCGTTGATTTCGAACAGATCGACCTGGTCCAGACTCCAGCCCGCTTTTTCCAGCACCTTGTGCAGGGCGCCGATGGGGGCGGTGGTGAACCATTCCGGTTCCTGGGAATGCGTGGCGTGGGCCACGATCCGTGCCAGCGGCGTCACCCCGCGTGCAGCGGCGTCTTCTTCGCCCAGCAGCACCAGCGCGGCGGCGCCGTCGGAAATGCTCGAAGAGCTGGCCGCAGTGACCGTGCCGTCCTTCTTGAAGGCCGGACGCAGGGTCGGGATCTTGGCGATGTCCGAGCGGCTCGGCTGTTCGTCCTGGCTGAATTCAACCTCGCCCTTGCGGCCGGCCACCTTCACCGCAACGATTTCGTCGTCGAAGGCACCGGCGGCCTGCGCGGCCTGGGCGCGACGCACCGATTCGATGGCGAACGCATCCTGTTCCTCGCGGCTGAACTGGTACTTGTCCACCGTGCATTCGGCGAATTCACCCATCGCCTTGCCGTCGTAGGCATTGACCAGGCCGTCGTGGGCCATGTGGTCGACCGCCTGGAAGTTGCCGAAGCGGTTGCCGGTGCGCGAGTTGGGCAGCAGGTGCGGCGCATTGGACATCGATTCCATGCCTCCGGCCACCACGATGCTGGCCGACCCGGCCTTGATCAGGTCGTGCCCCAGCATGATGGCCTTCATGCCCGAACCACACACCTTGTTGAGCGTGGTGGCGCCGGTGGAGACCGGAATGCCCGCCGCGATCGCGGCCTGGCGCGCCGGTGCCTGGCCCAGGTTGGCCGGCAGCACGCAGCCCATGATGACTTCGGACACATCGCCCGCTGCGATACCGGACTGCTGCAGTGCCGCCGCGATGGCGCTGGCGCCCAGGGTCGGGGTGGGCACGCCGGTGAACTGGCCCAGGAAGGAACCGATGGCGGTGCGTTTGGCAGCGGCGATGACGATGTTGGACATGGGCAATCTCGTTGGTGCGTGAGCAGGTTTCAAGAGTGGGACCGCGTGCCATTGGCGGCAGCGGGTTTTCCCGGCAGACTGCGGACTACCGGCCAAGTATAGAGGCTTGGCACTGGCCGCCGGGTCAGGTCCAGGAGGACCGATCGGCGGCGATACCACCACGTCAACGGGGATGCAGGGATGAACAAGGCAGCAGTGGGGCGGTCGGTGCTGGTCACGGCCATGGCAGCGGTACTGGGCGCCTGTGGCGGTGGGGGCGGCGGTAACAATGTGCGCGTGGATCCGCCACCGGTGTCGCCCCCGCCCACTACGCCGCCGACCACGCCCCCGGTCACCCCGCCCACGCCCCAGCAGCCCGCGTTCGACGCGCACCTTGCCATCACCCAGGCCGGTGCGGCGCGCACCGCGGGCCTGGATGGCACCGGCGTGCGTATCGGCGTGGTTGATTCCGGCGTGATGCGCAACCATCCCACGCTGGCGGGCCGGGTGTTGGCCAACTACACCTACATCGATCCGCGCACCAACAACCTCAATGTCGACGACGTGGTCGGCCATGGCACGGCAGTGGCTGAACTGGCGGCCGGCAAGGCGCTCGGCAGCTGGCCCGGTGGCATCGCGCCCGGTGCACAGATCGTGTCGGCGCGCATCATCGCCGACCAGCGCCCCACCGACGACGGCTCGGGCAGCGGCAATGAAGTAAACGGCGCACTGGGCCTGGACCAGGTCCACCAGGACCTGATCAGCCAGGGCGTGAAGGTCATGAACAACTCGTGGGGCGGTCTGTACTGGACCAACCCGGCGGCCACCGCGCCCATCGCCCAGGAGTACCGCCCCTTCATCATCGCCAATGGCGGGTTGGTGGTGTTCGCCACCGGAAACGAGAGCAAGCCCAATCCCTCCAGCATGGCGGCGCTGCCCAGCCAGGCCGGTCCGGGCGGCACGCTGCCGGCGGCCGACCTGGAGCGCGGCTGGCTCAGCGTGACCGCGGTGGATTCCACCGATCCCAGCAAGCTGGCGTCCTACGCCAATGCCTGCGGTGTCGCCGCGCGGTATTGCCTGGCCGCCCCCGGCGCGGCGGTGTACGTCGACCCGGCGTCCACCAGTGCAACGCCGAACTACCTGTGGAACTACGGCACCTCCTTCGCCGCCCCGCTGGTATCCGGCGCAGCGGCGCTGGTGTGGCAGAAGTACCCGTATTTCAGCAACGATCTGGTGCGCCAGACCCTGCTGGGTACGGCCACCGATCTTGGCGCGTCCGGCGTGGACAGTACCTTCGGTTACGGCCTGCTCAACATCGCCAAGGCAATCAATGGGCCGGGCCGCCTGGACTGGGGCAACACCACGGTCAACGTCAACCAGGCGGGGCTGAACTCGGTCTGGAGCAACAGCATCACCGGCAGCGGCGGGCTGATCAAACAGGGTGTCGGTGCGCTGGGCCTGTCCGGTACCAACACCTACACCGGTGCCACGCGGATCGAGCAGGGCACGCTGGCGCTGCGCGATGGCGGGTCAATCACCTCCAACGTGCTGGTGGTGGCCCAGGGCGGCAGCCCGAACAACGCGGCGCTGCAGTTCATGACCGGAACCAGCCGGGTGAAGGGCGATGTCGACAACGGCGCCAGCGTCATCGTGCGCGATGCCAACAGCTCGGCTACCATCGAGGGCAACTACACCCAGCGCGCCGGCGCGCAGCTGATGATCGCGCTGGGAGCCGGCCCGCTCAATGTCACCGGCAGCGCGGCCCTGGCCGGCAATGTGCATGTGAGCAGCATCGTCAGCGGCTACGTGCCTGCCAACGGTCGCACCCAGACGGTGCTGCAGGTTGGCCAGGGCATCAGCGGGCAGTTCGATGGGGTCACCCACAGTCTGGCCCAGGCCACGTTGCTGCAGATGTCGCTGCAACAGAGCGCCACCACCGTCACGCTGACTACCGACCAGATCAACATCACCAGCGCCAGCCTCAGTGCCGGCGTGGGCGGGGCTGCGCTGGCGTCGGCGGCGCGGGTGGAGACCGCATTTGAAGTGCTCGATGGCGGCAGCATGGCCGGCAGTGCCTTCGCCAATGGTGCAGGTCAACTGCAGCAGGTGCAGGGCAACCAGGCACTGCAGGCCAGCCTGGACAGCCTGTCGGGCAAGGCCCACGCGCTGGCCACCGCGGCCACCTTCGACAGCGTCGACCTCAACCGCCGCGCGCTGTCGGCGCGATTTGGCCAGGTGCAGGGCGCACCCCGTCTGCGCGGTGCCTGGCAGAACCAGCTCGGCGAGGTCGGGCAGGGCAGCTTCTCTGCCAGCGGCGCCGACACCCGCGGCTGGATGATGGGCCAGGACATGGCCTTTGGCAGCAACGGTGTGCTTGGCTTCGCCTTTGGCGAGACCCGCACGCACAACAGCCGCGACTGGGGCAGTGACCGTGGCCGTGATCGCCAATCGCAGGCGCAGGTGTATGCCGGCTGGGGCACGGGGCGAGCCTATGCGCTTGGCCAGCTGGGCGCCGGCCAGTTCACGCGGGAAATCGATCGCCAGCTGCTGCTCGGTGCCGGCCAGTACGGGGTCAATGCCCGTTACGGCGGCCAGTTCACGGCGTCCAGCGTGGAAACCGGCTATCGCCTCGGCGATGGCCGCGCCTCGTTGACCCCGTACCTGGGGGCCGACTACGCCCGCGTGGACAGCGACCGCTTCAGCGAACAGGGCGGGCTGGGCTTCGGCCTGCGCACCCAGGGCGGGGTGAGCACGCGCAGCCAGGCACTGGCCGGCGTGCGCGCCGAACGTCAGTGGGGCAGCTGGGCGCTGCGCGGCTATGCCGAATGGCAGCAGCTGCTGTCCAGTGATGGGCTGGTGCAGGACGCCAGCTTTGTCGGCGTGGATGCCTGGGCGCCGATGGCGGGCCTGCAGCCGGCGCGGTCGGGTGGGCTGTTCGGCCTGTCGGTGGAATCGTGGCTGACCCGCAACACGCGGGTGGCGTTCGGTTACGACCAGCGCTTCGGGCCGCGCGGTGACCTGAGCCAGGTGGCGCTGCGCTACTCGGCTGCCTTCTGAGCACCCGGCCGCTGTCGGGGCGACCAACGTAACGGTCTGAAACGCAGAAGGGCGCGATGCAATCGCGCCCTTCTTCATGGTGCGGCAGAGCGGCTCAGTTGCCGCGCAGCGTGCCCAGTCGCGGCGTGGCCCGGCCCAGCGGCATCTTCAGCTTGCCGATGGAATGGATGCGCGTTTCGGCGATCTTGTCGGCCGCCCGCTGGGGCGCGATGCCCTCCTGCTGGGACAGGGCGAAGATCCGGCCGAGGTTGTGGTAAATGCTGCGGATCAGACGCATCGCGCGTTCGCGGTTGTAGCCGTCGATTTCCAGCGAGACATTCATCACCCCGCCCGCGTTGACCGCATAGTCCGGGGCATACAGGATGCCGCGCGCATGCAGTTCATCGCCGACCTCCAGGCTGGAGAGCTGGTTGTTGGCGGTGCCGCAGACGATCTTGCACTTCAACCGGGCCAGGGTCTGCGGGTTGATCGCCCCTTCCAGCGCGCACGGGGCGAACACATCGGCGTTGACGTCGTAGATGTCGTCCGGCTTCACGGCCTCGGCGCCGTATTCGGTGACCGCACGTTCGACCCGCGCGCTGTCCAGGTCGGTGACGAACAGCTTGGCGCCCCGGTCGCGCAGCAGCTTCACCAACTCCATGCCGATGTGGCCCAGGCCCTGCACCGCGATGCTGGTCTTGCCCACTTCTTCATGGCCCAGCTTGTGCTGCATCGAGGCCATCAGCGCCTGCAGCGCGCCATAGGCGGTGAACGGGGCCGGATCGCCGGAGCCGCCATGGACCTGGTGCACGCCGGTGACGTACTCGCTTTCCAGGTAGATGTTTTCCATGTCGTTGACATCGGTGCCCACGTCCTCGGCGGTGATGTAGCGCCCGCCGAGCGAGTCGACGTAGCGGCCGAACGCGCGGAACAGCACCTCGCTCTTGTCCTGGCGCGGGTCGCCGATGATCACCGCCTTGCCGCCACCCACGTTCAGCCCGGCCAGGGCGTTCTTGTAGGTCATGGTGCGGCTCAGGCGCAGCGCGTCGGCCAGCGCATCATCGGTGCTGGCGTACGGGCGCATGCGCACGCCACCCAGGGCAGGGCCCAGGGTGGTGTTGTGGATGGCGATGATCGCCCTCAGGCCGGCATCGCGGTTGTGGCAGAACACCACTTGTTCGTGACCGGAAGTTTCGAGGGTTTCAAATAACATGGTGGCTCCGATGGGGCGAACGGCTGGGAACAGCGTCGAACGCACCAGCAAAAGGTGGGTTGTAAAACAAAAAAAGCGACTTCGTCGGATCGGGGGACGGGTCGCGCGGCGCCATTCTAGTGCATTCCGCCGGAGGGTGTTGTCAGGGCTTGCCCCGACCCCGCGACAGGCATCGGCCCCGGTTGCGACGGCACGGGCCATTAAAGTTGCTGAAGATGGCGCCGATGCCGTGGCAACGGTGCGCAGTACCAGCAATGCCAGGACGGACGACGTGGGTGCAGTGACAACACAGAAGCAGTGCCGCCCAAGGCGGCCGCGCGGATGGACATGAACGTGATCGTGGCGGCGGGGCTGGCGGGAGCGGTCGCGTTGGGCGTGGCGGTGACCTGGCAGCGCAGGTGGCGCGCCTCCGCGCCGGCGGGGGCCGCGCGTGCGCGTGCGCCCGTGACGCTACCGACTGCGCAGCCCGGCACTGTCACCGCTACTGCCCCCGCCGAGGCGCTGCAGGCGGGCCTGCACGCATTGGCGCTGGTGCGGCGCAGTGGCGACACCGCCGCCGACGACCGGCACCACGATGGCGCGCTGCACGCGGCGGTGGTGGCGGCACTGGAGCAGCGCGACTGGTCGGCCCGGCAGCTGCCCCGGCGCCCGCAACTGCTGCCGCAGTTGATCCAGACGGTCAACGACAGCGACGCTTCGGCCCGCGCGATGGCCGCCATCATCGGCCAGGACCCGGTGTTGACCGGCAACCTGCTGCGCATTGCCAACAGCCCGGTGTACCGCCTGCAGTCCAAGCCGGTGGACAGCCTGCAGCGGGCGGTGACGCTGGTGGGTACCGAGGGTATCCGCCTGATCATCAGCGCGGTGCTCGTGCAGCCGGTGATGCAGGTGCACTGCGAGGCCTTCCCGCAGTTCGGCACGGTGATCTGGGAGCACGCGCTGCTTGCCTCGCGCGCGGCGGCCGATCATGCGCGGCTGGTGACCCATGAAGACGCGTTCGCCGCGCAGTGGCTGGGGCTGACCCAAGGCCTGGGCGCGGCGTTGGTGATGCGGCAGTTGCTGGACGCCTGCGCCGCGCAGGACGGGGCGCTGCCATCGCGCGCGCTGGCCATGCAGTTGCTGGATGCCTGGACCTTGCCCGTGGCCGGGCGCATCGCGGCGGCCTGGGAACTGCCGGGTGCGGTGCACGAAGCGCTGCTGCGCGACGCCGGCACTGCCGAGGGAGGATTGTCGGCCAGCCTGCGCTTCGCGCGGGCGGCGGCCGCCGCCAGCCTGCTGTGCCGGCATGGCCGGATCGGCCAGGCCCAGGCGCTGGCCATCCTGGAACAGCAGCACGGCACCCCGCCGCACGCGCTGCAGTGGATCTGGCGGCGCCTGCATGGGCGCGCGGTGGAAACCCTGGACGCCGACGAGGCGGAGGCCTGAGGGCAGGGCGGGGCGCAGACGGCGTCTGCCGCCAGCGCCCGGTTACAGCTGTGATTCCAGCGGCAGCCAGCTGATGGCGCGTGCGCTGGCCCGCAGCCAGAACGAGGTGTCCGGTTCCCGATCGAGCAGTACCGGTGGCTGGGCGGCCCGATCCAGCCAGCGCACCCGGTCCTGTGCGTCCAGCGTTACCCAGTAGCTCTGCGCCGGGTCGGCCAGACGCAGGTACTCGGCACGCAGTTGCGCGCCCAGCACCGCATCGTCGAACAGCACGCCCATCTCGGTGTTGAGGTAGGCCGAGCGTGGGTCGAGGTTGAACGAGCCGACGAAACCGCGCCGGTCATCCAGCAGGAAGGCCTTGGTGTGCAGGCTGGCCCCGCTGCTGCCGAACAGGCCGCTGCGGTCGCCATAGCCGTGCGCCTTCAGTTCGTAAAGGTGCACGCCACTGCGCAGCAGGGGTGCCCGGTAGTGCATGTAGCCCCCGTGTACGGCGGCGACGTCGTTGGCCGCCAGCGAGTTGGTCACCACCCCGACCAGGGCGCCGCGCTTGACCATGGCGCCCATGCCGTCGGTGCCTTCCTCACCGGGCACGAAGTACGGCGAGATCAGCAGCGCCTTGTGGCGGGTGGCCTGCATCTCGCTGACCAGCCGGGTGACCAGCCAGTTCGACGTGTCATCGCGGCGGTGCTTCATGGCCGGGTCGGAGACGATCTCCACGTTCGGTGACCAGTGCAGCTCGACCGCGTCGCGGTAGTACGAGCGCGCCGACTGCGATTGCTGGACACGGCGCAGGTACGGCTGGGCGACATCGCGCCTGGCTTCGTTCTCGGATTCGCGCACCAGCAGGCGCAGCTGGGCCGGGGTGTGGAAGGCCAGCGCGGCGATTGGAACGGCGGTTTCGCTGTTCCAGTACTCGTCAAAAATACGGTTGGCCTGGTCTACCGCATGACCGGCAACCAGCAGGTCCAGATCGCGGAAGTTCACATCCGACCGCGCGCTGAAATACTCTTCGCCGATGTTGCGGCCGCCGACGATGGCCACGCGACCATCGGCGATCCATGCCTTGTTGTGCATACGATGGTTGACGCTGAAAAAGCGCTGCACCATTTCCACCAGCCGCCACAGCCCGGTGCGGTTGCGGAAGGGGTTGTAGAGGCGGATTTCGATGTTGGGATGTTCATCGAGCGCCATCAGCAGGGCATCCTTGTCCTGGGCATTCATGTCATCGAGCAGCAGGCGCACCCGCACGCCGCGTTCGGCGGCCTGGTACAGGGACTGCGCCATCAGGTGGCCGATCAGGTCGTCGTGCCAGATGTAGTACTGCAGGTCCAGGCTGCGGCCGGCATGGGCGGTGATGACGGCGCGCGCGGCGTAGGCATCCAGCCCGTCGGCCAGGAAGGCGACACCGCTCTGGTCGGGGTGGCTGGCCTGCAGGCGGGTCAGTTCGCGGTCGATGACAGTCTGCGCCGGCTGGACCGGCAGTACGCTGCTGGGGGCGCCCATCGCCTTCGGGGTCAGGTGGTCGGCCAGCAGCAAGCCGCTGAGCACCAACAGCACCAGCACCGCGAGCACGATTCCCAGCCAGCGCAGCATCCGGCGCCAGAGCGGTTTTCGTTCAGTCATGTGCCGATGCTAAGCCGGGCGTGCGTGCACGGCGAGTGCCGGGCGCGCACGGCCGCATCAGAAGCGTTCGTCGGGCGCGAGGTAGCGCCACTGGCCGGGCACCAGCTTGCCCATGGCGACGCGGCCGATGCGCAGGCGGCGGACGCTGACGACGTCGAGCCCGACCTGGCGGCACATGTCGCGCAGCTGGCCGGGCTGTACGGGTTTGATGGCAAAGCGCAGGCGGGTTTCGTTCTGCCAGCTGACCTTGCATGGGGGCAGGGGCCAGTTGCGGAAGCTGAGGCCATGGGCGAGGCGCTTCATGCCATAGGGCGCCAGTTCGCCACTGACTTCGACCAGATATTCCTGTTCGAGGGTGGCGCCGCGATCCTTGAGGTGGGACACGACGCGGCCGTCCTGGCTGACGACGACCAGGCCGCTGTCTTCGTCGGCAAGGGGCATGACCAGTTGCAGGGCGTGGAAATGGCGCTGGAGGAGGGTGACGCCGGTGGCGTCCAGTTCGCTGTGGCTGTCGGGGGTGACCAGGGCGCACAGTTCGTCGGCACGCATGCCGGCGGGTTTGTGCAGGAGCATGCTGACGGTTTCGGTGCGGGTGGCTTCGGCGTTGTCGCGCAGGACGATGGTTTCGTCGGTGACCAGGGTCTGCGGTTGTTCGACGACCGTGCCGTCCACGGTGACCCAGCCGCCTTCGATGTAGCGCTGGGCGTCGCCACGGGAGCAGCCGATGAGGCTGGTCAGGCGTTTGTCGAGTCGGATCGGGTCGGTCATGGGGCTGGCAACGAAAAGCGGGATACGGGCGAGGAGTGTACTGGGTGTGGGTGGGTGGGGGGGGGTGGGCCCGGCTGGGCCGGAGACGGAGCCGGAGCCGGAGCTAACAGCCAAAGCCACAGCCACAGCCGGTTGGCCGGGCGGCTTGGGTTGGCTGGGGGTGGGTTGGCGGGACACGCCGTGAATCCATCCCTGGAGGCTCGTGGGCGCCATCCATGGCGCCCAACGGTCCCGCCAACCCACCCACCCCCAGCCCCGACAGTTGGCTGGTGGCCTTTTGGGGGAGGCAACGGCGGATGGCGATCGGACGGCTTTTGGGCCGGCGGGTGACTTGGTGGCTGGGTGCTCGGCCGGAAGGCCGAAGCTGATGTCTGATCTGAATCTGGTTTTTTGGATTTGATTTCTAATATGAATTCAATTTGAAATTGAATTTGAAATTGAAATATAAATTTGAATAGAAATTCAAATTAAAATTCAGATTGAAATCGAATTCTGAGCTTTGGCTCTGGCTTGGCTTTTTCCTGCTTTCGCCCCCGCTTCTAGCTCTTCATAGGCCACCGGCGGTCTGTCTGGGGTGGGGGTGTGTGGGTTCGCGGGACCCTGAGCCGCATGGATGCGGCGACGGAGCTTACATGGACGTACTTGCAGCGTGTCCCGCGAATCCACACACACCCACCCAATCCAGCGATCGTTGCGCCAGAAGCAGTTGCGGTTGCGGTTGCGGTTGCTGTTGCTGTTGCTTCGGCTCCGCTTCGGCTCCGCTTTGGCTTTGCGCGGAGCCGGCCAGCGGCCGGCACTACCTGACAGCCGGCCAGCGGCCGGCACTACCGCGCACCCACCGGCCAGCGGCCCGCAGCAGCGCGTCGGGTGGTCAGCGGGTGGGGCGCTCCAGGTGGGTCAGGTACAGGCGCAGATCGAATTCCAGCTGGTGGTAATCCGCTTCCATGTGCGTGCACAGCTGGTAGAACGCCTTGTTGTGGTCCGATTCCTTCAGGTGGGCCAGCTCGTGCACTACGATCATCTTCAAGAAGGGCGCTGGGGCCTCGCGGAAAACCGTCGCGATCCGGATCTCGCGGCTCGCCTTCAACCGGCTCCCCTGAACCCGTGACACCGTCGTGTGCGTGCCCAGCGCATGTTTCAGCACCTGCAGCCGGCTGTCGTAGACCACCTTGGACAACGGCGCCGACTGCCGCAGATAGCGCTCCTTCAGCCCCTGCGTGTAGTCGTACAACTGCCGATCGTTGCGCACCGTGTGCAGGTCCGCGTAGCGCTTTTCCAGCCACGGCCCCAGGCGGTCGCCCGCGATCAGCTCGCGCACCTGCTGCTGCAGGGCCTCGGGGTAACCGGCTAGGTACTTCAGGGCGGTCATGGACGACGGTTGGGGCTGGGCGGGCAGACCAGTATGATGGCCTCCGGAATCCCGCAACAACAGATGCAAGCGTATGGCGAAGGCAAATCCCCTGCAGGAGCAGCTGCTCAAGGCCGGGCTGGTCAAGAAATCCCAGGTCTCCCAGGCCGCCCGTGAACAGGTGAAAGCCCGCCACGGCAAGGCCCCGGTCGCGCCCAGCGAAAGCCAGCGCGAGGCCGAGCGCCTGCGTGCGGAAAAAGCCGAGCGTGATCGCGCGCTGGAAGCCGAGCGCAAGGCCAAGGCCCACGCGCAGGAGCTGCTGGCCCAGGTCCGCCAGATCATCGAGGCGCACAAGGTCAAGCGTGAGGGCGAGAGCGAATACCGCTTCAACGACGGCACCGTGATCCGCACCCTGCTGGTCAACAACGTGCTGCGCCGGCAGCTGGCCTCGGGCAGCCTGGTGATTGCCCGCCACGGCGAGGGCTTCGAACTGCTGCCGCGTGCGGCGGCCGAGAAGGTCCGCGAGCGCGACGCGAGCGTGATCGTGCTCGACAACAGCCAGCCCGGCAGCGAGCCGAGCACCGGCAATGCCGAGGATGATGCGTACTACGCCCAGTTCCAGGTGCCCGACGACCTGGTCTGGTAAGCGCTGCCTGAAGCATTCACCCGGCGCCGTGCGCGTTCAGCCCCACGTCGGCTGGCCGCGCCGGGCCGGGTCTATGCTGGTGGCCTGACACCGGCATGGGAGACACATCATGGCGACAGGTTGGGCAGGCGACGGCGCGGTGCAGGACCAGATCGACGCCACCGTTGACGACGCCATCCAGCGCGCCCGCGCGCAGCTCAAACAGGGCCCCGGGCTGACCCACTGCGAACACTGTGACGCGCCCATTCCCGAGGCGCGGCGCAAGGCCGTGCCCGGCGTGCGGCTGTGTGTGCGCTGCCAGGAAGAAGACGACGCGGCCCAGCACGAAAACGGCGGCTACAACCGCCGCGGCAGCAAGGACAGCCAGCTGCGCTGACGCGTGCGGGTCGTTCTCCTGTCGTGCGTCGCGGGAGGCGTGAACGGTGCTGCGCCGACCTCGATGGACGGCAGCCCTATGCGTGGTTGAGATCACCGCGACGCGCCATACTGGTGCGAGATAGCACCCTCTACCAGGCGCAGGCGGATGACCACCGGGCATGAAGACGAGCCTCTCCATCGATTGTCGTCATGGATTGGAACCGAGGACTCGAACTGGACCCACTACAGCAGCGAACTAGTCGCAAAGACAGTGCTGGTGGATTTCAGGGACCGGCAATGGGACCAGTTGCAGAGTGAGATATTGAATCAGCCTGAGTACTGGCAGCACCGTTGCGCAGTAGCGCTGGGGCAAGACAGGACGGAGCGCGCCATCGACATCATGAAGCTGCTGCTCGTTCATTCGCAGCATCGAAACGTGAGGGTAGAGGCGGTTTACGAACTGGACTGGGCCGAAGTAGCCCTGGAGAGCGACTATGGGCCGCTGATTCGGGCTCTTATCGCATCCACCCCGCTGGATGAGATCGAGCCTGAGTTCTATAGCCTGCTGGCAAAAGCCGATGCAGCAAAGCACTGAGTGACGTCGCACAGCGGGGCAGCTCGACCCGGCGTATGCCTCCATCGCTCATGGAGGCGGCGGCTGGGCCCTGTTGGATGCCCACGAAAGTGCGACGCCCTCAACCGTCCCCCTGAATCCCGCCCGGTGCCTGCGACGGATCACGCCAGCGGCGCACGGTGCGCTGGAAGAACATGTTGTTGGGAATCTGCAGCACGGTCCCCTCGTGGTGACCGTCGGTTTCCTGCAGCGTGGTGTAGATCAGGTTCACGTCGATCACGCGGCCCTTCAACCCCGGCTTCTCGCCGTTCTCCAGCAGCTCGATGTAGTCGTGCAGGCGGAACGGGCGCGTGGTGAAGATCAGCAGCGTGCAGAAGATGTTGGACAACACGCTCCAGGCGGCGAAGAACGCCACCGCACCCACGGCGGCAAAGCCGGTGAAGGCGGTCCACAGCACGCTCGCCTTGACCCCGACGATGCTCAGGATCACCAGCAGGGCGGTTGTATAGACCACGAAACTGAAGGCACGGCGCACGCCCATGATCATTTCCGGAGGCAGCGTGTAGTGCTCGCCGACGCGGCGCATCAGCCGCCGCGCGACCAGGCGCAGCAGCCAGGCGGCCAGCAGGGTCAGCAGGATCTGCAGGGCAGGAACCCCGTAATGCAGCCATTCGTGGGTCCAGGTAGGCAGATGGTCTTTCATGTGCAGCGTGGATCCTTGCAGCGATAGTGCGTCGAGCCCCTATCTTAATGCGGCTGCGCGCCGAGGGCCGCCCCCGTCGTTCAAACCACGGGCTGCGATGCCAGCCGTGCGATCAGTACCGAGGCGCAGACCGGGTCATGCGCGGCATATTGCACGCACAGGTCCGGTTGCGGCGACACCGACAGGCGGACAGTCACCGGGCTCCAGGGAAGGGTGCAGCTGCTGGCCAGCGACAACAGCAGGACGAGGCAACTGGTGGACATGGCGATTCCTTGGCGATGGCCCGTGGGGGTACGCAGGCTTGGATGCGGGCGGCGGCCAAAAGGTTTAGAACCGGCACCGGCGAACATCGCGGCAACCGGTTTAAACCTTTTCGCTGGACCCCGCATCCAACGGATATGCTCAACGCCACCATGCCCGCATCCCGTGCCCCGACCGAGGCCGATCCCGCCGACGACCACGCCCTGGTCCGCGCCGCGGTCGCGGGCAACATGGCCGCCTACGAACAGATCTACCGACGCCATTCGCCGCGCATCTACGCCGTGCTGTGGCGGTTGTGTGGCGGCCACGCCGCACGCGCCGAGGATGCCCTGCAGGACGCATTCCTGCAGGCATGGAAGGCGTTGCCGGGGTTCCGTTTCGACAGCAGCCTGGCCACCTGGCTGCACCGGCTGGGGGTGAACGCGGCGCTGATGGAACTGCGCGCCAGTGCGCACTGGCAGCTGACCGATGCCGGCGAGGAAGGGCACGACAGCCTGGCCACGCTGGTGGCGGTGGACCGCTGCGCGGGCACCACGCTGGACCTGGAGCGCGCGCTGGAAACCCTGCCGCCGCGCGCCCGTGCGGTGCTGGTGCTGCATGACATAGAAGGCTGGAAACACCACGAGATCGCCGAGCAGCTGCAGATGGCTGTGGGCAGTTCGAAGGCGCAGTTGCACCGTGCACGCGGACTGTTGCGCGCACGCCTGGGAGAAACCGCATGAACGACATGAACCACCCCGACAATTCCGATGAGCTGCAGGCGCGGTTGCGCGCGCTGCCGGCCGAGCGGCTGCCGCCGGCACGGGTATGGCAGGGCATTGCCGCGCAGTTGCCGGCCATGCCGATGCCCGCGCCGGCACCGGCCGCCGTGACCGTGTTGGCCCGGCGCCGACGCTGGCCGCTGCGGGTTGGCCTGGGCATGGCCGCCGCACTGGGCCTGCTGATGGTGGTGCCGACACCGGTGCCGCAGACCCCGCCGCCGACGCTTGTGCAGCGCCAGGCCGAGGCGATGGTGGCCGAGTACCAGCAGGCGATGGCGACCCTGCCCACCGCCCAGGTGGGGGGCGAATGGCAGCCGGCGCTGCGCGAGCTGGACAGCAGTGCCGACCATATCCGCGCCGCCCTCAGTGAAAACCCCCGCTCGCGCGTTCTGCTCGGGCAACTGCAGCGCACCTACGCGCTGCGCCTTGAACTTACCCAGCAGGCCGTGATGGCCGCTGGCCTGCCATCCTGAAGGAGACACCACCATGCACCATTCATTGCGTCTGATCGCAGCCCTGGCCCTGCTGCTGCCGTTGGCGGCGCAGGCGGCCACCCGTGTCGATGAGCGCGCCCCGCTGGGAGCGGGCGGGCGCGTGGAAGTGAGCAACATCGCCGGCAAGGTCAGTGTGCGCGGCTGGGACCGCAACGAGGTCGCGCTGACCGGTTCGATGGCCGATGGGCTGACGCTCAAGCAGGACCGCAGCGCCAACCGGGTGCGATGGGAGGTGGTCTATCCGCGCGGTCGGAGCAACGGCGGCGCAACGCTGGAACTGCGGGTGCCGCGTGCGGTGGAAGTACAACTGGGGACGGTCAGCGCAGACATCGATGTGGCCGACGTGGACGTGCGGCGGTTGCAGGCCAATGCGGTGAGCGGCGGCATTTCGGCCGCCGGGCGCAGCGGTGAGACGGCGTTGACCACGGTCAGCGGTGGGATCCGTTCACAGGTGCAGACGCCGCGGCTGGACCTGCGGGCGGTCAGCGGCGGGATCCAGGCCGGCGGCGGTGCGTCGGGCGAGGTGGCGCTGGAGACGGTGTCGGGCAGCATCAAGGTGGACGCGGGCCGGGTGCAGCGGCTGTCGGCTGAAGCGGTGTCGGGCAGCGTGACGGTGGCGGCGGCCGGGTTGGCGCCGGGCGGCAAGGTGACGTTGCAGACGGTGAGCGGGTCGATCGGGCTGCAGTTGCCGCGGTCGGTGTCGGCGCAGCTGAGCGTGAAGACGTTCAGTGGCGACATCCAGTCCGATTCGGGCACGGTGGAGCGGCCGCGGTACGGGCCGGGCCGGAGTCTGGATGCAAAACTGGGGGGCGGCGACGGCGACATCGCGATCAATGCCCATTCGGGCAGCGTGCGGGTGGGGCTGGGCGGGCGTTGAATGCGGCCCCCGCACCGGCACGGGGCCGGTGCGGACGGCTGCAGGTCAGCCGGTTTTCTTCAGTGCCAAGGTGTTGCCAAGCACTTCGATCTTGCCACCGCCCTTGCGGAACGCGGCCAGGTCGGCTGCGATGCTGGTGCTGTTGACGGCCGTGCTGGAACCCTGCTTACGGTCGACGCGAACGGTGTTGCCTGCCTTGGGGGAGGTCTTTGGCGTACGAGCCATGGATGCTCCTGTCATGGTTGGAACGAGGGAAAAAGCGTCGACAGATCGTGCTGTTGTCGACGGTAGTCCTGCCGCACAAGGCGGCAGTCATCGCCGCCCATGTCAAACTGGCGGCAGATGGCGGGACGCTGCGAGTAGATGGTGCAGCGCAGGTGATAGGGGTCGATGGCGGCGCACCAGCCTTCGTCGTTGCGCGCCATGACGGTGCGGCCGGCTTCGTCGGTATCCAGCAGGTAGCTGGGTACGTTGTCGTCGGGCATGACGGTCACCGACATCCGGCAACAGACCGCGTCACAACGGCGGCAGTCGATGGGGTCGGGTTCGGCAGCGGTAACTGGGGCTGGTACAACCAGGCGTTCGCCCAATCGGATATCTCTTGGCGGCTCAGGGCGCTACATGCTGGGAACGAGCCGGATCACAGCGTAAAAGCGATCCCGGCGCCCGGGACATGTCCAAGGCGGCAGCATCGAGAAGGACGGTGGCCTGTACTAGGCCCGGGACGACGTGCGCATTGCGCATTGACGCCGAAAGATGATAGCGCTTTTGGCGTAACGTTTTGTTAATGCTCGCGGGTGCTGGGGCGAAACCCTTGCGGGGCCTGGCTTTGCGCCTTCCTTGCCTTCCCTTTGATGGGGGTGGGAGGGGTGGAATTCAAGAGCGAAGGGCAACGTCCAGAGCCAGGTCCAGGTCCAGGTCCAAAGCCAGAGCCGAAGCCGAGGCCGAAGCCGAAGCCGAAGCCGAAAGCCTTGGGCTCCGTGGTCCTGGGTGGGGCGCGTCGTGTGTGGGTTGGCAGGGCACGCTGCAAGTACGTCCCTGTAAGCTCCGCCACCGCATCCATGCGGTGGAGGGCCCTGCCAACCCACACACGACGCACCTACACACTAGGTCGGTGCGCAAGGGAATAGCGGGAGCAACGGCAGATAAGCCGTTTTGGCTGGCGGGCTGGGCACGCAAATCGATCTGTAGCGTGGCTGCGGCTGCGGCTGCGGCTGCGGTCTAGGTGTGGGTTCGGGTGTGGGCGTGGCAAGGGCAGCGGGAGTGGCAAGGGCAGCGGGAGTGGGCGCGCCTGTAGCTGTTGCCTTGGCTTTTGCAGTGGCTTTTGCGGTGGCCGTTGCCGTTGCAGTTGCCGTCGCTTCGAAAGTGCCGAGCTACGCTCGGCATCCTCCCCCCCCAAAAAAAGCTGCGGTGCTTTTTGCATGCGCACCGGCCAACTATCGAGGGGCGGGGTGGGTGAGGTTGCGGGGCCCTCCACCGCATGGATGCGGTGGCGGAGCTTACAGGGACGTACTTGCAGCGTGCCCCGCAACCTCACCCACCCCGCCCAAATCAGAAGGCCGTCAGCCCCGCCGTAGATTCACCGCTGTTCCGCAGCCGCCCATGCCAACCCGTGGACTACGCCGAAGGAGGGGTTGCCGCGGATCAGGGTTGCGCCCGGGAATGCTGCCGCCACGGCGTCCTGCAGGTACCCCGCGCGCGACATCCCGCCGGTCAGGAACACCGCGGCCGGGTCGTGGCCGATGTCCGCGCGCACCTGCTCCAACAGCGTCGTCAGCTCGGCCAGGTAGTTGCCCGCCGCCGCTTCCAGCCGCGCGCGTTCCACCTGCACCGCCATCCCGCGCTCGATGAAATCCAGCGCACTCTCATGCGCCACCGCGCTGCTCAGCGCGATTTTGCACTGCTCCACCTCACGGTACAGCCGCGCCGTGTTGCCCGTGTCCTGCAGCGCCTGCAACCGCTTGCCCCACGGCGCTTCCGCATCGCGATAGGTGTGCTGGCGGAAATCGCGCTGGCGGGTCATGTCCTGCACCATCGCCGCTTCCACATAGTGGTGCGCCGGCACCCGGCTCACGCCGCGGCCGAACAACGGCATGTACGCGCCCAGGCTCAACGCCAGATCGATATCCGTACCACCGCGCGCAATACCCCACGCGCGGTGGATCTTCGGGGCGTGCTGCCCACCCACCCGCGCGTGCGCGATATCGGTCGTACCGCCGCCGATGTCCACCACGATGGCCTCGTGCTCCTGGGCACTTTCGGCGTGGTAATGCATCGCCGCCGCGGCCGGCTCCTCAAGGAAATCCACATCGTCAAAGCCCGCCGCGATCGCCGCGCTGTGCAGGATCTCCAGCGCCTGGTCGTTGCCCGCCGCGCCGATCGAACTGCGGAACTGCACCGGGCGCCCCAGCGTGGCCGTGCGGACCGGGCGGTCCAGCTGGCGCGAAGCGGTCAGGCGGATGTGTTCCAGGATGTGGGTGGCGATGCCGGTGATGGTCTGGCGCGCGCGCGGATGCAGGTTGTAGCCCAGCATCGACTTCGGGCTCTGCACCAGGTTGCCCTCGTTCTCTTCGAAATAGGCTTCCAGCGCCTCATCGCCATACACCGCGTTCTGCAGCAGCTTGGTCGAGGTCAGCGGCGCGCGCATCTGCTCTTCCATCCACTGCCGGCGCACCACGCGCAGCGCTTCGCGGCGCAGGGCGTCGTGGGCGCGTTCCTGGCCGGCCGCACGTGCATCGCGCGCGGCGGCGTCGATCAGCCGGGCCAGCTCGTGTTCCAGCGCCGGGGTCAGCTCGAAGTCGTTCGGGTCGCGCATCACTTCCGGGAAATACACCGTCGTGCGGAACTGCTCGGCCTGGCCGAACTGGATCGGCACGACCCTCCCGTCCACCACCGCGGCGGCGGCGGAGTTGCTGGTACCAAAGTCGATGCCGATTTTCATGCGGGGCCGGGCCGGAGGTCAGGGGGCGCGCACTGTGCGGCAAGCGGGCCAGCGGTGCAAGGGCCGGAAGGCGGGCGGTTACAATAGGGGTTGTTCAGTTTTCGAAGGCTTCACCATGTCTACCGCTCCCGCCTGCCCGCAATGCACCCTGGAAAACACCTACGCCGATGGCGCGCTGTGGATCTGCGCCGACTGCGGGCATGAGTGGACCGCCGCCGAAGCCAGCGCCGGGGGCGTGGTGGTGCGCGACAGCAACGGCAACGTGCTGGCCGGGGGCGACACCGTCACCGTGATCAAGGACCTGAAGGTGAAAGGCTCCTCCATCCCGCTCAAGCAGGGTACGGTGATCCGCAACATCCGCCTGGTCGAAGACGACGCCGAGCATATCGAAGGCAACTCGGACAAGATCAAGGGCCTGGTGTTGAAGACCTGCTTCCTCAAGAAGGCCTGAGCCGGGCTCAGTTGACCGCCGCGGTGCCTTGCCGCAGGCGGTGCAGGGTGTCCAGTTTGGCCTGGTACTGCGCCTTGAGGAAATCGGCGTTGGTGCCAGCCAGGTCGCGCGCCTTGGACATTTCCACCGAGGCGCGACGGTTGTCGCCGGCCAGGAAGTAGGCGCGGGCCAGCCCGAAATGGAACTGGTGCGCGGTGCCGTACAGGCTGATCGCGCGCCGGTAGGCACGGATCGCGTCGGCATAGTCGCGGCGCTGCTCGGCCTCGTTGCCGAGGCGGAACTGCACGAACGGATCGCTGCGCTGCACCTGCTGCAGGCGTCGGGCGAGCAGGCCGGCCTGGCGGGTGTCGCCCATGCGGCGGTACAGCGCGCTGGCGTTGGTCAGGCTGGCGGCATTGCGCGGCTTGAGCCGCAGCGCGGTGCGGTAATCGCGCTCGGCATCGGCCAGGTTGCCGCTGCGCGCATCCAGCACGCCAAGGTTGTTCCAGCCCGCCACGAATGCCGGGTCCTGCGCCAGCGCGGCCTGGAAGTAGGCGCGTGCCTGCACCAGGTCGCCCTCGCTCATGCGCATGGCGCCGCGGTTGTTGTAGAAGTGCGCCAAGGCACGCGGCTGGTCGATCTGCTGCGGGCCGTAGCGGTCGTAGAGCACGTTGCGGTCCAGGTCTACCAGGGCGATGCGGCCGTCCAGGTTCACCCCGGCGTTGACGTGCCCGATGTTGTAGATGGCGCCCTGGTCTTCATACCAGGTGACCACCTGGGCCACCTCCTGCACGCGCGCATCGATGCCGGCCGCGCGCGCCAGCGTCACGAACATCAAGGTGAAGGACAGGCAGTTGGCACGCCGGTTCTGCCAGGTTTCGGTCAGGGTCTGGGTGGCATACGGGTCGTAGGACAGGTGCATGGCGTCTTCGTCGAAGATCATGTGCACCAGCCGCTGTACGCGCTGCTCGCGTGAGTAGACCGGGGCGATCACCCGCTGTTTCAGCAGTGCCTGCAGCTCCGGCGGTATCGCCAGGATCTGTTCAGGCGTCGGCGGGGGGGCGGCGGTCCACGGTGCGGGCGCGGGGACCGGCGCAGCGGCGGCGGCCGGCAGCGCGGGCAGCGCCGACAGCAGGGCCAGCACACACAGCATTCTCCAGGCGGACATGTCGCTCACCTCGCGGGGACGGTCGTTGCCGACTTCAGTCTAGGCCTGCGCGAGGCGGCCGGGGTGCCGTCCGTCGGCGCGATCGCCATCCACAGTCGGTGTGGACCAGCCATGGGCAAACCTGTGGATAAGCCGGTGCACGCGCCGTGCGGCGGGCCTTCGCGATGGGTGGTCAAAAAACTGCCAGCGGCGCCTGCTTGCCAGCCGCTGGCAGGAACGCCACTGTTGGCCCATGCGCTTTGAACCGATGACCTTGCCAGCGGCCATGCAGGCCGACCTTGAAGCCGCCTACGCGATGCCGGCGCGGGCGTACCACAATTTCTCGCACGTGCAGGCGGTGCTGCAGCACTGCCGCGCGGTGGCCGACGGGCCGGGCTGGGAGCACCCGCGCGAGGTGCAGTTGGCCGCGCTGTACCACGACGCGATCTACGACGCCGGGCGCAGTGACAACGAGGCGCGCTCGGCGGTGATGGCGCGCGAGGCGATCCAGCGCTGGCTGCCTGACGCCGGCATCGACGTGGCCCGGGTGGTGCAGCTGATCGAACTGACGGCCCGCCACGGCGCGTTGGGGGCAGCCGACATCGATGCGGAGGCGGCCCTGTTCCTGGACTGCGACATGGCCATCCTGGGGGCGCCGGCCGCGGTGTTCGACGCCTATGACCAGGGCATCGCCGAGGAGTACGCCGGCCACGTGCCCGGGTTCCTGTTCCGACTCAACCGGCGCCGCTTCCTCAAGCAGCTGCTGCTCAAGCCGCGCATTTTCCTGAGTGCGTTCTTCCATGCGCGGCTGGATGCCGCCGCGCGCGCCAACCTGCGCCGCCGCATCGGATAATGGCGGCGGGCGCCGGTCCGGCGCCCTCGTTCTCCCACCACCACGTCCCGTCCGCCCATGTCCCTGCCTGCCGTTTTCCCTGATCCCGACCCGCGTCCGCAGCCGCCCGAAGAGCCCGGCCCCAACGAGTGCTGTGGCAGTGGCTGCCCGCTGTGCGTGCTGGATCTGTACAGCGACGAGCTGCAGCGCTACCGGGCCGCGCTGGCGGCGTGGCGGGTGCGCCACCCCGACGCTACCGACTGAGCGGGCGGCCGGATGACCATTGCGCCTGCTGCACACGGTGTATCGCCCCGGCACGGCCATGCCGCGCTGGCGGCGGTGGCGGCGCTGAGTGTGTTTGCCGCCACCGCGCTGTGGCTCCAATGGGCACGCCAGGATCTGGACTGGGTGCAGGCCACGCTCAGCCTCTACCTGCACGGCCCGGGCGGGCTGGCGTTGCGCAGCGCGTACTGCGTGCTGGCGATGGCGATCATGCTGCTCGCCTGGTCGCTGCACGCCGGCAGCCGTTCGCCCCGGCGCAGCAGTGCCGCACCGCTGTTGTTCTGCGTGGCCGGGCTGGGCCTGATGGGCGTGGCGATCGGCGACAGCTGGTTGCCGGCGCTCGCCCCGCTGCTGGCGCCGCTGGTGCACGCGGTGGCGGCCAACACCGCGTTCCTGTGCGTGAGCGTGGCCATGCTGCTGCAGAGCTGGTACCTGCGCGCCGACCCGCTGTGGTCGCGCTGGGCGGCCCCGGCCTGGTGGTGGGCCTGGGGCTGCTTCGTGCTGCTGTGGCTGCACGTGCTGTGGCGGGGGCCGCCGCGCGGGGCGGGGCAGAAGCTGGTGATTGCCGCCGTGGTGGTGTGGCTGCTGGCGGTGGCGCTGCGCCAGTGGCGGCACGCGCGCCGCCGGGCCGGTTGAGCGGCGCGAAGTTGCAGCCAGTCTGTGTACATGCCGTTGCCGGGGGACCGGCGTATCGTGGCGAGGACTCTTTTGGGATGCGTAACGATGCGGCGAGCCGGGTGGGGGAAGGTTCTGGGTCTGGTGATCGGGGGCTGGGTGTCGATGGCAGCAGCCGCGACCCCGCAACAGGTCAGCCATGGGCGGTTCCAGCAGGTGCCGGTGTACCTGCCCGACGGCCACCCGCAGCGGGTGGTGGTGTGGTTCGACGGCGGCCACGAGCGTGAGCGCAGCCGCGGGCGCATCGACGCCCTGCGCGCACAGGGCGCGCTGGTGGCCCAAGTGGACGTGGCCCGGCTGCGCCAGGTACTGGCCAAGGAAGGCAGTGGCACCTGCGCATTTGGCGCCGGTGACGTGGAGAATTTCTCGCGCTGGTTCCAGGCCTACCTGCACGTACCCGGCTACCACCTGCCGCTGATCGGCGGTGATGGCGAAGGGGCCGAGCTGGCCTACGCGGTGGCCGCGCAGGCCGATACGCAGGTATTCGCCGGCCTGCTGACCACCGGCTTCTGCCCCGACCACGCGCGCGAGCGCAAGGTCTGCGGTGCGGGCAGCAGCCATGGCCGGCTGCAACCGGCCGAGCTCAATTTTCCGTGGTTGAACGCGGCGGGCGAGAACCATTGCACCGCCGGCAACGCGGCCGCATTCGTGCGCAAGGTGGCGACGGGGCGTGATTTCCAGCGCACCGCCGACGGTGACGACCTGCCGGGGCTGTTGGCGGCCGCGCAGGTAGTCGGGGCGCAGAAGAGCGTGAGCCTGGCGCCGCCGCCGGATGCGCTCAAGGGCCTGCCCGTGGTCGAGGTGCCTGCCAGCAAGCCTGGCGACACGTTCGCCATCTTCGTGTCCGGCGACGGTGGCTGGGCCGGACTGGACAAGGAAGTGGCGGCGGCGCTGGGCGAGGCGGGGGTGCCGGTGGTCGGCGTGGATTCGCTGCGCTACTTCTGGACGGCACGCACCCCGGAAGGCTTCGCGCGCGACCTGGAGCGCATTGCCAGCCACTACAGCCAGCAATGGCAGCGCAAGCGGGTGGTGCTGGTCGGGTTCTCGCAGGGCGCCGACGTGCTCCCCGCGGCGATCAACCAGCTGTCCCCGGCCACGCGCGCCAACGTGGCGATGATCGGCTTGATGTCGGTCGGCAAGAACGCCGACTACGAGTTCCACGTCAGCAACTGGCTGGGCGGTGGCGGCGGCGGCATCCCGATTGCGCCGGAGATCGCCAAGCTGCCGGCGGGCAAGACGCTGTGCCTGTATGGCGAAGATGACGACGACGCACTGTGCCCGTCGCTGCCGACGGGCAACGCGCAGGTGATCAAGCTGCCGGGCGACCACCATTTCAAGGGCGACTACGACCGCCTCGCGCAGACGCTGCTGGACCACCTCCCCGCCCGGTAGAGCCGACCGTTGGTCGGCTGCCGTAACACCGCACAGGTAGAGCCGACCGTTGGTCGGCTGCCGTAACGCTGCGCAGGTAGAGCCGACCGTTGGTCGGCTGCCGTAACGCTGCGCAGGTAGAGCCGACCGTTGGTCGGCAACCGTAACGCCGCGCAGGTAGAGCCGACTGTTGGTCGGCTGCTGTAGCGCCGCGCATCAGAGCAGCCGACCAACGGTCGGCTCTACCGGCTCGGGTCCAGCGCCATCCGCCGGGTGTAGGGCGTGGCGATGATCGGCTTGATGTCGGTCGGCAAGAACGCCGACGACGAATTCCACGCCGCTTGGCGCAGACGCTGCTGGAGGGTAGAGCCGACCGTTGGTCGGCTGCCGTCACGCCGTGCGGGTAGAGCCGACCGTTGGTCGGCTACCGTAACGCCGCGCGGGTAGAGCCGACCGTTGGTCGGCTGCCGTAACGCCACGCATCCAAGCAGCCGACCAATGGTGGGTTTTACCGGCGCGGGTCCAGCGAGATCAGCCGGGTGGCATCGAGCAGCGCCGCAGGCAAATGCACGCCGCCCGGTGCGGCCAGGTAACGCGCGCGCCATTGCGGGGCGAACTTGGACTTGAAGCGGCGCAGCCCGCTGAACCCGTAGAAGCGTTCCCCGTGGCGGGCCACGATGTTGGCAAAGCGGTTCCAGCGGCCGGCCAGCCGGTGCTGGGCCAGCCCGGACAGCGGCGCCATGCCCAGCGAGAAGCGGTGGAAGCCGTGTTCGCGGCCCCACAGGAACAACTCGATGAACAGGAAATCCATGGTGCCCTTGGGCGCGTCGTCGACGTGCCGCATCAGGTCCACCGACAGTTCATGCCCGGCCGGTGCCTGCCACAGATTGGCGAACGCCACGATGCGGCCTTCAGCCTCCACCAGCGCGACCGGGAAGCGCACCAGATAGTCCGGATCGAAGCTGCCCAGCGAGAAGCCCTTTTCGTCGCCGGCCTTGTCGTCCAGCCACTGTTGCGAAATGGCGGCCAGTGCCGGCAGCAGCGCCGGCACCTCTGCCGGTGCAGCCACGCGGAAGCTCAGGCCGCCGCGCTTGCCGCGGTTCCAGGCCTGGCGCAGGTCGGCGCGCTCGCGTCCTTCCAGGCCGAAATCCTGCAGCGGCACCATCGCCTCCTCGCCCAGTTTGACCAGGGTCAGCCCCAGGTCGAGGTAGGTCTGCCAGTAGGCCTCGCCAACCTGGTAGAACACCGGGCGCAGGCCGAGCCGGTCGGCTTCCTCGCGGAAGCGCCAGATCAGCCCACGCGCCACGTCCGGCGGTCCCACCGGGTCGCCCATGGCAATCAGCGAACCGCCGTAGCGCTGCATCATCACAAAGCCGCGCTGGTCGGCATCACGCAGCACCGCCTTGTCGGCGGTCAGCACCAGGCAGGCCTGGGTGTCTTCGGCGGCGAGCAGGATCGGCGCAAGCGCATCCAGCGTGGGCGTGTCGGCCGGCGGCAGCGGGCTGCGGGTGCTGTGCAGCAGCCGCGCCAGGCCGAAGATGGTGAGCGCGATGGCCACCACCAGCAGCGCACGCAGGGCGCGCGGCGCATTGCCTTGCAGGGCGAACTGCCACCACAGCTCGTTCTGGTATTCCACGTGGCTGTAGACGAAGAACAACAGCCAGATCACCGCCACCAGCACCAGGCCAAGGTTGCGGATCCACGGCCATGACCAGGCTTCGTCCAGCAGCGCGCCCTGGCGGTAGAACTCGCGACGCGAGGCCCACAGCGCCATGGCCACCAGCAGCGCCGACAGCGCGATCAGCACCTGGCCGCCGCGCAGCCAGATCGGCAGCGGCGCGATCACGCAGATGCCCAGCGCCAGCATCCACGCGGCGTGGCTGCGCCGCTGCAGGCCCTGGCCGATCAGCAGCAGCGCCACGCCGGCGAGGCTGCCGAGCAGGTGCGAAGTTTCCAGGATCGGCAGCGAGGCGTTGAGCAGGTGCCGGCGCGGCGTGGGCAGGGTGCCGTCGATCACCAGCGCCGCGCCCACGCTGAACACCGCCAGCGCGATGATCTGCGGCAGCCACGGGCGCAGCGCGGTCCAGCCGGCGCGGGTGGCCCCGGCGCCGACCCGCAGCGGCTTGCGCAGGGCCGGGCCCAGCGCCAGCAGCGTGGCCAGCAGCAGCGGCAGCACGTAGTAGGTGACACGGTAGATCAGCGCCGCGGCCAGCACGGCGGCCGGTGCCACCTGCGGCAACAGCTTGAGCAAGCTCCACTCGAACACGCCCAGACCCGCCGGCACGCTGGAAATCAGCCCGGCCAGCACCGCCACCAGGTACAGGCCGACAAAGCCGGGCAGACCGGTCGGGGTGTCCATCGGCAGCAGCACGTAGAACGCGGCGCTGGCCAGCACCAGTTCGACCACGCTCAGCGCGGTGACCCAGAGCATGGTGCGGCGGTCGGGCAGCCACAGGGCGTGGCCGCGGATGCTGAAACTGCGCCCGTCGCGGCCGACCAGCAGCAGCGTGGCGGCATAGCCAAGCAGGCCGACGATGCCGGCCACGCGCACCGCCTGCACCGATACCGGCAACGCCAGCGCTGCCGCGCCGGGTTCCAGCACGAAGGCCAGGGCGAGCAGCAGCCAGGCACCGAACACGAAGCCGAGCGTGCTCATCAGCACCACCTGGCCAATCTCGCCCAGGCTCAACCCGGCGCCGCCGTAGCCGCGCAGCCGTACCGCACCGCCGGTGAGGGCGGCAAAGCCCAGGGTCTGGCCCAGTGTGTGCGCCAGGAAGGCGGTGATGCCCACGCGCGCCGGATGCAGGCGCTTGCCACTGCGGCGCAGGCCGATGGCATCAAAACCGATCAGGCAGGCGTAGCTGGCCAGGCCCAGCACCACGGTCAGTGCAATCTGCCCCGCGCCGAGATGGCGGAAGGCCTCGCGGATGGCACGGTAGCCATGTTCGTCGAATTCGCTGGCCAGCCCGCGCAGGGCCAGCGCCAGGATCGCCAGGCTGAAGATGACGGTGGCGGCACGGCGCCAGGCGAGGCGGGCCGGTGCGGGAGCAGGGGTTGTTTCGGTCATCGGTGAAGCGTGCTCCGGGGCGGGCGATGAAAGAGTCAAGACAGGCGGCGCGGTGGTGCGCGCGCATCGTGCGCCTGATGCGCACGCTTGCCAAGGGTGTGCGCTGTGCCTGCCGTGGCGGCAATGATCCAGGGCAAGGACAGGCTCACACCGCATCGGTGACAATGGCCCATCACCCAGAGGAGCCATCGCCATGTTGGAACGTTTCGACGTCGGTCCGCGCATGTCTGAAATGACCGTGCACAACAAGGTTGCCTATCTGTCCGGGCAGATCCCGGAAGACACCAGCCAGGACATCACCGGCCAGACCCGGCAGGTACTGGAAGAGATCGACAAGCTGTTGGCCCTGGTGGCCAGCGACAAGCAGCACGTGCTGCGTGCGGAAGTGTTCCTTGCCGACATCAACGACTTCGCCGGCATGAACGCCGCGTGGGACGAGTGGGTGGTGGCGGGCATGACCCCGGCGCGCGCGACGGTGGAAGCCAAGCTGGCCGACCCGAGCTGGAAGGTGGAGATCGTGATTACCGCTGCGTTGCCGTAAACAGCAGCATGTAGAGCCGGGCTCTTCCCGGCTGCTCGCCGGCCATGCAGATTCAACAGCAGCCAGTAGAGCCGGGCTCTGCCCGGCTGCTCGCCAGACATGCAAATTCAACGGCAGCCGGGCAGAGCCCGGCGCTACGGGCGTGTGCCGCGATCAACGTCCGGGGTTACGGGGCGGGGGCCGCGATCAACGTCCGGCGCTACGGGACAGGTGCCGCGATCAACGTCCGGCGTTACCGGGCGGGCGCTGCGATCAATGCGATGCAATCCACCGGGCACGGGGGTATGCACAGCTCGCAGCCGGTGCACAGGTCGGGCAGGACGGTGTGCATGTACTTGGCACCGCCCACGATGGCGTCCACCGGGCAGGCCTGGATGCATTTGGTGCAGCCGATGCAGTCGGCTTCGATGATCAGCGCGACCTGCGCGGGTTTGTGCGCGCCGCGGCTGCGGTCGAACGGCAGCGCCGGCACGCCCAGCACATGGGCCAGCGCACGGGCGCCATCGTCACCGCCCGGTGGGCAGTGGTCGACGCCGGCCTCGCCACGGGCCATGGCTTGCGCATACGGGTAGCAGCCGTCATAGCCGCACTGGCCGCATTGGGTTTGCGGCAACAGGCGGTCGAGGCGTTCGATCAAACTGGCGGTGGTGCTGGGCATGCGTGGCGTCGGCTGCGCGGGGCGTTATGTAAGGGGTTTGCCGCGATACCAGCGGTCGTGGGCGAGCGCCAGCATGGGCCGGTCTTCGCGGCTGTCGCCGTAGGCGTGGATGCGCTGGAAGCGTGACAGGTCGTAGCGTTGGCGGATGTGTTCGACCTTGCGCGGGCCACAGTCGCCGTCGGCATAGCGCCCGGTCAGGCGGCCGTCGTGGCTTTCCAGGCGGTTGCAGATCAGGCCCAGCCCCAGCGATTCGCACCACGGCCGCAGGTACAGGTCCAGCGAGCCGGACACGATCACCACGGTGTGTCGTTGTTGCAGGTGCCAGCGGATCTGTTCGAGCATCTGCGGGCGCACCACGCCGGGCAGCACGTCGCGGGCATAGCCGACGGCCTGGGTGGCGATGTCCTCGCTGTGGCGGTTGCTGAAGGTCAGCCGGGTAACGCGGGCGCGGATCCGTGCGGCCGAGATCAGCTTGAGCCGGTAGGCCAGCAGCCACGGACCCACTTTCCACCAGGCCTGGGCCAGTTGCTCAGGGGTGGCCACGCGGCGCAGGAAGCGGCCGTAGGTGTCGCAGGTGGTGACCGTGTGGTCGAAATCGAACAACGCCAGTTCCAAACCGCACCTCCGTCCGTGCAGGCCAGCAGGCGGGGACGGCGGCAGCGCCGCCCCCGGATGCGATCAGCGTACCGGCATGCCGGGCTGGGCGCTGCTGTCGGCGTCGAGCAGGGCCAGGTCGCCGCCGTCGAAGCCAGCCGACAGGATCATGCCTTCGCTCAGGCCGAAACGCATCTTGCGCGGGGCCAGGTTGGCGATGAAGACCACGCTGCGGCCGACCAGCTTCTCCGGTTCGCCGTAGCTGGCGCGGATACCGGAGAAGATCTGGCGCTTGCCGAGGTCGCCGGCATCCAGTTCGAAGCGCAGCAGCTTGTCCGAGCCGTCCACGCATTCGCAGACCAGCACCTTGCCGATGCGCAGGTCGAGCTTGGCGAAGTCGTCGATGCCGATGTAGGCCGGGCCGTCGGCAGGTGCGGCGGGCACCGCCGGTGCCGGTGCGGCAGCAGGCTTGGCGGGCTTGGCCGGGGCAGCCGGGGCGGCAGCGGCGAGGGTGTCCTTGGAGGCGTCGGTCATGGCGTCGATCATTTTCGGGTCAATCCGGGTGAACAGCGGGGCATACACGGCAATGGTGTGCGCGGTGAGCGGGCGGGCGACGTCGGTCCAGTCCTGCACGGGGGCGGCCAGGAACGCGTCGGCCTGGGCGGCGGTGGCCGGCAGGATCGGCTTGAGCGCGGTGACCAGCACGCGGAACAGGTTCAGGCCCTGGGTGCAGACGGCCTGCAGCTGCGCGTCGGCGCCCTCCTGCTTGGCGATCACCCACGGTTTCTGGTCGTCGATGTAGCGGTTGGCTTCGTCGGCCAGGGTCATGGTCAGGCGCACGGCGGCGGCCGGGTCGTTGCGCTCGTATGCCTCCCGGATGGGGGCGAGGGCGGCGACGAAGCGGTCGTACTGGGCGGCATCGGGCAGGCTGTCGGCCAGGCGGCCGTCGAAGCGCTTGCTGATGAAGCCGGCGCAGCGGCTGGCCAGGTTGACGAACTTGCCCACCAGATCAGCGTTGACGCGCGCGGTGAAGTCGCTCAGGTTCAGATCGAGGTCTTCGACGCCGCCGCCGGACTTGGCGGCGAAGTAGTAGCGCAGGGCCTCGGCTTCCAGGCCGACGTCGAGGTAGGTGCGGGCCATGACGAAGGTGCCGCGCGACTTGGACATCTTGGCGCCGTCGACCATCAGGTAGCCGTTGACGTGCAGGCGGGTGGGCGCGCGGTGGCCGGTGCCGTGCAGGACGGCCGGCCAGAACAGACCGTGGAAGTTGACGATGTCCTTGCCGATGAAATGGTGCAGTTCGGTGCTGGTGCCGGCGCGCAGGTGGGCGTCGAAGTCTTCGCCGTTCTTGTCGCACAGGGTCTTGAAGCTGGACAGGTAGCCGATCGGGGCATCCAGCCAGACGTAGAAGTACTTGCCGGGCTGGCCGGGGATTTCAAAGCCGAAGTAGGGGGCATCGCGGGAGATGTCCCAGGCGCGCAGGCCGCCGTCGGCATTGAGCCATTCGCCGAGTTTGGCCTTGACGCCGGGCAGGGCGACGTCGCCGGCGAGCCACTCGCGCAGGAAGGCGTCGAAGTGGCCGACTTCGAAGAAGAAGTGTTCGGAGTCGCGCATTTCCGGGGTGGCCCCGGAGATGACCGAGCGCGGGTCCTTCAGTTCGGTGGGGGCGTAGGTGGCGCCGCACACTTCGCAGTTGTCGCCGTACTGGTCCGGGCTGCTGCAGACCGGGCAGATGCCCTTGATGTAGCGGTCGGGCAGGAACATGCCCTTGGCAGGATCGTAGAACTGGGCCACGGAGCGGCGCGCGATGTGGCCTTCGGCCTCAAGCTTGAGGTAGAAGGCTTCGGTGAGCGCTTTGTTGGCGGCCGAGTTGGTCGAGTCGTAATGATCGAACGCGACGCCGAAGGCGGCAAAGTCGCGCTCGTGGCTGGCCTGGATGTTGGCGATGAAGGCTTCCGGGGTGACGCCGGCCTTTTCGGCGGCGAGCATGATCGGGGTGCCATGGGTGTCATCGGCGCAGACGAACCAGGTTTTGCCGCCGCTCATTCGACGCGCACGCACCCAGATGTCCGCCTGGATGTAGCCGACCAGGTGGCCCAGGTGCAGGGGGCCGTTGGCGTAGGGCAGTGCGGTGGTGACTAGAGCGGTGCGGGTCATGGTCTGCGTTGTTGCCTTGGGGACCGGGGATTATCGCATGGAGGGGGTGGGCGCCTGCGGCGGGCTTTTTTTTCGAAGCCGGAGCCAGAGCCACAGCCACAGCCACAGCCGAAGCCACAGCCGAAGCCGAGGCCTGTTGACCGGTCTGCTGGGGGAGGGCTGGGGTGGGTGAGGCCGCGGGGCACGCTGCAAGTACGTCCGTGTAAGCTCCGCCACCGCATCCATGCGGTGGAGGGCCCCGCATCCTCACCCACCCCAGCCCTTCCACAGTTGGCTGGTGTGCATGGGAAAGGCGGGGGCAGGGGCAGAGGCCGAAGACCAAGCGAAGCGAACCGGGCCGATCGAACCGAACCGAACCGAACCGAACCGAACCGAACCGAAAGGAGCTTCTGCGTGCCGAAGCCGGAGACAGAGCGGTTTGGTTCGGGGTGTGGGGAAGAGTAGAAATGCAAAAGGCCGAAGCGGCGCAGCCGCTTCGGCCTTCTTCTTCCTCCCAACCGGCGATGCACATGCCTGGAGGGCGAGGCGGGTTAACCCCCACCGGGACCGTCCACGGCATGGATGCCGTGGACGAGCCCCCATGGATGGGTTCACGGCGTGTCCCGGTGGGGGTTAACCCGCCTCGACCACACCATTGAAATGACTAGACAAACAGCGCCAAATTACTCCCGCACCCATGTCTGGGAGCGGCAGATGAAGGCGATGCAGCCGGAGACGTCGAGCTTGGCGCCGCCGGTCTGGAGCTTGACCTTGGACTTGTAGGTCTTGCCGTTGGCCGGGTCCAGGATGGTGCCGCCGGACCAGGCGTTGGCGCCGTCGGCCTTCAGGTTCCACAGGATGGTCATGCCCTTGACCGGCTTGTTCTTGTTGGCGCCTTCGCAGCCGTCGCAGACCGGGTTGGGGCCCTTGTCCGAATGCAGGATGTCCACGACCTTGCCGGTCAGCGCGCCGTTGGCGGCCTGGGTGATCTCCACGATCGACTTCACCTTGCCGGTCTTGTCGTCGATGGTCTTCCAGCGGCCAACCGCACCGTCGGCGGCGCTGGCCGACATCGCGGCCAGCATCAGCGGCAGCGCCAGCAACAGGGTCTTGAAAGTCTTGCGCATGTTCCCCTCCCAGGGATGTCGGTGAAGGCCGGCGCAGTGCCGGTACAGGCCGACTGTATACCCATTCGCCGGGGTATGGGCAACGGGGGTCAGCCGATTTCGTACAGCTCCAGCGGCAGGTCGTCCGGATCGGCGAAGAAGGTGAAGCGGCGGCCGGTGTACTCATCGATGCGGATCGGTTCGCACACCACGCCGGCGGCGGCCAGGCGCGCGATCATCGGTTCCAGGGCCGCTACCCGGAAGGCCAGGTGACGCAGGCCCTGGGCCTCGGGGCGGCTGGGCCGGGGCGGGGCGCCGGGAAAGGAGAACAGTTCGAGCTGGCTGCCGTCGGGCAGGGCCAGGTCCAGCTTCCAGGAATCGCGTTCGGCGCGGTAGTTTTCGTCCAGTACACGCAAGCCCAGTACCTGGGTGTAGAAGGCCTTGGAACGGGCGTAGTCCGCGCCGATCACGGCCACGTGGTGGATGCCGAGCAGCGGGGTGTCGGTTGGAGGCGTCATTGCAGGGTGTCCAGCCAGCGCTGGGCGATCTGCAGCGCCAGCGGATAGGGTTCGGGGCCGTCGCGGTTGGTCAGGATGATCACCGTCAGGTGCTGGCGGGGATAGCGCAGGATCACGTTGCGGAAGCCGATGCTTTCCCCGCTGTGCCATTGCGCGTCGCCATTGAGCCGCCAGCCGAAGCCGTAGAACGGCACGTCCGGCTCGTTGGTGCGCGTGGCCGGGGCGAAGGCCTGGCGCAGGGAGGCGGTCGTGAGCAGGCGCTGGTCGTACAGCGCCGCGTCCCACCGGGCCAGGTCGTCGAGCGAGGAATAGATGCCGCCGTCGCCCAGCACCGCGCTGGTCGGGCTCTGGTCGGTGCGCTGCCAGCGCCCGTCGAGCGCGCTGTAGCCATAGGCGCGCCGGGCCACGTCGTCCACGCCGTCCTGGTGGGCCACGGTGTCGCGCATGCCCAGCGGCTGGAAGATCCGTGCGCGAAGGAACGTGGCGAAATCCTGGCCCGATGCCTTGGCCACCACCAGCGCCAGCAGCGCGTAACCGCTGTTGCTGTACCGGTACCGGCTGCCCGGGGCGAACAGGGTGCGGTCCTGGGCCTCCAGCAGGTGCAGCACGTCGATGTCGTGCACCTGCGCGGTGGCCGCGGCGGGCATCAGGTCTTCGTAGTCGAGCAGGCCACCGGTATGGCTGAGCAGGTGGCGCAGGGTGATCGCGTCGGCGGCGGCCGGCAGCGAGGGCAGCCAGCGTTTGAGCGGGTCGTCCAGGCGCAGTGCGCCGTCTTCGGCCAGCAGCAGGATCGCCGCGGCGGTGAACTGCTTGCTGACCGAGGCCAGGCGGAAGTTGGTCCGGGCGGTCACCGCCGTGTGGTCTTCGACCACCGCCAGCCCGTAGCCGCGCTGGAACACCGGCTGGCCATCGTGCAGGACCAGCACCGCCGCGCCCGGCACCTGGCCGTCGTAGCGCTGCAGCAGCGCGTCGATGCCAGGGTCGGGCGGCGACAGTACCGGCGCTGCCGGCGTGCCGCCCGCCGCCAGCAGGCCCAGCCAGACCAGACCGCCCGCCATCAGCCTGCTGCGGTAACGCCGGCGATCACGAGGCTGCATGGCCGGCTCCGTGCATGGGTCAGGGGGTCGCGGCGGGCGCCGCTGTGCCAGCGGTCTCGGCCGCGATCCAGCGGGTCATTTTGGCGTCCAGGATATCCAGCGGCATCGAGCCGTCGCGCAGGACTTCCTCATGGAAACGGCGCAGGTCGAAGCGCGGGCCCAGCGCGGCCTTGGCGCGCTCGCGCAGCTCCACCATCTTCAGTTCGCCCAGGCCATTGGGCAGGGTCTGCCCGGGCAGGGCCATGAAACGCTCGACTTCGGCAGTGGCATCTTCGGTGGGCATGTCGGCGGTCTTGACCAGGTAGTCCACGGCCTGGCGCTTGCTCCAGCCCTGCGCATGCACGCCGGTATCAGCGGCCATGCGGGCGGCGCGGGTCAACGCGGCCTGCAGGTAGCCGATGCGCTCGTACGGGTCCTGGTACACGCCCAGCTGCTCGCCCAGCGATTCGGCATACAGGCCCCAGCCCTCGATGAAGGCGATATCACCGCCGAGGCGGCGGAAGCGCGGCAGCTTGTCCAGCTCCTGCTGCAGGCCCAGCTGCACATGGTGGCCGGGCACACCTTCGTGCAGGAACTGCATCGGCGCCGACCAGCGGCGGCGGGTAGGCAGGTTGGCGGTGTTGACGTACAGGATGCCCGGGCGCATGCCATCGGGCAGGGGCGGCTGGTAGGCCACCGCCGCCGCACTGGCCGCGCGTTCGGGTTCCACCGCACGCACCTCCAGTGGCGCCTTCGGCAGGGTGCCCAGCAGGGCCGGCAGGCGGCTGCCCACCTGGGCCTGCAACTGCTTGTAGCGGGTCAGCAAGGCCTCGCTGTTGGCGTACTGGAAACTGCGGTCGGTGCGCATGTTGCGCAGCACTTTCTGCTGCGACCCGCGGATCTTGTTGTCCTTGAGGGTCGCGGTGATCTGCGCCTGCAGGCTGGCCACGCGCTGTTCGGCCACGGCGTGGATCTGCTTGGCGTCCAGGGTGGCGGCGGTGCTCTGCACGATGTTCTGGGTGTACCAGGCCTGGCCGTTGGGCAGCGCGCCCAGGCCATCGCTGGTGCGCGTGGCCGGCAGGTATTCGGTGGCGATGAAACCGCGCAGGGCGCGGTAGGCCGGCATGATGCGGTACTCGATCATGCGCTTGTATTCGGCGGTGATGCGCGCCTTGTCCGCCTCGGGGAAATCCTCGGGCATGTTGCGTACCGGCGCCCAGAAGATGCTCTCCTCTGCGGTCGGCTTGATCACGGCATCCAGCTGCGGCAGCACCTTTTCCATCAGGTCGCGCGGCTGCACCACGCCGGCCTTCATGCCGTCGCGCATGTTGGCCACGGCCTGGTCAAACAGCGGTGCGATGCCCAGCGAGCGCTTGGACCAGCTGTCGTAGTCGGCCACGGTGTTGAACGGCTGCGCGCCCGAACCGGAGCCCAGGATGGCCATGATGCTGCCCAGGTTGTAGTACTGGCTGACCGGCAGCATCCAGCTGGGGTACTTCTCGGCGGCCAGCGACATGCGCGCATCGCGCACGAAGATTTCGTAGCTGAGCAGGTCCTGGCCGGTCAGGCCATCGGTGCCGATCTTTTCGACCTTGCCCAGCCATTCCACGGTGAAATCATGCGACTGCTGGCGGTAGGCGGCCGACAGGATGTTGGGCAGCTGGTCGTTGTGGCGGGCATCGCCCTGGAAGGTGGCCTGCAGCGGGTTGAGCCGCATCGAGGCATCCCAGTATTCATCGTAGATGCGGTTGAGCTGGGCGGCCTTGCTCTGCTGGCGGACCAGCGGCTGGCGCGTAGGCGCGGCGGCCGGACGTGCGCGCGGCTTGGCCTTGGGCTTGGCGGCAGCGCGGGTCTGCGCGGCAGCCGGTCGGTTGGCCTTCTTCTTGGCAGCTTCAGCCGGTGCGGCGCTGCCGAACAGCAGCAGGGCGGCGATGGCGAGCGCCAGGGCGCGGGCGGGATGGGGCATCGGCGGTATCCGTAAAACACACAGACCGGGGAGCTTGCCCGATCCGTGCGCATACGGCCAGCGCCGGCCCCTGGTCAGTTTCGTGCGGTACGGGCCTCAGTCAGCTGCGGCATCGGCCCGCAGCTGCGCGGCGCGCTCGGCGCCCAGGTAGCGGGTGATGGCGCGCCGCATCAGGTACAGCAAGGGAATCAGGGCGATGGCAAAGCCCATCTTGTAGACATAGTTGACGCTGCTGACCGCCAGGAACAGCGAGGTGGGCCACTGCTGCGGGCCCAGCACGAACGCGATCCAGATCACCACGAAGCTGTCCACCAGCTGCGACACCGCCGTGGAGCCGGTGGCGCGCAACCAGACGTGGCGTTCGCCGGTGGCCCGGCGGATGCGATGGAAAATGGAGACATCGATCAGCTGCCCGACCAGGAACGCCACCAGCGACCCGGCGATGGTCCACATGCCCTGGCCGAACACCGCCGCGAACGCGGCCTGGTAGTCGGGCACGCCATGGGCGCTCATCGAGGTGACCCACCAGCTGGCCGGCACCAGCGAGATCGCGGCGAAGGCGAACAGGAAGCCGTAGCTGATCAACACCACCGCCAGCCATGAGATGAACTTCACCCCGCGGCGGCCAAAGAACTCGTTGATGGTGTCGGTCATGATGAACACCACCGGCCACAACAACGTGCCGGCGGTGAAGCTGAGCGAGCCGGTCTGGCCGAACAGGTTCCAGTTGAACGGCGCCACCCCGAGGGTGTCTTCGAGCGCGAAGATCTTCACCCCGATCAGTTCGGCCAGCACCGCGTTGGCGCAGAAGAACGCCGACAACGCGATGAACAACAGCACCGCGCGGTCCTGCAGCGGCCGCGCGCTCACCTCAGCGGTCGCCGGCGCGGGTGAACGGTACGCTTTCCGGCGCGACGGCACCGCCGGAGATGATGAAGCTCATCGCCTGGTCGACGGTCCAGTCGGTGGGGGTCAGCAGTTCCACCGGCACGATTTCCAGGTAGCCGGAGGTGGGGTTGGGCGTGGTCGGTACGTACACGGCGGCCAGCTCGCGGTCGGTGCCCTGTTCGCGGATCACCCGCGTGACCAGGCCCACCGACTTCATGTCACGGTGCGGGAAGTCGATCAGCACCACGCGCTGGGTGCTGCCCGGTTCGGTCTGCAGCATGTCCAGCAGCTTCTTGGCGCTGTCGTAGATGATGCTGGCCAGCGGAATGCGCTTGATGACCGCGCCGAACCAGCGCAGCAGGCGCTGGCCGATCACCCGGCGGCTGAGCACGCCCACGCTGAGGATCACCAGCAGGGTGGCAGCCAGGCCGATCACGTTCTGCATCCACTCGACCTTGACCCAGCCCAGGTAATGCGGGAACGAGGCGGCGATCTGCTCGGACAGGGGCACCACCACCGGGCTGGAAATGCCCGACAACAGCACGAACACGAATTTGACCACCACCCAGGTCAGCCAGATCGGCAGCAGGGTCAGCAGGCCGGTCAGGAACAGGCGCTGCAGGGAGGGGCGCGGAACGAGTTGGGGGGCTTCGGGCGACATCGGCGCATTGTAGCGGTGCGGCCGCCCGGATTACCCTGCCTGCCGCTGCAGGGAGCGGCGCAGGGAGGGAATGCTGTGTTGAAGGGACTGAAGTGGGTGGGGGTGACCGTGCTGGGGTTGGGCGCGCTGGTAGGGCTGGTGCTGCTGGTGTCGTGGTTGCTGCCGGTGCCGGCCGAGGAACGCCGGGCGCTGCAGGCCATGGAGGCGGGGTTGCCCACGATGGCACCCGAACGCAATGCGTTCCCGGCGATCTGGCTGCTGGACCATGACGGCATGACACCGGCGCAGGTGCAGGCGCAGACCGCCGAGGATGCGCGCCGTTGGGCGCCGGGGCCGGCCAGCGGCGCGGACCCGGCCGGCGATGCCGTGGCGGACGACACGCGGTTTGCCAAGGTCATGCCGGCCACCGGCTGGTGCCGGCGCAGTGTCAGCGCCTGTCTGGCCGCGGTACGTGCCGACGCCGATGCGGTGGCGCAGGCCCATGCCGGCCATGACGGGTTGCACGCCCGCATTGCCGCGCTGGGCGAGGACGATCACTACCGCTCGCTGTTCGTGCCCGACGTGGCGATGCCCTTCCCGTCGTTCCAGGTACTGATGGAGCGCACCTCGTGGCACGCGCTGGCGCATGTGCGCGGCAACAGCGCCCAGGCATTGCAGGGCACCTGCGAGGATATCCGCACCGGGCGCATGCTGATGGCGCACAGCGACAGCCTGCTGGTGGCGATGGTGGGTTCGGCGATGGCCGAGCGCAACGCGGGTCTGTTCACCGAGATCCTGGCCGAGCTGCCGACGGGCACCGCTGTCCCGGCGACGTGCCGACAGGCGCTTGTCGCCCCCACGGTGGCCGAGCTGGACCTGTGCCTGCCGATGCGCGGCGAGTTTGCGTTCGTGCGGGCGGCGATGGCCAACCAGCCGGCGCTGGAGCAGGCGCAAGGCTGGTTGCACGACGAAGGCAAGACCCAGGCCCGCAATGCCTGGCAGATGTCGCGTACCTGCAGCACCGAGGTGCAGGCGCAGATCCGCGACGATCGCCCCGTGCAGCTGCCCGCGGCGCCGTCGATCTGGTCATTGGCCTGCGTGGCCAACGCGGCCGGTTGCATGACGCTGGCCATCAGCGAGCCGGCATACGACGGCTATTCCCTTCGCATGCAGGATGCCGGCGCCCAGCTGCGGCTGGCGGGGGCGATGCTGTGGCTGCATGGGCAGCCGCGTGGCCAGACCGACGCGCTGGCCCGCCTGGCCGCGATGCCGCAGGCGCTGCGCAGCACGCAGCGCCCGCCGCAGCTGAGCGCCGATGGGCAGCGGGTGCAGGTGCCGCGCTACGGTCGCGCGGGCGACGGCGGGCCGGCGTGGATCAGCGCACCGCTGCCGCAGGCGTGGCGCCCGCATTGAGCGGCGCAGTTACGGCAGCGGATTGAACGCCGCGCCGTCGCCGATGCTGTCCAGCGTCCAGCGCTGCGTCGAGGCCAGTTTCTCCCAGCCCACCTGTTCGCCGTCCGTTTCGATGCTGCCGCTTGCGCGGCGTATTTTCGCGGTGGAGTAGTTGATGCTCACCGATCCGGTCTGGCCCGAATTGCGCATCATCGTGTCACTGTCATAGCCGATCAGCGCGAACGCGTCGTGCTGCCAGCGGAAGGTGAAGCGGGTGGACCCGGTGGCCCAGCTGCCGGCGTTGGAGAAGGCGTACAGGCCCACCTGCAGCGTGCCGCGCACGATCGACACGCCGCCCGCGCCGTCCTCGAACACGTCCGACAGGTTCGGGTACTCGTGGCGCGGAATCAGCTGGTGGTTCTGCGCGGCCAGCGCATAGCTGCCATCCGGCCGCGCCCAGGCGATGGCGAGCAGGCGCGGGTTGCTGTCCAGCGGGCTGATGCCCATGCCGTCGTGTTCAAGCACGTTGCGGGGATCCTGCTGGCGCAGCACCAGCACCAGGTCGGCACGCCGGTCGGCGTTGAGGTCGCCGTCCAGCCGCTGTTCGATGCGCCAGCCGCGCGGCACGAAGCCGTTCGCATCCGCGGCGGTGGCCGGCAGCGTCGGATAATCCACCGGCGGTATGTCCAGTGCGTGCGCAAGCACCGGCAGGCACAGCAGGGGCAGGGCGATAAGCAGGGTACGCATGATGCAGGGGCCGACGTTGGGGGCGCCGAGCATAGCAAGCACGCCGCGTGCTCAGCCCTTGCGGGCGCCGCCGTTGCGCGCGTCCGGCTTCAGCCGCAGGTACACCTGCTTGCGTACCCGCGCGACCACCTCGCCCTGTGCGTCGAGAATGTCGTTGCTGAACCAGTGCAGATACTTTTCGCCACCGGCCGTGGCGGCACGCAGCTGGTCCAGCAGCGCGTCATCCAGATGGAATTCCGCACGCACCGTGCCGCGACCCGGTTTGAGGAATTCGATTTCGCCGGCCCGGTCCCACACGTAATAGTCGCGGCCCAGGTTGTGCATCACGGTGAGCATCCAGAACGGATCGGTCATCGCAAACAGGCTACCCCCGAAATGGGTGCCCACGTAGTTGCGGTTCCAGGGGCGCATGCGCAGCTCGACCTGCACGTGGCGGTAGTCGGGGCTGACTTCGGTGACATGGATGCCGGTGAACAGGAACGGCGGCCACAGGTTCATGCCGTGGCGGAACACGCTGGCTTTCATCGGGTCGACCCAGGTTGCGAACGAGGGATGAATCTTACCATTCGCAGGCGTATGGTGTGGCAATCAGTCGCCGTCGTCGGCCATGTAGCCGTCACGACCCGCGGCCTTGGCCTTGTACAGCGCCGCATCGGCGCCTTCGAAGAAGTGCCGCGGTTCGCTGCGGATGGCGGGTACCCGCGTGTACACGCCCACGGTCAGGGTGATGTGGACGCATTGCCCGTTTGCACCGGGCACCTCCAGCAGGCGTACCCGTGCCAGCAGGTCCTCGATCACCTGCACCGCGCCGTCGGCCGCGGTGTCGGGCAGGATCAGCGCGAACTCGTCGCCGCCGAAACGCGCGGCCATGTCGCGCGGTCGCCGCGCGTGTGCGCCGATCTCGGTGGCGATCAGGCGCAGCACGTTGTCGCCGGCCTGGTGCCCATACACATCGTTATGGTGTTTGAAGTGATCCACATCGATCAGCGCCAGGCTCAGCGGGCGGCCACTGCGGCGGCCGGCGTCGTGTTCCTGCTGCAGGGTCTGCTCGAAACGCAGGCGGTTGCCCAGCCCGGTCAGTGCATCGCTGTTGGCCTGGCGGCGCCACGCGCTGATCCGCCACAACACCCACGCGCAGATGACGGCCAGCATGCCGGTGAGCGCCGCAGCCGGGGCAAACCAGAGGTTGCCGGCGCGCAGCAATACGAAGCTGAGCAGAAGGGTGGACGGCAAGGCCAGCAGCGCGCTGGCCGATGCCCGGGGCAGCGACAGGCCCAGGCAGCACAGCGCCACCAGCAGGCCGCTGAGCAGGTCCCGCCACAGCGTGGGTGGCAGGGTGATGACCTTGTCGGTGAGCAGCATGGAGGCGACGTTGGCCTGGTACTCGCTGCCGCTCATCCAGCGCTCGCGCGTGGTCGGGGTGAGCAGGCGCGGAGCGATGCCGCTGGCGGTCATGCCAACCAGGACCAGCCGCCCGCGCAGCAGCGCCGGGTCGACGTCGCCGTTGAGCAGGTCGACGTAGGACACCTGCGGAAACCGTTCGGGTGGGCCTGCGTAGCGCACCCGTACGTAATGGTCGCGGCGCCATTGATAGGGCGAGGACTGTCCCGGGTCCGGACCGCGCAGGCCGGGCAGCGGGCCGCGCGCATCGGCCAGCGCCAGCCCGAGGGCGGGCCAGTGCGGTGAGCCGATCCCGGCGGTGAGATACAGGCCGCGTGCCACCCCGTCGGCGTCCACTTCGACATCGCTGTGCCCGAGCGTGGCTGCGTTGGCGGCGATCAGCGGGATCGGCAGCAGTTCCTCGGCCATGTTCGGGCCGCTGGCCGGCGCGGCCAGCACCGGCAGCACCACGTGTCCGTTGCGACGGATCGCCGCCGCCAGGTCCGCATCCTGCGCTGCATCCTGACGGTCCGGTTCGGACAGCATCAGGTCCAGTACCACCCGAGCGCTGCCCGCCTCGGTGAGGCGGTCAAGCAGGCGTGCGTGGGTCGAGCGCGGCCAGGGCCACTGTCCGATCTGCTGCAGGCTGTTGTCGTCGATCGCCACGATCAGCAGGCGCGGGTCGGGCGGGTAGTCCCACGCCCCGACATACGCATCGTAAACCGCCTCGTCCTGCTGCCAGAACCACTGCCAGTGGCTGGCGACGGCGGCCAGGCCGCCCACCAGCGCCGACAGCGCCAGCCGCTGCGGCCACGACAGTGCCAGTGGTTTCACAGCAGCAGCCACAGCAGTAGGGCGCCGCCGCCAGCGCCATAGCACGTGCGGCAGGGCAGCGCGACCTGCTGTGCCGGCGAGAACGGGCCGGCATAGCCGTCGTCATCGATGTACTGCACGCGCACGTGCAGGGTGCCGTGCCAGGGACGCTTCAGCGATACCTCCGGCTGGTCGACCTCGCGGTCCAGTAACGGGTTGGCGAAATCGCCTTTGCGGTCGATCTGCACGCGGTAGCGTTGACCGGTTTCACCGGCCTGCCAGCGCAGCGTCAACTGGCCCTTGGCAGCCTGCGGTGGCTGCAGGGCGGGATCGACGGGGGCATCGGTGAGGGTAAGCGCGACCGGGTGGCCGAAGCGACCGCGGTGGCCGTTGCCATCGCGCGAGGCAACCCGCCAGAAGTACGTGCCCGGGGCCAGGTCCGCGGCCGCGCGTGCATGCGGGCTGGTGCTCTGCTGCTCCAGCACGGGCTCAAGGAACTGGGCGTCACGCGCGATCTGCAGCACGCTCGTCGCGGCGCCGTCGACCTGGCTCCACTGGAACCGCGGCCGCGCGCTGTTGACGGTTTCCTCGTTGACCGGGCGCACCGTCAACGGGGGCGGCGGTTGATCGCGCACCTCGAAATCGTGCTCGGCGTCGAGACCTTCCACATCGTCGGCGCTGACCGCGCGGACCAGTACGCGCAGCGTGCCGGGCGCCAGGTCCGGCACGGTCAGGGTGGTGGCCGTGGTGTCCTGCGCGAACAGCAGAATCTCGGGTTGGTCGGCACGGACCACGTCCACCCGGTAGTGCGCGGCACCGTCCACCGCCGTCCACGCCAGTTGCGCGGGCAGCGGGTCCAGGCGCAGCTGCGCCGGGTCCAGCAGTGGCGCCGGCAGCAACGGCTCCAGTGGGCCCGGGCGCGTGTCCTGCGATGTGCTGCGGGTGGCCTGGCCGCGGGTGACCAGGCGTTGGCCGCGTGGGTTGCCGACCTGCACCTTGCCCTGCAGCACTTCGGTGGCCGCGCTGCGCCCGTCACCGCCGGCGCTGACCCGGAACACGGTGCCGCGTACGCTGCTGGTCGCCGTTGGCGCATCGATGATGTAGCGCGATGCCGGACCAGTTGCCGGCGTTACCCGGTTGCTGGTGCGGCCCTGTTGCAGGCGCACGCGGGTGTCGACCATGCCGGTGTGCCCGTAGCGGCTGAGCTGGTCCAGGCGCAGCCGCGAGTTTTCGCGCAGCTGCAGCCGCGAATCATCGGCAAAGACCAGGGTGACGCTGGCATCGGCCCCGGTGACCAGATGCTGGCCGATCGTGAGCAGCTCGCCTTCGATCACATCGCGCAGGCCACCGCGCGCCGCGTCGCCAACCTGCACCGGCCCACGCAGGGCCAGTACCCGGGCCGGGACAGGCTGCACCGCCAGCCACGCCACCGGGAAACGCAGCTGGCTGCCCGGCGGCAACCGGTAGGGGTCGCTCACGCGGTTGTGGGATTGCAGGTGTTGCCACGGTACCGACGGTTTCAGGTAGCGCGACCCCAGGTCCCACAGGGTGTCGCCGGGGCGTACCCGGTAGGTCCAATCCTGGGCCAGCAAGGGAAATGCGGAGAACAGCAGGGCTGCCACCATCAACAGGCGTGCGGGCAGCGAACAGAGGTGAAGCAAACGGGTCGAACTCACGGTCATCTGGGCCCTGCTGGGCGGGGCTCAGCCGTGCGGCCCCCATGGCCCAGACCTCATCCCCCCGAATGGATCGCGGCGTCGTGGACGCCGCGGTCGCATTATTGCCCGGGACCCGTGCAGAGTTTCTGAACGTGACTTCCGTCACATTCCATGTGGGCGAGGCGCATCCGTCCGTAGTAACTGAACACGTGGCGCCTCCTGCGCCGGATCAGAACAGCAGCGATGCCATCCGGCGGCGATAGCGGCCCACCAGATCCTCGTCGGCGATCACCTTGAAGGCATCGATCAGCAGCTTGCGCGGCAGGCCTTCGGCGAAGGTACGGTCGCTGCGCAGCATGGCCAGGAACTGCTCCAGCGCGGCCTCATCCTCGCCGCCCAGCAGCAACTGCACGCCTCGCAGGTGGCGCGCCTGCAGGTCATCGCCATTGGCCGCGATGCGTGCGTCCAGCGTTTCGGCCGCCGGTGCGTCCTGCAGTGCGTTGGCGAAATCCAGGCGCGCACGGGCCCGTACCGCACGGTCGTCGGTGGCCAGGTTGGCCGGCAGCGCATCGATCAACGTGCTGGCCTCGGCGGTGCCGCCGGTCTGCAGCAGGGCCAGCGCCAGGTCCAGCTTCAGCTCGTCCTTGTCCGGCTCGGCGGCGATCGCCGCGCGCAGCACGTCGACCTGGGCCTGCGGGTCCAGGGGTTCGGGCTCGGCCACCGCGTCGGCGGCCGGTTCGGCCGGGGTGACGCCGTGCTGGGCCAGGAACTCGCGCAGCTGGCCTTCCGGGATCGCACCGGGGAAACCGTCCACCAGCTGGCCGCCCTTGACCAGGAACACGGTGGGCACCGAACGGATCTGGAACGCCGCCGCGATCTGCTGTTCGGCATCCACGTCGACCTTGGCCAGCTCGAAGGCGCCGTAGTACTCAGCGGCCAGCTTTTCCAGCATGGGCCCGAGGGTTTTGCAGGGCTCGCACCAGCTGGCCCAGAAATCGACGAGCACCGGCGTCTGCAGGGACTTCTGCAGGACCTCGGTTTCGAAGGTGGCGGTGGTGGCGTCGAAGACGTGCGGCAATTCGCTCATGGTCGGCAATCAACGATTAAAGATGTACGCAGTGTATGGGTGCGCAGGTTGCGGGACGCAACCCCGGCTCCCGGGATCGGCGCAAACCGGTGACAATGCGCGGCGTTCCCCTTGGCCCAGGCAGACCTTCATGCACATTTCGCCCCGTATCGATCGCGGCATCGGCGCGCTTGCCGCGCTTGTGTTCGTCGTGGCGGTCGTCGGCTTCGGTGCGGCGCTGCCCGGATACCGCGCGCTGTCGCATCCGGTGGCGCTGCTGGGCGCCACCGGGGTGCCGCATGCACAGGCATTCAGTTGGCTGGGGCTGGTGCTGCCGGGGGTACTGGCCTGCGGGGTGGCGCTGCGCCTGCTGGTGCGGGTGCCGCGCACGGCGCCCTGGACGCTGCGCGTGGGCGTGCAGCTGCTGGTACTGGCGGGAGCCGGATTTGCCGCGATGGGGCTGCTGCCGCTGGACGCCAGCGATATTGAAAGCCCGGCCAGCCAGTTCCATGCCAGTGCATGGATGGTGTGGGTGCTGGCGTTCGTGCCGGGCACGCTGCTGTACGGGCTGGGCGCGCTGCGCGTGCGGGGCTGGCGGCCACAGGCGCTGCTGCACCTGGGCTGCGCGGTGGGCATGGTGGTGGCCGCGTTCGTGCTGCAGGCCTGGATGCCGGCACCGCTGGCGCAGCGGCTGGCCTTTGCCGTCTGGGCGGTGTGGCTGGTCGCGGCGCTGCCATTGGCGCATCGCCTGCGCTGAGCGGAATCCGTCGTCCGGGGAAAACCCTTGGCGATTCAACGGGATGAGGGCTTTGTGGGGCAGGGTAGCTGCGCTCGATTGGAGCCCCATGCCGCACTGCGGTACCCTGTCCCGCTTTGCCGCCGCACTAGCGTTTCCATGACCAGCGTCGAACCCAACGTTTACGATCCGCAGCAGGTTGAATCCGCCGCCCAGAAGTTCTGGGATGCCACCCGTGCCTTCGAGGTGAGCGAGACTTCGGACAAACCGAAGTACTACTGCCTCTCGATGCTGCCGTACCCGTCCGGGGCGCTGCACATGGGCCACGTGCGCAACTACACGATCGGTGACGTGATCAGCCGCTACAAGCGGATGACCGGGCACAACGTGCTGCAGCCGATGGGCTGGGATGCCTTCGGCCTGCCGGCCGAGAATGCGGCGATCAAGAACAAGACCGCGCCGGCCAAGTGGACCTACGCCAACATCGAGCACATGCGGGGCCAGTTCAAGGCCATGGGCTATGCGGTGGACTGGTCGCGCGAGTTCGCCACCTGCACGCCGGAGTACTACGTGCACGAGCAGCGCATGTTCACCCGGCTGATGCGCAAGGGCCTGGCCTACCGCCGCAACGCGGTGGTGAACTGGGACCCGATCGACCAGACCGTGCTGGCCAACGAGCAGGTCATCGATGGCCGCGGCTGGCGATCCGGCGCGCTGGTGGAAAAGCGCGAGATCCCGCAGTGGTTCCTGCGCATCACCGATTACGCCCAGGAACTGCTGGACGGCCTGGATGAACTGCCGGGCTGGCCCGACTCGGTCAAGACCATGCAGCGCAACTGGATCGGCCGCTCCGAAGGGCTGGAAATCCAGTTCGACGTGCGCGACGCCGACGGCAGTGCGCTGGATTCGCTGCGCGTGTTCACCACCCGTCCGGACACGGTGATGGGTGTGACCTTCGTGTCGATCGCCGGCGAACACCCGCTGGCCCAGCACGCGGCCAAGTCCAACCCGGCCCTGGCCGCGCTGCTGGCCGAGATGAAGCAGGGCGGCGTGTCCGAAGCCGAACTGGAAACCCAGGAAAAGCGCGGCATGGATACCGGCCTGCGCGCCGTGCATCCGGTCACCGGCGCCCAGGTGCCGGTGTGGGTGGCCAACTTCGTGCTGATGGGCTACGGCACCGGCGCGGTGATGGCCGTGCCGGGCCATGACCAGCGCGACTTCGAGTTCGCCACCAAGTACGGCCTGCCGATCCGCCAGGTCATCGCGCTGAAGGCGTTGCGCAAGGAAGAAAGCGCCTACGACGCCAGCCGTTGGCAGGACTGGTACGGCGACAAGACCCGCGACACCGAACTGGTCAACTCCGACGAGTTCGACGGCCTGGATTTCCAGGGCGCCTTCGAGGCGCTGGCCGAACGCTTCGAGCGCAAGGCCCAGGGCCAGCGCCGCGTGAACTACCGCCTGCGCGACTGGGGCGTGAGCCGCCAGCGCTACTGGGGCTGCCCGATCCCGGTGATCTACTGCCCCAAGTGCGGCGCGTTGCCGGTGCCCGAAGAACAGCTGCCGGTGGTACTGCCCGAGAACGTCAACTTCGTCGGCACCGGTTCGCCGATCAAGGCCGACCCGGAATGGCGCAAGACCACCTGCCCGGACTGCGGCGGCGCGGCCGAGCGCGAAACCGACACCTTCGACACCTTCATGGAATCGAGCTGGTACTACGCGCGCTACACCTCGCCCGGTGCCCGCGACGCGGTGGACAAGCGCGGCAACTACTGGCTGCCGGTGGATCAGTACATCGGCGGTATCGAGCACGCCATCCTGCACCTGATGTACTTCCGTTTCTTCCACAAGCTGCTGCGCGATGCGCGCATGGTGGACAGCAACGAACCGGCGCAGAACCTGCTGTGCCAGGGCATGGTGATCGCCGAGACCTACTACCGCCCGAACCCGGACGGCTCCAAGGACTGGATCAACCCGGCCGACGTGGACGTGCAGCGCGACGAGCGCGGCCGCATCACCGGCGCCACCCTGATCGCCGACGGCCAGCCGGTGGTGATCGGCGGCACCGAGAAGATGTCCAAGTCCAAGAACAATGGCGTGGACCCGCAGGTGATGGTGAGCAAGTACGGCGCCGACACGGTGCGCCTGTTCTCGATGTTCGCCGCGCCGCCGGAGCAGTCGCTGGAGTGGAACGAGGCCGGCGTGGATGGCATGGCGCGGTTCCTGCGCCGCTTGTGGACGCAGGTGCAGAAGCACGCTGCCGAAGGCCCGGCCCCGGCGCTGGACGTGGCCGCGCTGAACGCCGAGCAGAAGGTGCTGCGCCGCAAGACCCACGAAACCATCGGCAAGGTCGGCGACGACTATGGCCGCCGCCACAGCTTCAACACCGCCATTGCCGCGGTGATGGAACTGATGAACGCGCTGGCCAAGTTCGACGATGCAAGCGGGCAGGGCCGTGCGGTCCGCCAGGAAGCGTTGCAGGCCACCGTGCTGCTGCTCAACCCGATCACCCCGCATGCCAGCCATGCGCTGTGGCAGGTGCTGGGCCACGGCGAAACGCTGCTGGAAGACCAGGCGTTCCCGCAGGTCGACAGCAGTGCGCTGGTGCGCGATGCGGTCACCCTGGCGGTGCAGGTCAACGGCAAGCTGCGGGGCACCATCGAGGTGGCCGCCGATGCGCCGCGCGACCAGATCGAAGCACTGGGCCTGGCCGAACCGAACGCGGCCAAGTTCCTGGACGGGCTGACGGTGCGCAAGATCATCATCGTGCCCGGCAAGATCGTGAACATCGTCGCTGCCTGATCCACGTAGAGCCGGGTTCTACCCGGCTACCGTAAAGCCGGGTTCCACCCGGCTGCAGCACCCCCGTAGAGCCGGGTTCTACCCGGCGCCCCCCGGAGCGGGGCAGAGCCCCGCTCTACGTTCACGCGGCATCGGGCATCTTCAGTGCCTGTTGCCGCGCCCGCCCGGCTCCCCCAGACTGTGCCCATGACCCGATTCCTGCTTGCCCTTGTCCTGACCGCGTCCCTTGCCGGCTGCGGCTTCCACCTGCGCAACAAGTTGATGCTGCCGGCCGATACCGCCGCGGTGAAGGTGGTGTCCACCGCGCCGTACAGCGAGCTGGCCAAGCTGCTGCGCCGGGGGCTGCAGTCGTCGGGGGCGCAGATCGCCGAGTCGGACGACACCGCCAAGGCGGCCCAGCTGCAGGTGCTGTCCGAGCGCTGGGGTGATCTGCCCATTGCCATCGATGCCCAGGGCCGTGCCCAGGAATACAGCCTGCGCTACGCGGTGATCTTCAAGTTCCTGCGTGAGGATGGCAGCGAGCTGGTGCCGCAGCAGGTGATCGAGCTGTCGCGCGACTACGTGTCCCCGCCCACCGACGCCACCGGTACCACCACCGAGCGCGAGATCCTCGCCGACGAACTGCGTCGTGAGATGTCGGCCTCGATCATGCGCCGCATCGACAGCGTGGTGCGCGCCGAGATGGAAGGCCGCATCCCGGTCAAGCCGGCCACCCCGGACAGCCTGCCGGTTGAACCGCCGGTGCCGCCGCCGGCGGCCCCTGCTACGCCCATCCCGGGGCACTGACCGGTCCCTCCGGACCGGCGCCAGGATGGAACTGCGACCCGAACAATTCGCCAGCCAGCCGGCTGGCCAGGCATTGGCCCCGGTCTATCTGATCGCCGGCCCGGAAACCCTGCGCGTGCTGGAAGCGGCCGACGTGGTGCGCGCCCGCGCCCGCGCCGACGGCATCGACGAGCGCGAGGTCTTCGATGCGGACGGCCGCGATTTCGACTGGCACCAGGTCGAGGCCAGCTTCAATGCGCCCAGCCTGTTCAGCCCGCGGCGGTTGATGGAACTGCGCCTGCCCAGCGGCAAGCCGGGCAAGGAAGGCGCCGAAGTGATCAGCCAGTTCTGCGCGAATCCTGCGCCGGACGTGATCCTGCTGATCACCTGCAACGAATGGAGCAAGGCCCACCAGGGCAAGTGGGCCGAGGCGGTCAATCGCGTCGGCGTGCTGTCGGTGGCCTGGGCGATCAAGCCGCACGAGTTGCCGGACTGGATCGAACGCCGCCTGCGCAGCAAGGGCCTTCGCGCCGAACCGGCCGCTGTGCAGCGCCTGGCCGAGCGGGTGGAAGGCAACCTGCTGGCCGCCGCGCAGGAGATCGACAAGCTGGCCCTGCTGGCCGCCGGGCAGACCCTGGACGTGGACACCATGGAATCGCTGGTGGCCGACGCCGCCCGCTATGACGTGTTCCGCCTGCTGGAGGCCACGTTCTCGGGGCAGCCGGTGGCGGTACTGCGCATGCTGACCGGGCTGCGGGGCGAAGGCGAAGCGGTGGCGGCGCTGACCCCGATGGTCATCCGCGAGCTGCTGTCCACCGCCGGGCTGGCCCGCGTGCAGGCCCGGGGCGGCAACCTGGCCGCCGAGATGAAGAGCCGCGGGATCTGGGAATCGCGGCAGGCGCCGTTCAAGCGCGCCCTGCAGCGCCATCCCGAACCCAAGCGTTGGGAGCGTTTCGTGGCCGAGGCCGGGCTGGTGGACCGCATGGCCAAGGGCCGTGCCGACGGCGACCCGTGGCTCGGGCTGGAACGCCTGCTGCTGGCCGTGGCCGAGGCCCGCGCCGTGCGCCTGCTGGCCCGCGCCTGAGCGGCATGGGCCTGCGCATTCATTACGGCGGTACCTTCGATCCTGTGCACCTGGGCCACCTGGCGATCGCGCGCGCGGCGCGCGACCAGTTGCAGGTGGCGGTGCGCCTGCTGCCCGCGGCCGACCCGCCGCACCGGGCCGCGCCGGGCGCCGATGCCGGGCAGCGGGCGCACATGCTGGCACTGGCGATCGGCGACGAGCCGGGCCTGCTGCTCGATCTGCGTGAGCTGGAACGGTCCGCGCGCCAGCCCGGGGTGCCGTCCTATACGGTGGACACCCTGCGCGAGCTGCGCGCAGAGCTGGGCCCCCATCAGCCGCTGGCGTGGCTGGTGGGCGCCGATAGCCTGCTGGGCCTGACCGGCTGGCATGACTGGGAGGCCCTGTTCGGGCTGGCCCACTTCATCGTCGCCGACCGCCCGGGCAGCCCGCTGGAGCAGGCCCTGCCGCCCGCGCTGGAGGCCGCCCTGGCCGGGCGCTGGGCCGACCACGAGCGCGCGCTGCTGGGCGCCCCGGCCGGGCGCGTGCTGCGCCTGCAGACCCCGCTGCGCGAGGAATCGGCCAGTGCCGTCCGCGCCCGGATCACCGCCGGCGAAGACTGGCGCAGCCTGCTGCCGCCTGCCGTGGCCGACTACATCGCCGACCGGGGCCTGTACGGCGCCGGGCGTGTGTGAATACGCGCGGGGCCTCGGGCCCGTATAATCGGCCCCACATTTATCGAGTTCACCCGCTTTGAGCAACCAAGCCCAGCCCCAGACCATCAAGGTCCAGATGCCGAACCCGGCACCCTCCAACGCGCAGCTGCTGGAGTGCGTGCGCAAGGCCACCGAAGAACTGAAGGCCAAGGATCTCGTCGAAATCGATGTGATCGGCAAGTCCAGCGTCGCCGATTACATGGTGATCGCCTCGGGTACCTCCAGCCGTCACGTGAAGTCGATCGCCGATGAGGTCGTCAAGTTCGCCAAGGCCCTGGGCGTGATGCCGCTGGGTGTGGAAGGCGAGCGCGAAGCCGAGTGGGTGCTGGTCGACCTGGGCGACGTGGTGGTGCACGTGATGCTGCCGCGCGTGCGCGAGTTCTACGCGCTGGAGCGCCTGTGGACGGTCGGCGACCAGCCGCCGAGCCTGCTGGACGACGACGCCGAAGAAGGCGACGAGTACGGCCACGGCGCACGCTGAAGCGGCGCGTCGCGGACACGATGACGGCGCCGATGGCGCCGTTGTCATTTCAACGGCATCGCCGCAGATGCCGGGAGACTGCAGATGAAAGCCAGGCTGATCGCCACCGGCGAACGCGCCCCCGCCTGGGTGGCGCAGGGCTTTGCCGAGTACCAGAAGCGCCTGTCGCACTGGTTGCCCTTCGAGCTGGTGGAGATCGAGCCGGGCCTGCGTGGCAAGGGCCGCGACGCGCGCCGTGCCACCGACGATGAAGGCAAGCGGGTGATTGCCGCGCTGCCGAAGAATGCCTACGTGGTGGCGCTGGATGTGCCGGGCCGCCAGCTCAGTTCGGAGCAGCTGGCGCAGCGCCTGGAACATTGGCGCGGGCAGGGCAGGGACATGGCCTTCCTGATCGGTGGGCCCGAAGGCCACTCGGCGGAAGTGTCCGCGCTGGCCGATGAAAAATGGTCGATCGGTCCGCTGACGTTGCCGCACATGCTGGTGCGCCTGGTGGTGGCCGAGCAGCTGTATCGCGCGGCGGCGATGCTGGCCAACCACCCGTACCATCGCGCCTGACAACGGGCTGGAAGAAAACCTGCGAAAACGGGTTACATCCTGTGAAAAACGGGCTACAATGCGCACCCCGCCCGAATAGCTCAGCCGGTTAGAGCACTTGACTGTTAATCAGGGGGTCGTTGGTTCGAGTCCAACTTCGGGCGCCAAGTTTTGAAAAGCCTCGCAGCGATGCGAGGCTTTTTTTTGCCCGCCATCCGGGGGGCATCGCGCGCAACGCGGCAATGATCGAAACCAACGCCCACGCCGCCGCCAACAAAAAGCCCGGGCACTGCCCGGGCTTTTCGTTCCCCACATGCGTTACATCAGTTGAAGGTGTACTTGGCCCCCACGGTGAAGTAACGGCCGATGGCACCGCTGAAGTGCAGCGGGTTGTAGTTGACCGCGCCGTAGGTCGTCGGATCCAGCGGCGCAATGCGGTCGAACACGTTCTGCACCGAGGCGTTCAGCTCGAAGGCTTCGGTGACGTTCCAACGGCCGGACAGGTCGAAGGTGGTGAACGAGGAGATCTTCGTCACCGGCGTCTCGTCGGCGTAGAAGGCCTGGTAGGAACCACCGCGCTTGTCGATGTTGTCCATCTTGGAGATGTAGTTGGCCACGCCGCTCACACTCCACACGCCCTGCTTCCAGGTGGTGCCGAAGTTGATACGGTCCTTCGGCGTGCCGATGCAGTTGGTCACGTCGCAGTTGCCGTGCGTGCCCGCGTAGTCATCGGTGGTGGTGCCGCTGGTGCGCTCGAACTTGAGCACATGGCTCCACTGCAGATCCATCTCCAGCTGGCCCGGGCCGATATCGAAGGTCTGGCGGATATCGGTGTCGATACCGCGTACCCGCGACGAGGTGGCGTTGACGTAGTCGGTGTTGACCGCAAGGATCGTGCCGCTGTTGGGCACGCCATTGAGGTTGTTGCTGTCACGCAGCACATTGCCCGCGGCGATCGCATCGTCGGTGTCGCCCGGGGCGATTTCGTTGGTGCGCTTGATCTCCCATGCATCCACCGTCAGCGAGGTGGTCGAGGTGGGCTGCATCACGATGCCGACCGAGTAGCTCTTGGACTCTTCCGGCTTCAGGTCCGGGTTCGGACGGGTGATGATCGCCACCTGGCGGGCCTGGCAATCGGCGGTTGCGCCGGTGATGCCGCAGCGGACCGGATCGACCGCGTTGGAGAAGGCGGCCAGGCCACCGTCACCGTTTTCGGCCGGGTTCGGGGCGCGGAAGCCTTCGGCGTAGCTGGCACGCAGCGCCAGCCAGTCAACCGGGCTCCACTTCACGCCCAGCTTCGGCGTGGCTTTGCCTTCACCGCTTTCGTACTTGTCATAGCGCAGCGCGGCGCTCAGTTCCAACTGCTCCAGCACCGGTGCGGACAGTTCGGCGTAGCCGGCGTACACGTTCTGCGTGCCGTCATAGGCCGAGTAACCCAGGCCGATGATGTCACCCTGGTCGGTGTAGGTCTGCGGGGTCAGGCTGTTGCTGGTCTTGCGCCACTCGGTACCCAACGCCAGGCCCAGCGGGCCGCCCTTGAGGTCCATCAGGCTGCGCGACACGGTGAAGTCGAACATGTCCAGGCTGGACTTGGCGCGAGCACTGATGTCCGGCGAGATGTAGTCGTACAGCGCCTGCGAGTTCAGACCGGCATTGTCACCGATGCGCCAGACGCCACCCGGGCAGGCCGCATTGCCCAGCGCGCAACGCACGGCGCTGTAACGCAGGAAGCCGGTGCGCTTGTTGGTCAGGTCGGTACCCGAATGCAAGTACGCGGTGTCATAGCTCCACTCGCCCCAGTTGCCCTTCACGCCGACCAGGAAACGATTGAACTCGTTGGTGTTGTTGGTCACGCGCGGACCCACGTCCCACGCCGAGTAGCGCAGGCGTGCGCCGGTGGCCGACAGTGCCGGCGGCAGGTCCGGGTGGCCCGGGCCCAGCACGGTGGCGCCAGCGCCGCTGTTGGCGTTGACCGGACCGCCGGGATAGCCCCAACCGCCCGACACGCCCGACGGGGTGTTGGTGAAGGTGGTGTCCTTCTTGGAGTAGCCGATTTCGGTGTACACCTCGCCGCCTTCGCCGAAGGCGAAGCTGGCGCGGCCGAACACGTTCACGTACTTCTCTTCCGGGGTCAGGTCACGGTACTGCTGGTTCGGATCCCACAGGCAGCCCTGCGCCTGTGCGGTGGCATCGGTCTGGCCCGGGATGGTGGTCAGGCCGGCGCAGCCCGGCAACGCGACCAGGTGGCCGGTGGCGTCGAACACCGAGCCGTTCGGGCCCGTGCCGCCGCCGGTGCCGCCGTTGAGGAAGGCGCCGCCGAGGAACTGGGCGTCGGTAGCCGCGTAGCCCCACGGGCGGGTGTCGCCGGTGCCGATCCACTTGCGGTTCTTGCGGTCGCTGATCTTGATCGCGTCGGTCTTGCCCACGTCCAGGCTGAAGAACGCATTCCAGCCATCGCTGTTGAGGTCGCCGGTACCGGCGGTCAACGTGGCCTTCTTGGCATTGCCATCGCCATCGCCGGAGGTGCCGTAGGAGCCACGCAGGATGGCGCCCTGGAAGTCGCTGCGCAGGATGATGTTGACCACGCCGGCGATCGCGTCCGAACCATAGATGGCCGAGGCGCCGTCCTTGAGGACGTCGATACGCTCAACCGCATCCAGCGGAATGGTGCTCAGGTCGGTGAAGACCTTCTGGCCGTCATCGGCCAGGCCATAGGTGGCCATGCGGCGGCCGTTCAACAGCACCAGCGTCGAGCCGGCGCCGAGGCCACGCAGCGAGATGCCGGCGCCGCCGCCAGCGAAGCCGTTGCCGAAGGTCTTGGGAATCGAGCCGGAGCCGTCGGCGGTCAGGGTCTGCAGGTATTCGGCGACCGTGGTCTTGCCGGTGCGGTCGATCTCCTGGCGGGTGATCACCTGGACGGGCGAGGGGGTTTCGGTGTTCGTACGCGGGATGTTGGACCCGGTGACGGTGATCCGGTCAAGGTTGGTGGCCTGTTCCTGCGCGAACGCAGAAGAGGATGCCAGCGCTCCGACCAGCAACAGGGTGCTGCTGGCGAGTACGGTGGAAATGGATTGGGCGAGGCTATTGCGGCTGCTGTTGAGCCGTTGGACCGGGTGTTTCACAGCTTCTCTCCTGACTGGGAAAACCAACAATGACGATGGATCGGCACTGAAAATGAGTGACGACGGCGACAATCTAGGTTTCCGGAGGGTGACGAAGTCGTGAAAAATTGCTTAATTCGGGTCGCCGTCTGTCGGCGACCAAAGGCGCGGGGAGGCCGTGGCCGGTCCCCCGCGCCTATTACGTCACTGCGGCCTCAGTCCGGCAGGGTGAAGCTGACCGGCACCAGGCCATCGGCCGGCACCTGCTGGCCGTCCACCATGGCCGGCACGAACCGCCACTGGCGCAGCACCTGCTGGCGGGCGGCGTTGTCCAGCGCCCGCGAGCCACTGCTGCGCTCGATCACCACGCTGGAGGCCCGGCCATCGGCCTCCACCCGCACCCGCAGCAGCACCGTGCCCTGCTCATGGTTGCGGATGGCGGCGATCGGGTAGGCCGGCGGCGGTGCGCTGCGGTACTGCAGCAGCGCCCCGGCACCACCGGCAGCCGGCCCCGGCACGCTGGGGGCCAGGACCGGGGCCTGGGGTTCACTGGCCGGCAGCGGCGCCACCGCCAAGGCATCGTCGGCGTTGGCGGTCGGCGGCGGCAGCGGGGCCACCTGCGGCGTGGGCACGGTGCGCGGCTGCACCAGGGTGGGGACGTCCGGCTTGATCGGCACCGGGACCGGCGGGGTGGGTTCCGGCGGTACCAGCATCCGTATCTGCATGCGTTCACGTGGCAGGGGCGCGGCCACATACGCTGCCGGGATCAGCAGCAGCATCAGCGCCAGCACATGCAGGGCCAGGGCGGTGCTCCAGCCGAGCACGCGGGAAACGTCGATCTGCAGCGGCACTACGCGGGGTTGGGTACGGACCATGCTCCACTCTCCTTGCCAGATGTGCGGGAACATCAAACGTGCGGGCGCGGCCGGTGGGGTTGCAGGACGCAGAAGGCGGGGCCGCGCAATGACAGCAATACCGGAGCGGGGCGCGGCCCGGAAGTCAGGGGGCATGTGGGTGTTTGGCTGGCGCTCAGGAACCGGGCCCGGAACGCATGACGGCGCCCGCAGGCGCCGTCATGTCATGGACCGCTGGCCGTTACCGGCCCAGGTCGAACACCACGTCCAGGTTCACCGACACCGACGACTCGCCCGGCGACACCGGGGTGGACACATCGGCGGCCATCGGCGCGGCGGCCGCACGCATCATCACCGGGCGGAAGTTGCCGCCGCCGTTCTCGGAGATGCTCACGATGCGGCGCACGCGCAGGCCCAGCGACTTGGCGTAGGTCTCGGCGCGGGCTTGGGCCTTCTTCAGCGCGGCCAGGCGGGCTTCGTCATACACCGGTTCGGGCTGGTCGATCTCGAACTGCGGGCCATTGATCTGGTTGGCGCCCTGGGCGGCCAGCGCGTCCAGCACCTTGCCCAGCTTGGCGATGTCGCGCACCTTCAGGCTGACCGTGTTGCTGGCCTGGTAGCCGGTGATCTTCGGCGGCTCGTTGTCTACATAGCGGTACTGCGGGTTGAGGTTGACCCCGCTGGTCTGCACGTCACGTTCGGCAATGCCGGCGGCCTTGATCGCGGCCAGCACCTTGACCATCTGCTCGGCGTTCTGGCGCATCGCGGTATTGCCATCGACGGCCTGGGTGACCACACCGGCCGACAGCGTGGCCACGTCCGGTACGCGCTTGGCTTCGGCGTTGGCCGAGATGTTGAGCAGGGTGCTGTCGGCGGCGACGGCAACGGCGGGCGAGGTCTGGGCGTGGGCGGTCATCGAGGTTCCCAGGGCAAGGGACAGGGCGAGCAGCAGCGGGGACAGGGATGGGCGGCGCATGTACATCTCCTTGTGAAGGCGTTGAGGTTGGTGTCGGGGCGATGAACGCTCCGTGAGCTTTTCCGGGGTTGAGGGGCGATTGGGTGCGGTTGCTTTCGATTCAGACACGGGCCGCAGGTTATGCTTCCGCGATGCTTTATCTTGCCTCCCGTTCCCCCCGACGTACCCAACTGTTGACGCGCCTGGACCGACCGTTCCGGGCGCTGGACCTTGAGGTACCTGAAGTCCGTGCCGCCGATGAGTCGGCGCTTGGCTATGTGCAGCGCGTGGCCGCCGACAAGGCGCAGGCCGGGCTGGCCCTGGTGGCCGCCGATGCCGAGGCGGTGGTGATCGGCTCGGACACCGAAGTGGTGCTGGACGGACGGGTGTTCGGCAAGCCGGTCGACGCCGAAGACGCCGCCGCCATGCTGCGCGCCCTGTCCGGGCGCACCCACCAGGTGATGACCGCGGTGGCCGTCGTGGCCCACGGCCGCCAGGACGGTGTGCTGGTGGTGTCGGAGGTGAGCTTCATCGAGATCGACGAGGCCGCCATCGCGGCCTACGTGGCCAGCGGCGAGCCGATGGGCAAGGCCGGGGCGTACGCCATCCAGGGCGGCGCCGAACGTTACATCCGCCATCTGGCGGGAAGCTATTCGGGTGTGATGGGATTGCCCCTGCAACAGACCGAGCAGTTGCTGCAGGCGTTTGGCGTTTCGCCCGCTGCTTTCACCACGCCAACGGAGGGTGTCGCCCATGTCTGAAGAAATCCTGGTCAATGTCACCCCGCGCGAAACCCGCGTGGCCGTCATCGAGAACGGCATGCTGCAGGAACTGCACATCGAACGTGGCTGGCGCCGCGGGGTGGTGGGCAACATCTACAAGGGCAAGGTGCAGCGGGTGATGCCGGGCATGCAGGCGGCCTTCGTCGAAGTGGGCCTGGAGCGCGCGGCGTTCCTGCACGCCAACGATGTGATCCGCCCGGCCCCGGTGGCCAGCCCGGATACCGAGGGCACCACGTTGCCGCCGCCGTCGTCGGTGCCGATCGTGGAGCTGCTGCGCGACGGCCAGGACATCGTGGTGCAGGTGGTCAAGGACCCGATCGGGACCAAGGGTGCGCGCCTGACCACCCAGATCAGCATTCCCTCGCGTTACATGGTGCTGCTGCCGCAGTCCAAGGTGGTCGGGGTCTCGGCGCGGATCGAGGACGAGGCCGAGCGCGCACGCCTGAAGTCGCTGGTCACCGAACTGTCGGCCCAGCACGGGGGCTACGGCTACATCGTGCGTACCAACGCCGAGGGCCAGCCGGCCGAAGCCATCGCCGAGGACGTGGCCTACCTGTCGCGGGTCTGGAACGTGGTGGAGCGGCGCGGCCGCGATGCCGCTCCGCTCAGCGTGATCTACGAAGACCTCAGCCTGCCGCTGCGCTCGGTGCGCGACCTGATCCGCAAGGACGTGGACAAGGTGAAGGTGGACTCCAAGGAAACCTTCACCCAGCTGCAGGCGTTCGTGGCCAAGTACATGCCGGTGCTGGCCGAGAAGATCGAGCTGTACAGCGGCGACCGGCCCATCTTCGACATGTTCGGGGTGGAGGACGAGATCGGCCGTGCGCTGGACAAGCAGGTGCCGCTCAAGTCCGGTGGCTACCTGGTGATCGACCAGACCGAGGCGATGACCACCATCGACGTCAACACCGGGTCGTTCCTGGGCCAGCGCAACCTGGAAGAGACGGTGTTCCGCACGAATCTGGAAGCGGCGCAGGCGGTGGCCCGCCAGCTGCGGCTGCGTAACCTGGGCGGCATCATCATCATCGACTTCATCGACATGGATGACGCAGAGCATCGCCGCCAGGTGCTGCGCACCCTGGAAAAAGCCCTGGCGCGCGACCACGCCAAGACCACCGTCTACGATTTCTCGCCGCTGGGCCTGGTCGAAATGACCCGCAAGCGCACCGTGGAAAGCCTGGAGCGGCAGCTGTCCGAGCCGTGCCCGGAGTGCAGCGGGCGCGGGTCGATCAAGACCGCTGAAACGGTCACCTATGAGATCTTCCGCGAAATCACCCGCGCGGTGCGCCAGTTCGATGCGGCCCGCCTGCTGGTGATCGCCTCGTCCAAGGTGGTGGCGCGCATCACCGATGAGGAATCCACGGCCGTGGCCGAGCTGGAGGAGTTCCTTGGCAAGTCGATCCGCTTCCAGGCCGACGAGCAGTACCTGCAGGAGCAGTTCGATGTTGTGTTGCTCTGATTCCCGCCCACTGGCGCGCGTGCGCGCCGGTGCCTTCGCGTTGCGATGAGCACGCCGCTCCGACTGCGACTGCGAAGGATTCGCCGCCATGCCGTGTATGCATTGGCGATCGTGTTGGTGTGCGTGGCGGTGCTGGTGGGCACCGTCAGTCAAGTGTTGCCGTTCGCCGAGCGCCACCCCGACAAGGTGGCGGCCTGGTTGAGCGCGCGTGCCGGGCAGCCGGTGCGCTTCGATCATCTGGATACCGCCTGGACCCGCCGCGGGCCCCTGCTGGAACTGAAGGGCCTGCGCATCGGCGAAGGGCAGGGCATCGCCATCGGCGAGGCCGAGGTGCTGGTGTCGATGTATGCCGGGCTGCTGCCGGGCCACTCGCTGACCGAACTGCGCCTGCGCGGCCTGGCCCTGGTGCTGCAGCGGGCCGACGATGGCCGCTGGTCGGTGCGCGGGCTGCCGCAGGCCGGCAGCGGCGACCCGCTCGAGGCGCTGCGTCGCCTCGGCGAGCTGCAGGTGATCGGCGGTCGGCTGCGGGTGGATGCGCCCTCGTTGAACCTGCAGGCCGAGCTGCCGCGCATCGACCTGCGCCTGCGCGTGAATGGCCAACGCCTGCGCGTGGGCGCGCGCGCGTGGGCCGACGTCAACGGCCAGCCGCTGACGGCCGTGCTGGACTTCGACCGCCGCCACGGTGATGGCCAGGCCTGGTTGTCGGCCGACCCGGCCGATTTCCGCGCCTGGTCGCACCTGCTCCAGTTCGCCGGGGTATCGCTGCAGCAAGGCACCGGGGAGCTCAATGCCTGGGTCGACCTGCGCGACCACCGCCCGGTGATGGTCACCGCCGACGCCGACCTGCAGGATCTGCGGCTGCGCGGCGCCCCGCTGGCCGATGGCAAACGCCCGCAGCTGGCGCTGGATACCCTGCAGCTGCGCGCGCGCTGGCGCTGGGTGACCGGCGGCTGGCGCGCCGACGCGCCGCAGCTGCGCATCGGCCTGGCCGGCAGCAGCGAGGTGCAGCGCCTGGACGGCCTGCTGCTGGCCGGCGGCCAGCACATGGCCCTGGCCGGCGACAACATCGATGCCACCGCGCTGCTGCGCGGGCTGGCGCTCAGCGATCGCATCGAACCAGGTCTGCGTGAGTGGCTGCAGCACGCCGCGCCGCATGCGCGCATGACCCAGGTGCGGGTCGCCGCCGAACGCGGCGGCCCGGTGTCGATCCAGGGCGAACTGGCCGACGTCGGCTTTGCACCGTCCGGGCATGCGCCCGGGCTGAGTGGCGTGGGCGGGCGCTTCAGCGCCGACGCCGACGGTTTCCAGCTGGACCTGCAACCGAACCGGGTGATGCACTTCGACTGGCCCACCGGCTTCGGCCAGCGCCACGACGTGCGCCTGGCCGGGCAGCTGGTGGGCTGGCGCGACGAAGCCGGCGGTTGGCGGTTCGGCACCCCGGCGCTGCGCGTGCAGGGCACCGACTACGCCGCCGATGTGCGCGGCAGTGTCTGGTTCCAGGGCGACGGCACCCGGCCGTGGCTGCAACTGGCCGCGCGCATCGACGACGTGCCGATGACCGTGGCCAAGCGCTTCTGGATCCACTCCAGGATGAGCAAGGGGGCCACCGACTGGCTGGATGCCGCGCTGGTGGCCGGGCAGGTCCGCAACGGCGTGGGCCTGGTCAGCGGTGACCTCGACGACTGGCCGTTCGACCGCAACAACGGTCGCTTCGAGGCCACCGGGCATATCAGCAACGGCACCATCCGCTTCCAGCATGACTGGCCGGCCATGGGCAAGGTGGACGCCGACATCGCCTTCATCGGGCCCGGCTTTGAACTGCACGGCGGCGGCGACCTGGCCGGCGTGGCGGTGAACCACTTCGATGCCGGTATCGTGGATTTCGGCGAAACCCCGCTGTACGTGAAGGCCACCACCCAGACCGAGACCGGGGCCCTGCTGGCGATGCTCAAGCAGAGCCCGCTGCACGCCACCTATGCCGAGACCCTGGACAATCTAACCGCCAAGGGCCCGGCCAAGGTCAGCTATGACCTGCTGCAGCCGCTGCATCCCGACCAGGGGCCGGGCCACATGCTGGGCACGGTCGACCTGCAGGGCGTGGCGCTGACCGAAAAACGCTTCGCGCTGGCCTTCGACGGCATGCGGGGCCAGGCCCGCTACAGCCGCGACGGTTTCGGTGCCGAAGGGCTCAACGTGCGCCACCTGGGCCAGGACGGGCTGCTCAGCCTGCGCGCCGGGGGCTTCGTGCGCGACCCGCAGCAGGCCTTCGAATCCGAACTCACCGCGTCGCTGGATGCCGGTGCCTTGCTGGACCGCGCGCCCGAGTTGAACTGGCTCAAGCCCTACATCGCCGGCAACGCGCGCTGGACGATCGGGGTGACCCTGCCCAAGGTGGCCGCCGGCGCGAAGACCGAGCCGCCGACCCTGCTGACCCTGCGGTCGGACCTGGTCGGCACCCGCCTGGACCTGCCGGCGCCGCTGGACAAGGACCCGGGCGTGCCGCTGGCAACCACGGTCAACGCCCAGCTGCCGATGGGCAGCGGCCGGGTGGACGTGGCCTTTGGCCAGCGCCTGGCCCTGGCCGCCCGCACCCACAACAACCAGACCGGCGTGCAGGTGACGCTGGGCAGCGACCGGGTCGACCGCGACCCGCCGGCCAGTGGGCTGGCGGTCAATGGCCGCAGCGGGTCGCTGGATGCCCTGGAATGGATCGGCCTGGCGCGCACGCCCGATGGCGGTGACGGCAAGGACGCCATGCCGTTGCGCCAGGTGGATGTGCAGGTCGGGCAGCTGCTGCTGGCCGGGGGCGTGTTCGCGCAGACCCGGCTGCAGCTGCGGCCTACGCCGTCCACGGTGGAAGTGCGCCTGGACGGCCCCTCGCTGGCGGGCACCCTGAGCGTGCCCAATGCCGAGGGCGGCACCATCGTCGGCAAGCTCAGCCGCGTGCATTGGCAGTCGCTGCCGACCCCGGCCAAGGTGCCCTCCGATGGCGCACCGATCCTTCTGCCGCCCGATGCCACCCTGCCGGCCCGGGTCCAGGCCAGTGCCAACGACACCAACCCGGCGAAGATTCCGCCGCTGGCGCTGGACATCGAGGACCTGCAGTTCGGCAAGGCCAAGCTGGGCCAGGCGGTGCTGCGCACGCGCCCGTTCGGCAACGGCCTGAGCGTGGACCAGCTGCAGTTCCGCGCGCCCAAGCAGGCCATCGACATCCAGGGCCGCTGGCTGGGCATGGGCGCCGCTGCACGCACCCAGGTCAATGTGGACGTGAAAAGCGAGGACCTGGGCGGCCTGATGCAGAACCTCGACTACGGCGGCCAGCTGCGCGGTGGCCAGGGCCAGCTCAGCCTGGACGCCGGTTGGCAGGGCGGTCCGTCGGACTTCCAGCTGGGCGCGCTGCAGGGGCAGATGCAGGTCCACGCGCGCAACGGCCAGTTGCTGGAGCTGGAGCCCGGCGCCGGGCGTGTGCTGGGCCTGCTCAGCGTGACCCAGCTGCCGCGCCGGTTGATGTTCGATTTCCGTGACTTCTTCTCCAAGGGCTTTGCCTTCAACCAGGTCGAGGGCGCGCTCGAGTTCGCCAACGGCATGGCCACCACCGACAAGGTGCTGATCGAAGGCCCGGCGGCCAACATCAGCATCCGCGGCCAGACCGACCTGCGCCGCCAGCAGTTCGACCAGACCATCGACGTCAACCCGCGTGCCGGCAACCTGCTCACCGTGGTCGGCGCGGTCGCCGGCGGACCGGTGGGCGCCGCCGTGGGTGCGGCGGCCAATGCGGTGCTGGGCAAGCCGCTGGGGGCGATCGGGGCCAAGACCTACCGGGTAACCGGCCCCTGGGCCGAACCCAAGGTCGAGGTGATCGACCGTGACGATGCCCCGCCGCCACGGGCGGCTCCCGCTGCGTTGCCGCCCCCGGTACGCTGACCTCCTTTCCCGCGCCCGGGTTGCGAACGTGGCCCGCGCCCTCAGATAGATGACATGACCGATAACGCACTTACCCTTGCAAACGACCGCCTGCTGCTGCCCGCCGGGCTCGATGCCGGTGGACTGGAACGTACCTTCGGCACCCTGCTGGGCCCGGGCATCGATTTTGGCGATCTGTATTTCCAGCACGCCCGGCGCGAAAGCTGGAGCGTGGAGGACGGCATCGTCAAGGACGGCGCCCATTCGATCGAGCAGGGCGTCGGCGTGCGCGCCATCGCCGGCGAAAAGACCGGCTTTGCCTACTCCGACGACATCCACCGCGACGCGCTGCTGGCGGCGGCGCAGTCGGCCCGCGCGATCTCACGCGAGGGCGGGGCGCAGCAGGCGCGCTCGCTGGTGCGTGGCAACGGCCGCGCGCTGTACCCGGCGCTGGACCCGATCGACGGCATGGGCAACGAAGCCAAGGTCGAGGTGCTCAAGCGCCTGGACCGGTACCTGCGCGCCGCCGACCCGCGCGTGCAGCAGGTGATGGTGAGCCTGTCCGGCGGCGTGGACACGGTGCTGATCGCGCGCAGCGACGGCGTGCTGGCGGCCGACATCCGGCCGCTGGTGCGGCTGAACGTGCAGGTGATCGTGGAGCAGCACGGGCGCCGCGAGTCCGGCTATTCCGGCGGCGGCGGCCGTTACAGCTATGCCGAACTGTTCGCCGACGACCGCCCCGAGCGGTTTGCCCGCGAAGCGCTGCGCCAGGCGCTGGTGAACCTGGAGGCGATCCCGGCCCCGGCCGGGGTGATGACCGTGGTGCTCGGCCCGGGCTGGCCCGGCGTGCTGCTGCACGAGGCGGTGGGCCACGGCCTGGAAGGCGACTTCAACCGCAAGGGCACCAGCGTCTATGCCGGCCGCGTGGGCGAGCGCGTGGCGGCCCCGGGCGTGACCATCGTCGATGACGGCACCCTGGACGGGCGCCGCGGTTCGCTCAACATCGACGACGAGGGCCATCCCACCCAGTGCACCACGCTGATCGAGGACGGCATCCTGGTCGGCTACATGCAGGATTCGCTCAACGCGCGCCTGATGGGCGTGGCCCCGACCGGCAACGGCCGCCGTGAATCGTTCGCGCACATGACCATGCCGCGCATGACCAACACCTACATGCGCGCCGGCCAGCACGATCCGGAAGAAATGATCCGCTCGGTGAAGAAGGGTCTGTACGCGGTCAATTTCGGCGGCGGCCAGGTCGACATCACCAGCGGCAAGTACGTGTTCTCGGCCACCGAGGCCTACCTGATCGAGGACGGCAAGGTGACCGCGCCGGTGAAGGGCGCCACGCTGATCGGCAACGGGCCGGAAACCATGCAGAAGGTCCGCATGATCGGCAACGACCTGGCCCTGGACGAGGGCGTGGGGATCTGCGGCAAGGATGGCCAGAGCGTGCCGGTGGGCGTGGGCCAGCCGTCGCTGCTGATCGATGGCATCACCGTGGGCGGCACCCAGGCCTGAGCCAGGCGATGCGCCCGTGCTGCCGGTTCGAGCGCCCCGCGGGGGCCAGCCCTGGGCTGGCACCGCCGCGTGGGCAGCCGGGCTCAGTCTTCGGCGGTGTCGTCGCCGTCCTGGTCGTGCCGGTCGTCCTGGTCATCCAGGTCGTCGGCCGAGGTCAGGTTGGCCGCATCCAGGCCCAGCGCGGCCGGCAGCAGCAGCGTCCGCAGCAGCTGGTAGATCTCGCGGTAGGCGCGCGGCGGCTTGTTCTTGGCTTTCTCGGCCTGGGCGTTGCGCACCAGCGTGCGCAGCTGCTGGCGGTCGGCATGCGGGTATTCGTCCAGCAGCGCGCCCAGCGCCTTGTCGCCGTCCTTCAACAGGCGCTCGCGCCAGTCTTCCACGCGGTGCATGGTGGCCACTTCACGGCGCGAGGTTTCGCTGTTGGCATCCAGCGCATCGCGGATGGCATCCAGCGCGGCATCGTCCTCGCGGCGCATGTGCTTGGCCAGGAACGCCAGCTGGCGCTTGTGGGCGATGTGCGCGGTGATGCGCTTGGCCTCGGCGATATGCGGCAGCAGGTCTTCGGGCACCGGCACCCGGGCCAGCTGGGCCGGGGTCAGCGCGACCAGCTTCTCGCCGAGCGCCAGCACGTCCAGGGCGTCCCGGCGGTTCTGGCTACGGCTGATGTCTAGGAATTCACCGGTATCTTCGTCGCGTCCGCGCATCGTCTTATTTCCACATCCGTAAACTGTGCCCCGCGTTGCGCCAGGCACTCACCCGTACAGGATAAAGCATTGAACGTGATCTCCCCTGAAGTCTCCCCGGCCGACGACAGCCTGCAGCGCCTGGAACAGCTGGCCGACATCTCCCAACGCCTGCTGGAACGGGCCAAAGCCATGGGCGCCAGCCAGGCCGAGGTCAGCTGCAGCGACGAGCGCGGCCTGGACGTGAATGTGCGCCTGGGCGAGGTGGAAACGGTGGAATCCACCCGCGACCGCGGCATTGCGGTGACCGTCTACTTCGGCCAGCGCAAGGGCAGCGCCAGCACCGCCGACCTGCAGGACGCCAGCCTGGAATCGACCGTGGCCCAGGCCTGCGCCATTGCCCGGCACACCGAGGACGACGCCGCGGCCGGGCTGGCCGAGGCCGCCCTGATGGCGCGCGCGTTCCCCGATCTGGACGGCTGGCACCCCTGGGACCTGGGCGCCGACGAGGCGCTGGACCTGGCCCTGGCCTGTGAAGCGGCCGGGCGCGAGGCCGATGGCCGCATCAGCAACTCCGATGGCGCCTCGGCCGCCACCTCGCAGAGCCTGTCGGTGTACGCCAATTCACATGGTTTCATCGGCCGCGAGCGCAGCAGCCACCACTCGGTGGGCTGCGCGCTGATCGCCGGGCAGGGCGACGGCATGCAGCGCGATGGCTGGTACAGCAGCGCGCTGGCCCGTGAAGACCTGGAATCGGCCGCCGCGATCGGCCGCCGTGCCGCCGAACGCACCGTGGCCCGGCTGCAGCCGCGCTCCATGGCGACCGCGCAGATGCCGGTGCTGTATTCGCCGGAGGTAGCGCGGTCGTTGATCGGCAGCCTGCTTGGCGCGGTATCCGGCGGCGCGCTGTACCGGCGGGCCAGCTTCCTGCTCGACAGCGTCGGCACCCGCCTGTTCCCGGACTGGTTCCAGGTGGAGGAGCTGCCGTTGCTGCGCCGCGGGCTGCGTTCGTCGGCGTTCGACGGTGATGGCGTGGCCACCCGCAACGCGGCGTTGATCACCGACGGCGTGCTGCAGCGCTACATCCTGGGCAGTTACTCGGCGCGCAAGCTGGGCCTGACCACCACCGGCAATGCCGGCGGCGTGCACAACCTGAAGGTGGCGGCCAATGCCGGCGACCTGGCCTCCATCGCCCGGCAGATGGGCGAGGGCCTGCTGGTCACCGAGCTGATGGGCCAGGGCGTCAACGGGGTGACCGGCGACTACTCGCGCGGTGCCGGTGGCTTCCGCGTGGAGAACGGCGAAATCAGCTATCCGGTCGATGGCGTCACCATTGCCGGCAACCTCAAGGACATGTTCGCGAGCATCGAGGCCGTGGGCAGTGACGTGGACCGTCGCTCGCACGTGCAGGTCGGTTCGATCCTGGTCGGGCGGATGACCGTTGCAGGCAACGATTGACGTATCCTATCCCGGCTGCTCTGGCAGGCGGGGAGCCTGTCGCGCAATACCTACACACACCGAACAAGGAGTTTCACCGTGAGCGAATTCGACAACGTCACCGCCCCGCCGCCGGCCCCGACCGGCACCGCGCCGGCCGATCAGCGCACCATGGCGCTGGTGGCCCACATCCTGGGCATCTTCACCTGGTTCATCGGCCCGCTGATCATCTGGATGATCAACAAGGATGACAGCAGCAAGTCGTTCGTGACCGACCAGGCCAAGGAAGCGCTGAACTTCCAGATCACCATCACCATCGCGATGCTGATTTCGTTCGTGCTGATGATCGTGATCATCGGCGGCCTGCTGGCCCCGCTGGTCGGCATCCTGAACCTGGTCTTCTGCATCATCGCCGCGGTGAAGGCGAACAACGGCGAAGCGTACCGCTACCCGTTCACCCTGCGCCTGATCAAGTAATCAGTCCCGCAGTGTGGAAACAAAAAACGCCCGGCACTGCCGGGCGTTTTTTTGGCTGGCATCTCCGATCGGGCCGGCCGCGCGCGTGAGGGCCCCGCACCCGCCGGTAGGCCCCTGGTGCAAATGTCCCCCGGCCGCGTGGCGCGGCCTCCTCCTTTATTTTGCCCAGGAGCCTACCGGCGGCTACGGGGCTCGGCTTGCGGTGCGCAGGTGGACGCGACGCTTTTGGGACGGTGGTCGGCGGGTCGGGTGCTGGGCCCCGATGCCCTTGGAGGCGAAATCAAGGGGGAGGGGGCGGCCGCAGGCCGACGCCGGAGGACATTCGCCGGAAAGGGTATCGGGGCCCAGCGCCCGACCCGCCGACAGCTGCGTCTGCAAAGGGCTAAAGCACGTTTCTGCTCGCCCCGCATAGGGGCGAAGGACCTTTTCTGTGTGGTGCTGTTTGCCGCTCAGTGATCGCGTTCGACCGCCAGCCGCCCCAGCGCACGCAAGGCATCGGCGCGTTCGTCGTAGCCGGCCAGGCTGTCGTGCATGCGTTGGCTGAGTGCGGCCAGTTCGGCCTTGGCGCCATCCATGCCGAGCAGGGCGGGGAAGGTCGACTTGGCCTGCGCCTCGTCCTTGCCGGCGGTCTTGCCCAGCTGTTCGGAACTGGCTTCGACGTCCAGGATGTCATCGCGCACCTGGAACGCCAGCCCCAGTGCACTGGCGAAATCATCCAGCTGCAGCAGGTCGGTCTGCGGCGCATCGCCACACAACGCGCCCATCCGCACCGCCGCGCGGATCAGCGCACCGGTCTTCAGTGCATGCATGCGCTGCAATGAAGCCAGCGGCTGCGCATGGCCGGTGGCATCGATGTCCAGCGCCTGGCCACCGCACATGCCGGCGGCGCCGGAAGCGTGGGTCAGCGCCTGCAGGCAGTGCACGCGCAACAGCGCCGGCAGCGCGGCATCGGCCAGCAGGCCGAACGCACGCGTCTGCAGCGCATCACCGGCGAGGATCGCGGTGGCTTCGTCGAAGGCGATGTGCGTAGTGGGACGGCCGCGACGCAGCGCGTCGTCGTCCATCGCCGGCAGGTCATCGTGCACCAGCGAATAGGCGTGGATCAGTTCCACCGCCATTGCCGGTGCATCCAGTGCGTGCTCGTCGGCACCGAACACCTGGCCGCTGGCATACACCAGCAGCGGGCGCATGCGCTTGCCACCGCCGAGCACCGCGTAGCGCATCGCCTGGTGCAGGCGCTGCGGTGCGTGTTCGGGAGAAGGCAGGCTGGCGTCGAGCTGGCTTTCGATGCGGTCGCGCCAACGCGCGAACGTAGGCTCAACCATCATGGCCGGGTGGATCGAAGCGTTCGGCGGTGTCGGGGCGGGCCGGGTCGCTGAGCAGGCGCACGCGCAGTTCGGCCTGTTCCAGCGCCTGCTGGCACTGGCGGTACAGGCCGACGCCGCGCTCGTAGGCGCTGAGCGATTGTTCCAGGCTCAGATCACCGGCTTCCATCTTCTCCACCAGCTGTTCCAGCTCTTCCAGCGACTGCTCGAAGTGGACGACCGGGGAGGTTTCGTTGGGGGACTTCTTGGGCATGGGACAAGTGTGATGCGCCAACCCAGCGGGGTCAATTCACGCCGCGCCCGGGGTCCAGCGCAGCTGTGCGTGGTGTTCATCCAGCCAATGCTGCAGCGGTGCGGCGATGACCCGGTCGCCGGCCGCCATCAGCACCGCGCCGTCGAACAACAGCGGCAGCTGGCGCCGCTGCCACGGCGGCAGCCCCCGCTGTTGCAGCAGGTCCTTGAGCGCATGGGAGTGGGTGCGCCCGGGCAACTGGATACGCTCACCGCCGCGGCGCGCGCTCACCTGCAGGGGCGTGGCCAGCTGGCTGGCGCCCAACAGCTCCAGCTGGCCGCCGTCGGGCAGCGCCAAGGGCGCACGGCCATCCCAGTGCACGCTCCAGTGCGGGGGCAGCGCCAGCGTGGCCGACAGCAGGTGCAGTTCGCTGCGCCACCGGCGGATCCGCGCGCCCTGCCAGGCGAACTGGGCGTCGGCGTCGTGTGCGGCCGGCAGCAGGTCGCGCTCGATGGCGTCCACCCCGGCGGCAGGCAGCGGCGGCAGCCCGCAGTTGCGCACCCATTGGCGCAGCAGGCGGGCACGGCGTTCGCGCGGCAGCCGCAGCAGGCGCGTGCCATCCAGCACGCCGGGGGCCAGGCTGCAGCGCCGCAGGGCGTCCTGGTCGGACACGTCCAGCAACTGCTGCGCCTGCGCGCAGAGTGCGGCACTGCGTGCGAAGGCGGCATCGGCCTGCGGCCAGCGTTGCTGCAGCAGCGGCAACACGTGCAGGCGCAGGAAATTGCGGTCGGCCTCGTCGCTGGCATTGCTGGGGTCGTCAACCCAGTGCAGCGCCTGCGACTGCGCATAGGCCAGCAGCGCGGCGCGCGGCACCTGCAGCAGCGGGCGCCACACCGTACCGGTGGCAAACGGCGCCTCGCTGCGGATTGCGGCCAGCCCATCCACCCCGGACCCGCGCAGGGCGCGCAGCAGGAAGGTTTCGGCCTGGTCGTCGCGGTGATGGGCCAGGGCCAGCTGTTCGCCCGGGCGCAGGGCGCTGGCGAACGCATCGCGGCGGGCATGGCGCGCGGCCGCTTCCAGGCCGTGGCCGCTGTCGCGGGCCACGTCGACGCCGATCACCTGCAGGTCGATGTTCCAGGCCGTGCAGATCGCCTGGCAATGCTGCGCCCACGCGTCGGCAGCCGGTTGCAGGCCATGGTGCACGTGCACCGCACGCAGGCCGGCATCGCGCTGCGCAGCCGACTGCGCCAGCCAATGCAGCAGCACGGTGGAATCGAGTCCACCACTGAAGCCCACCAGGACCGGGCGGGGGGCAGCGGAGAGATGGGGCAGGGGCGAGGACATCGGTTCGGGCAGGCTCAGGCAGGGAGGCAGTATCGACGCTGCGGGCCAGGCTCGCCACGCACGGCGGTCAGGGGGTGGTCGGTTCGGGCACGCGGATGCCCTGGCGATTGATATGGAACCAGTGGCCGCCTTCCACCGGCGTGTGGCCCTCGCCGTCGGGTGTGCCGGGGCGGCAGCCATTGCAGACCTGGGCGATGCCGTCGGCGAAGGGCCAGGCGAAATCGAACGTGGCCGGGAACGCCTGCTCCAGCGCGGCGGTGAAGTAGCCGACGCGTGGGCCGATACGGCCGCGCAGCAGGCCCTCCTCAACGTAATCCGGCCCGCTGTCCCAGGTCAGCACGGCCTGGGTGCGGCCGGTACGGGTCACGTAGTGGAAGCTGCCGGCGGCATATACCGCCGCCAGCCCGTCGGCATCGTAGGGGAGATCGGGCAGGACGCTGGCGGCGATCCGTGGCGCGCCATTGACCACCTCGCAGCCGGGCAACGCCCACAGGCCGTGTTCCTCGGTGAGCACCTGGCAGGCCGGTGCCTGGGCCAGCGCGGTGCCAGCCCAGGCCAGCCCGGCCGCCAGCAACAGCGGCCGCGCGTGGCGGCCCCTGCGGCGTGCGGCCGGCGTGCGTGCCGGCATCAGTTGGCGTCGGCCTTGCGCTCGAACGCCTTCGGCGTGGGCAGGTCCACCGGCACGCCCTTGGCGTCGCATGTGCCGGCCTCGCACAGGCGCTGGCGCAGGCGCGGGGTGGCCTGCACGATCATGTGGTAGATCGTGTTCTGCTCCATGGTGCCGCGGATGGCCTTGCTGCCCGGGCCGCGTGCCCAGATGCCGACGTCTTCGCCGCCATGGGTTTCACTCTTGGTCGGCACCAGCGCTTCCTGCATGTAATCGGGGTGCTCGGTGTCCACGTGGCTCAGGTCCGGGCGACCGGCGGCCGGGTCGAAGCTGCTCGGGTTGTGCGGATACACCTTCGGGCCGGCCGGCTGCTGGTTGGTGGCGCCGGTGTAACCGGGGCCGTTGGCGTAGCTGAGCGTGGTGTAGGGCAGGCCGAGGCCGTCGCGGGCCACGTCCAGGCCGCCCACGCCGTCTTCGCCGCCCTTGTCCTTGACCTTGCCCAGGATCGGGTTGCCGCGGGCCGGGTAACCGACGAAGTTCAGGGTGTGCGAATGGTCGGCGGTGACGATGATCAGGGTGTCCTGGTCGGAGGTTGCCTCGACGGCTGCGCGCACGGCATCGGACAGGGCCACGGTATCGCTGAGGGCGCGGTACGCGTTGCCGCTGTGGTTGGCATGGTCGATGCGCGCGCCCTCGACCATCAGCACGTAGCCTTCCTTGTGCCGGGACAGGGTGCTGATGGCAGCCTTGGTCAGCTCGGCCAGGCTGGGCTCGCCGGACGGGTCGTCCTTGCGCTCGATCTCGTAGCGCATGTGGTCCGGCTCGAACAGGCCCAGCAGCGCCGGGGCATTGCGCGCGGCCTGCAGCTGCTTGGCGTTCCAGACATAGGCGCCCTGCGGGTGGGCCTGCTGCCATTCGGTGACCAGGCTGCGGCCGTCCAGGCGCTGGCCGACCTTGTCGTCATACTCGGGATCGCGCTCTTCCACGGTGGTGAATTCACCGCGGCCGCCGCCCAGGGCAACCAGCGGACCACGGCCATAGCGCGCGGTGGACAGCAGCTGCTGGGCGATGTCGGTGCAGCCGGCGGCCTTGGCGGCGTCGGGCACGTCGGTGTCGTTTTCCCAGTTGCGCTCGGGCGAGTGCGCGTAGGTGGCGGCCGGGGTGGCGTGGGTCAGGCGCGCGGTGGACACGATGCCGGTGGCCATGTGCGCGCTGTCGGCCAGCTGCAGCCAGGTCAGCAGGCCCTTGTTGAGGCTGTCGGCGCAGTCGTTGCGGGTGCCGGCGCTGACGCCGATGGCGCCCATGTGGGTCTTCACGCCGGTGGTGATGGCGGTCATGGTGCCGGCCGAATCGGGGGTCTGCGAGTCGGTGTTGTAGGTCTTGCTGAATGCGGTGGCCGGGAAGCGCTCCCAGGACAGCAGGTTCTCTTCACCCGGGTTGCCGTTGCGCTGGCCTTCGAAAATGCGCGCGGCGGCGACCGTGGTGAGGCTCATTCCGTCACCCAGGAACAGGATGACATTCTTGGCCTTGCCGTCCATGGCGCCGCTGCCGGCGGCACGGGCGGCCCCGCTGCGGTACCACCACTGGGGGGTTTCACCGGCCGGGTGGGCCACGGCGGGAACATCGATGGCAACCGCGCCGGGGGCCGTGGCGGCGGGGGTACCGGTGGCGCAGGCGCCGAGCAGCAGGGTGGTGGCGATGGCCGCCACCAGGGACGTGGAACGGGACATGGACGGGCATATCTCACAGGTGAATCGGGCGTTCATTATGCAGAACGGCGCAAGGCACGCCGATGACACGCTGATTTTCCGTGTGCGCCTCGTTCCGCGGGCGCGGTTGGGCTAAGGTGCCTAGCTGTCGAATTCTCTCTGGAAAGCTCATGAAGCTGGTTTCTGCGTGGTTGCGGATTCCGTTCTGGCAACGCGTGCTGGGCGGCTTCGTGCTGGGTGCGCTGGCCGGGTGGTTGCTGGGTCCGGCGGCCGAGGTTTGGTTCGGCCCGTTGGGCGACCTGTACGTGACGCTGATCAAGATGATCGCGGTGCCGCTGGTGTTCTTCGCGGTGATCAACGCAATCTCTTCGCTGCACGGGCAAAAGTCGGTGGCAGCCCTGGGCGGGCGCACGTTCCTGTGGTTCATCATCACCGCGGCGCTTGCGGTGTGCGTGGGGCTGGCGGTGGGCACGATCCTGCAGCCGGGCACGGGCAACCTGAGCCTGAGCATGGACCACGGCTACACGCCGCGCGAAGTGCCCAGCGTGGTGAAGGTGCTGATGGACGTGGTGCCGTCGAACGTGTTCTACGCGCTGACGGGCATTGGCACGCGGGTGAACGCGGCCGGTGAGACGGTGCTGGCGGCGGGGCGCGGGTCGATCCTGCCGGTGATCTTCTTCGCCGGGCTGCTGGGCTTTGCGATGGTGAAGCTGGGCGACAAGGTGGCCGAGGCGCGCAAGCTGACCGGGCAGATGAGCGACATCATGATCCAGGTGACGCGCTTCGTGCTGGAGATGACGCCGCTGGGAACCTTCGGGTTGATCGCCGGGCTGGTGGGCAGTTATGGGTTCGAGAAGCTGCTGCCGTTGGGCAACTTCGTGCTGGCGCTGTACGTGGCCTGCGCGTTCCATATCGTGGTGGTGTACGGCGGGCTGCTGCTGTCGCACGGGTTGAATCCGCTGAAGTTCTTCCGCGGGGCGGCGCCGGGGATGCAGGTAGCCTTCGTGAGTTCGTCGAGCTTTGCGGCGATGCCGGCGGCGATGCGGTCGATCACGCACAATCTGGGCGTGAACAAGGATTACGCGTCGTTCGCGGTGCCGTTGGGCGCGAGCATCAAGATGGATGGCTGTGGTGCGATCTATCCGGCGTTGTGCGCGGTGTTCATCGCGCAGTACACGGGGGTGCCGTTGACGCCGGAGCAGTACATCGTGGTGTTGATCGCGTCGGTGCTGGGCAGTTTCGGTACGGCGGGCGTGCCGGGCACGGCGGTGGTGATGGCGACGGTGGTGTTGAGCGCGGCGAACCTGCCGTTGGAGACCATCGGGTATCTGTATGCGATCGACCGGATCCTGGACATGATGCGCACGATGACCAATGTGACCGGGCAGATGCTGGTGCCGGTGCTGGTGGCCAAGGAGACCGGGTTGCTGGACAAGTCGGTGTACGACAATCCATCCACCAATCTGGGCGTGGACGAGTTGGAGAAACGCGCGTCCTGAGTGGTACGTTCGAAGGTGATGAGGATGGGCCCGCGAAAGCGGGCCTGTTTTTTTTTAGAAGCTGAAAGCAACTTCAACTTCAACTTCAACTGCTCAAAGCCGGTGTCCGAGTGTTGCTGGGGTGGGTCGGCATGGGTGGGTATCCGGGACACGCCGCAAGTCCCGCTCCGCGGCCCGGCCCAGCCGCTGGCGGCTGTGCGTTCGGACGCATGCGAGGCAATGCCTCGCAAGCAATGCGTCCTCACCCGTGTAGGCTCCGTCGCGCCATCCATGGCGCTCAGGGTCCCGGCTACCCACCCATGCCGACCCATCCACACTGAGTCGGTGTGCACAGGAGAGCAAGAGTTGCACTGCAAAGGCACATGCACTTCCTTTCCCCAGTTAGCCGAAGCTCGAACGCTGGTGTCGCAATGGAGTCAGAGGATTGCCGTGCTGTTGCCTGTTGCTCTGCCCACCCACCCCAGCCCAGCTTAGGAGCACAAGGCAACCGCCGCTCTTCGCCCCCGGAGTGCGTGCGACCAACCTGACTACGCGCTGTAAACGGTGTATCAGCCGGTGTAACACAGGTGATACACCCACGAAGAACCGAGCAGCGGCGGGCTTGTCGGTCGTGTGATGCGCTTGTTCAGCAGATGTTATCTCCAACGAATCTGTAACAACGCTGTTGCGGCGTTACACCCTGGGCGGCGGCGAAGGCCCGTGTTTGCTCGCGTGTGGAGTTGGCACGATTGCTGCGTTACCCCTCCGCATGTTTCGAGGAGGGCGCCATGGACAGCGTTGTTGCACACCGCACCACCACCACCACCACCACCGCACTCTGGCTGCTCGCCACCGCGCTGGCCCTGCCGATGGCCGCCCAGGCCTCCGGCGCACGCCAGGGCGTCAAAGCACAGCCCGGTGAAATCGTCCTCCTGCGCGACGTCTCCGCCCGGCCGGCCTACCGGCCCGCGCCTCCCGGCATGGCCCTCATCGCCGACCCCTCGCCCAAGCGCGAAGTCAGCCAGGCCCTGGGCACCTCCACCGGCATGGACGAACTCAGCGACGACGACTATGCATCCCTGGGCTCCAACACCGGCGCCGGCGTAACCCACACCCAGACCACCATCGAACGCGTCACCGGTACCAACGTCACCTCCACCCTGGGCAAAGTCACCGACAGCGGCATGCTCTCCGGCGGCCAGCTCAGCAACGCCATCGGCGGGCCCATGGGCGCCGTCACTGGCGCCACCCGCGGCATCGGCGACCAGGTGCGCGGCGCGCTTGCGCAGTTCCCGCTCGGCCAACCTGCGGGCGGGCCCGGCAAATGAACCGCCTGCACCGCACCCTCCTGCTGGCCACCGTCATCGCATCGCCCCTGCCGCTCCACGCGCAGCAGCCCGATGACTACGCCACCATGCTCACCTACCTCAATACCAGCCGCATCGACGGCCGCGCGCTGTCCGGCGCCGACGGTGCCATCACCGTCAACATGACCGCCGGCGACCTCAACCAGCAGGCCAACCTGCTTGGCATCGCCAACGGCACCAACGCACACATTGCCATCAACGCCCGCCAGCAACACAGCGCCAACCAGGTGCTCGGCGACGGCCCGATGGATGCCAGCGCCACCATCGGCGGACAGGCACTGAGCGGCGCCCGCGGCGTCGCCATGATCAACCAGGCCAGCGGGGCCGGCAACGCGACGCTCAACGTCGTCACCGCCACGCTGGCGCAACAGGGCATACGCGAGTCGAACGACGAGGCCCTGGCCTCATCGGGGGCGCTCGTGTCAGCAGGGGGGCAGGCGGCCGTCACTCGCGGCCGGCCGGCCGGAACCCGCAGCGTGGCGGTGGAAGCCACCGCGCTGCAGGGCTTCGACGGCGTCCTGCAACTCAATCAGATCGCGGGATCCGGCAACGCCACCGCCAATCAACTGAGCATCTCGGTGCAGTCCACCCCGTGAGTAGTCACATCCACCCGATTGTCTGTGATGAGAGAGAGGGCACCATGAACACCAACATGAAACGGACCGTACTTGCGCTGGCCATTGCCGCCGCGTCTGCTTCCGCCGGCGCCAACGGCTGGGGCAACGATCGCGACAACCAGAACCAGAATGCGAACATCAACCACGTCCACAACGTGACCGAGACGCGCACCAACACCAATACCAACACCGATACGGATACCGATTCGCGTACCTGGAACCGGACCCGCAACACCACCACCAACAACAACTCCACCAGCAATACCACCGTCAACAGCAACGTCACCCGCAACCGCAACGTTACGGTGAACGAGAACAGCAACATCCAGGCTGACGAGCGCAAGGAAAAGAACAACCACGGCGTCGACGTGAACCTTGAAAAGGACATGCGCCTGAGCTCGGATGTGAACTTCTCCGGCGACCCGGAAATCACCGGCTCGATCGACCTCGATTCGGCCGCGATCGCCATCATCGACAACCGCCAGTCGATCACCAACAACAACGCCGCCAACAGCCTGGTCACCAACAGCGCCTCGATCGCCGATGACGTCGGCGCCGATGCCTCCGGCAACCTCGGCTTCAACGTGGCAGCCGGCGACAACAACGCGCAGGACAACGCCGCCTCGCTGTCCGCGGCAGACGCCTCCTTCAGCTTCGGCATGGCCGACGCCGAAGTGTTCGTCAACCAGTACGGCGCGGGCAACACCACCCTCAACTCCGGCGTGACCAACGCTGCGGGCCTGGGCGGCAATGCCTTCAGCGGCGCCTCGGGCAACATCGGTGCCAACGTCGCCTCGGGCAACAACAACGAGCAGAAGAATGCGCTCGCTGCCTCCGTGGCCACCAGTGCCTATGCCACCTCGAGCATCAGCTCCAACCAGGTATCCACCGGCAACACCGTTGCCAACGCCGGCTACCTGCGCTCCATGACCGACACCGTCAACGTCAGCCTGCGTGGGCGCGTGGCCGGTGGCACGCTCGCCGTCGGCGCCGGTACCTACAGCGGCAGCGGCAATGCGTACCAGAAGGACAACTACTACCTGGATACCTGGAATGGTGAACTCGACCATCCGAGTGGCAATGCAACCGGCCACATCGACATGGACAACGAGATCCAGAATGCAACGGCCAACCCGAACCGGGAAGGCGTGGGCGGTATCGCCTTTGATACCGATGAGAGCGGCACCAGCCGGTTCGTCGAACTCGGCGTGGCCGATCTGTATGCCAGCTTGAGCGGCACCGTGTCCACCACCCGCTGGGTGAACGTGGATGCGACCAACACCGCGGCGTTGTCCGGCAGTGCGTTCTCCGGCGCCTCCGGCAACATCGGGGTGAACGTGGCCTCCGGTACCGGCAACCTGCAGGCCAACAGTCTGGCCCTGGCAGTTGCCCAGCCGTCCACCGGGGGCGGTGGCGGCGGCACCGGCGAGTAAGTTTGTCCGTTTTCGCAAGCAGTACGCGTTGAGCGCAACAAACCCGGCCATCCGCCAATGGCCGGGCCCCCGGGGGCCCCTGTCCCATTCTCCCCCTTTGGGGCAGGGGCTCCTTCCTTATCCGGAGCCACGCCAATGTTCAAGCACGCGCTGTACGGGTCGTTGTTGCTGCTGATGCTGCCGTTCGGCGCCGCGCGTGCCGGCGATGTCGGCTTCAGTGGCGTGCTGCCCAACGGCGCGGTGCTGACCCAGCGTGTGGAAAGCATGCAGGAACGGCGCTTCCGCAACGTGGTGCGGCAACACACCGATTACAGCTGTGGCGCGGCGGCCCTGGCCACGATCCTGCGATACGCCTACCACCTGGAGGCGGACGAAGGAACGGTGATCGAAGGCATGATGGGGGTTTCGGACCCGCAACTGGTCCACCAGCGGGGGTTCTCGCTGCTGGACATCAAACGTTACGTTGAATCGATGGGCATGCGCGGACGCGGCTACCGCGTCAACGAAGAGCGCCTGCGCTCACTGCGCGTGCCCGGTCTGGTGTTGATGGATGTGCGTGGCTTCCGCCATTTCGTGGTCCTCAAGCAGGTCCGCAACGATGTGGTGGACGTGGCCGACCCGATCCTGGGCAACCGCAGCATTCCCGTCAGCGAATTTCTGCAGGCGTGGCCGTCGCGCGCCGTGTTCATCGTGATCGGGAGTGACTTCGATCGCAACACGGTGCTGCTGCAGCCCGGCGAACGGCCCAGTGCGCGCTCGCTGTATGCCCGGCAGGGGCCGATCACCGACGCGGAGTTGGTGGATTTCGGCTTCACCCATGCCGACTTGTTCTAGGAGGCACCATGAATATCGCACGCTGGACGCACGGTGTATTGCTGCTGACCCTGCTGGGGGCCCTGCCGGCACACGCCGATGAAGGACGGCCCGGCAAGGGCCTCAGTGAAATCCCCGATCCCGAACTGAGCCTGATGCGCGGGCGCTACACGGTCAATGGCAGTAGCGTGGCGTGGTTCGGGGTGACCATGATCACCCAGTGGAACAGCGGCAACCAGGCCGCCACCAGCGCGCTCACCCTGGGCATGGATTTCCGTGCCGGCGGTGCGCCGAAGGTGAGCTTCACCCCGTCGGTGACGGTCACTGCCGCCGATGCGCCGCTGCCGGTCTCCACCGGGCGCAGCATCGATGCCAGCGGCCTGCAGAACGTGGCCGGGTTGACCCAGAGCATCCAGGTTGCCGGTGACGGCAACGTGGCCAGCAATACCACCCACCTCAACGTGCGCGACGGCGATGCACCCGCACCGGCGGCGCAGGGCCAGCACCTGGCCAGCCTGCAGCAGGGCGGGGTCAGCGCGGTGGCGCAACTGGACGGCAACAACGCCAAGGTGCAGCTGCAGATCGACGGCGTCGGCGCGGTACAGCAGTGGATCCGCAGCGGCAGTGTCGGGCAGAGCATCGCCCTGGGCAGCGACGGCCAGGCCGTAAGCAATCGCATGCAGATCGATCTTGTCCGGCAATCGCTGGCCAGCAACGTCCCGCTCAGCCAGAACGTGGCCCAGGCGATGACGCTGGTGCGGGGTGTCGGCATGGGTCCCGGCCAGTAGTCCCCGTGGCCGGGCAGGGGGAGTGACACCACAACGTGGACCAAGGCAATGCATACCTCGACACGCGTAACACCGCTGGCGCTGGCGGCGCTGGCACTGATGGCCGCGGCCGGCGCGCATGCGCAGGCCGCGCCGGCCGATGAGGCCGACGTCAAGGCGCTGATCGCGCAGCTGGAAACCCTCAAGGCCAACTACGCGCAGGAAGTGCGCCGGTTGCGCGAACTGGACATGCAGGTGCAGGCGATGCAGGCCCGGCTCACGGGCAAGACCGCGCCGGTGGCCGGTGCAGCCCCGCCACCCCCACCGCTGCCCGCCGGTACCCCGGCCGCCCCCGCCAGCGCGGACGGCTACGCCAGCAGCGCCGAAGAGGCGCAGCAGGCCAAGCAGGCCTCGCGGCGCAGCGTGGATGACGTGAAGCAACAGCAGGCGGCGTTGTTCAGCCGACGCTTCACCGTGGAAAACAGCCTCACCTACTCGCGCTATGACCGCAAGCAGGTGACGCTCAACGGCTTCCTGGCGCTGGATGCGATCTTCCTGGGCAACATCGCCATCGAGAACGTCGAGTCGGACACGCTCACCTACAACCTGGCCGCGCGCTGGGGCGTGAGCCCCCGGCTTACCCTGAACCTGGACGTGCCCTACCTGGCGCGCAAGACCGTGTTCCAGAAGGGCGGTGCCGGCGGTTCGGCCGCGGCGATCGCCCAGGAAGAGACCACCGGCAACGGCATCGGGGATGTTGGCCTGAGCGCCAACTACCGGCTGTTCGCCGAGCATGGTCGCTGGCCGGAAACGGTGCTTACCGTAGGCGCGACCGCACCCACCGGACGCGCGCCGTATGGCCTGGACTGGAAGGTGCTGGAGCGCGACGACGATGACTTCATCCGTTTCGCGGTGCCCGAACAGCAGCCCACCGGCAACGGGGTGTGGCAGGCCAACGTGGGCCTGTCGGCGGTGAAGACCGCCGACCCGGCGATCCTGTTCGCCAATATCGGCTACATCCATTCCTTCCCGCGCAGCTTCGACGACCTGGATGCCAACCCGGATACGGTCAACCCGGGCGAGGTGAAGCTGGGCGGGTCGTACTACTTCGGTGCGGGCGTGGCATTCGCCTTCAACGAGCGCACCAGCCTGAGCATTTCCTTCAGCGACAAGCTGAGCAGCCGGGCCTCCACGCGCTACCGCGATGGGCAGTGGTTCAAGGTGATCGGCAGCGACGCCAACGCTGGCACGCTGAACCTGGGCATCACTTACGCGCTGAACCGCAATACCACGCTGGTGAGCCTGCTGGGCATCGGCCTGACCCCGGACGCGCCCGACTTCACCCTCGCCTTCAAAGTGCCGTACATGCTGTGAGTGGCGGGGTGTGCGGCTCCGTTCGGGCGTGCCGGCAGCGTCGGGGCCCCTCGGCGGCCGGCAGGCCCTTGTGCAAATGTCCCCCGGCCGACGCCTGCGCGTCGGCCTCCTCCTTTATTTTGCCAAGGACCTGCCGGCCGCCAAGGGGCTCGGCTTGCAGGATGCAACGGCGCGCTCTGCTGCCGGCTGCGAAGGTCGGTGTCGTTCGGCGCGCGACAGCTGTCGGTAGATCTGCTCAGCGCAACTCGGGGAGGGCCAGCTGGTGTTTGCGGCAGAGTCGGTAGACCGTTACCCGTGAGACCTGCATGTCGCGGGCGCAGGCGGTGATGTTGAATTCGTTCTGGCGCAGCGCGTGCAGCAGCGCGTCGCGTTCGGCCGATCTGCGTGCGTCATGCAGCAGCCGCTGCGGCATCTCCAGCTGCGCCGGCACCAGCTCCAGGTCGGCGGCACTGATCAGTTCGCCGTCGGTGACGATCGCCGCGCGCTGGATGCGGTTGAGCAGCTCACGCACGTTGCCTGGCCAGTGGAAGCGTTCCAGGGCGCGCCTGGCATCGGCGCTGAAGCCGCGTGCGCGGGTGACGTGGCGGTCGCGGAAGCTGGCCAGGAAGTGCTGGGCCAGCAGCAGGATGTCGCTGCCGCGGTCGCGCAGTGGCGGTAGCGGCAGGCGCAGGACATTCAAGCGGTAGAACAGGTCGCGGCGGAACTGGCCGCGCTCCACCGCCTGTTCCAGGTCGACGTGGGTGGCGGCCAGCACGCGAACGTCCACCGCCAGCGGCTTGTTGCTGCCGACCCGTTCGACAGTGCCTTCCTGCAGCACGCGCAGCAGATTGGTCTGCGCATCCAGTGGCAGGTCACCGATTTCATCGAGGAACACGGTGCCGCCGCTGGCGGTCTCGAACAGGCCCAGCCGGCGGTTGGCGGCGCCGGTGAAGGCGCCCCGTTCGTGGCCGAACAGTTCGGATTGGACCAACGCGGCCGGGATGGCGCCACAGTTGACGGCCAGGAACGGCCGGGCATGGCGCGGCGACAATGCGTGCAGGGCCTGGGCGGCCAGTTCCTTGCCGGTGCCGGTTTCGCCGGTGATCAGTACCGGCAGGTCGACCGGGGCGAATTTGCGGATGGCGCTGCGCGCGACCTGCAGGACGGGGCTGTCGCCGATGAGCTGCTGCGGTCCGTGCGTGGGCGGCTGCTTGGCATCGCCAGCCAGTTGCTGGAGGCGCTGGACGATGCGGGCCAGGTCCAGCGGCGCGGCAAAGGTTTCCACGCACACGGCCAGCAGTGCCTGCAGGGCGGGCGAGGGCGGCGGGGCGCCGGCGGGCAGGATGGCCAGCAGGGTCATGTGCCGGTGTTCGTCGAGCAGGGCCTGCAGGCGGGCCAGGTTGGCCGGCAAGGCGGTGCGCAGGTCGAGCAGGCCGACCACGTGGTCACTGCCGCGCATGCCGATGGCCACGCAGTCGTCGGTGGCGACGCCACGGACCTGCCAGCCTGCGGCCGCCAGGGCGGTGCGTTCGGCCGTCTGCGGAGACCCAAACCAGATTACACACCGGGCCGGAAATTCAGGGACTGCCGCCATGCGTCACCTTGTAGACGAGGATCACGGGCGGAATCTGATGCTGGTCCGGTGGCCTTGGACGTGCCGCCCCACGTCCGGGTCCGCGGCCTGGACCGACGAGGCGGGCAGGCACTTGGTTTGCTGGCTGTTGCGTGTTCGACAATGAAGGACAACGCGGGTTGGGCGCGGTAGCGGCCAATAGGCGGGGTACGCAGAAACGTGCCTTGATGCTTTCCAGGCGCAGCCGTCGGTGGATCGGGCGCTGGGCCCCCATGCCCTTTCCGGCGAATGTCCTCCGGCGTCGGCCTGCGGCCGCCCCCTCCCCCTTTATTTCGCCTCCAAGGGCATGGGGGCCCAGCGCCCGACCCACCGACAGCGCCAGAAAAGCCTGGCTTCCCCTGCTTACCGCAAGCCGAGCCCCGTAGCGGCCGGTAGGCCCCTGGGCAAAATAAAGGAGGAGGCCGCCCCGCGGCCGGGGGACATTTGCGCCAGGGCCCTGCCGGCCGCTACGGGGCCCTCACGCTCGCGACCGCCCGATCGGAGACGCCAGCCGATCCAAACGGCACCTACCCGCGTACCGTCGTGCTCACTCTGCGACGGCCCTTGCAACAGACGCTCCTCTCAAATGGGAGAAGACCCAAAAAAAAACCGCTGCAGGGCAGCGGTTTTTTTCAACAGGCGGGCGGCGGTGACTCAGAGGTCGACGCGGCGGGCCTGCATGAACTTGGCGCTCCAGTAGCCGGTCATCAGGCTGTCCACGCGGACGTCCTTGCCGGTGCTGGGGGCGTGCAGAAAGCGGCCTTCACCAACGTAGATGCCCACGTGGTCAACCCGGCCCTTGCGACCGAAGAACACCAGATCGCCGGCAGCCAGCGCGTTGCGGTCGTTGATCAGCTCGGCTTCGCCGTCATGGGCCATCTCGCGCGACACGCGCGGCAGTTCGATGCCCAGCGCGGTGCGGAACACGTAGCCCACCAGGCCGCTGCAGTCGAAACCGCTGTCCGGCGAGGTGCCGCCCCAGCGGTACGGCGTGCCCAGCAGGGTCATCGCGCGGCGCAGCAGCGACTGCACCTTGCCGTTGTCGGCCGCGCCGCCTACAACGGCGCCGTTGGCACCACTGCTGGCGTCGTAGTTGGCGAGCAGGCGGCTCAGGTCGCCGGCGAACATCGCCGAGCGGTCCATCAGGGGAATGGTGTCGTTCGCGGCCAGATGGGGAAGCAGGGCGGCGAGGGTGGCACTGGCAGCGGCGTCGGCCTTGCTGCGGGCGGGGGCGTCAGCCTTGGGCTTTGCCACCGCGGGGGATTCGGGGGTGCTGGCGCCGGCCGAAGCGGCATCGACAGCGGTGGCCGGTGCGGTCTGGGCCCAGGCCGGAAGGCTGGCCAGACAGAGCGCGAGGGCGAGAAAAACGGAGCGGGTGCAGCGCTGGGGGGCGGCGGTCTGGCCTTGGCTTGGCAGGTCGGCTGTCGTCACGCGGCGGTCACTTAATAAAAACGATGGGTGATGATGCCGTGTAAGCGCAGTGATTAGGTACAAATTTCGTTAATTTTTCGTTTACAAACACGTGATGCACATCACAAATTTGACCCTTACCCCTGTTCAGCTTAGTGCAGAACGCGTTTTGCACCGGTGTAGTGGTCCTTCCAGTAGGCCCCCCCGAGCGAGTCCAGCCGGACCGTGCCGCCGGTGCTCGGAGCGTGCACGAAACGTCCTTCGCCGACGTAAATGCCCACATGTGACACGTTGCCGCGGCTGCCAAAGAACACCAGGTCACCCGGCGCCAGGCGCTTGGGTTCGATCTTCGGGCCCTGCACGGCGGCCAGGTCGCGCGAGGTCCGGGGCAGCTTGAGGTCGAGCATCTCGCGGTACACGTAGGTCACCAGGCCGCTGCAGTCGAAGCCCGACTCGGGGGTGTTGCCGCCGTACCGGTAGGGCGTGCCGACCAGGCCGATGGCGCGCATCAGCACCGCATTGGCCGCCTGCGGGTCGTTGGGAACCACGCTGGGCCAGACCTGGGTGGAGGCGGGCGGGGCGGCGGGGCGGGTGGTCTTGCCGCCGCCACAGGCGCTCAACAGGGCGGTGAGGGCCAGCAGGGCCAGTCGGGTCGTGCGCGGAACTGGCGTCATGTGCAGGTTGTCCGGATAATGCGCGGCCTCAGAAGGCCGTCATGATGGCGGCGTATCCGGCGGGGAACAACCCGCCCCACCCGTCTGCCATCGGCAGCGACCAGCCAGAGTTGCGCATGAAGATCGAAAAAGACCGCGTCGTCCGTTTCCACTACACCGTTGCCGAGCAGGGCCAGGAGCCGATCGAGAGCTCCAAGGACCGTGATCCGCTGGCGATCCTGATCGGCCACGGCAACATCATCCCGGGCCTGGAAAGCGCCATGATGGACAAGGAAGCCGGCGCCACCTTCGAGGTGGACGTCAAGGCGGCCGATGCCTACGGCGAACGCCGCGAGGGCCTGACCCAGCGCGTGCCGAAGAAGCATTTCGGCACCAGCAAGCTGGTCCCGGGCCAGCAGGTCGTGCTGCAGACCAACTTCGGCCCGCGTGCGGTCACCGTTGAGAAGGTCGGCATGAGCGTGGTCGACGTCGACCTGAACCACCCGATGGCCGGCAAGGACCTGCACTTCTCGGTCGAGATCGTCGACGTGCGTGAAGCGGCGGCTGAAGAACTCGAGCACGGCCACGTGCACGGCGACGGTGGCCACCAGCACTGAGTGCTGGCCAACCCGCCTGATCCAACGGCCCGCTTCGGCGGGCCGTTGCCGTTGGGCGCCCCGCACGCTGCGTTCGTGAGCGCCAACGCCGCCGCATAATGACCGCCTTGCCGGACGGAGTGCCTGTGAACGCTGCTTCCCCCCTTCTGCAGCCGGTTGCCGCCGGCGACCGCATCGCGGTGCTGGACATCCTGCGCGGGTTCGCCCTGTTCGGCATCCTGTTGATGAACATGGAGGCCTTCAGCGGTCCGCTGGACCTGGCCTTCACCGGCATCGACCCGCACTGGCACGGCCTGGACTACGCCGCTGACGCGGCCATCTACGTGCTGGTGCAAGGCAAGTTCTTCACCCTGTTCTCGCTGTTGTTCGGCGCCGGTTTTGCGATCATGGCCCAGCGCGCCGACGCGGCCCGGCGCGCGTTCACCCCGTTCTACCTGCGGCGCAGTGCGGCCCTGCTGCTGATCGGCCTGTGCCACGCGCTGCTGGTCTGGTCCGGCGACATCCTGGTGGTGTACGCGCTGGTGTCGCTGCCCTTGCTGGCCTGCCGCGAGGCCCCCACGCGCTGGTTGCCCGCGATGGGCGTGCTGACCTATCTGTGCGCGGCAGCGCTGATGCTGCTGCTGGGCCTGTTGATGGGCCTGTCGACGCACCTGGAACCGGCGGGCACGCAGGTGCGTGATGCCGTGGCCCAGGCCGGGCACACCATCGACATGCAGCGCCAGGCGTATGGCCATGGCACTTACCTGCAGGCGGTGGTGCAGCGCCTGCGTGATTTCTTCGCCCAGCTCAGCGCCGTCATCGTGGTGGGCCCGGAAGTGCTGGGCATGTTCCTGATCGGCAGCTGGTTCGCCCGCAGCGGTGCGCTGGCCACGCCGGACAATTTCGCGCGGCTGTACCGGTGGCTGCGCTGGGTCGCACTGCCGATCGGGCTGGCCATGATGGTGGCCAGTGCGATCTGGCAGCCCTACCTGGCGCCGGGAACCTTCACCGCCGCCAGTGGCGCGGCCTTCGCGCTGAATTCGGTGGCGTCGCTGCTGATGTGTCTGGGCTACCTGGCCTGGATCGTGCAGGTACGCGCGCGGCTTGCATGGCTGGCACCGGTCGGGCGGACCGCGCTGACCCAGTACATCGCGCAGTCGCTGGTGTGCACGTGGGTGTTCTACGGGTATGGCCTGGGTGCCTTTGAACAAATGCCACGCGCCGGCCAGGTGCCGTTCGCGATGGCGCTGTTCGCGCTGCAGGTGGTGGCCAGCACGGTGTGGCTGCGCTATTTCCGCTTCGGCCCGCTGGAGTGGGTGTGGCGGGCGATGACCTACCTGCACTGGCCGCCGTTGCGACGCGCGGCCACCCCACGTTGAGCGCCGTCCTCACGGCTGGATCGCAGCCGGACATGGCATGCTCATGGCCTGCATGCGCGGTGGCGACAACAGCGTTGCACCGTGTGGCGCACCTTACCGAGTCGAGCATTATCCATGAGCAATCACTACGACTATGACCTGATCGTGCTGGGCGGCGGCTCCGGCGGCCTGGCGGCGGCGTTCCGCGCTGCGCAACATGGGCAGCGCGTGGCGATGCTGGAGCCGGGCGAACTGGGCGGCACCTGCGTCAACGTGGGTTGCGTGCCCAAGAAGGCGATGTGGCTGGCGGCCGACCTGTCGGCCAAGATCGGCATGGCCGCGGCGATGGGCTTCGACGTGCCGGTGCGGCCGGCGTTGGACTGGAAGGAACTGGTGGTGCATCGCCAGGCTTACATCGCCAACATCCATGCCAGCTACCTCAAGCGCCTGAACGAAAACAACGTGGTACGGGTGCCGCGCAAGGGCCGGCTGGTGGATGCGCATACGGTGGAATGCAGCGATGGGGTGCGCATCAGCGCCACGCACATCCTGATTGCCACCGGCGCCCATCCGCAGCGGCCGGACATTCCGGGTGCGGAACTGGGCGCGGTATCGGACGACTTCTTCAACCTGTGCAGCGCGCCGGCGCGCGTGGCCATCGTCGGCGGCGGCTATATCGCCGTTGAACTGGCCGGGCTGCTGCAGGCGCTGGGCAGCAAGGTTACGTTGCTGGTGCGGGGCGAGCGCTTGCTGGAACGCTTCGACGCCGAACTCACCGCGCAGCTGGCCGAGAACCTGCGTCACCAGGGCGTGCAGGTGCATTTCAACTATCGCCTGCGCGAACTGCGTCGTGAGGGCGAGGCGGTGGTGGCGTACGGCCACGATGGCCCGCACGAGGCGGTGTTCGACCAGCTGTTCTTCGCCACCGGCCGCCGTGGCAACAGCGCCGGCCTGGGGCTGGAAGCGCTGGGGATCGTGGTGGGCGACAAGGGCGAGGTCGAGGTCGACGACTGGCAGACCACCGCCGTGCCCAGCGTGCACGCGGTGGGCGACATTGCCGGCAAGGTCGGGCTGACGCCGGTGGCGATCGCGGCCGCGCGCAAGCTGATGGACCGCCTGTTCGGGGGCAACCCGCAGGCAAAGATGGACTATGCCAACGTCGCCAGCGTGGTGTTTTCGCACCCGGCGCTGGGCGCGGTGGGGCTGAGCGAGGAAGAGGCGCGCGAGCAGCATGGCGACGTGCGCGTGTACCGCAGCAACTTCCGCCCGATGCTGGAAGCGCTGTCCGACGGCACCCAGCGCAGCCTGTTCAAGCTGGTCTGCGTGGGCGAAGAAGAACGCGTGGTGGGCGTGCACCTGCTGGGTGACGCTGCCGACGAGATCCTGCAGGGCTTCGCGCTGGCGGTGAAGATGGGCGCGACCAAGGCCCAGTTCGATGACACCGTGGCGATCCACCCGACGTCGGCCGAAGAGATCGTTTTGATGCGGTAGGCGCGCGCATTCGCGCATTCGCGCATTCCCCCAGCGTGCGACAATTCGATCTCCATTCCATCCTCCGGCCGCCCCGTGCGGCCGTCTGCCGTCCCGATGCCGCCACCTGTTTCCGCGCTGCCCACCTCTTCCGCCCGCATCGCTGCCGGCGGCATCGCGCTGGCCGCGGTGGGTGCCATCGCCGCCTCGGGCAAGGCGGTGATCGTCAAGCTGGCCTACCGGCATGGCGTGGATGCCACCACGCTGCTGGCGCTGCGCATGCTGATGGCCTTCCCGCTGTTCGCGCTGCTGGCGGTGTGGTCGGCGCGGCGGGCAACGGCGTTGTCGTGGGGCGATCGCGGCCGGGTGCTGTGGCTGGGCTTCACCGGCTACTACCTGTCCAGCCTGCTCGATTTCCAGGGCCTGCAGTACATCAGCGTGACCCTGGAACGGCTGATCCTGTATCTGAATCCCACCCTGGTGCTGTTGATCAGCCTGGTGCTGCTGAAAAAGCGCCCCGGGCGCTGGCAGCTGGTCGCGCTGGGGCTGAGCTACCTGGGCGTGCTGCTGGCGTTCGGGCATGACCTGCAGCTGGAGGGAGGGCGCATCCTGCTCGGCAGTGCGCTGGTGTTTGCCAGTGCCCTGAGCTACGCGCTGTACCTGTTCGGCAGCGGCCAGGTGGTGGCGCGGATCGGCGCGATCCGGCTCACCGCCTACGCCAGCTGCGTGGCCTGCGTGCTGTGCGTGCTGCACTTTGCGGTGCTGCATCCGCTGGCCGCGCTGGGGCAGGCACCCACCCCGGTGTACTGGCTGTCGCTGATCAACGCCACCCTGTGCACGGTGCTGCCGGTGCTGGCCATCATGCTTGCGGTGAAGCGGATCGGCTCGTCGTTGGCGGCCCAGGTGGGTATGCTCGGCCCGGTATCCACCATCGTGATGAGTCTATGGCTGCTCGACGAACCCATGGGTCCCTGGCAGATCCTGGGAACCGCCCTGGTGCTGCTCGGGGTGCTGCTGGTCAGCCGCGTACGCGCGTGACACCGGCCGAGGTCGCTTCGGCTGCCGATGCGGCCGCGCAGGCGCGCGAGCGCATCCTGGCGGTGATCCGCGCGATCCCGCGCGGGCAGGTCATGGGCTACGGCCAGGTGGCGGCCAAGGCCGGCCTGCCGGGCAGGGCGCGGCTCACCGCGCGCGTGCTGGGCATGAACGAGGACCCGGACCTGCCCTGGCATCGGGTGCTGCGCTCGGACGGTCGCATCGCCATGCCCGAGGGGTCGCACGGGTGGCGTGAGCAGAGCCAGCGCCTGCGCGCCGAAGGCGTGGCCATCGAGCGCGGTCGGGTCACGCAGATGCCGCGCAGCACCGGCGACGACCTCGACGCCTCCCTGTGGGGGCCGGGCTGACCATCGGCACGGGTGTGCGGTGGTTGAATGCGACGACGCAGGAGGCGGCCAGGGCGGGGCGCTGCGGCTATGATGGGCACGGTTCCAAAGGATGCCCTCATGTTTCCGCGATTGCCCACCGTCACCAAGGCACTGTTGATTGCCAACATCGTGCTGTTCCTGCTGCAGCAACCGTTCCTGCTGGGCAACGGCACCTTCGAGCCGTTCATGCTGCAGCCGCTGCGCGATGGCTTCGATCCGTTCTCGCCGGGCGGCAACTTCCAGCCCTGGCAGCTGCTGACCTACGGGTTCCTGCATGGGGGCTTCGGCCATCTGTTCTTCAACATGCTGGCGCTCTTCATGTTCGGCGCGCCGCTGGAACAGACCTGGGGCGAGAAGCGCTTCCTGACCTATTACCTGGTCTGCATCGTCGGCGCCGGGCTGTGCCAGCTGCTGGTGGGCATGATGATGGCCGACCCGGCCACCGTGCTCGGTGCCTCCGGCGGCGTGTTCGGGCTGCTGCTGGCCTACGGCATGCTGTTCCCGAACCAGCGGGTGATGCTGCTGTTCCCGCCGATTCCGATGAAGGCACGCACCTTCGTGATCGTGTTCGGCGCGATGGAGCTGATGCTCGGCGCCACCGGCTGGCAGCCCGGCGTGGCCCACTTCGCGCACCTGGGCGGCATGTTGTTTGGCTGGCTGCTGATCCGTTACTGGCGCGGCCAACCGCCGTTCAACAAGCGCCCGCCGGGCGGCGGTCCACGCAAGAACCACCTCCGCAGCGTCCGCTAGCGGCGAACATGCAGGCGGCACATCACGCGAAGGGCACCCACGGTGCCCTTCGTCGTATCCAGGCCACGGGTTGAACAGAAGCAAGGACGTTTCGCGCATGAAAATACTGATCCTGGGTGGGTATGGCGTCTTCGGCGGGCGCCTGGCGCGACTGCTGGGCGACCGGGCCGACCTCGAACTGCTGATCTGCGGCCGCAACCTCGCCGCGGCGACCGCCTTCTGCGACAGCTACACCGGCGCGCCGCTGGTGCGCCCGCTGCAGGCCGACCGGCAGCACATCGCGCCGCTGCTGCACGCCGAACGGCCCGACCTGCTGGTGGATGCCTCCGGTCCGTTCCAGGATTACGGCGAGCACCCGTACAGCGTGATCGAGGCCTGTATTGCCGCGCGTATTCCCTACCTGGACTTCGCCGATGCGGCCGATTTCGTGTTTGGCGTGGCGCAGTTCGACGCGCAGGCCAAAGCCGCCGGGATCTTCGTGCTGTCCGGGGTCAGCAGCTTTCCGGTGTTGACCGCCGCGGTGCTGCGCGAGATGGCCGGGCGCATGGATATCGTGGCGGTGGAAGGCGGCATTGCACCGTCGCCGTACGCCGGGATCGGGCTCAACGTGATGCGCGCGGTAGTGGGGTATGCGGGCGCACCGGTGAAGCTGCAGCGCAACGGCGCACCTTCGCACGGGCTGGGGCTGGCCGAGAGCCGGCGCTTCACCATCGCCGTGCCGGGCAAGGTACCGCTGCGCAACCTGCATTTTTCGCTGGTGGACGTGCCCGACCTGCAGGTGATTCCGCCCGAGCATCCGACCCTGACCGATATCTGGATGGGCGCCGGGCCGGTGCCGGAAGTGCTGCATCGGGTGCTCAACCTGCTGGCCAGGGCGCGTGCCCGGTTCGGCCTGCCATCGCTGGTGCCGCTGTCACGGCTGTTCTATACGGTGCTCAACCGGATGAAGTTCGGCGAGCACCGCGGCGGCATGTACGTGCACGCCACCGGCACGCGTGGCGGCCAGGCGGTGGAGGAAAGCTGGCACCTGCTCGCCGAGGGCGAGGACGGCCCGTACATTCCGTCGATGGCGATCGAGGCGGTGGTGCGCAAGCTGCTGGCGGGCGAGACGCCGGCCGAGGGCGCGCGGCCCGCCACGCACGCGTTGGCGTTGTCGGACTACGACCGGTTGTTCGAGGGCCGTGCAATCTTCACCGGCTTCCGCAGCGAAGACCCGCACGCGCCGCTGTACCAGCAGGTGCTGGGCAGTGCCTTCGCGCAGTTGCCGGCGCAGGTGCAGGCGTTGCACGCCGACGCGGGCGCGCGGCGCTGGCGGGGCACCGCCGAGGTGCGGCGTGGGCGCGGGTTGCTGGCACGGATGGTGGCCGCGCTGATCGGGTTTCCACCGGCGGCCAGCGCGGTGCCGGTCAGCGTGGGCTTTACCCCCGAGCGTGGCGGCGAACGCTGGACCCGCGATTTCGGCGGCCGCCGGTTTTCTTCCTGGCAGCGCCGCGGGCAGGGCAGGAACACGCACCTGCTGGTGGAGCGCTTCGGCATCGTCGATGTGGCGCTGGCACTGGTGGTCGATGCCGACTGCCTGCGGTTGGTGGCGCGCCGCTGGTCGTGCCTGGGCATTCCGCTGCCGAAGGCGCTGCTACCTGGCGGAAACACGTTCGAGACCGAGCGCGATGGGCGCTTTGTGTTCGACGTGGAGATCGCCGCGCCGTGGGTCGGCTTGATCGTGGGCTACCGCGGCAGCTTGGTGGCGGACCCACGGTAGCGCCACGCCATGCGTGGCTGTTGCAGCCAGTCGTGCAGCCACGCATGGCGTGGCTCTACCACCAGCGGGCGTTCCGGGTCGATGCCTGGTCCGTCGCGGCCGTCGGCGCGCAACGAAAAAGGGCGCCCGAAGGCGCCCTTTTCCTGACCGTGCCTGCGGCTGGACTCAGCGCCAGACCTTGATCTGGTCGTTGTCCACGCGCTGCATCGGCTGGCCCGGCTTGCAGCTGAAGGTCGCACCGAACGCCGGCAGGTTGGACAGCGCGCCATTGGTGCGCCAGCGGCCCGGGGCCAGCACGTCGGCGGTGAGCCGCTGGGCGGCCTCGTTCGGCGACAGCTGCTGTGCCCACAGCGCGGCCCATGCGCGGAAGAAGCCCTGCTGGGCAGCCGGCTTGGCCGACGGTTCCACTGCCTTGTAGGCTTCCCACGCCAGTTCCAGGCCCGCCACGTCGGCCAGGTTTTCCTCGCGGGTCAGTTCGCCGTTGACCTTGGCACCCTTGATGCCCGGGAAATCGTACGCGCTGTACTGGGTGGCCACGCGGCTGCCCAGCAGGGTCCAGGCGGTCTTGTCGGCCGGGGTCCACCAGCTGCGCAGTTCGCCCTTGGCATCCACCAGCGCGCCCTTCGCATCGATGGCGCGGGTCAGTTCGTGGGCGACCAGGGCACCGAAGCTGCCGAACTTGTCGGCGGCATCGGCCTTGGCGTTGAACACCGGGCCCTGCAGCACGGCAGCGGTGACGATCAGGCGGTTCTGCGCGATGTCATAGGCCAGCGCGGGCTGCTGCGGCAGCACGTCCCAGCGGCGGTCGGCGTTGCCCTTGCCGATGCGCTTCATTTCTTCGCGGTGGCGCCAGGTGGAGGCGATCAGCATGTTGCCGCCGAAGCTGCCACGGCCCATCGGCTGCACGCTGTAGTCGAGGTCGCGCAGTGGGGTGCCGATTTCGATCTTCAGCGCGGCCAGCTTGGCCTGCGCTTCGGTCTTGGCATCGTTGCTGAGCCAGGTGCTGCGCTTGACCGCATCGATCTGCACTTCGCGGATCTTGTCGACGATCACCGCTGCCTGGCGGCGATCATCGGCGGACAGGTACTTGCTGGCATATTCGCGGCCGAGCATCGGGCCGGCGGCGACGTTGATCGCATCCAGGGTCTGTTCCCAACGCGCCGGGGCGATGGTTTCGCCACGGATCACGCGGCCGCGGAATTCGAACTCGGCATCGCGGTAGGCCTTGGACAGGTACGGGGCCATGGCATCGCCCACGCGCCAGCGCAGGTAGGCCTTCCACTGGTCCGGCTTGATGCGGGTGACCATGCCGTCCAGCTGCTTGAACAGCGCGGGGTCGGCCAGCGAGACGAGGTCGTCGTTGACGCCCTGGACCTTGAGGAACGCATCCAGCTGCAGGTTGCGGTAGCGGCTGTTGAGGTCCTTGGTGGAGATGGGGGCATAGTTGTTGAACGGGTTGTTGATGCCCGCCAGCGACTGTGCGTTGCGCGCCAGTTCGGTTTCCAGCGCGATGACGGCCTGCGCTTCGGCGTCGAGCTTGGCCGCCGGGGTGCCGGTGAGGGCCAGGATCTGCTTGACGTAGGCGCGGTAGCGGGCCATCAGCGCGACGGTGTCGGCGTCGGTGCGGGTGTAGAAGGCCGGGTCGGGCAGGCCCATGCCACCCTGCATGAAGTACCCGATGTGGCGGTCGAGCGCCTTGAGGTCCACGTCGGGGGCAAAGTTGAAGGCCACCGGGATGCCGACCTGGTGCAGCGCGGCGATCGAGGCGGGGACGTCCTTGGCCTTCTTGATGGCGTTGATGCGGGTCAGCAGGGGGGCGATGGGGTTGGAGCCGTCGGCTTCAACCGCGGCTTCGTCCAGGCCGCTGGCCCAGAAGTCGCCGAGCAGCTTCTGCACGGTGCCCTGCGGGGTCTTCATGGACGCATCCAGCAGCTCGCGCTGCTGCAGGCGGGTACGCTCGGCCAGCTGCCCAAGGGCGGTGGTGGCGCCGGTCTGCGGCACGGGATTGGCTTTCAGCCACGCGCCATTGCTGGCTTCATAGAAGTCGCTGCACTGGACGCTGACCGCCGGCGCACGCGCGGCCTTCTTCTTCGGCGCAGCGTGCGCGTCGTGTGCGATGACCAGGGAGGCCAGGCCAAGGCCCAGGGCAATGGCGAGCGGACGGAGGTTGGACATGTAAAGCGAATCCAGTGTGGATTGGGATCGCGCGAGTGTACCAAGCAAAGCGAAAAGAGCGTGATGGGGGGGATAACTACGAAGGGCGAGAAGCAACGGCGAACGGCAATGGGCCGCGCGAGCGTTGGGGCCCCTTGGCGGCGAACAGGCCCTTGTGCAAATGTCCCCCGGTCGCCTGCGGCGACCTCCTCCTTGAGTTTGCCAAGGGCCTGTTCGCCACCAAGGGGCGTGGCTTGCGGCAGTAGTTGTCCCCTACGCTCTACGCGCCGATGGCAGCTGACTTTTGTCGGGCGGATCAGCCGCGACCAGGCGCGGGAAGTGCATTGACTGGCGTCCAGGTGTCTTTGTGGGAAAGCGCCAGCGTCCAAGGGATCGAGATGGACCGTTGCTGACGCGAGCCGCGCCCGTTGGCGGCCGGCAGACCCTTGGCAAACTCAAGGAGGAGGCTGCCGCAGGCGGCCGGGGGACATTTGCACAAGGGTCTGCCGGCCGCCAACGGGCCCCAACGCTCGCGACGCACACAACCGGTGCCTATCAAGCCTCTTCGCCAAAAGGAAGACAAAAAAACGCCCCGATTCCCAAAGGAATCGAGGCGTTTTTCCTGACTCAACCGCATTGCCGGAAAGGTCGCGGGCAATCGCCTGCGGCCGATCAGGCGGTAGTGCGGGTTACCAGATCACGACCTGCTGGTCGCCGGCGCGGACCATCGGCGAGCCGGCCTTGCACTGGAACGCAGCGGCGAAGGTCGGCAGGTTCGACGGCGCGCCCATGGCGCGGAACTGCGCCGGGGCGTGCGGATCGGTGGCCAGGCGGACCTTGGCGTTTTCCGGGGTGTACTTGGTGCGCCACACGGTGGCCCAGTTGAAGTAGAAGCGCTGATCGCGGGTGAAGCCGTCGATCTTCGGATCTTCCTTGCCGGCCGAGGCCTTCTGCAGCGCGTCGTAGGCGGTTGCCACGCCGCCCAGGTCGGCGATGTTCTCGCCCAGGGTCAGCTTGCCGTTGACCGCCTGGCCGTCCACCTTGTACCCGTCGAACTGCTTGACCAGCTTGCCGGTCAGGCCGCTGAAGTTCTTGGTGTCCGCCGCGTTCCACCAGTTCTCGAAGTTGCCGGTCGGCCCGAAGCGGCTGCCCTGGTCGTCGTAACCGTGGGTCATTTCGTGGCCGATCACCGCACCGATGCCGCCGTAGTTGAGCGCGTCATCGGCCTTCGGGTCGAAGAACGGCGGCTGCAGGATGGCGGCCGGGAACACGATCTCGTTCTGCAGCGGGTTGTAGTAGGCGTTGACCGTCTGCGGGGTCATGCCCCACTCGGTCTTGTCCACCGGCTTGCCGATCTTGGACAGGCTCCACTTGTAGTTGAAGGCGTTGGCCGCGCGCACGTTGCCCAGGTAGCTGTCGCGACCGGTGGTCAGGCCGTTCCAGTCACGCCACTTGTCCGGGTAGCCGATCTTCGGGGTAAAGGTTTCCCACTTGGCAATGGCCTTGGCCTTGGTCTCGTCGCTCATCCAGGTCAGACCCTGGATACGCTCCTTCAGCGCGGCGGCCAGGTTCTTGACCAGTTCTTCCATCTTGGCCTTGGCTTCCGGCGAGAAGGCGACCTTCACATACAGCTGGCCGAACGCATCGCCGGCGTCGTTCTCGATGGTGCCCAGCACGCGCTTCCAGCGCGGCTTCTGTTCCTTCTGACCGTTCAGGGTCTTGCCGTAGAACGCGTAGTTTTCATCCACGAACGCATCGGCCAGGTACGGCGAGGCGCCGTCCACGGTGTGGAAGCGCAGGTAGGCGCGCCACACCGACGGATCGGTGTCACCCAGCGCCTTGCTCACTTCCTGGTGGAAGGACGGAATGGCCAGCGAGAACTTCTCCGGCGCGGCTACGCCCTGGGCCTCGAAGAACTTGGTCCAGCTGAAGTTCGGGGTCAGCTTGTCGGCATCGGCCAGGGTGACCGGGTTGTAGTACAGCGACACATCGCGCGACAGCTCGACGCTGGACTTGGAGGCCTTGGCCAGGCGGGTTTCGAACTTCACCACGTCAGCTGCCTGCTTGGCCGCATCGGCGGCGGCAACGCCGGACAGTTCCAGCACCTTGGCCACGTGCGCCTGGTAGGCCTTGAGCTTGTCGGCGTTCTTGGCGTCGGTGTAGTAGGTGGTGTCCGGCAGGCCCAGGCCACCCTGGCTGGCGTACGCCATGTTCATGCTGGAGTTCTTGAAGTCCGCTTCCGGACCGAAGCCGAACAGCACGTTCTCGCCCTTGGCCGCGCTGCTGCGCAGGAAGTCGGCGACGGCGTCCTTGCTCTGCAGGCCGTCGATGGCGGCCAGGTCGGCCTTGATCGGCTCGATGCCCTGCGCGTTGATCTTGGCTTCGTCCATGCCGGTGGCCCAGAAGTCACCGACGATCTTCTCGATCCCGCTGGGGTTCTTCACCGCCGCGACCTGCTCGGCGAGCTGGTGCTGCACGGCAACCGAACGTTCGTCCAGGATGGTGAAGGCGCCCCAGCTGGTGCGGTCGGCCGGAATCTCATTGGCGGCCAGCCACTTGCTGTTGACGTAGTCACCGAACGCGTTGCAGGCGTCCAGGCTGGTGTCCAGGTCGGACGGGTGGAAGGCGTTGTAGGCCGGCAGCTTGCTGTCGTCGAGCTTGTACTCGGTGGCAGCAGCGGCAGGGGTGGCCGGTGCGGCGGTGGAGGCCGCGCTGTCCGTAGCCGGGGTTTCGTTCTTGCCGCAGCCGACCAGCGCGGCCGAAACGGCCAGGGTCAGCAGAACAATCTTGGGAGTGCGAGCGATCACTGTGAATGGCCTCCAGGCCGATGGGTCATGCGTGGGCTGGCCCCTGCGGGGCCGTGGGCCAGACGATACGCCGCTGGCCCGGCCTGCAAGGGTGTCGAAGGTCATGGCCGATGGCAAGCCGCCCCTGCGTGGGGCCGGCCACCGCCTTCGGCACGGCCGGACGACCGCAGCGGCAAAGTCGTGGCCTGTGGGGCGACACGCCCTGCCGTGGCGGTGTATACAACGGCCATGGCAAACCCTTCTGCGCAGGCGTGGGACGCGGTCATCATCGGCGCCGGGCACAATGGCCTGGTCTGCGCGGCATACCTGGCGCGCGCCGGCAAGCGCGTGCTGGTGCTGGAGCGCCGCGGGGTGGTCGGGGGGGCGGCGGTCACCGAGGAATTCCATCCGGGCTTCCGCAATTCGGTGGCGTCCTACACGGTGTCCTTGCTGCAGCCCAAGGTGATCGCCGACCTGGACCTGCCCGGGCACGGGCTGACGGTGGTGCCGCGCCGCATCAACAATTTCCTGCCACTGCCCGACGGCGGCTACCTGCTGGCCGGCACCGGTCTTACCCAGGCCGAGGTGCGCCGCTTCTCCGTGCGCGACGCGCAGCAGTTGCCGGCCTACGAACAGCGGCTGGAGGTGTTCGCCGACGTGCTGCGCGCCGTTGCACTGCAGGCGCCGCCCAACGTGGGCAGCGGACATTGGCTGCAGGCCCTGCCCGAACTGTGGCGGGCGGGGCAGCTGGGGCGGCGGCTGCACGCGCTGTCGCCCGGGCTGCGCCAGGAGCTGCTGGACCTGTTCACCATTTCCGCCGCCGAGTACCTCGACCGCTGGTTCGAGAGTGCGCCGATCAAGGCGTTGTTCGGTTTCGACGGCGTGGTCGGCAATTACGCCAGCCCGTATGCGCCGGGCACCGCCTACGTGCTGCTGCACCACGCGTTCGGCCAGAGCAACGGGGTCAAGGGCGCCTGGGGCCACGCCATCGGCGGCATGGGCGCGATCACCCAGGCGATGGCGCGCGCGGCCATCCAGGCCGGCGCGCAGATCCGCACCGATGCCGGCGTGCGCCGCGTGCGGGTCGAGGCGGGCAGGGCGGTGGGCGTGGAGACGCTGGAGGGCGAGTGCATCGACGCCCGCGCGGTGGTGGCCAACGTCAACCCGAAACTGCTCTACGAGCAACTGCTGGCCGCCGACGAGGTACCGGCGCCCACGCGCGAACGCATGGCCAACTGGCGCTGCGGCTCAGGCACGTTCCGCATGAACGTGGCGCTGTCGCAGCTGCCGGACTTCCGCTGCCTGCCCGGTGCGGGCGACCACCTGACCGCGGGCATCATCATCGCCCCGTCGCTGGATTACATGGACCGCGCCTACACCGATGCGCGCCAGCAGGGCTGGTCGCGCGAACCGATCGTGGAGATGCTCATTCCCAGCACGCTGGACGATTCGCTGGCGCCGCCCGGGCAGCACGTGGCCAGCCTGTTCTGCCAGCACGTGGCGCCGCAGCTGCCGCACGGGCGCAGCTGGGACGATCATCGTGATGAAGTGGCCGACCTGATGATCGCCACGGTGGAACAGCATGCGCCGGGATTTGCCGCCTCGGTACTGGGCCGGCAGGTACTGAGCCCGCTGGACCTGGAGCGGACCTTCGGCCTGATCGGCGGGGATATCTTCCACGGCGCGCTGAGCCTCAACCAGCTGTTCAGTGCACGCCCGATGCTGGGCCAGGCCGACTACCGCGGCGCGTTGCCGGGGTTGTATCTGTGCGGGTCCGGCACGCATCCCGGCGGCGGTGTCACCGGTGCGCCGGGGCATAACGCCGCGCAGGTGATCCTGCGCGGCTGAGCCGCAGCGACGCGGCTACTTTCCGTCAAGATCCGGCTGCAACTCTTCGGTCTGCGGCTCGCTGGCATCTACCTGCGGCTTGACCTCGGGGATCCGCGTACTGCGGTCGCCAGTGACCGGCACCGTGCTCACCGTGCCCACATCGACCCGGCCCACCCGCGGCGTCATCCAGATGCTGTCCTGGTACTGCCGGTACTTGTCCGGGTCCCAGTAGCGCTGGTCATAGAACTTGGAGCCGTCGATCTGCTCGACCACGCCGTTCGGACCCGGCACCAGGATCTTCACGTTGCCGGCAAAGCCCGTGCGGCTGCCGGTCAAGCGGTGCTGCTCGCGGCGCATCGCCTGGTTCAGTCGCGGCGCCGCCGCCTCATCACCGAAGCGGGCATAGATCGCCTCGCCCTCGGCGACGGCCTGCGCCTGTTCGGCGGCGCTCAAGTTGGCCCAGTAGCGCTCGCGCAGCTCGACAAAGCCCTTGTAGCCACGCTCGGCGGCAAGGTCCATCCAGGCATAGGCCAACGCGCGGTTGACCGGCGTGCCGGTGCCATTCCACAGCATCTCGGCCACCATCGCCTGGGACACCTTGTCCGAATAGAACCCGGCGCGCTGGAAGAACGCGAACGCGGCGGTCGGGTCGTTGCCGCGCATTTTTTCCATGCCCAGCATGCGGAAGCGCAGGTCCGGGTGGCCGTTGAGGAACCCGGCGCTGATCATCAACGGATCGTCGACCGGATCACTGGGCAACGCGGTGCCGGTTTTGGCCTTGGCGGCCGGTGGCGCGGCGGTTGCAACCGCCGGCAGCAGCAGCGCTGCGAAGAGGGGGTAAAGCAGATAACGCGGGGTATTCATAGCATCATTCCTTGATCAGCCCGGGGCGGATGCCGACGGGGGCATGGTCCGGCGGCGATCGGGTCGGGCGCATGCGGCGTACGTCACTATGCCAAAAGACAGGGCGCGCGACCTGACGGCCGCGCGCCCCTGTTGCGGTCAGCGCTTGCTGCCGGTACCGATATGGCGGTCGAAGAAGGCCAGCATTTTCGTGTACAGGTTCACGCGTGCGGGGACGCCGTAGAAGCCATGCATTTCCCCGGACTGGATGATCACCTCTTCCGGCGCATTGCCGGCCTCGGTCAACGCCTTGGCCATCAGTTCGGTTTGCTCAGGCACCGCACGGGCATCGCGCGCGCCGGCGGCCAGGAACACGGGAATGCGGACTTCGGCAGCACGCTTGGCCGGCGACGCCTTGGCGCGTTCGGCCGGATCCACGCCGTGGGTGCGGCGCAGGTAGCGCTGGCCGGACTCACGCTGCGGGATGTCGCCCTTGGTGAACAGCATGTCCACGTCATACACGCCCACATAGCCGAACGCACACTTGAACAGGCCCGGTTCGCGGATCGGTGCCATCAGCGCCGAATAGCCCCCGAAACTGCCCCCGTAGATGCACAGGCGGTCCTTGTCGGCCACGCCTTGGGCGATGGCCCAATGGGTCGCATCCAGAATGTCGTTCTGGATGCCGTCGGCCCACTGCCGATGCCCGGCCTCTTCAAATGCCTTGCCATAGCCACCGGACCCGCGGAAGTTGACCTGCAGCACCGCGTAGCCGCGGCTGGCCAGCAACTGCGCTTCCGGGTTGAAGCCCCAGTTGTCGCGCGGACCGATCGGGCCGCCATGCGGGTTGACGATCATCGGCAGCCGCTTGCCCTCTGCGCCCTTGGGCACGGTCAGGTAGCCGTACAGCTGGCGGCCGTCGCGGGCCTTGAGCGTGAACGAGGTGACGCTGGCCATGTGCTTGGGGTCCAGCCAGTCGCGCCCCTGGAGCAGGAAACGGGCCTGGCCGGTACCGCGATCAAACAGGTAGAGCTCGCCGGGATTGGTATCGCTGTAGACCGACACCAGGATCTTCTGGCCGTCCTCGGTATAGCTGGAGAACTGCACCATCTGGTCGGGGAAGGCCGCGGCCAGCGACTGGTACAACTTCGCATCGGCGTGGTCTTCGTCGATCAGCGTGACCTTGGGCGCGCCGGACTGGTTGATCACGCCCAGCAAGCGCTTGTCATCGGTGCTCCACATCATCTGCGAGACATCGGTGACCGGGTCCTGGAACAGGCTGTTGAACTGGCCACTGGCCGTATCCAGCGTACCCAGTGCCGCCGGCAGCTTGCCGTCGTCCTGCTCGGCGTAGACGGTGCCATCGGCGGTGGTGCGCAGCACACGCAGGTGCTTGCCGTCCGCCTTGGAGGCATTGATCAGCGTCCAGTTGGTGCCGTCGCGGCGATACAGCTCGCTGCGCTCGTCGTACTCACCGCTTTCATCGCGGCTGGAGCTGCACACCGCGAACCGCGGCTCCTTGGCGGCGTCCAGCGCGATGTCGCAGTTTTCCTTGGGCGCGCGGGCCAGCGGGGTGCGCCGGCCACTGATGGTGTCCAGGCTGACCACCTGGGTGCCCGCGCCTTCGGACGAGCGCGGGTAGCGCACCTGCATGATCACGTTCTGGTCATCGCCGCGCAGGGTGTCCAGCAGCGAGTAGGACTCGTTGCCGACGCTCTTGCCGCGCTGGGTGGCATCGCGGGTGCCGTAGAAGATCACCGGGCGGGCCAGGCTGCCGTCGGCGTTCACCGCGAACCATTCCCCGGTGGGGAAGGGCTGGGCATAGCCACCCTGCTTCTTCACTGCATTGAACATCAGCCGTTGGGGCGAGATCCAATGGAAGCTGCCGACGCTTTTCTTGTCCGGCAGCTGGTTGACCTTCAGCACCTTGAGATCGCTGGTGCGCAGGATGGTCAGCACGTCCTGGTCGCCCAGGTCGACGCTGATGGCCAGGTAGTCACCGTTGGGCGAGATCTTGGCCGAACTGAAGCTGGCGTGCTTGGCGAAATCTTCAATCGAGTAAGGCGTGTTGGCCGGGGAGGCCGCCTGTGCCGCCGGCAGCGATGCGGCAAGTGCCATCGCCAGTGCCAGGGGTGCGTACAGCATCGACTTCATCTGCATGTGTGCCTGTTTCCTGTCCAGGGCCGCTGCGTCGCCGGCAGCGGCAGTCAAAAAAGGAAAGCCCGGTCAAGGACCGGGCTTTCCCACGCATCCTTACATCACCCGGAGGTGATCAGAACTTGTACTGCAGGCTCACGTAGAAGCGGCGGCCCAGCGGATCGGCACCGATGTACGGGTCGAAGAACGGGTAGGCAGTGCGGCTGTTGTCCTTGCGGTACTGGTTGTCGAACACGTTGACCACCTGGAAGGTTGCCAGCACGTTTTCACCGAACTTCTTGCCCACGCTCAGGTTCCACAGGAAGTACGGAGCCAGGCGACGCGGGTAGAAGGCACCTGCGGCATTGACGCCGTCCGCCTCGGCCTGGCTGAAGGCCGAACCGTAGCGGGTACCGAAGACGGTCGATGCCCAGTCACCCTTGGTCCAGGTCAGGCTGCCGCGGGCGCGGCTGCGTTCGGAGTAGAAGAACTCCGGCGGCAGATCGCGGTAGTCGATCAGCTCGTCGTCGGCCGTCTGCTTGTACTTGTTGGTCAGCGTCAGCGAGTAGCCGAGGTCGACGTTGAAACGGCCCCAACGGTCGGTGTCCAGCGCGTACTTGTAGCTGGCATCGATGCCGCTGGTGTCCTGCAGAGCGGTATTGATGTAGGCGTTGTTGATGAGCTGGATGCGACCGTCATCCGGCGAGCCGGGCAGGTTGACACGGGTGATCAGGCTCTGAACGTTGGCGCACACCGACGGGCTCGGCACGGCACGACCGTCGCTGGCGCTGCCCAGGCGGCAGGCCGCTTCGGCACGCAGCAGGTAGTCGTTGCTGAGCTGGGCGGCGGCGTCTTCCAGCTGGATGCGGTAGTAATCGACCGTAAGCGACATGCCGTCGGTGATGTCCCACACGAAACCACCGCCCCACGACTTGCCCTTTTCTTCGGTCAGGTTCGGGTTGCCGGCAACCTGGGTCTGCACCGAGTACTTGGTCGGATCGCTGGTCGGCGCGTTGCACTGGGTGCGCGTACGCGGACCCTGGGCAGCACCCGCACCGGTACCGGAACGGCAGGCGTACTCATCCAGCTCGGTGGTGTAGGACGCGGCACCGCCGGCGTAGATCAGCTGCATGTCCGGCGCGCGGAAGCTGGTGGCGTAGCTGCCGCGCAGCATGAGGTTGCTGAACGGGCGCCATTCCAGGCCCAGGTTGTAGGTGCTGGCCGCATCGACCGACGAGATATCGTCGTACTTGTCGTAGCGGGCCGCCGCGTTCGCGCTCAGGCTGCTGAAGATCGGCACGCGGAACTCGGCGCCGACGGCGTAACGGTCGCGGGTGCCGTGGGTTTCGCCGGAGCTGGTCAGGTTGTAGATGGTCTGGCCATCGATCGGGCGCAGCTGGTCGGTGCGCGGATCGCTCACCATGTCCATCTTCTGACGGTTCCACTCCAGCACGCTGGCGAAGCCGACGGCACCGGCCGGCAGTTCGAACAGGTCGCCGCTGATGTTGAAGCTGGCGTTGGCGACGCTGGTTTCAGAGCGGTTGATCACGCGGGTGGCGAACGACTGGTAGATCTCCGGGGTGATCGGCGAACCCCAGCGCTGCAGGTTCAGTGCATGGATCGGATAGACACCGGTACCGGTGCCGGTCGCGTTGCTCCAGCCGAGCTGCGGGCCCAGGAAGTAGTCATGCACCGACTTTGCCAGCAGGCGCGGGCGGTCCATCTTGTAGTTGTAGTAGCCGTAACCGCCGCTGGCTTCCCAGTCGAAACGATCGGCGATGGTGCCACGCACGCCGGCGGCGAAGTCGTAGGTGTATTCGTCGTAGGTGGTGCTGGCCGCTTCGTTGCCGCCCAGCTCATCGGCGGTGAACACACGCTGCAGCTGCACGATGTCGCGCAGGCCGGCATCGTAGTAGAAGGCGCTGGTGCTGCCGTTGGACAGGATGTTGAACTTGTCACCGTTGGTGGCCCAGAACTCCGTGCCGGAGCTGGCCTTGCCGTTGGTGGTGTAGTAGTTCGCGCTGGCCCAGCCCTGGGTGGTGTCGGTGAAATCGAAGGTGCCGTAACCGTAGGCGGAGTAGAACTGGCGCTTGTTGGAGATCGAGCGCGAAGCGCTGCTGTCATACGAGCCGCAGTAGGTACCGCGGGCGTTGGTGGTTACGGTGGTGAAGCCCAGTGCATCGCAATTGGCTTGGCCGGGATAGTACGCATTGTGGTTGACCGGGCCGTTGGCCGAGGCCAGGCCGCGGATCGCGATCAGCGACAGGCCCGGGGTGGCGGTGCTGCCCAGCGGCCCTTCGCGGACGTCCGAGAGCCACTTGCGCTGGCTGGCGAAGACCGGTTCGCGGTCGCTGTACTGCAATGCCCACACCGCGCTCCAGCGGTCGCCGGTACGGCCACCGGTCAGCTCCAGATTCACCGTGTCACCGCCGCCTTCAGCGGTGGTGCCGGTGGTCAGGCGCACCAGGTTGCCGTCGAAGTGCTCGCGCAACACGATGTTGACCACGCCGGCGACGGCGTCGGAACCGTAAATGGCCGAAGCACCACCGGTCAGCACTTCAACGCGCTCGACGATGCTGCTGGGAATGGAGTTGATGTTGGCGACGTTGTTGTCGCGGTTGTAGGGCTGCGGGTACTGGGCGGGGCGGCGGCCGTTGACCAGGGTCAGGGTGTAGCCGGGACCCAGGTTGCGCAGGTTGACCACCTGGGCGTTGGGGGTGAAGCCGGACACGGCCAGATCGCCGGTGAACGAGGCGGTGGTGTTCTGGGTCAGCGTCTGCAGCATGTCGCCGACGGTCTGGAAGCCTTCACGGTCGATGTCGCCGCGGGTAATCACGGTGACCGGCGCCGGGCCTTCAACTTCGGACCGCTTGATGCGCGAGCCCACCACCGAAACACGGTCCAGGTTGGTGGCGTTCTTGCCGCCGACCTCGTTGCCGGCTTCCTGTGCGAAGGCCGGTGCGACGGCCGAAACGAGCAGCGCCGATGCCAGCGCAAAGCTCAGCGGGTTGCGGCTGAGCAGGTTGCGATTTGCCATGAATAGTTCCCCTTGAAATCAGTTCTGTGCGCCAGGTGGCGGTATGTAGGCCTTCTTGGCCGGATCCGACACCCTTGTGCTCCCGACGGGCCCCAACCGCTGCCCCCTGTAATCAGCTTCACAAGCCGATGACCAGAAGTTAACACGAGCTTAACTTGCACTGTCAACTGTTCATCACCGCGTCATAAAGGCAGGATCGGCACATAGGTGCGCTGAAGCCAATGATGGCGGGCGATTCGCCCAAGTTATTGATTACACGAAAATTAGTTGCGGTTGAAACGACCATGTGAAGATTTCGGGCCTGTCCCGCGCTGTCCGGGCGACACGGCGGGACGTACATTGACCGTTCATTTTCATGGCTGATGACATATTGGAATAAGCCCTCGTCAGAGCAAAAAAACGGTTCTTCTCCCATCTGAGGAGGGCGTCTTGTTGCAAGGGCCGTCCCAGAGTGAGCACGACGCTACGCGGGTGGCCGGGTGTGCAGGCGCCGATTGGATCGGCTGGCGTCTCCGACCGGGCCGGTCGCGAGCGTGAGGGCCCCGTAGCAGCCGGTAGGCCCCTGGTGCAAATGTCCCCCGGCCGCGAGGCGGCCTCCTCCTTTATTTTGCCCAGGAGCCTACCGGCTGCTACGCGGCTCGGCTTGCGGTGCGCCGGGGGGAAGCCAGGCTCTTCTGGCGCTTTCGGTGGGTCGGGCGCTGGGGCCCCAGCGCCCGACCCACCGACCGCTGTAGTTGGGAATCGTCACGGCACGTTGCTGCTTGCCCGAAATAAGGGCGAAGAACCAAAAAAAAGCCCCGCCGAAGCGGGGCCCTTCTGACCGCTGACGCCGTCGCTTACCTGCCGAAGTCGTACTTGGCCTGCACATACACCGCGCGGCCGTAGGGGTTGTAGATGTTGCTGTTGTACGGCGCGCCCACGTTGCCGGCGTAGCTGTGCGCCTGCCCGTCGGGCATCTTGTTGAACACGTTGTTGACCATCACCGACAGGGTCAGGTCTTCCAGCGCCTGGTAGTTCACGCTCAGGTTGTAGGTGGTGTAGGAGCCCCACTTGCCCGCCTTGTAACCGGACGAATGCACGTAGTCGTACCCGTTGCCCAGGTAGGCCATGCGGTTGGGGGTCTTGCCGATGTAGTTGAAGTACAGCGTGGTGGTCCACTTGTCCTTCGCCCAGCCGACCGAACCGTCAGTGCGCACCTTGGCGTACTGGTCGTAGTTCCACATCGCGTACGGGTCGCGCAGCAGGTCCAGGAATGCATCGCCCGGCTGCGGCTGCAGTTCGCGCTTGATCATGTTGGTGTAGTTGGCGCCGAACTGCAGTGCACCGAAACGGCCGATTTCCTGCACGTACTTGAAGCTGGCCGTGACCGCCTGCAGGTTCTGCGCGGCGACATTCAACTTGGGCGTGTAGATCTGCTCCAGGTTGCCGGCCGCGTCGCGGGTGATCCAGTCGTCGACGTTCTGGCAGCTGGCCGAGGTGTTGTTGGTCAGGCCGTTGCGGCAGTAGTACTCGGCCAGCAGCAGCTGGTCAGAGGACAGGGTGTTGACCTCGTTCTTGATCTTCCAGTTGTAGTAGTCCACCGACACCGACAGATTGTTCATCGGTGCCCACACGATGCCGGCGTTCCAGACATCGGCGGTGATGGGCTGCAGGTCGGGGTTGCCCGACTGCTCGCCGAACACCGATTCGTTGTCGTAGGCGCAGCCGAGGGTATCGGCCGGGTCATAGCCGAGCTGGCCACACCGGTAGTAGTCGGTGGAGGCGTTGGCGTAGTAACCGCTGCGGCCCTGGAAGGCGTCGGACAGGCTGGGCGCTCGGAACGCGGTGCCGTATTTGCCGCGGAACAGCAGGCTCTCGATCGGGCGGAATTCCACGCCGATGCTGTAGGTCGCCTTGTCCACGGTGTTGTTGGCGATCTTGAACGCGTCGTAGCGCCCGGAGCCGGTCACGGTGAGCGACTCCAGCAAGGGCATGCGCAGCTCGGTGGTCAGCGCGTAGTTGCTGCGGTGACCGGCGCCGGACACGGCCGTGGTGCCCCACACCTCGCCATCAAGCAGGCGCTGGTCGGGACGGTAGGACCAGCCTTCGCTGCCGCCCTCGGCGACCACCGCAAAGCCCGCATCGCCGCCGGGCAGGGTGAACAGCGAGCCGTTGGTGATCTGCACGCGGCCCAGGTTCTGCCAGGTCTTGCTTTCGTTGTAGGTGAAGCCGGTGAAGGTCTGGAAGTCGCCCGCGGGGAGGCGCGAGTAGAACGCACCCCAGTTGGGGTTGTAGATGTTGTAGCCGTCATCGGTGGTACCCAGCACCGGGCCGAGCACATGGTCTTCGAAGTAGCCGTCGATCTCGTCGGCCCAGCGCGCGAAGCTGCGCTCGGTCAGGCGATATTCGCCACGGCTGAAGCTGGCGCTGTAATCCCAGTTGCCGGCGCTGCCGCGGCCGCCCAGGGTGACCTGGTAGGACTTGTTGCGGTCGGTGCTGAGGATGTCGCGGTAGCCGGCGCCGCTGATGTCTTCCGGTGCGAAGGCGCGCTGCAGGTTCATGTACTGCTGGCTGGACTGGTCATAGAACTGGCCAAAGCCCACATCGCTGCCCCAGAACGCATAGCCCGAGCCGGAGGTGTAATCGACTTCTTCCAGGCTGTAGAGCGCATCGCCGAACAACTGGAAATTGTCGTTCACATCGAAGCTCATCGAGGTGTAGAACTGGCTGCTTTCCTTGCCGTTCTTGAGTGTCTTGTAGCCGGGGCTGTAAGCCGAGCCGCAGGATTCGCCGGTCGCGCGCGTGCCGAGCACGGTGGTGCCACCGAATTGCCCCGCAACGCCTGCGCACCGGGTGGGATCCATCATCACATAGGCGTTCTGCTGGTCGGGCAGGTACACCAGGAAGTCGTTGGTGGGGACCTGCGCCGAATAACCGACCGGATTGTTCACCTTGGTCAGGTCGCGCTGGTAGCCCCAGATCGGGCTGCTCTTCTCATACTGCACGTTGACCAGCGCGTGGAAGCGGTCGTCGAACGCATTGAAGCCATGCGCACCGCTGAGCCGGAAGCTGTTGCCACCGCCCTCGGTATAGGCGCCGCCGCGCACGTTGAGCACGCCGCCGTCCATGCGGTCCTTGAGGATGATGTTGACCACGCCGGCGATCGCGTCCGAGCCATACAGCGAGGACTGCCCGCCGGGCAGAATCTCGATGCGCTCGACGATGTCGATCGGAATGCCGCTGAGGTTGTTGAAGGTGTCGCTGCCGTTGTAGAGGGCAGGGTAGGACAGCATCGGCCGCCCATTGATCAGGTACTTGGTGTAGCCCGGGTTGAGCCCGAACATGCCCGACGCCTCGGCACCCTGGGTGAACGATGCCGAGCTCTGGCCACCCTGCAGGCCGCCGGTGGTGAGCGAGTTCTGCTGCAGCACTTCGGCCACGCTGGAGAAGCCGCGGGTCTGGATGTCCTCGGCGGTGACGGTCAGCACCGGGGTGTGGTTTTCGATCTCGGTCTGCGGGATCAGCGAGCCGGTGACGGTGACGCGGCTCAGTTCGGTCGTCGCCGCATCCTGGGCGAACGCGCTTGCGCTGGCGAGCAGCAGGCCGGACAGGACGGCGGCGGTAAGCGGGTGACGCGGGTACTTGAGGCCTTTGCGGAACATGTGGATCTCCGTACTGGTAATGGCGCGGTATTCCCTTTCCTGGCAATACCCGGATCGTTCAGCTGGGTTTCAGCGTTTTTCGACCGTAACACAGGCTTAACTTGAAATAAATGTCTTGGAAACATTATTCGTTTATTCCGAAAATTATTCATGAAAAACATACGGTTACGGATTACCTTGGTGTCGTTTCATAATAACAATGAATAAATGATGAATATCCATACAAGTTAACAACCGAGATACTTGGACAAGTTTCCATCAGCGGCAGCCGATGCAGCTGCGCTGCGTGATGCAACCGGTGGGAAAACACGGTGCGGCGTGCACTGCTGCCCATCACAGCGGGGCGCGGCCCGGCCGGGGTTGTATAGTTGCCGGTTCCCATCGCGGTCTTCCCGGAGCCATGCAGTGAGCAGCAGTCAGTCGCGTCGTCCCCACGCCAGCCAGGTGCAGAAAGGGCTCAGCCCGCATCCGCGCATCCGCAACGTGATTGCCGTGGGATCGGGCAAGGGCGGCGTGGGCAAGTCCACCACGGCGGTGAACCTGGCCGTGGCGCTGGCCAAACTGGGCGCGCGCGTGGGCCTGCTGGATGCCGACATCTACGGTCCGAGCGTGCCGGCCATGCTCGGCCTCAGCGGCCGCCCGGAAAGCCCGGACAACAAGTCGATCGAACCGATGCGCGCCTTCGGCGTGGAGACCATGTCGATCGGCTACCTGATCGAAGACGAGACGCCGATGATCTGGCGCGGCCCGATGGCCACCTCGGCGATGACCCAGTTCTTCAATGACACTCTTTGGGATGACCTGGACTACCTGCTGATCGACCTGCCGCCGGGCACCGGCGACATCCAGCTGACCCTGACCCAGAAGATTCCGCTGGCCGGCGCGGTGATCGTCACCACGCCGCAGGACATCGCCACGCTGGACGCCAGGAAGGCATTGAAGATGTTCGAGAAGGTGGAAGTGCCGGTCCTGGGCATCCTGGAGAACATGGCCGTGCACACCTGCAGCAACTGCGGCCACCGCGAGCACCTGTTCGGCGATGGCGGCGGCGAGCGCATGGCCGCGCAGTACGGCGTGCCGCTGCTGGGGTCGCTGCCGCTGGAAATCGGCATCCGCGAGCAGGGCGATGCCGGCACGCCGATCACCGCCGCATTGCCGGACTCGGCAGCCGCCCAGGCCTACCTGCGCGCGGCCGAGCGCCTGATCGAGGAAGTGGCCAAGCGCCCGCGCGCCAGCATCCCGATCCTGTCCTCCCTGATCTGACCGCCCGGCCCTGGGCCTGGCACGTCTGAACCGCACAAGGCCCGGCATTGCCGGGCCTTGTTGCCTGCGCCCCCTGCATCGCAGCTGGCCGCAACCCGGGTGGCTGTTTAGAATCGTGGCCCGGGCGCCCGTTGGCGGTGCCGTTGTTCCTTTCCGCACCCAGGACCCCCCATGAGCATCAAGAGTGACCGCTGGATCCGTCAGATGGCCGAACAGCAGGCGATGATCGAGCCGTTCGAAGCTGGCCAGGTCAAGCAGGCCAACGGCCAGCGCATCGTCAGCTACGGCACCTCCAGCTACGGCTACGACGTGCGCTGCTCGCGCGAGTTCAAGGTGTTCACCAACATCAACTCCACCATCGTCGATCCCAAGCACTTCGACCCGGGCAGCTTCGTGGACATCGTGGGCGACGAGTGCATCATCCCGCCCAACAGCTTCGCGCTGGCGCGCACCGTGGAGTACTTCCGCATCCCGCGTGACACCCTGGTGGTGTGCCTGGGCAAGAGCACGTACGCGCGCTGCGGCATCATCGTCAACGTGACCCCGCTGGAACCGGAGTGGGAAGGCCATGTGACCCTGGAATTCAGCAACACCACGCCGCTGCCGGCGCGCATCTATGCCAACGAAGGCGTGGCCCAGATGCTGTTCTTCCAGGCCGACAAGGACGATATCTGCGAGACGTCGTACAAGGACCGCGGTGGCAAGTACCAGGGCCAGACCGGCGTGACCCTACCGCGCACCTGATCACCACGCGGGTGTCTGCCGCGCATCTGGTCTTCCCCGGCGTGCTGGCGCGCATCGTGTAAACCCGACGCGCGGACTGCGGTGCACCGGGTCCCCTGACGCGGATACTGCTGGGCGCCTGGTTCCCCGAAGGGTAGAGCCGACCGTTGGTCGGCTGCGGTTGCGCGATCCGTAACGGCGACCGCCCCGAACGAAAAAGCGCGGATCGCTCCGCGCTTTTTCGTTTCACCGGTTTGCCGGCCAGCGGCCGGCACTACCTTTGTTTCTGCGGTTGCCGGCCAGCGGCCGGCACTACTTGCCGCGGCCGAACAGCAGTCCGATGCCCACCGCCACCAGTACCACCGGCCACCAGGTGAGGATCAGCTTCCCCATGTTCATGTTGGTCCAGCCCAGATTGCTGGCCAGCAGGAACAGGCCGACGAGGATCAGGACGATGGCAGCGACAAGGTTGGAACGCATCAGGGGCAGGGTCCGCTAGGGCTGGGGCGAATATCCTAGCCGTTCCTTCCAGTGCGCGACACGTTCGGCCAGCACCGCCGGATCGAAACGGTGTGCCTGGCCCTGGCCCCACACGGGGCCCGGCCACGCCGGATCGCCAACGTGGCGGCCGATCACGTGGAAATGCAACTGGCGCACGATGTTGCCCAGTGCGCCGATGTTGATCTTCTCCACCCCGTCGGTGCCCTTGAGCGCCTTGCAGGCACGGTTCAACTCGGTGCGCAGTTTGTCCTGCTGATCGCCGTCCAGGTCGATCCACTCGGTGATGCCGGCCAGCCGGGGCACCAGGATCAACCAGGGGTAACGCTCGTCGTTCATCAATCGCACTTGCGACAACGGCCCTTCTGCTACCAGTACGCTATCGGTGGCCAGGCGTGGATCCAGTTCGAACTCGCTCATCCAAGATGCTCCGCAAAGAAGTCCAGGGTGCGTTCCAGCGCCAGGGTGGCGCTGTCTGGATCATACGCATGTCCGACGCTGCGGTTGAAGGCGTGGTCGGCCGGGTACACGAAGGTGGCCATCTGCGGCAGCTTCTCGCGGTGGGCGGCGATCGCCTCGGGCGGGATGCTTTTGTCCTGGGCGCCGAAGTGGAACATCACCGGCGCCTTGGGTGGTTCGTCCAGGAACTGCACGTTGCGCGCCCCGTAGTAGCTGACCGACGGCAGGCCCAGCCGCAGCGCCGACAACAGCGCGATGCTGCCGCCCCAGCAGTAGCCCACCGTACCCACCTTGCCGGCCGGGGCCAGCCGCGAAGCCGCGGCGCGGACGATTTCCAATGCCTTCTCCACGCCCAGAGCGTTCACCCGTTCCAGCCCCTGCTTCACCCCGTCCGGGTCGTAGGGCAGGGCGTCGGGGTCGGCGTCCACCCCGTCGATGAGGTCGAAGAACGACGGCGCCAGCACCGCGTAGCCCTGCGCGGCAAAGCCTTCGGCCACCTCGCGCACGTGCGCGTTGACCCCGAAGATCTCCTGGATGACCACCAGCCCGCCCCGGGGCTTGCCCGCCGGCGTGGCCTGCCAGGCCCGGACCGGACCGTGGTGCGTATCGAGCGTGACCCACTCACCCATGATGCGTGACTCCTGTTGGTTCAGGCGTTCATTATCGGCCGCGCGCCGGTTAGGGCGGTGTCAGCGGCCGTGCCGGGTCTGGCGGGATCGCCCCGATGCGATTCAGGGCCCGGGGCCCAACGCCGGTATACTTGCCGCCGTTTCCGGCCCCAGGTCCCCACGCCATTCCGGCATGGGCCCAGGCCCCCAGAGTCCCGCGATTCCATGTCCCAGCTGAACCCCAAAGTCGGCTTCGTCAGCCTTGGCTGCCCGAAGGCGCTCGTCGATTCCGAACGCATCCTCACCCAGCTGCGCTCGGAGGGCTACGACATCGTGCCCTCCTACGATGCGGCCGACGTCGTGGTGGTCAACACCTGCGGCTTCATCGATTCGGCCGTGACCGAGTCGCTGGATGCGATCGGCGAGGCGATGAACGCCAACGGCAAGGTCATCGTCACCGGCTGCCTGGGCAAGCGCCCCGAGCAGATCCGCGAGGCGTACCCGAACGTGCTGGCGGTGTCCGGCCCGCAGGACTACATCAGCGTCATGGAGGCCGTGCACGCCGCGCTGCCGCCCAAGCACGATCCGTTCGTGGACCTGGTGCCCGACTACGGCATCAAGCTGACCCCGCGCCATTACGCGTACCTGAAGATCTCCGAAGGCTGCAACCACAAGTGCAGCTTCTGCATCATTCCGTCGATGCGCGGCAAGCTGGTCTCGCGCCCGGTCGATGAGGTGCTGCGCGAGGCCGAGCGGCTGGTGCGCGGTGGGGTGAAGGAACTGCTGGTGGTGTCCCAGGACACTTCGGCCTATGGCGTGGATGTGAAGTACGCCGAGCGCATGTGGCGCGACAAGGCCTACCAGACCCGGCTCAAGGCGCTGTGCGAAGGCTTGTCCGAACTGGATGCCTGGACCCGCATGCACTACGTGTATCCGTACCCGCACGTGGACGAGATCGTGCCGCTGATGGCCGAAAACCGGATCCTGCCGTACCTGGACATTCCGTTCCAGCACGCCAGCCCGCGCATCCTGAAGCTGATGAAGCGCCCGGGTGCGGTCGACAAGACCCTCGAGCGCGTGCAGCGCTGGCGCCAGCTGTGCCCGGACATCACCGTGCGCTCGACCTTCATCGTCGGCTTCCCCGGCGAGACCGACGCCGAGTTCGAGGAACTGCTGGGCTTCCTGGACGAGGCGCAGCTGGACCGCGTGGGCGCATTCGCCTACTCACCGGTGACCGGTGCCACGGCCAACGACCTGCCCGATGCGGTGCCCGAGGAAGTGAAGCAGGAGCGCCTGGCGCGCTTCATGGAACGCCAGGCAGAGATCTCCGCCGCGCGCCTGGAGGCCAAGATCGGCACCGTGCAGCAGTGCCTGGTCGACGCGATCGAAGACGGCATCGCGGTGGCCCGGTCCAAGGCCGATGCGCCGGAAATCGATGGTCTGGTGCACATCCAGAATGCCGAGGAAGCCCGCCTGCGCGTGGGCCAGTTCGTCGACGTGGAGATCACCGAGAGCGACGACCACGACCTGTACGGCGACGCGTTGATCGACGCGGCGGCCCGCAAGCCGTTCGACCTGCAGGTGCTGTGACCGCGGCAGCGGTCGATGCCGGTGGCACGCGCCGCCGTTTCATCGCACCGCCGCGTGGCGCCGTGGCGGCGGACGTCTTCGCCCAGCCGCTGTTTGCCGGGTTCTCCCGCTACGCCGATCTGCTGACGGCGGCCGACTGGCCGACCGTCGCGGCGCTCGATGCCCGCCTGGCATTGCCGGGCCGGCACCTGGTCGAGCAGGACGACGCGCTGCTGGCCGATGGCCTGCACTACGAGCAACGCATTGCGCAGGGCCGCATTGCCACCCGCACGGCGAACTGGCACGACCTGTTCAATGCGCTGGTGTGGGCATGCCATCCGGCCATCAAACATGCGCTCAACGCACGCCAATGCCTGCACATCGGCTGTCATGGTCCGCAGCAGCGCAACCGTGCGCAGGCGGCGCTGACCCAGTTCGACGAAACCGGCGTGATCGTGCGGGTGCGCGATCCGGCGATGGTGCAGGCCTGGGACCGGCATGACTGGGCGGCGGTGTTCGTGGATGGGGCAGGGCAGTGGCGCAACGGCGAGATCGCCGTGGCGGCGGTGATCGGCCACGCGTTGATGGAGCAGGCCTTGTTGCCGGGGCGTCTGCTGGTGGGCAAGTGCGTGGTGGTGTGCGCCGACGAGGATGCGCGCGCCGTGGCACAGGTCGCGCGGAGGATCCAGAGCGGACGCGTGCTCAACGATCCGCTGGAGCTGCGGCCGTTGCCGCTGGCGGGCATTCCCGGCTGGCATCCGCGGCAGGATGCGGCGTTTTACCGGCAGGCCGATTATTTCCGGCCGCTGCGCGACGGCAGGGGCTATCCCGCGCCGCAGGACGCGTAAGGCCGCGCACGGTAGGGTTGGTTCCCAAACAACCGCCGGTAGCGGCGCCACACCCGGTAACGCCGCGCGTTGAGCGACGCAAAGGCCTTTGTCGCCGATGCTCATGCCAATACCGAACGCGGCGAATCCCATGGCAGTCGATCGGGATGCGACCCTACCAACAGCAGGTAGCCCTCAACGCCGGGATGGCGCTGCGGCCATCGCCGATGGGCATCCCCGTTCCGCCTGCGCACCAGGACGCCCCACACGGTAGGGTTGGTTCCCAAACAACTGCCGATAACAGCGCACCACCCGGTAACGCCGTGCGTTGAACGGCGCAAAAGGCCTCAGCCCGCGCCGTACTCCACCGCCAGGATCGCAAAGCCGTGGCGGCCGCTGGGCAGCTCCACTTCAAACTCGTCGTCCACGCGCTTCTTCAACAACGCCCGCGCCAGCGGCGAATCGATGCTGATCCAGCCGGTGGCGGCGTCGGTCTCGTCCGGGCCCACGATGCGGTAGCGGCTGGTATCGCCGCTGTCCACGTTCTCCAGCTCCACCCAGGCGCCGAAGAACACCGCCTGCGGATCGGTCGGGGTGGTGTCGACCACGCGCAGCGATTCCAGCCGCTTGGTCAGGTAGCGCACGCGCCGGTCGATCTCGCCCAGCTGCTTCTTGCGGTAGGTGTACTCGGCATTCTCCGAGCGATCCCCCTCGGCAGCCGCCGCGGCCAGCGCCTTGACCACCTCCGGCCGGCGCACCCGCCACAGGTCGTCCAGTTCAGTCTTCAACCGCTGATGGCCCTGTGCGGTGATCAGGGCCGTACTCTTTTCCGCCGGGGGACGCCAACGCGACATCGGTATCGCTCAGCGCTTGCCGCCGAACAGCCCGCCCAGGATGCCGCGCACGATCTGGTTGCCCAGTTTGCTGCCCACGGTCCGGGTGGTCTGCTTGGCCATGGTTTCGATCATGCCCTGGCGGCGCTTGGTGCCGAAGATGGCGTCCTTGATCGACTGGCCGAAGCCGCCTTCCTGCTGTTCGTCCTGCTCGCGCGTGCGGGCCTTGGGCGTATCGGCCTGCGCGACCACCTTCTGCGCGCGCTGGGCCAGCAGTTCGGCCGCCGACTCACGGTTGATCGCGGTGTCGTAGCGGGTGCCCACCGGGCTGCCAGCGCGCACCTGGGCGCGTTCGGCCTCGGTGATGGCACCCATCCGGCAGCGGGGCGGGGCGATCTGGGTCTGCTGCACGGGCGAGGGGATGCCCTTGTCCTGCAGCGTGGACACCAGTGCCTCACCGGTGCCGAGCTTGGCCAGCACGGCCGCCACGTCGAGCTTGGGATTGGGCACGAACGTTTCGGCGGCGGTCTTCACCGCCTTCTGGTCGCGCGGGGTGAAGGCGCGCAGCGCATGCTGCACGCGGTTGCCGAGCTGCCCCAGGATGTTGGCCGGCACGTCGTCGGGGAACTGCGAGCAGAAGTACACGCCCACGCCCTTGGAGCGGATCAGCCGCACCACCTGCTCGATGCGCTGCACCAGCGCCGGCGGCGCATCGTCGAACAGCAGGTGGGCCTCATCGAAGATGAAGACCAGCTTGGGTTTGTCCAGGTCGCCCACTTCGGGCAGGGTTTCGAACAGCTCCGACAGCAGCCACAGCAGGAACGTCGAGTACAGCTTGGGCTTGAGGACCAGCTGGTCGGCGGCCAGGATGCCGATCACGCCACGGCCGTCATGGTTGACCCGCATGATGTCGGCCAGTTCCAGCGCCGGCTCGCCGAAGAAGGCTTCGCCGCCGTCCTGCGACAGGCGCAGCAGCGAGCGCTGGATCGCCGCCACGGTCTGTGCGCTGACCAGGCCATATTCGGTGGAGATGTCCTTGCGTTCGTCGGCCACCAGGCCGAGCAGGGCGCGCAGGTCATCCAGGTCCAGCAACAGCAGGCCGCGGTCGTCGGCCAGCTTGAACACGATGTCGAGCACGCCGGACTGGGTGTCGTTGAGCTCCAGGATGCGGCCCAGCAGCGTGGGGCCCATCTCGCTCACGGTGGTGCGCACCGGGTGTCCCAGCTTGCCGTACAGATCCCAGAAGATCGCCGGGCTGGCGGCGGGGGCGTAGTCGGCCACGCCGATCTCCCGTGCCCGCTGCAGCAAGGCCTCGGTACCTGCACCGGCCACGGCCAGGCCGGACACGTCGCCCTTCACATCGGCCAGGAACACCGGCACGCCGATCCGTGAAAAGCCTTCTGCCAGGGTCATCAGGGTGACGGTCTTGCCGGTGCCCGTGGCCCCGGCCACCAGACCATGGCGATTGCCCAGACGGGGTTGCAGGGTCACGGCGATATCGTCGGTGATGCCTTTGCCGAGCAGGATCGGATCCATGGTCAACTCGCTTGTGCTGGTGCTGTGTGAATGGGCGGGATTCTAAACGTCGACGCAGGTTGCCGGGCCGACCGGGTTGCCCCGATGCAAGTGGCGCGGCTACTCTGCCCCATCTTTCGCACACAGTGCCAAAAATGCCCGTTCCTGTCTTGCTTGTCCGTGGTTGGCCGCTGTTGGCGCTCGCTGCAATGCTCTCGTTCGTGCCGGAGGCCCATGCGCAGCGGGTTTCGGCCCGTGACCGGGTGAAGATCGATGCGCTGGACCAGCGCATGGCCGCTGCCGAGAAGCGCTACCGCGATGCGCTGGTGCTGGTGGCCAATGCCGATCCCAAGGGCAAGAACGAAGGCGATGCCGCCCTGGAGGACATGGAGGATGTGATCAGCGCCTGTGTCGCCCAGAAGGGCTGCCAGGTCAGCAACATGCTGCCGGCCTACAAGCGCCTGCTGAAGGACAACGCCGACACCCGTGATGGCGAGGGCGACGAGCTGGCCAGCGACGGCGGCCTGCTGGAAGCCGACCCGGACCACATCGGCCCGCTGTCGGCCGACGTGCCCGAAGCGGCGCGTGCGGCCGCGCTGCTCAACGACAAGCGCCACGCCTTCGACAACATGGTCGAGTACAACCCGGCGGTGCAGGCCGGCATCCGCCGCTGGCTCACCGACATGCGCCCGGCCTTGATGACCACCTACGAGAACTACCAGAACCTGCGCCAGGTGATGTGGCCCGAGTGGGAGAAGCGCGGCCTGCCCGAGGCGCTGCTGTTCGGGATCATGGCCAAGGAATCCAATGGCCGCGTGCACGCCTCCTCACGTGCCGGCGCCGCCGGCCTGATGCAGTTCATGCCGGCTACCGGCCGCCGCTTCGGGCTGGGCCCGGATGGCACCGGCTTCGATACCCGCTTCGATGCGCGCAGCGCCGCCGAGGCCAGCGCCACCTACCTCAACGAGCGCATGCGTGAGCTCAACGGCAGCGTCGAGCTGTCGCTGGCCGGCTACAACGGCGGCGAAGGCCGGGCCGTGCGCGTGTTCAAGCAGAGCGGCGGCCAGGGCTTCTGGGTGGACAGCGTGTACAACCAGTTCCCCGGTGAAACCAAGGACTACGTGCCGATGGTGATCGCCGCGGCCTGGATCTTCCTGCACCCGCAGCAGTACGGCGTGGAGTTCCCGAAGATCAGCGCGCAGCCGGCGACGATCCGGCTGGCCAAGTCCACCACCATCTACGAGCTGACCATCTGCCTGGGCAGTGCCGGCACCCGCGACGGTTACATGCGCGCGCTGCGCAACCTCAACCCGCGCTATGAGGCCGACGGCTGGATTCCGGCCGGTACCACGATCAACGCCACCACCCGCATCGCCGGGCTGTACAACCGGTACTGCGTCAGCGGCCCGCGCGCGGACCTGGCACGCACCCTGATCACCGCCGACCTCAACGCCGCGATCGTGCGCCCCGCCGCGGCCAGCTACACCGGCAACGTGGCGGTGGGCAGCGTGGTCCCGGTGGCGCAGGTGCAGGCCAGTGCGGTGGCGTCCACGCCGGTCGCCCCGGTGGCCACGCCTGCGGCAAAGCCCAAGGCCAAGCCGGCGCGCAGCCACAAGGTAGGCAAGGGCCAGACCCTGGGCGCGATTGCCGACAAGTTCCAGTGCGACGTGCGTGAACTGGCCCGTGCCAACGGTCTCAAGGCCCCGGCCTACGCGCTCAGGCAAGGCCAGGTGCTCAAGCTGCAGGGCTGCGGCAAGTAAGCACACGCCCAATGGAGTAGGCTGCCGGCATCACGCCCGCGGCCACTCCCTTTCGGCCACCGGGTCACGCATACAGGACAAGACGATGGATATCACCGCAATCAACGAGATGTTCGCCAACATCCGCGAAAACACCGATTGGGACCTCAATGGCCCGATGCTGTGGGGCTATTTCTTCGTCAACACCACCCCGGAGCCGTTGAGCGGCCTGGGCGAGAAGCTGGTCGCCATGGGCTACAGCCTGGTCGAGATCTTCGAGCCGGACCTGGAAGAGGGCGAGGCGCCGTACCACGTGCTGCACGTGGAGCGCGCAGAAGTGCACAGCGAAGCCTCGCTGGACGCCCGCAACCACGAGCTGCAGGCGCTGGCCGAAGCCAATGGCGTGGAAGACTACGACGGCATGGACGTCGGCCCGGTCGAGATCTGACCGCAACGGATCGCGTCCCACGAAAAACGCCCCGGTTTCCCGGGGCGTTTTTTTATGGGCGTGAGCCCAAGGTAGTGCCGGCCGCTGGCCGGCTCCCCGTAGTGCCCGCGATGCCGGCCAGCGGCCGGCACTACCGTAATGCCTGCAATGCCTGCAATGCCGGCCAGCGGCCGGCACTACCGCAATGCCGGCCAGCGGCCGGCACCGCCGTTACTTCAAGGTCGCCAGCGCCTGGCCCAGCTGCACGGCATGCTCGGCATCCAGGTGCGGGGCGAAGTCGGCCACGCCCGGCGGCAGCAGGATGATCACGGTGGAGCCGTAGTTGAAGCGCGCCATCTCCGCGAACCGCTCCAGCGTGATGCCCTTGCCGCGATAGTCCTTGCGGGTGATCGTGTCGCCGTACGCCGGAATCTCTTCACCGCCCCACACCGTTTCCACGCCGGACACCAGCAGCGCGCCCACCATCACCGACACCATCGGGCCGAAGTCGGTATCGAAATGGCAGACCAGGCGCTCGTTGCGGGCGAACAGGCCGGGGACGTTGTTGACCGCGGCCGGGCCCACGCTGAACAGACGGCCGGGCACATGCACGGTTTCGCGCAGGGTGCCGGTCCACGGCATGTGCACGCGGTGGTAGTCCTTGGGCGACAGGTACACGGTGGCGAACAGGCCGTGATGGAAGACCTCGGCATCCTTGGCATCGCCGAGCAGTTCGGCGGCGGTGAACGACTGTCCCTTGGCCTGGAAGATGCGACCGTCCTCGATGGCGCCGAGCTGGCTGATGCGGCCATCGGCGGGCATCACCAGGGTGCGCGGGTCGGGCGCGGCCACGCGGGCGCCGGGCTTGAGCGCGCGGGTGAAGAACTGGTTGAACGTGGCGTAGCTGCGCGGGTCGGGATTGGCGGCCTCGGCCAGGTTGACGCCAAACTTCTCGGTGACAGTGTCGATCAGCCAGCGCGAGATCCGCGGGTTGCTGGAATACGCCAGGCGCCGTGCCATCGAGGACAGCAGGCGGTGGGGCAGGACGTAGCTCAGCGTGGTGGTCAGGCTCATGGTGCGGTTTTCTCGGTCAGCGTCTGCAGATCGCGGGCAATGGCCTGCGCATTGAAAGGGGGGCGGATCAGGCCGGCAAGTTTGCCGTCCGCGTCCAGCACGGCCAGGCTGGCCGAGTGTTCGAGGGTGTAATCCTCGGGATTCTCATCAAACTGTTTGCCGGGCACTTTCTGGAACACGAAGCCGAGCGAGGTGGCAAAGCGTTCGAGCGAGGGGACGTCGGCGGTGGCGGCCAGGGTGTCCTTGTGGAAGGCGTGCACGTACTCGCCGAGGCGGGCCGGGGTGTCACGCTCGGGATCCACGGAGATGAACACCAGGCGCGGGCGCAGGGTGTCAGGCTGGGCTTCCCACTGTTTCTGGGCCTGGGCGAGGTCGGCCAGGGTGGTGGGGCAGACGTCGGGGCAGAAGGTGAAGCCGAGGAACACGAGGGTCCAGTGGCCTTTGAGCTCGCCGGGAATGAGGCGGGTGCCGTCGGACTGGCTGAGGTTGAAGTCAGGCAGGGGCCGCGGCTGGGGATAGAAGGTGATCGATTCGGTAGCGGGGCGGTCGCTGGCCGGCTTGGGCGCGAACACTTTCTGCGCGGCGACCAGGCCCAGGCCGGCGGCCAGGGCGATGAGCAGGATGATGCCGACGTTGCGATTGAACATGGAAAGCCCGTTCCCGGAAGGGGCCACCATGATAGGGGCGGCGGCGGCGCTGTTGGGTCTTTTGGGGTTTGTTGGGTTGATTCTTTGAAGAGCGTAGGTCTGAAGCGAAGGCAAAAGCCGGAGCCGAGGCCGGAGCCGAAGCCGGAGCCGGAGCCGAAGCCGAAGCCGAAGCCTTGGTGTGCAGCGATCGGAGGCGGCGCCGGCACGGGTGGGGTTGCGGGGCACGCTGCAAGTACGTCCATGTAAGCTCCGTCGGCGCATCCATGCGCCTCAGGGCCCCGCAACCCCACCCGTGCCGACGCTCGACAGTTGGCTGGTGCCCTCGTGTAAAGGCGGTAAGGCTAGGCAGGGCTAGGCAGAGCTAGGCAGGGCAAGGGCACTGGCAGTGCGATTGGGGTTGGGGCAAGGGGAAGGGGTCAGGTAGTGGGGAGGGTAGGGAGGTGCCGAGCAAGGCTCGGCACTACTCCTCCCACCCGTGCGGGCGCAGGAGGCTGCTCTGGTTCTTGACCTTGCTCTCAATGCGGCACCGAGGGTGTGTCGGGGGTCGGTGGGGGTGGGTTGGCAGGGCCCTGAGCCGCATGGATGCGGCGACGGAGCTTACATGGACGTACTTGCAGCGTGCCCTGCCAACCCACCCCCACCGACCCAGCCCGCCACCAACGAAGCGCCGCCTTTGAAGTTGACCTTGACCCTGCTCCAGGCCTCCAAACCCCCAAACCCCCAACCCAACCACTTTCGACTGCAACGGATGCCGGGGGGCATGGGGTCGCCTATAATCGGGGGCCACACTGTCTGTTGCCTTGCCATGACTGCCGAAACGGCCGCCGAACTTCACACGATCATCGACCTGATCCGCTACGGCACCAGCCGTTTCAATGCCGCAGGCCTCACCTTCGGGCACAGCTACGACAACGCCCTGGACGAAGCCACCCAGCTCGTCCTGCACAGCCTGCACCTGCCGCATGACCTCGGCCCCGCCTACGGCGCCGCCCGCGTCACCACGCCTGAAAAGGCCGAGGTGCTGGCCCTGTTCGAGCGTCGCATCAACGAACGCCTCCCCGCCGCCTACCTAACCGGCGAAGCCTGGTTTGCCGGCCTCAGCTTCAAGAGTGACAGCCGCGCCCTCGTCCCGCGCTCGCCCATCGCCGAACTCATCGAAACCGGCTTCGAACCCTGGCTGGCCGGCCGCGACGTCCATCGCGCCCTCGACCTCTGCACCGGCTCGGGCTGCATCGCCATCGCCATCGGCCACTACTACCCCAACTGGGAAGTGGACGGCGTCGACCTCAGCGACGATGCCCTGGCCCTCGCGCATGAGAACAAAGAACGCCTCCAGGCGCACAACGTCACCCTGATCAAGTCCGACCTGTTCAACGGCCTCACCGGCCGCCACTACGACCTGATCGTCACCAACCCGCCCTACGTCACCAACGACGAAACCGATGCCCTGCCGCAGGAGTATTCCTACGAGCCGGACATGGGCCTGCGGGCCGGCCCCGACGGCCTCGACCTCGTCCTCAAGATCCTGCGCGACGCCCCGCTGCACCTCAGCGAAGATGGCCTGCTGATCTGCGAAGTAGGCGAGTCCGAACAGCATCTGATCAAGCTCCTGCCCGAAGTCGACTTTGCCTGGATCGAATTCAAGGTTGGCCAGATGGGCATCTTCGCCGTCGAATGCCGTGAGCTCATCGCCCACAGCGCGCGCATCACCGAACTGGCAGCGCAGCGGCCGTGAGTTCCAACAGCTTCGGCACACTGCTGACCGTCACCACCTTCGGCGAATCGCATGGTCCGGCGATCGGCTGCGTGATCGATGGCTGCCCGCCGGGGCTGGAGATCAGCGCCGGTGAGTTCGACCACGACCTGCAGCGTCGCGCCACCGGCAAGAGCCGGCACACCTCCGCGCGCCGCGAAGCCGACGACGTCGAGATCCTGTCCGGCGTCTACGAAGGCCGCACCACCGGCACCCCCATCGCGCTGCTGATCCGCAACACCGACCAGCGCAGCAAGGATTACACCGCCATCGCCCAGCAGTTCCGCCCGGGCCATGCCGACTACAGCTACTGGCAGAAGTACGGCATCCGCGACCCGCGCGGTGGCGGCCGCTCGTCCGCGCGCGAAACCACCATGCGCGTGGCCGCCGGCGTCATCGCCAAGAAGTGGCTGCAGCAGCGCCATGGCGTGACCGTGCGGGGCTACCTGTCCCAGCTGGGCGCGATCACCCCCACCGGGCACGACTGGTCGGCGGTGGAAGACAACCCGTTCTTCTGGCCGGTGGCCGAACAGGTGCCCGCGCTGGAGAGCTACATGGACGCGCTGCGCAAGTCCGGCGACTCGGTCGGCGCCCGCGTCAACGTGGTCGCCGACGGCGTGCCGCCGGGGTGGGGCGAGCCCATCTACGGCAAGCTCGACGGTGAACTGGCCGCCGCGCTGATGAGCATCAACGCCGTCAAGGGCGTGGAGATCGGCGACGGCTTCGCCAGCGCTGCCCAGCTGGGCACCGAACACCGTGACCTGATCACCCCGCAGGGCTTTGCCAGCAACCATGCCGGCGGCATTCTCGGTGGCATCTCCACCGGCCAGCAGGTCACCGCCTCGATTGTGCTCAAGCCCACCTCCAGCCTGCGCCTGCCCGGCGCCACGGTGGATGCCGACGGCAACGCGGTCGATGTGATCACCACCGGTCGCCACGACCCGTGCGTGGGCATCCGCGCCACCCCCATCGCCGAGGCGATGATGGCGCTGGTGCTGATGGACCAGGCGCTGCGCCACCGCGCGCAGTGCGGCGACGTGGGCACCATCACCCCGCGCATCCCCGGATCGATCGATGGCTGATCGCCGCCCCCGGGTCTGGGTCAGCCAGCCGCTGTTCGACGATGTGGTCGAACAGCTCGGGCAGCATGTCGACCTGGACATGACCGGCGAGGTCACCCGCTATACGCCACAGCAGTTGGCGGGGCGGCTGGCCGAGGTCGACGGCGCGCTGATCACCCTCAACGAGCGCATCGGCGCGGCCGAGATCGCCAACGCCCCGCAGCTGCGCGCGATCGCCAACGTCGGCGTGGGCTACAACAACCTCGATGTGGAGGCGCTCAGCGCAGCCGGCATCCTGGCCAGCAACACCCCGGACGTACTCACCGAAACCACCGCCGACCTTGGCTTCGCGCTGCTGATGGCCACCGCCCGTCGCATCACCGAGGCCGAGCGCTGGCTGCGTGATGGGCAGTGGGGCCAGTGGTCGTTCCAGACCCTGCTCGGCGCGGACATCCACGGCAGCACGCTGGGCATCCTCGGCATGGGGCGCATCGGCCAGGGCATCGCCCGCCGCGGCGCGCTCGGGTTCGGCATGCGCGTGCTGTACCACAACCGCTCGCGGCTGCCCGACGCCACCGAAGCCGAAGTGGGCGCGCAGTACGTTGACCTCGACACGCTGCTGGCCCAGGCCGACCACCTGGTACTGGTGCTGCCCTACAGCGCGTCCTCCCACCACATCATCGACGCCGGCGCATTGGCGAAGATGAAGCCGACCGCCACCCTGGTGAACATCGCCCGCGGCGGCATCGTCGACGAAGTGGCGCTGGCCGACGCGCTGGCCAACGGCCGCCTCGCCGCGGCTGGACTGGACGTGTTCGAAGGCGAGCCCACGGTGCGCCCGGAACTGCTGGCCCTGCACAACATCGTGCTGACCCCGCATATCGGCAGCGCCAGCCAGGCCACGCGCCGGGCGATGGTGCAGCTGGCCGTGGACAACCTCACCGCCGCGCTGGGGCTGGGCCCGAACGCCGGCCACCCGCCGAGCGCGATCAACGCCGACGCCGTGGCCGCCGCCAAAACCGGCCGCGCGACCGTGGGCGGCAAAAATGTCGGCGACGCAAAACGATAGGGAACCTCCCCAGCCAACAGGCGAGGTTCCCGAACCGGCAGGCACCGATCGTTGGTCGGCACGCACATTCACTATCCCGGTAGGTACCGATCGTTGATCGGTACACCCCTCCAAAAACACGGTAGGTACCGACCGTTGGTCGGTACACCCAACACGAGGTTCCCCCATGAACAATCCAGATCGTCGTTTCCACGTCGCTGTCGTCGGTGCCACCGGCGCCGTTGGCGAAACCATGCTGTCCATCCTCGCCGAGCGCGACTTCCCGATCGCCTCGCTGAGCCTGCTCGCGTCCTCGCGCTCGGCCGGCGGTGAGATCGACTACCGCGGCGAAAAGATCAAGGTCCAGGACCTGGCCGACTTCGACCCCAAGGGCGTGGACATCGCGCTGTTCTCCGCCGGTGGCAGCGTGTCCAAGGAGTACGGCCCGAAGTTCGCCGCTGCCGGTGCGGTGGTGATCGACAACTCGTCGGCCTTCCGCTACGACGACGACGTGCCGCTGGTGGTGTCCGAAGTGAACCCGGACGCGCTGAAGAACCGCCCGCGCGGCATCATCGCCAACCCGAACTGCTCCACCATGCAGATGCTGGTGGCGCTGGCGCCGCTGCACCGCCAGTACGGCATCACGCGCATCAACGTGGCCACCTACCAGTCCGTGTCCGGTGGCGGTCGTTCCGCGCTGGAGGAACTGGGCAAGCAGACCGGCCAGCTGCTCAGCTTCCAGCAGATCGACCCGCAGCGCTTCCCGGTGCAGATCGCCTTCAACCTGATCCCGCACATCGACGACTTCCTGGAAAACGGCTTCACCAAGGAAGAAATGAAGCTGGTCTGGGAAACCAAGAAGATCCTGGGCGACGACAGCATCCTGGTGAACCCCACCGCGGTGCGCGTGCCGGTGTTCTACGGTCACTCCGAAGCGGTCACCATCGAAACCCGCGACAAGGTCACCGTGGCGGCCGCGCGCGAACTGCTGTCGCGTTCGCCGGGCGTGGAAGTGGTGGACAAGCATGAAGCCGGCGGCTATCCGACCCCGGTGACGCATGCGTCGGGCAACGATGCGGTGTATGTCGGCCGTATCCGCGAAGATCTCTCGCATCCGAACGGGCTGAACCTGTGGATCGTGTCGGACAACATCCGCAAGGGCGCCGCGCTCAATGCGGTGCAGTTGGCCGAACTGGTCGCCGCCGAAGGCTGATCGTGCAACGTCGGTGGCATGGGGATGCCATCGGCGGCTGCAATTCAACCATCGCCGATCACGGGGGGAGCCGCTATATTGGCCGCCATGAACAACCGGACCCGGGGCGCCCTGCGCCCGCTCAAGTATGTGTCCACACTGCTGCTGGCCCTGGCCAGCAGCTCCGCCATGGCCTTGGGCCTGGGCGATATCCGGGTGCTGTCCAAGCCTGGCCAGCCGCTGCTGGCCGAAATACCGGTGATCTCGGCCGACCCGGCCGAGCTGGAAAACCTGCGGGTGGCGCTGGCCTCACCCGGCACCTTTGCCCGGGTCGGGCTGGAAGCACCGGCAGGCCTGGTCAGTGAACTGCAGTTCGAACTGACCCGCAATGCGCAGGGCAGGGCGGTGGTGCGGGTCAGCACCCAGACCCCCGTCACCACCCCGTCGCTGAATTTCCTGATCGAAGCCGACTGGGGCCAGGGGCGCCTGGTCCGCGAATACTCGGCACTGGTCGATGCACCCAACAGTGCGCTGGCCGTGGCCGAACCGGAGATCGTCGCGCCGGCCGGCGCGATGTCCAACGCCATCGTGCGTGAGCCGGCACCGGCGACCGCGCCTGCGCCCACGGTAGAGGCCAGACCGGCCCGCACGGCCGCGCAGCCGCCACGCACCGCTCCATCGCGCAGCGCAGCGCCGGCACCGGCAAGCGCCGCCGGCGGCGTCACCGTGCAACGTGGCCAGACCCTGTCCCAGATCGCCGCCGCGGTGGCCCGCGAACAGGGCATCAACCGCAACCAGGCGATGGTCGCGCTGCTGCGCGCCAACCCGGAGGCCTTCATCCGCGGCAACGTCAACCTGCTCAAGCAGGGCGCGGTGCTGCGCAGCCCCACCGACACGACCACGCCGATCGACGCCAGTGAAGCGGCCGCGATCGTGCGCGAGCACGCCGCACAATGGCGGCAATCCCGCGCGGCCATCCCGCAGCCGGCCAGCAGCGGCGTTGCCGCCAGCCCGGGCCCGGTCGCCAAGCCGGCAGCAGCGGCGGCGGCAGTGGCCAGTGGCGCGCGCCTGGAGATCGCACCGGCGGTCGCCGCCACCGATAACAATGCAGGCACAACCACCGGCACCGCCGCCGGCAGTGAGGGCGACATGCTGGGCAACGAACAACTGCGTCAGGCCAAGGAAGATGTCGCCACGCGCGACGCCGAGATCCAGGAGCTGCGCAGCCGCGTGGCCGACCTGGAAAAGCTGCAGAAGCAGCAGCAGTCGCTGATCGCGATGAAGGACAGCGACCTGGCCGCCGCGCAGCAGCGCCTGGGCCAGGCCCCGGCCACGCGTGAGGCCGGCGGTAGCGGCTGGTACTGGCTGGGCCTGGTGGTGCTGTTGCTGGTAGTGGGCGGGTGGGCCGTGGCCCGCCGTCGCAAACCGTCGCCGTTGCCGCCGCTGCGCCGCGACGGCCTGGATGCCACCGCGCTGGCCGCCGCCGTGCCTGCCGCCGATTACATCGACGAGCTGGCCGCCCAGCAGGACGATGCGCTGGATGCCCGCCTGGATGAAGCACGCGACCAGGCCAATGAAATACGCGACGAACCCGCCGAACACTACGCCGATGGCCTGCGCCGCGAGCCTGTGTTCACGCTGGAGCCGCGCCCGGGGCACACCGTGGCCGGCAGCGATGCAGTGCACCCCGAAGGCGACGACACCGCGCCGGACGGGGAGCAGGTGCCCCCAGCGACCGCTGCCGTGGATGCGGACACGGACATGGTCGACGTGTACACCCCGCCGGCGCATGCGCTGGAAGCCGCGGCACAGCCGTCGTTCCGCGGCGTCTTCGAGTTTCCCGCCGATGGCGACGCGGTTGCCGTCGGCGCGGAAGAGGCGGCTGACGCCGATGCCGATGCTTCCGCCGAGGCAGGCATCGAAGCCCCATTCGAGGCCACCGACAACAGTGGTCATGTCCTGGCCACCCCTGGCCGCGACCGGCTGGAACTGGCCATCGCCTACCTGGACCTCGGCGACGCCGAAACCGCGCGCACGCTGCTGCAGGAAGTCGCCGTTGCGGCAGACCCGCACAGCCAGGCGCAGGCCCGCGAACTGCTGGCGCGGCTGGGATGACCAGCCCCGTCTCGCCTTCGCCGCGCGAGCGCCGGCTGGATTACGTGGAGTTCGCCTCCACCGACCCGGCCGCCAGCCGCCGCTTCTTCTCGGCGGTGTTCGGCTGGACGTTCGTGGATTACGGCCCGGACTACACCGCCTTCGACGATGGCCGCCTGCAGGGCGGCTTCTTCCGCGGCAGCCCGGCCACCACCGCCGCGGGCGCCGCCTTGCTGGTGATCTACGCCGACGACCTGGCCCCGGTGGCCGAGGCGGTGGCCGCCCAGGGTGGGCAGGTGGTCAAGCCCGTGTTTTCCTTTCCCGGGGGCAGCCGCTTCCAGTTCGTCGAACCCGGCGGCAACGAACTTGCCGTGTGGTCCGAGCGCGATCCGGCCTGATGCCCCGACCGGCCCTGGCCGGTTCTTACCGACTTACAGAGGTTGACCATGCGCTACGCAATGGGCGTGGAATACGATGGCAGTGAATTCAAGGGCTGGCAGCAGCTGGGCGAGAGCGGTCGTCCCAGCGTGCAGGCCAGTCTGCAGCAGGCGCTGTCCTCGGTGGCCGATGCGCCCATCAAGGTGATGTGTGCCGGGCGCACCGATGCCGGCGTGCACGGGCACTGCCAGGTGGTGCATTTCGACACCGACGTCGTCCGCAACCTGCGCGGCTGGACCCTGGGCACGACCACCCGCCTGCCGCCCGCCATCGCGGTGCGCTGGTGCCAGCCGGTGGCCGATGATTTCCATGCGCGCTTCTCCGCCCGCGCCCGGCGCTATCGCTACCGCCTGCTCAACCGCCAGGTGCGCCCGGCGCTGAACCGGCAGAGCCTGAGCTGGGAACGGCGGCCGCTGGATGCCGCGCTGATGCACGCGGCGGCGCAGGCATTGCTGGGCGAAAACGACTTCAGTGCCTTCCGCAGCGTCAATTGCGAGGCCCTGCATGCCCGCCGCGAGCTGCAGGCGATCAGTGTGACCCGCGATGGCGAGGTGCTGGAGGTCTGTGTTCAGGCCAATGCATTCCTTCATCACATGGTGCGCAATATCGTCGGTTCATTGATCCTGGTCGGGTGCGGGGACAAGCCGGTGTCGTGGCTGGGCGAGCTGCTGGCCGGAAAGGACCGCACCGTGGCCGGGCCGACCGCACCGCCGCAGGGTTTGGTGTTCGTTGGACCCCTGTACCCCGACAACTGGCAACTGCCCGCCGAGGTGACTCTATGAGCCGCTCTTTCTATCGCACCCGTATCAAGTTCTGCGGCATGACCCGCGCCGGCGACGTGCGCCTGGCCGGGGAGCTGGGCGTGGATGCCGTCGGCTTCATCTTCGCCCGCGAGAGCAAGCGCCGCGTGGCGCCGGCCGAAGCCCGTGCGATGCGCCAGGCGATCGCGCCGATGGTGGACGTGGTGGCCCTGTTCCGTGACAACAGCAAGGAAGAGGTGCGCGAAGTGCTGCGCACGGTGCGGCCCACCCTGCTGCAGTTCCATGGCGAGGAAGACGAGTCGTTCTGCCGCAGCTTCAACATGCCCTACCTCAAGGCCGTGGCGATGGGGGGCCGCGAGGACGTCAACGCGCGCCAGCTGCAGCTGCGGTACCCCAGCGCCGCCGGCTTCCTGTTCGACAGCCACGCCCCCGGCGGCGGCGGTGGCACCGGCGTGGCCTTCGACTGGACCCGCCTGCCCACCGGCCTGCATCGGCCGTTCCTGCTGGCCGGCGGGATCACCCCGGACAACGTGTTCGACGCGATCGTGGCCACGCTGCCGTGGGGCGTGGACGTATCCAGCGGGATCGAATCCGAGCCGGGCATCAAGGACGGCTACAAGATGCGCAAGTTCGTCGAAGAAGTCCGTCGCGCCGACTGCCACGAGGCCGACTGAGGCCGGTGGTGGGTCCCGACGTTGGTCGGGACATGTAAATCCCGGTAGGTCCCGACCGTGGGTCGGGACACCCCGCGCGATCCGGCCCCGGCCATTGCCGACACCCCCCACCCGTTGCCAGGCAAGGCGCGGCGATGGTGCTATGGGCGCAGCGGCGAATTTCACGTAGCATCGACAGGACATGGCGCGGCCGGCACGGCGTGTAGTCGAGGGAAGCCGGAGCGCTTCCCTCAAAGCGGCGGCCGGGGAAGCGGCTGGCCGCCTTCACAGGGAAGGCATGGAATGAACGAATTCCTCACTGTCGCGTTGAGTTTCCCCACGCTGCCGTACAGCATCGTGCTGGCGTTCGCCGTGCTGTATTGGCTGCTGGCCGCCTTCGGCGTGGTCGATGACGGCATTGCCCATGACGGCATGGACCTGCACCTGGGCGATGACGGCCTGCACGGCATTTCCGGCATCTTCGCGCGCCTGGGCCTGGGCGGCGCCCCGGTGATGCTGGTGATCGCGCTGCTGGCCTTCTTCGGCTGGACCGTCACCTATTTCGTCCACCTGTTCCTGCTGCAGTCCCTGCCCACCCCGGTGCGCTGGGTCGCCGGCAGCGTCACCGCCGTGCTTGCGCTGATTCCCGCCGTGCCGCTCAGCGTGGTGGTACTGCGCCCGATCCGGCGCCTGCTGCTGCGCCTGCGCCCGGTGCCCCAGGCGTCACTGCTGGGCCGCATCGGCGTGGTCGCCTCGCCGCAGGTCACCGCCACCGTGGGCCATGCCAACGTCGACGACGGCGGCGCCGGGCTGATCCTGCAGGTGCGCTCGCACGACGGCAGCGTGCTCGCACGCGGCGACCGCGTGGTCCTGCTCGACTACCTGGCCGACCACAACCATTACCTGGTGGTGCGTGAAAACGCCCACCCCGCGCTTTCCATCCAAGACAGCCTGATTGCGGGCGATAAGGAGATCCATCGATGAGTTTTGCGACCTTGGCCCCGTTCGTGATCGGGGTGGGCATCCTGCTGGTCCTGCTGCTTGGCTTGGCCGGCCTGTTCAAAGCGTTCTACCGCAAGGTGGACCAGGGCGTGGCCCTGATCGTCAATGACATGAGCGCCCAGCCCAAGGTGCACTTCACCGGTGCGCTGATCATCCCGGTGCTGTACCGCGCCGAGCTGATGCGGATCAGCCTGATCACCCTGCAGATCGACCGCCGCGGCAAGGAAGGCCTGATCTGCCGCGACAACATGCGCGCCGACATCGCCGTGGCCTTCTACCTGCGCGTCAACGAAACCCAGGCCGACGTGCTGCGCGTGGCCAAGGCGATCGGTGCCGACCGCGCCTCGGACAAGCACGCCGTGGATGAACTGTTCAACGCCAAGTTCTCCGAAGCGCTGAAGACGGTGGGCAAGAAGTTCGAGTTCACCGAACTGTTCGAAAAGCGCCAGGAGTTCCGCGACGAGATCATTGCCGTGATCGGCAACGACCTGAACGGCTATGCGCTGGAAGACGTCGCCATCGACTACCTGGAGCAGACCCCCAAGCTGCTGCTGGACCAGAACAACATCCTCGATGCCCAGGGCATCCGCAAGATCACCGAGCTGACCGCCACCCACAACGTGGTCACCAACGAGCTGGAACAGAACGAAAAGCTGGCCATCACCAAGAAGAACGTCGAAGCGCGTGAAGCGCTGCTGGCGCTGGAACGCCAGCAGGCCGAAGCCGAAGCCCGCCAGAAGCGCGAGATTGAAACCATCCGCGCGCGTGAGGAAGCCGAGACCGCCAAGGTCCAGGAAGAGCAGCGCCAGCTGTCCGAGCAGGCGCGCATCGAAGCGCAGGAAGTCATCGACATCCGCGAACAGAACCGCATGCGCGAAGTGGAAGTGGCCGAGCAGAACCGCCAGCGTGCGGTGGCCATCGAATCCGAGCGCGTCGAGCGCGCGCGCCAGCTGGAGCAGGTCACCACCCAGCGCGAAGTGCAGCTGCAGGGCGTGGAGCGCGACAAGGTGGTCGAGTCCGGCAAGATGGACGTGGCCAACATCACCCGCGAGCGCATCGCCATCGACAAGACCGTGGCCCAGGAAGAAGAGCGCATCAAGGAAGTACGTGAGGTGTCCGAAGCCGATCGCCAGAAGCAGGTGCTGATCCTGGAAGCCGAAGGCAAGGCGCAGGAACTGCTGGTGCGCCAGGTCAAGGAAGCACAGGCGGCCGAAACCTCGGCCAAGCACCGCGCCGTGGAAATCACCACCCTGGCCCAGGCTCAGCACGAGGCGGCCGGCAAGCAGGCCGACGCCAAGCGCCTGCTGGCCGACGGTGCCCGTGCCGAACAGGCCGCCCCCGGCCTGGCCGAGGCGCAGGTGCGCGAAGCCTCGGCGCTGGCCATCGAGAAGGTCGGCATCGCCGAGGCCCGCGTAATTGAAGCCAAGGCCGAAGCCAACCTCAAGCAGGGCACCAACGAGGCCCGCGTGCTGGCCGAGAACCTGCAGGCCCAGGCCCACGGTGAAGAACAGATGGGCCGTGCCCGCGCCACCGCGACCGAGTCCATCGGCGGCGCCGAAGCCGGCGTGGTGCAGAAGAAGCTGCTGGCCGAGGCGGAAGGCCTGGTGCGCAAGTTCGAGGCGATCGGCTCGCTCAGCGACACCGCGCGCGGCCACGAAGAGTTCCGCATGATGCTCGACAACAGCCTCAAGCAGGCGCTGGCCTCGATCGATGCCGGCAAGGAAGTCTCGCGCGAGAACGCCGGCGTCATCGCCAGCGCGCTGCGCAACGCCGACATCGACCTGGTGGGCGGCGACGGCGGCATGTTCGAGAACCTGATCAAGGCCGTGTCGCTGGGCAAGTCCATCGAAGGCCTGGCCGACAAGAGCCCGATCGTGCAGGAGCTGATGCAGCGCTACCTGGGCGTGGGCCCGCGCGAATCCGCGCCGCGCCAGATCAGCGAAGACGCCGTTGAGGCGGTGCCCAGCGTGACCGCCACCGTGGTCGAAACCCGCTGAGCCCCACTGCCGGCGCGCCACCTTGGGGTGGCGTGTCCGGCACCCCGGCGGTGGCCGTGACGCCACCGCCACGCCGTTCCCGGCCGGCTCGCCCGGCCGGTTGTCCGTGAGCCGGAAGGAAGCCGATGTCCGATACCGCCAACCGTCCCGAGCCGTCCGCGCCGGAAGCCACCGCCAGCGTCGACCAGGCCGTTGCCCAGGGCGGCGCCTATGAAGTGCTGCGCCGCCGCCTGGCCGAGCAGGGCAGCCGCCTGCGCAGCGTCGCCGATGCCCTCAACACGCAGCGCCTGGCCGAGTTCGGCGACAGCCGGCTGGAAGTCACCGGCCGCTTCCGCATCCGCAGCGAAAACAACTGCGTCGGCCGCGACATCGTCCAGGTCGGGCCGGACCTGCTGCTGTTCGGCTACAACGTCTACATCGGGCTCAAGACCCAGACCCGCGTCGAAGACGTGTTCGGGTTGTACCGGCTGGTGCAGGCCAACGACGGCTACGACGTGGTGCCGGTGGACGCCAAGGGCAGCTTCCTGGCCCAGCCGGCGTTCGTGCACGACTTCGGCGAGCTCTACGCCTATTACAAGCATGCGCGCCTGCTGCAGCTGATCGTGGTCGGCGACAAGCTGCTGGCCTCCTTCCAGATCGGCGAGCGCAGCAGCGACGTGCGCGTGTTCCGCTGGGCGCTGGCCCGCGACGGCGCACTGACCTACCTGGACGCCCGTGGCGAGCGCGACATCGCATTGCCGCCGCCGTTCGATTTCGAGTGGACCCGCGCCACGCGCGACATGGCCGTCACCGGCCGCCATGCGCACCTGAACATCCTCGACAGCCTGTTCGTGGAAACCACCGGTGGCGATCTGACCATCAAGGTCGAGAACAACACCGAGAGCGGGCAGGGCGTCTACAGCGAACCGGTCGAAGACAGCACGCAGTCGCTGGACGACGCGCAGTTCGACTTTGCCCGGGTGGGCTCGCTGATCCTGCTCAAGGTGCTGCCATACCGCGAAACGGTGTGGCGCGGCCTGATCTACAACACGCTCACCGGCAACATCACCCGCAACGATGCGATCGTGCAGGCCTGCGTGCAGCTGCCCGAAGACCACGGCATCATCTTCCCGGGCGGCTATTACCTGCAGAGCGGCGAGCACAAGGCGTTCGACGCGGCGATGGACGGCATGCAGTTCAAGCGCGCCATCCGCTCGCCCAATGGCGAGGACGTGCTCTACATTTTCTACGAGCGCGAAGGCGGGCGTTCGGCGCTGTTTGTCTACAACACCATCCAGCGCGTGCTGCAGAACCCGGTGTTCGGCCACGGCTACGCCTTCATGCACGACGGGCGCATGGTGCTGTTCCATGCCGAAGGCAGCGAGCCCACCCGCATCCATGCCATGCAGGTGTGGCAAACGCCGTTCAGCAGTGACGAATTCGCCGCCAGCCGGCCGCCCGGCAACACCTTCATGGGCCGCATCGGCAATGCCGAGCTGGTGCGCGGCATCTCCAACCTGTTCGACCTGGCCCGCACCATCGAAGGCGATGACGTGTCGGTGCAGCGCTACCAGCGCCTGGTGCAGGACACCCGCCGCCTGTTCGACGCCCACCATTGGCTGGACGACGACCAATGCGGCGGTGCGGTCAGCCTGCTGCGCGAGGTCAGCAGCACCGGCGAGTCGGTGCTGGACGAATACGAGAAGGTGCAGTCGATCCGCGCGCAGTCCGCGCAGGCCATGGCCCAGGCGCAGAGCACGCAGAAAGCCCTGTTGGCCCGCCTGCAGCCGGAGAACTGGAAAGAGGTGCAGTCCTTCGTCGAGGCGCTCAATGCGATCTCGGCGCAGCGTGGGCACCTGCTCACCATCCGCGATTACCGCTACATCGACACCGACCTGATCGATGCGATGACCGCCGCGCTGCAGCAGGCGCATGAGGCCATCGGCGCGGCCACCGGCGCGTTCCTGGCCGGCGATGCCGCGCTGGCGCCGCTGGGCGAGCGCCTGCAGGCGCTGGACGAGGCGGCCCAGCAGGCCGAAAGCGCGCGCGTGCTGGACGAACAGCTTGCCGGCCTGCGCGCCATGTCGGCCGACCTGGACATGCTGTCGGAGCTGATGGCCGGGCTGAAGGTTGACGACGCCACCGCGCGCACCCGCGTGGTCGAAGCGATCTCGGCCATCTACGCGCGCCTCAACCAGACCCGCGCACGCGCCGAACAGCGCCGCCGCAACCTGGGTTCGGCCGAAGCGGTGGCGCAGTTCGCCGCGCAGTTCGCGCTGTTCTCGCAGGCCATCACCAGCGCGCTGGCGATGGCCACCGATCCCGAACGCGCCGACGAACAGATGTCGCGGCTGCTGGTGCAGCTGGAGGAACTGGAAAGTCAGTTCGGCGAACACGAGCAGTTCCTGGGCGACATCCTGGCCAAGCGCGAAGAGCTGATCGATGCCTTCGAGGCCCACAAGCAGGCGCTGCTGGACGAGCGCCAGCGCAAGGCGCGCTCGGTGCTGGACGCGGCCACCCGTATCCTCGACGGCCTGGCCAAGCGCACCGAGCGCTTCGCCACCGCCGACGAGCTCAACGCCTTCTTCGCCGGCGACCCGCTGATCCTCAAGCTGCGCGAACTGGCCGAGCGCCTGCGCGGCCTGCGCGACAGCGTCAAGGCCGACGACATCGAATCGCGCCTGAAAGGCGTGCGCGACCAGGCGGTACGTGCACTGCGCGACCGCAGCGACCTGTTCGAGGCCGGTGGCAACATCGTGCGCCTGGGCCCGCGGCACCGCTTCAGCGTGAACACACAGGCGCTGGACCTGACCATCCTGCCGCGCGGCGACGCGTTGGCCATCCACCTCACCGGCACCGATTTCCTGGAGCCGCTGCACGATCCCGAACTGGCCGAGCTCAAGCCGTACTGGCAGCTCAGCCTCGATTCGGAATCGGACACGCTGTACCGCGGCGAATACCTGGCCGGCAGCGTGCTGCGCGCGGCCATGGACAACCGCGAGGGGCTCGACCTGGCCGGGTTGCAGCACAACGCGGCCGAGCCGGACGCACTGGACCGCAGCGTGCGTGATTTCGCCGCGCCGCGTTACCGCGAGGGCTACGAGCGCGGTATCCATGACCACGACGCCACCGTGATCCTGCGCGCGCTGCTGCCGCTGCAGCAGGCGGCCGGCACCCTGCTGCACGCGCCGCGCGTGCGCGCGCTGGCCATGCTGTTCTGGGCCGCACGGCAACGCCGCGAAGACGTGGCGCAGTGGCCGGCACGCCAGGCCGGCGCCGATGCGATCGCGCGCCTGTTCGGGTCCGATGAAGGCCGCCAGGCCCTGCGCACGGAGATGGCGCTGGCCGTGGCCGCGTTCAATGACGAACACGCGCTGCCGTTCACGGCGGCCGATCACCTGGCCGCTGCGGCCTACCTCGCCGACGAGCTGTCGGCGGGCGAGCCGGTGTTCACCAGCAGCCGCTATGCGCTGGCCTTGCTGGAGGCACTGGGCCAGCAGCTGCAGGCGGCCGGCCAGCGCGAGGCGCTGGAACGCGCCCTGCAGCGCGAGCAGGACGGCTTGGGCACGCGCTGGGCGCTGGCCGGGCAGTGGCTGCGCGCCCTGTGCCGCACCCCCGCGTTCACCGACCACGCCGGCTATGCCGACGAGGCGGCCGCACTGCTGCTGGTGCAGCGCGCGCTGCGCACCCGTGCCAGCGACGTCGCGCTGCTGGTCAGCGTGGATGGCCTGCTGGGCGAACACCCACGCATCGTGCAGGGCCACATGACCCTGTCGCTGGATGATTTCCTGGCGCGCCTGCAGCACCACACCGGCGTGTTCGTGCCTGCGTTCCATGCCTACCAGGCGGTGCGCCAGCGCATCGTCACGCGCGAACGCGACACCCTGCGCCTGTCCGAGTTCAAGGCGCGGCCGCTGTCTTCGTTCGTGCGCAACAAGCTGATCAACGACGTCTACCTCGGCGTGATCGGCGACAACCTGGCCAAGCAGATGGGCACGGTGGGCGAGAACAAGCGCAGCGACCTGATGGGCCTGCTGATGATGATTTCGCCGCCCGGCTACGGCAAAACCACGCTGATGGAATACGTGGCGCACCGCCTCGGCCTGGTCTTCATGAAGATCAACGGCCCGGCGCTGGGCCACGAGGTGCGCTCGCTGGACCCGGCCCAGGCGCCGGACGCCACCTCGCGGCAGGAGCTGGAAAAGCTCAACCTGGCGCTGGAGATGGGCAACAACACCATGCTGTATGTCGACGACATCCAGCACACCCACCCGGAATTCCTGCAGAAGTTCATCTCCCTGTGCGACGGCACGCGGCGCATCGAAGGCGTGTGGCGCGGGCGCACCCGCACCTACGACATGCGCGGCAAGAAGTTCTGCGTGGTGATGGCCGGCAACCCGTATACCGAGTCCGGCGAGGTGTTCAAGATTCCGGACATGCTGGCCAACCGCGCCGACATCTACAACCTGGGTGACGTGCTGGGCGGCATGGAAGATGCCTTCACCCTGAGCTACATCGAAAACAGCCTGACCTCCAATCCGGTGCTGGCGCCGCTGGCCACGCGCGACATGGCCGACCTGTACCTGCTGGTGGAGCGGGCGATGGGCAAGGAGGTGTCCACCAACGCGCTCAGCCATGCCTACAGCGGCGCGGAGGTCAACGAGATCGTCGCCACCCTGCAGCGCATGCTGCGCGTGCGTGACGTGGTCTACCGGGTCAACCAGCAGTACATCGCCAGTGCCGCGCAGGACGACCGCTACCGCACCGAACCGGCGTTCCGGCTGCAGGGCAGCTACCGCAACATGAACAAGCTGTCGGAGAAGATCTCGCCGGTGATGAACGACGCCGAGCTGCAGCAGCTGGTGTCCGACCATTACCTGGGCGAGGCCCAGCTGCTCACCACCGGGGCCGAGGAAAACCTGCTCAAGCTGGCCGAACTGCGTGGCCTGCTGCAGGGCGCCGAACTGGAGCGCTGGCAGCAGATCAAGCGCGACTTCCTGCGCAACAAGGCCATGGGCGCCGACGACGCCGATGTGGGCGGCCGCGTGGTGGCGCAGCTGGCCGACATCGCCAGCGCGTTGCAGCTGCCGCCGCCTGCTGCGGTGGCCGAGGTCGAACCCGCGCCGTGGCCGGCGTTGCTGTCGGCGCTGGAGCGGCTGTCGGCCGCACGCGCCGAGCCGGTACCGGTTGCCGCCACCCCCGCCGCGCCGGAGGCGCTGCCGTTGGCCGAACCGCTGGCCAGTGGCTTGCAGGCCGGGCTGGCCCCGCTGCTGCAACTACTGGGCGATTCGCATCAGCAACAGGTACGCACCGGCGAAACGTTGGCCTTGTTGGCCGGCTGGGTGCGCCAGCAGATGGAGAGCGGTCCCGCCCCGCGCGTCGGTGCCCGGCCGAAGCGCGCCTCAACGCCCGAGGAACGCGCCCTGGATGAGGCGTTGATGCGCCACTTCTACGGCGAATCGAGCCTGCCGCCGCGGTGGGAACGCGACGGCGGTGATGCGCCTGCATGACCGCGCCGTCGCTGTCTGCGCTGCCTGCGCCGCCGGCCACCATCGGCGCGGACGCTGCGGTGCTGTCGCGCTATGGCGAGGTACTGCTGCAGGCGTTGATGTCGCACCAGCCGGGGGCCGTTGCATACGACGACGACCCGCGGAGTGGTCTGGTCGAGGCGCTGTCGCGGCTTGCGCTGGCGCTGCAGGCAGACAATCCGGCCACGTTGCGCCGCCAGACCAGCTGGTGGGGGCGGCTGCTGGGGCGTGACGTAGAGCGCCAGGCCGATGCCGACGCGCTGCAGGCACAGTGCGGCGTCCTGCTGCTCAAGGCGCAGGCGCACGCCCGCCTGCTGGGCGCCGTGGTCGAGGCCAGCACGCACGCGGCCGCGGTGGATATGCACGGCGCGCAGGCGCTGGAACAGTGGGCCGACGCAGGAACGGCGTTGGGTGCCGGGTTGCCCACCGATGCGCAGGGCATGTTGCAGCAGCGCGTGACGCACCTGCGGACGCTGGCCTCGCTCAAGCGCGTGCAGGCCGGCCAGACGCAGCTGCTGCAGGCACAGGACACCGCCCTGCTGGACCACGTCCAGCGCATCGCCGCGGTACTGATGCCGGCGTGGCAGCAGGCCGTGCGCGCCACCAGCACCCAATCGCATGCGCGGCAGAATGACCACGCGGCGCAGCTGCTGGGCCAGATCCGCGCCGAGGTCGCCGCGGCGCAGGCTAGACTTCCCTGAGTACACTGACCCGTGCCGGCGCTCCGGCCGCCCTTCAGAATGGAGATGCACCGATGACCCAGGATTCCCAGCCGAACGCCTCCCTCCCGGTGGAGGTCAGCGTGGATGTCATCGATGACAGCGCATTGCAGGCGCTGGGCCTGGGGCGGGAGGACCTGCCGAAGATCGCCGAGATCGGGCGCGGCCTGGACGACATCCGGCCGGGCAACCTGCAGGTGTTCGGGCGCGACGCGGCGGCCAAGACGGCGGCGTTTTCCAGCCAGCTGCTCGACCAGGTACGCAACCGCGACCTCGACGCCAGCGGCGACAAGCTGGGCGAGGTGGTGCGCATTGCGCGCTCGCTGAAACTCGACGGGCTGGCCGAACGCTCGAAGGTGCCGGTCATCGGTGGGTTGATCGACAAGCTGCGCGCCTCCAAGGGCGAGCTGGTGCAGAAATTCAGCGACACCAACCGTCAGATCGAACAGCTGATGGGCGACGTGGGCAGCCAGCAGGCGCTGATGGGCCAGCGCGTGGTCGAGTTCGACCGCATGCACGACATCGTCCGCGAAGAACGCCACGGCCTGGGCCTGCACATCGCCGCCGGCAAGCGCCGGATCGCCTCGCTGCGCAGCGAACAGCTGGCCGGGCAGGGCCAGGACGATCCGCAGCAGCGCATCCGCCAGGGCGAGCTGGACAACGCGATCCGGCTGCTCGACAAGCGCGTGGGCGATCTGGTGGTGATGCAGCACGCGGCCGACCAGTCATTGCCGATGATCCGGCTGATCCAGGCCAACGCGATCCTGTTGATCGAGAAGTTCAACACGGTCCGCGACATCACGATCCCGTCGTGGAAGCGCCAGTTCGCGATCCAGTTGTCGCTCAACGAGCAGAAGAACGCGGTGGAGCTGTCCAACGCGATCGACGATGCCACCAACGAGATGATGCGGCGCAACGCCGACCTGCTGCGCCAGACCACCGTGGAGACGGCCAAGGCCAACCAGCGCGCGGTGATCGATGTGGCCACGCTGCGCCACGTGCACGAGCAGTTGATCGCCACGGTGGAAGAAGTGCGCACCATCCACCGCGAAGGCATGCAGCAGCGCCAGCAGGCCGAAGTGGAACTGGCGCGCCTGCGCGACGACGTGCAGCAGCGCCTGGCAGCGCCGACCGCCGTCTGACCGACGCGCCCCCCGGCAGCGTTCCCACCAACGGTGGGGACCTACACCCCCGCCAACTGCTGCTGCAACCACCCGGCCAGCACCTCCACCCGTGCATCCACCGCCCCGTCGGGCGTGGCCAGTACCCAGAACCCGCCGGTGGCGCCAAATCCCCACGGCGCCAACAGGCGGCCGGCGGCCAGCTCGTCGGCGACCAGCGGCTCGGGCGCGATCGCCACGCCCAGCCCGGCCACCGCCGCCTCCAGCAGGTAGTACAGGTGCTCGAACCCGCTGCCCAGCTGCAGCTGCGCCGGGTCCAGCCCATGCGCCAGCGCCCACGCCGGCCACGCCTGCGGGCGGGAGGCGGTATGCAGCAAGGCTTCGCCGAGCAGGGCAGTCGGCGGCTGTTGGCGCAACCGCGCCGCCGCCGGGTGCTGCGGGCTCACCACCACGCCCACCCGTTCCGGCGCCAGTTCGCGCACCTGCCAGCCGCGTGGCCACGGCGGCTGCGCCAGCAGCAGCACCGCGTCCAGGCCGCGCTGGGCGTCGGTGAAGCTGCCGTCCTGGGCCGACCAATGCAACGCCAGCTGCGGCAGGTCGCGCTGCAGCGCGGGCAGGTGCGGAATCATCCAGCGCGCCAGGATGCTGCCGCTGCAACCCAATACCAGCGCATCCGGCCGCTGCTGGCGTTTGAGCGCGCCCACCGCCTCGCGGATCTGCCCGAACGCACCCTCACAGGCGCTCTGCAGCTCGGCGCCGGCCCGGGTCAGGCGCAGCCCGCGCCCGTCGCGTTCGAACAGGGCCACGCCCAGGTGGTCCTCCAGCACCCGCAACTGGCGGCTGATCGCGCCATGGGTGACATGCAGGGCCTCCGCCGCCCGGCCCACCCCGCCCAGGCGGGCGGCGGCCTCGAAACTGCGCAGGGCGTTGAGCGGCGGCAGGGGAAGGTCGCTCATGTGAGTTTTCCTGACGGGTTGTCGCAGATATTATCGATATTCCTGTCATGACATGTGCGTTAAATTGGCACCCTGTCTCCACCGGTTGTCGCGCCATGTCCGCATCCCCCATCACCGATTTCCACGCTTATCCCGACGCCCAGGGCCATTTCGGCCGCTACGGCGGCAGTTTCGTTGCTGAAACGCTGATCGGGCCGCTGCAGGAACTGGCGGCGGCCTACGATGAGGCGCGCCGCGATCCGGCGTTCATCGCCGCCTACGACAAAGACCTCACCCATTACGTGGGCCGGCCCAGCCCGATCTACCACGCCGAACGGCTCAGCCAGCAGGTGGGCGGGGCGCAGATCCTGCTCAAGCGCGAAGACCTGAATCACACCGGCGCGCACAAGATCAACAACACCATCGGCCAGGCCCTGCTGGCCGCGCGGATGGGCAAGACCCGCATCATCGCCGAGACCGGCGCCGGCCAGCACGGCGTGGCCAGTGCCACCGTCGCCGCGCGCCTGGGCCTGGAGTGCGTGGTGTACATGGGCGCCACCGACATCGAGCGGCAGAAGATCAATGTCTACCGCATGAAGCTGCTTGGGGCCACGGTGGTGCCGGTCACCTCCGGCTCGGCCACGCTCAAGGACGCGCTCAACGAAGCCATGCGCGACTGGGTCACCAACGTGCGCGACACCTTCTACATCATCGGCACCGTCGCCGGTCCGGACCCGTACCCGCGCATGGTGCGTGACTTCAACGCCATCGTCGGCCGCGAAGCGCGCGCGCAGATGCTCACCGACTACGGCCGCCTGCCCGATGCGATCACCGCCTGCGTCGGCGGCGGCAGCAACGCCATCGGCCTGTTCCATGCCTTCCTCAACGACCGCGACGTGCGCATCGTCGGCGCCGAAGCCGCCGGCGACGGCATCGAGACCGGCCGCCATGCCGCTTCCATCGCCGCCGGCCGCCCGGGCGTGCTGCACGGCAACCGCACCTACGTGATCTGCGACGACGACGGCCAAATCACCGAGACCCACTCGGTGTCGGCCGGCCTGGACTACCCGGGCGTCGGCCCGGAGCATGCGTTCCTGGCCGATGCCGGGCGCGCCGAGTATGTCGGCATCACCGATGAGGAAGCGCTGGCCGCGTTCCACCAGCTGGCCCACAGCGAAGGCATCTTGGCCGCGCTGGAATCGAGCCACGCGGTGGCCCAGGCCATCAAGATCGCGCGTGAACTGCCCCGCGACAAACTGGTGCTGTGCAACCTGTCCGGGCGCGGTGACAAGGACGTGCACACCATCGCCGCACGCGAGGGCTTGATGCTGTGAATCCACTGCTGCGCCAGGGAAGTGCGCTGCTGATCGTGGTCGGCCTGACCGCCTGCACCCCGCCGGATCCGCCGCTGCTGCCCGCCGCGCCGTCGGCCCCGGCGGCCATCGCACCGGCGCAGGTGCCGGCGAGCAACGATGACGACATCGCCAACCGCCCGATCGAGGACGACCCGGAACCGGCGGCCCCGGCCCCCGATGCGGCGCCCGCGCCAGCGGTGGTCTCGGTGGCGCTGGACCATGCCGGCGACATCGTCATCGGCCAGCGCTTCACGGCCGCCGATGCCGATGCCACCTGGCATTCGGCCGGTCTGAGCGAAGGCGGGCAGGCCGGTAGCTGCGAATACTACGAGCGCGGCAGCCTGCCCGAGGGCATCTCGATGATGGTCGACGATGACCATGTGCAGCGTTTCGAACTGGCGCCGCTGGACGGAAGCGATGAAACCATCACCCAGGCCGGCCCGTTCGGGTTGCGCCTGGGCATGTCGCGTGACGCCGCGCTCAAGCGCCTGCCCAAGGGCAGCCTCGCGCAGCCGCACGCCTACGACCCGGAAACGGGCGAATACCTGACCTGGCAGGACCCCGGCTCGGATCTGGCGATCCGGCTGGAGATCTTCGACGGGGTGATTTCGACGCTGTACTGGGGCGCCAGCGGCGCCGTTGAATTGATTGAAGGATGTGCCTGAAATGTCCGTGGACCGTATCGATGCCTGTTTTGCCCGCCTGCGCGCCGATGGCCGCAAGGCCCTGATTCCCTTCATCACCGCCGGTGATCCGGGCCTGGACGCCACCGTGCCGGTGATGCACGCGCTGGCCGCCGCCGGCGCGGACGTGATCGAACTGGGCGTGCCGTTCTCCGACCCGATGGCCGATGGCCCCACCATCCAGCGCAGTTCCGAGCGCGCGCTGGCGCGTGGGGCAGGGCTGCGCTACGTGCTCGAAACCGTGGCCGCCTTCCGCCGTGACGATGCCACCACCCCGGTGGTGCTGATGGGCTATCTGAATCCGGTCGAGATCCATGGCACCGCCCGCTTCGCCGACGCGGCCATCGCCGCGGGCGTGGACGGCGTGCTGCTGGTCGACCTGCCGCCGGAAGAGGCCGCCGAAACCCGCGCCATCTTCACCGCCGCCGGCCTGGCCCTGATCCTGCTGGCCTCCCCAACCACCGCCGACACCCGCCTGGACACCCTGTCGGCCATGGCCCAGGGCTACCTCTACTATGTCAGCTTCGCAGGCGTCACCGGCGCGTCCGAACGCCTCGACAGCAGCGCCGCCAGCGCCCGCCTGCGCGACCTGCGCCGCCGCTCGACCGTCCCGGTCGTAGCCGGCTTCGGCATCAAGGACGCCGCCAGCGCCGCTGCCATGGCCGTCGAAGCCGACGGCGTCGTAGTCGGCAGCGCCCTGGTCGCCGCGCTGGGTGAAGCGGCCGATGCAGGCGCTGCCGCACAGACCGCAACGTCCTTCCTCGCGCCGCTGCGTGCTGCGCTCGACCAAGCCTGATCAAGCGGCGCCCTCGCTCTCCGATCCGCATACGTGAAACTGTGCAGAGGCAGGCGGGCAGCCGCGCCCGGGACCGTTGGGCGCCATGGATGGCGCCCACGAGCCCCCAGGGATGGGTTTACGTGCGTGTCCCGGGTGCGGCTGCCCGCCTGCCTCCCGCGACACGACCAAGGCGCTGGTGTTGCCGTGAGAGCATCGGAATCCCGGCCGGAGACCGTCGTCGCCCGCTCCTAAACATACGTCACAGCACGGTTTTACCGTCCGCCGCCGCACCCCGCAGGGGGTGCACGGGTGGGGAGGGCCTGAGCTAGACTGTCCGCCTTTGCGGCCTTCGGGCCGCCCTGAACGGAAGTAGCATCCCGCATGAGTTGGCTCAGCAAGTTGATGCCGTCTGGCATCCGCACCGACAACGTCCCCAGCAAAAAGCGCAGCGTCCCCGAGGGCCTGTGGGAAAAGTGCAGCAACTGCGGCAGCGCACTGTACGGACCTGAGCTGGAAGAGAACCTGGAAGTCTGCCCCAAGTGCGGCCACCACATGGCGATCCGCGCGCGCGCGCGCCTGGCCGCCCTGTTCGACGCCGACAGCACCACCGAAATCGGTGCGCGGCTGGGCCCGACCGACCTGCTCAAGTTCAAGGACCAGAAAAAGTACATCGAGCGCATCAAGGCCTCGCAGAAGAACACCGGCGAGTACGACGCCCTGATCGCCATGCAGGGCCTGATGAAGGGCCGCCCGCTGGTCGCCTCCGCCTTCGACTTCGCCTTCATGGGCGGCTCGATGGGCTCGGTCGTCGGCGAACGCTTCTCGCTGGCCGCTGAAAAGGCCGTCGAAATCGGCGCCCCGTACGTCTGCTTCTCCGCCAGCGGCGGCGCGCGCATGCAGGAAGGCCTGTTCTCGCTCATGCAGATGGCCAAGACCTCGGCCGCACTGGGCAAGCTGCGTGCGGCCGGCCTGCCATACATCTCGGTCCTGACCCACCCGACCACCGGCGGCGTCTCGGCCTCGTTTGCGATGCTGGGCGACATCAACATCGCCGAACCGCAGGCGCTGATCGGCTTCGCCGGCCCGCGCGTGATCGAACAGACCGTGCGCGAAAAACTGCCGGAAGGCTTCCAGCGCTCGGAGTTCCTGCTCGAACACGGTGCCATCGACCAGATCTGCGACCGTCGCGAAATGCGGGAACGACTGTCCGACCTGCTGGCCATGCTCGGCCGCCAGCCGGCGCCGGTCGCCGACGAGGTCGCCTGATGGGTGCGCGCCGGTATTTCGGGACCGACGGCATCCGTGGCCGCGTCGGCCAAGGCGTGATCTCCGCCGATTTCGTGCTGCGCCTGGGCAATGCGCTCGGCCGCGTACTGACCGAACGCAATGGCCACCGCCCCGGGCACCGCCCGGTGGTGGTGATCGGCAAGGACACGCGCATTTCCGGCTACATGTTCGAAGCCGCGCTGGAAGCGGGCCTGGTGGCCGGCGGTGTGGACGTGCAGCTGCTCGGCCCGATGCCGACCCCGGCCGTCGCGTTCCTCACCCGTACCCTGGGCGCCGATGCCGGCATCGTCATCAGTGCCTCGCACAACCCGCATTACGACAACGGCATCAAGTTCTTCTCCGCCGATGGCGAGAAGCTCGACGACGCCACCGAACTGGCCCTGGAAGCAGCGCTGGACGGCGATTTCACCACCGCTGAATCCGACCGCCTCGGCAAGGCCATGCGCGCGCGCGACGCGGTGGGCCGCTACATCGAATTCTGCAAGGCCAGCGTGCCGCGCAGCTTCGACCTGCGCGGGCTCAAGATCGTGCTCGACTGTGCGCACGGCGCCACCTACCACATCGCCCCGCTGCTGTTCCGCGAGCTGGGCGCGGAGGTGGTCACCATCGGTGCCGAGCCCAACGGGGTGAACATCAACGATGGCGTCGGCTCGATGCACATCGACAACCTCGCCAACAAAGTACGTGAGGTCGGTGCAGATCTGGGCATCGCCTTCGACGGCGATGGCGACCGCGTGCTGATGGCCGACGACCAGGGCAACCCGGTCGACGGCGACGACCTTCTGTACGTGCTGGCGGCGTCCTGGCAGGGCAATGGTCGCCTGCGCGGTCCGGTGGTCGGCACGCTGATGACCAACTTCGGTCTGGAGCAGGCGCTGGAGCGCCTTGGCCTGCCGTTCGTGCGCAGCAACGTGGGCGATCGCTATGTGCACCAGGCACTGGTGGAAGGCGGCGGCGTGCTCGGTGGCGAAGCCTCCGGCCACCTGCTGTGCCTGGACCGTGCCACCACCGGCGATGCCATCGTCAGCGCGCTGCAGGTGCTGGAAGTGCTGCGTCGCGAAGGCCGCACCCTGCGCGCCTCGCTGCAGGACCTGAGCCGGGTGCCGCAGAAGACCGTGAACGTGCGGTTGGGCGACGTCTCGGCCAAGGCCATCGTGCAGGCCGATACCGTGCAGGCCGCGCTGGTCGCCGCGCAGCAGGCGGTGAAGGGCCGCGGCCGCGCGTTCCTGCGTCCGTCCGGCACCGAGCCGGTGGTGCGTGTCACCGTCGAGGCCGATACCGCCGAGCTGATGCAGTCCACGCTGGACAACCTGTCCGGTGCGGTGAAGGCGGCGGCCGCCTGAGAACGGCCACCGCGCGGTAGAGCCGACCGTTGGTCGGCTTCTCCACCGTCGGTGGGCTGCGTTGAGCAGTCACGTAGAGCCGGGCTCTGCCCGGCTGAAGCGCCTCCAACGCCAGCGCATGCAGGATGCAAGCCGGGCAGAGCCCGGCGCTACGCGGCTGCGCAAGAGCCAGCGCATACCGGATGCGGGCCGCGCCAGAGCCCGGCGGTACCCGGGCCTTACGGCCCCGGCACCATCTTCTTCTGCTTCGCCTTGAAGCGGTTGAACACCGGCGCGATCAACGGGTTGTAACTCCACGCGATGCGCTTGCGCAGCCAGCTGGCCGGGCGGTTGCGGATCGCGAACCGGTAGATGTGCTCCGGATTGCCGCCCACCACGTTGCGCCCGAACGGGTGCGTGGTGTGCAGGTACTTGAAGCCCTGTGCACGCGCGATCGGCAGGTAGTCCGCATCGAAATCGCCGTAGGGCCAGCACAGCGTGTCCGACACCTCGCCCAACTGCTGCTGCAGCACCAGCCGCGCCATCGAGAGGTCGCGGGTGATGCCCTCGCACTTCTGCTCGCGGGTGATGTCCTGCTTCAACCAGCGCGTATGCGAGTGGGTGTGGCAATGCACTTCGAAGGTGCCGGCCGCGATCATCGCGCGCGCCTCGCTCCAGCGCATCATCACCTCGTCGGTACGGTCGTCACGCAGGATCGCCGCTTCGCACCCGCGATGGTCCGGGGTGGGCGGCAGCGTCACCCCCGGTTGCCCCGCATGCGGGCGCACCGGGCCTTCGCCCATCCAGCCGGTCACCACGAACACCACCGCGTGCATGCCGTACTTGAGCAGGATCGGGTGCGCGTACACCCAGTTGTCCAGGTAGCCGTCGTCGAAGGTGATCACGATCGACTTGCGCGGGACCGGCTTGCCGGCCAGGAAGTCGGCGTACTGCGCCAGCGTCAGCGAGGTCCAGCCGTTGTTGGCCAACCACGCGATCTGGCTTTCGAAATTCTCCGGCGACACCGTGATCATCCCCGGTGACGGCGATACGTGGTGGTGCATCAATACCGGCACGGATCTAGCGTTGGCCATGGCCCAGTTCCTTCAACCACTGGTGGTAATAGTGTTCGGTCGCTTCGGTATGCCCCGACGGGGTGAAGCGCTGCGCGCTGCGCATCCATTCCCAACCGGCGCGCCCCATGCGCCGACGCTGCGCGGCGTCGTCAACCAGGGTCTGCAACGCCTGGGTCAGGGTCGCCTGGTCGCCTAGTGGGGCGAGAATAGCATTGCTGCCTTCCAGCACCATTTCCGGCACCCCGCCCACGCGCGTGGCCACCACCGGCACGCCCACGTGCGCCGCCTCCAGGAACACCGTACCGGCCGCTTCCTTATGCGTGGCCAGCGCGAAGATGTCGAAACCGGCCATCAGGCGGCACGCACCGTGCCGGTAGCCGAGCAGGTGCACCTGCGCGGCCACGCCCAGTTCGCTGCGCAGCGCCTCCAGCCGGCCCATCACCGGCTGGCCGTCACCGACAATCACCAGGTGCAGGTTGGGATGCTGGCGGCACAGTGGCGCAATCGCGCGCAGCAGGTCCACGTGGCCCTTGGGTTCGCGCAGCACCGCCACGCAGCCCACCACGATCTGGTCGTCGGCAAAGCCCAGCTCGCGGCGCACCTCGGCACGGGTGTCCTGGACGCATTGCCACGGATCTTCGCAGTCGATCTTCGACCACTCCGGCGGCACCGCGATCGGCGGCACGATGCCCACGTGGCGGTCGTCCACCCCGCGCGCCACCAGCAGCTGCTTGACGAAGCTGCTGACCGTCATCACCCGGTGCGGCAGGCCGGTATAGGTCAGCAGCGAGTTGACCGGGCTCATCAGGTGGCGTGAGCGCACCACCAGCGGCGTGCGCCCCAGCCGCGCGCCGGCGGCGGCGATCAGGCTGTCGCGGCGGCTGGTGGTATTGACCACGTCGAAGCCATGGCGGCGCACCAGCCGCCGCACCGACCAGATCCCGCGCACCAGACGCAGCAGGCCGCCCATTTTCAGGTCATGGACGGTGAACCCGGCCTCGCGCGCGATGGTGCCCAGGCGTGCACCGGGCTGGCACAGCAGCGACACGTCATGGCCACGCTCGCGCATGGCCAGCATGTGGCGGTAGATGTAGATCTCCTGCCCGCCGAATCCTTTGGCGGCTTCCGTGTGCAGGATCTTCAGGGGCGGGGTAGTGGAAGGCATGTTCATCGATGAACGTTCCAGGCGGGGCGCGGCCGTCATGGCCGGCGGAAATGGGTGAGCGCTTCCCATGCCGCGCGTACCGCAGCGGCATCGGGTTGCTGGTCGGCCACCGGCAGGTACTGGCGGTCCAGGGTGGTGGCGTTGCCGAACTTGTCGAACACGTAGGTGCGCTCGCCATGGCGGATGCCGCGCTGCGACCAGCTTTCCACCAGCAGGGCACGGTCGGCCGGCACGGGGTCGAACAGGTCGCGGCCGGTGCTGAAATCGGCCAGCGCGTTCTCGCACCCCAGGCCATGGCGCATCAGGGTAGGTACCCAGTCTTCGTGGCTGGTGTTGCCGGTGTGCCGGGCGGCCGCACGGCCGGGCCAATGCAGCACGAACGGCACGCGCATCTGGTAATCGGAGAAGTTGCCGTTGTGGCCCCAGTAGTTCAGGCCGAGGTCGTTGAATTCCTCGGCGTGGTCACCGGTGACCAGCACGATGGTGTTGTCGGCCTGGCCGCTGTCGCGCAGGGTCTGCATCAGCTCGCCCAGCAAGCCATCGGCGTAGTGCACGGCGGTGCGGTAGCGGTTGCGCTCGGGCACCGGCACGTGATCCTCGTCCAACGCGAGGAAGTCGATATGGCTCGCCATCGGGGTGGCCAGCGGCGGGTAGTCCTTGGGCAGGTGGTAGGGCGCGTGGGTGCTGTCCAGGAACGCGAACCCGAACCAGTGACCCTTGCCGGGCCGGGCGATGTCGGCGCGCAGCGCATCGATGATGTGTCGATCGCGCGCGGCCACCGGCAGTGCCGACGGCGCGGTGTGCAGCTGGTTGCGCACCTGGGCAAACACGGTGCGGTCGAATTCCGGGCTGTGCAGCGGCGCGCTGCCATACAGGTGCAGGTCGTAACCCTGCTGCTGGAGCACGTCGAACAGCTGCGAGCCGCGCTGCTCGCTGAGCATGCTGTCCCAGTAGCCGCCGGGCAGCCCGTACAGCAGGCCGAACAGGCCGTAGCGGGTGGCATTGCCGCTGCTGTAGTGGGCGGTGAACTGCTCGGACTGCGCGGCCAGTGCCCAGGTGTTGGGCATGGTGGTGGCGTCCAGCGCGTCGTGGCGCAGCGATTCCATCACCACCACCAGCACATTGGGCTGCACGTTGCTCTGGCAGCGCAACGGATGCAGCGGGTACTGCAGCTGGCTGTGGCGCGGGTCGGGCAGGCTGGCCTGGGGCAGGCTGTGCACGCCGAGCCGGTGCATGTGGCGTTTGGCGGTGATCGGCTGCGCCCAGGGCAGGTACGCCCACTGACTGGTCACCGCACGTTCGCCGCGGGCATCGTAATAGGCGGTGGCCACCTGGCCGCAGGTCATCAGCACCAGGCCGGCGGCCCAGGCCAGCAGCAGCGGGCGGCGCCGCGCCGCGCCGGGGATGAGCCGCCAGCAGGCCCAGGCCAGCAGCACTTCGGCCAGCACCACGGCGGCCAGTACGGCCCCGGCCTGCAGCCAGGTCTGCCAGGACAGTGCAACCTGGTCCTGCAGTGCGCCGCCGAACACCATGTTGAGCACCATGGCATTGAGGTGGAAGCGATACAGGGCGAACACCTTGGCATCCACCAGCAGCAGGCACAGCCACAGGGTCTGCAGCACCACCGCGCTCACCAGCAGGCCGCGCGGTGCGCGCAGGCCCAGCCCAAGCAGCAGCGGCAGCAGCGATACCACCGCGCCCAGCGCCAGGAAGTGGCCGGGGAGGGCAACGCTCAGGTAGGCCAGCCCAAGCCCGCCACCGGGGTTGTCGCCCAGCGGGGTGTTGCCCAGTGCGATGAGAATCGCGGCGCCGGCATTGAGGGCGGTGAACAGGCTCAGCCAGGCCAGGCGCTGCCAGCGCGTGGACGGGGAGAGGGCATCAGCGGGCAGGAAAAGGGGCATGGAGCGGGTCGGCGGCGCAGTGAAAGGGGACGGGGGACGTGGCGGCGGCTGCGTCGGCACCCTGCTTATGGCAACAGGGCGGGCGCATTGTATCGGTTTGTATCTTTGTGTCGGCAGTGCCGGGTGGCGGATCTGGCACAATGTTCAGCCGGGCCAGTGAGATGGCCTGTGACCCATCCGAACAAGCCAGGAACCGCTGTGAGCCAGATCCCGACCCTCGACATCACCCGTTTCGACAGTGACCGCGACGCCTTCGTTGCCGAGCTGGGCGCGGCCTACCGCGAATGGGGATTCGCAGGTATCCGCAACCACGGCATCCCGCAGGCCGACATCGACGCCGCCTACGAGGTGTTCAAGGCCTTCTTCGCACTGCCGGAAGAGACCAAGCGCCAGTACCACGTGCCGGGCAGCGGCGGGGCGCGCGGCTACACGGCCTTCGGCGTGGAGACGGCCAAGGGCTCGCAGCACTTCGACCTGAAGGAGTTCTGGCACATCGGCCGCGAGATTCCGGACGACTCGAAGTACCGTGACGTGATGGCGCCGAACCTGTGGCCGTCCGAGGTGCCGAACTTCCGCGAGCGTGGCTATGCGCTGTATCAGGCGCTGGACCAGTTGGGGTCGCGGGTGCTGTCGGCGCTGGCGCTGCACATCGGGCTGCCGGAAGATTTCTTCGCGGACAAGACCAACAACGGCAATTCGATCCTGCGCCCGATCCACTACCCGCCGATCACCGCCGAGAACATTCCGAACGTGCGCGCTGGTGCACACGGCGACATCAACTTCATCACGTTGCTGGTGGGGGCGAGCGCGGCGGGGCTGGAGGTGCAGTCGCACGAGGGCAAGTGGGTGCCGTTCACGTCGGACGCGGACACGATCGTGGTGAACATTGGCGACATGCTGCAGCGTCTGACCAACCATGTGTATCCGTCGACGATCCACCGGGTGGTCAATCCCCCGGGCGAGCAGGCGCGCCAGCCGCGCTATTCGGTGCCGTTCTTCCTGCATCCGAATCCGGACTTCCTGATCGATGTGCTGCCGACCTGCATCACGCCGGAGAACCCGAGCCGCTATCCGGAGCCGATTACGGCGCATGGTTTCCTGGAAGAGCGTTTGCGCGAGATCAAGCTGAAATGATGTTGGGAGGAGGGCCGCCGGAAGGCGGCCTTCTTCTTTTTAACGTCAAATTCAACGGCAACGGCAACGGCAACGGCAACTGCCGGCTGGTCGGTTGCTGTCGGTTGGTCGGGCGCTGCCATGCCCCGCCGGGACACGCCGTGAACCCATCCATGGGGGCTCTTAGGCAACATCCATGTTGCCTAAGGTCCCGGCGGGGCATGGCAGCGCCCGACCTCACAGATTGCTGCGACCGGAGCCGAGGGCAGGGGCAGGCTTGCTGCTGGCGCTTTGGGTCTGCGGATGGGTGAGGCTGCGGGTGATTGCTGATGGGTGATGGGGTAGGGATGGGGATGGGGATGGGGATGGGGATGGGGATGGGGATGGGGATGGGGATGGGGATGGGGATGGGGATGGGTAGGTGCTGACCGTTGGTCGGCACGCTCCTTCGCCTTCCCGTGCGAAACGGCCAACTGTCATGGGCGGGCGCGGGCGGGGCGGCGGGACCTTAGGCGACATGGATGTCGCCTAAGAGCCCCCATGGATGGGTTCACGGCGTGTCCCGCCGCCCCGCCCGCGCCCGACCCGCGCGATGAAGTTCCAGCTGCCGCCTTTCGGACAAAACCAATATCCATTTGAAATGTAAGCGTTTTCGCAACCGCGCCGTTTCGTTTCATCCGGTATCATTGCCGGCTGATACCCAAAGGAGCACCGCATGCGCCGCAAGATCGTCGCCGGTAACTGGAAGCTGCACGGCAGCCGCCAATTCGCCACCGACCTGGTCAGCGACCTGGTCGCCAGCCTGCCGGTCGATGGCGTCGAGGTGGTGATCCTGCCCCCGCTGCCGTACCTGGGCGAGCTGGTCGAAGCCTTTGAGGGCCGGGCCATCGCCTTCGGCTCGCAGGATGTCAGCTCCAACGAAAAGGGCGCCTACACCGGTGAGGTCTCCGCCGCTATGCTGGCCGAAGTCGGGGCCCGGTTCGGCCTGGTCGGCCACTCCGAGCGCCGCCAGTACCACAATGAAACCAGCGAACTGGTTGCCCGCAAGTTCGCCGCCGCCCTGCATGCCGGCCTGGCGCCCGTGCTGTGCGTGGGCGAAACCCTGGAGCAGCGCGAGGCCGGCCAGACCGAGCAGGTCATCGCCGCCCAGCTCGCCCCGGTGCTTGCCTTGGTGGGCCCGGCCGGCTTCCAGCACGCCGTTGTCGCCTATGAGCCGGTCTGGGCCATCGGCACCGGCCGCACCGCCTCCAAGGAGCAGGCCCAGCAGGTCCATGCGTTCATCCGTGGCGAAGTGGCCAAGCTGGATGCTAGAATCGCCGATTCGTTGCCGATCCTGTACGGCGGCAGCGTGAAGCCCGACAACGCTGGGGAACTGTTCGCGCAGCCCGATGTCGATGGTGGGCTGGTGGGCGGCGCCTCGTTGGTCGCCGCGGACTTCCTGGCCATCGCCACTGCGGCGGCCGGGCGCTAATTAGTAATGTTGCCGGCCAACCGCCGGCACGAACATGTCCGAGGACGGATTCGAAATGCTGATGTTGATCCTCAATGTGGTCTACGTGCTGGTGGCCGTCGCCATGATCGCGCTCATCCTGATGCAGCGTGGTTCCGGTGCTGCCGCAGGCTCGGGTTTCGGCGCCGGCGCCTCGGGCACGGTGTTTGGCGCGCGTGGCGCGTCCAACTTCCTGTCCAAGTCGACCAAGTGGCTGGCCGTGGTGTTCTTCGGCATCAGCCTGTTCATGGCCTGGTACGCCAGCCATGGCTCGCGCCCGGCCACCCAGCAGGATCTTGGTTTGATGTCGGCCCCGGTCGCAACGACCCCGGCCGCCCCGGCAGGCGAGCTGCCGGCCGTGCCCAAGGCCCCGGAAACCGCTGTGCAGCAGTCGGTTCCGCAGGCTACTGTGCCGGCTCAGGCGGAAACGCCGAAATCTGGTGAAGAAAAGCCTTCGGAAGGCACCCAGACTCGCTGAAGACGGTTACAATATGCGGCGCACTGAGGGAATCCGATAGGGAAACCCCTCTTTGCGAACGTAAGCCCAGGTGGCGGAATTGGTAGACGCACTACCTTGAGGTGGTAGCGACTTAGGTCGTAGGGGTTCGAGTCCCCTCTTGGGCACCATTTTGTTTGTAAGCGGGTTCGTCTGGCGCGCAAAGCGCCAGGTAGCGGTATCCGTCCACTCCCCCATGCCAACACGCCTGCAGGCGTCGCGGCAGAGGCAAGAGAGAATCGCTGTGCTGGCCGAATATTTGCCGTCTCTGCTGTTTCTGATCGTTGCCACCGGTATCGGCGTTTCGCTGATGCTGGTTGGCCGATTCCTCGGTCCACGACGTCCTGATCTGAAAAAGCTCTCGCCGTACGAATGCGGCTTCGAGGCTTTCGAGGACGCGCGCATGAAGTTCGATGTGCGCTACTACCTGATCGCGATCCAGTTCATCGTATTTGACTTGGAAATCATCTTCATCGTGCCGTGGACCCAGGTCTTCATGGAACTGGGCGCACGCTCGCTGGTCACGATGGGCCTCTTCGTAGGCATGCTTTTCCTCGGTTTCATTTACGTCTGGAAGAAGGGAGCGCTGGAATGGGAGTGATTCAGACGCTCGACGGCCTGATGAACAACCCGGTCCCGGAAGGGCGGGTCGACGACATCCTGCGCCCCGAGGGCGACAACCCGCTGCTGGAAAAGGGTTACCTGACCACCAGCGTCGACGCGCTGTTGAACTGGGCACGTACCGGTTCGATGTGGCCGATGACCTTTGGTCTGGCCTGCTGCGCGGTCGAAATGATGCATGCCGGCGCCGCGCGTCTGGACCTTGACCGTTACGGTGTGGTGTTCCGCCCGTCGCCGCGTCAGTCCGACGTGATGATCGTGGCCGGTACCCTGGTCAACAAGATGGCCCCGGCCCTGCGCAAGGTCTACGACCAGATGCCGGACCCCAAGTGGGTCATCTCCATGGGCAGCTGCGCCAACGGTGGCGGCTACTACCACTACTCCTATGCAGTGGTTCGTGGCTGTGACCGCGTGGTGCCGGTGGACATCTATGTCCCCGGTTGCCCGCCAACCGCCGAAGCGCTGGTGTACGGGATCCTGCAGTTGCAGAAGAAGATCTGGCGTACGCAGACCATCGCCCGCTGACCTCCCTCCTGACTAGAGCACGCCAAGCCCCCATGGCAGAGCAAGCACCTTCCTTCATCGACCGACTCTCCGCACATTTTGCTGGTGCGCAGGTCTTCGTGGTCGAACCCCGCGGCGAAGTGACGCTGGAAGTGCCCGCCGCTGACTGGCATGCCACGGCTGTGGCGCTGCGCGACGTATTCGGTTTCGAGCAGGCCGTCGATCTGTGCGGCCTGGACTACCTCGGCTACGGCAGCGACGAATGGGATACGGCCGATGTGTCGTCCCAGGGCTTCAGCCGTGGCGTCGAGGGCAAGTCCGTCGGCCGTTTCGCCTGGGGTGAATTCCCCACCCGCGAAACCAGCGATGGCGCCCAGCCGCAGCCGATCCCGCTGCAGCGTTTCGCCGTGGTCGCCCAGCTGCGTTCCTACCAGCACAACCTCACCATGCGCATCCGTTGCTTTGCGCCGAATGAGGAACTGCCGGTTGTCGCCTCGCTGACCGATGTATGGCCGGGCCTGAACTGGTTCGAGCGCGAGGCGTTCGACCTGTTCGGCGTGATCTTCGAAGGCCACCCGGACCTGCGCCGGATCCTGACCGACTACGGCTTCGTCGGCCATCCGTTCCGCAAGGATTTCCCGCTGATCGGCAACGTCGAAGTGCGCTACGACGAAGAGAAGAAGCGCGTGATCTACGAACCGGTGACCTCGGTGGAGCCGCGCGTCGGCGTGCCGCGCGTGATCCGTGACGATGCCCGTTTCCAGACCGCTGCCGGCGAAAGCGCGCAGACGGAGGCAGTAAAGTGAGTGCTGATCTGAGCAAGCGTGAACCCCAGGCCCACCAGGCCTTTGCGAGCAACCCGGCGGAACTGCGCCAGGAAATCCGCAACTACACGATGAACTTCGGTCCCCAGCATCCGGCCGCGCACGGTGTGCTGCGCCTGATCCTGGAAATGGACGGCGAAACCATCATGCGTGCCGACCCCCACGTGGGCCTGCTGCACCGTGGTACCGAGAAGCTGGCCGAGTCCAAGCCGTTCAACCAGTCGATCGGCTACATGGATCGCCTGGATTACGTGTCGATGATGTGCAACGAGCACGCCTACGTGCGCGCGATCGAAACCCTGATGGGGATCGAGGCGCCGGAGCGTGCGCAGTACATCCGCACCCTGTTCGACGAAATCACCCGCATCCTGAACCACCTGATGTGGCTGGGGTCCAACGCGCTCGATCTGGGCGCGATGGCGGTCATGCTGTACGCCTTCCGCGAACGCGAAGAGCTGATGGACTGCTACGAAGCGGTCTCCGGCGCACGCATGCACGCGGCGTACTACCGTCCGGGCGGCGTCTACCGCGACCTACCGGACCGCATGCCCAAGTACACCGAATCGCGCTGGCACAAGGGCAAGGCCCTGAAGAACCTCAACGCCGCGCGCGAAGGTTCGCTGCTCGATTTCCTCGAGAACTTCACCGTTGAATTCCCGAAGCGTGTCGACGAGTACGAAACCCTGCTCACCGACAACCGCATCTGGAAGCAGCGTACCGTCGGCATCGGCGTGGTCACCCCTGAACTGGCGCATGCCTGGGGCATGACCGGCGTGATGCTGCGCGGCTCGGGCATTGCCTGGGATCTGCGCAAGAAGCAGCCGTATGCCAAGTACGACGCCGTCGAGTTCGACATCCCGCTGGGCAAGGAAGGCGATTGCTACGATCGCTACCTGTGCCGCGTGGCCGAAATGCGCGAATCCAACCGCATCATCAAGCAGTGCGTGGCGTGGCTGAAGGCCAACCCGGGCCCGGTGATGGTGAAGAACTTCAAGGTCGCCCCGCCCAGCCGGGAAGACATGAAGGACGACATGGAAGCGCTGATCCATCACTTCAAGCTGTTCAGTGAAGGCTACTGCGTCCCGGCCGGCGAAACCTACGCCGCCGTCGAAGCGCCCAAGGGCGAGTTCGGCTGCTACCTGATGTCCGATGGCGCCAACAAGCCGTTCCGCGTGCACCTGCGCGCGCCCGGCTTCGCCCATCTGTCCTCGATCGACTCGATCGTACGCGGGCACATGCTCGCCGACGTGGTCGCCATGATCGGTACCTACGATCTGGTGTTCGGCGAGGTGGACCGGTGATCGCATCCGCTTGCACGATGCCTGACACCCGCCGGCTGCTGCCGGCGCTGCAGGTTCTGGTTTTTAACGATTTCGTATTCGCTGAGGTCGGCCGATGAAGGCGACAGGTAATTTCGAGGCGGCGCGCGACGTCGACCCGATGGTGGTCTTGAATGACAAGACCCGTGCGCACATCGATCACTGGCTGGCCAAGTTCCCGCCGGATCGCAAGCGCTCGGCTGTCCTGCAGGGCCTGCACGCCGCACAGGAACAGAATGCAGGCTGGCTGACCGACGAGCTGATCGCCGGCGTGGCCAAGTATCTGGACCTGCCGCCGGTGTGGGCCTACGAAGTGGCCAGCTTCTACTCGATGTTCGAGCTGGAGAAGGTCGGCCGCCACAACGTTGCCTTCTGCACCAACATCAGCTGCTGGCTGAACGGCGCCGAGGACCTGGTCGCGCACGCCGAGAAGAAGCTCGGCTGCAAGACCGGCCAGTCCACCGCCGACGGCCGCGTCTACCTCAAGCGTGAAGAAGAATGCCTGGCCGGTTGCGCCGGTGCGCCGATGATGGTCATCAATGGCCATTACCACGAGCGCCTGACCGTCGAGAAAGTCGACGAGCTGCTGGACGGGTTGGAGTAAGACATGGCACATCATCACGCACCCAGTGGTCCGGTCGGTCCCGCACCGTTGCCGCACCAGGTGGTCTACACCACCCTGCATTACGACACCCCATGGTCGTATGAAAGCTACCTCAAGACCGGTGGCTATGCCGCCCTGCGCAAGATCCTCGAAGAGAAGATCTCGCCGGAGCAGGTCATCGAGATGGTCAAGCAGTCCAATCTGCGCGGCCGCGGTGGCGCCGGCTTCCCGACCGGTCTGAAGTGGTCCTTCATGCCCAAGGGCACCATGCAGAAGTACATCCTGTGCAACTCGGATGAATCCGAGCCGGGTACCTGCAAGGACCGCGACATCCTGCGTTACAACCCGCATTCGGTTGTGGAAGGCATGGCGATCGCCTGCTACGCCACCGGCTCGACCGTGGGCTACAACTACCTGCGTGGCGAGTTCCACCACGAGCCGTTCGAGAACTTCGAGCAGGCCCTGGCCGACGCGTACGCGAACGGCTGGCTGGGCAAGGACATCCTTGGCAGCGGCGTGGACATCGACATCTACGGCGCGCTGGGCGCTGGCGCCTACATCTGCGGCGAAGAAACCGCGCTGATGGAATCGCTGGAAGGCAAGAAGGGCCAGCCGCGCTACAAGCCGCCGTTCCCGGCCAACTTCGGCCTGTACGGCAAGCCGTCGACGATCAACAACACCGAGACCTATGCCTCGGTGCCGGCGATCATCCGCAACGGTCCGGAATGGTTCCAGGGCCTGAGCCTGACCAAGAACGGCGGCCCGAAGATCTTCTCGGTTTCCGGTTGCGTGCAGAAGGGCGGCAACTTCGAAGTGCCGCTGGGCACCACCTTCGACGACCTGCTGGAAATGGCCGGTGGTCTGAAGCCGGGCCGCACGCTCAAGGGCGCGGTCCCGGGCGGCGTCTCGATGCCGGTGCTGAAGGCCGAAGAGCTCAAGGGCCTGCAGATGGACTACGACACCCTGCGTGCCCTGGGCACCGGGCTGGGGTCGGGCGCCATCGTGGTGCTGGATGACAGCGTCTGCTGCGTCAAGTTCGCCTGCCGCATCAGCCAGTTCTTCCACAAGGAATCCTGTGGCCAGTGCACCCCGTGCCGCGAAGGCACCGGCTGGATGCATCGTGTGCTCGAGCGCATCGTCGCCGGCAAGGCCACCATGGAAGACCTGCATCAGTTGAAGACGGTGGCCGGCCAGATCGAAGGTCACACCATCTGCGCGTTCGGTGAAGCGGCGGCATGGCCCATCCAGGGCTTCCTGCGCCAGTTCTGGGACGAATTCGAGTACTACATCGTCAACGGTCATTCGATGGTTGACGGCAAGAAGGTGGAGGCAGCCGCTGCATGAGCGCGCAACCCAACAATCCGGGCGTGACGCCGGCCGTGGTGCCTGAGGGACATGTCACCGTCGAAATCGACGGTCAGTCCCTGGTCGTGCCCAAGGGCTCGATGATCATCCAGGCCGCCGACAAGGCTGGCATCCCGATCCCGCGCTTCTGCTACCACGAGAAGCTGCCGATCGCGGCCAACTGCCGCATGTGCCTGGTCGACGTTGAAAAGTCGCCCAAGCCGGCACCGGCCTGCGCCACGCCGGTCATGGATGGCATGAAGGTCGCCACCCGCAGTGAAAAGGCGCTGAAGTTCCAGCGCTCGGTGATGGAATTCCTGCTGATCAACCACCCGCTGGATTGCCCGATCTGCGATCAGGGCGGCGAGTGCGAGCTGCAGGACGTGTCGCTGGGCTATGGCCGTTCGGTCAGCCGCTTCAACGAGCGCAAGCGCGTGGTGCCCGACGAGGACATCGGTCCGCTGGTCGCCACCGAAATGACCCGCTGCATCCAGTGCACCCGCTGCGTCCGCTTCACCGCCGACGTTGCCGGTACCTACGAACTGGGTGGCATGTACCGCGGTGAAAACCTGCAGATCGGCACCTACGACGGCAAGCCGCTGACCACCGAGCTGTCCGGCAACGTCGTGGACGTGTGCCCGGTCGGCGCGCTGACCAACAAGGTGTTCCAGTTCCGCGCCCGTCCGTGGGAACTGACCGCGCGCGAGTCGCTGGGCTACCACGACGCGATGGGCTCGAACCTGTTCCTGCACGTGCGTCGCGGCGAAGTGCTGCGCGCTGTGCCGCGTGACAACGAGTCGGTCAACGAATGCTGGCTGTCCGATCGCGACCGTTATTCGCACCAGGGCCTGTACAGCGAAGACCGTGCGGTCAAGCCGCTGCGCAAGGTCAATGGCGAGTGGAAGGAAGTGAGCTGGGCTGAAGGCCTGGCCGCTGCCAAGGAAATCTTCGCCGCCAACCAGGGCGATGACCTCGGCGTGCTGGTGCACCCGTCGGCCTCGAACGAGGAGGGCGCACTGCTGGCCCGTCTCGCCGCCGGCCTGGGCACCACCAACATCGACCACCGCATCAACAACCGCGACTTCTCCGACGCCGCCACCGCCGAAGTGTTCGGCCTGCCGCTGGCCGAGATCGAAGCCGCCGACAGCATCGTGGTGCTGGGCAGCAACATCCGCCACGAACTGCCGCTGCTGCATGCCCGCCTGCGCAAGGCGCAGACCACGCGCAACGCCAAGATCCACGCCGTCAACCCGGTGGACTTTGACTTCGCGTTCAAGCTGGCCAGCAAGCAGATCGTCGCCCCGTCGGCCTTCATCGAGGCGCTGGGCTCTGCCGCGCTGCGTGATGCCGTCAGCGCCTCGGCCGGCAACGCCGTGCTGATTGTCGGTGGCATCGCCGAAAACCATCCGCAGGCTGCTGCGATCCGCGCCGCGGCGCGTGATTTCGCCGCCGCCACCGGTGCCAAGCTGTGCCGTATCCCGCAGGGTGCCAATGCCGTGGGCCTGTCCCGCGCCGGCGTGCTGCCGGCCGGCAAGGACGTCAACGCCATGCTGGCCCAGCCGCGCAAGGCCTATGCCATCTACGGCATCGAGCCGGGCCTGGACTTCGCCGACGCCGCCGCTGCCCGCAAGGCACTGGCCGGTGCGCAGGTGGTGGCCTTCAGCCAGTTCGCCTGTGCCTCCACCCGCGACGTCGCCGACGTGATCCTGCCGATCGGTGCCCTGCCGGAAGTGGACGCCACCCTGACCAACCTCGATGGTCGCGAGCAGTCGGCCCGTGCCGGCGGCAAGCTGCCGGGCGAGGCGCGTGAAGGCTGGCGTGTGCTGCGTGCACTGGGCGGCGAGCTGGCCCTGGCCGGTTTCGAGTTCATCGACCTGGCCGGCCTGCGCGCCAGCCTGGCCCCGGTCAGCGTCACCGTTGCCGCCTCGGCTGCAACGCCGCTGGCAGGCGAGGGTCTGGAAGTGACCTCGACCGCCGCGATCTACCGCACCGATGCGGTGGTCCGTCGCGCCCAGGCGTTGCAGTCGCATCCGCTCAACACCGCGCCGCGCATCGTGCTCAACACCGCCGATGCTGCCCGCCTGCAGTTGGCCGAAGGGCAGATGGCCAAGGTCGGCACCGATGCCGGTCGCGCCACCTTGCCGGTGGTGGTCGACGCCCGCGTCGCCGCGGGTTCGGTCTGGATTGAATCGGGCCACGGTGCAACCGCACCGCTGGGTGCCGCTCGCGTAACGGTGGTGGCTGCATGAACGAATTGCTGTTGAACGCGGTCGACCCGCTGCACCAGTGGCTGCTGTCACTGGGCGACATCGGCGCGCTGCTCTGGATCATCCTGAAGATCCTGGTGATCGCCATGCCGGTGATCATCTCGGTGGCGTTCTTCGTGGTCTGGGAACGCAAGCTGATCGGCTGGATGCATGTCCGCCATGGTCCGATGTATGTCGGCATGGGCATCTTCCAGGCCTTCGCCGACGTCTTCAAACTGCTGTTCAAGGAAATCATCCAGCCGGCCAGCTCGCACAAGGCGATGTTCATCCTTGCGCCGCTGATCACGCTCGGCCCGGCCTTCGCGGCCTGGTCGGTGATTCCCTTCGACGCCAAGATCGTGCTGTCCAATGCCAATGCCGGCCTGCTGTACCTGCTGGCGATGACCTCGCTGGGCGTGTACGGCATCATCCTGGCGGGCTGGGCCTCCAACTCCAAGTACGCCTTCCTGGGTGCGATGCGCGCCTCGGCGCAGATGATCAGCTACGAAATCGCGATGGGCTTTGCCCTGGTCGGCGTGATGATCGCCTCAGGCAGCTTGAACCTGAGCAGCATCGTGATGGCCCAGGCCGGCAGCTCCGGCTTCTTCGACTGGTTCCTGCTGCCGCTGTTCCCGCTGTTCATCGTGTACTGGGTGTCCGGCGTTGCCGAAACCAACCGCGCGCCGTTCGACGTGGTGGAAGGCGAATCGGAAATCGTGGCCGGCCACATGGTCGAGTACTCCGGTGGTGCGTTCGCGCTGTTCTTCCTGGCCGAATACGCCAACATGATCCTGATCAGCTTCCTGATCTCGATCTTCTTCCTCGGTGGCTGGCTGAGCCCCATCCAGGGCTGGGTCAACGCGGACATCTCGCCGTGGATCGACTGGCTGTGGAAGGGCGGTTGGCCGTGGCTGCTGCTGAAGGTGTTCTTCTTCGCCAGCGCCTACATCTGGTTCCGTGCCAGCTTCCCGCGCTTCCGTTATGACCAGATCATGCGTCTGGGCTGGAAGGTCTTCATCCCCCTCACCATCCTCTGGATTGCAGTGACGGCGGTGATGGTGTTCTACGGCGTGATCCAGAAGGGCGTCTAAGTGATGAATCGAATTACCCATTACTTCAAAAGCCTGCTGCTGCTCGAGCTGCTCGGCGGTCTGTGGTTGACCCTGAAGTACGCCTTCAAGCCCAAGTACACGCTGATGTACCCGATGGAGAAGTTCCCGCAGTCGCCGCGTTTCCGTGGCCTGCACGCGCTGCGCCGCTACCCCAACGGGGAAGAGCGCTGCATCGCCTGCAAGCTGTGTGAAGCGGTGTGCCCGGCACTGGCCATCACCATCGATTCGGCCAAGCGCGAGGACGGCAGCCGCCGTACCACCCGTTACGACATCGATCTGTTCAAGTGCATCTTCTGCGGCTTCTGTGAAGAAAGCTGCCCGGTGGACTCGATCGTCGAGACCCACATCCTCGAGTACCACTTCGAGAATCGTGGCGAGAACATCGTTACCAAGCCGCAGCTGCTGGCCATCGGGGATCGGCTTGAAGCCGAAATCGCCGAGCGTCGCGCCGCCGATGCCGCTTTCCGCTGAGGTCGAATGATGGATTGGGTAAATATCAGTTTCTGGGTCTTCTCCATCGTGGCGGGCATTTCCGCCGCGGCGGTGATCAGCGTGCGCAATCCGGTCTACGCCGTATTGAACCTGATCCTGACCTTCTTCTCCGTGGCCTGCATCTGGATCCTGGTCGGCGCTGAGTTCCTCGGCGTGGCCCTGGTGCTGGTGTACGTCGGCGCGGTCATGGTGTTGTTCCTGTTCGTGGTGATGATGCTCGACATCGATGCCACCAACCTGCGCGAAGGCTGGGTGCGTTACCTGCCGATCGGCCTGGTGGTCGCGGTCACCATGCTGGTGCAGATGCTGGTGCTGATCGGGGTGAAGGGCAGGGCGGTCAACCCGTTCCCGGCCGACAACGCGGCCGCACTGGCGGCCGACAGCTCCAACATCACCTGGCTGGCCCGCAGCCTGTTCACCGAATACCTGCTGCCGTTCGAGTTCGCCGCCGTCATCCTGACCGTGGCCGTGGTCGCCGCCGTGATGCTGACCCTGCGTCGCCGCACCGGCCTGAAGACCCAGAACCCGAGCGAGCAGACCATGGTCAAGGGCAGCGACCGTCTGCGCGTGGTCAAGATGGCTGTCGAAAAGCCGGTGGTCCACACCAACACCAAGCCGTCCAGCGACGAGGAGGCAACGCCATGATCACCCTCGGCCATATCCTGGCACTGGGCGCGCTGCTGTTCTGCATCAGCCTCGCCGGCATCTTCCTCAACCGCAAGAACATCATCGTGCTGCTGATGTCGGTCGAGCTGATGCTGCTGTCGGTCAACATCAATTTCGTCGGGTTCTCGCGGGAACTGGGTGACACGGCCGGCCAGCTGTTCGTGTTCTTCATCCTCACCGTTGCCGCGGCCGAGGCCGCGATCGGTCTCGCGATCCTGGTAACCCTGTTCCGTAATCGCCGCACCATCAATGTCGGCGAAGTCGACTCGCTGAAGGGCTGATCCGTAGATGGAAATCACTCTCTCCAAGAGTCTGTTGATCGCAGTGGTGCTTGCACCGCTGATCGGCAGCATCATCGCTGGCCTGTTCGGCCGGCAGGTCGGTCGCATCGGCGCACAGACGGTCACCATCCTGGGTGTCGGCGCCAGCTGCATCATGTCCAGCTACGTGCTGTACATGCTGCTGTGGGGCGGCGCACAGCCGTACAACGAGAACATCTATACGTTCTTCGAAGTCGGCCAGTACTCGGCGCATGTCGGTTTCATGATCGACAAGCTGACCGCCATGATGATGGTCGTGGTGACCTTCGTGTCGTTCCTGGTGCACGTCTACACCATCGGCTACATGCAGGATGACCCGGGCTACCAGCGGTTCTTCAGCTACATCTCGCTGTTCACCTTCTCCATGCTCACCCTGGTGATGAGCAACAACTTCCTGCAGCTGTTCTTCGGCTGGGAAGCAGTGGGCCTGGTGTCGTACCTGCTGATCGGTTTCTGGTTCAAGCGCCCGACCGCGATCTTCGCCAACATGAAGGCGTTCCTGGTCAACCGCGTGGGTGACTTCGGCTTCATCCTGGGCATCGCCGGCGTGTTGTGGGTGTTCGGTTCGCTGGACTACGCCACCGTGTTCGCCAATGCGCCGATCCTGGGCAGCCCGCAGGCACAGATGCAGATCTGGTCCGGCGCGATCACCCTGTTCGGCACCTCGTTCCAGGTGCTGGACGCCCCGGTGATCTGGTCCATCGCCACCATCATCTGCATCTGCCTGTTCATCGGTGCAATGGGCAAGTCCGCCCAGGTGCCGCTGCACGTGTGGCTGCCGGACTCGATGGAAGGCCCGACCCCGATCTCGGCCCTGATCCACGCCGCGACGATGGTGACCGCGGGTATCTTCATGGTCACCCGCATGTCGCCGCTGTTCGAGCTGTCGCAGACCGCGCTGAACTTCGTGCTGTTCATCGGTGCCACCACCGCGTTCTTCACCGGCCTGATCGGCATCGTGCAGAACGACATCAAGCGCGTCGTCGCGTATTCCACGCTGTCCCAGCTGGGCTACATGACCGTGGCGCTGGGTGTGTCGGCCTATTCGGCGGCCGTGTTCCACCTGATGACCCACGCCTTCTTCAAGGCGCTGCTGTTCCTGGGTGCCGGCTCGGTCATCATCGCGATGCACCACGAGCAGGACATGCGCAAGATGGGCGGCCTGCGCAAGTACATGCCGATCACCTTCGTGACCATGTGGATCGGCACGCTGGCCCTGGTGGGTACGCCGTTCTTCTCCGGCTTCTACTCCAAGGACACCATCATCGAGGCGGCGCAGCACCACGCGCACGTGTCGCATAGCTGGGTGGCCACCTACGGCTACTGGGCGGTGCTGGGCGGCGTCATCGTGACCAGCTTCTACAGCTTCCGTCTGCTGTTCCTGACCTTCCATGGCAAGGAGCGCTTCCGCGATGCGCATGACGATCACGCCCATGGCCATGACGATCACCATGCCGACGCGCATGCGGTCGATGCCCACGCTGCCGATGCCCACCACGGTGACGCGCACCATGACGACCACGGTCATGGCCACGGTCCGCATGAGCCGCACGAAACCCCGTGGGTGGTGACGCTGCCGCTGATCCTGCTGGCGATCCCCTCGATTGTGATCGGCTTCTTCGGCATCGGTCCGATGCTGTACGGCACGGACTGGAAGGGCGCGCATGCCGAGCACGCGATCCCGGGCCAGGTCCATTCGTTCTTCACCGGCATCGTTGATTTCTACGTCCCGTCGCGCGACACCATTGGCGCGCTGGCCGAAGAGTTCCACGGCCCGGTTGCGTTCGCGCTGCACGGCATGATGGCCCCGGCCTTCTTCCTGACCGTGGCCGGCTTCCTGCTGGCGGTGCTGTTCTACCTGTGGAAGCCGGAGCTGGCGGGCAAGGCCCGCACGACCTTCGCGCCGCTGGTATCGGTGCTGGAGAACAAGTACGGCTTCGACAAGCTGTGGATCGGCGGCTTCGCCGGTGGCGGCATCAAGCTGGGTAAGGTTTCGCGCGCGATCGACACGAACATCGTCGATGGTGTGGTGGTCAACGGTTCGGCTCGCCTGATCGATCTGGCGGCCAACCTGCTGCGTCGCACCCAATCCGGTTTCCTCTATCACTACGCCTTCGCGATGATCATCGGCCTGATTGCCCTTCTGGGCGTCCTGATGCATTACCTGCGTTGATGACCTGTACGGAATAAGAAGACGTGTCGAACTGGCCCCTACTCAGTGTTCTCATCTGGCTGCCGATCCTCGGCGGTGCCTTGATCCTTGCCATCCGTGACGCCCAAACCGCCCGCTGGGCGTCGCTGGGCGTAGCGGTGCTGACCTTCGTGGCCAGCCTGTCGCTGCTCAGCGGCTACGACGTGGGGAACGACGCGCTGCAGTTCGTCGAAACCCGCGCCTGGATCCCCGCCTACAAGATCGGCTACAACCTGGGCGTGGACGGCATCGCGATCGCGCTGATCCTGCTGACCACGCTGGTGTCGGTGCTGGCCCTGATCGGCGCCTGGAGCGCCATCGACAAGCGCGTCAACCAGTACGTGGCCGCCTTCCTGATCCTGGAAGGCGTCACGGTGGGCATCTTCGCGGCAACCGACGCGATGCTGTTCTACGTGTTCTTCGAAGCCATGCTGATCCCGATGTTCCTGATCATCGGTGTCTGGGGTGGTCCGCGCCGCATCTACGCCGCGCTGAAGTTCTTCCTGTACACCTTCCTCGGCTCGGTGCTGATGCTGGTGGCCCTGATCTACCTGTACCTGAAGGGCGGCAGCTTCCAGCTGGCCGACCTGTACCAGCTGCAGCTGTCGGGCAAGGAACAGACCTGGATCTTCTTCGCCTTCCTGATCGCCTTCGCGGTCAAGGTGCCGATGTTCCCGGTGCACACCTGGCTGCCGGACGCCCACGTGGAAGCGCCCACCGCCGGTTCGGTGATCCTGGCCGCCATCGCCCTGAAGATCGGTGGCTACGGCTTCCTGCGCTTCAACCTGCCGATCGTCCCGGACGCATCGCAGGAATGGGCCTGGCTGGTGATCACGCTGTCGCTGATCGCGGTGATCTACGTCGGCCTGGTCGCCTTGGTCCAGGACGACATGAAGAAGCTGATCGCCTATTCGTCGATCGCGCACATGGGCTTTGTCACCCTCGGCACCTTCATCGCGCTGTGGCTGGTACGTGACGCCGGCAACCCGGACGCGGCCCGCCTGGGCCTGCAGGGCGCCATGGTGCAGATGATTTCGCACGGCTTCGTGTCCGGTGCGATGTTCTCCTGCGTCGGCGTGCTGTACGACCGCATGCACAGCCGCCGCATCGCCGATTACGGCGGCGTGGTCAATGTGATGCCGTGGTTCGCCACCTTCGCCATGTTGTTCTTCATGGCCAATGCCGGCCTGCCGGGTACCAGCGGTTTCGTCGGTGAGTTCATGATCATCATGGCCAGCTTCCAGCGCAATCCGTGGCTGGCCCTGGGTGCGGCAAGCACCCTGGTGATCACGGCGGCCTATACGTTGTGGTTGTACAAGCGCGTGTTCTTCGGTGAAGTGGCCAATGCCCATGTCGCCGAACTGAAGGACATCAACGGTCGCGAATGGCTGGTGTTGGGTGTATTTGCCGTGGGCACGCTTGCCCTGGGCCTGTACCCCAAGCCGCTGACCGACCTGATGGAGCCCTCGATCGCGAAGCTGGCGATGCAGATCGCATCCAGCAAGCTGCTGTAATCGGGCCGTCGAGAGTATTGATTCCAGGATTTGATGATGACCACCTCGCCGCTGTTGCCGTTGACCGCCGCCGACCTGCCGCCGCTCGCTCCCGAGCTGGTGCTGATTGGTAGTGCGTTCGCCCTGTTGATCCTGGATCTGTTCATCAGTGAGAAGAACAAGATCTGGACCCACCTGCTGTCGGTTGCCGCGCTGGCCGCGGTGCTGTTCATGCTCGCCACCGGAGTGGGCGGGCAGGGCGAGGTCTTCCACGGCATGTTCGTCCGCGATACCGCGGCGGACGTGATGAAGACCGTGATCGTGTTGTGCAGTGGCCTGACCCTGGTCTACGGCTGGAGCTACCTGCGCGAGCGCAAGCTGTACCAGGGCGAGATTCCGGTGCTGATCCTGTTCGGCACCGCCGGCATGATGATCCTGGTGTCGGCCGGCAGCCTGCTGATGGTGTACCTGGGCCTGGAACTGCTGGCCCTGTGTTCGTATGCACTGGTGGCCAGCAACCGTGAGAACGGCTTGGCCTCCGAAGCGGCGATGAAGTACATCGTGCTGGGTTCGCTGGCCTCGGGCCTGCTGCTGTACGGCATGTCGCTGATCTACGGCGCCACCGGTTCGCTGCACCTGGACGTCATCCACGCCGCCATTCCGCATTCGGAAGAGCGCGTGCTGCTGCTGACCGGCGCGGTGTTCATGATTGCCGGCGTGGCCTTCAAGCTGGGCGCGGCACCGTTCCACATGTGGCTGCCCGACGTGTACCAGGGCGCACCGGCCCCGATCGCGCTGTTCATCAGCTCGGCACCGAAGCTGGCCGCGTTCGGCATGGCTTACCGCCTGCTGGAAGTGGGCGTGGGTCCGCTGTCGGACGAGTGGAAGTACCTGATCGGCGGTCTGGCGGCGCTGTCGCTGGTGATCGGCAACCTGATGGCGATCGCGCAGACCAACCTGAAACGCATGCTGGCGTACTCGACGGTGTCGCACATCGGCTTCCTGCTGCTGGGCATTGCCGGTGGTGGCGAGCAGGGTTATGCGGCGGCGCTGTTCTATGCACTGAGCTACGCGATCATGTCGACCGCCGGCTTCGGCGCGATCATCGCGCTGTCGCGCAGCGGCTTTGAAGCCGAGAACATCGACGACTTCAAGGGTCTGAATGCCCGCAACCCGTGGATGGCCGGCCTGGTGCTGTGCATCATGGCGTCGATGGCCGGTATTCCGCCGTTCCTGGGCTTCTGGACCAAGCTGGCGGTGCTGGGCGCGGCGATCAACGGCGGCATGCTGTGGTTGGCGATCCTGGGCGTGCTGTGCGCGGTGGTGGGTTGCTTCTACTACCTGCGTGTCATCAAGGTCATGTACTTCGATGAGCCGGTGGGCGAGCCGCTGCCGGCCAACAACGACCGCGTGCTGGGCGTGGTGCTGGGCGTGAATGCCTTGGCGCTGCTGGCCTTGGGCCTGTCGTGGAACCCGATCATGGTGTGGTGCCAGCAGGCATTTGCACATCTTGCGTAAAAAACGATACAAAACTGCGCAAATCGTGTAATATTCGTTTCCTGAGTTGTTGCTGCAGCGGTTTCGCCAGAAGATCGTTGCAAGGTACCCACCGTTGGTTGGTACACCGGCTCATCCGCTTTTGATGCGGGGTGGAGCAGTCTGGCAGCTCGTCGGGCTCATAACCCGAAGGTCGCAGGTTCAAATCCTGCCCCCGCTACCATATAGCTCCGGTGCAAGCCGGAGACAGTGGACGAATCAAGCGACTCCGGAAACGGGGTCGCTTTTTTCGTTGTATGCCCAGGGCGTTGGCCGGCTGCTCCGGCTGCTCCGGCTGCTCCGGCTGCTCCGGCTGCTCCGGCTGCTCCGGACGTTTCGGACGTTTCGGTAGAGCCGACTGTCAGTCGGCTGCTTCGCACGTTGCGGGTAGAGCCGACCGTTGGTCGGCTGCCTTTCCTGGACGCCGGGCGATATGTTTCACCAAGGGGTTGCACGGGAATGAAAACTCCCTTACAATTCCGCTTCTGCTGCGGGGTGGAGCAGTCTGGCAGCTCGTCGGGCTCATAACCCGAAGGTCGCAGGTTCAAATCCTGCCCCCGCTACCACAGAAAATCTGCAGTGCAGATGCAGTAGACGAAGAAGCGATTCCGGAAACGGGGTCGCTTTTTTCGTTGTGGGGTTTGGTTGTTTTTTCGAGGCAAAAGGCAAAAGGCAAAAGCAACCGCTGAAGCCAGGGCCAGAGCAAATTCGGTGCGCGGGCATCTGGGAGGGCGCTGGCATGGGTGGGCTTGCGGGGCACGCTGCAAGTACGTCCTTGTAAGCTCCGCCAGCGCATCCATGCGCTGGAGGGCCCCGCAAGCCCACCCATGCCAGCGCCTCCATAGAGTGTCGGTGTGCAACGAAGATCAACGGCCGGCTCTGCTTTCGGTTTCTTTTCGCCGTATCGCCAAGTGCTGAGGATTCGGTCGGGTGTGTTGTTTGGGTTTGTTGAGTGGGTGGTGGTGCGGGGTAGGGCAGGGATCTGGCTTGGCTGTTGGCGCGTAGCGCTGCCTTGTTTGATCTCAACGACTGGCCCATTTGCATCCAGGTGCCGGTGCGGGTGGGTTGGCGGGACCGTTGGGCGCCATGGATGGCGCTCACGAGCCTCCACGGATGGATTCACGGCGTGTCCCGCCAACCCACCCGCGCCGGTGCCCGCGACACAAGCGACCAGCCCAGCCTTCGATCTACGCGCCAGAAGCCAACCACGCCCTGTTCAGCTTTCGCAATAGCCACCCGGCAAAAACCCCCAGCCATTGCACCAGCGCGGTGCAACGGCTATCATCAGCGGCTTAGCGGACTGTCCATGCATATCCTTTCAACGGATGTGAATGCGGCCCGCGACCGGCTTCCAGGAACGGCACCCTGTACCCAGGCCGCCGTGACCCCCCGGAAGGCTGGGCTCGCAGGAACACACACCGCGTGTGTTCCCGCTACCGGAATCCAGCATGACCGGAGTTGTACCGGACAAGGGGCCCAGCGGGCCCTTTGTTGTTTCCGGAACATGTTCAGTAGAGCCCGGCCAGCGTGACTGGCCAAACCGTATCTCTTTCAACGAATCAAGGCCGACTGTGAGCGACAAGGCAACCGAAATCGCGAATCTGCTCGCCCCCACCGTTCAGTCGCTGGGTCTGGAGCTGCTGGGCGTGGAATATCTCACTGCCCCGGGTGGTGCGACGCTGCGCCTCTACATCGACGTGCCGCTGGCCGAACAGCCCGAGCGTATCGTCAACATCGACGACTGCGAACGCGTCAGCCGCGAAGTGTCCGCGCAGCTGGACGTCGAAGACCCGATCAGCGCCAATTACACCCTGGAAGTTTCGTCTCCCGGTGTGGATCGCCCGCTGTTCACCGCAGAACAATTCGAGCGTGCCATCGGCGAATCCGCCAAGGTCACGCTCAAGCTTCCGCAGGACGGCCGTCGTCGCCTGCAGGGCGAGATTCTCGCTGTAGACAATGAGCAGGGTACCGTCACCTTCAAGGTCGACAACGCCCCGTTCACCGCCGACGTCGAGAATATCGACAAGGCACGCATCATGCCGGACTGGGCCGCCCTCGGCCTCGCTCCGACCAAACCGACTGGCCCGGCACCCAAGCAGGGTGGCAAGGCGAACAAGAAACCATCCAACGAGCCGGCGGCTAAAAAGCCGCGCGCGGAGTGAGCCAATGAGCAAGGAACTTTTGCTGGTAGTGGATGCGGTCGCCAATGAAAAGGGCGTTCCGCGTGAAGTGATCTTCGATGCCATCGAGGCAGCACTGGCGTCGGCTGCGAAGAAGCGCTACCCCGACGAAGAAGTGCTGGCCCGTGTGTCGATCGACCACAAGGACGGCAACTACGAAACCTTCCGCCGCTGGGAAGTGGTGGCCGATGACGTGGTCATGGAGTCCCCGGACCGCCAGATCCGCCTGATGGATGCCATCGACGAAGCCGAAGGCGTCGAAGTTGGCGATTACATCGAAGAACAGATCGAAAACCCCGACTTCGGCCGCATTGCTGCCCAGGCCGCCAAGCAGGTCATCGTCCAGCGCGTGCGCGAAGCCGAGCGCCAGCAGGTCGTGGATGCATGGAAGGACCGCGTTGGCGAACTGGTCACCGGTGTGGTCAAGCGCGCCGAGCGCGGCAACATCTATGTGGACCTCGGTGGCAACGCCGAAGCCTTCATCCCGAAGGACAAGGGCATCCCGCGCGACGTCCTGCGCGCCGGCGACCGCGTCCGCGGTTACCTGGCCGAAGTCCGTTCGGAACCGCGTGGCCCGCAGCTGTTCATCAGCCGCGCCGCCCCGGAATTCATGATCGAACTGTTCAAGCTCGAAGTGCCGGAAGTCGGCCAAGGCCTGGTCGAGATCAAGGCCTGTGCACGTGACCCGGGCGACCGCGCCAAGATCGCCGTGCTGGCCCACGATTCGCGTACCGATCCGATCGGTGCCTGCATCGGCATGCGCGGTTCGCGCGTCCAGGCCGTGTCCAACGAGCTCAACGGTGAGCGCGTGGACATCGTGCTGTGGAACGAGAACCCGGCCAACTTCGTCATCAACGCGATGGCGCCGGCCGAAGTGCAGTCGATCATCGTCGACGAAGAAAAGCATTCCATGGACCTGGCCGTCGCTGAAGAGCGCCTGGCCCAGGCGATCGGCAAGGGCGGCCAGAACGTCCGTCTTGCCAGCCGCCTGACCGGGTGGCAGCTCAATGTGATGACCCAGGACCAGGTGACCGCCAAGTCCGAGGCAGAGCAGGGCGTTGCCCGTCAGCTGTTCATGGACAAGCTGGAAGTGGATGAAGAAATCGCCGCCATCCTGGTGACCGAAGGCTTCAACACCGTGGAAGAAATCGCCTACGTCCCGGTCGGCGAACTGCTGGCCGTGGAAGGCTTCGACGAAGACATCGTCGAAGAACTGCGTGCCCGTGCCCGCGATGCGCTGCTCAACGAGGCGCTGGCGGTGGAAGAAGGTCTGGAAGACGGTTCGCCGTCGGACGACCTGCTCGCCCTGGAAGGCATGGACGAGGCAACTGCCTACGCCCTGGCCGGTCACGGCGTGCGTACCAGTGAGGACCTGTCGGACCTGGCCGCCGACGAGATCCTCGAGTTCGGTATCGAGGACCTGGACCAGGAGCGCGCCGCCGCCCTGATCCTGGCCGCCCGAGCCGAGGAGATCGCCCGCCTGGAGCGCGGCGAATGAGCCAGCGATGAACAGTGCCCTGACCCGCTCAGGGCTTAGACTCCGCGCTGCCTTCGCACGTTTCGAGGGAGCGCCAACCAGATCATAGGATCCGAATGTCGCAGCAAACCACCATCCGCAAGCTTGCCGAACTGGTCAACACCCCGGTCGATAAACTGCTTGTACAACTTGCCGAAGCCGGCATGAAGTTCAGCGGTCCCGACCAGGTCGTGACCAGCACCGAGAAGGTGAAGCTCCTGGGCTTCCTTCGTCGTTCGCACGGCAAGACCGAGCAGCCCGTCGAGAGCACCGACGACGCCGCCAAGAAGATCACCCTCAACCGTCGCAAGTTGCAGGAAGTGACCGTCAGCGCCGGCCGCAGCAAGACCACTGTCAACGTGGAAGTGCGCCAGAAGCGCACCTACATGAAGGACGCCAGCGGCAAGCCGATGACGGCGGATGAAGAGCGCGCCGACATCCTGCGCAAGCTGGAGGAATCCCGCCAGCGCAATCTGGACGAGCAGCGCGCACTGGCCGAAAAGGACCGTGCACGCGACGAGGAAATCGCCCGCAAGCGTCAGGAAGAAATCGACGCCAAGGAGCGCGCCGAAGCCGAGCGCAAGGCCGCCGAAGCCGCTGCTGAAGCGGCCAAGAACGCACCGCCTGCACCGGCGCCGGCGGCTGCCAAGCCGGCCGCTGCTGCCGATGCACCGGCCCGCGCCGCGCGCCCGTCGGCGCCGTCGGCTGCGCGTCCGGCTCCGCGTTCGGATGACCGCAACTCGAACAACAACAACAACAACCGTCCGGGCGCCAAGCGTGACGACGAGGGTGGCAACCGCTTCGCCGGTCAGCTGCACCTGTCGGCTGCCGATCGTGCCCGTCGCGGCAACAACAGCAACTCGCGTGGTCGCCCGACCGGGCGTACCCAGCACGGCGGCCGTCGTGACAGCAACCAGTCGCGCAGCGGCGGCGGTGCCCATGGTTTCGAACGTCCGGTCGCTCCGATCGTGCGTGACGTCACCATCGGCGACACCGTCACCGTGGCCGATCTGGCCCAGAAGCTGGCCCTGAAGGGCGGCGACGTGGTGAAGGCGCTGTTCAAGATGGGCGTCATGGCGACCATCACCCAGACCATCGACCACGACACCGCTGCGCTGGTGACCGAAGAACTCGGCCACAACGTGATCCGTGCCAACACCAACGACGCCGAAGACGCGCTGCTGGCGCTGGCCGGTGGCAACCAGGGCGAGCCGGCGGCACGTCCGCCGGTGGTCACCATCATGGGCCACGTCGACCACGGCAAGACCTCGCTGCTGGATTACATCCGCCGCACCAAGGTCGCCACGGGCGAAGCCGGTGGCATCACCCAGCACATCGGTGCGTACCACGTTGAAACGCCGAAGGGCGTGATCAGCTTCCTGGATACCCCGGGCCACGCGGCGTTTACGTCCATGCGTGCCCGCGGTGCCAAGCTGACCGACATCGTGGTGCTGGTGGTGGCGGCCGACGACGGCGTGATGCCGCAGACCAAGGAAGCCATCCAGCATGCGCGTTCTGCCGGTGTGCCGCTGATCGTGGCGATCAACAAGATCGACAAGGCCGGTGCCGACCCGATGCGCGTCAAGAACGAGCTGCTCACCGAGCAGGTCGTGTCCGAAGACTTCGGTGGCGACATCCAGATGGTCGAAATCTCGGCCAAGGCTGGCCTGGGCATCGACGACCTGCTCGACGCGATTTCGGTCCAGGCCGAACTGCTCGAACTGAAGGCCGTGCCTGATGGCCGCGCCAGCGGTGTGGTCATTGAGTCCTCGCTGGACAAGGGCCGCGGTCCGATCGCGACCGTGCTGGTGCAGCAGGGTTCGCTGAAGAAGGGCGACTACCTGGTCTGCGGTATCCAGTACGGCCGCGTGCGCGCGCTGTTCGACGAAACCGGCGCACAGCCCGACCAGGCCGGCCCGTCGATTCCGGTGCAGGTGCTGGGTCTGTCCGGCGTGCCGGATGCCGGTGATGACTTCGTCGTGGTCGAAGACGAGCGTCTGGCCAAGGACGTCGCGCAGCAGCGCGAAACCAAGCGCCGTGAATCGCGTCTGGTGCAGTCGGCCGGCAGCCGGATGGAAGACATCATGGCAACCCTGGGCAAGGGCGATGGCCAGCAGGTGCTGAACCTGGTGATCAAGGCCGACGTGCAGGGTTCGGTGCAGGCGCTGAGCCAGGCACTGGTTGCGCTGTCCAACGAAGACATCCGCATCAACGTGATCCACTCCGGCGTGGGCGGCATCACCGAGTCGGACGCCAACTCGGCGGTTGCCTCCAAGGCCACCGTGATCGGCTTCAACGTGCGTGCGGATGCTTCGGCCCGCCGCATCATTGAATCCAACGGCGTGGACCTGCGTTACTTCTCGATCATCTATGACGTGATCGATCAGGTGAAGCAGGTGGCCTCGGGTCTGCTCGGCGTGGAAATCCGCGAAGAGATCATCGGTATCGCCCAGGTCCGCGATGTGTTCCGCAGCTCGAAGTTCGGTGCAGTCGCTGGCTGCATGATCATCGAAGGCACGGTCAAGCGCAGCAAGCCGATCCGCGTCCTGCGCGACAGCGTTGTCGTGTTCGAAGGCGAGCTGGAATCGCTGCGTCGCTTCAAGGAAAACGTCGACGAAGTTCGCAACGGCACCGAATGCGGTATCGGCGTGAAGGCCTACAACGACGTCAAGCCGGGTGACCAGATCGAGTGCTTCGAGCGTATCGAAGTGCCGCGCACCCTGTAATGTTCCAGGCCGGACCGCTTCGCGCGGTCCGGCTTTTTCGCTCACGCATCACCCTTCAAGACGAGTCCGCCTACCGTGCCAAAGACCTTCCATCGAACCGACCGTGTTTCCGCCCAGATCCGCCGCGAACTGGGGACGCTCGTGCACAACGCCGTGCGTGTACACGGCCTGCCTTCGGTGAGCGTCTCCGACGTGGAAATCACCCGTGACATGGCGCATGCCAAGATCTTCGTCACCGCGCTGATGCCCGAACGTTCGGTAGAAGCCATGAAGGGCCTGAAGGAACTGGCCTGGGAGCTGCGGATGGAGCTGGCGCGTGCCATGAAGCTGCGCCACGTGCCCGAACTGCACTTCCACTACGATGATTCGGTGGATCGCGGCGAGCGCATCGACAACATCCTGCGTGACCTCCCCGATACGCTGGCGGCGGAAAAGAGCCGACAGCCCGAGGACGACGCCGGGGATGGCGACGCGGACGAAAGCGACAAGAAATCTGATTGATGGACCAACAGCCCGCAAGGGCTGTTGTCTTATGGGGCGGTGCCCGGGTCGACAACGACCGCGCCGCCGACCGCCGGGACTGCCGGCAGCGCCACATGGCGCCGATTGAAACCACGACATGGCATCCCGAATCACATTCCGTCGCCTGGACGGCATCCTGCTGCTCGACAAGCCGGGCGGCATGAGTTCCAACGCTGCGCTGCAGATCGCGCGGCGCCTGTACCGCGCCGAGAAGGGCGGCCACACCGGCAGCCTGGACCCGCTGGCCACCGGCCTGCTGCCGCTGTGCTTCGGCGAGGCCACCAAGATTGCCGGCCTGCTGTTGGGCTCGGCCAAGGCCTACGACGCCGAGGTGGTGCTGGGCCAGACCACCGACACGGACGACGCCGATGGCGCAGTGCTGCGCGAACGGCCGGTGCCGCCGATCAGCGCCGACGCGCTGGCGGCCGCGCTGGCCCCGTTGAAGGGGCGCATCCTGCAGCGTGCGCCGATCTACTCGGCGCTCAAGCAGGGCGGCGAACCGCTGTACCTGAAAGCGCGCCGCGGCGAGGTCATCGAGGCGCCGGAGCGCCAGGTGGAGGTACACGCCATCGAGGTGCTGGAGCAGCAACCGACCCGGCTGCGGCTGCGCGTGACCTGCGGTTCAGGCACCTATATCCGCAGCCTGGCCCGCGACCTCGGGGAAACCCTGGGCTGTGGGGCACACATCGCCGGCCTGCGCCGGCTGTGGGTGGACCCCTTCCGCGAGGCGCCGATGGTGTCCCTGGACACGCTGCGAACCCTGGTGGAGGAGGGTGACGAAGCGGCCATCGATGCGCTGCTGCTGCCGCTGGACGCCGGCCTGGCGCACTATCCGCGGGTGACCCTGGATGCTGAACAGACCCCGCGGTTCTGCGTGGGCCAGCGCCTGCGCGACCCGGCCTGGGCCCAGGGCACGGTGGTGGTATACGGCCCGGACGAGGCCATCCAGGGCCTTGGCCAGGTCGACGAGAACGGGCGGCTGGCACCGCAGCGGCGCTTCAACCTGGCCGGGCAGGGCTGACCCCGGCGCAGCCGGTCCTTGTCCCGGAGGGCTGCGCCCGTTACAATTTCGCGGCCTTTTCAGGCTTCCCGCGTCCTGCGGGTTCATCCTTTCGTTAACGGCGAGTCGCGCGGTACGTCAATGGGACGTTTCTGCGGGCCACGCATCCAAGAGAAAACAGATATGTCGATCGACACCCAGAAAGTCATTGAAGACAACAAGCGCAGCGCCGCCGACACCGGCTCCCCGGAAGTCCAGGTCGCCCTGCTGACCGCCCGCATCGAACTGCTGACCGGCCACTTCAAGACCCACAAGAAGGATCACCACAGCCGCCGCGGTCTGCTGCAGATGGTCAACCGCCGCCGCAGCCTGCTCGACTACCTGAAGAAGAAAGACGCTCCGCGTTACAAGGCCCTGATCGAAAAGCTCGGCCTGCGTCGCTAAGCAGGAATCCCAACCGCGGCGCAGGAATGCGCCGCGGTTTTGTTTTGGTAGTACCGCATCAAACGCCTGGGCCGGACAACCGGTCACCCGTCGGCGGCAAGGGTCGCCCGCGGTCCATTCGAAGAAAGCATCATCCCAAGGACATCCCCCGTGGCAAAAATCACCAAAACCTTCCAGTACGGCAAGCACACCGTCACGCTTGAGACCGGCGAAATCGCCCGCCAGGCCGGTGGCGCCGTCATCGTCAAGTTCGACGACACCGTGCTGCTGGTCTCCGCCGTAGCTGCCAAGAGCGCGCGTGAGGGCCAGGACTTCTTCCCCCTGACCTGTGACTACCAGGAGAAGTTCTACGCCGGTGGCCGTATCCCGGGTGGCTTCTTCAAGCGCGAAGGCCGCGCGACCGAAAAAGAGACGCTGATTTCGCGCCTGATCGATCGCCCGATCCGTCCGCTGTTCCCGGAAGACTACAAGAACGAAGTTCAGATCATCGCTACGGTGATGTCGCTGAACCCGGACATCGACGGCGACATCGCCGCGCTGATCGGTGCCTCGGCTGCACTGTCGCTGGCCGGCACCCCGTTCAAGGGTCCGATCGCCGCTGCCAAGGTGGGTTACAAGAACGGTGAGTACATCCTCAACCCGACCGTGACCGAACTGAAGGATTCGGAGCTGGAACTGGTTGTCGCCGGTACCGCCAACGCCGTGCTGATGGTGGAATCCGAAGCCGCGCTGCTGTCCGAAGACGTGATGCTGGGCGCCGTGACCTTCGGTCACCGCGAAATGCAGAAGGTCATCAACGCGATCAACGAGCTGACCGTGGAAGCCGGCACCAAGCCGTCGACCTGGGTGGCCCCGGCCAAGAACGAGGTGCTGATCAGCGCCCTGCAGGAAGCCATCGGCCCGCGTCTGGGCGAAGCCTTCCAGGTGCGCGACAAGCTGCAGCGCCGCGACGCCATCTCGGCGATCAAGAAGGACGTGGTCGAGTCGCTGGCTGGCCGTGTGGCCGCTGAAGGCTGGAACCCGGCCGAGCTGTCGAAGGAATTCGGCGAGCTGGAATACAGCACCATGCGCAACTCGGTGCTGGACACCAAGGTCCGCATCGACGGCCGTGCGCTGGACACCGTCCGCCCGATCGCCGTGAAGACCGGCATCCTGCCGCGTACCCATGGTTCGTCGCTGTTCACCCGCGGTGAAACGCAGGCCATCGTGACCATCACGCTGGGCACCGCCCGCGACGGTCAGGTGATCGACGCCGTGTCCGGTGAGTACAAGGACAACTTCCTGTTCCATTACAACTTCCCCCCCTACTCGGTGGGTGAGACCGGCCGCATGATGGGCCCGAAGCGTCGCGAAATCGGCCACGGCCGCCTCGCCAAGCGCGGCGTGCTGGCAGTGATGCCGTCGCTGGAATCCTTCCCGTACACGATCCGCGTCGTGTCGGAAATCACCGAGTCGAACGGCTCCTCGTCGATGGCCTCGGTCTGCGGCTCCTCGCTGGCCCTGATGGACGCCGGCGTGCCGGTCAAGTCGCCGGTGGCCGGTATCGCCATGGGTCTGGTCAAGGAGGGCGAGCGCTTCGTCGTCCTGTCCGACATCCTGGGTGACGAAGATCACCTGGGCGACATGGACTTCAAGGTGGCCGGTACCGCTGAGGGCATCTCCGCCCTGCAGATGGACATCAAGATCGAAGGCATCACCGAAGAGATCATGAAGCAGGCACTGCAGCAGGCCAAGGCTGGCCGTCTGCACATCCTGGGTGAAATGGCCCACGGCCTGACCGCTCCGCGCCAGGAGCTGTCGGACTACGCGCCGCGCCTGCTGACCATCAAGATCCACCCGGACAAGATCCGCGAAGTGATCGGCAAGGGTGGTTCGACCATCCAGGCCATCACCAAGGAAACCGGCACCCAGATCGACATCCAGGATGACGGCACCATCGTCATCGCGTCGGTCAATGCCATCGCTGCGCAGGCTGCCAAGGCCCGCATCGAGCAGATCACCTCGGACGTCGAGCCGGGCCGCATCTACGAAGGCAAGGTCGCCAAGATCATGGACTTCGGTGCGTTCGTCACTATCCTGCCGGGCAAGGACGGCCTGGTGCACGTGTCGCAGATCTCCAGCGACCGCGTCGAGAAGGTCGGCGACGTGCTGAAGGAAGGCGATGTGGTCAAGGTCAAGGTGCTGGAAGTCGACAAGCAGGGCCGTATCCGCCTGTCGATGAAGGCCGTCGAAGAAGGCGAAGGCGCCGTCGCCGAGTAATCGGCCGGGCCGGTGGCGCGGTAGGTGAGGACCATTGGTCCTCACGTCTGCGCCTCACGCTTTCGCACAACAAAAAAGCGGGCTTCGGCCCGCTTTTTTGTGTCTGTCGTTCCGTAACCCGGCCGACGATACTCTCCAGGCAGGCGCCTACGCCTCGCTCTCGTCCTCATCGTCGCCCACACCCCGCCACCACACCGTGCCTTCTTCCGGTGCACTCTCCTCGCACGGCGGGCTCTCGATCGCGTCGACGCTGCGCCCCGGCCCCGCAGCCACCCAGTTGGCCAGCAGCCGCTCCACGGCCGCCTTGCCCTGCGCACCGATGCCCAGGTTGCGTTCGACCTGCCAGTCATCGTTGCTGGCCGCGCCTTCATCGTGCGCGGTGTCCGCCGCATCCTCCTCGCCGTGGCCGACGCCATAGCTGCAGCGCAGGCACAGCGACACGATCGATGCGGTCCAGTCTTCCACGTAGCCGATGCCGGGCAATTCGGCCTGCTGCAGTTCGTCCAGGTCGTCGGCCGAGGGGCAGCGGATGAACGCCACGAAGGTGCGGTGGTCCGAGCGCTGCAGGATCTGCAGGGCGTTGAACACCGGCACCGTACCGTCATCCAGCGCGCGCTCGCCGGTCTTGGCGCCGTCATGCAGCACGATGTCGAACAGCCGGTGGCCGGTTTCCGGCAGGGGTACGTTCAACAATCGCGCGCGCACCACGTCGATGCGCCGTGCAAACACCGTTTCACCATTGCCCCAGGGATTGAGACGGATGGAGACCAGACCGAAATCGTGTTCGATCGGACCGTCGCCCTCGGGAAGGCCGATGCCGCACCGCGTCCACTGTCGGCGCGCTTCGGCCCAGTCGCCCAGGGCGGTCGCGGCGATGCCGGCATTCCAGGCACTGGCGTCGTCGGCCGACCCATGCAGCGCCTGCGCGCGCAGGGCATGCTGCAGCGCGGCGGGCCAGTCGCGCAGGTACTTGTGGGCAAGGCCGCGCATGTAATGCAGGTACGGCACCTCGGGCGCCAGCGTGGTCAGTTCGCCGAACAGCGCACTGGCCTGCTTCAGCTGGCCGTGGTCGAAGGCATCGTAGGCGCGCGCTTCCAGCGCGTCCCTGGCGGCGGTGTCCGGTGCGGTGTCGCGTGGATCGGAAGTGTCGGTCATGTGCGCAGGATAGGCCGAATCCAGGCGTACCGTCGCCTGTCGTGCGGGCATGCGGCAGTGGCGCGACAGGACATCAGCGGACCTTGCCCGATGCCGCGATCGGCCGTGCGGGACACGGCATTGGCGCATGCCGACGGGGCGGTGTTGTCCGCTGGACGAATGTGCCGGACATGGCGCCAAAACGCCTGTATTTCCGTCGTCGCCCGCATGTGCATTTGCTAACGTGGCCCGGCCACCGACCCCTTGGAGTCTGCATGTTCCGCCAGCGCCTTGCCGTTCTTGCCGCCTGCGCCGCCGCCGCGCTGTCGCTGGCCGCTTCCGCCGCCGAACCACCGTCCAAGGTGATCGGGGCGTATTACCCGGGTGGCTCGGCCGAACGCTATCCGGTCGCGGACATCCCCGCCGACACGCTCACCCATCTGTTCTACGCATTCGCCACCATCGACGCGGGCCGGTGCGTGGTGGAGCCGCAGGCGGACGCGCATTTCAAGGCGCTGGCCGCGCTCAAGCGTGCGCATCCGACGCTGCATACGCTGATATCGATCGGCGGCTGGAACGCGGGCGGCTTCTCCAACGCGGCGTTGACGGCCGACAGCCGCGCGCGGTTTGTTGCGTCCTGCGTTGCGCTGTTCTTCGACACGCACCGCGGCAGTTTCGACGGCGTGGACATTGACTGGGAATTCCCGGTGTACGGCGGACCGCTGGAGGTCACCGATCGCCCGCAGGATCGGCGCAACATGACCCTGCTGGTGCGCGAGTTCCGCCGCCAGCTGGACGCGGCCGGCACGGCCGACAAGCGCCACCTGCTGCTTACCGCCGCGCTGCCGGCCGGGCGCGTGCAGACCGACGGCCCCTACGATCCGGCGCGCAGCTATGCGCTGAAGGAACTGGGCCAGACGCTCGATTTCATCAACCTGATGAGCTACGACATGGGCACCGGCTTCTCGGCCGTGTCCACCTTCAACGCGCCGCTGCGTGAGGTGGCCGACGATCCGTTGGACCCGGCGCAGCGCCGGTGGAACAACGTGGAAGGCGCCGTGGCCTACTACCAGCAGCACGGCGTACCGGCCAGCAAACTGGTGCTGGGCGTGCCGTTCTACGGGCGCGGTTTCCGCGCCACCGCTGGCGGCAACGATGGCCTGTACCAGCCTTACAGCGGCCCGTTCGATGCCGGTGACTGGCGACGCATCCGCAGCGAATTCCTGGACGCGCCCGGCTGGCAGCGGCAATGGCATCCGGTGGCGCAGAGTCCGTGGCTGTACAACCCGACCCAACGGATCTTCATCAGCTATGAAGACCCGACGTCGATCGGGTTGCGCGCCGCGTTCGCCAAGTCCGCCGCGCTGCGCGGGGTATTCACCTGGGAGCTGACCGGCGACGACGCACAGGGCAGCCTGCTGCAGGCGATGGCTGCGCCGTTCCTGCCTTAGTCCAGGTAGTGCGACACCTCGATCAGGTTGGCGTCGGGATCGCGGAAGTACACCGACAGGATCGGCCCGGTGGCGCCCGTGCGCTGCACCGGGCCGTCTTCCACGTCCACCTGCTGCGCCTGCAGGTGGGCCAGGATCTCGTCCATGCCGGCATAGGTGATCAGGCACAGGTCCGCCGAGCCGGGCGTGGGGCGCAGCGCCTTGGGCTCGAACTCGCGTCCCGCAGCATGCAGGTTGATCTTCTGCAGCCCGAAGCGCAGCGCGGTGCGCCCGGCGCCGAAGGTCTCCACCTGCATGCCCAGCACGCGCCGGTAGAAATCGCAGGTGGTGTCGATGTCGGCCACGGTGAGTACGAGGTGGTCGAGGCGGTCGATATGCAGGTCGGTCATGGCAGTGCGGCACGGCGGGGAAACCGGCACGTTACCCCTGCTGCCGGCAATGCACGGTGAGTGAGGGCGGGCTGCAGGGCGGGAGACCAACGGCACCTGCGGGGCGGTTGCGCCGTGCCCTATGCTTGACCGCATGGAGACCGTGCGCCTGCTGGACCTGGACATCGACCGCGCCATGCAACAGGTGCGGCGCGGCGATGCCGTTCTGCCGGTCAGCGGACTGAGTTGGCGGCTGCTCGATTGCCTGCTGGCGCACGGTACCAACGTGGTGAGCTTCGATACCCTCGCCGCGCAGGTGTGGGCCCCGGCCGTGGTCGGCGAAGATGCGATCAGCCAGCGGGTGAAGCTGCTGCGGCAGGCCTTGGGCGATGACAGCCGCAGCCCGCGCTATGTGCGCTCGGTCCGCGGCCGTGGCTACCAGCTCTGCGCGCCCGTGCAGCCAGTCGCGCAGGCCGCACCCGCAGACCAGGCACCGCCCCTGACGCGGCGCTGGGGATGGCGCGCATCCGCCGTTGCCGCCAGTGCGGTGGTGGTCGCCGCGGCCGTGGCCGTCGTGGCCTGGCCCGCCGCCGCGCCGCGCTCCCCGGCCGACCCGCTGCTGCAGCGTGCCGACCACTACGCCGGCATCGGCCAGGCCAGCAACAACGCGCGCGCCATCGCGCTGTATCGGCAGGCGCTGCAGGTCGATCCGGACCTGCCTGCCGCACGACGCGGGCTGGCACGTGCGCTGGCAGCCGATACCTGCCTGTTCAATGGTCCCGCCGAGCGTGCGCAGCAGGCCGTGCTCGAAGCGGACCGGGTGCTGCGCGCCGCATCGGACGATGCCGCCGCGTTCGCTGCACGCGGGTACGCGCATGACTGCCTGGGGTCGATGCCGCGCGCAATCGCCGATTACCAGCGGGCGTTGCAGCGCGACCCGGACGATGAGCGCACGCGCGCCTCGCTGGCGTACCTGCAGCAGGAACAGGGCCACCTTGCGCAGGCCCTGCAGGCCAACCTGTCGCTGCGCGCGCCCGAACGCGTCCGCTTCCGTGAGGTGCAGGTCGCGCGCGAGCTGGAACTGCTCGGCTTCACCGACGCCGCGGCACGTCGCCACGAACGCAACTTCCAGCTGTTCCCCGACAACGTGTTCGCCAACATCGCCTGGCCGCGCAGCCTGCTGCTCAGGGGTGATGCGGGCCGGGCACGGACGGCGCTGCAGGAGGCGCTTGCGCGCGGTACGCCGCATCCACAGTTGTTCCGCCTGCAGGGCGAGATGCTGCTCCTGCTGGGCGACGCCACCGGCGCGGCGCAGGCCTTCGAGCGCGGCCGGGCGCTGCGTCCGCAGCAGTCGATGGGGCAGACCCTGGTCGGCCTGCACGGCACCACGCCGCCCACGTCGGCGTGGATCGCCGCGCAGCTGCAGGCGCAGGCGGGCGAGGCCGGGGATGGCTGGTCGGACATGGCCATCGAACGCGCCCTGCTGCACCAGGCCCAGGGCGATACGACGGCCGCCGTGGCCGACCTGCAACGCGCGGTGGACGCGGGTTTCCGCGATGCCGCCTGGCTGCGTGCCACGCCGCTGTTCGCCCCGCTGCGCGCGGCACCCGGGTGGTCGCGGCTGTTGGCCCGGATCGACGCGGATGTCGCTGCGCAGCGCGCGCAGGTCCTGGCCGCCGCGTGGCGGCCAGGCGAGCTGGATGGGCTCAGTCCAGCGAAGGCAGCAGGAACCCGGTGAGGATGCGGCGCGACTGCGGGTGGGCGTAGTTGCGGTTGTAGGCACTGCTGGTGATCACCGCCACCAGCTTCCTGTCCGGGATCACGAACACGTAGTTGCCGCCGTTGCCGGACATCGCCCACAGTGTCGTTTCGCGTCCCTGCACGGGCAGTTTCAGGCCCCACCACTGGTACCCGTAGTCGCTGCCATCGCCGGTGCTGGCCTGTGCGCTGACCATCGCCGCCACATAGTCAGCCGGGATCAGCGCCTTGCCCTGCCAGCGCCCGCCGGCCAGCACCAGCGCGCCCAGGCGTGCCAGGTCCCGGCTGCGGTAGCGGGTGCCGCCGCCGCCCATGCCGATGCCTTCCGGCGAACGGTTCCACCGGCTGGCGTTGATCCCCAGCGGACGCTCCAGCGCCTGGGCGGCATAGTCGGCCAGCGGCATCTTCGTGGCGCGTTCCAGCACGGCGCCCAGCACGAACGAATTGGCCGTGCAGTAGGCGTGGGCACGCCCATGCGGACTGTCCTGCGGGCGCGTCATCCACGGGGCGAAGCCCTTCACCGGCAACGCCAGGGCGAAGTCCAGCCAGCGCTCGGTGACGTACATGCGTTCTTCGTTGCCGGCCGAGAACGCGTTCTCGTCGTCGCACTCCCACAGGCTGCTCATGGTGAGCAGGTCTTCGATCGTGGTCGCACGCAGGCGCGGATCGACCGGATGGGTGGCGGTGAATTCGGGGAAGTAGTCGTAGACCCGCGCCTTCACTCCCGGCAGGTGGCCATCGCCGATGGCCGCGCCGACCAGCATCGCGGTGACGCTTTTGCTGGCCGAGCGCACATCATGCAGCGTGTCGGCGCTGGCCCCGTTGAAGTAGTGCTCGTAGACAATCTGTCCGTCCACCATCAGCAGCACGCTGGTGACCTGCTTGATGTCTTCGGCGGCGATGGCCGCTTCCAGGGCGGCCAGCTTGGCCGGATCCGGTGTCGGTGGCGCCGCCCGGGCCGCCAGTGGCAGGCAGGCGAGCCAGAACAGGATCAGGGCGGTGAAACGGGGTGAACGGGTGTGCATGGTCAGGCTCCTCGAAGGGGAGCCTGACTACGCCATGGACGCGACTGAAGTGCTGGAAGAACGCCTGAAGGTTTCTGAAAGCCCGCCCGCACAAGGGCGCCGGTGGGCGAGGGCACGGCGCGCGGAGCGCCGCGTCGGCAGTCACGGCGCGGGCGTGGCCAGACGCTGCGGTCGCGCCCACACGCTGTTCGGCTCGCCGTGGATCGCGCGTCGGCTGCTGGCGCGCGCCATCGCGGCGAACCCGAGGGCCATGGCCAGCGCCACCCCGTCCACCCAGAACAGCGGCCAGTAGCCGCGCTGAGCGCTGGTCCACAGCCACAGCCCGCTCATCGCCCCATGCACCAGCGGGATCAGCGCGGTGACGATTGCCGCGGCCCACAGCAGCTCGCGTGCGGCCTGCCACGGCGCGCGCAGCGCCGCCCACAGGGCGCAGCCGCCCCAGACCAGGAAACAGATCCAGCGCATGCCGGCGTCGGCCTGTGCGGGGGCCAGGTGTTCCAGCAGCTGCACGCCGACGAAGGCGGCCGAGATGGCCACGCACAGGCCGATGCACACCCCGACCGTGGCGCGCGCCATGTTGATCTGGGCACGGCCTTGGGCCTGCTGACGGCGCTTGCGCCGCGACTCGATCCACAGCAGGTTGCCCGAATAGAACAGGAAGGCACCGCCCAGGCCCAGCGCGAAATACAGCCAAGGCACCAGACCGTTGCCGAACTCGCCGAAATGCAGGGCATACGCGGTTGCCAGCGTGGCGTGGTTGGCGTCGCGCCGGCCCGGCAACTGGGTGTGCAGAATGTCGCCGGTATTGGCGTCCAGCGCCACGGCGCCCAACGGACCCAGTGACACCCCGCCGTCGCCGGTGATCTCGATCACCGCGTTGGCATCGCCGGCGTTGGCCAGCTTCAGGTACGCCGGTTCGAAACGTGCCTGGCCCTGGTCGTTGGCCACGGCGATCGCACGGGCATGCAGCATGGCCAGGCTGCCGGCCCGGACCGGCTCGCCGCTGGCGGCGCGGATCGGCGCGGTATCCATCGCCGCCGGCAGCGCGGCCAGCAGCTTGCCGTCGTAGATCAGCGGGTTGAGCGCGGCCATCTGCAGGAACACCAGGCACAGCAGCGCGCCGGTCACCGCAAACAGCAGGTGGAAGGGCAGGCTGAGCACGCCGATCACGTTGTGCGCGTCCTGCCACATCTGCTTCAGGTTGCGGCCCGGGCGCAGCGCGAACAGGTCGCCGGCCAGCTTGGGCAGGTGGATCACCAGCCCGGACAGCAGCGCCAGCCCATACAGCAGGCTGACCACGCCCATCAGGTAGATGCCGGCCACCGGAAGGCCCAGGGTGTAGTGCAGTTCGTTGACCAGCTCGGCCAGCCCGGCCTGGGGCGGGGTAGGGCTGCCATCGTATTGATCGGCCCAGGCGAACAGCCAGGTGCCCTTCGCGTCCTGCCAATAGGCCACCGATTGCGGCGTCTCGGCACCGGGGAAGGTCATGCCCAGGTGCTGGCGGGCTTCGGGGTGCCGGGCCAGCACGCCATCCAGCAGACGCTGCGCGTCGTCCAGGGTCTGCGCGGGCTGGGTCATCGCCTGCGGCGATTGCCACAGCGGCAGGTCATGGTGGAACACGGTGATCGCGCCGGCATAGAACGCCACAAACAGCGCAAAGCCGGCCACCAGGCCAACCCAGGTATGCAGTGTGGTGAAGGTGCGCAGGGTGAGCGAACTGAATTTCATCGAGGTTCCTTTACTGCACCAGATCGGCGGCGCGCAGGAGCCACAGCAGGGCAAAACCGGCCGCTGCACTGATGCCGAGCCCGGCCCACGCGCGCACGCCGCTGCGGAACGCGAAGGCCCACAGCGCGGCCAGCATCCAGAACGGGATGAAGGTGATCAGGCTGGGCACGATGGCGCTCTGCCACGGGCCTGGCGGCAGCCACGCCACCAGCCCGGCACATGCGGCGGCCACCAAGAAGCCGGCGACCAGCCCGGCCAGGGCACGCGCCCACATCAGGACCGCGCCTCACGCTCGGGACGCGTCCAGGCGGCCAGGTAGGGCAGGATCAGGGCGGTCAGCATCCACCCGGCCAGGGTCACGCACAGGCCGGTGGCCAGACCCAACTGGCCCATCCACAGCCACAGCGAGGTGGCGGCGGCCACCAGCCCGATCTGCCGACCCAACCGCCCGGCACGGCGCAGCCGCGGCCAGCGGCAGTGCGGGGAGGCGGCATAGAAGGCCAGCGCCGAGAACGCAGACGCTGCGCCAGCGACGCTGCAGTACAGCAGGGCAAGCGTGGTGCCGCTCAGCACGGGACGCACGTTGGACGGGCAGCGGAGGCCATGGTGGATCCTTGGGGGAAAGGCAGGGCCGCTTGTCGCACGGCCCGCTGCGCATGGTAATCATTGCTCTTTTGGTCTGCCACAGCCGCGCGTTCAGGCGCATGCCGGGGCGGTGCGGGCGCAAAAATCCGCGCTTTGGTTTAAGATCGGCAGGGTATCCATCCAGGCAACAAGGTGGCCCGCGCCCAGCGCCGGTCCAGCGTGCGACATGAGCACTACCATCGCCCACCGCTGAACGCTCCCGACGGCCCCTTGCAGGCGCCTTCGTGGCGCTTTTTTTATGGCCGAGCGGCGTGTCGCCGTTGCCTCTGTTCCACCTCCGATTCCCCGGCCTGCGTTGCGGGCCCACCAGAAAAAGCCCAGTCATGATCGCGATCACGCTTCCCGACGGCAGCCGCCGTGAGTTCGAAAACCCCGTCAGTGTCATGGACGTCGCCCAGTCGATCGGCGCCGGCCTGGCCAAGGCCACCATCGCCGGTTCGGTCGACGGCGTGCTGGTCGATGCCAGCGATGTGATCGATCGCGACGCGACCCTGCGCATCATCACCGCCAAGGACGAGGAGGGCGTGGAGATCATCCGCCACTCCGCCGCGCATCTGGTCGGCCATGCGGTCAAGCAGCTGTACCCGGACGTCAAGATGGTGATCGGCCCGGTCATCGCCGAAGGTTTCTACTACGACATCTACTCCGAGCGTCCGTTCACCCCGGACGACATGGCCGCCATTGAAAAGCGCATGGGCGAGCTGATTGCCCAGGACTACGATGTGGTCAAGAAGGTCACCCCGCGTGCGGAGGTCATCGAGATCTTCAAGGCGCGTGGCGAGGACTACAAGCTGCGCCTGATCGAGGACATGTCCCCGGAGATCCAGGCCATGGGCATGTACTACCACCAGGAATACGTGGACATGTGCCGCGGCCCGCACGTGCCCAACACGCGCTTCCTGAAGGCCTTCAAGCTGACCCGCATTTCCGGCGCCTACTGGCGCGGCGATGCCAAGAACGAGCAGCTGCAGCGCATCTACGGCACCGCCTGGGCCGACAAGAAGCAGCTTGAGGCCTACATCAAGCGCATCGAAGAAGCCGAAATGCGCGATCACCGCCGCATCGGCAAGCAGCAGGAGCTGTTCCACCTGCAGGAAGAGGCCCCGGGCCTGGTGTTCTGGCACCCCAAGGGCTGGGCGCTGTGGCAGGTGGTGGAGCAGCACATGCGCCGCGTGTACCGCGACAGCGGCTACGGTGAAGTGCGTTGCCCGCAGATCCTGGACGTGTCGCTGTGGCAGAAGTCGGGCCACTGGGACAATTACCAGGAAAACATGTTCTTCACCGAGTCGGAGAAGCGCACCTACGCGGTCAAGCCGATGAACTGCCCGGGCCACATCCAGGTGTTCAACCAGGGCCTGCACAGCTACCGCGACCTGCCGATCCGCTACGGTGAGTTCGGTTCGTGCCACCGCAACGAGCCGTCCGGCGCGCTGCACGGCATCCTGCGCGTGCGCGGTTTCACCCAGGACGATGGCCACGTGTTCTGCACCGAATCGCAGATCGAGGCCGAAGTGACCGCCTTCCACCAGCAGGCGCTGGCGGTGTACACGACCTTCGGTTTCGAGGACATCCAGATCAAGATCGCGCTGCGCCCGGAAAAGCGCCTGGGCGACGATGCCACCTGGGACAAGGCCGAAGCCGCACTGCGCTCGGCGCTGGGCAACTGTGGCGTGGAATGGCAGGAGCTGCCGGGCGAGGGCGCCTTCTACGGCCCGAAGATCGAATACCACCTCAAGGACGCCATCGGCCGGACCTGGCAGCTGGGCACCATGCAGGTCGATTTCATGATGCCCGGCCGCCTTGGCGCCGAGTACGTGGACGAAAACAGCCAGAAGAAGCACCCGGTCATGCTGCACCGGGCCATCGTTGGCTCGATGGAGCGTTTCATCGGCATCCTGATCGAGCACCACGCCGGGTCCTTCCCGTCCTGGCTGGCCCCGACCCAGGTGGTGGTGGCCAATATCACCGATGCCCAGGCTGAATACGTGAGCGAAGTCCGGAAAACCCTTGCAGATCAAGGCTTCCGGGTAAACGCCGATTTGCGCAACGAGAAGATCGGTTATAAGATTCGCGAGCATACGCTGCAGCGGGTCCCGTACCTGCTGGTGGTTGGCGACCGTGAGAAGGAAAATGGCGCCGTGGCCGTGCGTACGCGCTCTGGCGAAGATCTGGGCAGCATGTCCGTCCAGGCCTTCATCGAGCGGTTGCAGGCAGAACAGTCCGTGTAAGAAAGTCCCGGCCCTGCGGATGATCCGCCAGGGGCCGGTTTGATTCCTCTGGGAGATTGCAATATCAGTACCCCTGACAACAAACAGAACCGCAAGAATCAGGAAATCCGGGTGCCGCGCGTACGCGTGATCGGCAGCGACGGAGAAATGATTGGCGTGTTGACGCGTGACGAAGCGCTGTCGATGGCCGAAGACGAAGGTCTGGACCTGGTCGAGATTCAGCCGCAGGCTGATCCGCCGGTGTGCAAGATCATGGACTTCGGCAAGTTCAAGTTCGAAGCGCAGAAGAAGGCCAACGAGGCCAAGAAGAAGACCAAGCAGGTCGAGATCAAGGAAGTGAAGTTCCGTCCGGTCACCGATGAAGGCGACTACCAGATCAAGCTGCGCAAGATGCGCGGTTTCCTGGAAGAGGGCGACAAGATCAAGGTCAACATCCGCTTCCGTGGCCGTGAAATGAGCCATCAGGAACTGGGTCGCGAAATGGCCAACCGGATCGAGGGTGATCTGGGTGAGGACATCGTGATCGAGTCCCGTCCGCGCCTTGAAGGCCGGCAGATGGTGATGATGATCGCGCCGAAGAAGAAGTAACCGCCCACCGGGGGGTAGAGCCGACCGTTGGTCGGCTGCACACCCCAACGTGGCGAGGGGTAGAGCCGACCGTTGGTCGGCTGCACCGAGCGTTGCTCGGCTTCCCTGCTTCGCGCACCACACAGCGGGCGCCCACCGGCGCCTTCTGCCGTTTCCCGCGTGCGCGGCCTGGCATGACGCCGGCCCTCGCGGCCGTTCCGTTCAGGTTCGGCCGGCCCGCGGTAAACATTCGCCCAATCAACAGTTTGCAACCTCCCGTGTTCACGGGCATAATGGGCGGCCCCGTTTTGCGGGGCGCTGTTTTGAACGGTTTCAGGCCCGGCAACGGGCATGCTGTTTCAACGGCAACAGGACCGGCCTGGTTCCCATCGGGGATCCCGGGCTTACAAGCAGGCAAGGGCATGGACGGAAAGTGTGGCGCAGGCCACCGCCCTGGTCAGTGACAAAACATCATCAAGGACATTGCAATGCCCAAGATCAAAACCAACCGGGCGGCGGCCAAGCGTTTCCGCAAGACCGCCTCCGGCAAGTTCAAGGCTGGCCATGCCAACCGTAGCCACATCCTCACGAAGAAGTCGACCAAGCGGAAGCGCAATCTGCGTCAGACGAACCATGTTCGTGCAGAAGACGCAGGCCGTTTGAACCGTATGCTTCCCTACCTCTGAGGACTGACCCATGGCACGAGTAAAGCGTGGCGTACAGGCGCGTCGCCGCCACAAGAAAATTCTGACCCTTGCGAAGGGTTACTACAACGCTCGCCGCAAGGTCTTCCGCGTTGCCAAGCAGGCCGTGATCAAGGCACAGCAGTACGCCTACATCGGTCGTAAGCAGAAGAAGCGTAATTTCCGTTCGCTGTGGATCACCCGCATCAACGCGGCTGCCCGCATCAACGGCCTGAGCTACAGCCGTTTCATGAATGGCCTGCTCAAGTCCGGCATCACCCTGGACCGTAAGGTTCTGGCTGACATCGCCGTGCACGACGCAGCCGGTTTTGCTGCACTGGCCGAAAAGGCCAAGGGCGCGCTGGCGGCATAAGTCCATTCCCCCCGCCGTTGCCGCAGTCGCGCAGCGGTGGTGGGTAAGGCAAATGCATGGGGAAGGGCGCAAGTCCTTCCCCATTCTTTTTTGTGTTGGCGGTGGCCCTCCCGGTGCCCCCGATCGACAGCGGTGGCGACGGGGGTCGGCCCGGCGCGTATCGCGATGGCATACCGACGCGAGGCTCCGGCTATCCATGAGTGACATCCAATCCCTGACCACCCAGGCCCTCGCCGACGTGGCCGCTGCCAGCAGCCCCGATGCGCTGGAAGCCCTGCGCGTGGCACTGCTCGGCAAGAACGGCAGCATCACCGCCCAGCTCAAGCAGCTTGGCGCATTGCCGGCCGACGAGCGCAAGGCCGCCGGTGAAGCCATCAATCGTTCCCGCGACGCGCTCACCAGCGCGCTGGCCGAACGCAAGGCCGTGCTGGAAGACGCTGCGCTGGACGCGCGCTTGGCCGCCGAATCCATCGACATCACCCTGCCGGGACGTCGCGCTGATCGCGCCGGCCTGCATCCGGTCACCCGTACCCTGGAGCGCATCACCGAGATCTTCGGCCGGCTCGGGTATGAAGTATCCGAAGGCCCGGAAATCGAAGACGACTGGCACAACTTCGAAGCGCTGAACTTCCCGCCGCACCACCCGGCGCGTGCAATGCACGACACCTTCTATTTCGGCGACGGCCGCCTGCTGCGCACGCATACCTCCGGGGTGCAGGTGCGCTACATGGGCGACCACGCGCCGCCGCTGCGCATGATCGCGGCCGGCAAGGTCTACCGCAGCGACAGCGACCAGACCCATTCGCCGATGTTCCACCAGGTTGAAGGCCTGCTGGTGGACGAGCATTCGACCTTCGCCGACCTCAAGGGCACCTTGTCCGAGTTCGTGCGCGCGTTCTTCGAGCGCGATTTCGAGATGCGCTTCCGTCCCAGCTACTTCCCCTTCGTCGAACCCGGTGCGGAAGTGGACATCGCCTGGCAGCAGCCCGATGGCAGCACCCGCTGGCTGGAAGTGCTCGGCTGCGGCATGGTCCACCCGAACGTGCTGCGCAACGTGGGCATCGATCCGGAACGCTACACCGGCTTTGCCTTCGGTATGGGCGTGGAGCGCTTTGCGATGCTGCGCTACGGTGTCAACGACCTGCGCGCGTTCTTTGAAAACGACGTGCGGTTCCTGAAGCAGTTCGCGTAACGCCGGTACTACCCGTGCAGCCGGGCAGCGCCCGGCGCTACGTCGCACCACCATTCATCACGGCCCAGGCGCATGCGCCGGGCCCACCAGGGTGACACCATGAAATTCTCTGAAAACTGGCTGCGCAGCCACGTTCCCACCTCGGTCTCGCGCGACGAACTCGGCGCGGTGCTGACCGCCATCGGCCTGGAAGTGGAAGAGGTCACCGCGCTCGGCGTGGGCCTGGACCACGTGGTGGTGGCGCGCATCGTGTCGGCCGAGCGCCATCCCGAAGCCGACCGCCTGCAGATCTGCCAGGTCGATGCCGGGCAGGGCGAGCACCTGCAGATCGTGTGCGGCGCGCCGAACGCGCGCCCGGGCCTGGTTGCGCCGCTGGCGATGATCGGTGCGCAGATCGGCGAGCTGAAGATCAAGCCGGCCAAGCTGCGCGGCGTGGACTCCAACGGCATGCTGTGTTCGGCCAAGGAGCTGGGCCTGGACAGCGACGCGTCCGGTCTGTTCGAGCTGCCCGATGACGCGCCGGTCGGCCAGACCCTGGTGGAGTACCTGGGGCTGCCCGACGCCAGCATCGAGATCAAGCTGACCCCCAACCGCGCCGACTGCTTCAGCATCCGCGGCATCGCCTTCGACGTGGCCGCTGCATGCGCCAGCGAAGTGGTGCCGTTCGACGCAGCCCCGGTTGCGGCGGTGGGTACCCGCGAATTGACGATCGACCTGGCGGCCGGTGCCGAAGCGCCGCGCTACGTGGGCCGTGTCATCGAAGGCATCAACGCACGCGCCGCCACCCCGTTGTGGATGGCCGAGCGCCTGCGCCGCAGCGGCGTGCGGCCGGTGTCGCTGCTGGTGGACATCACCCAGTACGTGATGCTGGAACTGGGCCAGCCGATGCACGCCTTCGACCTGGGCACCCTGCAGGGCCGCATCGGCGTGCGTCGCTCGCGCGCCGGTGAGGCGCTGAAGCTGCTCGATGGCCGCGATGCCGCGCTGGACGACAGCTTCTTGGTCATCACCGACGCCGATCGCCCGATCGCGCTGGCCGGCCTGATGGGCGGCTTCGACACCCGCGTCACCGACGACACCACCGCCGTGTTCCTGGAGGCCGCGCATTTCGCGCCCGCCGCGATCATGGGCCGTGGCCGCAAGCTGGGCCTGCACACCGACGCCGGCCACCGCTTCGAGCGTGGCGTGGACCCGGCCCTGCCGCGCACCGCGATCGAATACGCCACCCGCCTGGTGCTGGACCTGGCCGGTGGCACGCCCGCGCCGGTGACCGAAGCGGTCCGTGAGGCCGACCTGCCGGCGACCGCCAGCATCGGCCTGCGCCGCACGCGCATCGCCCGCGTGCTCGGCATCCAGATCGCCGATGCCAACGTCGAGCGCATCCTGCGCGCGCTGGGCATGGACGTGGTCGCCCACGCCGACGGCTGGCAGGTGACCGCGCCGAGCCGCCGCTTCGACATCGCCATCGAAGAAGACCTGATCGAAGAGCTGGCCCGTATCCACGGCTACGAGCAGATTCCGACCACGCTGCCCGGCGGTGCCTCGCGCATCGCCATGCCCAGCGAGACCCGCCTGGACGACCTGAGCGTGCGCCGCCAGCTGGTGGCGCGCGACCTGCAGGAAACCATCAACTACGCCTTCGTCGATGCCGGTCTGCTCGGCCAGTGGCAGCTGCATGACGACGTGGTGGCGCTGGCCAACCCGCTGTCGGCCGAACTGGCGGTGATGCGCCCGTCGCTGCTGCCGGGCCTGGTGGCCACGCTGGGCCGCAACGCCGCGCGCCAGCTGGGCCGGGTGCGCCTGTTCGAGCTGGGCCGCAGCTTCCACCCGCAAGCAGGCGAGGGCACCCCGGCGCCGCTGGAGACCCAGCGCGTGGCCGCCGCCGTGTGTGGCGACGCCGACCCGCAGCAGTGGGGCCTGGCCACCCGCAAGGTCGATTTCCACGACCTCAAGGGTGACCTGGAATCGCTGGCGGCCGCCTCCGGCGCGGTGCTGACCTTCCAGCCCTCGCAGCGCCCCTACGGCCACCCGGCGCGTTCGGCCGAGGTGCTGCGCGATGGCGTCAGCCTGGGCTGGATCGGCCAGATCCACCCGCGCCTGGCCAAGGCCATGGACATCGACGTGGACGTGTTCGCCTTCGAGCTGGACCTGGCCCCGCTGGCCGCCCGCCAGCTGCCGCGTGCCACCGAGCTGTCGCGCTTCCCGTCGGTGCGCCGCGACCTGGCCTTCCTGGTGCCCGAAGCCGCCGCCTGGGCCGACCTGGAAGCCACCCTGCGCCGGGCCGTCGGGCCGCTGCTGCGGCAGGTGACCCTGTTCGACCGTTACGTCGGCCAGGGGGTCGAGCCGGGCTTCAAGAGTCTCGCTATGGGCTTGATTTTGCAGGACAAGTCGCGCACTCTGACGGACCGCGACGTGGAGTCGGTAGTGGCTGAGGCTGTCTCTGCCATGGAGCGTGAACACCACGCCCGGATCCGCGGTTGAGCGGGCAGCATGGGGGGTAGCAGGAATGGCATTGACCAAGGCTGAGATGGCCGAAAAGCTGTTCGACGAAGTGGGTCTGAACAAGCGCGAAGCCAAGGAATTTGTCGACGCGTTCTTCGATGTGTTGCGTGAGGCATTGGAACAGGGACGTCAGGTGAAGCTGTCCGGCTTCGGTAACTTCGACCTGCGGCGCAAGAACCAGCGCCCGGGTCGCAACCCGAAAACCGGTGAGGAAATTCCGATTTCCGCCCGTACGGTGGTCACCTTCCGTCCGGGCCAGAAGCTCAAGGAAAGGGTAGAGGCATATGCTGGATCCGGGCAGTAACCGCGAACTTCCGCCGATACCGGCAAAGCGCTACTTCACCATTGGTGAAGTGAGCGAGCTTTGCGATGTCAAACCGCACGTGCTGCGCTACTGGGAAACCGAGTTTCCCAGCCTGGAGCCGGCCAAGCGCCGCGGCAACCGTCGCTACTACCAGCGCCACGACGTGCTGATGGTGCGGCAGATCCGCGGCCTGCTCTACGAGCAGGGCTACACCATCGGCGGCGCACGCCTGCGCCTGGAAGGTGCCGGTGCCCGCGACGAATCGACGCTGAGCAACCAGATCATCAAGCAGACGCGGATGGAGCTGGAAGAAGTGCTGCAATTGCTTCGTCGCTGAACAAATCCACTGATAAAACCGTTATACTCGTCGGCCCGCTGAGAGGCGGGGACAGTACCAGCATCATCGGGGCGTAGCGCAGCCTGGTAGCGCATCTGCCTGGGGGGCAGAGGGTCGTCGGTTCAAATCCGGCCGTCCCGACCATTGTTGGTAACAGATCAAGGGCTTGCACAGCGATGTGCGGGCCCTTTTTCGTTGTGCGTGCGCATGCCGGTGCCGGGTCGCTCGCGGGCGGTGGCATGAACGAAGACGGGGCGCGAAATCTCGTTCGCGCCCCTTGTGTATGACCGGGAAAAGCGGTCAATACGCCGCCTGCATCATCTACGGCCCGAGCAGAGCAGTTCCCAGCGCATATGCTCGGCGAAGTACGTGTTGGAACACACCAACTCGATATCGCCTTGGGTGAAGCTGGTTCGAATGCCCAGGTCGAACGCATAGCGACTGAAGTCCATGTAGGCAGCGCTTCCGATGCCGCCGGGGAACTCGTAGACGGTGGGCTGTCCGTCCTTGGCGAAGTCCTCCTTTTTCAATGGAATGGGATTGCCGTGCATGTCTTGGGCGCTTTCAGGAATGGCCACCCACGTTTTCAGGTCATTGCTGTAGGTTGCGCGGATCTTCGAGCCGTCCGGGAAATTGATCACGGTGACCGGTCGGCCGCCGTCCATGGTCAGGATGGGTGTTTTGACCGCATTGACGAACGATATCCAGGCAACATAGGTTTTCGCTGCCAACGACGCATCAAGCCTTTCCATGACATTGTTCATCTTGCCGGGGCTTTGAATCCCTTCGTACGCATTTGCAGGCAAGGGTTTTCCGGGGTCTTGCGCGGGCGCTGCCTGACGCGCCTGCATGGCCAGGCCGCCCTGGCGCTCAAAGCTCCACGACCCCGAGTCGACGTAGTACTGCATGTCGAGTGAGCGGCCATTGGCGTGCCAAAAACCGACCAACGCGACGAAGTAGTCTTCAAGCGCCTGGTCGACCGGCATTTCGTACATCTTCGTATTGGGTGTAATGACGAATTTGTGGATCTCGCCCGTAGAGACGCTGAAGATTGCGACGCCGCCGAAATCGATCGCTCGCCTCGCTTCCTCCTGCATTTCCACCAGCGAACATCCCTCGCAGGGGAAACTGGCGATTTCCGCCTGGGCGTGGACAGTTGTGGCGGCAAGCAAAAGGCACGCGCCGGTGATTACGTTGATGAGTGTTCGGGACACGATTCATTCCTATATGGACACGTTGGGTAGGAAATGAATGACGACTCTGGCTAGGGCAGCAATGCTGAGCGCAATCGATACGGCCCGGGTAACGCGATTCATTGGCCCCGGTCGAAAGGGCATCCACCCCATCAGCAGAAGGGTTACAGCCGCAAATACGATCACTTGCGGGCCAGTTGCCATCATCGCCAGGCAGAAACTGATGAAGGCGAATAGCGAAAGTACGAGCTCGATATAGGTTCGATTGGTCATCGTCTGGGCACGTTGCTGCAGAAGTGGCTGGGCCATCCATGGCCGTGGAGGTAGCAACCTCCACAGCACGTCAATCGTAACACGACTCATTCGCATTAATGGGGTGCGAAAGACACCGGTTCGATGGGGCCGATGCGGTGTCGCGACTTGCTGCGTGGGAGGATTGGCCATCGCACGTTTCAGCATTTACCATAGGCCCACTCGTACTACCGCGGCTGCTGAACCCGGTACTCACGAGAACACGACCATGGAAATGGAAAGAAACCGCGCCTGGCGCCGTTCGCAGGCCCGCAAGTGCGGCGGCGACCGCATTGCGCATGTCATGAAGTTCAAGCCCGAAAAGAACTGGAAGCTGCTGTATACCCGCCCGTGCAAGCTGATGCGTGCCCGCCAGCTGGGCATCAGCTATCCGATCCGCAGCACGCGCCAGTTGCTGGACCAGCAATGACCCACCTGCTGTTCGTCTGCAGCCGCAACCAGTTGCGCAGCCCTACCGGTGAAGCGGTCTGGCAGCCGCGTGCGGGATTCACTGCGCGTTCGGCGGGCACCAGCCCGCATGCACGCAGACCCATCGGCCCAGCGGATATCCGCTGGGCCGATGTCATCTTCGTGATGGAGCCAAAGCACCAGCACCGGCTGCAGGCGGCGTATGCGCGCCTGCTGGCTTACAAGCGGCTGCACTGCCTCGATATTCCCGATGATTACCGCTACATGGACCCGGCCTTGGTGGCGTTGCTCGACGACCGGGTGGCGCGGTATCTGGCCGGCGACAGCGCGACACGCTGAGCCGGCGATAGCGCGCGATCAGTGGTTGGCGGCACCCGGCATCGGGTCGTCGTAGGTAAACCCGACCAGGCACTCGCGCAGGGCATCGATCTCCGCCATGCCGCTCTCAACCAGACCACCGCCCAGCGCCTGCAGCCAGTACCCGTCGGCGGCCAGCCGCGCCACCCGCAACCGGGGGGCACTACGTTCGGCCGGCACCTGGGCCAGGCGCTCATCCAGCCAGCGGCGCCACAGCGCGGCAAACGCCGGTTCCACCAGCGCACTCAACGAGAAACGTGCCCAGTTGGCGTCTTCGGCGTGCATGGCCTCGAAGGTGGCGCGGACGTAGGCGCGGGTGAAGCGACCGTGCGGCACCGGATCCGTCGCGACAAGCACATCCAGCGCATCCCCGAAGCGTGCCAGGCACTCGGCATACGCCGCTTCCAGCAGGTCCTGGCGGTTGGCGAAGTGGTGGAACAGCGCGCCCTTGCTGACCCCGGCGCGGTCGGCAACCGAGAGCACCGTGACATTGCCCAGGCCGTGCAGCATCGCTTCCTGCACCGCTGCATCGAGCAGGGCCGCGCGCACCAGCACCGGCTGCCGGCGTCGTCGGGTGGCGTCCATCAGTGTGCCGCCGCTTTGGAGAACGCGTTGATCATGACCACCCCGCCGACGATCATCGCCACCCCGGTGATGGCCTGCCAATCCAGGCTCTGCTTGAACACCGTGACGCTGATGATCAGGGTGAGCACGATGCCCACGCCGCCCCAGATCGCATAGGCGATGCCCAGCGGCAGCGCCTTCAGCGCATGGCTGAGCAGGTAGAAGGACACCACGTAGCACAGCGCCATGCTCAGGGTGGGGCCAAGTTTGGTGAACTGTGCGGTCTTCTGCAGCAGCATTGTGCCGGTGACTTCGGCGACGATCGCGCCCGACAGGAACAGATACGCGGTGACCAAGGGTGACATGGGTTTCTTCCAGTTAGATACCGACCGGGCGGTATGTTACTTGTTGGTGCGGTGAATGGTATCTGATTGAACTGCCTCCCATGGCGTTGTCGGTCCGGCCCAGGCACCCATCCGGGCACCGCCTTCGCGGCGCGGTACAGGGCGTGTTTGCCGCTACCATGGCGCATGAACCCCACCCCCGATAACGCGAGCGCCCCCCGGCTGCTCGGTTTTGACGTACCCGGTCTTCAGGCCACGGTTGACCCCGCCGAAGACGAGGCGATCGTTGCCTTGCTCGATGTGGAACCCTCGGCCCGCTGGCTGCAGGTGTTCCATCGCCGCGTCGACGCCTTGAAGGGGGAGCTGGGGCTGGCGCGCGTCCAGATGGACGGCCGCAGCATCCGCTTCTTCGGTTCCGTTGCCGACAGCCGACGCCTGGCCAATGAGATTGCCGGGCTGATCAAGGACATCGCCCAGGAACTGTCCAGCCCGCCGTGACACCGGCGGTACGGGCCGGTAACAGCGTCAGCGCGCCAGCAGCGGCAGCGGCCGGTCCACCACCACCTCTTTCATCACCAGCGTCGAGGTCAGCCGCTGCACGCCGGGCAGCGCAGACAGGTGCTCGTCATAGAGCAGGCGGAAGGCGGGCAGGTCGCGGGTGACCACGTGCAGCAGGTAGTCCGGGTCGCCGAACAGGCGCTGCGCCTGCAGTACCTGCGGCACCTCGGCCACGGCCTGCTCGAACGCTTCCACCGCGCGCCGGTCACCGTCGCGCAGGGTGATGAACACCAGGGTCGAAAACTTCAGTCCCAGCGCGGCCGGGTCGAGCTCGGCGCGGTAGCCCCGGATCGCCCCGGACTGCTCCAGCGCCCGCACGCGGCGGTGGCACGGCGAGATGCTCAGGCCGATCCGTTCGGCCAGTTCCGTGACGGTGAGCCGCCCATCTTTCTGCAGCTCGGCAAGAATACGGCGGTCGGTGTCGTCCATGCGCAAGAGTTTCCTCCTGCAGCGTGTTGCGTGGCAAGTAATTGGAAGCACATTCCAGTGATGCGGGAATATTCTTCTGTCTGGCCAGCAGATAGCGGCAAGACCGCGTGGACCCCATGCAACCCACTACCGTGGCCGCCTTCTGGGCGGTGTCGATCCTGCTGGTGCTCACCCCGGGCGCGGACTGGGCGCACGTGATCGCAGCGGGGCTGCGCGGGCGGGTGGTGGTGCCGGCGGTGGCCGGGCTGCTGTCCGGTCACCTGCTGATGATCGCCCTGGTAGCAGCCGGCGTGGGCGCGCTGCTGGCCCGCTTCCCGGTGGCGCTGCAGGCGCTCACCGTGGCCGGCGCGCTGTACCTGCTGTGGCTCGGCGTGGCACTGCTGCGCAACCCACCTGCGCCCGCAACGGGCGACGCGCATGCGGCATCGGGCTGGCGGCACTGGGCCGTGCGCGGCGCCTGCGTAAGCGGCCTGAATCCCAAGGTGATGCTGTTGTTCCTGGCCCTGCTGCCGCAGTTCATTTCGGTCGGTGCCGGGTGGGCGATGCCGGCGCAGATCCTGGCACTGGGCCTGGTGCATATCGCAAGTTGCGCGGTGGTGTACCTGGCCATCGGCTTCGGTGCCGGCGCGCTGCTGCGCACCCGACCGCGTGCGGCGCGCGTGGTCGGCCGCATTTCCGGTGCGGCGATGGTGATCATCGCCGTGCTGTTGTTGTGCCGAACCACTACGATCTGATCCCCCTCATGAAACAAGGACATGCCATGACCGAACAGCTTCATCCGTACGCGAACTCGCCCAGCCCGCTGACCCAGGCAAAGCGCGTGCGCATTCCGCACCTGCAGGAGATGAAGGCACGCGGCGAGAAGTGGGCCATGCTCACCGCCTACGACATGTACACCGCGGCGATCTTCGAAGACGCCGGCATCCCGGTGCTGCTGATCGGCGATTCGGCGTCCAACAACGTGCTCGGCAATGACAGCCTGTTGCCGATCACCGTGGACGAACTGATGCCGCTGGTGCGTGCGGTGAGCCGCTGCACGCGACGCCCCCTGGTGATCGCCGACCTGCCGTTCGGCTCGTACCAGGCATCACCGGAACAGTGCTTCCACACGGCGGTGCGCTTCATGAAGGAAGGCGGCGCGCACGCGGTCAAGCTGGAAGGCGGCATCGAGATGGTGCCGCAGGTGCGCAAGCTGGTCAGCTCGGGCATTCCGGTGATGGCGCATATTGGCTTCACGCCGCAGTCGGAGCATCAGCTGGGCGGGTTCCGCGTCCAGGGCCGTGGCGACAATGGCCCGGTGCTGGTGGAAGCGGCGCGCGCGCTGGAAGCGGCCGGTGCGTTCGCGGTGTTGATCGAGATGGTGCCGGCCGACGTGGCCGCGCAGATCACCGCGGCGGTTTCGGTGCCCACGGTGGGTATTGGCGCGGGCAGCGACTGCGATGCGCAGGTGCTGGTCTGGCAGGACATGGCCGGACTGCGCACCGGGCAGCTGCCGCGCTTCGTCAAGCAGTACGCCGACATGCATGGCCTGCTGCACAAGGCGGCCAGCGAGTTCGCCGCCGATGTGGAAGCAGGGGTCTTCCCGGGGCCGGAACACGCGTTCCAGTCGTAACCGGCCAGGGCAGGGTTGCGCGCCCGTATCAGCTCAGGGCGCGCAGCACTTCTTCGATCAGAACCACATAACAGGCCACGAAGTAGAACTTCAGCAGGGCCGGATGTTGCTTGGTGATTAGCGCGCGCATGGGCGTGACGAGGCTGGTTGGACGCCCTGATTGTGACGGAGGTGTGAATTTGTGGCAATCATCACAAATTAAATCCGCTTAGCTAGATGAGGGAAGCTGACAGCGCATCCTCAATAGGCTTCCAACCTGTTGATTATCCGGATATTTTTCATGAATTCGCAGGTCTGGAAAATGCCGTGAGCGCGGGGCCGCCGGGCTGCCAAACACCCCGCGGCGGGTCCAAAAACGCTCAGTGCCGGTCCACCCACCTGCCCAGCAGGCGGCGGAGCATCACCGATGCCACGGTCAGCGGCACCACGATCGGCCATTGCAGCAGGAACAATCCGGCCGTGATTTCCCATGCGGTCCAGGTGGTGCCGAACACCTGTGCGTCGGGCGGCCCCAGCCGGATGACCACGAGCGTGGCGACGGCAAAGGCCAGGTCCTGCCAGCGCGACGGCGGTCGCGCCCCTGCGCGCCTGCAGAGCACGAGCACAGGGATCACCACCAGACTGGCCAGCAGCGCGTGGATCCACACGTCGCCCCGCGTGTAGTCATAAGGAATCGACGGCCAGGCCCATCCCAAGCGCTCCGTCTGGAGCTGGGCGGTGAGCACGCACGCAAATGTGATCGAGGTGGCCAACAGCACCGCTAGATCGAGGCACGCCTGCAGTGCCGTGCGTGCGATGTTCGATGCGGGTGCGAAAGAAGAGGGCGGCATGGGCGGGCGGCACGGTACGGCGGCCAATCTCAGCAGAATTCAATGAATTTGTCGCGTTTGGCTGCGACGTGCCTGCGCGCGAGGCTTAGAGTGAAGCGATGTACACAAACAGGAAGAAGACACGATGATCAGAGCTCTGCGGGACACCGATCTGCACGCCGCCAGTGCCGTCTGCATGCGCGCGTTTCTGAGCACGGTGGCACCGTCGCTGTCATCGATCGGGGTGGACACCTTCCGCACGATTGCCGCGGCGGACGGCTTCGCGCAACGCACCGGGCCGGACAGCCTGCAGCTGGTGTACGACGATGCGGGCGTGATCAAGGGCGTGGGCGAACTGAAGCAGCGTCGCCATGTGGCGATGCTGTTCGTCGACCCGGCCTGCCAGCGGCAGGGCGTGGGCGAGGCATTGCTGGCGGCGTTGATCGCGCAGGCACACGACGATGGGGTGACGGTAAACGCATCCCTGCCATCGGTGGCGTTCTACCAGCGCCACGGCTTTGCATGCAGCGGCGAGGTGGGTGAGTCGGCCGGGCTGATCTACCAGCCGATGGTCCGCGACATGCCCCACGCCGTCGATGTCGCCAGCGCGCTGGGCTGATCCACGCAGCGCAGACTTCACGCCGTTCGCGCGTGTCGTTCACGAAGGGCGGACAGCGGCATCGCTAGGTTGGAGGCCTGTCAGTCATCCCGGTTTGCGGGTAAGGATCATCATGATCAAGTGGGCCATCATCTTCGCCGTCATCGGCCTCATTGCCGGTGCACTCGGCTTCGCCGGCATCGGCGGCGCCGCGATCGGCGTGGCGAAATTCCTGTTCTGGGCCGGCATCATCATCGCCGTGGTGTTGTTCGTGCTGGGCATGACGATCGCCAAGAAGGTCACCTGACCGCAGGACAGCATCGGCTTCAAATATCAACGCCTGCGCAGTGATGCGCAGGCGTTTTTGTTTGGGCGGTGCGCCGCCGGCATTCGATGGAACGTCCGGGTTTCACGAGGGTGCGTTCGGTTGCATGGGTGGCCAAACGCGGTGCGTGTCTGTGTGCGTAGGCACGGATCGCGCGCAGCCACCCGTGGGGTGGCTCTACCCCCCACTGTGGAGTGAGCGAGCAGGTGGCATTGGCGCGGGCTCTACGTGTTACCGGAAGAAGAACGACACGCCCAGGCCGGCCTGCAGGTCCGGGCTGTTGTTGTCCAGGCCGACGTCGAACGAGGCATCCAGCTGTACGGTGCGGGCCACCATCCAGGTGACGCCGGCCCCGGCGATGGCGGTGGACGCTTCGCCCTGGGTGTGGGTGAAGCCGGCTTCCAGGTAGCTGCTCACGGTGTCGGTCAGCGCCACGCTGACGCTCGGTGACCAGGTGAATGCATCCGCGCCAGCGCCGCGGGTGGCGTTGGCATACAGCGCGCCGCTCCAGCGATCGTTGAAGCTGTATTCGTAGCTGGCACCGAGCGCGTACTGGGTGCCGCCTTCGCTGAAATCGCGCGCACCGGTGGCGAAGGTGGTGCTGGCCAGCAGCGCCCAGGCATGCTTGTCCGAGCCGGTGGGCAAGGCGATCTTGATGGCAAGGCCGCTGTCGCCGCCGCCGTTGCTGCTGCTCGCCGACCCATCGCGCGGCTTGAGCTGCAGGTGGTTGAACGGCGTGCTGAAGGCCTGCAGTTCCACATGCTCGGCCAGGCCGATGCGCAGGTTGAGGTCGCTGCTGTACTGGGTGGACCGGGTACCGTCGTCATCGCGATCGCGTTCCAGGCTGGGCAGGCCCCATTCCAGTGCGACGTTGCCGCGCGGCAGGGTGCTCGGCGAGAAGCCGATACCGGGGCGATCGAACGACGGCGTTTCATCGTCGTCCTGGGCCAGGGCAGGGGAGGCGATCAACAACAGGACAAGGGCAACAGGCAGGCGCATCGTGCAATCTCCGGGCTGCGGCGCAGCATCGGCAAAGTGTGCCGCAAGCGCCTGTGAGGAGGCAGCCCCTGAGTAGCGATCAGCCGTCGGTGCGGGTCAGTGCCAGTAGACCTTCCAGCAGGCGGTCGGCGCGGGGGCGGCCGTCTGCATCGACCGGATTGGCCAGCGACTGCAGCCAGAAACCGTGTGCTGCGCGCCGCGCGGCGGTCAGCCGGTGGTCGCTGCCTTCGCCGGGATGTTGTTGCAGCTGGTCCTGTATCCAGCGCTTGAGCGCCTGCGCGATTTCCGGGTCGGGGCGGCCGCGCGGTGCGCCGGGACCTGGGTCGCTGGGGGCCAGGCAGGCACGGAAGATCGCGGTGACATACGCGCGCGAGAAGCGCCCATGTGCGACCGGGTCGTCGGCGATCAGGCCCTGCACGGCACGGTCGAAATCGACCAGGGCCTGGGCCAGCAGCGGGTCTTGCCCGCCGTCGTGGGCGCTCATCATCGGAAAGGGACGGCTCATGCGGGCTCCGGGAGCGGGGTCGGAAAGGCGGGGAGGGCCCGGCTCAGTGCGGTGCCCGTGCCTGCGGCAGGCGCGGTGCGGCCGCGCCGGGTTGCAGCAGCAGGGCGTTCAACAGCGCGATCACCCGTTCGCCCTGGCCATCGCAGGCCAGTTCGAAGGGGGTCTGCCCGCCGAGCGAGGGCAGCGGCGTATGCAGGATCCACTCCAGCACCGCGCCGCGGTCCGGTTCGATACGCAGGGCCACATCGGCAACACGACGGACGATTCCCTGGCGCATGATCAGAATCCGTAGCTGAGCGAAAGTGCGGCCGAGTCCATGTGGTCGCCGGTGGTCATCGGGCTGTCCTTGACCGCATCGGACAGCCGCGTGCGGCGCAGCGATGCGGTGGCCGTCCAGTGCGGGCCAAGCGGCATCACCGCGGTCAGGTCGGCGTAGGGCGACACCCCGCTGCCGGCGCGGTAGCGCGCCAGGCCACTGCGGCGCGCTTCGTCCTCGCTGACCCCGAAGTAGTAATCGTTGAGCCCCTTGCCGGCGTAGTTCAGGCCCACGCCGGGCACCAGCGTCACCCGGCCCATGGGCAGCGGGTAGGCGTACTTGGCATCGGCGGCGACGCCGCCACCGTGGCCGCTCACTTCGGCCTGCACGTTGCCCTGCAGCAGGCCCCACGGCGCGGTATGCCGCACCGCCACCCCGGCCATCGCCGAGAAGCCGCGGTTGGACAGCTGGCGCAGCTGCGGGTCGTGGCTGTCCTTGCGCTTGAAACGCATCATGTACGGCGAGGCCATCAGGGACACTTCGGTGCTGTCGCTGTCCAGCAGCTTGTAGCCGAAGCTGCCGCCGCGGAAGTGGAACTTTCTGCCTTCGTAGCTGATGATCGGCGCGCCCACGGTGTCGGTCTTGTAGCCGGTATAGGGCGACTTCAGGGCCACCACCGCCACGCCCAGGCTGCTGCGCGGCTTGGCGCCCGGTGCCTGCGCGAATGCGCTGCCGGCCACCAGCCATGCCGCGGTCGCCAGCACGACGGCGGCGATGCCCGGGCACAGCGACTGCCGGGTACGTTCATTGCCAACCAGGCCGCAGGTGCCTGCCGGGGGGGAATCTGCCTTGCAACGCTCGCGCATGTACCTGCCACACTGGGAATGCCAAGCGGCCATGGTGCCGCGCCTACATTGTCGGAACGTTGCGCCGGGCCGCGCGGTACCATCGGCAGCCGTCGTCCCCTGTGTCCCCACCCATGCGCATCCTGCTGCTCGAAGATGATCCGGAACTGGCCAATGCCATCCAGGCCAGCCTGGGCCGGCATGGCATGGTGGTGGACGTGGTGGTCAACATGGCCCAGGCAGGCGAGGCGCTCAAAGCCGGCGTGCACCAGATCCTGCTGCTGGATCGGCAGCTGCCCGACGGCGACGGGGCCAATTTCGTGCTGGTGGCGCGCAGCCTGGTGCCCAACCTGCCGGTGATCATGCTCACCGCGCGCGATTCGGTGGCCGATCGGGTGCTCGGCCTGGACGTCGGCGCCGACGATTACCTGACCAAGCCGTTCGCGGTGGAAGAACTGCTGGCACGCATCCGCGCGATCTCGCGGCGGCCCTCGCAGATCGCCTTGCCGGTGCTGCTGCTGGGGCGGCTGCAGTTTGATTTCGTCGCGCGCGAAGCCAGCGTCGACGGTGTACTGCTGGCGCTGCCGCGCCGGCAGTTGCTGGTGCTGGAAGCCTTGGCGGTGCGCCAGGGCCGTACCGTGGCGCGCGCGGCGTTGCTGGAGGCGGTATACGGCTTCGACGATGCGATCCAGTCCAACGCCCTGGACGCGCACGTGTCCAAGCTGCGCAAGGCATTGGCCGAGGCCGATGCGCGGGTGGAGATCCACGTGATGCGCGGCATCGGCTATCTGTTGAAGGACGTCGCATGAAATTCCTCAAACCCGGCTCGCTGTCTTTCAGCCTGGCCTGGAAGATCATCCTGATCCAGGTGACCATGGTGGCGATGGGCCTGATTGGCATGGTGCTGATGTATGGCGACAGCGGCGCCGGTTACATCGACTGGAAGACGAGCGAGTCGATCGCCAAGTCGATCCATGTGCGGGACGATGCACTGCACGTGGACTGGCGCGCGCTGGACCAGGCCGCGCAGGATCGCCCGTCCACGTTCTGGTTCGCGGCCACCGATGAAGACGGCCGCCAGGTCACCCACGGCACGGTGCCGGAGATGTACCGCCCGCTGGTGGCCCAGCTGCGCTACCTGGAGCCGACCGACGTACGCACCCGCACGCGTGCGGCCGAACTGGCCATGCGCATCTGGGTGAACGACACGCCGGAGGGACGCGTGCACGTGATGATCGGCGGCATGCCGCACCGTGGCCTGTGGCGGCAGATGCTGGTGGTGATTGGCTACCTCGGTGGCTGGATCACCGTGCCGTTGATCGTGATCACCCTGGTGGTGGCACCGTGGGCAATCCACCGCTCGCTGCGCGGGGTGAACCGGGTGGCCGCGCAGGCCGCCGCGATCCAGATCAACGAACGCGGCGGTGGCCTGGACACGCACGCGGTGCCCGCCGAGATCTTCCCGCTGGTGGATGCGTTCAACGCGGCGGTGCGCCGCATCGGCGAAAGCTACGATGCGCAGGACCGCTTCCTGGTGGGCGCGGCACACGAACTGCGCATGCCGATCGCGATTCTGGCCACGCGCATCGCCGACCTGCCGTCCGGCCCGGCGCGTTCGCGCCTGCAGCGTGACCTGGGCCGGCTGAGCAACATCGCCGAGCAGCTGCTCGACCTGCAGCGGCTGGACCATCACCGCAGCCAGTCGCAGCGCGTGGACCTGGCCGCGCTGACCCGCGAGGTGGCCGGCGACGTGGCGCCGCTGGTGCTCGATGCCGGTTACACCTTCGCCGTGGATGCGCCCGATGCGCCGGTCTGGGTGCGTGGCGATCCGGATGCGCTGCACCGGGTGGTGGCCAGCCTGTTGCAGAACGCGATCGCCCACGGCGGCGACCACGGCTTGATTGCCGTGGCGTTGCAGCCCGATGGCGTGCTGGCGGTAAGCGATGAAGGCTCCGGCGTGCCGGAGCAGGAGCGCCAGGCGATCTTCGAGCCCTTCCACCGGCTGCGCCCCAGCGGCAGTGGCAGCGGGCTTGGCTTGTACCTGGCGCGCGAAATCATGCTGCGCCATGGCGGCAGCATTGCCGCGGAAAGCGCCGCCGGCGGCGGGGCGCGGTTCGTGGTGGCACTGGCGGTGGATCGGCCGGGTATCGTGCCGGGCTGATCGGCGCGGCCGGACGGTTCACCCTTCCATCACCCAGGGTCCGGTGTGATCGGGCCATTCCGCGTCGGCATGCAAGTGGCGTGGTTGCCCAACATCCTGCAGGGAGAGATGCCATGAAGGCGTTTGCGTACGCGGTGTTGCTTGCGACGGCGGTCGGCGGTGCGGTGGCCCCGGCCAGCGCCTGCACCCGGGTGGTCTATCTGGGCGAGAACCAGGACGTCATCACCGCCCGTTCGATGGATTGGCAGAGCGACATCGCCACCAACCTGTGGGTGTTGCCGCGTGGCATCGCGCGCAACGGCCAGGCCGGCAGGGATTCGATCCATTGGAAGGCCAAGTACGGCAGCGTGGTGGCCAGTGGGTTCGACATCTCCACCACCGATGGGCTCAACGAAGCGGGGCTGTCGGCCAACCTGCTGTGGCTGGTGGAATCGGAGTACCCGGCACAGCGCGGGCGCAAACCCGGCCTGGCGATCTCGCTGTGGGCACAGTACATGCTCGACAACTTTGCCACGGTGGCCGAAGCGGTGGCCGCGCTGGAGCGCGAGCCCTATGCGCTGGTCACCGACAACCTGCCGGGCGAATCGCGGCAGGCTACCCTGCACCTGGCATTGTCCGATGCCAGTGGCGACAGCGCGATCGTGGAATACATCGGCGGCAAGCAGGTGATCCACCATGACCGCGCCTACCAGGTCATGACCAATTCGCCGGTGTTCGACCAGCAGCTGGCGCTCAACACCTATTGGCAGCAGATCGGCGGCACCGTGATGCTGCCCGGTACCAACCGCTCGGCCGACCGTTTCGCGCGGGCGTCGTTCTACATCAACGCCATTCCCAAGAGCGAAGATCCGGTGGTGGCGCTGGCCAGTGTGTTCAGCGTGATCCGCAACGTGTCGGTGCCCTACGGCATCACCACTCCGGACCAGCCCAATATTTCCTCCACGCGGTGGCGCACCGTGGCCGACCACAAGCGCCGGTTGTATTTCTTCGAGTCGGCACTGACCCCCAACACGTTCTGGGTGGACCTCACCAAGGTCGATTTCGCCCCGGGTGCGCAGGTGCTGAAGCTTGACCTCGGCCGCGACCAGCGCAACGTATTTGCCGGCGATGCCCTGGGGCAGTTCCAGCCGTCGGCGCCATTCGCGTTCCTGGGCACCGGCGACTGATACGGCGCGCGGGCCGGGTAGGCTGATCGTCTGCCGCCGCACCCCGCGGGCAGACGGCGTTGGCCGACCCTGCCATCAGGGGAGTGCGCAGCGCACGGTCGGTGACTGCCCAAAATCAGACTAATCCGATATCCCGGCACGGGCCTGGGGCCGTATCGTGCTGATCGAGGGAGGGATGCCTCGCTTGACTGTCCCCACGCGGCCAGCGCCCCCATGCGGCGCACCGTATCGCCACTCCGCATGGATGCCCCCGCAGGAGCGATCAGCATGATGATCAAGGTGCAATGCCAGGACCACCGCTGGCACGTGATTCACCCGACCCGCCCGGACCCGGTCAGCTTCGATGACGGTGCGGTGGCCTTCGACTTCGCCGACACCCTGGCGCGCGCACGCCACGCCGAGACAGGGCAGGCCTGCGCGGTACGGGTCGTGGCAATGGATGCCTTCGTCGACGCGGTGCGCTACGGCTGAAACCGCGCGTGTACCGCAGGCGCTCAGCCGGTGCGGTCGAGGTTGGCGCTGAGCCGCTGCAGGAAGCTGGTCAGCCGCATGGTTTCATCCACGCTGAAGTCGGCCAGCATGCGTGTATTGCCCTCGTTGAGGATCTCGCGGGCCTGCGGCAACCGCTGCAGCGCCAGCGCCGTGAGTTCGATGCGCTGGGCGCGCGGGTGATGGGGATCCGGCGACCGTCGGATCAACTGGTCGCGCTCCAGCCGCGCCAGGGTCTGCGCCATCGAGGGCTGCTCCACCCGCAGCAGGCGGGCCAGCTCGGCCTGGGTGGTCGCCTTGCCCTGGCGCACCGCCTCGAGCACCGGCAGGCTGGCCATGCCCAGCCCCAGCGGACGCAGCTGGGTTTCGGCGACGCGGCTGAGTTCGCGTGCCACCTGCTTGATCAGGAACGATGGGACGTTGCTGGGATCATGTGCGGGACGGGACATGCGGTCACCTGCGGGGCATTGACATAGGCGCCTATGATACTAATCATAGGGTCCTATGTTAAAGCCGCTGGAGGCGCCGCATGTCCCGTTCCCCCCGTATTGCCATCGTCGGTGGCGGCCCCGCCGGGTTGCTGCTGGCGTGCCGGCTGCAACAGGCCGGCCGTGCCGTGCAGGTGTATGAAGCCGACGCCTCGCCCGACGCCCGCGCCCAGGGCGGCATGCTCGACCTGCACGCGGCGACCGGGCAGGCCGCGCTGCGCAGTGCCGGGTTGTTTGCGTCCTTCCAGCAGCTGGCGCGCTACGAAGACCAGGGCATGCGCCTGTTCGATGCACAGGGCCGGCTGCTGCTGGCCGACGACGGCGTGGGCGGCGACCGCCCGGAGATCGATCGCGGCCAGCTGCGCGCGCTGTTGCTGGCGCCGCTGGCCGAGGGCTGCGTGCGCTGGGGGCATGTGCTGACGCAGGCCAGGCGGAATGCAGGCAGTGTCGAGCTGCAGTTCGCCAACGGTGCGGTGGCGCGCGCCGACCTGGTGGTGGGCGCCGATGGCGCCTGGTCGAAGGTGCGCCCGCTGTTGACCGACGTGCGCCCGCAGCACGCCGGCATCACCCTGTACGAGCTGTCACTGCCGGACGTGGACAACGCGCACCCGGCACTGGCAGCACTGGTTGGGCGCGGCACGCTGATCGCCAAGGGCAGTGGCGGCACCGTGTTCGCCCAGCGCAATGCGCATGCCCACGTGCGCGTGTACGCGTCGCTGCCGCAGCAGCTTGGCGACGGCGAAGCGGCGCCCCTGCACACCCGCGCCAGCCTGCTGCAGCATTTCCAGGGCTGGCACCCGGATCTGCGCCGGTTGATCGCCGACGCGCAGGACACCGTGCGGCCGTGGCCGATTCATACACTGCCGGTGGAGCATCGTTGGGCGCACTGTGACGCTGTCACCCTGATCGGCGACGCGGCGCACCTGATGCCGCCGGCCGGCGAGGGCGCCAACCTGGCCTTGCGCGATGCCGCCGATCTGGCCGACGCGCTCTGTGCCGTCGACTGGCCGGCCGCGGTAAACGCACATGAGCAGGTAATGTTCGCGCGCGCGGCGGTGTCCGCTGCCGACGCACACCAGATGCTGGCGATGGACTCGGCCGAACGCGTGCTGCAGATGTTCGACGCAATGTGACCGCGTTGGCGCGGTCTGGTCAGCCAGCCGTCGGGTACCTAAATAGGGCATGAAATCAGGGACTTCCGGCCTATGTCGCGCGTGTTGGGTTTGCCACATCCTGTGCGCCACCACCACACACAGTTTCGAGGCAGGCATGAGGAGCAATGGGATGAAGCACGGAAAGCAGGCGTGGTTGTGGGCGCTGCTGCCCGCGATGCTGGCGCTGGGCGCCACCGCCCAGGCACAGAACTACGATCGCTATCGCGACGATGGCTACAACAGCGGTCCGGTGCGCTGCGAATCGATCAAGGGCCGCACCCAGCAGTGCCCGTTGCAGGGGCGTGCACGCCTGGTCCGCCAGATTTCCGGTTCGCCCTGCGTGGAAGGCGAGACCTGGGGCCAGGCCCGCAATGGCGTGTGGGTGACCCAGGGCTGCCGCGCCGAATTCATCGCCGAGGGCGGGCGTGGCCACGGCGGTGGCTGGGGCGGCAACCAAGGCGGTAACCACGGCGGCGGCTGGGGCGGGCGTGGCCAAGTGGTCACCTGCGACTCCAACGACCACCGGCTGCAGCGCTGCAACGTCAGCATCCGGCGCGATGCGCGGCTGGTCCGCCAGACCTCGCGCACGGCGTGCGTGGAAGGCCGCACCTGGGGCTGGGACCGCAACGGGGTGTGGGTCAACGGCGGTTGCCGTGGCGAATTCCAGGTGAATTGAGGTCGCAGCAATCATTGGGCTGGTGAATCAGAAAAATCTGATACAGATCACAGTTCCGATTGGTTACTGTCCGGGGCGGGAAGCCCCGGCTTCGTCCGACCCCAGGTTCCGCCGCACGGTCGTGCGGCGCGTCCTGCCCGATATGCCGACTCATGGAGAGAGCACCGCATGTTGATCCGCCTGCAACTGGAGCACCGCCTGTGGCGCGTGCTGCACCCGGACAAGCTGGAATCGTTCCGTTTCCACGACAGCGCCAAGGCGTTTGATTTCGCCGATGCGCTGGCGCGCCTGCATCACGCCGAGACCGGCCGACGCAGTTCGGTACGGGTGGAAGCCAGCGGGGCGTACGTGGAGGCCGTGCGCTACGGCTGACGCCGGCGGGGCACGGTAGAGCCGACCGTTGGTCGGCTGCTTTGCGCGTAAAACCATCCCGTGACATGACCGGTAGAGCCGACCGTTGGTCGGCTGCTTTGCGCGTAAAACCATCCCGTGACATGGCCGGTAGAGCCGACCGTTGGTCGGCTGCTTTGCGCGTAAAACCATCCCGTGACGTCAGTCACCACCCAGCCGGGCAGAGCCCGGCTCTACGAGGCCGCAACCTCAACCCGCGGCGCTGAGCGGATGCCCATCGCTGGCCAGCTGCGGCCAGCGCTTGAGCACCGCCGCCCGGATACCGGCGGCATCGATGCCGGCTTCGGCCAGCAGGTCTTCGCGGCTGGCGTGATGCTGGAAGCTGTCCGGCAGGCCCAGGTGCAGGATCGACTTGAGCACGTCTTCGGCATTGAACAGTTCGGCCACGCCCGAGCCGGCGCCACCGGCCACCACGTTGTCTTCAATGGTGACGAAGCCGTCGTGGGTACGTGCCAGCTCCAGCAGCAGGGCGCGGTCGAGGGGCTTGATGAAGCGCATGTTGACCACGCTCAAGCCCAGCGCACGGCCCACCGCTTCGGCGGCCGGCACGGTGCTGCCGAACGCCAGCAGGGCCACGCGGCTGCCCTGTACGCGCAGGTCGGCCTTGCCGATCTCCAGCGTGGACAGATCGGTGCCAGCGTCCACGCCGGTGCCACTGCCGCGCGGGTAGCGCACCGCAGCCGGGCCGTCGAACGCCAGGCCGGTGCTCAGCATCTGCCGGCATTCGGCTTCGTCGGCAGGCGCCATCACCACCATGTGCGGCACGCAGCGCAGGAAGCTCAGGTCCAGGTTGCCGGCATGGGTGGCGCCATCGGGGCCCACGACGCCGGCACGGTCGATCGCAAACAGCACGTCCAGCTCCTGCACGGCCACGTCGTGCACCAGCTGGTCGTACGCGCGCTGCAGGAACGTGGAGTAGATCGCCACCACCGGCTTGGCGCCCTGCGTGGCCATGCCTGCGGCCAGTGTCACCGCGTGCTGTTCGGCGATGGCCACGTCGAAGTAGCGCTCCGGGTATTCCTTGCTGAAACGGACCAGGCCCGAGCCTTCGCGCATGGCCGGGGTGATGCCCACCAGCTTGGGGTCGGCCGCGGCGGCGTCGCACAGCCAGTCGCTGAACACATCGGTGTAGGTCGGCTTCTTGGCGGCGCCCTTGGACACCAGGCCCTTGTCCGGATCGAACGGCCCGACGGCGTGATAGCCGATCTGGTCGCCCTCGGCACGCTCGTAGCCCTTGCCCTTGGTGGTCATCACGTGGAGCAGCTTCAGGCCCTTGAGGCCCTTGAGCGTCTTCAACGTGGCTACCAGTGCCGGCAGGTCGTGGCCATCGATGGGGCCGGTGTAATGGAAGCCCATTTCCTCGAAGAACGTGGACGGCACGAACATGCCCTTCCAGTGTTCTTCCCAGCGCTTGACGAAGCGCGCGGTGGGGTTGTTCTTCTTGTCGCCCAGGATCTTCTTGCCGCCTTCGCGCAGCGCGTTGAGCGTGCGGCTGCCGGTGGCACGGCCGAGCATCTTGGTCAGCCCGCCAACGGCCTCGGAGATCGACATGTTGTTGTCGTTGAGGATCACCAGCAGGTTCGGTTCGCTGTCCATGCCACCGGCATGGTTGAGCGCCTCGTAGGCCATGCCGGCGGTCATCGCGCCGTCGCCGATCACCGCGACCACCTTGCGATCGTCGCCTTCCAGCTGGCGCGCGATGGCCATGCCGAGCGCGGCCGAGATCGAGGTCGAGGAGTGGCCCACGCCGAAGGTGTCGAACTCGCTCTCTTCGCGCTTGGGGAACGGCGCCACGCCGTCCTTCTGCTTGACCGTGTGGATCGCGTCGCGGCGACCGGTGAGGATCTTGTGCGGGTAGGTCTGATGCCCCACGTCCCAGACCAGCTGGTCCACCGGGGTCTGGTACAGGTAGTGCAGGGCCACGGTCAATTCGATCACGCCCAGCCCGGCGCCGAAATGGCCGCCGCTCTTGCCGACCGATTCGATCAGGTAGGCACGCAGTTCGTCGGCGATGGCGGGCAGTTCGGATTCATCGAACCTGCGCAGGTCATCCGGTGACTGGATGCGCGACAGGCGGGGATAGCGGGCGGAATCGATCATGTTTATCGCGCTTCTTCTGAGCGCCTATTTTCCCCCCCAAACCGGGGTGGGGCAAGCAAACCGCCTTCGGAGTGAGCAAACGGTGACGGGGCCTGCGTCAGTTGGTCGCAGGTCAGGCCGCCAGTTTGGAGCGTTTGGGCAGCTGCGCCTTCAGGAAGGCCATCTGGTCGGCCAGGATGTTGCGGTTGGACAGGATCATGTGTTCGATCCAGCTGGGCCGGTACGGCACGGCCAGCAGCGGCATGCCGGCCTGCTGCGGGGTGCGGTCGCTCTTGCGCGAGTTGCAGTGGAAACAGGCGCTGACCACGTTTTCCCACACGTCCAGGCCGCCCTTGGAGATCGGCATGACATGGTCGCGGGTCAATTGGGGGCGGTTGAACTGCTGGCCGCAGTACAGGCACAGGTGCGCGTCGCGGGCGAACAGCGCCTGGTTGGACAGGTTCGGGGTGGGATCCAGCGCGCGCGAACGGGCGTGGCCGCGTGCGGCGATGATCGGGTGCAGGTCCATGCCGCTCTGGATACCGGTCAACCGGCTGGTGCCGCCATGGATGTGCAGGCAGGGGTCACCGAGAGTCCAGGCGACGGCATCACGCGCATACAGGCAGGCCGCATCCTGCCAGTTGATCCAGTCCAGGACCCGCCCGTGCGCATCCAGCGAGAGCAGGCGGACGCTGCCGGGCCGGTGCAGGGTGGCGATGGGCGACACTTCGTCGACCGGGGCGGACGAGGCTCCGGTATCGATCAGACCTAGGCGTGTAGTGTCTGTCTCCATCGGGAAAACAGCTTATACCGGAATGTTGACGTTTTGTGTATAGGAACGAACCAAAGGTTCGTTCCGGGTAGCAACCGACCGCTGGTCGGTTGGCCCTCGTTCGTTCCGGGTAGCAACCGACCGCTGGTCGGTTGGCTCAGGTTCGTTCCGGGTAGCAACCGACCGTTGGTCGGTTGGCTTCCGGGCGTGGCGTCGCCGTGGCCGCCGATGTGCCGACCAACGGTCGGCACCTACGCGGGCAGGCCTTTCATCTGCGGCCAGTGCATGCCGATCCCCCGGGCACCATCCACACTCGATTGATCCACATCCCCGGTCGCCACCGACCGTTGGTCGGTGGGCCGGTCAACGATCAACCTTCCCCGAAATGCGCATCCGCCATCGTCATCAGCGGCGCCGCGCCGCTCTGGATGGCGGCGGCATGGCTGAGGGTGCGCGGCAGCACGCGGGCGAAGTAGAAGCGGGCGGTTTCGCGCTTGGCCTGCTTGAACGCCTCGCTCTGCGCGGAGGCGTCGGCGGCGGCAACGCTGCGCGCCCACCAGTAGGCCAGCACCACGTAGCCCGAATAGAACAGGTAGTCGAAGCTGGCCGCGCCCAGTTCCTCGGGATTGCCGGCCGCGCGCTGCAGGGTGGCCATCGTGAGCGTGCCCCATTCGTCGGCCTTGGCGCGCAGCGGGGCGATGAACTCGGCGAGCGCTTCGTTGCCTTCATTGGCCTTGGCGAACGCCTCGATCTCGGCCAGCATCAGCTTCAGCCCGGCGCCCTGGCTGGAGGCGGTCTTGCGCCCGATCAGGTCCAGCGCCTGGATGCCGGTGGTGCCTTCATACAGCGTGGTGATGCGCGCATCGCGGGCCAGCTGTTCCATGCCGTGCTCGCGGATGTAGCCGTGGCCACCGAAGCACTGCAGGGCGTTGTAGGTGTTCTCGATGCCCCATTCGGTCTGGCAGGCCTTCGAAATCGGGGTCAGGAAGCTCACCAGGGTGTCGGCGCGCTCGCGCTCGCCGGCATCGTCGGCATGGTGGGCCACGTCGACCAGGGTGGCCGCGTGCAGGGCCAGCAGGCGGCTGCCTTCGACCAGCGACTTGATGGTCAGCAGCATGCGGCGCACGTCCGGGTGGACCAGGATCGGGTCGGCCGGCTTCTCGGGATTCTTGGGGCCGCTCAACGAGCGCGACTGCAGGCGCTCGCGGGCGTACTTCAGTGCGTTCTGGTACGCACGCTCGGACAGGCCGATGCCCTGCAGGCCAACGCCCAGGCGCGCGGTGTTCATCATGGTGAACATTGCCTGCAGGCCCTTGTGCGGCTGGCCGACCAGATAGCCTTCGGCGCCGTCGAAGTTCATCACGCAGGTGACCGAGCCCTTGATGCCCATCTTGTGTTCGATCGAGCCGCAGCGCAGCGCGTTGCGCTCGCCGACCTTGCCCTCGCGGTCCACCTTGAACTTGGGGGTGACAAACAGCGAGATGCCCTTGGCACCGGCCGGGGCGTCGGGCAGCTTGGCCAGCACCAGGTGCACGATGTTGTCGGTGAGGTCGTGCTCGCCGGCGGTGATGAAAATCTTGGTGCCGGTGATGGCGTAGCTGCCATCGGCATTGGGTTCGGCCTTGGTCTTGAGCAGGCCCAGGTCGGTGCCGCAATGCGGTTCGGTCAGGCACATGGTGCCGGTCCAGCGGCCTTCGATCAGCGGCTTCAGGAAGGCCTCCTGCTGCCACGCTTCGCCGTGCTGCTTGAGCGCTTCGATGGCCCCGTGCGAGAGCAGCGGGAAGTTGCCCCAGGCCAGGTTGGCGGCGTTGATCATTTCGTTGAGCGGCACGCCGAGGGTGTGCGGCAGGCCCTGGCCACCCAGTTCCGGTGCGGCGGTGAGGCCGGTCCAGCCGCCGTCGACGAACTGCGCGTAGGCCTGCTTGAAGCCGGGCGGGGTGGTGACCTCGCCGGTGGCCTGGTCGAGCACGCAGCCGATTTCGTCACCCACGCTGTTGAGCGGCGCCAGCACGGTGGTGCTGAAGCGGCCGGCTTCCTCGAGCACGGCGTCCACCACGTCGGTGGTGGCGTCGGTGAAGCCGAGGCGGGCGAACAGGGGTTCGACCTTGAGCACGTCATGCAGGGCGAAACGGATATCGGAAAGCGGTGCGGTGTAGCTGCTCATCGTCAGGTCTCGATCAGGTGCAAAGGGGGGGCGGGCGGTGCGCGGGTCAGCGCAGCACGCCGGGCAGGCCGGGGGCCTGGTTGAGGGTGCTGCGGCTGTCGACATCGAAGCTGCGCAGTTTCTTTTCCTGCGGGGTGGCGCTGACCGTGCCCTTGAGCGAATAGGCGAGGGTGCGGTTGCCGGCAAGGGCGTCGGCGACGACCAGGCGGGCGCCGGAGGCAGGCTGGAGCTGGAGGGTGATGACTTCGGCGGAGACGCCGCCGATGGACACGGCCGGTTTGGCAGTGAGGGTGCCAGCGTCTTCATCGCCGACCTTGAGCGCCAGGCTGAGGTCATTGAAGACCATGGGCATGGAGCTGAAATTCTGCAGGCGCAGGGCAACATCCCACCCGCCGTCGGCGCGCACGGTGAGCTGCTGGACGCTGGCACCGGGGGGCGAGACGCGCTTGACCACGCCACTGTTGCAGGCGGCAAGGGCCAGGGTGCTGCCGGCGACAAGGGCGACAAGCAGGGCGGTACGGAAGCGGTGGTACATGGGCGCAATCCTCGAGCAGGTGCCGCGTGGGCCAAAGCATACTACGGCGTATGGTGGTTGTGCTGGCTTTGGGTTTTGGTGGGTGCAGGGTAGGGGGTTTTTGTTTCGAAGCTGAAGCCAGAGCCGGAGCCAGAGCGTCGGCTTGGTGGGGAGGGCGGGCGTGGGTGGGTTGGCGGGACACGCCGCAAGTACGTCCCTGTAGGCTCGTTCGCGCCATCCATGGCGCTCTACGGTCCCGCCAACCCACCCACGCCCACCCCTCCAGCCATGGTCGGCGCGTAGGTGAGAGCAAGAGCAGTGGGTCGGGGAGGGGGGGGGTAGTGCCGAGCGTTGCTCGGCACCTACGCCAACCCCAACCCCAACCCAGACTCCAACCCAGATCCCAGATCCCGCCTTCCACCTTCCACCTTCCACCTCGGCCCCTCCCTCGGCCCCTCCCACCGTCAGCACACAGCCTCAAAAAGGCCAACGCTTTTCCCCTGCGCACCTGTTCACTATCGGGGGTCGGGGCGTGTGGGTGTGCGGGACCCTCCACCGCATGGATGCGGTGGCGGAGCTTACATGGACCTACTTGCAGCGTGTCCCGCACACCCACACGCCCCGGCCCAGCCAGCGCAACACGCACACCAAAGCTCCAGCTCTCGCTCCGGCTCCGGCTCTGGCTCTGGCCCTGGCTCTGGCTCTAAAGAGCTCTTAAAAGCTTCAAAAAAACAAACCCACCCCCAACCCCGTAAAGTCAGACCGGAACAAAAGCGCGGCCAATCACCGGGCGCAGTGGCGGAACACGCACGCCGGTGCATCTGGATTGTTCAGGGGGGTACGAAACATCGCCGCTCATGTTCACTTTCACGGGGAAGTATCCATGCGTTCGTACAAGTTGCAGCCGTTGGCCCGCGCCATCCGCGGAGGCCTGATGGTGTCGGTGCTGGGCATGGTCACGCCCGCCCTGGCCCAGCAGGCCAGTTTTGATATCGCCGGGGGGCGTATCGAAGAAGCATTGCCCGAGTTTGCGCGCCAGGCCGGCATCCAGATCATCAGCCCCGCCGCAGGCGAAGGCGGCATCGCCGTCTCCGCCCTCAAGGGCCAGATGGACGCCCGGCAAGCCCTGGCACAACTGCTCGCCGGCACCGGGCTCAGTGTCGCCTCCGATGATGGCCGTACCATTACACTGCGCGCCGATCGCCCGCTGCTCGCCTCGCTGGGCGGCACCGCACTGCTCGCCGCCCAATCCTCGGCCACTACCGTCGCCCCCGAGCCCGCGCCGCTCGACGCCGCACGCAGCGCCCCGGTCACGCTCGACTCGGTCACCGTCGTCGGCACCCAGATCAAGGGCGCCAAAAGCGCCGCCCTGTTGCCCGTGGCCACCCTGCAGGCCGAACAGATCGAAGCCACCGGCGCGGTCTCCGGCGACGAGCTCTACCGCGCCATCCCGCAGATGGGCGACGTCTCCTTCAGCGGCACCAACGGCGGCAACAGCTCCAACTACGCGCGCGGCGACATCGCCTCGGTCAACCTGCGCGGGCTCGGCGTCGGCAACACCCTGCTGCTCATCAACGGCCGCCGCACCGTCGTGCATCCCACCAGCCAGGCCGACGGCAACCTCGTCCCCGTGCTCACCTACAACGCCAACACCGTCCCGGTCGCCAACCTGCGTCGGGTCGAAGTGCTGCTTGACGGCGCGGCCGCCATCTACGGCACCGACGCCGTCGCCGGCGTGGTCAACAACGTCCTGCGCGACGATGTCGACGGCGGCACCATCAGCGTCCAGCGTGGCATCGGCGAAGGCACCAACCTGCGTGACATCGGCATCAACGGCCTGGTCGGCAAGAACTCGCAGGACCTGCGCAGCAACGTCACCCTGGCCTTCAACTACTACGCCACCACCGGCCTGAACTCGCTCGACCAGGACTGGACCCGCAGCGCGGACCGCGCGCCGGACTTCGTCGGCACCGCGTTCGAAGGGCTGAGCGGCACCGACAACCGCAACAGCAACAGCCCGTGGGGCAACTTCACCGCGATCGGCCCGCGCGTGCGCCAGGGCAGCACCTTCCTCACCACCGCCGCGGGTGCGTTCCACGTGCAGCCGCTCACCAACGAGGGCTGCAACGCCACCGTGGCCGATGGCCTGTGCGTGCAGTCCGGCAGCAAGGCCACCGCCGGTGCCGACCGCAATCTGTTGGACAACCAGCAGGCCCAGTTCCCGCTGTCGATCACCCCCGACGTGCACCGCGTCAACCTGTTCCTGACCGGCAAGCATGACTTCGAAAATGGCATCACTGCCTTCGGCGAAGCCGGCTGGTATCAGTCCAAGGCCCGCAGCCTGCAGTCCGGCGTCAACACCATTGCCGCACTGCCGATGACCGTGGCCGCCAGCAACTACTGGAACCCGTTTGGCGCCACCACGCTGCCCGACGGCAGCGCCAACCCCAACCGGCTGGCCAACCTCAACGTGGCTGCCGGCGGCATTCCGGTCAGCATCAGCAGCTACCGCTTCGAGCGGCCCACCCAGATCGACGTCAAGAACACCCAGGTGCGCGCGCTGGGCGGCCTGCGCGGCTTCCACTTCGGCTTCGACTGGGAAACCGCGGCGCTGTATTCCAAGGCCAAGGTGGTCGATACCCAGGACGCGGTCAGCATGACCCTGTTCCAGCAGGCGCTGACCGATGCCACTTCGGCCGCCTACAACCCGTTCTGCGGCGGCTGCAACGACTACGGCAAGCTGGACCGGTTCTTCTACAAGGCCACCCGCACCAGCGAGACCGAGCTGTACCTGTGGGACCTGAAGGCCTCGCGCCCGGACCTGTTCCGCACCTGGGCCGGTGACGTGGGCATGGCCACCGGCCTGGAAGTGCGCCGCGAAACCCAGCGCGACGACCGCGACGCGCGCGTGGACGGCAGCATTACCTATACCGACAGCATCACCGGCGTCAGCTACCCCAGCGACATGTACGGGGTGAGCCCGACCCCGGACACCGAAGGGTCGCGCACCGTGGCCGGCCTGTTCGCCGAGTTCTCGGTGCCGCTGGTGTCGCGTGAGATGTCCATTCCGCTGGTGCGTGCACTGGACCTGCAGGTGGCCGGGCGTGCCGAGCACTACAGCGATTTCGGCAACGTCACCAAGCCCAAGCTGGCCCTGGGCTGGACCGTGATCGACGGGCTTACCGTGCGCGCGTCGTGGGCCAAGGGCTTCCGTGCGCCGAACCTGGAGCAGGTCAACGCCACCGTGGTCAGCCGGTCCAACACGCGCACCGACTACATCCAGTGCGAAGCCGACGTGCGTTCCGGCGCGCTGGCCTCGATCAATGCCTGTGGCAGCACCTACCGTTCGTCCACCACCGCGCGGCGCTCGGGCAACCCGGACCTCAAGCCGGAAACCTCGACCAACACCAGCGCCGGCATCGTGTTCCAGCCGCAGTTCATCCCCGAAGACTTCGGTCGTTTCACCTTCGCGGTGGACTACTACAAGTACGAGCAGGAAGGCATCATCGGCCTGTTCGGCGAGGGCAACGGGCTGATCCTGGACTATCTGCTGCGCCAGCAGGGCAGCAGCAATCCCAACGTGGTCCGCGCCGCCCCCACCGCCGATGACATCGCGCGCTTCGCCGGTACCGGCCTGGATGCCGCCGGCAAGGTGCTGTATGTCACCGACCAGTACGTCAACATGCAGCCGCAGACCGTGCGCGGCGTGGACTACAGCGTGGCCTGGAGCTCGCCGGACACCCGCATCGGCCGGTTCGACGTGGGCATCAACGGCACCCGCCTGATCGAGTTCTACCGCGACCGCTCGCCGGCGCTGCAGGCATTGGAAGACGCCAAGGCCACCGGCCTGGTCGATCCGTCGATCGCCATCACCGGCGGCGGCGACCTGATCGGTGACGGCGGCAACCCGCAGTGGAAGTGGAGCGGCACGCTCACCTGGCGCTACCAGAACCTCAGCATCGGGGCGAGCGCGCGCTATGCCAGCAGCTACCACGAAACCAGCCTGACCCTGGCCGATGGCACGCCATGGACGGTGAAGTCGCAGACGCTGGCCAACGCCTACGTCAAGTACGACTTCAACCGCGAGGGTCTGTTCAACGGGGTATCGGTCAAGCTGGGGGCCAACAATATCGCCGACAAGCGGCCGCCGGTCTCCGATGACAGTTATGGTTACTCCTCGGCGATATACCAGGCGTACCCGCGCTACTGGTATGCCAGCGTGACCAAGGCGTTCTGATCCGCAGGTAGTTCCTTACATCGCTGCCCGGCCACTGCCGGGCAGCGCAGCAGGAGTTCAAATGGGCGCAACATTGGCAGCAGAGCGTGCGTTGTGGTTGGCCGAGCATGTCCTGCCGTGCGAGCGGGGCCTGCGCGACTGGCTGCGGCGGCGCATGGCGCATGCGCAGGACGTGGACGATGTGGTGCAGGAAACCTACGCGATCCTGGCGGCGATGGCCGACGTATCGCACGTGCGGCAACCGCGCGCCTACGTCTACCAGGTGGCGCAGTCGGTGGTGCTGCAGCAGGTGCGCCGCGCCCAGGTGGTATCGATTGAAATGGTGGCCGAGTTCGACCGGCTGCCGATCACCGGTGAGGACGCCTCACCGGAACGGCTGGCGTCCTCGCGCCAGGAACTCAACAAAGTCACCGCGCTGATCGCGCAGTTGCCGGACAAATGCCGCCAGGCCTTCATCCTGCGACGGGTCGAGGGATTCTCGCAGCGCGAGATCGCCGAGCGCATGCAGATCAGCGAGAACACGGTGGAAAAGCACGTGTGCAAGGGTATTCGGTTGTTGATGGAATCGATGAAACAGGAAGCGGGTGATGCAGGGTCCACAGGGAAACCGGACAGCACGGAGGCAGTTCATGCACGGCGCCGTTGACACCAACCCGATCGATGACCAGGCCGCGCAGTGGGTGGCGCGCGAGGATCGCGGTGCGCTGGCCCCGGACGAGGTGGCCGAGTGTGACCTCTGGCTGGCCGCCGACCGCCGCCATTTCGGCGCCTACGCACGCGCCCACGCGGTGTACGCGCGAACCGGGCGCGCGCGCGCGTTGGGCAGTGCCGACCGCGTGCCACACACCCGCGTGCACGGCCCACGGCCGCGGCTGCAATGGGCCATGGGCCTGGCGGCGACGCTGTGCCTGTTGGCGCTGGGCGTGCACGAGCACAGCGATGCCGGGGACTACCACGTCACCCGCAAGGGCGAGATTCTGCGGGTGCCGTTGGCCGATGGCTCGGCGGTGACCCTGGATTCGGGCGCGGCGGTACGCGTGCACTACACCGGCACGCGGCGCGAGATCACCCTGCTGCGTGGCGAAGCCCTGTTCGATGTGGCCAAAAACCGGGCCCGCCCGTTCGTGGTGACCGCGCGCGATACCGCGGTGACCGCGGTCGGCACCAGCTTCTCGGTGAGCCTCAACGAACAACGCACGCACGGGGTGGAAGTGCTGGTGCGCGAGGGCATCGTCGATGTCGCCACGGCTACCGGCGCGGTGGCCCCGACCCGGCTGCAGGCCAACTACCGTGCACTGGCCAACCGCACCCATGGCATCCGCATCGAGAGCGTTGCCCATGACGACCTGGACCAGCAGCTGGCGTGGCGCGAGGGCATGCTGTCCTTCAACGGCGACACGCTGTCGGTGGCCGCTGCGCAGTTCCTGCGCTATAGCGACGTGCGCATCATGATCGACGACCCGCTGGTCGGCAGCCGTCGCATCGTCGGGCTGTACTCGGCCAACGATCCGCTCGGCTTTGCGCGCAGCGTCGCGCTCAGCCTGGGCCTGGAGGTGGACCAGCAGGGCAACGATGTCTGGCTGCGCACGCCGCACAACGCCTTCCACAGCGCGCCGCGCTCACTGCAATGAACCGGGATGCCCGAATGACTGCCACTGTTTCGCGCGCGCGCCCACTGGCGCTGCTGACCGCCCTGTTGCTGGCCGGTGGCCAGGCCTGGGTGGTCGCCAGTGCTGCCGACAACGACGTGCTGATCCGCAACGCGATGGTCTTCGACGCCACCGGGCGTGCGCCCTATGCGGCCAGTGTCCTGGTGCAGGACGGTCGCATTGCGGCGATCGGCACCGATCTGAAGGCACCGGCGCATACCCGCCAGGTGGATGCGCGGGGCCAGGCGCTGCTGCCGGGCCTGTTCGACCTGCACACCCACTGGACCCCGAACGCCGAGCCGGCGACGCTGCCGCAGATCGCCAACCGCTACCTGGCTGCGGGCGTGACCACCGTGAGCGATTTCCACCAGCCACCGGAGGCCTATGCGCCGCGGCGCGCATGGCTGCAGAGCATCGCCGCGCCGGATGTGAAGTTCGCCGCGCGCATGAGCACGCCGCTGGGTCACGGCGCCGACTGGGGGGATGAGAACACCACCCGCTGGGTCAACTCGCCCGAAGCGGCCACCGCGGCGGTGAAACAAGTGGCGGCCTACAAGCCGGACTTCATCAAGGCGTTCACCGACGGCTGGCGTTACTCCAACGCGGCCGACAACAGCAGCATGGACGAAGAAACCCTGGCCGCCCTCGTGGAGGAGGCGCACCGCCAGCAGTTGCGCGTGTTCACCCACACGGTGATGGTCAAGCGTGGCAAGACCGCCGCGCGTGCCGGGGTGGATGCACTGGCGCACAGCGTGCAGGACGGCCCGGCCGACGCCGAGCTGATTGCCATGATGAAGCAGCACGGCACCCGTTACTCGCCGTCGCTGGCGGTGTACCTGCCCGAGCGCGTGGATGGCAGCGGCAAGGCCCGCGCCGGCACCGAGGCCTACCGCCAGCGCGAGGCGAACTTCGCCAATGCACTGCGCAACGTCAAGACGCTGCACGACGCCGGCATTCCGATCGTGCTGGGCACCGATGCCGGCATGACCGGCACCCCGCACGGCGCGTCCACCCTGCGCGAGCTGGAACTGTTCGTGCAGGCCGGGCTTACCCCGACCGAGGCCCTGCTGGCCGGCACCCGCGCCAGTGCCGAAGCGCTGGCCCTGGACGACCGCGGCAGCATCGAGGTCGGCAAGCGCGCCGACCTGCTGCTGGTCACGGGCAAGCCGTGGGAGCGCATTGGCGACATCCGCAACACCCAGCAGGTCTATGTGGCCGGGCGCCAGGTGATGGGCAAGGGCGTGCAGCTGCCGGCGGGCAACCGCGCCGCGTCGCTGCCGCCGCTACGCGTTGGCGCGCTGGTGGATGATTTCGAGCGTGCCGATCAGCGCACCGCGCTGGACACCCTGCGCAATGACGATGCCGACGGTGGCAACGACCGTACCGTGCAGGTCACCGACGTGATCGATCGCGATGGCGGCGGCAAGGCGCTGTCGATGCAGGCCCGGCTGTCGAGCAAGGACGACGCCTATGCAGGCGTGATCCTGCCGCTGACGCGCGGCTCGGTGGCCCCGGCCGACCTGCGCGGCTGGAAGGGCGTGCGCGTGGATGTGCGCGGCGATGCCACGTTGCGCCTGGAAGCGCGCGGTCTGCAGGGCCGCCGCTGGGCCGCGCCGGTAACGACCAATGGCAGCTGGCAGACCGTGGAGATTCCGTTCCATGCGCTGCGGGGCCAGCCGCCGTATCGCGCCAAGGGGCCGTTGCCCGCCTGGCGCGGCGATGACGTGCAGCAGCTGGTGTTCACCGGCACCGGCGACGCGGGCGCGAAGATCTGGTTCGAGATCGACAATGTCCGGTTCTACTGACGCGGTGCGGCGTCGTGCACGGGTTGCGCTGGCAGTGCTGGCCTGCATCGTGGGCCTGCCCGCAGGGGCCGCCGATGCCTCCCACGACGTGCTGGCGGCGGTGGATGCCTACGCCACGCGGCAGGCCGAAGTCGGCCAGCAGCTGTGGGCACAGCCGGAACTGGGCTACCTGGAAACCCGGTCATCGGCACTGCTGCAGGACGAGCTGCGCAAGGCCGGTTTTCGCATCGACGCCGGTGTGGCAGGCATGCCTACCGCGTTCGTGGCCCGCTACGGCAAGCGCGGCAACGGACCGGTGATCGCGCTGCTGGCCGAGATGGATGCCTTGCCCGGCATGTCGCAGGCGGCGTTGCCCACGCGCAGCCCCATTGCCGGCCAGGACGCGGGCCAGGCCTGTGGCCACAACCTGTTCGGAGCTGCGGTCGTGGGCGCCGCGCAGGCCGTGGCGCAGTGGCTCGCGGCCAGTGGCCACGACGGCGAAGTGCGCGTGTATGGCACGCCGGCCGAGGAGGGCGGCAGCGGCAAGGTCTACATGACCCGCGCCGGCCTGTTCAACGACGTGGACGTTGCGCTGCATTGGCACCCGGCGGCGGCCAACTCCGCCGCACAGGGCACCAGCCTGGCCAACATCAGTGGCAAGTTCCGCTTCAAAGGCATCGCCGCGCACGCAGCGCTGGCCCCGGATCGCGGGCGCTCGGCGCTGGATGGCGTGGAAGCGCTCAACCACATGGCCAACATGATGCGCGAGCACGTGCCCGACGGCACCCGCATCCATTACGTGATCAGCAACGGCAGCGCCGCGCCGAACGTGGTGCCCGATGCCGCCGAAGCGTACTACTACGTGCGCCACGTCGACCCGGCCGTGGTGCGCGATGTGATCGACCGCCTGCAGCTGGCCGCGCGCGGTGCGGCGATGGGCACCGGCACCGAGGTGGTGTTCGAACCTACCGGCGGGGTGTACTCGCTGCTGCCCAACGATGCGCTGGGCCGCGTCATGCAGGCCTCGCTGCAGCAGGTGGGCGGTGTGATCTATGACGCGGCCGACACCGCGTTCGCCACCCAGCTGCAGCAGACCCTGCAGCAACGTCCTGCCTTGGCCGCTGCGGCCACGCTGGAGCCGTATCGCGACGATCAGGCCGGGGGCGCATCCACCGATGTGGGCGATGTGAGCTGGAACGTGCCCACCGTTGGGCTCAGCACCGCCACCTGGGTGCCCGGCACGCCGGCGCACAGCTGGCAGGCGGTGGCGGCCTCGGGGGCGCCGATCGGCACCAAGGGCGCGCTCACCGCGGCGAAGGTGCTGGCGCTGACCACGGTGGCGTTGTTGCAGTCGCCACAGACCGTGACGGCGGCGAAGAACGAATTCGCACAGCGGCGGGGCGCGCAGTTCCGTTATGTGCCGCTGCTGGATCGCACCACACCGCCGCTGGACTACCGCATGCGCGCGAAGGACCAGGCAGGCACGGCGCCGCTCAATCGAGCGGCGCCATCACTTTCAACGGCGCCAGGTCGTAGCCCATGACTTCGGCCTTGGCCTTGATGCTGTCGAACTGCGTGGCGTCCATGCGCGGCGAGCGCGACAGGATCCACAGGTACTTGCGGTCGGGGTCACCCACCAGTGCCCACTGGTACTCCGGATCCAGCGCGATCACCCAGTAGTCGGCCCACACCAGCGGCACCCACGCCAGCCAGTCGGGGACGAAGCGCACCTGCAGCTGGCCCGGCGCGCCCTCCACCGGCCGCGCCACGCCTTCGGCGGCGATGCGCTCGCCATCGGCGGTGCGGCACGCGTTGTGAACGCTGATGCGGCCGTCGCCGCGCAGCGCGTAGGTGGCGGTGATGTCGCCCACGCACTTCTTCTGGAACGACACCGGCAGATGCGCGATCTCATGCCACTGGCCGGCGTAACGGCCCATGTCCAGGGCGGGCACCGAGCGCACGGGTTCGGCCGCCCACAGCGACGTGGCTGCAGACAGGAGAAACAGGGCAAGACACGGGCTGATGATGCGCATCGACGGCACTCCGGAACGGTCGCCCGAGCTTAGGGGCAGGGCAGGGGCGAGGTGTGAAGTTTCTGTCATTTGCGGGCGCGGCCAGAACAGCGCCTTGAGAGATGCGACAGCCAGGTGGACGTTTCGGCCCCATTGGGCTGGCGGCGATACGCGCAATGCGGGCATCGCTTCGGACACGTTGCGTTTGAGTCCCGCGCAGTTCGGTCTAAAGGCTGCGGACGAAGGCCTTCATGGTTGCCTGCCAGCGCACCTCATCCGATCTGAAGTCCAGGCGCGCGCCGTCGCTCGCGCGGGTGACGTAGTGAAGATCTGCCACTGTGTTCATTTCGCCCGGGTGCGACGGCAGCCAGAACACCAGCGTGTCCGTTTTCGCCGACCACTCATGCACCAGGTCCCACTCGATCTCCTTGCGGACGATCTCGAACAGCTCGGCCGTGTTGCTGACGGTCCAGCCCGCATTGTGCAGGTGCGTCCTCAGTTCGATCATCCAGTCGCGCGCGTGCATCTGCGTCCTCGCAGGAAAGGGATCCGTGCAGATTCCGTACAACCGCACAAAGAAAAAGAGCCCGCATTTCTGCGAGCTCTTCTTGAATCATGGTGGCCGAGGACGGAATCGAACCGCCGACACGGGGATTTTCAATCCCCTGCTCTACCAACTGAGCTACTCGGCCACTTCATCGCTGCGTTGCCGCTGGCGAGGACGCGAATAATACGGAGGTATGCAGGGTTCGGCAAGCGTTTCGCGAAAAAAATTTCACATTTGTTGCCAGGCCTCGCGCGAAGGGCTGCAAGTGCTTGATCCGGCGTGCCCGTGCGCGGTGCCGTGCGCATGAACATCGGTTCAGTCCGCACCTCGCGCGCTGCGCTCAGTGCGTGTCGTCGGGCATGCACCACAGCAGCACGATGCCGATGGCCATGATCACCGCGGCCAGCAGCAACGATGCCTGGTAGGAGCCACTGTCGCGGGCGAGGGTGCCGGCCAGTGCCGGGGCCAGGATCTGCGCCACGCCGTAACTCAACGTCAGGTTGGCCATCGCCTTGGCGGGGTTGCGTGGGTAATGGCGGCCGACCACGGTGAGGGTGAGGCTGACGATGCCGGCGAAGGTGAGGCCGAACAGCACGGCGCTGCCCAGCCCGGCCAGCAGTCCGTCATCCAGCAGCGGCAACACGAAGGAGACCGCCTGCAGCGCGAAAGCCAGCATCAGCGCACGGATCAGGCCCAGCCGCGCCGCCAGCCGGTCCCAGCCGAAGGTGGAGGGCACGGCGGCCAGCCCGACCAGCACCCAGACCGCGCTGCCATGGCCGTCAAACACGGCGGTCTGTTCCAGGATGGCCACGATGAAGGTGGCGCTGACCACGAAGCCGAAGCCGGCGCAGAAGTAGGCGGCGACCAGCAGGTAGCGCCAGCGCCGGCCGGGCGGGGTGGGCGCGGTGCCCGTGGCCTGGGCAGATGCCGCCGCCGGCGCAGGCATCCAAAACCAGGCCGGCACCAGGAACAGCACCCCCAGGGCGGCCAGCCAGATCCATTGGCCACTGGAACTGGCATGCCCGGCCAGCGCAGCGGTGGCCAGCCCGGACACCGCGATGCCCAGCCCCAGCCCGGCAAAATGCAGGCCCAGCCGCGGGCGCAGGCCCTGTGCCAGCAACCAGTTCAGCACCAGTCCCGAGGCCAGCAGCAGCCCGGCCGTGCTGGACAGGCCCGCCACGAAGCGCAGCAGGCTCCATAGCCAGGGCGTAGTGGTGAGCCCCATCAGCCCGGTGGCCAGCACGGCCAGCACCAGGCCCACCCGGTAGAAGTGGAACTTCTGCCGCATGTCGCCCACCCGCGCCACCAGCAGCGTGCCCAGCAGGTAGCCCAGGTAGTTGAAGGTGGCCAGCCAGCCGCCTTGGGCAGCGCTCAGCCCGGCGTCCACCCGCATCAGAGGCAGCAACGGGGTGTAGGCGAAGCGGGCCAGACCTACGGTAAGCACCAGCGCGCAGATGCCGGCGCCGATGACCTGCCAGGGGCGGCGTGCGGGCGCAGCAGAGGGGAGGACGGGCATGGCGGCGGGCAGAAGGGGGTTGGCCCATCCTCAGCGCCCGGGGTCTGACTGTCTTTCGATAGAATGACCCATCATGTCGACCAAGCGACAATCCCAGCCGTCCACCCAGGTGGCGCCCTGGCGCGAAGTGCCGGTGCCGGCGCTGCAGCGGCTGCCGTGGCCGGTGGTGGCGCGCAGCCAGCAGCTGGCCGCCGGCGAGCGCTTCCCGCCGCATGCCCATCCTTGGAACCAGCTGGTGTTCGCCACCGACGGTGTGCTGCAGGTCAGTGCCGCGCACGCGCGCCATGTGATCACCCCGCAGCAGGCGCTGTGGGTGCCCACCGGCACGCTGCACCACACCGGCGCCCTGGGCGCGGCGGCCTTCCGCAACCTGTACGTGGCCGACGACGCGGCGCCGGGCATGCCCGACCATTGCGTGGTGCTGGAGGTGTCGGCATTGCTGCGCGAACTGATCGTGGAACTGGACCGCACCACCGCCGACCACGATCCGGACTACTACCTCACGCTGTGCCGCCTGATCTCCACCCAGCTGCGCCGCCAGCCGCGCCACCTGCTGCACCTGCCGTGGCCACAGGATGCACGCCTGCAGCGCTGGTGCCAGACCCTGCACGACCACCCCGGCGACGAGCGCGACATGGCGTACTGGGCCAACCGGCTGGGTGCATCGACGCGCACGCTGGCGCGGCACTTCGAGCGTGAGACCGGCATGACCCTGCGCGCGTGGCGTACGCGGCTGCGCCTGCTGCGTGCGATCGAATGGCTGGCACAGGGGCGTTCGCCCACCGTGATCGCGCACGAACTGGGCTATGCATCGGCGTCCGCGTTCAACTACATGTTCCGGGTGGAAATGGGGATCAGCCCGTTGCAGTGGCGGCGAACACGCTGACCGTCGCACACTGTCGGGCTACCCCTGCACACGCTGGAGCACGGCAATGCCCGATTGGAACGCACTGGACGATGCCTACGGCAGCGCCGACACCGTGGGCGCGATGCTGGAGGAACTGGATGCGGGCACGGGCGAGGTGGACTGGGATGTGCTGTGGTCACACCTGTGCCACCAGTCCACGGTGTACTCGGCCAGCCTGCAGGCGCTTCCGTATCTGCTGCGTGCCGCGCTGAACGCGGTGCCGGCGCAGCGGATCGAGCCGTTGGTGCTGGCGGGCGCCATCGTCAGCCATGCCGACAGCGCGACGGTGCAGGTGCCGGGCCATCCGCAGCTGCTGCCGCTGCTGCAGGACTGCGCCGCACAGACCCTGCGCGAGGTTGCCCAGGATGACCTGCCCGACGCGACGTTCCTGCACCTGCTGCAGGCCCACCTGGCGTTCGGTGGGGAACGGGTCTGGTCGCGCGCGTTGGCCGGCGTGCTGGAAGGCGAACTGTCGGGCGTGTGCCCGGCCTGCCAGGCCGATCTGTACCTCGTCATCGACCCGCCGCAGGCCTTCGTCACGCACGAGGAGTGGATCGGGGGCGGGGCGGTGCGTACGGCGGTGATCGAAGCGGCGGTCGGTAATCCAGCCTTCGAGTCGGAGCGCTGGCTGCTGGAGATGGCACGCGCGCACCGCGACGGATTCATCGACACGCTGCAGTTGCTGTTCGGCAGCTCACGTTGTACACAGTGCGAGGCACCGTTCGAACTGCGTGAGGCGGTGCGCTTGAACGGCTGAGCGCGGTTTCAGGTGCGCGCGTCGGCTACTTCGCCAGCGGGCAGGCCAGGCTGACCAGCCGGTCACCCTCGAAGCGCGCTTCGATGATGCCGTCGCCTTCCTTGAACGCCTGCCAGTGCGCCAGTGCCGGTGCGCCGGGCAGCGGGTTGCCCAGGTGGAAGTACACCTTGCCGCGGGAGTCGCCGGGCCGGACGTGTGCGCAACCGATCACCGGCGTGGCCATCTCCCCGCAGTCACCCTGCAGCAGGCACAGCCGCGTATGGCACAGGCCACTGCCCGACCAATGGCCCTGCGCGGCCAGGCAGCCCGGCTCGGTGGCCAGCACGGCCCACAGCCCCAGGCCAAGCGCGGTGGTGGCCGACATCAACAGCAGCAGATAGCGCGCGGCGTTGGCGCGAACGTGGCGGGCAAGGGCGATCATCACGCCATGATGCGCCAAGTGGCCTCCCGGTGACCATGGCAGGCTTGCACGCGGTGGCCAGTGGAATGCTGTTGTCGCATCGGTACTACCGATGCAGGCGGTGCAGGGGCTGGCGGCGTCGCGCGGCCAGCGCACGGATGGAACGCTGTTTTACCCCCACCCCAGGCACCTCGCCAGCGACTACCGTGAGCACACACTGTCATGGAGTTGCGCATCGATGAACGACCTCACCAACACCCGCGTCGTCCTGGCCTCGCGGCCGCAGGGCGAGCCGGTTGCCGCCAACTTCCGTCTGGAGCAGGTCGCCGTGCCGACGCCGGGTCCGGGCCAGGTGCTGCTGCGCAACCGCTGGCTGTCGCTGGATCCGTACATGCGCGGTCGCATGGAGGAGGGCCCCTCGTATGCCGCGCCGGTGGCCGTTGATGCCGTGATGGAAGGGCGCACGGTGTCGGAGGTGATTGCGTCCAACCATCCCGGCATTGCCGTCGGCGAGCGGGTCGTGGCCACGGGCAACTGGCAGACCCACGCGGTGGTGGACGGTGACAGCATCACCCGCACGCTGGACGACACCGGCTTGCCGGTCAGTACCGCGCTGGGCGTGTATGGCATGCCCGGCTTCACCGCGTATGCCGGGCTGCAGGAGATCGGCCGGCTGCAGCCCGGCGAGACACTGGTGGTGGCGGCCGCCAGCGGCCCGGTCGGGGCCACGGTAGGGCAGATCGCCAAGCTGCAGGGCGCGCGCACGGTGGGCATTGCCGGCGGCGAGCAGAAGCGCCGCTACCTTGAAACGCTGGGATTCGACGTCGCCCTGGACCATCGCGCCGACGACTTCGCAACCCAACTGCGCGCCGCGGTACCCAACGGCATCGATGTGTACTTCGAGAATGTGGGCGGCCACGTCTTCGAGGCCGTGGTGCCGCTGCTGAACGACTTCGCGCGCATTCCGGTGTGCGGCACGATCGCCACCTACAACGCACGTGGCGCGGTACTGCCGGGACCGGACCGGCTGCCGGGCTTCATGAGCCAGGTGCTGCGCCAGCGGCTTACCGTGCGCGGCTTCATCCAGTCCGACTTCCACGCGCTGTTCCCGGCGTTCCTGACGGACATGGCGCGGTGGCTGCAGGAGGGCAAGGTGCAGTACCGCGAAGACATCGTCGAGGGCCTGGCGCAGGCGCCGGCGGCATTCTTCGGCCTGCTCAAGGGGCGCAACTTCGGCAAGCTGGTGGTCAAGCTGGACTGAGCGGTGCGGTGCGCGGGCAGGTGCGTTCGAGCGCAACGGTATTGCCATGGCCCACACGGGTCCGTGACCGGCGCATCACTCCCCGCTGGCTAGGCTGGTCGCCATCCCCGTGACACGGCCACAGCGAGTACCCAGCATGACCAGCAACGACAAGCAGCAGGGCCAGCAAGAAGGCACCAAGGAAGCCCAGCAGGACCGCAAGCAGGACGAAGTGGCCAAACAGCGCCCGGGCCAGACCGACCAGGCCATCCATGACGCGGAAACCCGGCGCCCGGAGCGCAAGGACCAGGGAGACGATTGACGGGGTTGCAGACGGGCTGCAACGCCCAGTGACCCGCGGCTGCTGAGGTCACTGGGCGGGAACCGGGACAATCCTCGCGCCAAATATCTCCGAAGTGACGTAGTGCAGTAGCTCGACCTGGCCGTCGGTGACGCCTGTGATATGGAATGGACGAGAGAGTGTGTCGTCGACTTGGATGGGGGTCATGGTGTTGCTGGAGATGGTGTACAGGTAAATCAGTGTGTCCCGGGGAGGAAGCGACTCCACCTCGGCTGCCGTCAGGCCTTCGGTGTCCAGCGAAGGGAGGTCGGCCTGCCCGATGAGGTGGTTGTTGTCGAAAATCTTCCAGCTGATGTTGTTGGCGTCCTCTGGGGCCTCCGGATGCATCGGAGGCTTCGCCATATCCATCAGCGATCTTGCAGAAACGATCGAATATCCGGCGTTACCCACCTTTACAAGAAACCAGCGTTCGTCAGGACTGATCTCCAAGGTCTGGATGCTCGCTCTGGGCGCTGATGACCTGACTACCTCACCCTCTATGTTGACGATTCGTGCTTGTGCAGATCCGATCGCGAGGAGTCTGAATAGTTTCGACTTCTGGACGGGCCGCGAGGTCTCACGGAGCTTTTCAGGCTGCAGTGTGTAGGGGGCAGCAAGCTGCTTCGAGCGCGCTTCGGAAGACAGTGCCACGTCGGTCGACTCTTCTACGGCGGCTGCTACCGCAAGCGACGGCAAGGTGCAGGCTATAAGAACTGCATAGATCAGGCTGGGGTACCGCAGTGCCAGGCGGAGTGGGGACGGAAAATGGAGATGCATGCCTCAAATTTCCTTCATTGGTTGCGCCTCAGATCTTCGAGTAATGCAGCTGCGATGGCGTCGCATATATCCTGTCGGACCTGCTCGTATCCATCGGTGATGCTCAGGAGCTTGTCTACATCCTCGTGGTCGATGAATTCGACCTCCAGCAGCGCAGCGCGAAGCGGGTGGTACAAAGCAGTGTTTCCAAGTTGAGGGTCACTCAAGACCGCAAGCTGCCTTTCGGACTTTACACCGCGATTTCTGGCGCCAGCATCATGGGCGAGGATGGCGCCGTAAAGTCGCATCGTTGACTCTTTCCGCGAGTGCCGTGTCTTCGGCGAAGTTGACATTGTCTCTGCGCGGGCGGACCAATGTCTCCGTGCCTCTGGCGATCCCATTGGCTCCGTTGAAGTGGATGCTGAGTAGTATGTCGGCGCCGTTATCGCGGCCTACATTCGCGCGGTCTGTTCCGGCTTTGTTTTCATCGTCTGCCATGACGCTGATTATTGCGGCCGATGTGCAAGACCATCTGATCCTTGCCGGGGATCATTGCGCCGTGCTGTCACGGGGGTCAAATGCGACAGAACACGTGATTATTCGCAATTATCAGAAAGTCTATTCCTGGAAGTACGGGGCTATTGCGGGCTCCGGCGACGTCGTGCTGATGGTGGTTTTCCTGCGCCTGTTTCTGCTCCATGAGCGCCAGAATGCGCGTGTGGATGTGCTGCAGATTGCCAGCGAGGCAAAGGCCGCGCGTATTCGCGCAGGTAGTCCGCGTGGTGAGTGTGTAGGGAACATCTTCTTTACATTGCCCGCATCTGATGGGTTCCAGATGCATGGCGTGTACATCGGCGAGCACAGGATCCGGTTGGAAACCGTCGACCCGATCAGTACGTGCTTCTCGATGCAGGAACAGCGATCACCGGACCGGACCGCATGCAACGCGTTCAACGGCCGCTTGAGACCGGCGTTGTTCTTCAGCGACACCCGCGCGTTCGATACGCACCATCTTGACCTTCTGCGCCGCTTCTTCGAGTGCCAAAGCGCGATGGATGATCGCGTTACCTGCTCCTTCGACGTCATGTTTCTCGACAAGCGCACCGGTATCGGCAGGTTCTGGACGGCACCGGACGGGATGGGGCTGCGGGTCTCACTTGGGGGTGAACTGGAGTCTGCCGGTGAGGGGCTGGTCCAACGAAAAAGGCCGGAAGCCCTGTTTTTGCAGGTATTCCGGCCTTTCCAATGCCCTGTCGGGCTGAATAAGTGGTGGAGCCAAGGAGGATCGAACTCCTGACCTCGTCGATGCGAACGACGCGCTCTCCCAGCTGAGCTATGGCCCCACGGATGGTACAGACCGCGTGGGCGTTGCCTCGCGATGCACCTAGTCTAGCGCCGTGAATGGGCCGCTGCCAAGGGGCGGCGGCGCTGGCAGGTGCACAGCGCAACGCGGGCGGAGGACGGAGGCGAGGCGGTCTTGGCCTACGGCGCCTTCAGTCCGCGCGCGGCGCTCCGTTCTCGGCCGCCACTCCCGTTTCTGAACGCAGCTCGGGGTTTGTGAAGACTTGTCACGATCCAATACAAGCAAAAACAAGGACTTGGCGTTTTGCCCTAGTACGAAAGGACTAGCCCGGAAAAGGTAAAGAGGACCAAAAAGGGTGCCGATAAGAAGTGTGACGAACATCCCACACTTTTCCCCTTCCGAGTACCAACGATGACGCCCCGTGCCGCCACCGTTTTCTCTTCCTCCATCGGCGCGCGCCTCGCGCTGCTGATGGGCCTGATCACTGCCGTTGCCTTCGTCCTGCTGGCGGCGCTGATCTACCGTCAGGTTGCGCACAGCTACGAACAGCGCGTGCAGGCCGGCCTGCAGTCGTCCACTGCCTTGATGCGTGATTCGGTCGAGTTGTACGACCGCAGCCTCAGCGACAGCACCGAACGCATGGCTGGCACCTTCCGCGCGCTGTTGCCTGATGGCGACGCCAGCCTGGATGCGGCCGCGCCGGTCACCGTGGGCGAGCGCCAGGTGCCGACGCTGCGCCTGGGCACGCAGGCGATCAACCTGCAGGAATCGGCGGTGGACCGCTTCGCCTCCGCCACCGGGGGCGTGGCCACCGTGTTCGTGCGCGAAGGCGACGACTTCGTGCGCGTGTCCACCTCGCTGCGCAACGCCGAGGGCGCCCGCGCGCTGGGCACCGCGCTGGACCACGCCAACCCGGCGTACGCCTCGCTGCTGAAGGGCGGGCGTTATACCGGCCCGGCGCGGCTGTTCGGGGTGGACTACATGACCCACTACACGCCGATCACCAACGCGGCCGGCGAGGTGGTGGGGATCGCGTTCGTGGGGCAGAACTACTCCGACGGCCTGGCCGCATTGAAGGCGCGCCTGCGCACCGCGCAGCTGGGCAAGCAGGGACACTTCATGGCCGTGGATACCCGGCCCGGCGAGCGCTTCGGCAGCCTGATCGCCGCACCGTCGGCCGAGGGCGAGCTGTTGGCCACGCAGGTGGACGCGGCGGACCTGCCCGCGCTGGAGGCGCTGTTGGCTGGCCAGGCCGAGCAGGCCACGCTGCACCTGCGCACCGCGGCCGATGGCCCGGCGCAGGCCTATTTCGTGTCGGCCCAGGCGTATGGGCCCTGGAAGTGGGCGGTGCTGGGGCTGGAACCGGTGTCGGTGCTGCAGAGCGTGCTGCACAGGCTGATGCTGCACATCGCGCTGGTCGCCGGGTTCGGGCTGTTGGCGGTGATCGTGGCGCTGCTGGTCGTGGTGCGGCGCATGCTGAGCGTGCCGCTGGCGCAGGCCGGGCAGGTGGCGCGCGATGTGGCCGCCGGTCGCCTGGACCGGACCATCGTGGTCCAGCGCCAGGACGAGGTGGGCCAGCTGATGGGCGCGCTGGCGCAGATGCAGGGCAAGCTGCGCGAGATCATCGATGCGCAGAACGACATGAGCCAGCGCCATGCCGACGGCGCGATCAGCCACCGCATCGATGCCGGCCGCTTCGAGGGCGAGTTCGGCACGATGGTGAGCGGCACCAATGCCCTGGTCGATGCCCACATCAGCACCAAGATGCGCATGGTCGCGCTGGTTCGGGCCTACGCCGACGGCGACCTGTCCGAGGCGATGGAAGCGCTGCCCGGCGAGAAGGCGCGCATCACCGAGGCGGTCAACGGGGTGCGCGGTCGCCTGCAGGCGATCAACGGCGAGATCAAGCGGCTGGTCGCGGCGGCGGCGGACGGCGATTTCAGCGTGCGCGGCGACGCCGATGCCTACCAGCACGACTTCCGCGTGATGGTCGAGGGCCTCAATACCCTGATGGTCACCGCCGACCACAACCTGGCGGCCCTGTCCGGGCTGCTGCGCGCGCTGGCCGACGGTGATCTGCGCGGGCGCATCGAGGGCGAGTTCCAGGGCGTGTTTGCCACGATGCGCGATGACGCCAATGCGACCGTGGCGCAGCTGACCGCCATCGTCGGTGACATCCAGCAGGCCGCGGTGTCGGTGTCCACGGCCTCGGCGGAGATCGCCGCCGGCAACGAAGACCTGTCGCGGCGCACTGAACAGCAGGCGGCCAGCCTGGAGGAATCGGCCGCGTCGCTGGAAGAGCTGACCGCGGCGGTGAAGCAGAACGCCGACCATGCCCGCCGTGCCGACCGGCTGGCGGCCGAGGCCGCCGAGGTGGCGGCGCAGGGCGGTGCCGCCGTGGCGCAGGTGGTGCAGACCATGGCCGGCATCGAGGGGGCGTCGGTGCGCATCGCCGACATCACCACGGTGATCGACGGAATCGCCTTCCAGACCAACATCCTGGCGTTGAACGCGGCGGTGGAAGCGGCGCGGGCCGGGGAAGAGGGGCGCGGGTTTGCCGTGGTCGCCTCCGAAGTGCGCGCGCTGGCGCAGCGTTCGGCCCAGGCCGCGCGCGAGATCAAGGGGCTGATCGAGGCCTCCAGCACCCAGGTGGCCGAGGGCAGTCAATTGGCCCACCAGGCCGGGCAGACGCTGCAGCGGGTGGTGGCGTCGGTGGGTGAACTGGGCGGGCTGATCGAGGAAATCGCCAGCGCCAGCCAGGAACAGGCCGCCGGCATCGAGCAGGTCAACCAGGGCATCGTGCAGATGGACGGGGTCACCCAGCAGAACGCGGCGCTGGTGGAAGAAGCGTCGGCAGCGGCCCGGGCGTTGAACGCGCAATCGGCCGACCTGCAGCACACCGTGGGCCGTTTCCGACTGGCCGCCCCGGCGGCCGCCGTGCGCCGTCCGGCCGCGGCCTGAGCCTGCCTGGCGGCGCGCGCAGCCCCGGCCGCGCGCGCCGCTGACCAGATCCGGCACAGCGTCAAGCCTACCGGCCACTGCGCCGAGCGGGCATAATCCGCGCCAGAATTCCCGGCGGCTCAGCCAGCAGACCAGGGTAGGGGATGGACGGCCGTCCCCCGCATCGCCCTGCAACCAGCCTGCAACATCCACGCAATACCGTGCCCCATCGCTGTGAAGACAGCGGTGCCGATGTTGTTCATCCGCGTGTACCCCACGCCACCCGATCTGTACTCCCCGAGACCCCTGCATGCCTGCCTTCCGCACCACCTCCGCGCCGCTGTCGTCCCGTCATTCCACCGCGCTGCCGCGCCGCCATGCACTGGCGCTGGCCTGCGCCACCGCCTCGCTGTTCGGCCTGGCCGGCACCGCGATGGCTCAGGACGCGTCGCCGACCTCGCTGGACACCATCACCGTCAACGCCGACCACCGCGAGCGCAACCTGCAGGAAGTGCCGGTGTCGGTGGGCGTGGTGCAGGGCGAGCAGATCCGCGACTACACCGCCGGCGGTGATGACACCCTGCTGGCGCTGTCGGGCAAGGTGCCCAGCTTCTACGCCGAAACCACCACCGGGCGCATCTTCCCGCGCTTCTACATCCGTGGCCTGGGCAACATCGACTTCTACCTGGGTGCCTCGCAGCCGGTGTCGATCATCCAGGACGACGTGGTGCTGGAGCATGTGGTGCTGAAGTCCAACCCGGTCTATGACGTGGACCAGATCGAAGTGCTGCGCGGCCCGCAGGGCACGCTGTTCGGCCGCAACACCACCGCCGGCATCGTCAAGTTCGACACCATCAAGCCCAGCCAGGAATCCAGCGGCCGCGTGCAGGCCAGCTATGGCAGCTTCGGCAGCGTGGCCATCGACGGCGGCGTGGGCGGTGCGATCAACGACATCGCCTCGTTCCGCGTCTCGGCGCTGTACCAGCACCGCGATGACTACGTCGACAACACCTACACCGGCCCCAGCGCCGATGGCACCGTGGCCCCGCGCAAGAACGCGATGGGCGGCTTCGACGACCGCAACGTGCGCGCCCAGCTGCTGCTGCAGCCGACCGACAACTTCTCGCTGCTGGCCTCGGCCCACGCGCGCGACTACGACGGCACCTCGACCCTGTTCCTGCGTGGCGCGATCACCAAGGGCTCCAACAAGACCGACGTGGCGCGTGACCGCGTGGCCTACGACGAAGCCGACAACAACCCGCAGTCCTACAAGACCTACGGCGGTTCGGTGAAGGCCGTCTACGATTTCGGCGACCTGTCGCTGACCTCGATCACCGCCTACGAAACCACCTCCGGCTACAGCCGCGGCGACACCGACGGTGGCGCGGCGGTGAACTACCCGGTCAACGGCCTGCCCAACGGCTATGGCCAGTCGATGGGTCAGATCCGCGACCTGGACCAGTGGACCCAGGAAGTGCGCCTGGCCAATGGCGATGACAACCGCCTGAAGTGGCAGGTGGGCGCGTTCTACTTCGACGGCCGCGACACCACCGATTTCTACCAGCGCGCCTGGTTCCTGCAGGGCAACGCGCGCAACCCGAACAACTGGGTGCGCCTGCGCAACGTCAACACCTCCTGGGCCGGCTTCGGCCAGGTCAGCTATGACGTGACCGACAAGTTCACCCTGACCGCCGGCGTGCGCCAGACGCGCGACGAGAAGCACACCCGTCTGCTCAAGACCGCCGACACCGCCGCCGGCGTGGTGACCTACAAGGGTCGCACCGACGTGGAAATGGCCGACACCACCCCGAGCTGGGACGTGAGCGCGATGTACGCGTTCAATCCGCAGTTCAGCGTGTATGCGCGCGTGGCCCGTGGCTTCCGTGGCCCGACCATCCAGGGCCGTTCGGCGGTGTTCAACGCCGACTTCACGACCGCCGATTCGGAAACCATCCTGTCCTGGGAAGCGGGCATCAAGAGCAGCCTGTGGGACAACCGCCTGCGCGTGAACGCGGCCGCGTTCACCTACGTGGTCAACGACATCCAGCTCAACGGCAACGATTCGGACGGCAACGGCGTGCTGTTCAACGCCGACAAGGCCAAGGCCTACGGCCTGGAAGCGGACATGCAGCTGCGCCCGATTCCGAACCTGAGCCTGAGCGCCGGCGTGAGCCTGCTGCACAGCGAGATCCAGGACGACCGCGTGTATGCCCAGGTCTGCGCCCTGAACGGCGCGGTGGTGTGCACCGTGAACGACCCGACCATCAAGGTCGGTGCGAACACGTTTGCCCAGATCAACGGCAACCCGCTGCCGAACGCGCCGAAGTACAACATCAACCTGGCCGCGCGCTACGACGTGCCGGTCAACGACAGCGATGTGTTCTTCGTGTCCACCGACTGGAACAAGCAGGGCTACACCAGCTTCGTGCTGTACGACTCGGCCGAGTTCAACTCCAAGGGCAGCTTCGAAGGCGGCCTGAAGCTGGGCTATTCGGGCAACTACGGCGCGTGGGAAGTGGCCCTGTTCGCGCGCAACATCACCAATGAGAAGAACCTCAAGGGTGTGATCGAGAACTACATGGCGGCGGTGTACAACGAACCGCGCACCGTGGGCGTTTCGCTCAACATGAACTGGTAAGGTCGGCTGCATCGGCGGCGCGTACGCGCGCTGCCGACGCTGCCGCTGAGGTAGTCCCACAACGCCCTGCCCATGCAGGGCGTTGTGCGTTGCGTGCTATGGTCCCCGGCCCGCATCGGACGCGCGGTTGCCCCGATGCCCCACGTTGAAAGGATCTTGACGATGCTCCGGCAGCTTTACACGACCTACGCCGATCCTGCCGCGGCCAGGACGCTGGTGGCCACCTGCAAGGCCGCAGTGGTGCAGTGGCGCTGGGCGACCGAGTCGATGGCCTTCGCCACGCCGTTCCTGCAGGAGAAGCAGGGCGGGCCCAAGGCGCGGTGGGTCATCGATGACAAGGCGGACCCCGCCAGGCACGTATGCCATGGCTTCGATGCGCAGGGGCGGGTAGTGATTGAATGCGGAACGCGCGGCACGATCACGGCGTGGCTGCATGCACCCGGCGTGCGCCATAGTCTGTCGTTTGACGACGGTGACATCGCATCAGGCTGGGAATGGCGCGAGCACGACGGCAAGCTGCAGGGGCTGGACCTGATCACCGACGATCGCGGTTTCAACGAGACCTACCATTGGGAGGGCGACCAGCTGCAGCGCGTGGTGATCGAGAACTGGTCCAAGCGCGAGGGTACCTGGTGGTGCCAGAACGTCTACACCTACAACGACGCCGGTCAGCTCGACAGGATCGTGCTGGAGTATCTGGATGCCAAGGGGCGCCGCAACGGCAAAAGCCGGTTGGAGTACCAGCGCCCGCGTCCGGGCGAAACCCTGGCCACGGTGACCGCCGAGGTGGAGCGGTTGCTGATCGAGGCGATCAGCGCGCAGCTGCCACGCATTCCCGCCGGCGAACCGCTGTACTGCCTGCTGCTGTGTTTCACCGCCGAGGACACCACCGCGGCCTGGCCGCCGTTCCTGGTGTGGGGCCGGCAGCCGTATCGGCAGGCGGTGCTGGACCGTGGCGATGACGAAGCGCGGTACTACCTGTGGGCGCCCGACGAGATCCGTGAGGTGCAGGGCGACAGCGAGGAGCATTGGTTTACCGAGCCGGCACTGACCGAGGCCTGCCAACGCCACAGCCAGTACATGGAGCTGCGCCAAAGCACTGCGTCGGCCACGCGCGTGCTCAAGAACGTGGCGGCGTGGCTGGATGCCCACGAGCGCCGCGCCCTGCTCACCACCACCGACGACTTCGTGGTGGCGGTGGCCGACAACAGCGGCAACATCGATCCGTTGCCGGGCCTGCGCAAGGCGATCGGCCCGGAACGCTGGGCCGTGCTGAAAGCGCGCGGCTGCGTCTGATTCCTCGCGTCCAAGTAGAGCCGACCGTTGGTCGGCTTCCCCGGTTCAGACCGGCTGGATGTCGTGCCGGTCTGGCACGGCATGCTGGCCGAAGGTGAGCTGCCAGCTGCGCAGGTCCACCTTCTCGCGGTCGCGGGCCTGTTGGCGCGTGGCCCGGCTGGCGCCAAACAGCTTGCCCTGGCCGTCGATCAACGGGCGCATGCGCAGCACGTCGGCGTTGTCCGGCTCGGCTTCCGCGGCGCGCTCAAGCCATACCTTGGCCAGGAAGGCGTTGGCAGGCACGCCGTTGCCGAAGTGGAAGACATCGGCCAGGAAGCCGGCCGCCCACGCCTGGGTCGCGCTGTCGCCGCGCCACCACAGCGGCCCGAGCAGATCGAACACCGCTTCCTGCTTGTCGGCGTCATCCTCGCCCTGGTACAGCAGCACCGCCAGATTCTTGTGGGCCGGCCGCCATACCCGGTCGTGGGGCGCGGCTTCATCCACGCAGCGGCGGTAGAGCGCGCGCGACTGCTGCTGGAGGGCCGGCTCGGGATTCTGCTCGAAGGCCTGGCCCAGCTGCCACGCGCGGTTGTAGATCACCACCAGGTCGCCGGCGGCGATCGCACGCTCGGTCCACGCACTTTCCTGCGCCGTATCGATGAAGGCGGGGAAGTCCTGGCCGCCCACACGCCCCCGGTACAGGTCCACCAGCGTCGCCATCGACCGGGGATCCCCGGCCGCGCCCAGGTCCAGCAGCATCTGCAGGCCCGCCGGGGCGGACACCGCGCAGAACAGGTTGGCCGCTACCGTGGACAGGTCGACGTCTTCTTCGCGGGCCATCGCCAGCGCCCCGCGCAGATGCCGGGTGGCCAGCGCGGCGTCGACACTGAAGCCGAACAGGCCGGATTGGCGGCCCGCGGCGAGCCACGCCAGCGCATGCGCGCTGTCGGTCCAGTCTTCGACGCTGGCCAGCACCTGTGCGAACAGCGTGTCGGCGCCATCGACGTGCGCAAACAGCGCGCAGGCTTCCAGCACGGTCAAGCCTTCTTCGATCACGCAGGCCGGGTCCAGCGCGAAGGCTTCGGCCAGGCAGTCATGCGCATGCGCCATCCGCACCGGGTCCCAGTGCACGTGATTTTCCTGCGGTTCGTCGCGGCCCAGGTGGTAGTCCAGCATCGCCCACCAGCACAGCACCAGGGCCCGCGTCGATGCATCCAGGTGCAGGTCGAGCAGGGCGGCGTAGGCCTGGTCGTACTGGGCCACGTCGTCGGCATTGTCGGCGTCCGGCTGGAACCCGAGCCAGTCGCGTTCCTTCAACACGCGCAGGCGGTTGCGCTGCGGCAGCATCAACCGGGCGGCGTCGGCGCCGTCGATGAAGTGCTGCATCAGCGCATGACTGCCGCCCCAGCGCGGGTACAGGTAGTACAGGTAGGTTTCCAGCGCGTCGGTGTCGTTGGCACGGATCGCCAGTGCCTGCTGCAGCCAGTAATCGGCGGCGTACTCGAACGCTTCTTCGCTGCGCCCGGCCAGCCGCGGCGGCAGGGTGGGCAGGGCCTCCAGCGGGCGGCCATACGGCGCCAACAACGCCACGGCGGCCGCAAATCCATCCGGATCCTGGTGCTGCTGCGCGTTGTACAGATCGGCACGGCCACCGCGCTGCAGCTGCTGCAGCCAGCGCGGTTCGCCCAGGTAGCACGACATGCGCAGCATCCGGCCCAGCACGAAGGCCGGGCGCGGGTGCCGTGCAATGGTGTGCAGCCACGCAGCCAGTGCGTGGTCGCGGGCCAGGCCCGCCGCATCCCATTGCACCTGGCGGATGGTTTCGATGGTTTCGCTGGAACGGATGCGCCCGCAGGCGCGATCCCACAGCGCACCCAGCACGGCCCAGGGATGCGGGCTGTGCGGCTGTTGCGCACACCACTGCCGCGCCTGCTCAAGCCGCGTGGGCAGGTCCTGCGCAGGATCAAGCAGGGTGGCCAGCAGCCAACCGTATCCGAAGCGCGAGGTGCTGCCGTCGAGCCACTGCTGTTCCATCTCGCCCAGCAGCCGGTCGACGTCATCGAAGCGGTGCTGGTGCAGGGCATCGCGCGCGTTGCGGCGAAGGGCCAGCGCGTCGTGGGGGGAATGCGCCATGGGGAACAGCGTCCTTGCAGAGAATCGGACGCGCATTCTAGGCAATCTTCTGCCTGCCGTGACTGTCTGCAGTGACTGCCTTCCGTGATACGGGCAACGACGCCCTGTGCATACAGGGCGTCGTGCGTGGACTACTTCGCGGACGGGGTGGTGGCAGGCGCCAGTTCGGCGAACAGGCCGCCAAGCAGGCCCATGCTGGCCTTGTCGGCGCCCATGTCCTCGGCGGCGTTGGCAATGGCGATCACGCCGTTGTTCTGCCCGGGGAACAGCACCACCCAGGCCAGCCAGTTGCCATCCGAACCGCCATGCACCAGCACCGGTCCCTGGCGGCCGGCGATGGATGGCTGTACGCCCCAATCCAGCCCGGACGGACTGCCCGGCTGCGCGGTCTGCATCAGCGCATACGACGCCAGGGTCAGCAGCTTGCCCTGGCCGCGGCTACCGGCCAGCTGGTCGATGGCAAACAGCGCCAGGTCCTGCAGGCGCATGTGCAGGTTGCCTGCCGCGGTGTAGATCGGCGGTACGCCATCGTCGGCCTTGGTCGGTGCGCGGGTTACCGGCGCGCCGGCGCGGTGGCCCAGCAGCTGCCCGGCCGGCGGTGTGCCGAAGCCGGCCCCGGTCATGCCCAGGGGTTGGAACACTTCGCGCTGGATCAGCGTTTCCACCGGCGCGCCGGCCGCCCGTTCGGCGATCACCGCCGCGACCAGGAAGCCGCTGTTGCTGTAGGCGAATTCGGTGCCCGGCGGATGCACCGGTGCTTCGGACAGGGCGGCCTTGATGTAGGCCTCGCGTTGCACCGGCAGGGCGCGGGTGTCGGTGAAGAACGCATCCAGCGCGGCGCCGTCGGTGAGGTTCTCCGGCAGGCCGGCGCGGTGCGATAGCAATTGCACCAGCGTGACATCGCGGTAGGCCGGCTGCATCTGCGCGGCCAGGTCGGGCAGCATCGCCGCCAACGGTGCATCCCACTTCAGCACGCCCTGTTCGACCAGCCGCGCGATCATCGCCACGGTGATCGGCTTGCCGGTGGAGCCGATCATCCAGGCATCGTTGCTGGTTGCGGCGGTCTTGGCGTCGTTGCGACGCACGCCGCTGACCGCCTGTTCGGTGACCTTGCCGTCGCGGATCACCAGCACGCCCATGGCCGGCGTGGCGGTGCCCTGCATCGCCTGCGCGATGCGTGTCTGCAGGTCGTCGGCGGCGCTGGCGCTGGCGGCAACGCACAGCAATGACAGGCCCAGCCACCGGCGCAGGCCGCGCACGGTGCGGTGGGAGGAAGCTGTGGTCCGTCGGGCGGTGATTGTATGCATGGAAGTCCTTTACGCAGCAGCGTGGGCAGAACCTGCGCCACTGGCGCGGCCCGCGGGATGCGACGTCCACCGGCACCCTGCACAGGCGTGGCAGGCGGCGTGCAATTCACTCTTGCATGCTGTTCAGGCCGCTGTATGTGCCTGCGGTCATGGCGGCAGGCACCGCTTCGCGATCGTGTTGGCGTACGTACAGGATCGCGACAGGTCTATCGCGGGGGGGCGTGCAGCGCGTTGCGCAGCCTTGGCGCGAGGTGCCACGCGATGCAGCCTGCTGCATCGCGTCTTCCATCGCCGCGCATTGCGCGCGGCGTGCGGGTTCAGACCGTCGGCAACAGCGGTGCCAGCACCGGCTCCAGCTGCTGGCGCCGCCAGCCGGCCAGTGCGTTCGGCCACTGCCGGCTTTCCAGGTAGCTTTCCAGATGCTTGCGCGAGGCCAGCACGCCGTCGGGCAAGCCCAGTTCGGCGGTGCGTGCGCTGACCGCATCCTGCAGCCGCTTCAGGGCCTGCTTGTTGCTGTCGGTGCCGGGCAAGGCGAGCGGTGCGTCGGCTTCGTCGTCGAGCGGGGTGGTCAACGCCTCCCAGACCGGGGTGAGCAGCTTGCGCGGGGCTTTCGGGAAGCCTTCCATCAGCTTGTCCAGCGCGGCTACGTCGGCCGGCGGGGTGCGCGCGAGCAGGGCGGCCAGTTCGTTGTCCAGGATCCAGCTGCGCGGCTTGTCGCTGATGCGCGCCTGCACATCGCGCCAGCGCAGCAGGCGCAGCAGGCGCATCTGTGCCGCGGCGTCCATGAACTGCGCCGAGCGCATCGCCACGTGCGGCCAGCGTTCTTCGTCGTGCTCGACGCTGGCCAGCAGGCGTTCGGCGTCGTCCTGCAGCCACTGCCGGCGGTCAAGCTCGCCGAGCTTGGCATCGATCGCATCGTGGATCGCGAACAGGTACTCCACGTCATCGGCGGCGTACTCCAGCTGCGCCTCCGACAGCGGTCGGCGCATCCAGTCCGAGCGCGTCTCGCCCTTGGCCAGGGTCACCCCGGTGATCGCGTTGACCAGCTTCTGGTAGCCCATGCCGCCGCCGATCCCGGCCAGCGCCGCGCCGATCTGGGTATCGAACAACGGTCGCGGCAGCACGCCGCAGGCAACCTTAAAGGTGACCAGGTCTTCGCTGGCGCTGTGCATGATCTTCAGGATGCTGGTATCGCCCAGCCACGTAGCCAGGGCCTCGTTCATGCCGGGAATCAGCGGGTCGATCAGCAGGATCTCCTCGCCAACGGCCATCTGCACCAGGGCCAGCTGCGGCCAGTAGGTGCGTTCGCGGATGAATTCGGTGTCCAGCCCGATGCGGGTGGGGCGCTGGCGGTAGCGCTCGTCCAGTTCCGCCGGGGTTTTGATCCAATAAGCCACGTGGGTTCCGTCTACTGCAGGGGGTGCACAGGGGGAGCAGGATAACGCGCCGTGGTCGGCCTGCGCGCCGGTATCATGAACCTGTCACCGCGTGGCGGCAGGCGTGGCTTGCCTCACCCGGTCGGATTCAGCAATGCTCGTGCCTGGCTGCAAGGAACCTGATTGTGCGCACTTCTGTCCTTCCCGCGTCGCTGTTGGCCGGTGTGCTGGTCGCCCTGGCCGCATGCTCGGCCGATGCACCGTCGCCGCCCGCGGCGGTGGCCAAGCCGGCTGCGCGTGCCCAGCCGGCCGCTGCGGTGCCGGCTGCGCGGGTGACGATCGGGGGCGAGGACGCGGCCGAGACCGTGCAGCGCTGGCAGCCGCCCGTGGTGGACATTGCCGACGACGGCGTTGCGGCGGCGCGGCGCCAGGCCGCGCAGGCCTTCGAGCAGGGCCGGCTGTACGAGGATGCGCAGGCGGCGGTTCCGCTCTGGCTGGCGCTGCTGCAGCGCGATCCCAAGGACCGCCAGGCCGTGGCCGGGCTGAAACGCGCACGCCAGCAGCTGCTGGAGGATGCCGACGCGTTGCTGGTCCGGCCGTTGAAACAGCGCGAGGCCGTGGCGCAGGCCAGCGACATGGCCCTGGTGCTGCTGACCATCGCCCCCGACGACCCGCGCGTTCGCCAGCTGCAGTCGCGGGTGGAAATGGCGCAGCGGGTGATCGCCTACAACCGTGCCGGCGAAGAGGACCTGCGTGCCGGCCGGATCGGGGAAGACGGCGACGGCGCCATCCCCAATTTCCGTGAGGCGCTGGCGCTCAATCCCGACGACGCCCGCGCCCGCCAGGGGCTGGCCGCCGCCGAGAGCGGTTTGATCGGCCGTGCGGAAACCGCCGCGCGCGCCAGCGATTTCGCCACGGCGGGAACCTGGCTGGCCGAGGCGGCCAAGGTGCGCGATTCGTCGATCACCATCGCCGATGCGTTCGAGCGCATCGAGCGCATCCGTGCCGATACCCTGACCCGCCTGCGTGACGAAGGCCTGCGCGACCTGGCCACGCCACAGGGGCTGAAGGCGGCGCGCGAGAAGCTTGAAGACGCGCTGCGCATGGCCTTGCCCGGCGACCCCGTGGTGGGGCAGCTGCGTGAACGCATCGAGCTGGTCACCCACTACGGTAGTTTCCGGCCGCGCCAGGTGTTCAGCGACGCATTGCGCGATGGAGGCCGTGGCCCGCAGATGATCGTGGTGCCGCACGGCGGCTTCCAGATGGGCGCCGGGGACACCGAGCTGGGGGCCAGCGACGCGGAAAAACCCTCGCATTACGTGCGTTTCGAGCGCGGGTTCGCGCTGTCGATCACCGAGGTCACCGTCGCCGATTTCCGCCGCTACGTGCAGGCCAGCAACGCCCGTCCGCGCGCGACGCGGCGTGGCCACTCGATCGTGTACGACGAACGCAGCGGCAACTTCGTGCGGCACAGTGGCGTGGACTGGCAATCGGATTACAACGGCGCCCCGGCGCTGGCCAATTCGCCGGTGATGCACGTCAGCGTGCGCGACGCCGAGCACTACGCGATCTGGCTGTCCGAACAGACCGGACGCTCGTACCGGCTGCCCAGCGAGGCCGAGTTCGAATACGTGCTGCGCGCCGGCAGCAGTGGCCGCTACCCGTGGGGCGATGCGGGGACGCCGCCGCCGCGTTCGGGCAACTTCACCGGTGCCGAGGACGTCTCGCCGTCGGGTCGGCGCTGGTACAACGCGTTCGTCGGCTATGGCGACGGCTGGTGGGGCCCGGCGCCGGTGGCCAGCTTCGAGCCCAACGCCTGGGGCGTGCACGATGTGGCCGGCAACCTCAGCGAGTGGGTGGCCGATTGCTGGCATGCCAGCTACCGGCGCGCACCGGCCGATGGCGCGGCGTGGTTCAACCCGGGCTGCCGGCAGCGGGTGATCCGCGGCGGCAACTGGGCCAACGCCCCCGAACAGACCCGCGCGGCCTGGCGGCAGTCGCAGGACTCGGACACCACCAGCGCCCGGATCGGGTTCCGCCTGGTGCGCGGTATCTGACCGGCGACGGCATCGACCCGGCACTCACGTCAAATCCCGCCGCAGCCACTAAGATGTCGCCGTGCCGGCCAGGGTGGCGTCGGTCCAGCGAGGAACCTGCACCATGCGCAACGATCCATTCGGCGGCCAGCAACAGGGCCGCGCCCGGCGTCCCGGCCTGTTCGGCAACATCCGCTGGTGGGTGCTGCTGGCCTTCGCCGGTTATGCCGCTTTCTACTGGTTTTCCAACCGGGCGGTGGACCCTTACACCGGTGAAAGCGTGCTCATCGACAGTGCGCTGGACGCCAACCAGGAGAAGGCCCTCGGGCTGCAGGCCTACCAGGAGATCCTGGCGCAGGAACGGCCGGTGGATCCCAATGCGCAGGTATCGCGCGACGTGCGCGCCATCGCCCAGCGCCTGATTGCCAAGGTGGACGTGGTGGAAACCGCGTTGGCCGAAGAGCATGGGCTGAAGCCGGCGCATTTCTCGCGCGATTTCGAGTGGGAAGTGAACGTGATCCAGTCCGAGCAGGCCAATGCGTTCTGCCTGCCCGGCGGCAAGATGGCGGTGTACACCGGGTTGATTCCGGTGGCACGCACGGTGGATGCGATGGCCGTGGTGATGGGCCACGAGATCGCCCACGCCCTGCTGCGCCATGGTGCCCAGCGCATGGCCCAGCAGAAGCTGACCCAGATCGGGCAGATGGCCGGCGCCGCCAGCGGCATGGACCCGCAGCAGCAACAGATGATGATGTCGGCGATGGGCTACGGCTACCTGCTGCCGTATGCGCGCAGCCACGAAACCCAGGCCGATGAAGTGGGCCTGATGCTCGCCGCCGCGGCGTGCTTTGATCCGCGCGAGGCGGTGCCGCTGTGGGAACGCATGGGCCAGGCCAGTGGCGGCCAGGCGCCGCCGGAGTTTTCCTCGACGCACCCCAATCCGGGCACCCGCATCCAGAACCTGCAGGCGTTGATGCCCAAGGCGATGGAATACCGGCAGAAGTTCTGCGAAAGCGCGGGCGGGTGAGGGCGCGGTAACCGGCGGACCGGATGATCAAGCGACCGGTAACGTAGCGCCGGGCTCTGCCCGGCGTCTTTCAGCTCGTCGTTGTCGTGCAGCCGGGCAGAGCCCGGCTCTACGGGCGTGCGGTCGGCGATCTGCAGCCGGGCAGAGCCCGGCTCTACGGGGCGTCGGTTATTTCACTACGACTGCGATGGCGCCGTCCTGCACGCGTGCCGTAAGGGTGTCGCCAGGGCGCACCTGCAGCGGGGAACGTACCAGGCTGCCGTCTTCGTCGCGGGTGAGGATGCTGTAGCCGCGTGCCACCGTGGCCAGCGGGCTCACTGCTTCCATCGAACGTGCCAGGCCGCGCAGGTGCAGCTGGTCGCGTTGCAGCTGGCGCCCGATGGCCGCGTCGGCGCGCGGCATCAACCGGTGCAGCCGCTCGCGCAGCGCATCCAGGCGGCGCTGCGGGTGGCCGTTGCGCAGCACCACGGCGGCGTGCCGCAGCTGCGCCTGCCGGCGTTCCTGCTGCTGCCGCCATACCGCGTCCAGGCGCCGGCCCAGATCCTGCTGGCGCCGCTGAAGCAGTTGCAGGCGAGCCTGCGGACCTTGGGCATTCAAGCGCAGCAGGGCGCGGTCGGCGCGCTGCATGGCCTGGCCCAGGCCGTGGCGCTGCAGCTGCACCATGCGCGCGGCCAGCCGGCGCACCTGCAACTGCAGGTCGCGCTGGTCGGGCACCAGCAGTTCGGCGGCCACCGATGGCGTGGGCGCGCGCAGGTCGGCGGCGAAGTCGGCCAGGCTGAAGTCGGTTTCGTGGCCCACCGCAGACACCACCGGGGTGCTGCTGGCCGCAATCGCGCGGGCCAGGTGCTCATCGTTGAAGGCCCACAGGTCTTCCAGCGAGCCACCGCCGCGGGTCAGCAGGATCACGTCGTAGCGGCCGCTGGCATCGGCCGCGCGCAGCAGCGCGGTGATCTGCGCGGCGGCACTGTCGCCCTGCACCAGGCTGGGCAGCAGGTCCACTTCCAGCAGCGGGTAGCGGCGTTCAAGCACGCTGAGCACGTCGCGTACCGCCGCGCCGGTGGGCGAAGTGATCACCGCCAGCCGGCGGACATGCGCCGGCATCGACCGCTTGCGCTCGGCGGCGAACAGGCCCTCGGCCTCCAGCCGTGCCTTGAGCTGCTCATAGGCGCGGCGCAGCGCGCCTTCGCCGGCTTCTTCCATGTGGTCCAGCACCAGCTGGTACTCGCCACGGGCTTCGTACAGCGTCAACCGGCCACGGGCGAGCACGCGCATGCCATCGCGCGGGACGAACTTCAGCCACTGGCTCTTGGGCTTGAACAACGCCGCGCGGATCTGCGCACGTGCGTCCTTCAGGGTGAAGTACATGTGCCCCGATGCCGGGCGGGTCACGCTGCCCAGCTCGGCTTCCACCCATATCAGCGGGAAGGCGCCTTCCAGCAGGTCGCGGGCCAGGATGTTGAGCTGGCTGGGCGTGAGGATCTGCGCGCTGCGGTCCATGGACAGGTCAAACGGTACGAACGGGCGCCCATGGTCGCACAAGCGTCATGCGCCGGGGTTTCGCGCGGCGTGCTGCTGCAGGGCCCAGGCCACGTGTTCGCGCACGATCGGCGAGGCATGCGCACGGCGCGCGTCCAGCGCCGCCAGCGTCTGTGCACTGGTGGGCGCATTGCCCAGCGCCACGGCGATGTTGCGCAACCAGCGCTCGTGGCCGCTGCGCCGGATCGGGCTGCCTTCGGTGCGGCGCAGGAATTCGTCTTCCTCCCAGGCGAACAGCTGCGCCAGCGAGGCGGTATCCAGATCGTTGCGGGCGCGGAAGTCCGGCTCGTCGGTGCGCCGCGCGAATTTGTTCCAGGGGCACACCAGCTGGCAGTCGTCACAGCCGTAGATGCGGTTGCCCATCAATGGCCGCATGTCTTCGGGAATGGCGCCGGCGTGTTCGATGGTCAGGTAGGAAATGCACCGCCGCGCATCCAGCCGCTGCGGGCCGATGATGGCCTGGGTGGGGCACACATCGATGCAGCGCGTGCAGGTGCCGCAGTGCGCGGTGGCCGGCGTGTCCACCGGCAGGGGCAGGTCGATGTAGATCTCGCCCAGGAAGAACCAGGAGCCGCCTTGCTTGTCGATCAGGCAGGTGTGCTTGCCGATCCAGCCCAGCCCGGCATTGCGCGCCAGGGCGCGCTCCAGCACCGGCGCCGAATCGACGAACACCCGGTAGCCGAACGCGCCGATCTCGGCGGCGATCGCATCGGCGAACTTCTGCAGGCGGTTGCGCATGAGCTTGTGGTAATCGCGGCCCAGCGCGTACCGCGCCACGTAGGCACGGTCGCCGTCGTGCAGGGTGTCCCACGCCTGCGCGTCGTCCTTGTGGCCGTAGTCCATGCCCACCGAGATCACCCGCACGGTGCCGGGCAACAACTCGGCCGGGCGCGCGCGCATCGTGCCGTGCCGGGCCATCCAGTCCATGGTGCCGTACAGGCCCTTGCCCAGCCAGTCGGCCAGGTGCGCTTCGTCCTCGCCCAGCTCGATGCCGGACACGCCGCAGCGCTGGAAGCCATGCGCGCGCGCGATCTCGCGCACGCGCTCGGTGGCGCGGGCCAGGTTGACGGGGGCGGGAAGGGGCACAGCAGACATGGGGGGAAGTATAGAATCCCGGCATGCCCAAGCTTGCTGAACTGTTCGATATACCTGCTGCGCGCCAGATCGATGCGCGTGCCAGCGCCCTGCTCGGCGATGGCGGTGCCGCGCTGATGGACCAGGCCGGGCAGGCCGCCTGGCAGTGCCTGCTGGAGCAATGGCCGCAGGCGCAGCGCCTGTGCGTGGTGGTGGGGCCCGGCAACAACGGCGGCGACGGCTATGTGCTGGCCCGGTTGGCCCGGCAGGCCGGGCGCGCGGTGCACGTGCTGCGCCTGGCCACCGATGCCGCAGCCACCGCGCTGGCCCGGGCGGCCCTGCAGGCCTGGCAGGACGAGGGCGGGGAGGTGGCCGTGTTTGCCGGTGCACTGCCCCCGGCCGATGTGGTGGTGGATGCGCTGTACGGGCTGGGCCTGAACCGCGCGCCGGCCGGCGAGGCGGCGGCGCTGATCGAAGCCATCAACCAGGCGGGCGTGCCGGTTCTGGCGTTGGACGTGCCCAGCGGCGTGGACGCCAACACCGGCGCCGTGCCAGGCAGCGCGGTGCGCGCCAGCGTGACCCTGCAGTTCATCGTCTGCCACCAGGGCCTGTATACCGGCGCTGCGTTGGAACACGTGGGGGCGCGGCGGTTGGCACCGCTGCAGCTGCCGGACGGCGCGGACGCGCAGGTGTCGCCCAGTGCGGTGCCATGGCAGGCGCCCCGGCTGGCCGGGCTGCTGCCGGCGCGGCGTGCCAATACCCACAAGGGCGAATCCGGCCACGTGCTGTGCGTGGGCGGCAACCGCGGCAGCGGGGGCGCGGTGATGCTGGCCAGCGAGGCCGCGTTGCGTGCCGGCGCCGGGCTGGTCAGCGTGGCCACCCAGGCGCTGCACGTGGCCCCGCTGCTGGCGCGCCTGCCCGAGGCCATGGCGCACGCGGTGGAAGACGCGCAGGACCTGCAGGCCCCGCTGGCGCGGGCCGGCGTGATCGCGATCGGGCCGGGTCTGGGCCAGGACGACTGGGCGCGCGAGCTGTGGCGGCAGGTGCTGGGCAGCGGCACGCCGCTGGTGGTGGATGCCGACGCGCTGAACCTGCTGGCCGCCGCGCCGCAGCCGCTGCACGACGCCATCCTGACCCCGCATCCGGGCGAGGCGGCGCGCCTGCTCGGGGTGGACACGGCCACGATCCAGGCCGACCGTTTCGCCGCCGCGCAGGCCCTGGCCGAGCGCTTCCACGCGGTGGTGGTGCTCAAGGGCGCCGGCAGCATCATCGCCGCCCCCGGTGAGCTGCCGCGGGTGATCGCGGCGGGCAACCCGGGCATGGCCGTGGGCGGCATGGGCGATCTGTTGACCGGCATCATCGCTGCATTGCGCGCACAGGGGCTGGATGCCTTCGATGCGGCCAGCAGTGGTGCACTGCTGCATGGGCTGGCCGGCGATGCCGCCGCCAGCGACGGCCAGCGTGGCCTGCTCCCCACCGACCTGCTGGTGCCGCTGCGCCGGCTGGTGAATCCGGAACCTCGACCCGCATGATCACGTTTTTCCTCGCCCAGACCGACGACACCGACCTGCTTGGGCAGTGGCTGGCCGCGACCCGTCCGCCGCAGGCGGTGATGCAGCTGCAGGGCGACCTCGGCGCGGGCAAGTCGACGCTGGCGCGTGCGCTGCTGCGCGCGCTGGGCGTGCAGGGCGCCATCCGCAGCCCCACCTACACGCTGGTGGAGCGGTATTCGCTGGCCGACGGGCACGAAGCCTGGCACCTGGACCTGTACCGCATCGGCCAGGCCGATGAGCTGGATTTCCTGGGGCTGGACGAGGGCAGTGCCTCGCTGTGGCTGATCGAATGGCCCGAGCGCGGCGCGGGCGCGCTGCCGCCCACCGACCTGATCGTGGCGCTGGAAATCGAGGGGCAGGGACGCCGCGTGCGTCTCAATGCGACGAGCGACGCAGGTCGTGAATGGCTTGCCCGGTTGCCACAAGGGGGCGACTTGCAGGCCCTTTCTGTCGGCTGACACTAGGAAACACCGGCAGGTTACGGATTATTAAGGGAAAAGGAGTTGCATTTCATTCAGGGCGGTGATTGAATCTTGACCCATGCCAATGGGGAAACCACTCACCGCCATCTGTGCCGCCGTCGGACTCTGTCTGGCGAGCGCCTTGGCGTGGGCCGGTGAAGTGCGCCAGGTGGGCCTGGAGACCGGTGCCACCGGCACCCGCGCGGAGATCGCGCTGTCCGGCAGCGGTGGCTACAAGACCCTGAGCCTGGCCGGCCCGAACCGTCTGGTGGTGGATTTCCCGGACTCCAGCGCGGTACGCAACCTCAAGCTGCCTGCGCCCAAGGGCGTGGTCACGGCCGTGCGCACCGGTCAGCCGGTGCCCGGCACGTTCCGGGTGGTGTTCGACCTGGCCGAATCGGTCGCGCCGTTCCGGCCGCAGATGGTCAAGCAGGGCGACGAGTCGCGGCTGGTCATCGAATGGCCGGGCGATGCGCCGACCAGTGTTGCCAGCACGCCTGCCCCCGCACCCGCACAACCCCCGACGCCCGCACCCGCCCCGGCAGGTACGGTTGCCGGCACCGCACCGCCGGCTCAGACGGCCGCCAACGCAGCGCAGGCGCGCAGCGATGCGGCGCGTGCCACCGCACTGCTGACCGCCTCGGTGCGCCAGCAGGCCAGCGCCACGGCCGCCACGCCGGTGCCGACCCCCACGCCACCGGCCGCTGCCGCCGTGAACGTGGCGGCCGCCGGCAACGCCAATGCCGCCAGCAACTCGGCCACTCCGGCGGCGATCCTGGCCGGGCAGGCCACTGCCGCAGTGGTGCCCGCACCGACGCCGGTGGTGGTGCCTGCCGAGCCGCCGCGCCCGGTGATGCCCAGCGAAATCTCGCGGATCAAGATGCGCCCGGGCATGCGCCCGCTGGTCGTCGCGATCGATCCCGGCCATGGTGGCCAGGATCCCGGTGCGGTCGGACCCACCGGCAAGCGGGAAAAAGACATCACCCTGGCAGTGGCGCGTGAACTGGCACGCCAGGTCAATGCCACGCCCGGTCTGAAAGCCTTCCTGACCCGCGACACCGACGTGTTCATTCCGCTGCCGATGCGCGCGCAGAAGGCACGTTCGGCGAAGGCCGACATCTTCATTTCGATCCACGCCGACGCGGCTGAAAACCGTGCCGCCACCGGTTCGTCGGTGTACGTGCTGTCGACCAAGGGTGCCTCGTCCCAGCGTGCGCGCTGGCTGGCCGACAAGGAAAACGCCGCCGATCTGGTCGGTGGCGTGCGCCTGCAGCAGACCGAAGGCACCTTGGCCAACGTGCTGCTGGACCTGGCGCAGAGTGGGTACATGAAGGCGTCTGAAGATGCGGCCGGCCACGTGCTGGGCGGGCTCAAGCGCATCGGCAAGAACCACAAGCCCAACATCGAACGCGCCAACTTCGCGGTGCTGCGCACCTCGGACATGCCGGCGATGCTGGTCGAAACCGCCTTCATCTCCAATCCCGATGAAGAGCGTCGCCTGATCGACCCGGCCTACCAGCGCCAGATCGCCGGTGCGGTGCTCGACGGCGTGCACACCTTCTTCAGCCGCCAACCGCCGCCGGGCACGCTCTACGCCGCCCGCGCCGAAGCCGAGATCCAGGCCGCCAGCACGGTAGCCGGCGGCAGCAAATAATCCCCAACGCAGATCATTTGCGTAGAGCCGACCGTTGGTCGGCTGTGCCCCACACGTAACCCATCCGGATGAACCGCGTAGAGCCGACCGTTGGTCGGCTGGGCCCCACACGTAACCCGTCCGGATGAACCGGGTAGAGCCGACCGTTGGTCGGCTGGGCCCCACACGTAACCCATCCGGATGAATCGGGTAGAGCCGACCGTGGGTAGGCTGGCGGCCTACGCTATCATCTGTCGATGACGTACAGCCCCCGATTCCCCCTCGCTTCCGCCGTCGCCTGTCCCTTCTGCGGGAGCGACGCATGAGCATCCGCCAACTGCCCGAGATCCTGATCAACCAGATCGCCGCCGGCGAGGTGGTGGAGCGCCCGGCGTCGGTGGTCAAGGAACTGGTCGAAAACGCACTGGATGCCGGTGCCACCCGCGTGGACATCGATCTGGAAGAAGGCGGCGTCCGCCTGATCCGGATCCGTGACGATGGCGGCGGCATCGCGCCGGAGGAACTGCCGCTGGCGGTGTCCCGCCACGCCACCAGCAAGATCGCCAGCCTGGACGACCTCGAAGCGGTGGCCACGCTCGGCTTCCGTGGCGAAGCGCTGCCCTCGATCGCCTCGGTCAGCCGCTTCACCCTGGCCTCGCGCCGTCCCGGCGATGCGCACGGTTCGGCCCTGCAGATCGAAGGCGGCAAGCTCGGCGAGGTCACCCCGCGCGCGCACGCGCCGGGCACCACGGTGGAAGTGCGCGAGCTGTTCTACAACGTGCCGGCGCGGCGCAAGTTCCTGCGCGCCGAACGCACCGAGCTGGGCCATATCGAAGAGTGGCTGCGGTCGCTGGCGCTGGCCCGCCCGGACGTGGAACTGCGGGTGTCGCACAACGGCAAGCCGTCGCGCCGCTACAAGCCTGGCGATCTGTATTCCGATACGCGCCTGGGCGAAACCCTGGGCGAGGATTTCGCCGCGCAGGCGCTGCGCGTGGACCACAGCGGGGCCGGCCTGCGGCTGCATGGCTGGATCGCGCAGCCGCACTATTCGCGCGCCAGCACCGACCAGCAATACCTCTACGTCAATGGCCGTTCGGTGCGTGACCGCAGCGTGGCCCACGCAGTGAAGATGGCCTATGGCGATGTGCTGTTCCACGGCCGCCAGCCGGCCTACGTGCTGTTCCTGGAACTGGACCCGACCCGGGTCGACGTCAACGTGCACCCGGCCAAGCACGAGGTGCGCTTCCGCGACTCACGCCTGATCCATGATTTTGTCTACCGCACGTTGAAGGAAGCGCTGGCCGAAACCCGCGCCGGCATGACCGCCACCGCAGGTGCCGCCGAGGCGCACGCATTGCCCGGCACCGCACCGGGTAGTGCGGCCGGTTATGGCACGTCCGGCGGCGGCTACGCGCTGGGCGGTGGCGGCGGGGGTGGCAGCATGGCCGGCCAGTGGCGCCCGCAGCAGTCACCGTTGGGCCTGCAGGTGGCCGATGCACCGTCGGCCTACGCCGCGCTGTACGCCACGCCTGCCGGCGGCGTGTCCGCTGCGCTGCCGCCGATGCCCAGCTACAACGGCCTGCCCGCTACCGCGGCCGACAGCGGCGTGCCGCCGTTGGGCTACGCCGTGGCGCAGTTGCACGGCATCTACATCCTGGCCGAGAACGCCGAAGGCCTGATCGTGGTCGACATGCACGCCGCGCACGAGCGCATCGGCTACGAGCGGCTGAAGACCGCGCACGATGGCATGGGCCTGCACGCGCAGCCACTGCTGGTGCCGATCACCCTGGCAGTGGGCGAGCGTGATGCCGACACCGCCGAGCGCGAAGCCGACACGCTGGTGGCGCTGGGCTTTGAGATCACCCGTTCCGGTCCAGGGTCGCTGCACGTGCGCAGCATTCCCGCGCTGCTGGCCAACGCCGAACCGGAAGGCCTGCTGCGTGACGTGCTCACCGACCTGCGCGAGCACGGCCAAAGCCGGCGCATCGCCAGCGCCCGCGACGAGCTGCTGTCCACGATGGCCTGCCACGGCGCAGTGCGCGCCAACCGGCGCCTGACCGTGCCGGAAATGAACGCGCTGCTGCGCGACATGGAAATCACCGAACGCTCGGGTCAGTGCAATCACGGCCGACCGACCTGGGCGCGTTTTTCACTGGCGGAAATCGACCGCTGGTTCCTGCGCGGACGTTGAAGGGGACAATCATGCGAACTTGGGGAAGGGCGCTGGGCGCGATCATGCTGGCGGTGGGGCTGGCCGCGTGCGGCGACAAAGACGCGGCACCCACGGTGGCCGCCGCGGTGGATCCGGCGTTCGCCGCCGAACAGCAGCAGTGGCGCCAGAAGCGCTATGAAGAACTGCATGCCGCCGACGGCTGGACCAGCCTGGTGGGCCTGCATTGGCTGGAGTACAAGGCGCATTACATCGGCAGCGGGCCGGGCAGTGGCATCCGCCTGGCGGTCGGACCGGCCAAGCTGGGCATGGTGGCGCGCGACGGCGACACGGTATGGTTCACGCCCGAGCGTGGCGCTGCCCTGCAGGTGGGCGACAAACCACTCACCGGCCGCATCCGGTTCGCCAGTGATCGCGACCCCGCCCCGACGTTGATTTCCTTCGACGACGGCAAGGGCCAGTTGAGCCTGATCCATCGCGGCGAGCGCTATGCACTGCGGGTGAAGCATGCCGACGCGGCCAGCCGGGCCAATTTCACCGGGCTGCAGTACTGGCCGGGCGGCCCGTCGTGGCGGGTGAACGCGCGCTTCGTGCCGCACGCGCCGGGCAAGACCCTGCCCATCGTGGACATCACCGGGCTGACCACGCAGATGCCCAACGCCGGCGCACTGGAGTTCGAACGCGACGGCCGCACCTGGCGGCTGGAAGCGCTGGGCGAACCCGGGCGCGAGCTGTTCGTGATCTTCGCCGACCGCACCAGCGGCCACGGCAGCTACCCGGCCGGGCGCTACCTGGACGTGGCCGCACCGGATGCGAACGGGCAGGTGCAGGTGGATTTCAACCACGCCTACAATCCCCCGTGCGCATTCACGCCGTTTGCAACGTGCCCGTTGGCGCCGCCGGAAAACCGCCTGGACCTGCGCATTGACGCGGGCGAGCAGGCCTACCATGCCCCTGAAGGAGAGGCCTGAACCATGTCGATGTTGTCCCGAATGTTGTCCCCGGTGTTGATGGTCGGCCTGCTGTTGGGCAGTGGCGTGGTGCAGGCGCGCGGCGACGCCCCGTCGGCCAAGGCCACGCCGCCGGTGCCGCTGTTGTGGAAGGTGACCGGCCCCGGCGACAGCCGGGTGTATCTGTTGGGTTCGTTCCACCTGCTGCGTGCGCAGGATTATCCGCTTGCGGCCGATGTGGACCAGGCGTTCGCAGCGTCCAAGCGGGTGGTGTTCGAGCTGTCGCCGCAGGACATGCAGTCGCCGCAGCTGACCCAGAAGATGCTGCAGGCGGCGGTGCGCACCGACGGCACCGAGCTCAAGCGTGACCTGGACCCGGCGACGTGGACCAAGCTGCAGGCCTACGCCACCGCGAACAATCTGCCCCTGGCGCAGCTGCAGGGCATGAAGCCGTGGTTCGTGGGGCTGACCATCACGCTGGGGCAGTTCACCAAGATGGGCCTGGACCCGAACCTGGGCCTGGATCGGCACTTCATGCAGCGCGCCGCGACGGCCGGCAAGCCGACCTCCGGGCTGGAGGACATCGACACCCAGGTCGGCGTGCTGTCGGGGATGTCGGCGGCCGAGCAGCAGCAGATGGTGGCCGAGGCGCTGGACCAGGCCGACAAGGCCGACGCGGAAGGCCGCAAGCTGCACGACGCGTGGCGCCGCGGTGACGACAAGCTGCTGTGGACCTCGATGGCCGCGCAGATGCGCGGTCAGTACCCGCAGCTGTACAAGCGCATCAATACCGATCGCAATGATGCCTGGGTGCCCAAGCTGCAGCAGTACCTGCAGGCCGGGCAGGGCGGCACGCTGGTGGTGGTCGGCACGCTGCACCTGCTGGGCGACGACGGCGTGGTGGACAAGCTCAAGGCCAAGGGCTTCACGGTCGAGCGCGTGTGCACCGGGTGCGCCAAGCCGAAGCGCTGATCGCGCACGCCGCGGATACGAAAAAGGCGCGGCCGTGGGGCTGCGCCTTTTTCATTGGCCCGTGCCGGGCGTTGCCTCAGCGGCGGGTCTTGCCTGCGCCGGGGGCCGGGGTTTCCGGCTTGCCGGTACCGGTGCCGGTGGAGGTGCCACCGGGGCGCGGGCCGAAGCCGGGGCCCATGTTGCGCTGGAAGTCCTGCCAGAGCTCCAGGTTGCGCTCGGTCAGCTGGTTCATCATCGCCCACGGGGTCTGGCCGAGCAGGTTGCCCATCTGCTGGCGGAACTGCTGCTGCTGGTCCAGGAAGACCTGCATGCTGCGCTCCAGGTAGTTGCCCATGAAGCCCTGCAGGGAGTCGCCGTAGAAGCGGATCAGCTGGCTGAGCAGCTGGGTGGACAGCATCGGCTCACCGTCCTGTTCCTGGTCGGCGATGATCTGCAGCAACACCGAGCGGGTCAGGTCGTCGCCGCTCTTGGCGTCGCGCACTTCGAAATCTTCGCCGTCGAGGATGAGCTGGCGCACATCTTCGATGGTGATGTAACTGGAAATCTCGGTGTCGTAGAGCCGGCGGTTCGGGTATTTCTTGATAATGCGGTTCGCAGCCATGAAACGGTCACTCATCACAGTAGGCGCGCAGCATGGCGCAGTGCAGCAGCACATGCAACCGCCGGAAGGCCCATGCGGCGGGGTACAGGACCGGTTTTATGTTGCGCAGCATGGATTTGCGCGGGGTGCAGCATTTGCAAACGGGTGAATATGTGCAGCCGTAAAAAGTCCTGCAAACGTTTTCTTGAAAATCCCCGGTAGAGCCGACCGTTGGTCGGCTGCCTTTGATCGCCTACCTTTCTGGATGGATTGCGTGGAGCCGACCAACGGTCGGCTCTACCAGGATTGCGTGCAGCCGACCAGCGGTCGGCTCTACCAGGATTGCGTGCAGCCGACCAACGGTCGGCTCTACCAGCCCATGTGGTGGCCGCCGTTGATGTCCAGGTTCGACCCGGTGATCCACGAGGCTTCTTCGTTCACCAGGAAGGCGACCGCGTAGGCGATTTCCTCGGGCTTGCCGAGGCGGCCGGTGGGGATGTCGGCGATGATCTTGGCGCGCACTTCGTCGGGCACGGCCATCACCATGTCGGTGGCCACGTAGCCGGGGGAAATGGTGTTGACGGTGATGCCGAAGCCGGCGTTCTCGCGGGCCAGGGAGATGGTGAAGCCGTGCATGCCGGCCTTGGCCGCGGCGTAGTTGGCCTGGCCGTACTGGCCCTTCAGGCCGTTGATCGAGCTGATCTGGATCACCCGGCCCCAGCCGCGGCGGCGCATGCCTTCGATGACCGGGCGGGTGACGTTGAACACCGAGTTGAGGTTGGTGTTGATGACGTCGTGCCACTGGTCGGCGCGCATGCGGTGGAAGGTGGTGTCGCGGGTGATGCCGGCGTTGTTGACCAGGATCTCGATCGGGCCGAGTGCTGCTTCCACCGCGTGGACCATGGCCTCGGCGGTGTCCGGGTCGGCGACGTCGCCCGGGAAGATCGCCACGTCGCAGCCGCGCGCCAGCATCATCTCGCGCCAGGCCAGGGCTTTGGCCTGGTCACGGTAGTTGGTGGCGACCCGATGGCCCTGGTCGGCCAGGCGTTGGCAGATGGCAGTACCGATACCGCCGGTTCCGCCGGTGACCAGTGCGACGCGAGATGTCATGGGCTGCTACTCCGAAAGGCTGTGCCAACAAGGGGGAAGGGGATTCTGCAACATCGCCGCGGCAAATGGGGCGTCAGCCGGGCGTGGCGAGTGGGGCGATGTCATGGGCGGGCAGGCGGGTGGGATCGAAGCCGGCACGGGCGTTGTCCAGCAACGGCGTCACGCCGGCAGCGTCGCGCACCACGGCCGGGTCCTGGCCCAAGGCCGCCCAGGCCTGGCGCAGGGCGGGCAGCGGTTCGGCCGGGTCGAGCGGGCGGGCAGCGTCGGACTTGGACAGCTTGCGGCCGTGCGCGTCCAGCAGCAGGGGCAGGTGCAGGTAGGCCGGGGTCGGCAGGCCAAGCGCGCGCTGGAGCAGGATCTGGCGCGGGGTGGAGTCGAGCAGGTCGGCGCCGCGCACCACGTCGGTGATGCCCTGCTGCCCATCGTCCACGACCACGGCCAGCTGGTAGGCCCAGTAGCCATCGGCGCGCCGCAGCACGAAATCGCCGACGTCGGCGTGCACGTCCTGTTCCACCGGGCCGCGCAGGCCGTCGTGGAAGGCAATCCGGGTGCCGGGCGGTACCCGCAGGCGGATGGCCGGTTGCGCGCGCAGGCCGCGTGCCACGCAGTGATGGTGGATGCCGTGCTGGTCGGCCAGTTCGCTGCGGCTGCAGTGGCAGGCAAACGCGGTGCCTTCGTCGAGCAGGCGCTCCAGGGCGCGCTGGTAGAGGGCGTCGCGCTGGCTCTGGCGCACGATAGCGCCGTCGCTGGCCAGGCCAAGCGCGGTCAGGCAGGCCAGTTGCTGGTCGATGGCACCGGGTACGGTGCGCGGGGGGTCGACGTCTTCCACGCGCACCCACCACTGCCCGCCGGCGTGGCGGGCGAGCAGCCAGCTGCCCAGTGCGGCGAGCAGCGAGCCGGGGTGCAGGGGGCCGGTGGGCGAGGGCGCGAAGCGGCCGAGGTAGGGGGTCATTGGCATGAACTATGAATCGTCGGTCAGTTTGCGACTTGAATTCAACCTGAAGTCCCCGCAGATTTGCAGTCATCCACCTCCCATGAGCGTCATTTCCCCATGTTCAGTCGCATTGCTCTCTTCCTTCTGACCAACCTTGCCGTGCTGGTCCTGGCGGGCATCGTGATGTCGGTGTTGGGCGTGAACCCCAACCAGATGAGCGGCCTGCTGGTGATGGCGGCCATCTTTGGCTTCGGTGGTTCCTTCATTTCACTGTTGCTGTCCAAGTGGATGGCCAAGCGTTCCACGGGCGCGGTGGTGATCACCGAGCCGCGCAATCCGACCGAGCGCTGGCTGCTGGCCACCGTCGAGCGCCAGGCCCGCGAGGCCGGCATCGGCATGCCGGAAGTGGCGGTGTACGACGGCCCGGAAATCAACGCGTTCGCAACCGGTGCCAACCGCAACAAGGCGCTGGTGGCGGTGTCCACGGGGCTGTTGCACAACATGAGCGAGGACGAGGCCGAGGCGGTGCTGGGCCACGAGATCGCGCACGTGGCCAACGGTGACATGATCACGATGGCGCTGCTGCAGGGCGTGTTGAATACGTTCGTGATCGTGCTGGCGCGCATCGTGGGTGGTTTCATCGACAGCGCGCTGTCGGGCAACCGCGAGGGCGGCGGTCGCGGCTTTGCGTACTACATCATCGTGTTCGTGCTGGAGATGGTGTTCGGTGTGTTCGCGACGATGATTTCGATGTGGTTCTCGCGCCACCGCGAGTTCCGCGCCGATGCCGGTGGTGCGCACCTGGCAGGCCGCCAGAAGATGATCGCGGCGCTGGAGCGGCTGAAGCTCAACCACGGCCAGAGCACGCTGCCGACGCAGATCGCGGCTTTCGGCATCGCCGGTTCGACGGCCCGCAAGCTGTTCATGAGCCACCCGCCGCTGGAAGAGCGCATCGCCGCCCTGAAGGCCAGCACCGCAGCCTGATCCGCGGTGCGCTGAAACCTCAGAACGCCCGGCTTCGGCCGGGCGTTTTTGTGTCTGCGTTGTTCCCTGGTAGAGCCGGGCTCTGCCCGGCTGCCCTTGAGGCAAATGCAACGTCAAAGGCCTCATTTGCCCTGCATTCTCGGGCTGGGCAGGACGGTGTGGGTTCGCGGGACACGCTGCAAGTACGTCCCTGTAAGCTCCGTCGCGCCATCCATGGCGCTCAGGGTCCCGCGAACCCACACCGTCCCGCCCTCGACAGTGGGTCGGTGGCCATGCGAAGCAACGGCAAGGAACCCCGCAGCGGTGCCTTTGAGCTCACGCCGGTGAAGTCCGGCTTTGCGCCCTGCCTTTTGCCCAGGGCACCGACCCTCTGTCAGGGGCTGGCGCGGGTGGGGGTGCGGGACCCTGAGCCGCATGGATGCGGCGACGGAGCTTACATGGATGTACTTGCAGCGTGTCCCGCGCCCCCACCCGCGCCAGCCAGCCAGCAGCAGGCGATGCGCATGGCGCTTTTTGCCGTTGCCTCCGCAGTCACTCAGTTCCCATAAACAACAGCGGCGCCCAAGGGCGCCGTTGTCGGAATAATCGGAATAATACGGGACGGTGGCTCATAGGCCGACGTCAAATACGGCGGTGCGCCGGCTCAGGGGGTGATGTCGCGGTAGCCGGTCTTGTCCAGCACCGCCACCTGCGTGCCGCTGTCTTCATCGATGAAGCGCAAGGGGCGGGCGGGGGCGTCGGTGCTGCCGGTCAGGACATACGCCACGCAGGACGCCATCAGCACGCGGTGGGAGAACGGGGTGTACGCCCAGGTCGGGCTCGTGGTGACATCGCCGCCGTCCTTGCCGGCCTTCTTCAGGCTCAGCGCGGCCGATGCCTGCAGGCTCGCGACCAGGTCGGCGCAGGTCGCCGCGACCTCCTCGGGCAGGACCACCGGCCCTTCCGTGGACGACGGGTCCATCACCACCGACGCGGTCGCGTCATATCCCCCCAGCAGCAAGGCCAGGGAAAGAATCGCGCGCTTGTACATGGGTCTTCCTTGAAGGGTGCGCCGCGGCGCAATCAAAAAGTGTAGCGCGCGTGGCGTTGCGTTGCGGCCTCCCGTCTACCCGGGCCGCGGTGGAAAGCCGGACGCACCGGCACAAAAAAACGGCGCCCAAGGGCGCCGTTCTTCGGTTTCAGCGCGGTGGCCGATCAGAACTTGGCGTCGAACTCGGCTGCGTAGCCGGTGTTGACCAGCACCTTCTGCAGCACATCGGTGTTCTTCACGTTGCCAGCCACGATCTGCTGGGTCTCCGGGCCGCGGCTGTCCATGCGGGCCGGGGTGGCGCCCTTGTAGTCACAGACCCGGCCACCGGCCTCGCGCACCAGCAGCACGCCGGCGGCGATGTCCCAGGCCTTCAGGCCGGCCTCGAAGTAGGCGTCGGCGCGGCCGCAGGCCACGTAGGCCAGATCCAGCGCGGCCGAACCGGTACGGCGCACGTCTTCGGCGTGCACCAGCAGCGCATCCACGGCCTTCAGCTGCGAACTGGCGCGCTGGCGCTCACGCGGGGCGAAACCGGTGTGGATCATCGCGCCGCCCATGTCCTTGCGGTCGGCCACGCGGATGCGACGGTCGTTCAGCACCGCGCCAGCGCCGCGGCTGGCAGTGAACAGCTCATTGCGGAGCGGATCGAAGATCACCGCATCGATCGGCTCGCCGTTCTCGACCAGCGCGATGGACACACAGTAGTGCGGGAAGCCGCGCAGGTAGTTGCTGGTGCCGTCCAGCGGGTCGATCACCCACATGTACCGGTTCACACCCTGCACACCACCTTCTTCGCCCATGATCCCGTACTCGGGATAGGCGCGCTTGAGTTCCTTGACGATGACCTTTTCCGCATCCGCATCGACTTCACTGGCATAGTCCATGCGCCCCTTCTGCACGACGTTCAACGCCTCCAGCTTGTTGATGTTGCGCAACAGGACGTTGCCGGCGAGGCGGGCGGCCTTGACCATGACGGTGACGGCGGGTTTCTGCATGGCGAAAAGCTCCCGGAAAGGCAGAGTGGGGGGTACTGGCGGGGGAAAAGAGCGGTCCCGGCGCAGAGGCCGGTCGCACAGTTTACCATCTGTGGCTGTCCTGCTCGCGTTTGGCCTGTTCATGTCCGTTGAAACCGCTCCTACCCGTATCCGATTCGTCCTGGTCGGCACCCAGCACCCCGGCAACATGGGCGCTGCGGCGCGCGCCATGAAGACCATGGGCCTGTCCCGGCTGGTCCTGGTGGCACCGGAAAAGCCGCTGGACGATGAAGCGTTCCGGCGCTCGGCCGGCGCCGAGGACGTGCTGGGCGATGCACCGGTCGTGGCCACCCTGGCCGAGGCCGTCGCCGACTGCACCCTGGTCCTGGGCTGCACTGCACGCGCCCGCCGGGTCCAGCTGGAGGAACTGCTGCCGGCCGTCGCTGCCCAGCGCGCCCTGGCCAAGGCCGCCGAGCCGGCCGAAGTGGCCTTCGTGTTTGGCCGTGAGCGCACCGGCCTGACCAACGAGGAACTGCAGCTGTGCCACCTGGCCGTGCATATCCCGTCCAACCCCGACTTCAGTTCGTTGAACCTGGCCGCCGCCGTGCAGGTGCTGGCCTATGAAACGCGCATGGCCGTGCTCGGCGGCATCGACGGCGCCGCCCCGGCCGACCCCGAGTTCCGCGAGCAGCCGGCCAGCCATGCGCAGGTGGAAGGCATGTTCACCCAGCTTGGTCAGGCCCTGGACGATATCGACTTCCACAAGGGCCGCGCCCCGGAATCGGCCATGCGCAAACTGCGCCGCCTGTTCCTGCGCACCGGACTGAGCGAACAGGAAGTGCGCCTGTTGCGCGGCATCCTGTCCGACGCCCAGCGGATGGCACGGTTGGCCAACGCCAAGCCCGAATGAGCTGACGCAGTTCTCACTTTTTCGGGTAGGCTGTTCGGATTCCTTGGGGGGAGTGATGGGAGTGCCGGGTCTGCGATGGCTGCTGCAGGGAGGTCTGCTGTGTCTGGCTATCGTGCTGATGGCCGGACCTGCGTCAGCGGCACCGGACAACGTGCTGGTGCTGGGCCGGATCAGCGACAACCCCAAGTCACACTATGCGCAACTGCAACCCCTGCTCGATTACGTGGTTCCGCGCATGCGCGACGTCGGCATTACCGAAGGCCGCATCCTGATGGCACCCGACGCCCAGCAGATGGCCAGCTACCTGCGCCGTGGCCGGGTGGACTGGGTCACTGAAACCTCCGGTACCGCGGTGGCGCTGGGCCTGCGCAGTGGCGCCCAGCCCCTGCTGCTGACCGAGCGCAGCGGCGTGCGTGACTACCACACCGTGTTCTTCGTGCGCCGGGACAGCACCATTGCGACGCTGGCCGACCTCAAGGGGCACACCCTGGCGTTGCAGAACGTGGCCTCCACCAGTGCCTACCTGGTGCCGGTGATGACCCTGTTGCAGCAGGGCCTGACCCCGGAGATCCTGCTGTCGGCGCGCGATGCGGCCGCCCCCGATACGGTGGGCTATGTGTTTGCACGCTCGGAGGGCAATATCGCCACCCTGGTCCACAAGGGTGTGGTGGACGCCGGGGCGGTCAGCAGCGTGGACTGGACCGACGGACATCGCATTCCGGCCACTTTCCTGCGTGATTTCCGTGTCATCCATCGTACCGAGCCGTATCCGCGCGCGGTGGAAATGGTGCGCGCCGGGCTGGATGAACGGGTGCGCGACCGGTTGCAGGCGGTGCTGCTGGAGGCGGCATCGGATCCCAAGGCGCAGGATGCGCTGCAGACATTTTTTGGTACGTCCGGGTTCCATCGGGTGGATGCGCAGATGCAGCACCGGTTGGATGAATTGAAACAAGGCTTGGCTCGCGTGCGGATGGAAGTGGAATGAGGCTGTTGGGTTCCGGAATGCAGGCACGGTTCGTGCTCGCGATGAGCGGTGCGATGCTGGTGGTGATCGCCATCGTCGCGGTGGTGCTTGGGCGCCAGGCGACGATGCAGGATGAGGTCCAGCACCTCAGTGGCAACGTCATCCATGACCTGTTCGACCGCAGCGTGCGCAGCCGCGGTGAAGCGCTGGCGCGCGAGCTGTCCGACGCGTTGGCCAACCCGCTGTACTACAACGACCTGGAGCAGGTCGGCGCGCTGGTGCGCAACACCTCGCGGCAGCAGGTGGTGCGCTATGTGCTGGTGTTCGACGAGGACGGCAAGCTGATCCACGACGGCTCGGCCGAGGTGATCGACTTCGGCCGGCCGATGAGCGACCCGCTGGCCTCCGGTGCCGTCGCCGCGCGGGCGCTGGTGGTGCAGCAGTCGCCCAAGGTGCTCGACAACGCGATGCCGATCATGATCGGCAACCAGCGCATCGGCGGGGTCCGGGTGGGCATGGCGCTGGATGACGTGCAGGCGATGGAGCAGCGCGCCAACCAGACCCTGGGCGAGCGCCTGCAGCAGGTGGGCAAGCGCCACCTCGGCTGGCTGTTGCTGATGCTCGGGCTGCTGGTCGGCATCGGCGCGGGCATGATCATCTACGTGCAGCGCACCCTGGTGGCCCCGATCCGCTGGCTGGCCGGGGCCGCGCGCCAGATCGAGGCGGGCGACTACCAGCTGACGCTGCATGAAAGCCCGCGCAAGGACGAGGTGGGCGAACTGGTGCGTGCGTTTGGCCGGATGAGCGAGGCGATCGCCCGCCACGACCGCGAAGTGCGGCACATGGCCTACACCGATGCGCTGACCGGGCTGACCAACCGCCTGGCCTTCCGTGAGGCGCTGGACCACCGGCTGATGGCCGCGCGTGCGTCCAACCATCGGCTGGCCCTGTTGTTTGCCGACATGGATGACTTCAAGCGCGTCAACGACACGCTGGGCCATGAAGCCGGCGATGAAGCGCTGCTGCAGTTCGCCCAGCGCATCAGCACCGCCGTGGCGCAGGCCGGGGGCGACGAGGCCCTGCTGGCCCGCTTTGGCGGCGATGAATTCGTGATCCTGCTCGGCGACGGCGATGTGGCCGCGCATGCCCGCCAACTGGCCGAGATCCTGGTCCGCGAGCTGGGCAAGCCACTGTTCGTGCAGGGCCGGGAGCTGTTCCTGGGTACGTCCATTGGCGTGACCCTGTTCCCCGACGATGCGGCCGATGCGACCACGCTGTTGAAGAACGGCGACATTGCGATGTACCAGGCCAAGGTGGCCGGCAAGAACTGCTACCGCTATTACAGCCGGGCCATGGACCACGCGGTGGAGCGCCGCGTGCATATGGAGCAGGAGCTGCGCGGCGCCTGGGAGCGCGGCGAACTGCGCCTGGTCTACCAACCGATCTTCCGCACCCGCGACCGGCGCATGGTCGGGGTGGAAGTACTGCTGCGCTGGCAACACCCCACGCTGGGCACGATCCCGCCGTCGGTGTTCATCGAAGTGGCCGAGCAGAGTGGCCTGATCGAGGTGATCGGCCCGAAGGTGCTGCGCGCGGCCTGCATGGAAGCGGTGCAGTGGCCGCACGGCGTGGACGGCGACGGCCTGTTCGTCTCGGTCAACGTTTCGCCGCGCCAGCTGCGTGGCGGCGAGCTGCCCAACCTGGTGGCCGATTGCCTGCGCGACACCGGCCTGCCGGCCTCGCGCCTGCACCTGGAGCTGACCGAAACGGCGGTGATCGGCGATGAAATGCTGGCCGCGGCGCTGCTGGACAAGCTGCACCGGACCGGGGTGAAGGTGTGGCTGGATGACTTCGGCACCGGCTTCTCCGGCCTGAGCCACCTGCGCCAGGTGCCGGTGGACGGGGTCAAGATCGACAAGAGCTTCGTGGCCGACATGCAGCGCGACCCGGACGATCTGGCCCTGACCACGGCGATCATCGCCATGGCCCATGCCTTGGGGATCACCGTGGTGGCCGAAGGTATCGAACAGGAAGTGCAGTTCGACCTGCTCTGCCAGCGCGGCTGCGACCTGGGCCAGGGCTATTGGCTGAGCCACCCGGTCAGCGCCACCGACGTGGTGGAACTGATCGAGTCCGGGGTGTAGGGCGCAAGCCCCGTAGCGCCGGGCTCTGCCCGGCTGGATTTACATTGGCGGATCAGCCGGGCAGAGCCCGGCTCTACGTGCGTTGGCGGTTCAGCCGGGCAGAGCCCGGCGCTACGCGCTGTCGCCGACGCCGGTAGGCGACCACCGTTGGTGGTCGCAGCGCATCCCCGCCGGTAGGCGACCACCGTTGGTGGTCGCTGCCCTCACACCGGGCGCTTGCTGCCGTCGCCGGAAATCTCGCGGACCAGCTTGGGCACCAGGTAGCCCGACAGCCGCGTGGTCAGCTGCGCGTGCAGTGCCTTGGCCGTCTCGTCACTGACCTCGAAGTGGGCCACGCCTTCCACCCGGTCAACCTGATACAGGTAGTAAGGCAGCACGCCGGCGGCGAAGCTGCGCTCGCTCAGGTCCTGCAGGGCCTGCAGCGAGTCGTTGACCCCGCGCAGCAGCACCGCCTGGTTGAGCAGGGTGGCGCCGGCACCGCGCAGGCGGGCCATCGCTGCGTCCACGGAGGCATCGAATTCGTTGGCATGGTTGGCATGGATCACGAACGCCAACGGCCAGGGCAGGCTGGCCATCCATTGCACCAGGTCCTCGTCCACGCGTTCGGGCAGCACCACGGGCAGGCGGCTGTGGATGCGCAGGCGGCGCAGATGCGGGATCTGGCGGAGTGCATCGGTCAGCTCGACCAGCTTGTGGGTGGCCAGGGACAGCGGGTCGCCGCCGGACAGGATCACCTCGTCGATGTCCGGGTCCTGGGCGATGGCGTCCACCGCCTCGCGCCAGCCTTCCTTGGCCGCGTTCTCGGTGCCGTAGTCGAAGTGGCGGCGGAAGCAGTAGCGGCAGTTGATCGCGCAGCTGCCGGTGGTGACCAGCAGGGCGCGGCCGCGGTACTTCTGGATGACCCCGGTGGCCTTCTTGGCCAGCCCATCGCCGACCGCATCCAGGCTGAAGCCGGGCACCACCTGCATTTCATCAGTGATCGGCAGCACCTGGCGCAGCAACGGGTCGTGGCGGTCGCCGTGGCGCATGCGGGCGATGAAGCCCTGCGGCACGCGCACCGCGAACTGGCGGGCGGCCTCGGCCGAGACGGGCAGGGCATCCGGGTCCAGGCCCAGCTGCTGCAGCAGCACCCGCGGGTCGCGTACCGCCTGGCGCCACAGCTGTTGCCAGCGCACGGGGGTGGGCAGGGGCGTGGCGGAAAGCTGCATGGAATGGGGGCCTGCGGTTATCATGTCGGTCAGAAAAACGAGTCACCCCACCGGTGCCGGTGGGTTTTCCATTCTATCCGGCTCGCCGCGCCTGCGCGGCGTTTGCCCATTCAGGAGTTTCAGCATGGCCACTGTGGGCATGAACGATGTCAAGAACGGGATGAAGATCCTGGTCAACAATGAACCGGCGGTCATCACCGAGACCGAATACGTCAAGCCGGGCAAGGGCCAGGCCTTCACCCGCATGAAGTACCGCTTCATCAAGTCCGGTCGCGTGGTCGAAATGACCATGAAGGCCACCGATGACGTGGAAAAGGCCGACGTCGTCGACACCAACATGGACTTCATGTACAGCGACGGCGAGTACTGGCACTTCATGGACCCGGAATCCTTCGAGCAGGTCCAGGCCGTCAAGTCCGGCATGGGCGGCGCCGAGAAGTGGCTGAAGGGCGAAGAGTCCTGCATCGTCACCCTGTGGAACGGCGAGCCGATCTTCGTCCAGCCGCCGAACTTCGTCGAGCTGAAGATCACCGAAACCGACCCGGGCGTCCGTGGCGACACCTCCGGCGGCGGCGGCAAGCCGGCCACCCTGGAAACCGGCGCCGTGGTCCGCGTGCCGCTGTTCGTCAACCAGGATGAAATCATCAAGGTCGACACCCGCTCGGGCGAATACTCCGCACGCGCAGGCAAGTAATCCGGCGAAGCCGGATTACGGTAGAGCCGACCGTTGGTCGGCTGCTGTTGGCGGCCAAGGCCGGATTACGGTAGAGCCGACCGTTGGTCGGCTGCTGTTGGCGGCCAAGGCCGAATTACGGTAGAGCCGACCGTTGGTCGGCTGCAGCATCCCGTAGAGCCGACCGTTGGTCGGCTGCCGATGCCACACGCAGCCGACCAACGGTCGGCTCTACGTCAAAAGCGTCCCGTTCCAGAGCGTCCCGGTCGCCCACACCCTCGGGTCGTCCGCCCAGACAAGTGAGCCCGCATGACCGACACCGCACGCATTCCCGAAACCTGTGACCTGCTGATCGAAGCCGGCTACGTGGTCCCGATCGAACCGCATGCGGTGGTGCTGGAAGACCATGCCGTGGCCGTACGCGGCAGCGAGATCATCGCGATCCTGCCGCGCGCCGAAGCGCGAGAGCGCTTTGCCCCCAAGCAGACCGTATCCCGCCCCGACGCGGCCCTGATGCCGGGCCTGGTCAACGCACACACCCATAACCCGATGACCCTGCTGCGGGGCGTCGCCGACGACCTGCCGCTGATGGTCTGGCTGCAGCAGCACATCTGGCCGGTGGAAGCGGCGGTGATCGGCCCGGAATTCGTGGCCGACGGCACCACCCTGGCGATCGCCGAGATGCTGCGCGGCGGTACCACCTGCGCCAACGAAAACTACTTCTTCTCCGACGTCCAGGCCGCCGTCTATAAGCAGCACGGCTTCCGTGCCCTGGTTGGCGCGGTGATCATCGATTTCCCGACCGCCTGGGCCAAGACCGACGACGAATACTTCGCCAAGGCGGGCGAGCTGCACGACCAGTGGCGCAACGACCCGCTGATCGGCACCTCGTTCGCGCCGCACGCGCCGTACACCGTCAACGACGCCAATTTCGAACGCGTGCGCATGCTGTCCGACCAGCTGGACATGCAGGTGCACCTGCACACGCATGAAACCGCGCAGGAAATCACCGATTCGATCAAGCTGCACGGCCAGCGCCCGCTGGCACGGCTGGACCGCCTGGGCCTGGTCAACGACCGCCTGATCGCGGTGCACATGACCCAGCTGACCGAAGCGGAAATCCACCTGTGCGCCGAGCGCGGCGTGAGCGTGGTGCATTGCCCCGAATCCAACCTCAAGCTGGCCTCCGGCTTCTGCCCGGCGTGCGCGCTGCAGCGTGCCGGCGTGAACCTGGCCATCGGTACCGATGGCTGCGCCAGCAACAACGACCTGGACATGTTCAGCGAGAACCGCACCGCGGCGATCCTGGCCAAGGCCGTGGCCAACGATGCCACCGCGCTGGACGCGGCCACCACGCTGCGCGCGGCCACCCTGGGCGGCGCGCGCGCGCTGGGCTTCGGCGACCGCATCGGCTCGATCGAAGTGGGCAAGCAGGCCGACCTGGTCTGCGTGGACCTGTCCGCGCTTGAAACCCAGCCGCTGCACCATGTGCTCTCGCAGCTTGTCTACGCCGCCGGCCGCCACCAGGTCAGCGATGTCTGGATCGCCGGCCAGCCCAAGCTGGTACAGCGCGAACTGGTCGGCATGGACACCGCGGCGATCGTCGCCAACGCGCGCCAGTGGCGCGAGCGCATCCGACACATCCGTGCTTGATGCACCAAGGATCCCCATGAACACCCCTCACGCTTCCACCAATTTCGACCAGGCCGAACTGGACAAGTTCGCCGCCCTCGCCAACCGCTGGTGGGACGTCGACGGCCCGCAGAAGCCGCTGCATGCGCTGAACCCGGTCCGCCTGCAGTACGTCGCCCAGCGCGTGCCGCTGCGCGGCGCCCGCGTGCTGGATATCGGCTGCGGTGGTGGCCTGCTCAGCGAAGCACTGGCCAAGGAGGGCGCCGACGTCACTGCGATCGACCTGGCCCCGGAACTGGTCAAGGTGGCGCGCCTGCACAGCCTGGAGTCGGGCGTGACGGTGGACTACCGCGTGCAGGCCGCCGAGGACCTGGCCGCCGAACAGCCGGGCAGCTTCGACGTGGTCACCTGCATGGAAATGCTGGAGCACGTGCCGGACCCGGGCGCGATCATTGCCGCCTGCCACCGCCTGCTCAAGCCGGGCGGCCAGCTGTTCCTGTCCACGGTCAACCGCACCCCGGCCGCCTTCGCGGTGGCCATCGTCGGTGCTGAGTACGTGGCGCGGCTGCTGCCCAAGGGCACGCACCACTACCAGGACTTCATCAAGCCGGCCGAGCTGGGCAAGTGGCTGCGCGAGGCCGACCTGAGCCTGCGCGACGTCAGCGGCATGGCCTACGAGCCGTGGCGCAATCGCGCGCGGCTGAGCACCCGCACCGACATCAACTACCTGGCCCACGCGGTCAAGCCGGACGATGCCGCCGGTGTCTGAGTCCGGTTTTCCGCACGCGGCTCTGTTCGACCTGGACGGCACGCTGCTGGACAGCGCGCCGGACATGCTGGCCACCGCCAACGCGATGCTGGCCGCGCGCGATCGCGCCCCGATCCGCCTGGACGCCTTGCGTCCGGTGGTGTCCAAGGGGTCGCGCGCGATGGTGTCAGTGGCGTTTCCCGAGCTTGGCCAGGTCGAGCGCGACGCGCTGGTGCCCGAGTTCCTGCAGCGTTATGAAGCGCTGATCGGCCAGCACGCGGTGCTGTTCGACGGCGTGGCCGGCATGCTCGATGCGCTGGATGCCGCGGGCTGCGCCTGGGGCATCGTGACCAACAAGCCCGAGTACCTGGCGCGGCTGATCGTGCCGCAGCTGGGCTGGGACGCGCGCTGCAAGGTGCTGATCGGTGGCGACACCCTGGCCCAGCGCAAGCCGCACCCGCTGCCGCTGCTGGCCGCGGCCGAGCGCATGAACATCGCGCCGGGCACCTGCATCTACGTGGGCGATGACGAGCGCGACATCGTGGCCGCCAACGCGGCGGGCATGGCCTCGGTCGCTGCCCTCTGGGGCTACCGGCTGGACGCCGACGACCCGCTGGCCTGGGGCGCCGAGCGCATGATCGAGCACCCCGCGCAGCTGCAGCGCGCCGATGCCTGGCCGCCCACACGCGGCTGACCCGTAGCGATCCGGTAGGTACCCACCGTTGGTGGGTACACACGCGATCTGGTAGGTGCCCACCGTTGGTGGGTACACACCACAACCCAGGCACGCACCGGCGTTGAGCCGCTGCGCACCCCCGGTAGGTATCCACCGTTGGTGGGCACCGCCCCTTTGCAAGGATTTCCCCCGTGACAACTTCCAGCGCCCTCGACAGTTTCCTGGACAAGTGGCGCACCCGCTGGCCGGAATGGTCGGTGGCCGAACCGTTCGTCCCGGAGGCGCAGCGCACCCTGGTGGTGGCGTGGTTCACGCTGCTGCAGGAGTTCGACGACATTCTCAATACCAGTGGCGACCCGATGCCGGCCGATGCCAAGCTGGCGTGGTGGGGCGAGGAGCTGCGCAGCTGGGCCGGGCAGCGCTCGCGCCACCCGCTGGGCCGCCTGCTGGAGCCGGTGCGTGCGCCGTGGACCGCATTGGCCGATGCGCTGCCGGACCTGATCGAAGCCCGCGCGGCCGCACTGGAGCCGGCGCAGGCATTCAAGGCGCTGCAGCCGTATGCGGCCGCGGTAGCCGCGGTGGAAGCGGTGATGTTCGATACGCCCGCGCGCGGTGATGTGGCCACCCCGGTGCTGGTGCAGACGTTGGCCCAGCGGCTGAATGCCGCCGGTGTGGCGGCCGTGCCGCGTTCGCTGCTGGCCGCCGGCGAAGGCGATGCCGCGCAGCGCTGGGCACAGCAGCTGCTGGCGCGGTGGCCGGCCCGCGTGTCGGGCCCGCGCGCACGGCGCATGTACGCCTCGCTGGCGCGCACGCGGCTGCAGGCCAGTGCGCAGGGTCGCGAGCTGAAGGTCACGCCGATGCGCACGCTGCTGCGCACGTGGTGGGCCGGCCGGGGCTGATCGGGCGCCACGCCGCTGCATCACCCGTAACGCTGGGCTCTGCCCGGCTGCTCTTCGCGCGATGCATGGATGGTGGGGAGCCGGCCAGCGGCCGGCACTACCGGTTGTTGTGCACGCATCGAATAGCGGTCGATGCCTACCGGTTGGTCGGCGGCGGATTGCATCACCCGTAGCGCCGGGCTCTGCCCGGCTGCTGTTTGCGCGATGCATGGATGGTGGGGAGCCGGCCAGCGGCCGGCACTACCGGTTGTTGTGCACGCATCGACCAACGGTCGATGCCTACCGGTTGGTCGGCGCCGGATTGCATCACCCGTAGCGCCGGGCTCTGCCCGGCTGCTCTTCGCGCGATGCACGGATGGTGGGGAGCCGGCCAGCGGCCGGCACTACCGGTTGTTGCGCACGCATCGACCAACGGTCGATGCCTACCGGTTGGTCGGCGGCGGATTGCAACACCCGTAGCGCCGGGCTCTGCCCGGCTGCTCTTCGCGCGATGCATGGATGGTGGGGGAGCCGGCCAGCGGCCGGCACTACCGGTTGTCGCGCACGCATCGACCAACGGTCGATGCCTACCGGTTGGTCGGCGGCGGATTGCATCACCCGTAGCGCCGGGCTCTGCCCGGCTGCTCTTCGCGCGATGCATGGAGGGTGGGGAGCCGGCCAGCGGCCGGCACTACCGGTTGTCGCGCGTGCATCGACCAACGGTCGATGCCTACCGGTTGGTCGGCGCCGGATTGCATCACCCGTAGCGCCGGGCTCTGCCCGGCTGCTCTTCGCGCGATGCATGGATGGCGGGGAGCCGGCCAGCGGCCGGCACTACCGGTTGTTGTGCACGCATCGACCAACGGTCGATGCCTACCGGTTGGTCGGCGCCGGATTGCAACACCCGTAGCGCCGGGCTCTGCCCGGCTGCTCTTCGCGCGATGCGTGGATGGTGGGGAGCCGGCCAGCGGCCGGCACTACCGTGCATCGACCAACGGTCGATGCCTACCGGTTATTTGCTGCGGTCGAGCACCAGCAGTGGGTCGATGCGGGTGTCGAACCAGTTCATGCCCCAATGCAGGTGCGGGCCGGTGGCACGGCCGGTGGCCCCAACCGCGGCAATCACCTGGCCCTGCTCGACGCGATCGCCCACCTTCACGTCGATGCGCGACAGGTGCAGGAAGTTCGAGCTGATGCCGAAGCCGTGGTCCAGCAGCAAGGTGCCGCCGGTGAGGTACAGGTCCGGGCCGGCGAAGGTCACCACGCCGGCCGCGGGGGCCTTGACCGGCGTGCCGGTGGGTACGGCGATGTCCATGCCCGAATGGCCTGCGCCGGGCTGGCCGTTGTACACCCGGGCATTGCCGAAGCGTCCGCTGATGCGCCCCTGCACCGGCCAGATGAAGGGCTTGGCGAAGTCGGCACGGTCGTCGTCGCGCGCACGCGCCGCCGTCACCTGGGCCTGCTCGCGCTTGATCCGTTCGGCAATCGCCGGGGGCGGGTTGACCGTCTTGGGCGGCACGCCGTTGACGCGTTCGGTCGGCCAGTCGCGCGGGGTCACCGCGATGCTCACCGTGTCACTGCCGCTGTCGGGGCGCTGCACCTGGAGCTGCAGCGGTCCCTTCTCATCGCGGCCGATGCCGAACACCACGCTGCCATAGCCGCTCACCCGCAACGTGCGACCGGCGTACTGCACAACGCTGCCAGCCGGCACCTTGCCGATCACCATCGCGCCCTGCGAGGCGCTGGCCGGAAACACCACACGCGTGTCGGCCTGCGCCTGAGCCGGCGCAGGCAGCAGGGCGGCCACGCCCGCGCCACCTGCCGCCAGCAGGGCCAGGCCCAGCATCGATGCCCGCATCAGCGGTCGAAGCTCATGCGCTGGCCGTTCGGCGCGCCCACCAGCTTCTCGCCGTCCCACGCCTGCTCGCCGTTGACCCAGGTCGAGGCGATGCGCGAACGGAAGGTCATGCCCTCGAACGGCGACCAGCCGCACTTGGACAGCACGTCCTCACGCTTCACGGTGAACGGCACGTCCTCCACCAGCACCAGGTCGGCGAAATAGCCTTCGCGCAGGTAGCCGCGCTGGCTCACGTCGAACAGCTGCGCCGGCGCATGGGCGAACTTCTGCACCACCTGGGTGATCTCCAGCTTGCCTTCGTGCACCAGCTCCAGCGCGGCCACCAGCGCGTACTGCACCAGTGGCAGGCCCGACGGCGCCTGCGGGTAGGGCTTCTGCTTTTCTTCCCAGGTGTGCGGGGCGTGGTCGGTGGCCAGCACGTCGATCACGTCCTCGGCCACGGCGCGGGTCAGCGCTTCGCGGTCGCTGGCTTCCTTGATCGCCGGGTTGCACTTGATCAGGTTACCCAGCCGCGCGTAATCGCTGCGGTCAAAGCGCAGGAAATGGATGCAGGTTTCGGCGGTGATCTGCTTGCGGCTGCCATCGGCGCGGATCAGCGGGCCGCGTTCGAACAGCTTGAGCTCGTCGGCGGTGGAGATGTGCAGCACGTGCAGGCGGGTGCCATGCTTTTTGGCCAGCGACACGGCCAGCTCGGAGGACTTCAGGCAGGCCTCGCGCGAGCGGATGTCCGGGTGCTGCTCGGCGCTGAGCGCATCGCCGTACTTCTCGGCGTACTCCTTGGCCTTGGCATCGATCATCGGGGTGTCTTCGCAATGCGTGATGATCGGCGTCGGCGCGTCGCGGAAGATGGCGTCGAGGGTTTCCGGGTTGTCTACCAGCATGTTGCCGGTGGAGGCGCCCATGAACACCTTGATGCCCGGTGCGGTCTTGGGGTCCAGCGACTGGATGTGGGCCAGGTTGTCGTTGCTGGCGCCCATGTAGAAGCCGTAGTTGGCGCGCGCGCGACCGGCGGCGGCGTCGTATTTGGCCTGCAGGATCTCGGCGTTGAGCGTGGGCGGGTTGGTGTTGGGCATGTCCATGAAGCTGGTCAGCCCGCCGGCCACGGCCGCGGCCGACTCGGTGGCGATGTCGCCCTTGTGGGTCAGGCCCGGTTCGCGGAAATGGACCTGGTCGTCGATCATGCCCGGCAGCAGCCAGCGGCCGGCGGCATCGACCACGGTTTCACCCGGGCGCGCCTCCAGGCCGGTACCGATCTGCGCGATGCGGCCGTTTTCGATGCGCAGGTCGCCCTGACGGATGGTGCCTTCGTTGACCAGGCGGGCGTTGACGATGAGCGTGGAGGACATTTCAGTGTTTTCCTGTGCAGCGGCAGGCAGCGTCGTGCGCGGCGCGCGGGGGCACCTCGTCGATGCCACCGGGATGGAAGGGATGGCAGCGGCCCAGGCGGCGCGCGGCGAGCCAGCTGCCGCGCGCGGGCCCATGCGTGGCGATGGCTTGCATGGCGTATTCAGAACAGCTGGGCATGAAGCGGCAGCGCGGCCCCAGCAGCGGGCTGATGAAGCGCTTGTAGAAGCGCAGCAGGGCAATGAGCAGGCGTGAGATCACCTGCCAATCTTAAGGCAGTTGGCATGAAGGGCGCATTTGTCGCAGGATGGGACGTTGGTCCCCTCCGCGCCCACGCGCGTGGCGGGCCGCCCCGGCCGTTGGCCGGGTCAGGTACCGAACTGCGCAAGCCGGCCCCGCTGGACGGGCGGACCGGCTCCACGCCTTGCGACTCCGGGGCTGAACGGAGTAGGCGGTGTGGTTGCTGCTGCTGGTCGGGTAGGCTATAAAGGCCCGCTTTCCCGGGCCCCGGGGAAACCAAGGAAGAGCGTTTCGTGGCTGCTAAAAAAACTGCAAAGAAGGCCGTCAAGGCCGCCAAGAAAACCGCCAAGCCTGTTGTTAAGAAGTTGGCGGCCAAGTCCGTTGCCAAGAAACCGGCTGCCAAGCCGGCTGGCAAGCCTGCATCCAAACAACCGGCGGCCAGGACGGCACCCGTAAAGAAACCTGTCGCCAAGACCCCGGCCAAGGCGGTGAAGAAAGCCGTCGCCAAGAAGCCGGTGGTGAGCAAGGCGCCGGTGAAGAAGGCCGCGCCTGCCAAGAAGGTCGTGGCCAAGAAGGCCGCGGTGGCCAAGCCGGTCGCCAAGGCGCCGGTGAAAAAGACTGCATCGGCCAAGACCGTCGCGAAAAAATCCGTGAAGCCGGCAGCTGTCAAGCCGGCCTCCACGCCAGCACCGGTGAAGAAGGCGGCGGTCAAACAGCCGCCAGCCAAGCCGGTGAAGGCAAGTAAAACCGCCAGCAAGCCCGTGGCAACCAAGCCGGCCGCCAAGCCGGTTGCAGCACCCGTAGTGAAGTCCGCACCGAAGCCGGCATCGCCGGCGCCGGCCAAGTCTGTCCCGGCCAAGAGCGCGGCCAAACCTGCTACCCCTCCGGCGTCCGCGCCGGCGCCGGCAGCAGCCGCCCCCGCCTCCAAGGCCCCGCAAAACAAGAATCCCGTGCCCGTTTCGAAATCGCCTGCAAAAACCCCCGCCAAGTCCGAGTCCGCCCCCAAGCCCGTGTCGCGTCCGGTCGGCAAGGTCGCCGTTGCCGTGGCAGCGCGCTCGTCCGCCCCGGCACCGCGCACCAAGGTCAAGGTGGTGGAATACAAGACTGACGAAGCCACCGGTCGTCCGATCCTGCCCGACGGCTACAAGCCGAGTGCGGAAGAGGAATACATGAGCCCGCTGCAGCTGGAGTATTTCCGCCAGCGTCTGCAGCACTGGCGCAATGATCTGGTGGAGGAATCCAAGCAGACCATCGCCAACCTGCAGGAAGAAGTGCGTGACATCGGCGATGAAGCCGAACGCGCCACCCGCGAGACCGAGAACTCGCTGGAACTGCGTACCCGCGATCGTTACCGCAAGCTGATCGGCAAGATCAACAGCACGCTGAAGCGTCTGGAAGACGGTGACTACGGCTACTGCGTGGACACCGGCGAAGAGATCGGCCTGGATCGTCTGGAAGCGCGTCTCACCGCTGAGCGCACGATCGACGCCCAGGAACGTTGGGAGCACCTGCAGAAGCAGCAGGGCGACTGATTTTCTGGTGGTTGATGGATAGTGAAAAGCCCGGCTTCGGCCGGGCTTTTTTGTGGTTCGGTGGCGAGGGGCGCGGCGCCTGATTGCCATCTCGCGGGCGCTGGCGGGTCACCCTCGGCAGGACACGCCAGATCCCCTCCATGGTGCTCGTCTGGCGCCATCCATGGCGCCAACGGTCCTGCCTAGGGTGACCCGCCAGCGCCTTGACGGTGCGTCGCATGTGCGGGTCGGAACCCATCACGGGCCGCACCGGGGTAGAGCCGACCGTTGGTCGGCTGCCGTCGCCACGGGGGTGCGACAACGCCGTACCGACCAACGGTCGGTACCTACTGCAGATCCCGCAGGTTCAACCGGCGCAGCGTCGGGTTCTTCCAGGCGGTGATGCCGGCCACGCTGAGCACGGCGAAACCGCCCAGGACCACGGCCGGGGCCAGACCCAACAGCTTGGCCATGGTGCCCGCATAGAACGCGCCCAGTTCGTTGGACGAACTGATGAAGATGCCATTGATGGACGACACGCGGCCGCGCATCTCCTCCGGCGTGGCCAGCTGCAGGATGGTCGAGCGGACCACCACCGACACGCCGTCGAATGCCCCGTAGAACAACAGGATCAGCGCCGACAGCCAGAAGCTGTGCGACAGCCCGAAGCCGATCACGCACAGGCCGAAGCCGGCCACCGCGAACAGCAGTACGCGGCCGGCATTGCGCTGCAGCGGCCGGCGGGCCAGCCACAGGCCCACGCAGACCGACCCGAGCGCGGGGGCCGCGCGCAGGATGCCCAGGCCTTCCGGGCCGTGGTGCAGGATTTCATGCAGGAACGCCGGCAGCATCGCCACCACACCGCCGAGCAGCACCGAAAACATGTCCAGTGCCATCGCCCCGACCATGATCCGGTTGCCGAGCACGAAGCGACCGCCCTCGGCGATGCTCTTGAAGATCGGCGCGGCCGGGCCGGTGTGCACCGGTTCGGAGACGCGCAGCACGGCCAGGCAGCCGACCGCGATCAACGCCACCGCCACCGCCACGCCATAGGCCACCCCCTTGCCGCCCCAGGCCACCAGCAGGCCGCCCAGCGCCGGGCCGGCCACCATGCCGGCCTGGAACACCACCGCGCCCAGGCCCGCACCACGCGCGTACTGCTGGCGCTCGAGCACGCGGGCGAACAGGGCGTTGTAGATCGGCGACAGGAACGCCCGGACCATGCCGGTCATGGCGATGGCCGCATAGATCGGCCACACCCCGTGGAACGGCAGCCAGCCCTGGGCTACGGCGGTGAGCACCACGGCGGTCAGCACCAGGCCGCTGGCGGCAACCATGCCCAGCCGGCGGCGGGGCAGGTGGTCGACCAGATAGCCGGCGAACGGGGCCACGCAGAAGAACGGCAGCACCTCGGCCAGCCCCACCAGGCCCAGCGAGAACGGATTGCGGGTCACTTCGTAGATGTGCCAGCCCACCGTGACCGCCACGATCTGGTAGGACAGCATCGCGCAGATGCGGTAGGCCAGCAGCAGCGAGAAGCCGGGACGGGCCAGCAGGGTCAGCGCGCTTTCGGCGGGCTCGGCAGGGGCGTCGGTACTCACGACTGGGCGTGCTGCGACTGCGCGGTCTCGCGGATGAAGGCCAGCATCGCCGCAACGCCGTTGCTGCGGGTGGGCGACAGATGGCGGGACAGGCCGATGTCCTGGATGTAGGTCGGTTCGGTGGCCAGGATCTCGGCGGCCGAACGGCCCGAATACACCCGCAGGGCGAGGTAGATCAGCCCGGAGACGATCGCCGAGTCGCTGATGGCGTGGAAGCGCAGCTGCTGCGCGTTGCCCTCGGGCACGATCCACACCATCGACTGGCAGCCCAGCAGGCGGTGCTCTTCGGTCTTCCACGCGTCGGGGAAGGTCGGCAGCTTGCGGCCAAGATCGATCAGGTACTGGTAGCGCTCGGACCAGTCGCTGAAGAAGGCGAATTCATCGGCGATGGCCGCCTGTGCCTCTGCAGCGGTGGGTTCAAGCGGGAACGGGGAAGCAAGGGTCATGGGGGACTCCGGGCCGGTAGCTGCCTTCCGTGGTCAGGCCGTGGTGGTTCGGGGGGAACACCCGGCCATCCGTGGCCGGATCTGTGTCGCGGTGGCGCCCGGCGGTCGGCCGGGCGGGGCATCAACGCTTGCGTACCCAGCGCACACCCTGGGCGGTGTCTTCCAGCGCGATGCCTTCGGCGGCCAGCTGGTCGCGGATGGCGTCGGCGCGGGCGAAGTCGCGGCCCTGCTTGGCGGCGGTGCGGGCATCGATCAAGCCCTGGATGCGCGCATCGTCATCGGTGTCGCCCGGTGCGTTGCCAAACCAGGCGGCCGGATCCTGCTGCAGCAGGCCCAGCGCCAGGCCGGCCCCGAGCAGCGCGGTCTTCCAGCGGGCCTGGTCGGCTGGCGCGGCCTTGCGGGCTTCGCCAGCGATGCGGGCCAGTTCGGCCAAGGCCTGCGGCGTGTTGAGGTCGTCGTCCAGGGCCGCGTCCATCTCCGCGGGGATGGACGCAGTGGCCTCGACGGCGGCCAGGTCGCGCAGGGTGCCGTACAGCCGGTCCAGCGTGCGCGCGGACTGTTCGATCAGCGCGTCGGACCAGTCCAGCGGCTGCCGGTAGTGCGCCGACAGCAGCGCATAGCGCAGCGCCTCGGGCGCATGCTTGCGCACCAGGTCGTGCACGCGCTCGATGTTGCCGATCGACTTGCTCATCTTGGCACCGCCAAAGTTGAGCATGCCGTTGTGCAGCCAGAACCGGGCGAAGGTCTGGCCGCCGTGGGCGCACTCGCTCTGCGCGATCTCGTTCTCGTGGTGCGGGAACTGCAGGTCCACGCCACCGGCATGGATATCGATGGTCGGGCCCAGGTGCGCGGCCGCCATCGCCGAGCATTCGATGTGCCAGCCCGGACGACCCCGACCCCACGGCGATTCCCAGCCGGGCAGGTCGTCGCTGGAGGGCTTCCACAGGACGAAATCGCCCGGGTCGCGCTTGTACGGGGCCACGTCCACGCGTGCGCCGGCCAGCATTTCGTCCGGGTCGCGGCGCGACAACTTGCCATACCCGGCATAGGAACCGACCGAAAACAGCACGTGGCCTTCGGCGGCGTAGGCGTGGCCGGCCGTGATCAGCTGCTCGATCATGGTGACGATCTGCGGAATGTGCGCAGTGGCTTCCGGCTCGATGTCCGGCGGCACCACGCCCAGCGCGGCCATGTCCTCCCGGTAGGCCGCGGCGAAGCGGTCGGTGATCGCCGAGATCGGCACGCCCTGTTCACGCGCGGCGGTGTTGATCTTGTCGTCCACGTCGGTGATGTTGCGGGCGTAGCGCAGGCCGCCGAAGCGGCGCCGCAGCAGGTCGGCCAGCACCCCGAAGACCACCGGGCCGCGGGCGTTGCCGATGTGGACATAGTTGTAGACCGTGGGGCCGCACACATACAGGGTCGGACAGGTCGGATCGAGCGGGGTGAACGGTTCGAGCTGGCGTGTCAGGTTGTTGTGCAGGCGCAGGGTCATGGGGGCGGTGGTGGGGGCAAAAGGGGGCAAGCCCGCGATTTTAGATCACATCGGCGCCCAGCGCCGGGGCCGCGCGGCAACCGGCCCGGGGCAGGGGGGCTATGGGCAGAATCATCGCGGAAGGGTAATGTTCAGCCCCTTGTGCCTGGCACTGCCTAAACTATCCACCTTGTCCACTTCCCTGTTGCCAATGAAATCCGCTTCGTTGTTGACCCTGACCTGCCTGCTTGGCGGTGCTGCCTCCGTGGCCTGCGCCCAGGACGGCGAGGTCCGGAACCGGGTGGTGATCGTGGAGAACGTGAAGTTCGACTACGCCCAGGTGCTCAACGTCGAACCGGTGTTCCAGACGCTGCGCGCGACCCGCACCGAAGAACACTGCGAGCCGGTCTCCACGCGCACGCTGGCTCCGGTCAACGTCACCGGGGAAGAGCCGCAGGAAGACAAGGGCCGGTTCGGCCGTTTCATGGATTCGGTGCGCTCCATCTTCCGCCGCGAAGACGGCACCGAGGAAGAGATGCCGGTGGCCGAAGCGCCCGCACCGGCGGCCAACAACGGCCCGCTGTTGACCCGTGAATGCCGGATCATCCCGGTCGGCCGCGAGTTCCGCCGGCCGATCGCCTACGACGTGGATTACGTCTACAAGGGCACCAAGTACCGCTCGCGCCTGCCCGAAGATCCGGGCAACCGGCTCAAGATCCGCGTCTCGATCACCCCGTGGATCGGCGCCGAGCAGGGCAGCGCGGCCAATCCCTGAGGCCGTTCACCGGCCCTGTGAAGGGTGTCCCACCCCGTGAGGGGCGTACCCGGCCACGGCCGGTGCCCACAATTGACATTCAGGCCTTGCACCCACCCGGGGTGCATGCAAAGATGGGCGGCCATGAAACTCACCGACTTCCAGCACGACACCAGCGCCGCCCGTATGGCTACGGGCATGACGTCGCGTGCCCGCCGACCGGAACCCCACATTTTCGCTGGGTAACCGGAGCTTCGTGCTGTCTGTTCGGAAAACCCAGCCCCCGCGCTGGGTTTTTTCGTTTCTACGATCTGAAAAGTTTCATCTGTATACGTTTTGTTGAGCCCTGAACGCGCCCCGGCGCCCCCAACCTCCGCCGGCAACGGTGGAAAACCAGCCGCAAAGGATCGATCGATGTCCCTGAAGCACTTCCTGAACACCCAGGATTGGAGCCGCACCGACCTGGATGCCCTGCTGACCCAGGCCGCGCTGTTCAAGCGCAACAAGCTGGGCGACGAGCTCAAGGGCAAGTCGATTGCCCTGGTGTTCTTCAATCCCTCCATGCGCACCCGCACCAGCTTCGAGCTGGGTGCCTTCCAGCTGGGCGGGCACGCCATCGTGCTGCAGCCGGGCAAGGACGCATGGCCGATCGAGTTCAACCTGGGCACGGTGATGGACGGGGACACCGAGGAGCACATCGCCGAAGTGGCCAAGGTGCTGGGCCGCTACTGCGACCTGATCGCGGTGCGTGCCTTCCCGAAGTTCATCGACTGGGCCAAGGACCGCGAAGACATCGTGCTCAAGAGCTTCGCCAAGTACTCGCCGGTGCCGGTGATCAACATGGAAACCATCACCCACCCGTGCCAGGAACTGGCCCACGTGATGGCGCTGCAGGAGCATTTCGGTACCCAGGACCTGCGCGGCAAGAAGTACGTGCTGACCTGGACCTACCACCCCAAGCCGCTGAACACCGCGGTGGCCAACTCGGCGCTGACCATCGCCACCCGCATGGGCATGGACGTGACCCTGCTGTGCCCGACCCCGGATTACATCCTGGACGAGCGCTACATGGGCTGGGCCGAGCAGAACGTGGCCGAGAGCGGTGGGTCGCTGCAGGTCAGCCACGACATCGCCAGCGCCTACGCCGGCGCCGACGTGGTGTACGCCAAGAGCTGGGGCGCGCTGCCGTTCTTCGGCAACTGGGAACCGGAAAAGCCGATCCGCGACCAGTACCAGCACTTCATCGTGGACGAAGCCAAGATGGCGCTGACCAACAACGGCGTGTTCAGCCATTGCCTGCCGCTGCGCCGCAACGTGAAGGCCACCGACGGCGTGATGGACTCGGCGCAGTGCATCGCGATCAACGAGGCTGAAAACCGCCTGCATGTGCAGAAGGCGATCATGTCGGCGTTGATCGGCCGCTAGTGCCAACGGGGTAGAGCCGACCGTTGGTCGGCTGCACCTCAACCGTCACACCGAAGATTTCAGCCGACCGGCGCAGGATTTCAGCCGACCGGCGTACCGAACAATTCAGCCGACCAACGGTCGGCTCTACCAATTCTTTATCTCCCAATTGGACCTGACCCCCATGAGCAACAAAGACATCGTCCTGGCTTTCTCCGGTGGACTCGACACCAGCTTCTGCGTGCCGTACCTGCAGGAGCGCGGCTACAACGTGCATACCGTGTTCGCCGACACCGGCGGCGTGGATGACGAAGAGCGCGATTTCATCGAGAAGCGTGCCGCCGAACTGGGCGTCACCAGCCACGTCACCGTCGACGGTGGCCCGGCGATCTGGAGCGGCTTCGTCAAGCCGTTCGTTTGGGCCGGCGAGGGCTATCAGGGCCAGTACCCGCTGCTGGTGTCCGACCGTTACCTGATCGTGGATGCCGCGCTCAAGCGCGCCGCCGAGCTGGGCACCAACATCATCGCCCACGGCTGCACCGGCATGGGCAATGACCAGGTCCGCTTCGACCTGGCCGTGAAGGCGCTGGGCGACTACCAGATCGTCGCGCCGATCCGCGAAATCCAGAAGGAACACACCCAGACCCGCGCCTACGAGCAGAAGTACCTGGAAGAGCGTGGCTTCGGCGTGCGTGCCAAGCAGCAGGCCTACACCATCAACGAGAACCTGCTGGGCCTGACCATGTCCGGCGGCGAGATCGACCGTTGGGAAGCCCCGGGCGAAGGTGCCCGCGGCTGGTGCGCACCGCGCAGCGAATGGCCGGAACAGGCACTGACGGTCACCCTGAAGTTCGTCGAAGGCGAAGCCGTCGAGCTGGACGGCACGGCGCTGCCGGGTGAGCAGATCCTGGCCAAGCTCAACAAGCTGTTCGCCCCGTACGGCGTGGGCCGTGGCGTCTACACCGGTGACACCGTGATCGGCCTGAAGGGCCGCATCGTGTTCGAAGCGCCGGGCCTGGTCTCGCTGCTGGCCGCGCACCGCGCGCTGGAAGACGCCGTGCTGACCAAGCAGCAGAACCGCTTCAAGCCGGACGTGGCGCGCAAGTGGGTGGAGCTGGTGTACGAAGGCTTCTACCACGACCCGCTGAAGACCGACATCGAAGCCTTCCTGAAGTCCTCGCAGGCCAAGGTCAACGGCGAAGTGGTGCTGGAAACCCGCGGTGGCCGTGTGGATGCCGTGGCGGTGAAGTCGCCGCACCTGCTCAACACCAAGGGCGCTACGTATGCACAGTCGGCCGACTGGGGCGTGGAAGAGGCCGAAGGCTTCATCAAGCTGTTTGGTATGAGCTCCACGCTGTACGCGCAGGTCAACCGCTAAGGCGATTCACCGGGGTGCCGGCCGCTGGCCGGCGCCTCGCAAAGCCGATGGAGGGGTAGTGCCGGCCGCTGGCCGGCTCCTGGAACGGCCGGATCATTGCAGAGCCGGCCAGCGGCCGGCACTACCGATTTTGAACCCTACGGATATCCAGACACATGTTGGAACAGACACTCGATCACCTGCAGCAGCTCGTGTCCTTCGACACGCGCAATCCGCCGCGGGCGATCACCACCGGCGGCATCTTCGATTACCTGCGTGCGAACCTGCCCGGGTTCAACGTGGAGGTGATCGACCATGGCGACGGTGCGGTCAGCCTGTATGCGGTGCGTGGCACCCCGAAGTACCTGTTCAACGTGCACCTGGATACCGTGCCGGATTCGCCGCATTGGACGGCCGACCCGCACGTGATGCGGCGCGCCGAGGATCGCGTGATCGGGCTGGGCGTGTGTGACATCAAGGGCGCTGCGGCGGCACTGGTGGCCGCTGCCAACGCCAGCGATGGCGATGCCGCGTTCCTGTTCTCCAGCGACGAGGAAGCCAACGATCCGCGTTGCATCGCTGCCTTCCTGGCCCGTGGCATTCCGTATGAAGCGGTGCTGGTGGCCGAGCCGACCATGAGCGAAGCGGTGCTCGCGCACCGTGGCATCAGTTCGGTGCTGATGCAGTTCACCGGCCGCGCCGGGCATGCCTCGGGCAAGCAGGATGCGGCGGCCAGCGCGCTGCACCAGGCCATGCGCTGGGGCAACCGCGCGCTGGACCACGTGGAATCGCTGGCGCATGCACGCTTCGGCGGGCTCACCGGCCTGCGCTTCAACATCGGCCGGGTGGAAGGCGGTATCAAGGCCAACATGATTGCGCCTGCTGCCGAAGTGCGGTTCGGCTTCCGCCCGCTGCCGTCGATGGACATCGACGCGTTGCTGGCCACCTTCGCCGGGTTTGCCGAACCGGCCGCGGCGCAGTTCACCGAAACCTTCCGTGGCCCCAGTTTCCCGGCCGGCGACATCGCCGAAGCGGAAAACCGCCGCCTGGCCGCGCGCGACGTGGCCGATGCCCTGGATATTCCGATCGGCAACGCGGTGGACTTCTGGACCGAGGCCTCGCTGTTCTCGGCCGGCGGCTACACCACGCTGGTGTACGGTCCGGGCGACATCGCCCAGGCCCACACCGCCGATGAGTTCGTGACGCTGGAGCAGCTGCAGCGTTACACCGCATCCGTGCACCGCATCATCGCGCACGGTGCCTGATCGAATGACGCCGTCGTGGTCCCCCACTGACGGAACTCCCATCGCGGCTTCGGCCGCCTGTGACGATACCGAAATGCCTTCTTCCCAGCCCCACCGCCAGACCCGCCAGACCATCGTGCGCCTGCTTTCGAGCATGGCCAGCGCGAAGGAGATCAGCCAGTACCTCAAGCGTTTCTCGCAGCTGGACGCCAAGCGCTTCGCCGTGGTCAAGGTCGGCGGCGCGGTGCTGCGCGATGACCTGGATGCGCTGACCTCCTCGCTGTCGTTCCTGCAGGAAGTCGGGCTGACCCCGATCGTGCTGCACGGCGCCGGCCCGCAGCTGGACGCCGAACTGTCGGCGGCCGGCATCGTCAAGGAAACCGTCAACGGCCTGCGCGTCACCTCGCCGGAAGGCCTGGCGATCGTGCGCCGGGTGTTCCAGGCGTCCAACCTGCAGCTGGTGGAGGCGCTGCAGCAGAACGGCGCCCGCGCCACCTCGATCACCGGCGGCGTGTTCGAAGCCGAGTACATGGACCAGGCCACCTATGGCCTGGTGGGTGAGGTGAAGAAGGTCAACCTGGCCCCGATCGAAGCCAGCCTGCGCGCCGGCTCGATCCCGGTGATCACCAGCCTGGGCGAAACCCGCTGCGGGCAGATCCTCAACGTCAACGCCGATTTTGCCGCCAATGAGCTGGTGCAGGAACTGCAGCCGTACAAGATCATCTTCCTGACCGGCACCGGCGGCCTGCTCGACGAAGAGGGCAAGGTGATCGACTCGATCAACCTGTCCACCGAGTACGACCAGCTGATGCAGCAGCCGTGGATCCACGGCGGCATGCGGGTGAAGATCGAACAGATCAAGGATCTGCTGGATCGGCTGCCGCTGGAGTCGTCGGTGTCGATCACCCGGCCGGCGGACCTGGCCAAGGAGCTGTTCACTCACAAGGGCTCGGGCACGCTGGTGCGCAAGGGCGAAAAAGTCCTGCGCGCCACCGCCTGGGACGAACTGGACCTGCCGCGCCTGAAGGGCCTGATCGAATCCAGCTTCGGTCGCACCCTGGTGCCGGACTACTTCGAGAAGACCAAGCTGCTGCGCGCCTACGTCAGCGAGAACTACCGCGCCGCGGTGATCCTCACCGACGAGGCCGAAGGCGTGTACCTGGACAAGTTCGCAGTACTCGACGACGCGCAGGGTGAAGGCCTGGGCCGCGCGGTGTGGAACGTGATGCTGGAGGAAACCCCGCAGCTGTTCTGGCGCTCGCGCAACGGCAACCCGATCAACCACTTCTACTACGCCGAGTCCGACGGCTGCTACAAACAGGGCACCTGGAAGGTGTTCTGGTTTGGCGCCGACGGCTTCGAGCGCATTCGCACCTACGTTGAACACTGCGCCCTGCGCACCCCGAGCCTGGAGGGCTGAACCCGATGAATCACGCCGATTGGACCAAAGTGCCCACGCTGGCCGGCACCCATGCCCGGCTGGAGCCGCTGCAGATGGCGCACATCGACGGTCTGCGCGGCGCGCTGGGCGACGGCACGCTGTCCAGCCTCTGGTACACCCAGGTGCCCAGCGCCAAGACCATGACCGGCTACGTGCAGGCCGCGCTGCAGGCCCAGGCCGACGGCAAGGTGTTGCCGTTCGTGGTGCTCAACGCGGCCGATGAAGTCGTGGGCACCACCCGCTACTACGCGATGGAAGAAGAGGTGCCGCGCCTGAGCATCGGCTACACCTGGTACGGGCAGGACGCGCAGCGTACCGGCATCAACACCGAGACCAAGCTGATGCTGCTCACCCATGCGTTCGAGCGGCTGGAGTGCCTGAGCGTGGTGTTCGAAACCAGCTGGTTCAACTTCGCCTCGCGTACCGCGATCGCGCGGTTGGGTGCCAAGCAGGACGGCGTGCTGCGCAACCACAAGCGCCACCCCGACGGCACCCCGCGCGACACCGTCATCTTCTCCATCATCGATGCGGAATGGCAGGGCGTGAAGCGCCACCTGCAGCACCGCCTGGACGCACACGCATGAGCAGCTCCCCGCAGTACACCGTCGGCATCGTCGGCGCCCGTGGCCACACCGGCGCCGAGCTGATCAAGCTGATTGCCGCGCACCCGAACCTGCAGCTGGGCTTTGTGTCCTCGCGCGAACTGGCCGGGCAGCGTGTGGCCGACCATCACCCCGACGTGGAGCAGGGCTCTGCCCTGCTGTTCGAAAACCTCGACGCCGACGCGGTCGCTGCCAAGGGCATGGACGCGGTGATCCTGGCGCTGCCCAACGGGCTGGCCGCGCCGTTCGTCACCGCGCTGGACGCGGCCCGGCCGGACACGGTGATCGTGGACCTGTCGGCTGATCACCGCTTCGAGCCGAGCTGGTACTACGGCCTGCCCGAACTGACCCGGGGCGATTACCTGGGCCAGAAGCACATCAGCAACCCGGGCTGCTATGCCACCGCGATGCAGCTGGCGATCAGCCCGTTGCTGACCCAGCTGGCCGGCCCGCCGCAGTGCTTCGGCGTGTCCGGGTATTCCGGCGCCGGCACCACCCCGTCGGACAAGAACAACCCGGAGCTGCTGCGCGACAACCTGATGCCGTACGCGCTCACCAACCACATGCACGAGCGCGAAGTCACCGCGCACCTGCGCGTGCCGGTGGAGTTCATGCCGCACGTGGCACCGCATTTCCGCGGCATCACCATGACCGTGAACCTGTGGTTGAACACCGTGGTCAAGCGCGAGGACGTGATGGCGCTGTACCAGAAGTACTACGCCAATGAAGCGCTGGTGGAAGTGATCGACGAGGCCCCGTGGGTCAGCCAGATCGCCGGCCGCCATGGCGTGCAGATCGGCGGCTTCGACGTGGCCCCGGGTGGCAAGCGGGTGGTGGTGGTGGCGACCCTGGACAACCTGCTCAAGGGCGCGGCTACCCAGGCCATCCAGAACCTCAACCTGGCGCTGGGCCTGGACGAACTGGCCGCGATCCCGCACTGAACCCTACCGGCGCGCACCGGCAACGGTGCGCGCACAACCCGGCGGAGCGATTCCGCCAACGGAGCAAGACATGGCAGACCTTCTGTGGCAGAAGCAGGGCGTCGCCGTCGACGCCAAGATCCAGACCTTCCTGGCCGGCGATGACGTGATCCTGGATCGTGAGTTCTTCCTGTATGACGTTGCCGCCAGCAAGGCGCACGCGCAGGGCCTGCAGCACATCGGCATCCTGTCCAGCGACGAGCTGGATGGCCTGCTGCGCGAGCTGGACGTGCTGGGTGCCGATTTCCGCAGCGGTGCATTCGTGCTGGATGAGCGCTTCGAGGATTGCCATTCGGCGATCGAAGCCCGCCTGACCGAACGCCTGGGCGATGCCGGTCGCAAGATCCACACCGGGCGCAGCCGCAACGACCAGATCCTGGTGGCCACCCGCCTGTGGTTGAAGGACAAGCTGCTGCACGTGGCCGGCCTGAGCCGCGAGATCGCCAAGGTGGCGCTGGACCGCGCCGAGGCCGAGAAGGACCTGCCGGTGCCGGGCTACACCCACATCCAGCGCGCCGTGGTGTCCTCGGCGGGCATGTGGTGGGCCGGCTGGGCCGAGGCCTTCATCGACAACGCGATCCGCGCCCATGACACCTTCGCGCTGATCGACGCCAACCCGCTCGGCACCGCTGCCGGGTACGGCGTGAACCTGCCGCTGGACCGCGCCCACACCACTGCCGCGCTCGGCTTTGCGCGGATGCAGGTGTCGCCGATCTACGCGCAGCTGTCGCGCGGCAAGTTCGAACTGGCCGCGCTGGAAGCGCTGGGCGGTGCCACCCTGGACCTGCGTCGCATCGCCTGGGACCTGTCGCTGTTCACCAGCGGCGAGTTCGGCTTCGTGGCGCTGCCGGCGCAGTACACCACCGGCAGCTCGATCATGCCCAACAAGCGCAACCCGGACGTGATCGAACTGATGCGCGCCACCCACGCCAGCGTGGCCGCCGCACGTACCGAGATCGAGCAACTGCTGTCGCTGCCGTCCGGCTATCACCGTGACCTGCAGAGCAGCAAGGGCGCCATCTTCCACGGCTTCGGCCGTGGCCTGGCCGCGCTGGAACTGCTGCCGGCGTTGCTGGCCAACCTGGAATGGCGCGACGACAAGCTGCGCGCGGCGATCGACTCGGGCATGTATGCCACTGACGTCGCGGTGGAAGCGGCGGTGGCCGGCGTTCCGTTCCGCGAGGCCTACAAGGCCGCCGCGGCCGGCGCCGACAGTGCCGGGCAGGGGCGCACGCCCGAAGGCAGCCTGGCCGCGCGCGTGTCGCCCGGCGCGGCCGCCGACCTGCGGCTGGACGAACTGCGCGCCCGCTGGGCCGCGCTGGTGTAACCACAACGACGGTAGTGCCGGGCTCTGCCCGGCAGACCACCACAACGGCGCTGCCCGACCCCCCGAATGGACACCCCATGAACATCTGCTACCTGGTACTGGTCACCCGCACCCCGGACTTCCGCGACGAGGTGGGCGCCGAACACGTACGCTTCCTCGATGAGGTGCGCGCACGCGGCCAGCTGCTGCTGACCGGCGGCTTCACCGACAAGAGCGGGGGCGCCTACGTGCTGCAGGACGTGGCCGACCTGGCCGCCGCGCAGGCGCTGGTGGACACCGATCCGCTGCTGGTGCACGGCAGTGCCACCGCCCGCATCCACGAATGGGCCACCCGCTGAGGCAAGCACCCCCGATGAGCCCGACCGTGCAATCGCCGTTTCCCGAACAGACCCTGCCGCCGTGGAAGCGCGCCGTGCTCAAGGTCGGCAGCAGCCTGCTCGCCGCCGACGGCGGTGGGCTGTCACCGCGCCATGCGCTGGGCCTGGCCCAGTTCGTCTCGGCCAACGTGCTGGCCGGGCGCGAGGTGGTGATCGTGTCGTCCGGGGCGGTGGCCGCGGGCCGCGCGATCGTGCCGCGCGCGCTGGAGGCCGGCGCGGCGATGGCCGCCCGCCAGGCGCTGGCCGCGCTGGGCCAGGCGCAGCTGATCGGCCTGTGGCAGCGTTTCTTCGAGCGCCCGGTGGCGCAGGTGCTGCTTACCCACGACGACCTGCGCAACCGCCGCCGCTACCTCAACGCGCGCGCCACCCTCAACGAGCTGCTGCGCCTGGGCGCGTTGCCGGTGGTGAATGAAAACGACACCGTGTCGGTGGACGAGCTCAAGCTGGGCGACAACGACAACCTGGCCGCCACGGTCGCGGCACTGATCGATGCCGACGTGCTGTTCATCGCCACCGACATCGATGGCCTGTACAGCGCCGACCCGCGCCGTGACCCGCTGGCCCGCCCGATTCACGACGTGCCCGAGCTCACCGGCGAGGTGCTGGCCATGGCCGGCGGCGCCGGCAGCGGGGCCGGTACCGGCGGCATGCATACCAAGCTGGAAGCGGCGGCCAAGGCCGGGCGGGTCGGCATCGACACCTGCCTGTTCAACGGTCGCGACAGCGACGTGGTGCGTGCGCTGGCCCAGGGCCGGTTGTTCGGCACCCGCATCCACGCCGGGCAGACCCGCGTGGCCGCCCGCAAGTACTGGCTGCGGCATGCCCCGCTGGAGCCCGGCGCGATTCTCATCGACGACGGTGCGGCCGCCGCGCTGCGCGACAAGGGCGCCTCGCTGCTGCCCGGTGGCGTGCGCGGTGCCGACGGCGATTTCCGCCGCGGCGACATGATTGAAGTGCGTCTGCGCGGTGAGCAGGGCGAGATGTGCCTGGCCCGCGGCGTCAGCCAGTACTCGGCCAGCGACATCCGCCGCATCGCCGGCCACCACTCGCGCGACATCGAGAGCGTGCTCGGCTACAACTACGGCGGCAACGTCATCCACCGCGACGACCTGGTGGTGCTGTAAAGCGTAAGAACATCCACGGTGGCGCCACGCCCTGCGTGGCTGCGCAGCCTGGGCCCGTTCGACATCCCGCAGCCACGCATGGCGTGGCGCTACCCTGCATCTTCAGAGGATATTGAGATGGTTGCCAGCTCCCCCTCCGACATCCGCGCCCAGGCGCTGGCCTGCCGCACCGCGGCGCAGCAGGTGGCGCAGTTGTCGTCCAGCGCCAAGACTGCGCTGCTGGACGCCATGGCGGCCGCGCTGGAAGACGATGCCGCGCTCATCCTGGACGCCAACGCGCGCGACCTGGCCGCCGCGCGCGACAAAGGCACCGGCAGCGCCATGCTGGACCGCCTGGCGCTGGACGCCACGCGCCTGGCCGGCATCGCCTCGGCCCTGCGCGACGTGGCCGCGCTGCCCGATCCGGTGGGCGTGGTCACCCGCGACGACGTGCGCCCCAACGGCATCCGCGTGCAGAAGGTGCGCGTGCCGCTGGGCGTGATCGTGATGATCTACGAAGCCCGCCCGAACGTGACCGCCGACGCCGCTGCACTGTGCATCAAGGCCGGCAACGGGGTGATCCTGCGCGGTGGCTCGGAGGCGATCCACTCCAACACCGCCATTGCCGCCGCGCTCAAGCGTGCGCTGCGCGAGGCGGGCGTGGCCGAGGCGGCATTGACGCTGGTCGAGGACCTGCGCCGCGAGACCATGCTGGAACTGCTGCAGCTCAACGACCTGGTCGACCTGGCGATCCCGCGCGGCGGCGAAGGTTTGATCCGCTTCGTGGCCGAACATGCGCGGGTGCCGGTGATCAAGCATTACAAGGGCGTGTGCCACCTGTACGTGGACCGCGCCGCCCATCTTGAGCGGGCGCTGGCGTTGCTGGTTGACGGCAAGTGCAGCCGGCCGTCGGCGTGCAATTCGCTGGAAACGCTGCTGGTGCATGCCGATGTGGCCGCGACCTTCCTGCCGTTGGCGGGGCAGGCGCTGCGCGAACGTGGCGTGGTGGTGCGGGCCGATGACCGCGCGCGGCAGTGGCTGGACGATGCGCAGCCGGCCACCGACGCCGATTACGCGGCCGAGTACCTGGACCTGATCATTGCGGTGCGCGTGGTCGATGACCTCGATCAGGCGCTGGCGCATATCCAGCAGTACAGCTCGGACCACACCGAGGTGATCGCCACCGAAGATGCGCAGGCGGCCGAGCAGTTCGTGCACGCCTTGCGTTCGGCGGTGGTGATGGTGAACGCGTCGTCGCGGTTCTCCGACGGCGGCGAACTGGGCCTGGGCGCGGAGATCGGCATTTCGACCACGCGCCTGCATGCGTACGGCCCGATGGGGTTGGACGCGCTGACGGTGGAGCGGTTCGTGGTGCGCGGGGAAGGGCAGACGCGGTAGAGGGTTGTTTGTTTGTTTGCAGGGCTGCCGCCCTGCACCCGCTATAAGCCACGGCAACGGCAACGGCAACGTCAGAAGCGGGCTATCCGTGGGATGGCGGGGTGGGTCCGGTTGCGGGGGACGCCGTAAACCCGTCCTTGGGGGCTTGGCCGCGGCATCCATGCCGCGGACACCCCCGCAACCGGACCCACCCCGCCTTCGACAGATTCCCGTGGCTGACAGTAGAGCCACGGCGTGCGTGGACGATTTTCGATTTCAATTTGAATTATTCGATTCGAATTAATCGATATCGATATTGATCGGATCTGATTCCCGCATGCCATGGCTCCACCAACCGTCACCAGGAAACTGTCGGGGGTGGGGCGGTGTGGGTGGGCAGGACCGTTGGCGCCATGGATGGCGCCGCCGAGCCCCCATGGACGGGTTTACGGCGTGTCCTGCCCACCCACACCGCCCCGCCCAACCAGCAGAAATCCAGAGCCGCTTCAGCCGTTGACGTTGCTCTGGCTCCGGCTCCGGCTCTGGCCTTCGCTTCGGCAGGTGCAGGGCGCAGCCCTGCCGCCACCCCTCCTACAGCAGCTGGTGGGTCACGCCCACCGGCCTCGCGTGATCGTCCATATGCAACGTAACCGCCTTCCCGCTGGCCAGTTGCGCGGCCAGTTCCGGGCTGGCGCCCAGGTCGCGGGCGATCTCCTCGCGGGTGGTGTCCTCATGCGGAGCGCGGCGCTCCTTGCCGGCAAACCGCATGCGGTTGTATTCGGCCCAGGCGATCAGCAGCACCGCCGTGCAGACCAGCATCACCGGCAGCGCGAAGATGATGAACGGGTCGATGGCCTGCTTGTACTCGTACAGTTGCAGCCAGGCCATGCGGCCGCCGAGCAGCCAGGAAATCAACGTCACCAACGGCGCCCACAGGTAGAAGTAGAACCCCCAGAAGGCCAGGGTCACAAACCCCCAGGCGGTGCGCTGCAGACGCGGCTGCTGGCGCGGTTTCTGGATCAGGCGCGAGTCGAAACGGCGGGTGGATTTGACAGTGTTCATCGGATACCCCGGTCGGGACTGACCCAGACCGCCCGCTTGCCACGACGCTTGAGCAGCGTCTTCGGCAGGGCCACCAGGGTCGTGAACAGGCTGATGAGCCAGTACGCCATCGGGTACCAGATCACCCAGAAGTAGTTGCGTCCAATGTGGGTTTCGTAACGGCGGTCGATGATCAGGCTGCTGGCGAACTGCAGCAGGCACACCAGCGCCAGGATCACCCCGTGCCATTGCGGCAGCAGCGTGGCGATGTACAGGTCCTGCGGCAGGGGCATGAACTTGCCCAATGCCCAGAGCACGATGATGGCCAGCATCGTGTAGGCCCACAGCACGCTCAGCAGGTATTCCAGCAGTACGCCCCACATGCGGCGCTTGCGCCAGTGGAACAGCGAGCTGCCATGCCGCAGCATCACTTCCACGCCGCCCTGGGCCCAGCGCAGGCGCTGCCGCCACAGGCCCTTCAGCGTTTCCGGCATCAGGATGAAGCACAGCGCGTTGGGTTCGTAGCGGATGTCCCAGTGGTCCAGCTGCAGGCGCCAGCTGATGTCGATGTCTTCGGTCACCATGTCATCGGCCCAGTAGCCGATACGGTGCAGCGCGGTGCGGCGGAACGCGGCGATCACCCCGGAGATGGTGAAGATGCGCCCATACACACGCTGGGCTCGCTTGATCATGCCGATGATCGAAGAGAACTCGGCCACCTGCAGGCGGCCCAGCAGGGTGGACCGGTTGCGGATGCGCGGGTTGCCGGTCACCGCGCCCACGCGCGGGCCACTGGTCAGGTGCCAGACCATCCAGTGGGTGGCGTACTCCTCCAGCATCGCATCGCCATCAATGCACACCAGGTACTCCGAGCGTGCCGCCAGTGCGCCCATGCGCAGCGCATTGGCCTTGCCCAGGTTGCGGTCCAGGTGCACCACGCGCAGCCGCGGATGCAGCGCGGCCATCGCGTCCAGGCGGGCGCCGGTGTCGTCGCTGCTGCCATCGTTGATGGCAATCACTTCGAAGTCCGGGTAGTTCTGGCGCAGCGCCGAGCCAAGCGTGTCGGTCAGGTTGTCCGCTTCGTTGTGGCACGGGATCAGGATCGACGCGAACGGGTAGCTTTCCATCGGCGGCGGATCGTTGCGATCGCGCGCCTTTCGCTCACGTCGGAAGAAGTAGTACAGGCCGCCGGACATCCAGAAGAACGCCATCACCATCGGATAGAAGAAGGCGAACTGGAACAGCGCGAACAGGAAGGGATGCATGGCAGCCTCACTTTTCCTCGTACGGGAAGCTGCGCGAGGACATCGCCGCGCGCGCATCGTAAGTGGACGGACGGCCGGCGATGAAGTCGTCGGGGTACCAGGCGAAATGACGCACGCCCTGCGCCTGCAGGCGACGGATCTGCGCACGCAGGCGCTCACCGGGAATCGGTTTCTGGGTACGCCAGTCCACCGTCTGCAGTTCGAACATGGTCTGGGACAGCTGCGGGTCGTGTGCACGCACCGCCACCACCAGCTTGTCCAGCCATTTTTCCGGGTTGCGGCTGCCTTCCATCCACGGCATCGCCATCAACGCGGTGTGGTCGTAGGCCTTGTTGAACAGGTCCAGGCGCTGGGCGAACCAGCGGGCGCTCTGCGGCTGCAGCACCGGCTGCGCGTACAGGTTGCGCACGGTGGCCAGCTTGGGCCGCCAGCGCTGCGCGGCGGTGCGCAGCTCCAGGGTGAAGTCGATCAGTGCCTGGGTCCGCGCGCCGTCGTCGCCTTCGGGCGGCAGCTGGCTCAGCTCGGTATCGCGCAGGTAGGCATCGTCGTGGAACAGCAGCCCCTCGAAGTAGGAGTTGATCGCCAGGTCTTCGTAGATGTCATCGATGATCCGGCGCACCTTCGGGTTGGTGAAGTCCAGCCGGAAGATGCCATCGCGCTCGGGGCTCTCGATCGCCAGCGCGGTGCGGATGGCCGGGTCCTTGAGCTCGTAACCCAGCACCGGCAGCCACGCGAACACCTTCACCCCGGCACGCGTCTTGAGCTGCCACGCCACGCGGTTGAACAGGTCCGCGCGCATCGGCAGGTGCCGGTTGGGGAAGTACAGCGCGTCGGCCGAGCCGTTGCCGTCCGGGTCGGCGAAGGCCTGCAGGAACACGTGGGTGGGGCCGATCTTCTTGACCCGCTCGATCAGCGCATCCAGGTTCTTGGCCAGCTGTGCCGGGTCGGCGTCGTACACCGCGTCCAGGTCGATCTGCAGGGCGCGCATGCCGTCGCGTTCGACGTCGCGGCGCAGTTCGTAGGCCAGCTGGATCACGGTCGGGTTGTTGGTCACCAGCAAGCGGGCCAGGCCGTGCAGGTCACGTGTCACCGGCGTGCTGCGGCCTTCCAGGTCGAAGGACACCGGCATGCCGAGCTGCTCGGCGATGTCGTTGCTCAGTGCGTTGTAGGCGGCATACGGCCACACGATCGCCTTGGGCGACACGCCCACGTTCTTCTGGATGCGGTCCACGCTCAGCTGCAGGTCCGCACGCAGGCGGGCTTCGTACTGGGCCGCGGTTTCGTAGCGTTTGGCGGTCGGGTCGTAGATGCGGGTGATCACCGCCGGGGTGGAGTTGCCCTGCGGGTTGGACTGCACGCCGTGGTGCAGGTTGTCGGTGTGGCTGGCCAGTTCGATCAGCCCGCTCTTCTGCATCTCGCGCAGTTGTTCCCAGGTCAGGAAATCGTCGCGGGTGAAGGGCCGGTAGCCGTAGTCGATCTGGCGGCCGGCGGGCATGTCCACGTAGTCGGTGATCACCGCCACCAGTGCCGGGTAGTTGTAGGCGCGCAGCAGCGGGAACACCTTGCTGTACACACTGCGCAGGCCGTCATCGAAGGTCAGCAGGACCGGTTTGGGCGGCAGCGGGGTGCCGCCCTTCGAGGCGGTGATCAGCTGCGACAGCGACACCGGGTGGTAGCCGTGCGCGGACAGCCAGTCCAGGTGCGCGGCGAAGTTCTGGGTGCTGACCGCATAGGCGTCCAGGTCGCTGGTGGTGGCCACGTCATCGCGGATGTCGTGGTAGCTGAGCACCAGCAGGCCGTTGTCGGCCGCGTCCAGCACGGCCGCTGACGGCGGCTGCGCGTGCGCGGGAACGACCACGGCCAGCAACGCCAGCAGCAGGCCCAGGGTCCAGCGTTTCAGATCCATATGGTCCATCTCATTCTCCCCAGCGCAGGCCGACATCCAGGCCGACGTGTCGTTCGCGTTGTCCGTCGTAGACCGGTCGCGACCAGCTCACGCCGTACTCGAAAATCCGGCCTTCGCCGATCTGCCATTCGTGGCGGTACTCGGCCGACGGCACGAGCGCGCTGCCAAAGCCCTGCTGCCAGTACTGGCCCACCGACACCGTCAGGCGGTGCCGGAAGTGGCGCTCGTAGTGGCGCCACAGCTGCTGGTCCACGCGCAGGCCCAGTTCCACCGAATGGTCCTCGGACGGGTTGAAGTAGGGCACGTCGTCGCGGCTGCCCTGGCTGGCGTAGATGCTGCCCAGGCCGTCCAGGATCAGCGTGGGGCGGGTCAGCAGGCGCTGCTCGATGGCGGTGGTGACGGTATCGCGGCGGTTGCCGTCGTCGTAGCGGAACTGGCTGGCGCCGATGCTCCAGTGGGTGCGTTCGTTGCGGCGGTAATCCGCGGCGATGGCCACGCTGTCGGCAGTGATGCCCGCCACGCGCGCCTGCATCGACGCATCGGCATCGTTGCGCGCGGCGGTGACGCCCACATGCCACTGGTCGCTGAACTGCCAACCGAGGCCGGCGCTCAGGCCGGTATCGCCGATGTGGTCGTTGGCGCGGTTGACGAAGGTTTCGGCGTCGGCGCGGCCATAGCGGTAGCGCGTGCCCAGGCCCACCCGCAGCGGGTTGATGGTCTGGTCCTGGAAGTCGACGTTGCGACGGTCGGCAAAGGCCACCACGCGCCAGCGGTCGTCGAGGATCGGGGACTGCACTTCCACCCCGTAACGGCCGTCATCGTTGCCCAACGGCGACGCACCGCCGCCGCCGGAACTGCGCCCGCCCTCGGCGTACGCATGCAGCTGCCAGCCGCGGTGGGCGCGCCAGCTGCGGTCCAGGCGCTGCACCGACGGCTGGCCGGGGTAGCGCTCCAGCAGGGTGTCGCGGATCGGGCGGGCGAGGTCGTCGCGCTGCAGCTCCACGTAGGCGTCGTACTGGCCCAGGCGGGCCGGTACGTCGCGCGGGTCCAGCGTGTTGGCCATGCTGTAGCGCTCCAGCGCCCGGCGTGGCCAACCGCGCATCAGGTAGACGTTGCCCAGCGAGGATTGCGTGCCGGTGTTGCCCGGGCCGATGTCGACCATCTTCTCCAGGTCGCGCTGGGCGGTGGGCAGGTCGCCGCTGTAGGCGCGCACCATGGCCAGGTTGAGGTCGGCTTCGTAACGCGGCCAGTTGGCGTGCGGGGCCTTGGCGCCGTTGGTCCAGCGCCATGCGGGCTCGTCGGCCTGCCACTTGGTGAGCAGCGCGATGGCGGTGTTGGCCTGTTCGCTTTCCAGGTAGGCGTAGGCCAGCTCGGAGCGCACCTGCGGCTGCGAGGGGTCGGCCTTCATGGCCGCCTCGAGCACGGGAATGGCTTCCTGCGGGTGCTGGGTGGCCATCAGCGAATCGCCGATCGGGGCCATCAGGTAGTTCGGCACCGGATGGCCGTCGGCCAACAGGCTGCGGTACTCGTCGCGGACCTGCGTGTGCCGGCCCAGCCGGTTGAGCAGGATCAGGCGGTCGTAGCGGATGCGCAGCGGCGCGGCCTGCACGCTGCTGCCGTCGCGGTCGAGGTACTGCTGCATCTGCGCCAGGGCGCCTTCGGCTTCGTCCAGGCGGGTGTCTTCGCTGGCCCCGTAGGCCAGGCTCCAGCCCACCAGCTTGGCCAGGTAGTTGGCCTCGAAGCGCTGCTTCTGGCCATCATCGAACAGCTGCGGGCGGGCCTGATACAGCTGCCAGGCGCGGTGTGCATTGCCGATGTCGGACAGCGTCAGCACCTGCAGCTTGTACAGCAGGGCGTCGTCGGGCGACTGCAGCTGGGCCCGCTCGATGGCGGCCAGCGCATCCAGCCATTGGGCATGGTCGCGGAATTGGCTGATCTGCCCGAGCTGATCCGCAGTCGCGGCGGCGTGTGCGCCGGTGCTGGTCAAACAGAGTGTGGCGCATGCCAGGCCGACGCAAAGCGCCAGCGGCCGATGGTTGTACATGGAACCCCCAGTGCATCCCTTCAGAGAATATGGTGTGCAAAAATGTGACGCACATCACATGCCAATCGTGCCTGACTGCGCAGTTGTTTACAAATCGTTAAAGCACGCGCGTCCGCATCCCGCTGTGGAGCGGGAAGAGAAACAGGATGTAACGTACTGATCGCAAAGACCGGCAGGCCGCCGCCACGGCGATGTCCCGGGGGTCGTTGCGTACTGAAGCCGTTCAGTGAAACGCGCTGGAATGCTCCAGGCCCCGACCGCCTGCCGTTGCCGGCAGGTCAATGACTGACACGCTACGTCAGCAGGCGCGCAAGCGGTGTGTAGAAGCGACGCTTACCACTGGTCTTCCAGCTTCTGCGGCTTGCAGGCCACCCACGAGGCGGTGAGCAGGACCACCGCGCAGACCACCAGGAAGCCGAACGGCAGGTGCCAGCCACCGCTCATTTCGTGCAGCCAGCCGAACAGGAACGGGCCCAGGCAGCTGAAGGCGTAGCCGACGCCCTGCATGAAGCCGGACAGCGCGGCCGAGCCCGCGGGGGTGCGGGTGCGCAGGTTGATCAGGGTCAGCGCGAGCGGGAAGGTGGACGGGCCGATGCCCAGCAGGATGGCCCACAGCCACGGCGCCTTCATCGGGGCGAAGAGCAGGCCGGCGAAGGCGATGAGGAAGGCCGAGAAGCCGATCAGGACCAGCGGGAACGGGTTGCGCAGGCGCACCGCCAGGGCGGGCATGGTGAGCGAGGGCAGCAGGCCGCAGGCGGCGAAGATGGCCACCATGATGCCGCCGAAGGCCGGGGTGGCACCGGCTTCGACGACGATGCGCGGCAGCCAGGTGAACATGGAGTAGGTCATGAGCGAGGTCATGCCGAACATGAGGGTCATGCCCCAGCCAAGCGGGGTGCGCCAGACCTTGCCGTGCGGCTGGGCGGACGGGTCGGCGGCGGTGTCGAGCGGGTCGGGGTGCGGGCGGCGGCGGGCCAGCATCATCCAGGGCAGGGCGGCGGCCAGGGCGAGGATGGCCCAGATGCCGAGCGAGACGCGCCAGCCGGCGCTCTGTGCCAGGGGCACGGCGAGCAGGGCGGGCATCATGGTGCCGATCTGCAGGACGGTGATGTAGAGGGTGCTGACGGTGCCGACGCGGTTGGCGAAGTAGCGCTTGACCAGCGGCGGGACGACGACGTTGCCGATGCCCATGCCGGCGAGGGCGACGATGGAGCCGAACAGGAGGCTGCCGATGCCGCCGGCCATGGAGCGCAGGAGCAGGCCGACGGTGGCCAGGCCCATGGCGAGCAGGGCGGTGCGCTCCAGGCCGATGCGGCGGGCCACCATGGGGGTGGTGACGCCGAACAGGGCGAACGAGGCGGTGGGCAGCATGCCGAGCACGCCGGTCATGGTGGTGCCGAAGCCGAAGGTCTGGCCGAGCAGGTCCAGCAGCGGGGTGACCGAGGTGACGGCGGTGCGCAGGTTGAGCGCGGCCAGCAGGATGGCGGCAAAGGCGAGCACGCGTCCGCGCAGCAGGGACGAGGCGTGTGGGTCGGTGTGGGTCATGGACGTGGATCTCATGCAGGTGGCGCGATCACGGTGGGGGCCGGATGTGCGGAAACGCCGCCGCTGGCGCATGGCCGGAGGCTGCGTGGGGTAGAAGAGGAATGGCGCGCGCCGCGCGCGTCCCGAAGCGGGGCATTGTACCTGCGCCAAATGAATGGGTCGTGCCGACGGCCCGGGGCGTCTGGTCATACCAAACACCGGGCCGGACGTGTGGCTATGCGAAACACGGGGCCGGGGCGTGTACCCATGCGAAAACACCGGATCGGGGGCATGTGGGTGTGCAAAACACCCGACCGGGCGTGTGGCTGTGCAAAACACCGGACCGGGGCGTGTGGATGTGCAAACCACCGGACCGGGGCATGTGGGTATGCGAAACACCCCGGTAGAGCCGACCGTTGGTCGGCTGCGCTTTGACGCCAGCGCCAAATCCCCCGGATGCCGATGTCGTCAGGCCGGGCCGGGCCGCGGCGTGTGGGTGTGAGGATCCCTCCGTCGCATGGAAGTGCAGCCGACCAACGGTCGGCTCTACCGGCGTGTCCGGCATGGCCACACGCCGTGGATGCGTGCCCTGAACAACAGACACAAAAAAGCCCGGAGGACATATGTCTTCCAGGCTTCAATGTGACCATCAAATGGTCGGGGAGACAGGATTCGAACCTGCGACCTCTACGTCCCGAACGTAGCGCTCTACCAGACTGAGCTACACCCCGTAAGGAGCCGCCTATTGTATCGATCCCGCCCTTCGGCGGCAAGGGGGACCGTGTTGCTTTCCTTCGGTGCCGTGTTGCCACGGCTTAGACACAAAAGCCTGGAAATCGTGTTTCCAGGCTTCAATGCGACCACCTGAGTGGTCGGGGAGACAGGATTCGAACCTGCGACCTCTACGTCCCGAACGTAGCGCTCTACCAGACTGAGCTACACCCCGAAGGAGCCGCCAAGAATACGGTGTGAAGGCCGTATCGGCAACTCTTTTTTACACTTTCAGCGTTGCTCGTTGTCCAGTCGGCTGGTTTCGCGGGCTTCGAACCACATGCCGTTGAGGATGGCCACGACCGAGGCAAGGCCGGCGCCGAGGATCCAGGCGAAATACCACATGTTCACTCTCCTTCATTCGGGGGTGGTGCCGACCGTGGGTCGGCACCCGTGAGAACAATCAATACGCGTTCGGGTTGTCGCCCATTTCCTCGGCGGTCGTCTTGCCCTTCATGACGCGGTATACCCAGCTGGTGTACGCGATGATGATCGGCAGGAAGATGGCCGTGGCCAGCAGCATGATCCACAGCGTGAGATGGCTGGACGAACTGTCCCAGACGGTCAGGCTGGAGATGGGCTGGCTGGAGGACGGCAGCAGGAACGGGAAGATCGCAAAGCCGACGGTGAGGATGATGCCGGCGATGGACGCGCCCGAGGCGAGGAAGGCCAGGCCGCCACGGCGGGCACGCAGCAGCACTGCGCTTGCCAGGGCACCCAGCAGGCCGATCAGCGGGAACACCACGGTGGCGGGCATGCTGCTGTAGTTGCGCAGCCAGCCACCGGCGACGCTGCCCAGTTCAACGGTCTTCAACAGCGGGTTGGTCGGGCCATCGGTGACCACCTGCGAGGTGATCTGGTAGCCCGGCAGGCCGAAGGCCACCCAGGCGCCGGCGGCGGCAAACAACACGAAGCTCGCCAGTGCAGCCACGCTGCCATAGCGCGCCGAACGTTCGGCCACCGGACCATCGGTCTTGAGCACCAGCATCGCCGCACCGTGCGACACCACCATCGCCACGCTGACCAGGCCGGCCACCAGGGCGAACGGGTTGAGCAGGCCGATCAGGGTGCCGGTGTAGAAGATTCGCATGCTGTCATCGAAGTGGAACGGCACGCCCACCAGCACGTTGCCCACCGCCACGCCGGCGATCAGGGCCGGCAACAGGCCGCCGACAAACAGCGCCCGGTCCCAGTTCTGGCGCCAGCGCTTGCCGGGCATCTTGCTGCGGTACTTGAAGGCGACCGGGCGCAGGATCAGCCCGAACAGCATCAGGAACACAGCGAGGTAGAAGCCGGAGAAGCTGACCGCGTACAGCGGGGGCCACGCCGCGAAGATCGCGCCGCCACCCAGTACCAACCAGACCTGGTTGCCTTCCCAGACCGGGCCGACGGTGTTGATCACCAGCCGGCGTTCGTCATCGGTGCGGGCCACGAACGGCAGCAGGGTGCCAACGCCGAGGTCGAACCCGTCCATGACGGCCCAGCCGACCAGCAGGATGCCGAGCAGCAGCCACCAGATCACGCGGAGCGTGGTGTAATCAAGTGCAATGAATTCCATCTGGATTCTCCTGCCTCAGGCTTGGCCGGGGGCGGCGGCAACGGGGGAAACGGGGCGGATATCAGCCTGCAGCGTGGGCAGGATTTCTTCCGGACCCTTGCGGATCGCCTTCAGCATCAACTTGACCTCGATCACCAGCAGCACCGTGTACAACCCGGTGAACACTGCCAGCGTGGTCAGGATTTCATGCAGGGCCAGGCCCGATGCGGCATAGAAAGTGGGCAGCACGCCATCCACCGCCCACGGCTGGCGACCGTACTCGGCCACGAACCAACCGCACTCGATCGCGATCCACGGGGCCGGCAGCGACCACACGGCCAGGCGCAGGAACCAGCGCTTGTCCTGGAAGCTGTTGCGGCACGAGAAGTAGAACGCCAGGGCGAAGAAGGCGATCAGGTAGAAGCCCAGGCCGGCCATGATGCGGAAGGTCCAGAACAGCGGCGCCACGCGCGGTACCGTGTCCATCGCCGCCTTGGAGATTTCTTCCGGGGTGGCGTTGAGGATGTCCTCGCGGTAACGCTTCAGCAGCAGGCCGTGGCCCAGATCCTGCCAATGGCGGTCGAACATCTCGCGCGCTTCGACGTCGTTCTTGTCCTTGCGCACGCGCTCCAGCGCACCGTAGGCAATCTGGCCGCCACGGATGCGGTTCTCGGCGCGGCCCACCAGTTCCAGGATGCCCGGGATCGGCTGGTCCAGCGAACGGGTGGCGATCAGGCCCATCAGGTACGGAATCTTGATCGCGTAGTCGTTGGTGTGGGTGGTCTGGTTGGGAATGCCGAAGGCGGTGAAGTCGGCCGGGGCACGCTCGGTTTCCCACATCGCTTCAATCGCAGCCAGCTTCATCTTCTGGTGTTCGCTGGCGGCGTACCCGCTTTCGTCACCCAGCACCACCACCGACAGCGACGACAGCAGGCCGAAGGCTGCAGCCACCGCGAACGAGCGGCGGGCCATGTCCTTGTACTTGCCCCGCAGCAGGTACAGCGCGCTGATGGACATCACGAAGATCGCACCGGTCACGTAGCCGGCACTGACGGTGTGCACGAACTTGGCCTGCGCCACCGGATTGAACAGCACCGCGGCGAAATCCACCACTTCCATGCGCATCGTTTCGGGGTTGAACACCGCACCGGTCGGGTTCTGCATCCAGCCGTTGGCGATCAGGATCCACACCGCCGACAGGTTGGTGCCCAGCGCCATCAGCCAGGTCACGGTGAGGTGCTTGACCGCGCTCAGCCGCTTCCAGCCAAAGAAGAACAGGCCGATGAAGGTGGCTTCCAGGAAGAACGCCATCAACCCTTCGATGGCCAGCGGTGCGCCGAAGATGTCGCCCACGTAGTGGCTGTAGTACGACCAGTTCATGCCGAACTGGAATTCCATCACCAGGCCGGTGGCCACGCCGATGGCGAAGTTGATGCCGAACAGGGTGCCCCAGAACAGGGTCATCTGCCGCCAGACCTGTTTGCGGGTCATGACGTACACGCTCTCCATGATGGCCACCATGAAGGACAGCCCGAGCGTGAGGGGGACAAATAGGAAGTGGTACATCGCGGTCAGGGCGAATTGCAGCCGCGACAGTTCTACGACTGTCTGATCAATCATGGCCTGGCTACCTCGTTGGGTTTAGCGTTTCAGGTGGCGGGAAGGGGGGTCTACGGGATGAATTCTGTGACCTGCAACTTCAAATAGCCTTGATTCAGATCAATGTACGAGCGGTCTGTGCAAGGAATCGTATGCGTTCCTGGCAACCTGCGACCGCTTGCCGCACGGGGGCCATGCCGGCACCCACTACAATCGACGGAAACCTCCCTGTGTCCCTGCGTGATCTGCCTTGAGCATACCCCCCGACGCCACTGTTGTTGAAACCACGGCCCTGCGCCGTCGCCGCCTGCACTGGCTGGGCGGGCTGGGCGTGGCCGCGCGGGGGCGCCAGCGCATGGCTGCGCTGTGCATCTGTGTGTCCGGGGCGCTGTTGATCGGCCAGGCCGCGGCCATTGCCTGGTTGATCCAGGCCGTGCTGGTGCAGCACCGGCCGCTGGCCGACGCCACCCCGGTGCTGCTGGGCCTGCTGGTGGTGTTGGTGGCGCGCGCGCTGCTGGGCAGCGCCACCCAGGCCGCAGCCGGCGATGTGGCCGATGCCGCGCGGCTGGCCCTGCGTGAGCGGGTCTACCGGCGCCTGCTGGGGCGCGGGCCGTTGTGGCTGCGCCAGCAGCGTACCGGCGAGCTGGGCGAGCTGATGTTGGCCCATGCAGATGCAATCGAGAACTATTACGCCGGTTATCAGCCGGTCCGCATCGAAGTGGTGGTGGTGCCGCTGCTGATCGCGCTGGCGGTGGCCTGGACCGATTGGGTGGTGGCGCTGATCCTGGTGTTCACCGCGCCGCTGGTGCCGTTCTTCATGATGCTGGTGGGCTGGGGCGCCGAAGCGGCCGGGCGCGCGCAGCTGGGCGAGCTGGCGCGCATGAGCGGCCATTTCGCCGACCGCATCAAGGGCCTGGGCCTGCTGCGCCTGTACGGGCGGGGCGAGGCCGAACTGGAGGGCGTGGCCGCGGCCGCCGAAGGCGTGCGCGAGCGCACCATGAAGGTGCTGCGCATTGCCTTCCTGTCGTCCACCGTGCTGGAATTCTTCGCCTCGGTCAGCGTGGCCATGGTCGCGCTGTATTTCGGGCTGAGCTACCTGGGCCTGATGTCGTTGCACGCGCAGGTGCCCACGCTGGGCGTGGGCATGTTCTGCCTGTTGCTGGCGCCGGAGTTCTACGCACCGCTGCGGCGCCTGGCCGCGCACTACCACGACCGCGCCAACGCGCTGGCCGCCGCGGCCGAGGTGGAGCGCCTGCTCGGCGAGCTGCCCGATGCGGAGGAGGGCAGCGATGTGCAGGCTGCTGTTGCACGTGCCCCCGAACTGCTGGAACAGCACGCGCCGCCGGTGCAGGTGCGCGACCTGGTATTGCGTCCGCTGGGGGCGCAGCACGATGTCATCCAAGGGTTGTCCTTCCAGATCGAGCCCGGGCAACGCCTGGCACTGGTGGGCCCCAGCGGCAGTGGCAAGAGCACCCTGCTGGAAGCATTGGTCGGCTGGCTGCCGCCGCAGTCGGGCAGCATCGTGCTGCGCCCCGGGCTGGAAATCGGTTATGCCGGGCAACGCCCCTACCTCTTCCACGGCAGCATTGCCGACAACCTGCGCCTGGCCGACCCGGGCGCTACCGACGCGCACCTGCGTGCCGTCGCCGAGGCGGCGCAGGTGATGCGCTTCGCGTCCGCCCTGCCGGATGGGCTGGATACGGTGATCGGCGAGCGCGGCTTCGGCCTGTCCGGGGGCGAGGCGCGCCGCATCGGCCTGGCGCGGTTGCTGCTGCGCGACCCGCAGCTGCTGCTGCTCGACGAGCCCACCGCCTTCCTTGACCCGGACACCGAGGCCGACCTGCTGCGCACGCTCGCCGCGTTCGCGCGCGGCCGCAGCGTCATCATCGCCACCCACAGCGAGGTCGCCATGGCCTGGGCCGATACGCGCCTCACGTTGACCGCCAGCGGTACCCGCAACACGTTGGAGGTGCCGGCATGAGTGCGCCACGCATCGATTCGTTGAAGCAGGTCTTCACCCGGCACCGCGGCCGCCTGGTGCTGACCGTGCTGCTGCTGTGGACCACCATGCTGGCCGGCACCGCCTTGCTTGGGCTGTCCGGTGGCTTCCTGACAGCGGCCGCACTGGCCGGTGCGGCCGGGCTGGGCAGCGGCTTCAACTTCTTCTCGCCCTCGGCGGGCATCCGCGGGCTGACCATGGCGCGGATCGCCTCGCGCTATTTCGAAAAGCTGGTGGGCCACGACGTCACCCTGCGCATCGCCCGCGACCTGCGCGTGTGGTTCTTCCGCCGTGCGCTGCCGCTGGCGCCGGCGCGACTGGCCGGCGTGCGCACTGGCGAGCTGCTGGCGCGTCTGATGTCGGACATCGGCGAAGTGGATGGCCTGCTGGTGCGCGCCATCGGCCCGCTGCTGGCGCTGGGCGGCATCTCGCTGGTGGGCGTGATCGCCGCCGGCATCATCTATCCGCCTGCGGCGGTGCTGCTGGGCATGCTGGCGCTGGTGATCGGCGTGGGCGTACCGTGGCTGACCGTGCGCGGTGCCGGTGACCAGGAGCGCGACCGCGCGCTGCATCGTGCACAGCTGCGCGCGCAGTCCTTCGAGGGCCTGGAAGGCGCGGCGGACCTGACCGCCCTGCAGGCGCGCGAGCACTGGAACCTGCGCGTGCTGGTGGCGGCCAAACAGCTGAAATCGCGCGACCGTCGCCGCCGCGTGCGGTTGATCGGCGGCAATGCGCTGCATGGCGTGTGCGCGGCCGCTGGACTGGTGGCCATGCTGTGGGTGGCGTTGCGCGGCTTCGAGCGCGGCGCCATCGATGCGGCTTTGGCCGCGGGACTGGTGTTCCTCACCGTGGCGCTGCTGGAACTGTGGGCGGCCATCGGGCTGGCATGGCAGTCGTGGCTGTCCGGACGGGTGGCGGCGGTGCGGCTGGAGCAGATCGTCGACCAGCCCGCCGGTGTCGCCGAGCCGGTGAACCCGGTGCCGGTGCCCGCCGAACCGGCCACGCTCAGCGTGGAGCACGTGGCGTTCCGCTGGCCGGGGCAGGAGCGGGCATTGCTGGACGGGCTGCAGTTGCAGCTGCGCCCGGGTGATCGCATCGCCATCCAGGGCGACAGCGGCTGTGGCAAAACCACGCTGTCGTCGCTGCTGCTGCGCCTGTGGGACCCGGATGCCGGTTACGTGCGCTACGGCGGCGTCGACATCCGCCAGTTCGCCCAGGCCGATTGGCACCGGCAGGTGGCGTGGCTGCCGCAGAACGCGCCGGTGTTTGCGGGCAGCGTGGCCGACAATCTGCGCTTGGGTGATCCGCAGGCGACAGATGCGCAGCTGTGGCAGGTGCTGGCGGATGTGCGGTTGCAAGGGTGGGCCGAACAGATTGGCGGGTTGCAGGCGTGGGTAGGCGAGAACGGCGCCACCATGTCGGCCGGGCAGGCGCGGCGCCTGGCGTTGGCGCGGGCGCTGCTGCGGGGTTCACCGATTCTGTTGCTGGATGAGCCTACCGAAGGGCTGGACGTGGATACCGCGCATGCGTTGTTGCATGACATGGTGGGGGCGCTGGGCAGCCGGAGTCTGGTGATGATTACGCATGATGTGTTGCCGGAGGGCATCGTGCATCGGAGTTATCGGTTGCGGGATGGGCAGTTGGAGTAGAAGTGCCGTAGGAAGGGGCTGTGGCGCGGCACCGATTCTGTGCGAGATCGCAGTGTCTAAAGAGCGCAACATGTAGGGGCCGTCCAGTAACAAGGGCAGAGCCATCCGCTGATGCTCTGTGCGCGAATTGCACAAACAGTCCTTCGGGTCCGTCTGCTAGTACCAGCCAGGGATGCTCTGAACAAATACGCCGGTAGTGTCGGCGCTGGCTAACAACCTGCGAGACATCGGCGGCATATGTTGAGGAGCTATCCATGCAGCTGCCGTTCGGCGACGCCGAGGGCAGGCACCCCTCCAAATAGGAGGGCATTATAAATCCTGGGCGCCTGTTGCTCGCGGATCGGGCCTGATCCGAATAATTAGAGCTCCAAGCTGGTTATGCAGGGTATTCCTGACGCATTGCATGGTGCTAAAGCTATTGGAAATAGGCGCGCTATAGGCGGGTGGGATTGATGTCGATCCAGGCTTTAGAGGTGGTGTGAGAGAGTAGGAAGAAAATCGGATATTATGTTGTGAGAAATGATCCGCGGCTTCTTGTAGGAGAAAGGATATTATTACGCTTGATGATATTTTCCAAGGTATTCTTGATACATTTCCTCATCGCAAGGTGTGTCTTGACGTCAAGGATGTCCCCCAAGATGTCGTATTGCCCAGGGGTTGGGAAAAGTTCGGTCTTGGTCTTGAGGTCGGACCAGTATATCCCGACGGCTGGAATTCATTTTCAAATGAATTTTCAACGGTAATTTCGCTATTCAGTGAGTGTCTGCTGGGTACCGTGCTGTTGCTGGGTGACGCGGTTGAAATGGCGTATGTATTTCATGACGGAAAAAGTTTCTACTATTATGTTGGTGGGGCGCCTGTCGAAGGGCGCGCAGTCGAGGGTTTTCAACTCGAACGACTTCCCGGCAGGCTTCAGGATTTTTATCGTGAAGTGCACGACGGATACACCTTCTTTCCCGCTCGCTCGATGGGCCCGCAGTGCCTTTGCGACCAGTCACGTATTTCCGACTTGGTTGACGAGGACGGAGGCTGCCATGCTGAAAATTGGATCACGGTATTCTCGAATGGCGGCGGAGACTATGTCGCAGTGGAGGCGGACAAGCATGCTGGTGCGGAGGGCTTGATATGGTGGCATGAAGATTCTGCGTCCCCGGAACTCGGCATTGATATTTTTGAAGTCATGAATGCATGGATGGGAATTTTCCTGGAGGATACCAAGTCCCGCGAAGAGCTGATTGCCGGGAATTATTAAGTGGAAGAATTATTTTGAGTCCTTCGGTGCTGAGTGATTGAATGAGCTGCTGCCGTCGTTGCCTCGTTGGCTCCCGTGCAGCACATGCACTACCGACGTATTTGTTCAGGGCATGCCCAATCAGGTGGCAAGGATGCGCAATCAGCGACTGATGAATCTTTTGGCCATCCTTGTCGGCGGCGTCGGCGTAGCAATAGGCGTATTGCTGCTGGCGATTGTTGCGTCCGGCAATGTCATCCAAGGCAAGGCGGGTCTGGCGCTCAGTGGCGCAGCGCTCTTGCTTCTTGTAGCCGCATTTCTCGCTGTTCCATTCTCGGTTCGTGTAGCAAAGTGGCTCACTCTTCTGGCGTTGGCATGTCTGGCCAGCCTGGCCATTCGGTTGGTCTTCTGGCCGCAGCCTGGCGTCGCTCCGACGCTATTGGTGCAGATTGCTGTCATAGCGTTCGCTGCGCTGCTTGTTATAAGGGTGTTCTTACGCCGGCGTCGCAATGGCGCCGAACCTGGCCGCTAACGAATCATTCAAGTCGGCGTTCCTTCGCGACGTGGCTCAATTCAAGCGTTAGGCCTAGTGATGATCAGCCGTGGACACCGCAGCGGACGCGCCGCCGGGGACGGGACTGTTCCGCCTGTGCTAACGTCCGCTTCCTACTCGAAGTGACCATTAGCCAGCTGTTCGATAGCAGCGAAGCTTCAGCTGCTCGCCGGACTACCGCCTCGATTAACTCGTACGGATCCAGGAGATTGCGTCATGCGTTCGGTCAGGTTCGTATCCACGTTCTTCATGGCCATCGTCGCCACGGCCTGTAATGCACAATCAGCCGCAAATGTGAACCTTGATTACGACCGATTGATCCTGCTTGATGCCGAAGATCTGGCAGAGGCCGGTATTGGCGAAGCCTACCTGCAACTGCTGCCAGAACTGCAGAAGTATGTCTCCCGGCCCGCGAGCGTCGAAGAACTGATTGACTCCGACATACCGCGCTACGCTATCCTGGTCAATGGTGCGGAGTACGTCATCTACTCTTCTGACAGTGCGGGAAGTGAAGATGCGAGCTGGCGGTGCGCCGCTTACGTGTTCTTCAAAGTGGTCAACGACCAACTCGTCCATACAGACGTTCGCTTCTTCGCGATCAATGCAGGCAATGACCTGGGGGGGTTGTTTCTCACTCCGGAGCAAGCTGTGACCTCGCGAGTCACGCTCCCACGCCCTTCGGACTGGCCGTATCTGCCAGAAACCGCCGGACCTTGGTGCGGGCAGCAGCGCGCTAGGTGAGGTTGCCAGCGTCCGCTTCTTTCCGAAAGCGGACGTCTGAAGGTCTAATCTCCAGCATTCGGCAGCAGGATCAGGAGTCACGATGCATCAACTGACATCCACCGTCGCCCTCTACTGGGGTGGGCTTTTTGAGTCCGGCATCTATGTGCCGACTGAGAAGAACTTCAGTCTGGTGATAAACCCGCACCTCACCAGCGAGCGGCGGGCAATGATCATGGTGACAGCCAACGGCAGCACGCGTGCCGCAGTGTCTCGATGCATTGCTTCCACATTGGGAGTTACACCGGACAGTTGGCCGGTCTCGTTGCCATGGTTCCGCGAGGCGCTACACATTGCCGGCATCGAGATGCATGCGCCAGATGTCATCTACCACGTTGCAGCTACCGGGATGCCCGGCGCGCGGAACGACACCGCGATTGAGGTACGCCAGCTGACAGCTGGCGATGCAGCGCTGTTCGATGGATTCATGGCACAGATCTCGGGACACGACCAGGATGACGCGTCCGTAGAACTGGGGCATTGGGCGACATTCGGTGCGTTCCTCGAGTCGGAACTGTTGGCCGTATCGAGTCTCTACCCATGGGGCGGCGAGGCGATTGTCGATATGGGTGTGCTGACCATGCCGCGTGCGCGAAGCATGGGCCTGGCAAACTCGTTGGTGCGGGCCATGGTTGCCTATGCTGGGAGGTGCGGATATGAAGCGCAGTACCGCTGCCAGCATGACAATGCGGCGTCGAATGCGCTCGCACAATCTCTCGCACTGACGCCGTACGGCAAGTGGGAAGTGGCTCGCGCCTTGGAAGAACCGTGCGTTAGTTGTGGCTGACAAGCGCCGCGCTTTATTCCTGCGTCCTCTCGAACATGCCCTATAGGTCTTCTGCGACAGTTGCGTAGACACGGTGAACCAACCGCCGCAGATCAACAGAAACAAGCGATTTCCCATGTTCTTCATGAGCGCGCATGGTGTTCACCGGAGCGTAGAAACTCCCAGAGAGATAACGTTGGTACTCCTGCGTCGGGAGGGTGGCTAATACAACACCCTCACGGGGAATACGCCCGCCGGCCTCTCTGCGGTTTCTAACCTCCCGACACCCTCGCCATCCCGGCGAGGGCGATTCCTATCAGGAGGTGCATCATGCGAACACCATGGGCTGACACACCCTTCTTCGAGCCGCCCAAGCGCAAACCCTACGCCCGCCCAGCCCCAACCTGCAAAGTGGGTGCACAGCTGTACCCCATCCGCGAGGAGCGCGGCAGCGTAGAGGTGATTCCGTACGTACGTCTGCGCGGCCGCTGGCTGGACAAGCTGGGCTTCGACGTAGGCTCACGCCTCAAGATCGACGCGGAGCATGGCCGTATCACGCTCACGGTGATTGAGCGACCAGTGCCGGCGCCGGTGAAGATTCCCAGGAAGCTGCAGCGGCTTGCGCGGGAAGCAGCGCGTGCGTCGGCGTCCACTGATGGAGGGAAGGCATGAACCGGTGCGTGTTGACGCAGGCCGAGGTGGACGCCGGGTTGCGCGCCCGTTTTCAGGATGCGGCGGCGCGCGAGCATCGTGCCGCTGACCAGGTGCTGGGCCGGCTGATGCGGGAGTACGTGGCGGTCGAGTGCGGTCCGGTGGCGGTCGACGACAGGAACCTGGAGGAGTGGGTGCGGCACCAGCACGGATGGCGGTGTAGTCCGTTTGGTGGGGATTGAAGGTCGCGCTGGCGGTGGGTCTGGTCGGGCGCCTTGGTGATGGGGCGCCCGATTGCTGCGTCAGCCACGCATGGCGTGGCTCTACCGGGGGATCTGGTGCAGCAGCCAGGCGAGCGCACCCAGGTTGATCACCACCACTACCCAGAACACCTGCTGGAACGAGGCTTTGCGATTCTTGTGGCGCAGCACCGATTGCGCGAACAAGGCACCGGGCCAACCGCCGAACAACGCAAGCAGCTGCAGGGTTTTTTCGGGCGTGCGTTGCCGGTCGTTCTGCGCAGCGCTCTTGTCGTACCAGTAGAACAGGAAGGTCATGGCGCTCGCGCCCAGATACGCCGCTGGCAGCCACATCGGCCAGTGCATCCACGCGGTCAGCCCAGCTAGTCCGGCGAGGAACAGCAGTGCGATGGTCTTGCGAGGGAAAACGTCGCGGCCCTTCCGCTCGGCCGCAGGCGTGTTGCGCGCGCCGCCACGCTGCAGCGCAAAGCGCACCTGCACGGCGTTCCGGCGCCCCTGCGCATCGCGTTCAACCGCATAGGTAATCACGTCGCCAAGTGCCGGCCGCCGGTCACGCGCCGCAAACGCACGGATATGCACGAAGCAACGGTCGCCCCCACCATTGGGCTGCACGAAGCCGAAGCCGCGCGCGTCGTCCCATTCGCTGAGCTTTCCCTGCAGTCGCATGTCTGTCCTTAGAGTGCGGAAAGGAACTCGCCCACGGCTGGCCCGAACCGCGCGAAATCCACCAGGAACGCATCATGCCCCTGCGGCGAATCCAGCCCGATGAAGCGCGCGTCGGCACCACCGGCCCGCAGGCCGTCGGCGATCTGCTGTTGCTGCTGCACCGGGAACAGGATGTCGGTGTTGGCGCCGATCGCCAGCGCCTTGTCCACCTGGATCTTCGCCAGCCCGGCCAGCACGTCGCCGTCGGCGTATTCGGCCAGGTCGAACCAGTCCATCGAGCGGCTCAGGTACAGGTAGCAGTTGGGGTCGAAGAAGCGCACGAAGCGGCGCGCGTGGCCTTCCAGGTAGCTTTCCACCTGGAACTCCAGGCCGAACGGGTCGTCGTCGGCCTGGTCCGAATCCAGCCGCACGCGGCCGAACCGGCCGTCCCATTCCAGCGCCGAGCGGTAGGTGATCACGCCCAGCTTGCGCGCCATGCGCATGCCCGATTCGGGATAGCTGTCTTCGGTGTATTGGCCGGCGTCCCACTTCGGATCCAGGCGGATCGCTTCGCGCTGCAGCGAGCGGATCGCGATGGAGAACGGCAACGCCTGCGCGCTGCCGGAAATATTGATGTGGCTGCGCGCGATGCCCGGGTGCAGCAACAGCAGCGCCAGTGCGGTCATGCCGCCCATCGAGTTGCCGATCACGCAGGCCAGCTGCGCCACGCCCAGCGCACGCACCACCTCGACAGCGGCGCGGGCACCGTCTTCGATCGACAGCTCCGGGAACTGCAGCCGGTACAGTGCGCCGGTGGCCGGGTTGATCGTGGCCGGGCCGGTGGAGCCCTTGCAGCTGCCCAGCGAGTTCACGCAGATCACGAACCAGCGGTCGGTGTCGATCGCCTTGCCCGGGCCGAGCATGCCTTCCCACCAGCCGGCGGCCGGGTTGTTGGCGTTGGCGGCAGCGTGCGCATCGGGCGACAGACCAGTGACGATGAGCACCGCGTTGCTGGCCTGCGCATCGAGCGTGCCCCATGTTTCATAGGCCACGTGCGCGTCCAGCAGCTGGCCACCGCGCTTGAACGGAAAGGGCGAGGGCAGGGCGTGGTAACGCGTACCGGGCGGGATGAATTCAGTCATGCGCGCATTTTAGCCGGGTCAGGTCAACGTGCCGTGCCATGGGCGGCACGCAGCATCGCGCCGGCCCGGCTCATGGTCCGCCGATCAGCAGCGGCACTGGCTCGGTATGCGGCAGCGGCACGCGGACCGACGGCGAATCGATGTCGCCCTCCTGCCGGTTGGCCTGGCCGGAGGCGGACAGGCGCGCGAACACCTCCACCTCCTTGAGCGCCGACAACGGCTGGGTGGGCATCGGGCTGTCGGCGTCGTCCAGCGTGACCCGTAGCGGCAGGTCGGCCAGCCGGTGTTTTTCCACGGCCACCGGCATGGGCGGGCCGCCGGGGACGCGGGCAATCACGAAGATACTGGCATCGTCACGCAGGCGTGCGCGGGCGGCGAACTCGGGATCCAGCGCGACCGTGACGGTGAGTGCGGTTGCTGCGGTGGTCGCCGCGGGCGGCGTCGCGGCGGCGGGCAGCCCGGCCTTCTCGCGGGCAATGGCGATCTGTTCGCGCAGCGCGGTGGCCGCGCCCGGGTCCAGCCGCGGCAACAGCGCCTCCCAGGTGGCGGCCGCCTCGGCATCCTGGCCGCGCTGGCGCAGCGCGATGCCGATCAGCCAGCCGGCGCGCTCGCTGCCCGGCGCCAGCCGCTGGGCATGGCGCAGCCACTGCAGCCCGGTATCGTCGAACTGCTTGGCCGGGTCGGCCTGTGCGCGGGTCTGTGCGGCCTCCACCAGCAGCTCGGGCTCATCGGGGGCCAGCTGCACGGCACGGGCGAAGGCGCGGTTGGCCTCGGGCAGGTTGCCCAAGGCCTGTTGCGAGCGACCGAGCAGGGCCCAGCCGTCGGCGCGCTGCGGGTCGCGCTCGAGCGCGCGCTGCAGTTCCACCACGCCATCGCGCAGGCTGGCTGGTTCGCCCGTGCGCGCGGTCGGCGTGGCGGCCTCTGGCGTACCGACCAGGTAGTACAGCGCCGAACCGGCCACGCCCACGGCGACCACCATCACGAGGAAGGGCGCGCGCCGGCCCGTGGCGCGCAGCGGCCACAGCACCACGAGGCCGACGGCAGTGGCGGCCATGGCGGCAAGTGTTGGTAACCACGATCCGCTCACCAGCGCTCCTCGCTCTTGTCCATCGGCTGCAGCTGGCGGCTGCGTCGGCGCACCACCCACACCAGCACGCCCGCGCCGCCCAGCAGCAGTACGGCCGGGCCGAACCACAGCAGGCTGTTGCGGGCGTCCATCGGTGGGCGGTACAGCACGAACGCACCGTAGCGGTCGACCAGGAACTGCTTGATCTGCGCGTCGTCGTGGCCCTGCTGCATCAGGGTGAGCACTTCACGGCGCAGGTCGTGTGCGATCTGCGCGTTGGAATCGGCCAGCGACTGGTTCTGGCACTGCACGCAGCGCAGTTCGGCTGCCAGTGCATGGAAGCGCGCCTCTTCGGCGGCGTCGCGATACCGCAGCGGCGTCGGGTCGGACACCGCCTGCGCGCTGGCCGTCGCCGGCAGCAGTGCCGCAGCGGCCAGCAGGCCGCCGAGCAGCAGCGCGGGCAGCTTACGGCGCGGCGGGCAGCGTGGTCTGGGCATTGGCATGGCTGCGCTCCACCTTGTCCAGTTCGGGAATCAGCTGGGTGTCCACCACCCGTTGGGTGAGCGCGCCGCTGTACTTCCAGCGCACCACGCCACTGGCGTCCACCAGGAAGGTTTCCGGCGCGGCGGTGACGCCCCAGTCGATCGCGGTGCGGCCTTCGATGTCGGCCAGCACCAGCACGAACGGGTTGCCCAGCTGTTCCAGCCAGCGCAGGGCGTCGGCCGGCTCATCTTTCCAGTTGTAGCCGATCACGCGCACGCGCTTGGTTTCGGCGAAGCGGGTCAGCACCGGGTGTTCTTCGCGGCAGGCCGCGCACCAGCTGCCCCACACATTCAGCACGTACGGCGCGCCGCGCAGTTCATTGCTGCTGACCTTGATGGTGGGGTCGTGCAGCACCGGCAGGGTGAAGGCCGGGGCGGGCTTGCCGATCAAGGCCGAGGGCAACACGTCGCGGTCGGGCGCGCCGGATTTCATCACCCCGTAGATCATCAGCCCCAACAGCCCGAAGAAGAACAGCACGCCGATGACGATGGCCACGGGCGGCAGGGGGCGGGAAACGGGACGCGGATCGGACACGGGGGAACTCCAGGACTCAGGGACGGCGGAAACGGCGGTCGGCGGCGGTGACGAAACCGCCCAGGGCCATCAGCAGTGCGCCCAGCCAGATCCAGCGGACGAACGGTTTGATGTGCACGCGCACCGCCCAGGCATTGTTGCCCAGCGGCTCGCCCAGCGCCACGTACACATCGCCGCTGATGCGTGCATGGATGCCGGCCTCGGTCATCATCTGGCCGCCACTGGCGTAGGCGCGCTTTTCCGGGTGCAGCAGGGCCAGTTCGCGGTCGTTGCGCAGAATGCGCATGTGGCCGCGGTCGGCGGTGTAGTTGGGGCCCTGCTGGTGGTCAACGCCCTCGAAGCGCACTTCGTACCCGGACACCTGCAGCGACTGGCCCGGCGACAGCGCCACCTCGCGCTGCACGTTCAGCGCTTCCACCAGCAGGGCCCCGGCCAGGAACACCGCCACGCCGCCATGGGCCAGCAGCATGCCGACCATTTCGGCGGTGAAGCGGCCATTGCCACGCAGCCGGCTCCACACAAAGCGCGCGGTACCGAAGGCGACCCAGGCAGCGGCGGTCACACCGGCCGCGGTCTTCAGCGCGCCCTGCGGGGCCATGAAGTAGGCGATGGCGCCCAGCAGCAGCGCCAGCACCGCCCACGGCGCCAGCATCGCCAGCGCGCGCGAGGCCTGGTCGCGTTGCCAGTTCACCAGCGGGCCGAACGGCAGCAGCGCCACCAGCGGCGCCATCAGCAGCAGGAACAGGGTGCCGAAGTAGGGCGGGCCGACCGACACCTTGCCCAGCCCCAGCGCATCGGCCAGCAGCGGGTACAGTGTGCCCAGCAGCACCATCGCGCACGCTGCGGCCAGCAGCAGGTTGTTGGCCAGCAGCAGGGTTTCGCGCGAGGTGGCCATGAAGCCGCGGCGCGGGTCGTCGTTGCCCAGCGCACCGGCGCGCAGCGCGTACAGCAGCAGTGCGCCGCCAATGACCAGCGCCAGGAAAATCAGGATGAAGGTCCCGCGCGAGGGATCGGCGGCAAACGAATGCACGCTGGTGAGCACGCCCGAGCGGACCAGGAAGGTGCCCAGCAACGACAGCGCGAAGGCGGCAATGGCCAGCAGCAGCGTCCAGCTGGCGAAGCTGCCGCGCTTTTCCGTGACCGCCTGCGAGTGGATCAAGGCCGCGCCGGCCAGCCACGGCAGGAAGCTGGCGTTCTCCACCGGGTCCCAGAACCACCAGCCGCCCCAGCCCAGTTCGTAGTACGCCCACCAGCTGCCCAGCGCGATACCCAGGGTGAGGAAGCCCCACGCCACGTTGGTCCACGGCCGGGTCCAGCGCAGCCAGCGCGCATCCACGCGCCCTTCCAGCAGCGCGGCGATGGCGAAGGCGAAGGGCACCGCGAAACCGACGTACCCCAGGTACAACATCGGCGGATGGATGATCAGCCCCGGGTCCTGCAGCAGCGGGTTGAGGTCGTGTCCTTCCAGGGGCGCCGGCAGCAGCCGCGCGAACGGGTTGGAGGTGAAGATCAGGAAGGCCAGGAAGCCGATGCTGATGATGCCCAGCACGCCCAGCACGCGGGCCAGCACCTGCATCGGCAATTGCCGCGACCACCGCGCTACGGCGGCATTCCACAGCGCCAGCACCAGCGCCCACAGCAGCAGCGAGCCCTCATGGGCGCCCCACACCGCGGAGTAGCGGTAGGCCAGCGGCAGCAGCGAGTTGGAGTTTTCGGCCACATAGCGCACCGAGAAATCCTGGGTGACGAAGGCCGCGGTGAGCACGCCGAACGCGCCCAGCAGCAGCACCAGCTGCGCGTACGCGGCCGGGCGGGCCACGGCCATCCACGCCGCGTAGCCACGCTGGGCGCCCCACAACGGCAGCACCGCCTGCAGCACCGCCACCAGCAGCGCCGTCACCAGCAGGATCTGCCCCAGTTCGGGCAGCACTCAGCGCACCTCCGGTGCGGTCACCGGTACATCGTGCTTGGTATGCGCCTGGCCCATCTTGTCGGCCACTTCCTTGGGAATGTAGTTTTCGTCGTGCTTGGCCAGCACTTCATCGGCGATGAAGCGGCCGTCCTGCAGGCGGCCGCTGGCCACCACCGCGGTGCCTTCGCGGAACATGTCCGGCAGGATCCGCGAGGTGCTCACCGGCAAGGTGGCGTCGCCATCGGTGACCACGAAGTGTGCTTCCAGCGAACCGCTGGCGCGCTGGAACGAACCTTTCACCACCATCCCGCCCAGGCGGAAACGCGACTGCGGATCCACGTCACCGCGCAGCACTTCGGCCGGCGTGTACAGGTAGGCGATGTTGCGCTGCAGGGCGAAGGCCACCAGCGTGGTGGCCAGGCCGGAGGCCAGCAACAGCAGCAACACCCACACCATGCGGCGGCGCTGCACCGGGGTCATCGGCTGAGCTCCGTGGCCAGCGCGGTGTCGGCCTGCGGTTTGGCGCGGGCCTGCAGCCGCTGCTGGCGGTGCCGGGCCTGCCAGCGCGCCAGGCGCAGGCGCAGCCAGGACCCGAACGCATCGCAGCACAGCACCAGCGCGAACACCGCAAAGGCGGCAATGATGAAGGGCAGGTGGGTCATCGCGGCATCTCCCCGGCAGCGGTGGCGGCACCGCCGCCGATGCGTTCGGCCACCCAGGCCTTGCCGGCCTCGCGCAGCAGGTTGTCGGCACGCGCCTTGGCCAGCAGCGAGCCGGCGAACCACAGCTTGGTGCCCACCACCATCCACCACAGCGGCGCGATCAGCTCGGCGCGGACGGCGTTGTCACCGAACACGTTGATCGACTGGCGCTGGTGCAGGCCGCCCCACCAGTCCACCGAATAGCGGATCACCGGCAGCAGTGCCACGCCGACGATGGCCAGCAGCCCGGCCGCGCGCGCGGCGCTGCGGCGGTCTTCGATGGCGTAGTAGAGCCCGATCACGCCCAGGTACAGGAACAGCAGGATCAGTTCGCTGGTCATGCGCGGGTCCCAGTCCCACCAGGTGCCCCAGGTGGACTTGCCCCAGATGCTGCCGGTGAGCAGGGTGATCAGGGTGAAGCCGGCGCCCATCGGCGCGCAGGCCATGGCAAGGATCTCGCAGACCTTGATCCGCCAGACCAGCGCGATGGCCGAATACAGTGCCATCAAGGCGAATACGAACAGGCTCATCCACGCGCTGGGCACGTGGATGTAGATGATGCGGAAGGCGTCGCCCTGGCTCTGCTCCGGCGGCACGACGAACAGGCCCTGCCACAGCCCGATCAGCAGCACCGGCAGGGCGGCCACGTAGAACACGCGCGACCAGCGCGCGGCGAAGCGGTCGAAGATGGGCGGCGATGCGACGTGGTGGAACCAGCGGACGAGAGTGTGCATGCAGCGGTAGCTATCCAACCTAGGGCGACGATTCAACGGACGTGGAGCGGCGTGTTGAACGGTGACGCTGTAAACGGTGTGGCGGTGGACGACTGCTCAATTCAACGATATCCGGATGGCCGCGGCGGTGGCCAGCGGTGCAAGCACCAGCGCCACCACCAGCCCGGCGCCCAGCAACAGCAGCGCCCCCACCGGATCCTGACCGCGTGCGGCGGCCCCGACACTGCCTGCACCGAACACCAGCACCGGTACGTACAGCGGCAAGGCCAGCAACGCCACGAGAATACCAGAGCGCCGGATGCCCACGGTCAGCGCGGCAACCACGCCGCCGATCAGGCTGAGCAACGGTGTTCCCAGCAGCAACGATGCCAGCAGGATGGGCAGTTGGTCATGCGGCAGATGCAGCATTTCCGCCAGCAACGGGCTGACCACGATCAGCGGCAGGGCGGTGGTGGCCCAATGCAGCAGCACCCGCACCAGCACCAGCCAGGCCAGCGGCACCGGCGCCAGCAGCCACTGCTCCAGCGAGCCGTCCTCGGCGTCGCTGCGGAACATGGAATCCAGCGCCAGCTGGCCGGCCAGCAGTACCGCCAGCCACAGCACCGCCGCGCCCACCTGCGCCATCAGCTGCGGCTCGCGGCCCAGCGCCAGGGCAAACAGCACCACCACCAGCACGGCGAACATCAGCGGCTGCAGGGCATCGCCGCGGCGCCGCCACAGCAGGCGCAGGTCGCGCCGGGCCAGCGCCCGCGCGGTCTGCCACAGGCCCGGTTCGGTACCCGGCGCGATCATGCGGCACCCCCTCGTAGTGCCGGGCTCTGCCCGGCAGTCGCTGAATTCTGCCCGGCGGGCGCTGAAATCTCCCCCGCAGGCGACAGCCGCAGCAGCCGTGTCTGTACCGGCGGCGCGGCGTAGGCGCCGTGGGTGGTCACCAGGGCGGCACCACCGCTGCGCAGGTGCGCGGAAATCATCCGGTTCACCAGGTTGATGCCGTCCAGGTCGAGGTTGGCGTAGGGTTCGTCTAGCAGCCACAGCGGGGCAGGCGACAGCCAGATCCGGGCCAGCGCCAGGCGCCGCTTCTGCCCGGCCGAGAGCTGGCGCACCAAGGTGTCTTCATAGCCGGCCAGGCCGACGATGGCCAGCGCGTTGCCCGGCATCTGGCGCGTGCGCCGCCCGTGCAGGCCGCACAGGAAATGCAGGTTCTCCAGCGTGTCCAGATCGGCCTTCAGCGCCGGCAGGTGGCTCAGGTAGGCCACGAACCGTGCGCGCTCCTTGTGCCCGGCAGCCCGCCCGTCGATCTGCACCTGCCCGGCATCGGCGCGCAGCAGGCCGGCCAGCACCCGCAGCAGGGTGGTCTTGCCGGACCCGTTGTCGCCCTGCACCAGCAGCGCTTCACCGGCGTCGATGTGGAAATCGAGCGGGCCGAACACCGGCTCATCGTTGCGACTGAAGGCAAGGCCTTGGGCGGCCAGCAACGGAGGAGCGTTCAAGGGGCGGTCTTTGCGGCGGAAGGGGCGGTCATTGTATCGGGGGTTTTGCGTACACTGGCCTTTCCCCCTTTTCTTCTTTCCGGCCGATGCAACCGCAAACCAAGCTGCCCAAGGTGGGCACCACCATTTTCACCGTGATGTCCCAGCTGGCTGCCGAGCATGGCGCCGTGAACCTGGGGCAGGGGTTTCCGGATTTCTCCGCGCCGCAGCGCCTGGTGGATGAAACCATCAAGGCCATGCAGGGCGGTTTGAACCAGTACCCGCCGATGACCGGGGTGGCGCCGCTGCGCCAGGCCATCGCGCAGAAGTCGCTGGATCTGTACGGCGCGCAGGTGGACCCGGACACGGAAATCACCGTGACCAGCGGCGCCACCGAGGCGATTTTCAACGCCATCCACGCCGTGGTGCGCCCGGGCGAGGAAGTGATCGTGCTGGATCCGGCCTACGACTGCTACGAGCCGGCCATCGACCTGGCCGGCGCGCGCGCGGTGCATGTGCCGCTGGACCCGCAGACCTTCGCGGTGGATTGGGATCGCGTGCGTGCGGCGATCACCCCGCACACCCGCCTGCTGATGGTCAACACCCCGCACAATCCGTCCGGTGCGATGCTGAGCGCCGACGACATGCAGGCGCTGGCCGATGTGCTGCGCGGCACCAGCATTTACCTGATTTCCGATGAGGTGTACGAGCACATCATCTACGACGGCCGCCGCCACGAATCGGCGCTGCGCTACCCGGAACTGCGCGAACGCGCGTTCGTGATTTCCAGCTTCGGCAAGACCTACCACTGCACCGGCTGGAAGATCGGCTATGCGATCGCGCCGCCGGCGATGAGCGCCGAGTTCCGCAAGGTCCACCAGTACAACACCTTCACCAGCTTCGGTCCGGCCCAGTACGGCTTTGCCGCGATGATCCGTGATGAGCCCGAGCACCACCTCGAGCTGGGGGCGTTCTACCAGGCCAAGCGCGACCGCTTCCGCGACCAGCTGCTGACCACCCGCCTGACCCCGCTGCCGGTGCCGGGCGGTTACTTCCAGCTGGTGGATTACTCGGCCATCAGCGATCTGCCCGACCACGAATTCGTGAAGTGGCTGACCATCGAAAAGGGCGTGGCCGCGATCCCGTTGTCGCCGTTCTACGAAACCGCACCGGCCGGGCAGCGCCTGGTGCGGCTGTGCTTTGCCAAGAACGACGCCACGCTGGATGCGGCGATCGAACGCCTGCAGGTGCTGTGATGGGCGCCCCCGTCGAACGTGGTGACCTGCGCGTCTCCCTGGTCCAGGGCGATACCCGCTGGCACGACCCGGCTGGCAACCGCGCGTATTACGGCGCGCTGCTGGCCCCGCTGGCCGGGCAGACCGACCTGGTGATCCTGCCGGAAACCTTCACCAGTGGCTTCTCCAACGAGGCCATCGACAAGGCCGAAGGCATGGACGGCCCGACCGTGGCCTGGATCCGCGAGCAGGCCGTGCGGCTGGGCGCGGTGGTCACCGGCAGTGTGCAGCTGCGGGTGGGGCAGGGCGTGTACAACCGTTTGCTGTGGGCCACGCCCGACGGCGAGCTGCAGCATTACGACAAGCGCCATCTGTTCCGTTACGGCAACGAGCACCTGCGCTACGCGGCCGGCAACGAGCGCCTGAGCGTGGAATGGAAGGGCTGGCGGATCAATCCGCAGGTCTGCTACGACCTGCGTTTCCCGGTGTTCTGCCGCAACCGCTTCGATGTGGAGCGCCCGGGCGAGCTGGACTTCGACCTGCAGATCTTCGTGGCCAACTGGCCGTCGGCACGCGCGTATCCGTGGCGCACCTTGCTGCGTGCACGCGCGATCGAGAACCTGTGCTTCGTGGCGGCGGTCAACCGGGTGGGCGTGGATGGCAACGACCTGCACTATGCCGGCGACAGTGCGGTGATCGACTTCCTCGGCCAGCCGCAGGTGGAAGTGCGCGAGGTCGAGCAGGTGGTCACCACCACCATCTCGGCGGCGGCGCTGGCCGCGCACCGTGCGCGCTTTCCGGCGATGCTCGATGCCGATGCGTTCACTTTGGACGGCCCGGTCGACGCTGGCTGAACGATGGCCTGACGGCGGCGTGTGGCCTCATCCGGGTCACACGCGGCCACTGCTAGATTCGCCTCGTCACCCACTGAGTACGAGCGGATCGCATGAAGAAGTTTTCCCTGGTTTTGATCGCGCTGGCCGGCCTGTCGACGGCCTCGGCCGCCCAGGCAGCCGGCAACATCGACTGCGAGCTGCACTACAACCTGGCCGGCTGGTCGGTGCTGTACAAGACCGCATCGGGCACCGGCACCATCAGCTGCGACAACGGCGCGCGCATCCCGGTGAAGATCACCGTCAAGGGGGGCGGGCTGACCGTGGGCAAATCCAAGATCGTCGATGGCAAGGGCAAGTTCTCCGGCGCCTATTCGGTCAACGACCTGATCGGCTCCTATGCCTCGGTGGAAGCCCATGCGGGCGCCGACAAATCCAGCAATGCGCAGGTCATGACCAAGGGCGATGTGTCGCTGGCGCTGGCCGGTACCGGCAAGGGCTGGGACCTGGGCGTGGGGCTGGGCAAGTTCACCATCGAGCGCCGTTGAGGCATCATCTGGCCGGCGTTACGTGCAGCCACCCATGGGGTGGCTCTACCGCATTTGGCCGGAGGTTGATGGCGCAAGGGTGCACACGTAGAGCAGGGTAGAGCCACCCCATGGGTGGCTGCCCCAGCCGGCACAACGCGCGGTCAGCCCCCATAAAAAAACCCCGGCCGAAGCCGGGGTTTTTTGATCTCAGGGTATCAGTGATCAGCCGCCGCGCGGGCCGCCGCCACGGTGACCGCCGCCGCCCGGACCGCGGCTGCCGCCGGGCCGACCGCCCGGGCCGCCGGGACCACGGCCACCGGGGCCGCCCGGGCCACGGTTGCCACCGGGGCCACCCGGACCGCGATTGCCGCCCGGACCACCGGGGCCGCGCGCATTGGCGCCCGGGCCACGCGCACCGGGACCGCCCGGACCACGATTGCCACCCGGACCACCCGGACCGCGGTTACCCGCCGGACGCGCGCTGCCGTACGGGCTGCTGCCCGGATTGGCGTGGTCGGACGGGAAGCTCGGGGCATTGCCCGGATGGCCGTACGGATGACGCGACGGACCCTGGCCGCTCTGGCCACCGCGGTTGCCACCGGCACCGGCGCCGGCCGGACGGCCCTGGCCGCCGTAGCCGCCACGGCTTTCGCCACCGCGGTTCTCGCCGCCGTAACCACCGCCACCGCCGGCGTAGCCGCCACGGCCTTCAGCGCCGCCGCCGTAGCTGCCGCGACCCGGGCCGCCTGCGCCGCCCGGACCCTTCGGCTTGCCGTACGGACGGCCCTGGCCACCGGCGCCTGCGCCGGCACCCGGACCACGCGCACCCGGGCCACGGGCTGCGCCCGGACCGGCATTGCGGTGGTTGCTCGGGCCGGTGCTGACACCGTCCGGCACGTACCAGCTGCGGAACGCGGCCGGGTTGCCTTCGGGCAGCGCACGGTTGCCCTTGTCCGGGCGCGCCTTGAACGGACGCTGCGACTGCTTGGCCGCCGCTTCACCGCTGACCGTCAGGCCACCCTTGAAGCCGCCGCCCTTGCCGCCGCGACCACGGCCGCGCTCTTCGCGCACGTTGTCGAAACGACGCAGTTCGCGGCCTTCGTCGGCCGAGTTGTGGCCGTTGACGTAGGCATTGCCACGGCCACCCTCGCGCGACACGCGCACGGTGGTCTTGGCGGCGCGACGCTGGCCGATCACCGGCTGCAGGGTCAGCGCCGACGGCGCGCCTTCTTCCAGCTTCAGTTCGGCGCGCAGCGCTTCAACCTGCTTGGCCGGCAGTTCGACCGACTGGCCACGCAGCAGTTCGCGCGGCAGGCTGACCTTGCCGTAGCGGGTACGCTTCAGGCGGCTGACCTGGCAGCCCTGCGATTCCCACAGGCGGCGCACTTCGCGGTTGCGGCCTTCCTTGACGACCACGCGGAACCAGTCGTGCGAATCGGTGCCGCCGATGCGTTCGATCTCGTCGAACTTGGCCGGGCCGTCTTCCAGCGCCACGCCGCGGGCGAGGCGGTCGACGATGTTGTCGGGCACCTTCTCTTCGCCTTCCGGGGCGCGCACGCGCACCACGTACTCGCGCTCGACCTCGTAGGAGGGGTGCATCATCGCGTTGGCCAGCTCACCGTCGGTGGTCGCCAGCAGCAGGCCGGTGGTGTTGATGTCCAGGCGGCCGATCGCGATCCAGCGCGCGCCCTTGAGGGCAGGCAGCGCTTCGAACACGGTCGGGCGACCTTCGGGGTCTTCGCGGGTGGTTACTTCGCCTTCCGGCTTGTTGTAGGCCAGTACGCGCGAGGTTTCGGTCAGCGCCGTGGCCACGAAGCCGCGGCCGTCCAGCTCGACCTTGTCGCCGCTCTTGATCGACTGGCCGGTCTGCGCGACTTCACCGTTGACCTTGACCAGGCCATCGGCGATGCGCTGTTCCAGCGCGCGGCGCGAACCGAGGCCGGCCTGGGCCAGCACCTTGTGCAGGCGTTCTTCCAGCTTGGGCTGGTCGGTGGCGGTTTCGCGCTTGAGCGAAAGCTTGTTCAAAGACGGCTTGCGGGGGGTGTCACTCATTTACTTGGCTCCGGCCGGCAACGGGTGCGTCGGCCTCTGGTTCGGGATCGGCTTCGTCAACAGCCACGGTCGTCTTCGCGACGGCGTTGTTTTCGGTTTCGTTCTGGGGCGCCGCGCGCTCGCCCGGCGCGGTATCGGGTTCGCCATCAGGGGCGGTCATTCCAGCGTCGTCGTCGCGGGGCGGCAACGGCGCTTTGGATTCGGTGTCTGCAACGGTATCGGTGGTGGGCGCGTGCCCGCCATCGGGTGAATTGTCCTGCGATTCGTCGTCACCTGCCAGTGGCGGGGTGTCGTCGTTTGCCGCGTCCCCGTCCAGCTCGGCATCGGGGGTGGCGGCGCCGGCGGCCAGGCGACCGGCCGGCTGGCCATCGCGGTCCAGCGGCAGCTGCGGTTCCAGTTCGCCCAGGTCGCGCAGCTCGGACAGCGGCGGCAGTTCGTCCAGGCGCTTGAGCCCGAAGTAGTCCAGGAAGCCCTTGGTGGTGCCGAACAGGGCCGGCTTGCCGGGTACGTCGCGGTGGCCGATCACGCGGATCCACTCGCGTTCTTCCAGCGCCTGGATGATGTTGCTGCTGACCGCCACGCCGCGCACCTGCTCAATTTCGCCGCGGGTGATCGGCTGGCGGTAGGCGATCAACGCCAGGGTTTCCAGGGTGGCGCGGGTGTAGCGGGTCTTGCGTTCGGTCCACAGCCGGGTGATGTAGCCGTGCACTTCATTGGTGACCTGGAAGCGGAAGCCGGAGGCCACCTCCACCAGCTCCACGCCGCGCTGGGCGCAGCCGTCGCGCAGCAGTTCCAGTGCGCGCTCGATGCTGCCCGGCGGCGCCGGTTCCTCTTCCGGGAACAGGCCCTGCAGCTGCGCCAGGGTCAGCGGCTGGCTGGAGGCCAGCAGCGCCCCTTCGACAATACGGTTGATCAGCGATTGATCCATGCGTGGGTCGGGTGCTCAGTCGGATGCGTTGGCGGCGTCGGCGTCGTCGAATTCGCTGTTGAACTGCAGCGGTTCGTTGGTGTTGCCGGCAGCCAGGGATTTGACATAGATCGGCGCCAGCGGTGCTTCCTGGACGATGTCCAGCAGCTGTTCCTTGGCCAGTTCCAGCAGGGCCAGGAACGTCACCAGTACGCCCAGCTTGCCTTCTTCGGCGGTGAACAGCGATTCAAACCGGTAGAACCGGCCGTCTTCCAGCCGCCCCAGCACGTCGCCCATGCGCTGGCGCACGCTCAGGGCCTCGCGCTTGATCGCGTGGCCGGTGAACAGCTCGGCGCGCTTGAGCACGTCGTGCAGCGCCATCAGCATTTCCTTCAGGTCCACCGGCGGCGGCAGCTTCACTGCGGCGCGGTCGGGCACGAAGGCATGTACCGGGGTGGTGTCGCGGTCCTGCCGGGGCAGGGCGTCGATATCTTCGGCAGCCTGCTTGAAACGTTCGTACTCCTGCAGCCGGCGCACCAGCTCGGCGCGCGGGTCGGCTTCCTCGCCCTCGATGCTGGGCGGCCGCGGCAGCAGCATCCGCGACTTCACTTCGGCCAGGATCGCCGCCATCACCAGGTACTCGGCCGCCAGTTCGAAGCGCAGCTCCTGCATGACGTTGATGTACTCGACGTACTGCCGGGTGATCTCGGCCACCGGGATGTCCAGGATGTCCAGGTTCTGCCGACGGATCAGGTACAGCAGCAGGTCCAGCGGGCCTTCGAAGGCATCCAGGATGACTTCCAGCGCGTCCGGCGGAATGTACAGATCCTGCGGAATCTGCAGGACCGGTTGACCATGCACCACGGCCAGCGGCATTTCCTGCTGCTGTGGGGCGGTCGGCCGGATTTGCGGGTTCGCGTCGAGCGCGAGTTCGGAGGTCATCAAGAGTGATGTCAGTATTGCAACGGACCGGTCGCCGCACCCTCAGCCGTTCCGGAACGCCCGGCGGCAGGATGGCAAGCCATGACACGCCTGGGTCGGCGCGGTTCCACACTTCAAACAGCAAGGCGCGCCGCGACGGGCAGCGACAGAACTACGGGGAGGTCGTCTACGTGTACTGGTGTGGGGCAGCGGGTCGATCGTCGGGCGGCGGTGAAGCCGTCTACCGGCGGGGCTGCTGCGTCCAGCCACGTGCAATGGAGCCAAGAGTACGGGTTCAGCCCGGCAGTGTCCAGCGAGCCGGGCTAGAATCGTCCCGTTCGTTTAGCTGAGCCTTGGGAGTTGCCTGTGTGGTATGTGATTGAAGGCTATGACGGTGCCGATGTACTGGCGGCCCGGATGGCAGTGCGCGGCGCGCACCTGGCCCGTTTGACCGCCCTGCGCGATGAGGGCCGGCTGCTGCTGGCCGGGCCGTGCCCGGCGATCGACAGCGAAGACCCGGGCCCGGCCGGGTTCAGTGGCAGCGTGGTGATCGCCCAGTTCGACGCGCTGGAGCAGGCCCAGGCCTGGGCCGACGCCGACCCCTACGTGGCGGCCGGCGTCTACACCCGCGTCCAGGTGCGCCCGTTCCGCAAGGTCCTGCCGTGACCCGGGTCGAGCAGATCCGGGCGGCCCTGCAGCAGGCCCTGGACCCGCAGTTGCTGGAGGTGGAGGACGACAGCCACCGCCACGCCGGCCACGAGGGCGCGCGCGATGGGCGCGGCCATTTCAATGTGCACATTGTCAGCGCCGCCTTCGAAGGCAAGCTGCCCCTTGCGCGCCACCGGGCCGTCTATGCCGCCCTCGGCACCCTGATGGACACCGATATCCACGCGCTGTCCATCCGCGCCGAAGCACCGGCCAAAAACGGCTGAAAGCCTTGTCCTGCCTTGTCCTGGCCAGTCCAGGACAGGGCCCCTGAAGACACTTTGATGTTACCGGCGGACGACATTTGCCTAACGTAGTGTTTACATTCAGGATTGAAAACGCTTACATTCCGCGCCAAGCCCCAGATCTCTAAGCCGTGGAGGGCGGCGAAGTGAACAAGGCAGCCATCACAATCAAAGATGTAGCCCGCGAAGCCCGGGTCTCCGTGGCCACGGTGTCGCGTGCGCTCAATGGACATGAAAATGTCGCCGAACCGGTCCGCAAGCTGGTGCTGGAGGTCGCTGCGCGTCTGCGCTACACCCCGCATGCCGCCGCGCGGAGCCTGAGCAGCCGGCGCACCAACACCATCGGTGTGGTGCTGCCGGACCTGTACGGTGAATTCTTCTCCGAGTTGATGCGCGGCATCGACGGGGTCGCCCGTGAGCGCCGCCAGCACCTGCTGGTGTCCAGCTACCACGGTGACCAGGAGCAGCAGGGCGCGGCCCTGCGCGCCATGCGCGGTCGCGTGGACGGTCTGCTGGTGTTGTCGCCGTATGCGGAAAGCCCCGGCTTCCTCACCGACAACCTGCCGCAGGCGCTGCCCACGGTCCTGATCAATACCTACCTGCCCGAGCAGGATCATCCGGTGCTCAGCATCGATGACCATGCCGGCGCGATGGCCATGACCCGCCATCTGCTCGATGTCGGTCACCGCCGCATCGCCTTCATTTCCGGCCCGGACCTCAACTTCGATGCGCGTGAGCGCCTGCGCGGTTTCCGCGACGCGCTGGCCGCGTTCGGAACCGATGCGGTGGGCATCGAGTTGCCCGGTGACTTTGACGAAGCCTCCGGCCATCGCGCTGGACAGGAGTTGCTGGCAGCCGGCGCGCTGCCCGATGCGGTGTTCGCCGCCAACGACATGATGGCGCTGGGGTGCCTGTATGCGTTCGCGCAGGCAGGCGTGCGGGTTCCAGCCGATATCGCCCTGGCGGGCTTCGATGACATTCCGCTGGCGCGTTTCGTTCACCCTTCGTTGACGACGATGCAGGTGAGTATCGCCGACCTCGGCGATAAGGCGATGACGCGTCTGTTGCAGTTGATGGACGGCAACAACACGGAAGTGGCCGGCGACAAGCAGACGCTTGTTCCGCGCCTGATCGTGCGTGATTCGTGTAGGTCACGACCGTTGGTCGTGACGCCTTTGCTGTAAATCACGACCGTTGGTCGTGATGCATTCAAACCACGCTGTAAAAAAAACGACAGGGGCCGCAAAGACGGCCACCACCACCCGGAGATTTACATGACGTATTCCAATCACCGCAACCGAGCACCGGCGCGCAGTCTGCTGACCAGTGCACTGGTTACCTGCCTGATGCTGGGCGCCGCGCCGTCCCTGATGGCGCAGTCGGCCACCTCGTCGCTGCGCGGCCAGGTTGCCCAGGCCGAGGCCGGCACCGAAGTGACCGCCACCAACCTGGCCAGCGGCACCGTTCGCCGTGCCACCACCCGTGCCGACGGCAGCTACTCGCTGATGGGCCTGGACCCGGGCACCTATGACGTGGTGGCCAATGGCCAGACGCAGAAGGTGACGGTGACCGTGGCTTCGACCGCGACGCTGAACTTCAGCGGCGCGCCGGCCAACGGCGGCACTGCCAACGCCACCAACCTGGACACGGTCAACGTCATTGCACCGACCCTGCTGCAGGAAGTGCGTACCTCCGAAGTGGGCAAGACCGTCAGCCTGCAGCAGATCCAGACCACCCCGCAGGTGTCGCGCAACTTCCTGGAGTTCGCCGACGCGGTGCCGGGCATGATCTTCACCCGCGATGCCAAGGGCAACACCTCGCTGCGCGGCGGTGCCACCAATGCCGACGGCACCAACGTCTACATCGACGGCGTGGGCCAGAAGAGCTACGTCAAGGGCGGCGGCGTGGCCGGCCAGTCCGGCAGCGCCGGCAACCCGTTCCCGCAGCTGGCCATCGGCGAATACAAGGTCATCAGCGGCAACTACAAGGCCGAGTACGGCCAAGTGTCGAGCGCGGCCGTGACCGCGGCGACCAAGTCCGGTACCAACGAGTTCAAGGGTGAAACCTTCTACCGTTACACCAACGAAGACATGCGCGCCAAGACCCCGGCGGAGCGTCAGTACGGCCAGACCAAGGAAGCATCGGCCGAGAAGGAATACGGGTTTGCATTGGGTGGCCCGATCATCCAGGACAAGGCCCACTTCTTCGTGACCTACGAAGCCAAGCGCTTCGACCTGCCGGTCACCATCGCGCCGGAAGGCTCGGTCACCAACCGCGTCGGCCTGCTGCCGGCAGACGCCGCCGCCGGCCTCGGCCCGGCCAGCCAGCCGTTCGAGCAGGACCTGATCTTCGCCAAGATCGACTTCGAGCCGACCGACAACGATCGCATCGAACTGAGCTTCCAGGATCGCGACGAGACCCAGCAGCAGTTCAGTGGCCAGACCGCGCCGGAAGCCGGCCGTGAAGTGGTCAACACCGACCGTCGTTACGCGCTGCGCTGGAACCACAGCGGTGAGCGTTACTACAACGAGCTGATGCTCACCCACGAAGATTCGTTCAACAACCCGACCCCGCTGACCCTGGGCAACGGCTTCACCTACACCGCGCCGGACGGCACCGAAGACCGCACCCTGGTGAAGATCGGTGGCGCCTCGGCACTGGATTCGCAGGTGAAGGGCCAGAAGGGCTGGGCGATTGAAGACAACCTGACCCTGGATGGCATCCAGTGGATGGGCGACCACACCATCAAGATGGGCGCCAAGTACAAGCAGATCGACCTGTACGCCTCCGATGCGGCGCAGATCAATCCGCAGTTCACCTACTCGCTGGGCGATGCGGACTTCCCGTCCGACATCCCGTACAAGGCGCAGTTCGTCAAGCCGGTGAACGGCGTAACGGGCGTGTCCGGCGAAGTGCGTTCGAAGTCCAAGCAGATCGGCCTGTTCATCCAGGACGACTGGCAGGTCAACGACCACCTGCAGCTGAACATCGGCCTGCGCTGGGACTACGAAAAGACCCCGGCCTACCTGGACTTCGTGACCCCGCAGGCCGTGGTCGATGCGATCTACTCGCAGGACCCGCGCGCTGCCGCTGGCCAGACCTTCGCCGATACGCTGGCGCTGGGCGGGCTGGACATCAGCAACTACATCAGCAACGGCCACAACCGCAAGGCGTTCAAGGATGCCTGGCAGCCGCGCCTGGGCTTCTCGTATGACATCAACGCCGACGAGCAGCACGTGATCCACGGTGGTGCCGGTCGTTCGTATGACCGCGACCTGTTCGACAACCTGCAGCTGGAAACCACCAAGCTGGCCCTGCCGCAGCCGACCATCTACTTCCGCAACCCGGCCACCGGCAGCTGCCTCAACGGCCAGGCTGCCTGCTATGACTGGAATCCGAACCTGCTCAACGGTATCGGCAACCTGCAGTCCCTGGTCGGTTCGACCAGCAATGCCGGCCTGGAAGTGGATCTGCTCAACAACAACCTGAAGGTGCCGTACTCCGACCAGTTCAGCCTGGGCATGAGCAACCAGGTCGGTGACTGGCTGACCGACGCCACCATCGCCCGCACGCTGAGCTACGACGGCTTTGCCTTCACCCTGGGCAACCGTTACCCGACCGGCCAGTTCTTCGATGACCCGCGCCTGTGCGGTGGCACCGACCCGGGCCTGAGCCAGGCCTGGAGCTGCAACGTGCCGGGCTTCGGCAGCCTGATCATCGGTCAGCAGGGCATCAAGACCCGCGCTACCCAGGTCCTGCTGTCGGCGCAGAAGCCGTTCACCCAGGAAAGCGGCTGGGGTTCCTCGATCGCCTACACCTGGACCACCGCGCGCCACAACCGCGACATCAACGAGAAGTACGCGTTCGACCGCGGCCTGATCGGCGACTACCCGACCATCCGTTCCAACGGCGCGCCGCGCCACCGCCTGGTGGTCACCGGTTCGTACGCGGGCTTCTGGGGCATCACCTTCGGCGGCAAGGTCACCCTGGCCACCCCGACTGCCGTCAATGACTGGTACGGCGTGCCGCAGGCCAGTGGCTATGACCTGCCGACCCCGCAGGCCGCGGTGCCCAACGCCAATGGCAAGTTCCTGCTGGGTGGCAAGATCTTCGGCTACCGTTCGGTCGATCTGCAGGCGACGAAGACGTTCAAGATGCCGGGCGAGACCGAGCTGTACGCGCGCATCGACATCATCAACGTGTTCAACTTCGACAACTTCTCCAACTACAACTACGTCAAGACCAACGGCAAGCTGCAGGCCAGCTACAACGAGACCGGTGACATCATCGGTACGCCGCGCCAGGTCAAGGCGGAAGTCGGCTTCCGCTTCTGATGCCAGCGTTACCCGGCACCGCCTTCTGGGCGGTGTCGGGGCAGTACCGCCGGTCGGCTTGGGTCCGCCGGCGGGACTGTACAGGCGCTTGCCGTCCAAGGATGGGCAAGCGCGTGTGCGGTAGGTACCGACCGTTGGTCGGTACGCAGACGGTCCGCCCCGGCGGATTTTTTTGGATCGTGATCTGTAAACGATTTCAGCTTGGTTGAGGCTATGCTCTCCAGCACGAACATGCGCAAAAGGTGGTGGTCGATGAATGCATCTCGGGTGGTGTCGCTGGCGTTGCTGTCCGTGGCCATGGCCGGTTGCCAGCAGCAGGCGCCGGACAAACCGGCAAAGCCGAAGCCGCCGGTGATCCTGGTTGAAGCCGACGTGCCGCCGCGCCCGATGAAGCCGGAGCTGCCGCCGCTGTTCGACGACATCGAACGCCGCACCTTCCAGTTCTTCTGGGATACCACCAACGAGGTCAACGGCCTCAGCCCCGACCGCTACCCGTCGCGCCCGTTTGCCAGCATCGCCTCGGTGGGCTACGCGCTCACCGCCTATCCGATCGGCGTGGAGAACGGCTGGGTCAGCCGTACCCAGGCCGTGGACCGCACCCTGCTCACGCTGAAGTTCTTCCGCGACCTGCCGATGGGCCCGCAGCGCACCGGCAAGGGGGGCTACAAGGGCTTCTACTACCACTTCCTGGACATGCAGCAGGGCCGTCGTTATGACAGCTGGGTGGAACTGTCCAGCGTGGATACCGCGCTGCTGATGATGGGCGTGCTGTTTGCCCAGTCCTACTACAGCGGTGACGACGCCCGCGAGAAAGAGATCCGCGAGATTGCCGACACGCTCTACAAGCGCGTGGACTGGCCGTGGCTGCAGCAGCGTGCGCCGCTGATCTCGATGGGCTGGTTCCCCGAAAGCGGCTTCATCGACCACGACTGGATGGGCTACAACGAGGCGATGATGGTCTACATCCTCGCGCTCGGCTCGCCGACCCACCCGGTCAGCCCGGACGCGTGGACGGTCTGGACGCGCACCTACGACAACGACTGGGGCGTGTACCAGGGCCAGGAATACCTGTCCTTCGGCCCGCTGTTCGGGCACCAGTACACGCATGTGTGGGTGGACTTCCGCGACATCCAGGATGCCTACATGCGCGAGCGTGGCAGCACCTACTTCCTCAACAGCCGCTCGGCCGCGCTGGCCCAGCGCGAGTACGCCATCGCCAACCCGATGAACTGGAAGGACTACGGCGAGAACGTGTGGGGCCTGACCGCCAGCGATGGCCCGCAGAACACCACCCAGGAATACCGCGGCGAACAGCGCCAGTTCCGCCATTACTCCTCGCGCGGCGCCGGCCTGCGCGAGAACTTCGATGACGGCACCATCGCCCCGACCGCAGCGATCGCCTCGGTGGTGTTCGCCCCGGAAGAAGTGATCCCGGCCACCGAAGAGATGCACAAGCGCTACGGCGACTACATCTATTCCAGCTACGGGTTCCTGGATTCGTTCAACCCCAGCTTCAACTACGACATCCCGATCAAGACCGGTCGGCTGGTGCCCGACCGCGGCTGGGTGGCCAGCGATTACATCGGCATCGACCAGGGTCCGATCCTGACGATGATCGCCAACTACCGGAACGATTTCGTCTGGGACGTGATGAAGAAGAACGTGCACATCCGCAAGGGTCTGGAGCGCGCCGGTTTCAGTGGCGGCTGGCTCACCCCGGAAGGGGAGCAGCAGCCGATGGAGCTGCAGAAAGACGAGAAGGCCGCGTCGGCGCGCTCGGTCGGCATTGCCGAATCGCGCGCGGCGGCCGCCCAGGAACAGAAGAACAATGCCACCACCAACCGCAACCAGCAGCAGGGGAAGTAGAGCAGTGCAATCGATGTCGCGCCCGAAGCGGGGGTTGAGCCTGGTGTTGCTGCTGGTTGGCAGCCTGTTGTTGAGTGCCTGCCGGAAAGAGCCGGAAGGGGTGACGGTACGATTCTGGGCGATGGGCCGCGAGGCCGAAGTGGTCACCGGCCTGATCAAGGAGTTCGAGGCGGAAAACCCCGGCATCCACGTCGATGTGCAGAACATTCCGTGGACGGCCGCGCACGAAAAGCTGCTGACTGCATTCGCCGCCGACGGTCTGCCCGATGTGTGCCAGCTGGGCAACACCTGGATCCCCGAGTTCGCCGAACTCAACACCCTGGTGCCGCTGCAGCCTTACGTGGCGCAGTCCAAGGTGGTGGACCCGGCCGACTACTTCCAGGGCATCTGGGACACCAACGTGGTGCATGACGAGCTGGTCGGCGTGCCGTGGTACGTGGACACGCGCCTTCTGTACTACCGCAAGGACCTGCTGGCCCAGGCCGGCTACGACCACCCCCCGCGCACCTGGGCGGAGTGGAACGAGATGATGGCCGCCATCAAGAAGATGCAGGGCCCCAAGCGCTACGCGGTGCTGATGCCGATCAACGAATTCGAGCAGCAGCTGTCGTTCGCGTTGCAGCAGCCCGACCCGCTGCTGCGCGATGCCGATACCCGCGGCAACTTCAGCAGCCCCGGCTTCCGCAAGACCCTGGGCTTCTACGAAAACATGTTCGCCCAGGACTGGGCGCCGCGCATGTCCGAAACCCAGATCTCCAACGTGTGGGATGAGTTCTTCCGCGGCTTCAACGTGTTCTACCTGTCCGGCCCGTGGAACATCCGTGAGTTCAAGAAGCTGCAGCCCAAGGAACTGGAAGGCAAGTGGGGCACCGCCGCACTGCCGGGCCCGGACGGTCCGGGCGCCGGTATCGCCGGTGGCACCAGCCTGGTGATCTTCCGTTCCTCGCAGCAGAAGGAAGCGTCGTGGAAGCTGATCGAGTTCCTGTCGCGCCCGGCGATCCAGGAGCGCTTCCATTCCATCATCGGCGACCTGCCGCCGCGGCGCAGCACCTGGGAATATCCCTCGCTGGCCAACGACCCGCTGGCGCAGCCGTTCCGCGACCAGCTGGAACGCGTCAAGCCCACGCCCAAGGTGCTGGAGTGGGAACGTATCGTGCAGGAAATGCGGATCATCACCGAACAGGTGGTGCGTGGTGGCCTTGATCAGGATGTGGCAGTGAAGGAACTGGACAAGCGCGTGGACAAGGTCCTCGCCAAGCGCCGTTGGATGCATGAGCGCGATGCACAGGAAAAGGCCGCCGGTTCGGGCGTGCATTCCAGTGCGGTGGCCACGGGAGCGGCGCAATGAAGCAGCGTTCGCTTGCCGGCTGGCTGTTCGCCGGCCCGGCCATCCTGGTGATCGGTGTGTTCTTCGGCCTGCCGGTGTTCTCGGCGCTGGCCCTGAGCATCACCGATTTCGATCTGTACGCCCTGGCCGACGGCGGCAACCTGCGCTTTGTCGGGCTGGGCAACTACATCGACCTGCTGCAGACCCCGATGTTCTGGAAGTCGCTGTGGAACACCACCTACTTCGTGATCGTCGGCGTGCCGATGTCGATCGGCGTATCGCTGGGTGCGGCGATCCTGCTCAACGCCCCGGCGGCGCGTTTCAAGGCGCTGTTCCGTACCGCATTGTTCGCCCCGGTAGTCACCACCCTGGTGGCGGTGGCGGTGATCTGGCGTTACCTGTTCCACACCAGCTACGGCCTGGTGAACTACGGTCTGGGCCACATCGGGATCAACCCGATCGACTGGCTGGGCGATCCCAACTGGGCCATGCCGACCATCATGCTGTTCGCGGTGTGGAAGAACTTCGGCTACAACATGGTGATCTTCCTGGCCGGCCTGCAGGCGATCCCGCATGACCTGTACGAGGCCGCGCGCATCGACGGCGCCTCGCGCTGGAAGCAGTTCCTGCACATCACCCTGCCGATGCTCGGCCCGGTGCTGCTGGTGGTGGGCGTGATTACCGTGTCCGGCTACTTCCAGCTGTTCGCCGAACCCTACGTGATGACCCGTGGCGACCCACTGCAGAGCACCGTCAGCGTGCTGTACTTCATGTTCGAAGAAGGCTTCAAGTGGTGGAACCTGGGCCGCGCCTCCGCGGTGGCGTTCCTGCTGTTCCTGATCATCCTGGCGGTAACCAGCGTCATGCTGCGTTTCGGCCGCAAGAGGCAGTTGGTATGAGTCGTGAAATCGGCCAGTCGCGCTGGCATGCATGGTGGGTCAACGGTGGCTTGACGGTACTGGCGCTGGTCAGCCTGGCGCCGCTGCTGTGGATGCTGTCGGTGTCGTTCATGCCCACCGGCGAGGCGGCGCATTTCCCGCCGCCGCTGCTGCCGTCCTCGGTGACCACCGCGAACTACCACGAGCTGTTCGCGCGCACCGGCATGGGCAACAACTTCGTCAACAGCCTGGGCGTGTCGCTGGCGATCACGCTGGGGTCGCTGCTGCTCAACACCATGGCCGGCTATGCGTTCGCCAAGCTGCGTTTCGCCGGCCGCGAGCGCATCTTCCAGGTGCTGCTGGCCGCGCTGGTGATCCCGGCGCAGGTGGCCATGCTGCCGCTGTTCCTGCTGATGAAGCAGCTGGGCCTGGTCAACAGCTTCGGCGGGGTGATCGTGCCGGCGCTGGCCAGCGTGTTCGGCATCTTCCTGGTGCGCCAGTACGCGCGCTCGATTCCCGATGAGCTGCTGGAAGCGGCGCGCATCGACGGGGCAGGGGAGATGCGGATCTTCTTCCAGATCGTGCTGCCGATGCTCAAGCCGGTTCTGGTCACCCTGTCGATCTTCACCTTCATGGGCGCGTGGAACGATTTCATGTGGCCGTTGATCGTGTTGACCGACCAGGAGCACTACACTTTGCCGGTCGCCCTGGCCACCCTGTCGCGCGAACACATCATGGACGTGGAAATGATGATGGCCGGCGCGGTGGTCACGGTGGTTCCGGTGCTGCTGCTGTTCCTGGCATTGCAGCGTTACTACATCCAAGGTCTGCTGCTGGGGAGTGTCAAAGGGTGAAACATGCCGTCGTCGCGGTGGGTCTGGGTCTTGGGCTGTTGTGGTCGCTGGCGGCCCCGGCCGCCGCGCCGGCCCCGTTGCCGGCACCGAAGGTGCTGGACAGTTTCGACGACATGACGCCCTGGAAGCTGGTCGTGTCCGACCAGGTCAGCGGCTCGCTGCGCAGCGTGGTCGGCAGTGGCGGCGGGCGCGCGCTGTGCGTGGACTACGACTTCCACGATGTGTCCGGTTACGTGGGCATCCGCCGCGAGCTGGGCATCGAGTACCCGGCCAACTACCAGTTCGGCCTGCAGCTGCGCGGCGACTCGCCGGCCAACGACCTGCAGTTCAAGCTGATCGACGCCAGCGGCGACAACGTGTGGTGGGTCAACCGGCCCGGCTACACCTTCCCCAAGGCGTGGAGCACGGTGCAGTACCGCGCGCGCCAGATCGACAAGGCCTGGGGCCCGGGCAAGGACCCCACGCTGGCGCGCAGCGCCGCGGTCGAGTTCACCATTTACAGCAAGGTCGGCGGCAAAGGCACGGTCTGTTTTGACCGCCTCACCCTGCAGGGCCTGCCGCCGATGGATACCTCGGCACTGACGCCGTCGGTGATTGCCGATACCGCCACCGCACTGCAGAGCCGCATTGCCGATGGCAAGCCGGACACGGTGTGGATCAGCGGCGGCGTGGCCGACCAGACCATCAGCCTGGACCTGCACAAGGTGCGGGAGTTCGGCGGTGCGGTGATCCAGTGGCTGCCCGGCCTGGAGGCCACGCGCTACGTGGTGCGTACCTCGCAGGACGGACGCAGCTGGAAGGAAGTGCGCGAAGTGGTGGGCGGCGGCGGCGACCGCGACTGGCTGGCACTGCCCGATACCGAAGCGCGCTACCTGCGCTTCGACCTCAAGGGCGGCCCGAGCTGGCGCTACGGCATCCGTGACATCAGCCTGAAGCCGCTCGATTTTGCGGCCACCCCCAACGATTTCGTGCGTTCGGTGGGCGCCGACCTGCCGCGTGGATCGGTGCCGCGCGGGTTCAGTGGCGAGCAGCCGTACTGGACCCTGCTGGGCCTGGACGGCGGCCGCGAACAGGCGTTGATCGGTGAGGACGGTGCGCTGGAAGTGGCCAAGGCCAGCTTCAGCGTGGAGCCGTTCGTGCAGGTGGACGGCAAGCAGCTGCTCAGCTGGGCCGACGTGGCCAGCAGCCAGTCGCTGCAGGACGATTACCTGCCCATCGCCAGCGTCGACTGGCGCCACGACAAGGCCGCGTTGAAGGTCACCGGGTTCGTGCAGGGCACCCCGGACAAGGCGCAGCTGGTGGGGCGCTACACGCTGCGCAACCCCGACAAAGTGGCCCACGACTACACCCTGGCGCTGGCCGTGCGGCCGTGGCAGGTGAACCCGCCCACGCAGTTCCTCAACACCGTCGGCGGCGTCAGCCGGATCGACAACCTGTCGGTGGAAGCCACCGACGTGGAGGTCAACGGCAGCCCGCGCCTGTACCCGGCGCAGGCCCCGGACAGCACGTTTGCCACCACCTTCGACGGCAAGCTGGACGTGGTCCACCTGGCCAGCGGCAAGCTGCCGGGCACCACCGAAGTGCGCGACCCGACCGGGCTGGCCAGCGGTGCGCTGCTGTACCGCTGGCGGCTGGAGCCGGGCCAGAGCCGCGAGGTGGCCATCGTGCTGCCGCAGACCGGCAGCTGGACCATGCCCAAGGACTTCGATGCGGCCAAGGCCCAGCAGGCCGTGGCCTCGATGTGGCGGACCAAGCTGGACCAGGTGACCTTGCAGGTGCCCGCCGCCGGCAAGCCGCTTGCCGACACCCTGCGTACCGCGCTGGCACACATGTTGATCTCGCGGATCGGGCCGAGCATCCAGCCGGGCACGCGCTCGTACTCGCGCAGCTGGATCCGCGACGGCGCGATGATTTCCGAAGGCCTGCTGCGCATGGGCCGCAGCGACGCGGTGCGCGAGTACGTCACCTGGTATGCCCCGCACCAGTTCGACAATGGCAAGGTGCCGTGCTGCGTCGATCCGCGCGGCAGCGACCCGGTGCCGGAAAACGACAGCCACGGCGAGTTGATCTTCAACATCGCCGAGTACTGGCGCTACACCGGTGACAGCACCTTCCTGGAGGTGATGTGGCCGCACGTGCAGGGCGCCTACAGCTACATGGAGCAGCTGCGCCTGAGCGAGCGCACCGAGGAGAACCGCGCGCGCAACCCGGCCTTCTACGGGATGATGCCGGTGTCGATCAGCCACGAAGGTTATTCGGCCAAGCCGATGCATTCGTACTGGGACAACTTCTGGGCGCTGCGCGGCTACAAGGACGCGGCCACCATCGCCAGCACGCTGGGCAAGGTGGACGCCATGCAGATCAGCGCGTCGCGCGACCAGTTCCGTGACGACCTGCAGGCCTCGCTGCTGGCCGCCGTGGCCCTGCACAAGATCGACTACCTGCCCGGCGCGGCCGAGCTGGGCGACTTCGACGCCACCTCCACCACCATCGCGCTGGCCCCGGGCGGCGAGCAGGGCCGTCTGCCGCAGCCGTACCTGGACAACACGTTCGAGCGTTACTGGAAGCAGTTCGAGGAACGCCGCGACGGCAAGCGCGAGTGGAAGGACTACACCCCGTACGAGTGGCGCAACGTGGCCGCGTTCGTGCGCCTGGGCTGGCGCGACCGCGCCTGGCAGGCCACCGAGTTCTTCTTCAAGGACCGTGCCCCGCAGGCCTGGAACCAATGGGCCGAAGTGGTCTCGCACACGCCGCGCAAGCCGTTCTTCGTCGGTGACCTGCCGCATGCCTGGGTTGCCTCGGACTTCGTGCGCTCGGCGCTGGACATGTTTGCCTACAGCCGCGACGTCGACGACAGCCTGGTGCTGGCCGCCGGCGTGCCGACGCGGTGGCTGGAAGGGAAGGGCGTGGCGATCAAGGGCCTGCGCACCCCGAACGGCCAGCTGAGCTACGCGCTCAGCCGCAGCGACAAGCAGCTGGTGCTGGACCTGTCGGCCGGGCTCGTGCCGCCGCAGGGCGGGGTGGTCCTGCCGTGGCCCTACAGTGGCGAACCCGGTAACACCACCGTCAACGGCGAACCGGCGCAGTGGGTGAACGGCGAGCTGCGCATCACCCAGGTGCCGGCGCGGGTCGAGATCGACGTGCCGTCGTCGGTGCGCCGCGCCGAGCGGAAGGCACAGTGATGGACATGCATCCTTATCGCGCGTGGCTTCGCCGTGGCATGGCCGGGCTGCTGGCATCGGCGGCCTTGCTGGCCGGTGTCGCCCTGGCTGCCGAACCCGTCGCCGTCACCCCGGCACCCGCGCCGTCGGCCAGTGCTGCGCCGGGCATGAGCATGGTCACCTTCAACCTGCACCACGACCGCGAAGACTGGCCTGCGCGGCGCAAGGTGATCCTGCGCGAACTGCAGGCGCTGCGCCCCGATGCGATTGCCCTGCAGGAAGTGATCCAGAAGCCGCACGTGCGCAACCAGGCCGCGTGGTTGGCGCGCAAGCTCGGCTACGACTACCAGTTCGTCTCCACCGATCCGCCCGGCCGCTTCAAGCGGTATGGCAATGCGCTGCTGACCCGGCGCCCGGTGCTGGCGCGCAATGACCACCTGCTGGCACCGCTGGCCGACTACCGCACGGTGGCGCACCTGCGCATCGATGTCGACGGCCAGCCGGTCAACGTCTATGCCACGCATCTGAACGAGCGTTCCGATGACAGCGGCAGCCGCATCCGCGGCGAGCAGGTGGCCGACCTGTTGAAATTCATTGCGACCACCTCGGGCACGGCGCCGGTGGTGATCGCCGGTGACTTCAACGCGCTGGTGGATGCGGGCGATCTGAGCGCGCTGCGCAACCACTACGGCGACAGCTTCGGCAGCGTGCACGTCAACAATGAACTGGCCCAGGTGAGCACGCTCAACCGGCACTACTACGAAGCCCCGTCGCGCATCGACCACATTTTCTTCCAGCAGGACCGCCTGCTCGCGCGCGAGGCGCGGATCCTGTTCGACCAGCCTTACGCCGAAGGGCGCTGGGCGTCGGACCACTACGGTGTATGGACGCGCCTGCAGTTCGCGCCCAGCCCGGGCAGCCCGGCCGCCACCACGCCCTGAGTGCGAGGTAGAGCCACGCCGTGCGTGGCTGCCCCTTCGCTGCACATAGGTACCCACCAACGGTGGGTACCTACGGCTGCGCTACGGGAGGGTGTGCTCGCTGATCTTCTCCCACGTCTGGCCGTCGCGCGTGCGCCAGGTGCCGCCGGTGGCGCAGCACCCGCCGGCGCCGAACGCCATGCGCCCCAGCACCGCAACCACCGCGCCGTCTTCGTGGCGCAATGATTGCCGCTGGCAGTCGGTGAAAGACGGGTAGGGCGGGGGTGCCAGCACTTCGGTGAGGGCGACCGCCTGTTCGGGTCCGCGCGCCACCTGGAAGACCTTGCAGTCCTTCACCAGCAGTTCGACGTCCACGTTCTGCAGCCGGCCCACGAACAGGTCTTCCGGCGCGGCATCGCGCACGGCGATGGCCGCATCACTGAGGGGCGCAGGGTCGGGCTGGCAGGCCGACAGGAGTATCAGCATCGCGGCGCATGGCGTGAGGCGAAGGCGTCGATTCATGCGCCGAGCATGCCACAGCCTACCGGCGGCCCAAACGCAGACAGCGGCCCGAAGGCCGCTGTCTGTTTGCTACGTTCCCACTGGCGCGGGATCAGGCCTTGTCGTGCTTGTCCTGATCCGGCTTGCCAGCTTCTTCGGCCTGCGCGACATCGGTGGGGATGTCATCGCGGGCTTCGGCCTGGGCAGCCTGTGCGGCAGCGTCGGTGCTGGCGGGGGTGTCGCTGCCTGCATTGCCGAACAGCTGGCCGTTATGCACGACCGGGGCAGCCGGGGCGGCCTCGGTGCGGGCGGCCGGTGCCGGTGCGGCCTTCTCCGGTGCCGGCTGGGTCGGGTCGACGGCATCGAGCATGCTCGACTGCACGGGGCGACCGGCCTGGCCCGCATCGGCGGTCACGGCGACGGGGGCGGTTTCCACCGGCTTCGGCGCGTCGACAACCGGGGCGGCTTCAACGGCCTTCGGTGCTTCGACGACCGGTGCAGCTTCAACAGCTTTCGGTGCTGCGGCCACCGGGGCAGCCTCAACCGCCTTCGGTGCTTCAACGACCGGGGCGGCTTCAACAGCCTTGGGTGCTTCAACAACCGGGGCGGCTTCGACAGCCTTCGGCGCGGCAGCAACCGGGGCGGCTTCAGCAGCCTTCGGCGCTTCAACCACCGGGGCGGCTTCAACCGGCTTCGGTGCGGCGGCAACCGGGGCAGCCTCAGCAACCTTCGGCGCTTCAACCACCGGAGCGGCCTCAACCGCCTTCGGCGCTTCAACAGCCGGGGCAGCGACAGCAACCTTCGGCGTGTCGACCACCGGCGCAGCCTGCACCGGCTTGGCGGCGTCGACCATCGGCGGTGCCGGCATCGGCGATTCCACGAACGGCACGCGGTCGGTGTAGGACGGGGCGGGCTTCTCGGCCGGCGCCTGCGGGGCCACCGGCGCGGCTTCGCTGTGACCGGCGGTCACGACCGGGCTGCTGACCACGGCCACCGGTGCGGCGGCGGCAACTGCGGCCACCGGAGCAGCAGCGGGTGCCGGGCGCGGTGCCTGGACCGGTGCGGCGGCGGGCGCAGCAGCAGTTTCGTCGTCGAACTCGAACTCCGGCTGCGGCTGGCCATTGCCGGCCGCCGGACGCGGGGCCTGGGCGGTGTCGCCACCGTCCTGGTCGCCATCCTGGTCGTCGCTGTCGCCGTCATCATCCAGACCGGCGTCATCGTTCAGACCATCGCTGCCGGCAGCCTGCTCGCCATTGCCACGACGACGACGACGGCCACCGCGACGGCCGCGACGACGGCGCGAGCCGCCTTCGCCATTGGCATCATCGCCGGTGCCCGGGGCATCGGTCTGTTCACCGTTCTCGCCGGTGGCGACCTGCGCCTCGTCCACGGCGGCCGCGGTCTGCGCGCTGTCCTGCGCGGCGGCGTACGGAGCGGCGGCCTCGGCCACGCCCACGGCAGCGGCGGTCACCAGTGCAGCATCGGCAACCGGCGCGGTCGTGTTGCCCGGCTTCGGCGCATCGGCCTGCGGCTGGCGTGCCGGCTTGTCGCTGGCTACGGCCTTGTCGGCATCGCCCTGCTGCTTGGGCTGCTGCGGGTTCTGCTTCTGCTTCAGCTTCGGCTGCTGCTCATTGCGCGGCTGCTTGGGCTGCTGTTCGTTACGCGGCTTGGCCTGGCCCGGTGCCTGCACCTGCGCGGCATTGCCGGCCACCGGTGCGGCCACGTCCTGGCGGCGCTCGTCGCGACGCTCGTTCTTGCCACCGCGTTCGCCACGCTCGCCACGTTCACCGCGGTCCTTGCCACGACCCTGGCCCTGCGCCTGTGCGCCGCCATTGCCGTTGCGCTCGCCACCACGTTCATCGCGGCGGCCGCCAGTGCGGTCCTTGTTGCGATCCTTGTTGCGGTTGTTGCGGTTGCCGTCCTGGGCCTGGCGTGCGTTCGCCGGCGGGGCAGCGGCCGGGGCCGGTTCGCCACCGAAGATGCGCTTGAGCCAGCCCACCACGCCGGTGGCGGCAGGTGCGGCCACCGGGGCCGGGGCAGCGACCGGTGCGGGCGCGGCTTCCGGTTCCGGGGCTTCGCGGATCGGCGCCGGCTGGCTGTGCTTGACCTGGGTCACCACCGGGGCCACCGGGATGTTCAGCTGGGCCTTGGTCAGGGCGTGCACCGGCAGCTTGCGCGGGGTGCCGCGCTGGTAGCTCGGCTTGCCGCTTTCTTCGCCCAGCTCGTTGTCGCGCAGGCGGGTCACTTCGTAATGCGGGGTGTGCAGCTGTTCGTCGGCGACGATCACGATCGGCGCGTCATGGCGCTGTTCGATCTCGCGCAGGGCGCTGCGCTTTTCATTGAGCAGGTAGTTGGCGATCTCGACCGGGGCCTGGACCAGCACCTGCCCGGTGTTCTCCTTCATCGCATGCTCTTCAGCCACGCGGATGATCGACAGCGACAGCGACTCGACGCTGCGCATGCGGCCATGGCCGTCGCAACGCGGGCACACGATCTGGCTGGATTCACCCAGGCTCGGGCGCAGGCGCTGGCGGCTCATTTCCATCAGGCCAAAGCGCGAGATGCGGCCCAGCTGCACGCGCGCACGGTCGTACTTGAGCGCGTTCTGCAGGCGGTTTTCAACTTCGCGCTGGTGCTTGTTGGAGGCCATGTCGATGAAATCGATGACCACCAGGCCGCCCAGGTCGCGCAGGCGCAGCTGGCGGGCCACTTCTTCGGCCGCTTCCAGGTTGGTCTGGAACGCGGTGTCCTCGATGTCGCTGCCCTTGGTGGCGCGCGAGGAGTTGACGTCGATGGCGGTCAGCGCTTCGGTCTGGTCGACCACGATCGAGCCGCCGGACGGCAGGCGCACGTTGCGCTCATACGCGCCTTCGATCTGCGATTCGATCTGGAAGCGGTTGAACAGCGGGATGTCGTCGGTGTAGTGCTTGAGCTTGCGCAGGGTCTGCGGCATCACCTGCTGCATGAACTCGCGGGCGGTCTCGTACAGTTCCTGGGTGTCTACCAGGATCTCGCCGACGTCGGCACGCAGGTAGTCACGCAGGGCGCGCACGATCAGGCGCGATTCCTGGTAGATCAGGAAGGAGGCCGGCTTGGTCAGCGCCGCTTCGGCGATCGACTTCCACACCTGCAGCAGGTAATCCAGATCCCACTGCAGCTCTTCGGCATCGCGGCCGACGCCGGCGGTGCGGATGATCACGCCCATGTCGTCGGGGATGTCCAGCTTGTCCAGCGCTTCCTTCAGCGCGGCGCGGTCTTCACCCTCGATGCGACGCGACACGCCACCGGCGGTGGGCGAGTTCGGCATCAGGACCATGTAGCGGCCGGCCAGGGAGATGAACGTGGTCAGGGCGGCGCCCTTGTTGCCACGCTCTTCCTTGTCGACCTGGACAACCACTTCCTGGCCTTCACGCAGCAGTTCGCGGATGCCGGCCTTGTTGTGGTCCACGCCCGCAGCGAAGTAATCGCGCGAGATTTCCTTCAGCGGCAGGAAGCCGTGGCGTTCACCGCCGTATTCGACGAAGGCCGCTTCCAGCGACGGTTCAAGGCGCGTGATGCGACCCTTGTAGATGTTCGACTTCTTCTGTTCCTTGGACGGCTGTTCGATGTCGATGTCGTACAGCGTCTGGCCATCCACGATGGCTACCCGCAGCTCTTCAGCCTGCGTGGCATTGATCAGCATTCGCTTCATTGTTGGGTTCCTCGCGCGCTGCTACCGCGCGGAACACCATGGGGTTTCGCTTCTGGTCACGCTTCGACGCCCATCGCGCAGGCGCGGGGAGGGCGGCTTGGGTTTCCAGCGCTACAACACCACGGCAGCCCGCGGGAGCGCTTCATTTGTTTTGGTTTGGGTGTTACGGGCCGGAGGCAGCTGTCAGCCAGGCTGGAGCGCCACAGGGACATGTTTTTCAGCACAGACGCTTGTCAGGCATCCGGCGATGGCCGGGACCGCCGGTGAGCCGCTAACATGGCCGCCCCGGGGGCGGTGGCTGCGCACTGTGCCGGAATCGCGGGAAGTCGGGCTTCTGGCCCAGAGCAACTTCCAACGAAATCAATCCCTTATCTCGCATGCCGAGTGTAACAGAATAAAAGGCCAATGACCGTTACCGAGCCCACCCCCAAAGCCGCTGAAGCCATGACCAGCGTACGTATCATCACCGTCCCGGCCGACCGCGCCGGGCAGCGCCTGGACAACTTCCTGCTCGGCCAGCTCAAGGGTGCGCCACGCAGCCTGATCTACAAGCTGGTGCGCAGTGGCCAGGTCCGGGTCAACGGCGGCCGTGCCAAGGCCGAGCGCAAGCTGGAGCCGGGCGACGAGGTCCGGGTACCGCCGGTTCGTCTCACCGAGGAAGGCGACAAGGCCGGTCCGCCGGCCGCGTTCATGAAACGGCTGGAAGATGCCATCGTGTTCGAAGACGATCGGCTGCTGGCGCTGAACAAGCCGTCCGGCGTGGCCAGCCACGGCGGCAGCGGGATCAGCTTCGGTGCGATCGAGACGCTGCGTGCGCTGCGCCCCGGCAAGACCCTGGAACTGGTACACCGGTTGGACCGCGACACGTCGGGCCTGCTGATCGTGGCCAAGAAGCGTTCGGCGCTGAGCGAGCTGCAGGCGCTGCTGCGCGAAGACCACGGTTCGGGCATCCGCAAGCACTACCTGACCCTGCTGGTCGGGCGCATGCCCGATGGCACCATGACGGTGGATGCGCCGTTGCATGTGGGGCTGCGCCAGGGCGGGGAGCGCCACGTGCAGGTCAACCCGATCGGCAAGGAGTCGATCAGCCACTTCAAGGTGCTGGAGCGCAAGGGCGGGCATTCGTACTGCGAGGTCCGCATCGAAACCGGCCGCACCCACCAGATCCGCGTGCATGCCCAGCATCTGGGCCATCCGGTGGCCGGTGACGACAAGTACGGCGATCCGGACGTCAACAAGCGGCTTCGTGACCAAATCGGGCTCAAGCGCCTGTTCCTGCACGCCGCCTCGCTGGAGTTCGCCCTGGACGCCGGCAAGACCCCGTACCTGCTCAACGCGCCGCTGGCCGACGAGCTGACCGAGGTGCTGAACCGGTTGAAGTAAAGCCGGATCTGCCCGGCTACCCCCGCCCGCCCGCATCGGTAGTGCCGGCCGCTGGCCGGCTCCGCTCGATCGACACGTATCGGTAGTGCCGGCCGCTGGCCGGCTCTGCACCGTGTCGATCGACACGTGTCGGTAGTGCCGGCCGCTGGCCGGCTCTGCACCGTGTCGATCGGCATGTGTCGGTAGTGCCGGCCGCTGGCCGGCTCTGCACCGTGTCGATCGGCATGTGGAGGAGCCGGCCAGCGGCCGGCACTACCGGGCCGCGTTATCGGGTTATGGCCCCGGCCTCACCACTTGAACAACACCAGGCTGATCGCCAGGCTGCCCATGCCGGCCACCAGGCCGTACACGGTTTCGTGGCCCTTGGCGTAGCGCTTGGCCGCCGGCAACAGTTCGTCCAGGGCCAGGAACACCATCACCCCCGAGATCAGGCCGAACACCCAGCCGAACGTGGCGTGGTTGAGCATGCCCGACAGCGCGAAGTAGCCGATGGCCGCGCCGACCGGCTCGGCCAGGCCCGACAGCAGGCTGGCGCCGAAGGCATACCACTTGTTCTGGGTGGCGAAATACACCGGCACCGCGATGGCAATGCCTTCGGGAATGTTGTGGATGGCGATGGCGAACGCCAGCGGCATGCCCACCGACGGGCTTTCCAGCGTGGCAAAGAACGTGGCCAGGCCCTCGGGAAAGTTGTGCGCGGTGATGGCGATCGCGGTCAGCAGGCCCACCCGCTTGATGTAGGCCTTGTTGTTGTCGCGGAAGACCGGGTCCTGCTTGTCCAGGCTTTCGTGCGGGTTCGGGATCAGGTGGTCGATCACCACGATCAGCAGCACGCCGGCCAGGAACGCGGCCGTGCCGTAGGCGAAGCCCAGCCGGGCATCGTAGGCCTGGGTGAACGAATCGATCGCCTTGTTCAGGATCTCGGTAAGCGACACGAACACCATCGCACCGCCGGCAAAGGCCAGCCCGAAGGCCAGCAGCCGGGGGTTGGGGCGTCGCGAGAACAGCACCATCAGGCTGCCCAGGCCCGTGGCCAGGCCGGCGGCCAGGGTCACGCCAAGCGCGACCCAGACATTTTCAGCGGAAATTTCGAGCATGCGCTACAGCGTCCTTGGAGAAGTGCAACGCGCCCCGGTGGGGTTCACCGGGGCGCGGTAAGGGGAGGCTGGCGCTGGCTGACCTCGGATCAGGGCGGACTCAACCGCCGCGGCGAAGCCGCTCTTCCACCGCGAAGCACTCGTCCGGCTTGGGCTGCGGCGGGTTGAAGCTCACCGGTACCTGGATGGTGGTGGACACCGTCTGGCCGGCGCGGGTGGCCGCCTTGAACTCCCAGCCTTCCACCGCCGTCTTGGCCTGGGCGTCGAGCTGGGCGTTGCCGCTGCCGCTCACCAGCGCCACTTCGCCGGGCTTGCCGTTGGCGGCGATCACCACCTTGAAGGTGCTGGTGCCGCCGATGCCCTGGCAGGCCAGTTCGATCGGGTACTGCGGCGGCGGGGTCTTCACGGCGGCCACTTCGGTCGGCGCGGCCACCGGGGTGGCGGGCTCGGCCGGCTTGTTGCAGCCGGCGAGGGCGGCAAGGGCGATGCTGGACAACACGAGGGACTGCAGTTTCATGGGGTCACTCCGTCAGGGCCGAAGCCTTCGCTGCGCAGATGAAGTCGTTTTCGCTCAGGCCACCCACGTCGTGGGTGGAAAAGCGCACCACGGCCCGGTCGTAATGCACGCCCAGGTCGGGGTGGTGGTCTTCGCGGTGGGCTACCCAGGCCAGGGCGTTCACGAACGCCATGGTTCCGTGGTAGTTGTCGAAGCGGAAGGTGCGGGTGAGCGCCAGGCCGTGTTCGGCCAGCTCCCAGCCGGGCACCTGGGACAGCAGTTCGGCCACCCGGGCCTCGCCCAGCTTGTGGTCGCTGCCCTTGCGCGGCACGCAGTGCGCCCGCGCCAGCGGAATCAGGTCGGCCATGAAATCCTCCACTCCCAGTGTTCTAGCAAGATGACTGAACGATGCGCCGGCCAATGTATAAACCGAATGAGCGCATAACATGTAAGCCGCTAGAATAGCCCGATGATCCAGATATCCGACACCGCCCAAACCTATTTCCGCAAGCTGATCGAGCGTGAGGCCGTGCCCGGCATGGGCGTTCGCCTGAGCGCCGTCGATGCGGGCACCCCCCGCGCCGATGCCCGGCTGGAGTTTGCCGAGCCTGCCCAACTGCTCGGCGACGAATGGGCGGTGGACTGCGATGGCTTCACCCTGTTCGTGGATGCGCCCAGCGTGGGCTGGCTGGACGGGGCGGAGATCGACATCGTCAGCAACGCCACCGGCAGCCAGCAGCTGACCATCAAGGCGCCGAAGATCAAGGGCGAAGCCCCGGGCGAGGCCAATTCGCTGGTCGAACGCGTGCGCTGGGTGGTGGAGAACGAAGTGAATCCGCAGCTGGCCTCCCACGGCGGCAAGGTGGCGGTGCAGGAAGTGTCCGCCGATGGCGTGGTGCTGCTGCGCTTCGGTGGCGGCTGCCAGGGCTGCGGCATGGCCGATGTGACCCTCAAGCAGGGCATCGAAAAAACCCTGATGGGCCGGGTGCCCGGAATCACCGCGGTACGCGACGCGACCGACCACGACAGTGGCGACGCGCCGTATATCCCGCGCGGCACGGCCGCCTGATCGCGCTGCGTGCCACTGCGCCGGGCCGACGACATCCTCGATTGGCTGCTGGCACGCCAGCCGGACAACCGCATCCTTGAGAAAACCACGGGCCTTCCCTACGGGTGGGGCCTGTGGCTGCGCGCGTTGAGCCCGTTGCCGCGCCCGTTTCGTTCCAGCGAGGTCATTGCCGCACTGATCGGGCGCCCGTTGCCGGTGTCCACCGGGCGGCTGCCGCAGCTGGGGTTCGTGCAATCGCTGCGGCGCCTGCTGTGGCAAGGCTGGGAACCGGCCCCGCGCGACCAGCGCTGGATGCGCTGGAGCTCGGCCACGATCAGCCTGCTGCTGCACGTGCTGTTTGCCGCGCTGCTGCTGTGGGTGGCGCTGATTCGGCCGCCGGTGGTGCCGGAGCAGGGTGGCGAAAGTGGCCGCGTGCAGGTGTCGCTGGTGGGGCGTGGCACGCCGCAGCAGGACGATGGTGGCCAGGCCCCCGCGCCGACACCGGTCGAGGCGACGCCGGACACCGCGCAGCCACAGCCTCCGACGCCGCAGGCCGAACCCACGGCGGCGGCCACGGCGTCCGCGCCGCAGCCGCGTGCCAACCCGCCGCCGGCCAGCGAGCCGCAGCCGGCGCCGCCCAGCCCCGCCACGCCCACCCCGGAACAGCCGCTGCAGGCCACCGACGTGGCGCAGGCCACCACCGATTTCGTGGTGCCACCGCCCAGCGCGGTGCGCACCGAGGTGCGCGTGGTACCGCGCGATCCGCAGGACATCGCGGTGCGTGAGCGCACGGTTGCCACCGTGGAGGCCCCGTCGCCGCGTGCCAACGTGGCGATGCCGCGCCCCACGGAGCCGCAGCTGCGCACGCCCGAGCTGACGGTGCGCGAGCGCGAGGTCAGCGTGGTCGAGGCGCCGGCCCCGCCTGTGGTGGTGCCCGGCCCGCGCGTGGATGTGCCGCTGCCGCAGCGTGAGGTACAGGTGCGCGAGCGCCAGGTGCAGCCGTTGCTGACGCCCCCGGTGGCAGTGGCGCGCGTGCCGCAGCGCGACCTGAGCGTCCCGGCACCATCGCCGGCGCAGGTCGCCGTGCGCGAACGGGCGGTACCCAATGCCACCCCGCGCCCGGCGCCGCCGACCCCCACCACCGCCCCGGCCAGCGCATCCACGGCGACCGCGCCGCGTTCCACTCCTGCGCCCAGCACCAACAGCGCCACGAGCACCGCCCCGGCCACGCCGAGTCCGTCGCCGGCCAAGCCGGCTGCGGATCCAGGCAACTGGGCCGCGTCGCGTCGCGGTGACGACTGGGCGGCCGCCAACCACCCGCAGGACCGTGACCTCAATGGCCGCGCGGTGAGCGCGACCGGCGCCAGTGGTGGCAGCCTGTTCAATGCCGACGGCAGCGTGCGCGTGGCTGGCCAGGACGGAAAGGGCGCGGCCGAGCGCGGCGCGCCCGGTGGCGACAAGGACGGCTGGACCAAGGAGCGCATCGCCCAGTCCGGCACGTGGCTCAAGCGGCCGCCGTACGACTACACCCCGACCTCGTTCGAGAAATACTGGGCGCCCAACGAATCGTTGCTGGCCGAGTGGGTGCGCAAGGGCATCAAGTCGGTGGAGATCCCGATCCCGGGCACCAGCTCGTCGATCTCGTGCGTGGTGTCCATCCTCCAGTTCGGCGGCGGCTGTGGCCTGAGCGATCCGAACATGCAGGACCAGCCGGCCGTGGCGCGCCCGCCGCCGGATATTCCGTTCAAGAAAGAGCTGCAGGACGACAACGGCAGCCGCTGAGGCGCAGCCTCAGCGGCGGGTAGAGCCACCCCATGGGTGGCTGCCCCTCTCATCGGCGGGTAGAGCCACCCCATGGGTGGCTGCCGCCCGGGTCAGGCGTCACGGCGCATCACAGCCACGCATGGCGTGGCTCTACCGGATGGGGCGGCCGCGTCTGGCAGCCACGCATGGCGTGGCTCTACCGGATGGGGCGATGGTGGGTCACAGCCACGCATGTGAACTGACCCCCGGAAGTTGGACACCCATTCAATAGCCGGGGTGTTCATGACGAAGTACGACAGGTGTTTCAAACTCAAGGTCGCCCGGGAGGGTGCCGCAGGCACCCTCCCGGTGAGGGCTGTAGCCGCGCGGCATGGGCTGGATCCATCAATGGTCCATCGGTGGATCGCTGCTTACCGCCACCATGGACAGGACAGCTTCCTGATCGATGCTGGGCGCTACACCGACCAGTTCAAGGTGTCGGTTCTGGCGCGGATGAGCCGTGATGGCCTTTCGGTACGTCAGGCCATGGCAATCTTCGGGATTGCTGGACCCGGCGTCATCCCCCGTTGGCAGCGGCAGTATGATTCGGGTGGTATCGGCGCACTGACGCCCACTCGTGATCGATTCCGAATGAGAAAAAAGCCCGCGACCTCCCAGCCTGCCAAGGATCTCACGCACGATCAGCTGCTCAAGGAGGTGGAGTATCTGCGCGCGGAAAATGCCTTCCTAAAAAACTCGATGCCTTGATCCAGGAAGAGCAGGCGGCCAAGCGCGCATTACAGCGCAAGCCGTCCAAGGATTGAGGCAGCATCACCGACTGTCGCTTTTGCTCAAAGCGGCAGCGCTATCTCGCAGCACGTTCTATTACCAGACTCAGGCCATCTCCCGGCCTGACCATCAGGCCGGGTTGAAGCGCCGCATCAAGGCAATCTACCGTCGCCATGAAGGCCTATATGGCTACCGACGCATTGCCGATGAACTGCGCCAGGCCGGCGAGCTGATCAATCGCAAGGTCGTCCAACGTCTGATGGGGTTGATGGGCCTCAAATCGGTGGTGCGGGTGAAAAAGTACACCTCATACCGCGGCGCGGTGGGCGCGGTTGCCCCGAACACCCTTCAACGCGAATTTCATGCTTCACGTCCTAATCAAAAGTGGGTTACCGACGTCACGGAGTTCAGGGTGGGCGGGAAAAAGCTCTATCTGTCGCCGATCATGGACTTGTACAACGGCGAAATCGTGGCCTACCAGACAAACACACGCCCATTGCTGGATATGGTCACAGCCATGCTCGGCAAGGCCTTCTTGCGACTGAAGTCCGGTGAAAAGCCACTTCTTCACTCAGATCAGGGTTGGCAGTACCAGCACCGGACATACCAGCACCTGCTGAAAAAACAGGCCGTCACGCAGAGCATGTCGCGCAAGGGCAATTGCCTGGACAATGCCGCCATGGAGAGCTTCTTTGGCACCCTGAAATCGGAATTCTTCCATCTCAAGCGCTTCACCAGCATTGACCAGCTCAAACGCGGACTGGACCACTACATCCGGTACTACAATCACCAGCGCATCAAGCTCAAACTGAATGGCCAGAGCCCGGTTCAATTCCGGATCCAAGCCTTCGGTACCTAGATCCCACTGTCCAACTTTGTGGGGTCAGTTCAATGGCGTGGCTCTACCCGGGTGCGGGTTACGGCGCGGGGTCCGCGTCCAGTTCCACGTCTGCATCCTGCAGCGCCACGAAGGCCCAGAACGGCACGTTGCTTTCGCTCCAGAAGCGGCTGGCTTCGTCGAGCACCTCCAGCAGCGTGTCGAAGTCGGCGCCAGCCTGCGCGCGCAGTGCATCGGCATCATTGAAGAGCAGCGCATAGCCGTTGGCCGGCAGCCAGGCCAGATCGCGCAGGTTGTCGGTCAGTGCATCCCAGTTGCCGCCGAAGCCGGTCGGGAAATCCAGGCGCGCGGCCAGCCGCATCAGCAGCGTGCGCTTGTCCTGGCAGCCGTCCAGGTCGATCTGGACCACGCGCAGGCCGGCATCGCGCATCGCCGCCGACAGCGGGCCCACGTCGCCGTTGCCGATGGCGTACACGCCGGCGTTGTTGATGTCGTGCAGGCCCAATTCGAATGCGTCGTGGTTCATTGCCAGCTCCCGGCCGGTGGTACATCAAAACTGCGGAATGTTTCGTAGTGGTCGTCGGTGTAGAACCAGCCGGTGGGCGGGGTGCCGCCGGTGACGATGCGACGCGCACCGCGATTGCCGGCACCGGGGGTGTCGACGGTGTACTCGTGGTAGTAGCCGCGTGGACGCGGCGGCAGGCGCTGCTCGCGGTTGCCGAACACGCTGCCGTCCTGGCGGTGCGGGAACGGGCCGCCGCGCTGGATCAGCGCGATGGTGGCGCGCGCCTCGGCCGGCAGGAACGGGGGCAGCGGGTCGTGTGCGGGCGTGCGCGCCGCTGCTGCAGCCGCCGGTGCGGCCTCGATCGGTTGCGACAACGAAGGGGCGAACTGCGGCGGCGGCGGACGCTGCATCAGCTTGACCGCGGCCAGGCCGCCGATCAGCAGCACAATGGCGAGCAGCAACAGAAGGGGCTTGCGCATGGGGCAGGGCGGGCCAGGGAAGACAGCCGCTACTGTACCGCCAAGCGCGTATCCGGCGATGAGGCGCAGCCGAACAGCGCCGCCGCGCCGCGCGTTGCCGTCACCGGTGCGTAACACCGTGTGTAGAAGCGGCATGCACAGGACCAAGTTTCCTTTACATGGGCCTTGGTAAGCTTGTCGGCCATCCCCATCATCGTCAGCGCAACGCCCGGTCTTCGCCGGGTGAGTGAGCTACCAGGAGAACCACATGGCCTATACCCTCCCCAAGCTGTCCTACGCCTACGACGCACTTGAGCCGAATATCGACGCGGCCACGATGGAAATCCATCACACCAAGCACCACCAGACCTACATCAACAACGTCAACGCCGCGCTGGAAGGCACCGAGTTCGCCGACCTGCCGATCGAAGAACTGGTGAAGAAGACCAAGTCGCTGCCGGAGAACCTGCAGGGTCCGGTGCGCAACAACGGTGGCGGCCACGCCAACCACAGCCTGTTCTGGACCGTGATGTCGCCCAACGGCGGCGGCGCACCGGTGGGCGACGTGGGCAAGGCCATCGAGTCGCAGCTGGGTGGCTTCGAGAAGTTCAAGGAAGCCTTCACCAAGGCCGCACTGACCCGCTTCGGCAGCGGCTGGGCATGGCTGAGCGTCACCCCCGACAAGAAGGTGGTGGTGGAAAGCAGCGCCAACCAGGACAGCCCGCTGATGGACGGCAACACGCCGATCCTGGCGCTGGACGTCTGGGAACACGCCTACTACCTGAAGTACCAGAACCGTCGCCCGGAATACATCGGCGCGTTCTTCAACGTGGTCGACTGGAACGAAGTCGAGCGTCGTTACCAGGCCGCGATCGCCTGAGCGATACCGTCGCTAGCATGATAAAACGGCCAGGCAGCAATGCCTGGCCGTTTTCGTTTGGGGCGCCACGCCAGGTGGATCAGGGCGCGCTGGCGGGTACCGGCGACTGCAGCCGCAACGTAGCCATCACCCCCAGCCGCAGCGCGCCCTTGTCGGGCACCGTGCCGTCGGCGGCGGGCAGCTTCAGGGCCTGTTGCCCGATGCCCTCGAAATGCTTGACCTGGAACAGCACGTCCAGCCCATGGCCGCGCGCGCTGCCGGCCACCGAGGGTGGATCGACCCGCTCGCCGGGGTTGCGCCGCGCGGGCTGGAAGCCGGGGGCGCTGCGCACCAGTTCGGCGGTGTCGGCCGAGAAGTCGCCCGCGATCAGCGAGGGCAGCCCTTCGGCCGTGGCGCCGATCCAGGTCATCAGGTCGCTGCTCTGGTGGCGGCGTACCTCCGGTTCGTCCGGGTCCGGGCGCAGCCGTGCCACATAGATGTTGATCAGCTCTTCCTGCAGCTTCACCCGCAACATCCCGGCCGCGCTGAACTGCCCCGGCGGGTGCAGCAGGGTGACGCCGTCTTCGCTGACCGGCAGCCGGGTCAGCATGGCGCTGCCATGGCGAAGCGCCTGGCTGGGCGGGTCGGCGGTGACGAAATCGCAGCTGTAGCGCAGCCGGGTGGCCAGCCAGCAGGCCGGGTTGCGGCCCTGCGCCTGCATGACGCGCTGGACCGCGATGACGTCCGGCTGCAGTGTCTCGAGCATCTGCAGCACCTGGTCGCGGCGTTGCTCCCATTGCCCTTCGTCCAAGGTGGGCAGCTCCAGCGTGGCCACCTTGAGCAGGCGCGGACCGGGGTCGGCCTGGCGCGCCTGCACCTGCGCCGCCGAGGCGGCCCAGAGCATGAGCAGCAACCAGCCCGGCCAACGTCCCGTGACAGCAGTGGAGATCATGCGCATAACGATAAGTTTACGCTTTGTCCGTCGACGCTTCGTGACTTCCGCCGCGATTTGACGCGTTTGCCTGCCATGTCCGTGGCGCGCTGTCATGTAGGAGCGCAGCGTGCGTGGGCGTAGGGGTTCCGGTAAGCTCGCGCCCTTTCGTATTCGCAGGACAGCCCCATAGGATGAGCACGATCGCAGCCGCCAGCGCAGGCAAGGGAAGAATGCCGCGCCAGATTCCGTACATCATTGGCAACGAGGCCTGCGAACGGTTCAGTTTCTACGGGATGCGCAACATCCTGGTGCAGTTCCTGATCACTTCGCTGCTGCTGCAGGAAGTGCTCGACCCGGCGAGAGAGGCCGAGGCCAAGGACATCATGCACAGCTTCATGATCGGCGTGTACTTCTTCCCGCTGCTCGGTGGCTGGCTGGCCGACAAGTTCTTCGGCAAGTACCACACCATCCTGTGGTTCAGCCTGATCTACTGTGCCGGTCACGCCTGCCTGGCCTTCTTTGAGGACAGTCGCCAGGGCTTCTTCGTCGGTCTGGGCCTGATCGCGCTGGGTGCCGGCGGCATCAAGCCGCTGGTGGCGTCGTTCATGGGCGACCAGTTCGACCAGAGCAACAAGCATCTGGCCAAGGTGGTGTTCGAAGCGTTCTACTGGATCATCAACTTCGGCTCGCTGTTCGCCTCGCTGCTGATCCCGTTGGCGCTGAAGAACCTCGGTCCGTCCTGGGCGTTCGGCATCCCGGGCATCCTGATGTTCGTGGCCACCCTCGTGTTCTGGATGGGCCGCAAGCGGTATGTGCTGGTGCCCCTGCCGCCGAAGGATCCGCATTCGTTCGGCAACGTGGTGCGTACCGCGCTGACCGCGCAGGTGCCGGGCAAGGGCCGTCCGGGTCGTACCCTGGCCATTCTCGGTGCGGTGCTGGCCGTGGCTTCGATGGGTCTGGTGGGCAGCCTGGGCATCGTGATCTGCCTGTGCATCGCGCTGGTCCTGCTGCTGGCCGGTATCGGTGGCGGTACCTGGCTCCAGCTGGACCGCGCCCGCGCGGTGCACCCGGCCGAGGCCGTGGAGGGCGTGCGCTCGGTGCTGCGCGTGCTGGTGATCTTCGCGCTGACCACGCCGTTCTTCTCGCTGTTCGACCAGAAGGCCTCGACCTGGGTCCTGCAGGGCAAGGACATGGTCATGCCGAGCTGGTTCACAGCCTCGCAGATGCAGGCGTTGAACCCTGCGCTGGTGATGCTGCTCATCCCGTTCAACAATCTGGTGCTGTACCCGACCCTGCGCCGGTTCGGCTTCGAGCCGACCGCGCTGCGCCGGATGACCGCTGGTATCGCCTTCAGTGGCCTTGCCTGGGTAGCGATCGGTGGTATCCAGGTGATGATGGACGGTGGCAACGCCATGTCCATCTTCTGGCAGATTCTGCCCTACGCCCTGCTGACCTTCGGCGAAGTGCTGGTCTCGGCCACCGGCCTGGAGTTTGCCTACAGCCAGGCCCCGCAGGCGATGAAGGGCGTGGTGATGAGCTTCTGGAACCTCACCACCACCATCGGCAACCTGTGGGTGCTGCTGTCCAACGCCGCGGTGCGCAATGACACGGTCACCCACCAGATCGCGAGTACCGGACTGAGCCAGGCGGCGTTCCTGATGTTCTTCTTCGCCGGCTTCGCGTTCGTGGCGGCGTTGGCCTTCGGTTGGTATGCCAGGCGCTATCGTATGGTCGACAACTACCGCACGGCCTGAGCCCTGACATGACCCCCGTCAATCTGCTGTTGATCGCCATCACCGTCATCGTGTCGTGGATGGCTTTCAAGAACCGAAAACTCGGCGACCGCCTGATCCTGTGGCCGCCGGCGGTGGACCGCCATCGCCAGTACGACCGCCTGGTGACCTACGGGTTCATCCATGCGGACCTGGCGCACCTGGCGTTCAACATGATCACGCTGTTCTTCTTCGGCGGCCAGATCGAGTCGTTGATGGTCACCCTGACCGGCAGCTACCTGACCTACCCGGCGTTCTACCTGGGGGCGCTGGTGGTGTCGATCCTGCCCAGCTACCTGAAGAACCAGAAGAACCCGAACTACCTCAGCCTGGGCGCGTCGGGCGCGGTGTCGGCGGTGCTGTTCGCCTTCATCCTGCTCAGCCCGTGGAGCGTGATCTACGTGTTCTTCATCCCGGCCCCGGCGATCATCTACGCGGTGTTCTACGTGGGCTACAGCATCTGGATGGACAAGCGCGGCGGCGACCGCATCAACCACAGCGCGCACCTGGCCGGTGCCGCGTTCGGCGTGATTTTCCTGCTGGCCATGCGCCCGGCGATCTTCGAGCATTTCCTGCGCGAGCTGAGCAACCCCAGCTTCCGCCCGCTGGGCTGAGCCTGCGCCGGGGGTACCGACCAGCGGTCGGTACCTGCCGGGACCGGGGTCACCGGCAGCCCACGGCAGGTCACGGCCGTTGATCGAGACGCGTGTACCGGGGCAGCATGCCGCCACCGGGTCATGTCACGACCATTGGTCGTGACGCATTCGGGGTACGTTTCGCGGTAGGTCACGACCGTTGGTCGTGACCCAGGCCGCTTACGCGGCCTTCTTGCCTTCCGCACCATAGGCGCTGAGCAGGCGGGCATAGACCTCGTTGTCGATCTGGTCGAATTCCCAGCTCTGGGTCTGGCCATTCACGGCCAGCTGGAACAGACCTTCCAGCAGCGAGCTGTCGGCATCGCCAGGGGCGGGGGAGGTAGGTGCGTTGTCCATGTGGACCTCCTTGTGGAGCACGATCGGGTAGGCAGGTGTCGCAAAACTCGTGCCAGCTTTCACGCCCTGTCCGTTACCGATATCGGCTTGAATGGCCGGACCTTTAGGGCGGTATGTGACGCGTTACGTCGTTGCTTGCCCCTGTTCAGACTTCACGCGATCATGGCGCTACGCTGCGCACTATCGCGTCAGTTGCCGCAGGAGACACCGCCCATGGCTTCGGTCACCCCGCCCGGATTGGCATACGAGGTGGAGCACGATCTGGCCAACCACCGGTTCCAGGCCCGGGTTCAAGGGCATCTGGCACTGCTGGATTACCAGATCAAGTCGCTGAAACGACAGAAGCGCATGGTCATCACCCACACCGAGGTGCCCGAACCTATCGAGGGGCGTGGCATCGCAGGGGAGTTGACCAAGGTGGCGCTCCGCTATGCGCGCGAACACAAATACAAGGTGGTGCCGGCGTGTGCCTACGCCGAAGCCTTCATGCAACGCCATGAGGAATACGACGACCTGCTGGCCGGCTGACGGCAGCAGGGGGTGTCTCAGGGACGACCGATCATCATGCTGGGTTTCAACAAGGGGATTGCAATGAACATCGTAGTAAACCGTCGCGCGCTGCGCGCCAGCGCGTTGGCCCTGGCCGTGGGCCTGGTGCTGGTGGCCGGCTGCAAGCGCGACGCCGCCGATACCGCCGCACCACCGGCCGATGGCAGCGCGGCGGCGCAGCCGGCCAACATCGAGACGCCGGCCGACGCAGCGGCCCCGGTGGAACTGCGCGACGTGATCGAAAACACGCCGCAGGCCGTGGTGGGTATCAGCTACCCGACCGACATCGCGCGGTACCCGGGCCTGGCCAAGGCACTGTCCGACTATGCCGGCGCGGCGCGCGGCGAGCTGCAGCAGGCCGTGGATGGCCTCGGCAATGACAAACCGACGATGCCCTACGAGCTGTCGCTGAGCTTCGAGAAAGTGCTGGAAACCCCGCAGCTTGTGGTGGTCAGCGCCGATGGCAGCCGCTACACCGGCGGTGCCCATGGCGAGCCGCTGGTGGCGCGCTTTGTGTGGTTGCCCGAGCAGCAGCAGATGCTCACCGCCGACAAGCTGGTGGCCGACGCCAAGGGCTGGAAGGCGGTCAGTGATTACATCGGCGACCAGCTGCGCGAGCGCGTGGCCACCCGCCTGAGCAGCGAAGACATCGACCCGGGCCAGCTGCAGGAATCGCTGCGCAGCGCCAGCCGGATGATCGCCGACGGCACCGAGCCGAGCGCGGAGAACTTCAGTCAGTTCCAGCCGCTCACCGGTACCGATGGCAAGATCAGCGCGGTACGCTTTGTGTTCCCGCCGTACCAGGTGGGGCCGTACTCGGATGGCACGCAGACCGTGGATGTTCCGGCCAGCGTGCTGGCGCCGCACGTCGGCACCGCCTACGCGGGGTTGTTTGCCCGAGGCTGACCGACGGAGGCAATGTGGACGCGGGACTGCAACGACGAGTGACGCTGTTGCTGCACGAGGCGGGGGTTACCGTTGGCGGTGACCAGCCGCACGACATCCACTTGCATGACCCGCAGTTCTATACGCGGGTCATGGCCCAGGGCTCGCTCGGCCTGGGCGAGAGTTACATGGACGGCCAGTGGGACGCCGCCTCGCTGGACGGCTTCCTGTATCACCTGATGCAGGCCCACCTGGACGAGCGCGTGCACAGCTGGCGCGAAGTGGCCGATGGACTCAAGGCGCGCCTGTTCAACCTGCAGGCGGGCAGTGGCAGCTTCGAAGTCGGCAAGCGCCACTATGACCTCGGCAATGACCTGTACGAGGCCATGCTCGGCGAGCGCCTGGTCTACAGCTGCGGCTACTGGCGCGACGCGCAGGACCTGGACGGGGCGCAGGAAGCCAAGCTCGACCTGATCTGCCGCAAACTCGGATTGCGCCCGGGCCAGCACGTTCTGGATATCGGCTGCGGTTGGGGCGAAGCGTTGAAGTTCGCCGCCGAACGCTACGGCGTGTCCGGCGTGGGCATCACCATTTCGCAGGAGCAGGCCGAGTACGCGCACCAGCTGTGCGCCGGGCTGCCGATCGAGATCCGCCTGCAGGACTACCACGACGTCGAGGAGACCTTCGACGCGATCTTCTCGGTGGGCATGTTCGAGCACGTGGGCGACAAGAACTACCGCGGGTATGTCGAGATGGCGCGGCGCTGCCTGCATCCGCACGGGTTGTTCCTGCTGCACACCATCGGCGGCAACCTGTCGCGCCACCGCACCGATCCGTGGATTGCGCGCTACATCTTCCCCAATTCGATGCTGCCCTCGGCCGCCCAGGTCACCGCCGCGTTCGAAGGGCTGTTCGTGCTGGAGGACTGGCACAACTTCGGCACCGACTACGACCGCACGCTGCAGGCCTGGCGGTTGAACGTGGAGACCGCGTGGCCGCAGCTGGACCCGCTGCGCTATGACGAACGCTTCAAGCGCATGTGGCGTTTCTACCTGGCCGCCTCGATGGCCAGCTTCCGCTGCCGGCATGCGCAGCTGTGGCAGCTGGTGCTGTCGCCGCATGGGGTGCCGGGTGGGTATGTGGCGCCGCGCTGACGTAGACGGCTCCTGCACTGACGGGATCGCCATGGATGTCGCGTATGGCCCAACGATGCGTCAATGTCGGACTGTATTCGTTCAGTTGCGATAGGCCAAAAGAATCACGATATGACGCGGTCGGGGCGTTCAACGTCTTGCCGACACCCTACGCGGTGGGACCGGGAAATACGTGATTCGATTCGCAGATTCTCGTCGCCACCGCATGGCCCACTGGGCGCCGTCGTTGCGCGTCATGCCCGTTCGGTGGTGGTTCGCGATGGCATCCATCCCCCAATGTGAAGTTGATCAACAGATGACGAGCAACAAGAAAACCCATTTCGCCAGCGCCATCGCGGTGCTGCTCGCCTGCACCCTGGCCAGCCAGGCGTCGGCCGCGCGCAAGGCCTACGACGTGGAAGAAGTGGCCTGCACCGACCCGTCCGACATGGTGTGCCTGTCCTGGAACCTGCAGACCGCCCCGGGCGGCTCGCGCACGGCGGGCATGAATGTGACGCTGATGAAAGGTGAGACCATTTCCGGTGTAATCAAGCCGAAGGCGAACCGTTACACCACCACCATGCTGCGTACCAACCCGGACCTGGAGATGTACATCGGCATGGGCTTCGAGCCGACCGAGCAGGCGTACACCTGCAAGGTGACCGAAACCGAGAACTGCCGGATGAGCGGCTCCAACCTGCCGGCGTTCCACTTCAAGGTGAAGGCGAAGGTTGACCAGGCAGGGTCGCCGCTCGGTTACGCCTATACCACCGCCTCGAACTGAGCGCGGTTGCGGCCGCCGGCATAGCGCTGGCGGCCGCGTTGCTCCCGCCCGGGCATCGCCGGGCGGGTGTGTTTCCCGTTAGCATTGCGCCACATGGATGACGCCGTTTCTCCCACCGTGGTCCACGCGTTGCTGAGCGCCCGCAGCGAGGTGGAGGCCGCGTTCGCCGGCACGCGCGATGCGGACACTGCACTTGCAACGGCCGCGGCCACGCTGGAGGCGGCGTTGTCCGCCCACGGTGAGGATGCGCTGCTGCTGACCGCGCTCGGCGCCGTCGCCTGTGACCGCGCGCAGTACGCGCACGCGCGTGAGGTGTTGCAGCGGGCATTGGCGTTGGGCAGCGACGATCGGCATGCGGCCTTCAACCTCGGCGTGGCGTTGCTCAATACCGGGCGCATGGCGCAGGCGAGGGCGGCGTTCGAACAGGCGCGCACGATGGCCGCCGCACCGTTTACCTGGGAAGCCTGGTTCGACCCGCAGGCGCATTGAGGGCCGTACCAACCCACGGTTGGTACCTACCGCCACGTCCGTATCGCCATGGGCAGAAAAACCAAAAAAGAACGCCCGGCATGACCGGGCGTTCTTCTTGGTGCACGTCGATGGAGCGGACGCTTACTTCTTGCTGTCACCCGAGGTCAGGCCACGCTTTTCGAGCAGCGGCTCGATCTGCGGGGCGTGCCCGGCGAAGTCCTGGAACAGCTGCATCGCGTCCACGCTGCCGCCCTTGGACAGCAGTGCCTTGCGGAAGTGGTCGCCATTCTTGCGGCTCAGGCCGCCGTTCTCGCGGAACCACTTCTGGGTGTTGGCGTCGAGCACTTCGGACCAGATGTAGGCGTAGTAGCCGGCCGAGTAGCCGCCCATGATGTGGCTGAAGTACGGGGTCTTGTAGCGCGGCGGAACCGGCGCGTAGTAGATGCCGTCCTTCTCCAGCGCGGCGCGCTCGAAGGCCATCACGTCCTTGGCGGCCGGCACTTGGTCCGGGCCGATCTGGTGCCAGCGCTGGTCAAGCATGGCCGCGCCCAGGTATTCGGTGGTGGCAAAGCCCTGGTTGAACTTGGCCGCGGCAATCACCTTGTCCAGCAGCGCCTGCGGCATGGCCGAGCCGTTCTGGTAGTGCTTGGCGTAGTTCTTCAGGATGGCCGGGTTGTCCGACCACATTTCGTTGACCTGCGAGGGGAACTCGACGAAGTCGCGCGGCACGGCGGTACCGGAGAAGTAGGGGTACTTCACGTTGGAGAACATGCCGTGCAGGGCGTGGCCGAACTCGTGGAAGGTGGTGGTCACTTCATCCCAGGTCAGCAGGGTCTGCTGGCCGGCCGGCGGCTTGGGGATGTTGAGGTGGTTGGCCACCACCGGCTTGAAGCCGGTCAGCGCGGACTGGGACACGTACGAGTTCATCCAGGCGCCACCGCGCTTGGAGGCGCGTGCGTACGGGTCGAAGATGAAGATCGCCAGCTGGCTGCCGTCGGCATCGAACACGTCATAGACGGTGACGTCGTCGTGGTAGACCGGCAGGTCGGTACGCTGCTTGAAGGTCAGGCCGTATTCCTGGTTGGCGGCGAAGAACACGCCGTTTTCCAGCACGTTCTTCAGCTCGAAGTACGGCTTGAGCTGGGATTCGTCGAAGTTGTACTTGGCCTGGCGGACCTTTTCGCTGTAGAACGCCCAATCCCAGGCTTCCAGCTTGAAGGTGGGCTTGCCGGCGGCCTTCTGTTCCTGGTCGATCATGGCCTGCAGGTCGGCCGCTTCGCGCTTGGCGTTGGCCACGGCGGCCGGGGCGAGCTGGCCGAGCATGGCGTTGACCGCTTCGGGGGTCTTGGCGGTCTGGTTGGTGAGGTTGTAGGCGGCGAAGTTGGCAAAGCCCATCAGCTTGGCCTTGTCGGCGCGCAGCTGCATGATGCGCGAGACCAGGGCGGTGTTGTCGTACTGGCCGCCGCGGCTGCCGCGGGTGATGGACGCTTCGTAGATCTTCTGGCGCAGGTCGCGGTTGCGCAGGTTGGTCAGCGGCGGCTGGCCGGTGGTGTTGAGCAGGGCGATGACGTACTTGCCGTCCAGCTTGCGGGCCTTGGCGGCTTCGGCGGCGGCGGCGATCTGTTCGGGCGACAGGCCATCGAGCTGCTTGACGTCGTCGACGACGACCGCCGAGGCGTTCACTTCGTTCTGCACGTTCTGGCTGAAGGTGGTGCCGAGGTTGGCCAGTTCGGCGTTCATGGCCTTGAGCTTGGTCTTGTCGGCATCGTTGAGCTTGGCGCCGGCGCGGACGTAGCTTTCGTAATACTTTTCGACCAGGCGCACGCCTTCGGCGTCGAGGCCGAGCTGGGCGCGGGTGTCGTACAGGGTCTGGATGCGGGCGAACAGCTTGCCGTTGAGGGCGATGGCGTCGCTGTGGGCGGCAAACTTGGCCGAGTAGTCGGCCTGGAGCTTCTTGCGGGTGTCGTTGGTGTCGGCGCCGACCAGGCTGAAGAAGACGGTCGTGGCGCGATCCAGGGTGTCACCGCTCTTTTCCAGGGCGATGAGGGTGTTGTCGAAGGTAGGCTTGGCCTTGTTGTTGGCGATGGCCTCCACTTCCTTGAGCTGCTGGGCCATGCCGGCGTCGAAGGCGGGGGCGAAGTCGCTGTCCTTGATCTTGTCGAACTGCGGGTAATGCAGCGGCAGCGGGCTGTCGGCGAAGAACGGGTTGGCCTGCTGGGCGTTCGCGGCGGCGGGGGCAGCGGCGACGGCGGAATAGGCAGGCAGGGCCAGGCCGAGGGTCACGGCGACGGCAAGGGCAAGACGGGTGGTCAAGGGGAATTCTCCGGTCAGACAAGTGCCCGAGGGTAACCCGGGGGGGCGGGGTGGGGCTTGTGTCGAAAGGCATGTTGAAAGCGCGGGGCGCAAGGCGCGGCGGTGGGTCTGCCCCGCGCTGGACACTTGGCCGGCGCATCGCTGAGTGGCAAATCAGACGGTAGTGCCGGCCGCTGGCCGGCTCCCCATGAACCCCACCGCGTCAGCGCCACCCCACAGCCCGTCGCCCCGTTCATCCCCACCACGGCGCTAAGATGCTTTTTTGCGCAGGAGCTCGGTCATGACCACCGCCTTTGATTTCTCGTTCGTGGACCTCACCGGGCAGCCGCAGGCGCTGGAGCAGTACCGGGGCAAGGTGCTGCTGTTGGTGAACGTGGCCAGCAAGTGCGGGTTCACCCCGCAGTACGAAGGCTTGGAGGCGCTCTGGCGGGAGTACGCGGCGCGCGGGCTGGTGGTGATCGGGTTCCCGTGCGACCAGTTCGGGCACCAGGAGCCGGGCAACGCCGAGGAGATCCGCAGTTTCTGTTCGCTGACCTACGCGGTGGATTTCCCGTTGTCGGACAAGGTCGAGGTCAACGGCGAGGGTGCGCACCCGCTGTGGCAGTGGCTGAAGGCGGAGAAATCCGGGGTGTTGGGGACGCGCGGGATCAAGTGGAACTTCAGCAAGTTTCTGGTCGGTCGTGACGGGCAGGTGCTGCAGCGCTATGCGCCGACCGACAAGCCCGAGTCGCTGCGCGACGATATCGAAGCGGCGCTGGCGTAACACCGGAGCGAGGCGGCACCGGCGTAGCGCCGGGCTCTGCCCGGCTCCGTGATCCCGGTAGCGCCGGCCGCTGGCCGGCTCCTCGCATTACCGGTTCGCCCCACGTTCCAGCCACGCATGGCGTGGCTCTACACCGCGGCGGTGGAATCAGCCGCCTGCTTTCCGGTTGCGCACGTCTTCGGGCAGCAGGGCGAGGATGTCGTCGACGATTTTCGGCAGGCTCTGCTCGGAGTAGCCGCGATGCACGCGGGCGATGCTGCCGTCGTGGCCGATGATGAACATGTGCGGGATGGCCTGGATGCCGTACTGGTCGCTGACCACGCCCTTCGCGTCATGGATGTAGTCCAGCGGCGGGGCGTTGCGGCTGCGGGCGATGGCGGCGAAATCGGCGCGGGGTTCCTTCAGGTTCACCGCGTACACCTGCAGCGCGTCATGTCCGATGACCTTCTGCAGCTGGCCCAGGATCGGCAGTTCTTTGCGGCATGGGCCGCACCACGACGCCCAGAACGTGACGATGACGACCTTGCCGCGCTGGCTGGCCAGGTCGACCACGTTGCCCTGGCGGTCTTTGCCGAGGATCTGCGGCGGGGTATCGCCGGCGTTCGGTGAGGGCGTTGCGGGTGCCGCGGCGCTGGCGGCCAGGCTCATGCCGAGCAGCAGGCAGGCGAGGGCGGGGCGGATCTTCCTGATCATCGGCACGGCTCCAGGTCCGGCCCGACCGTTGCCGGGCTGACGCGGAATATAGCCCAACGTGCGTGCGATCGTTGGCGCGGTAGCCGACCAACGGTCGGCTCTACCCGGCAGGGCCGCGGTCGGCGAATCAGCCCCGTAGCGCCGGGCTCTGCCCGGCTGGCGCGCAGGTTGGCGAATCAGCCCCGTAGCGCCGGGCTCTGCCCGGCTGGCGCGCAGGTTGGCGAATCAGCCCCGTAGAGCCGGGCTCTGCCCGGCTGGCGAGCAGGTCGGTCGATCAGCCGGGCAGAGCCCGGCGCTACGAGGTGGCGCAGGTTGGTCGATCAGCCCCGTAGAGCCGGGCTTTGCCCGGCTGGCGTGCATGTCGGTCGATCAGCCGGGCAGAGCCCGGCTCTACGGGGTGGCGCAGGTTGGTGAGCCGGGCGGAGGCCGGCGCCGCGACTACTTCTCGACGAACGCGCGCTCGAAGACGTAGTGGCCCGGGGTGCCGATGCGCGGGGAGGTCTGGAAGCCACGGCTGTCCAGGACGGTGCGCAGGTCGGCCAGCATCTGCGGGCTGCCGCAGATCATGGCGCGGTCGTTTGCCGGGTCCAGCGGCGGCAGGCCGAGGGTCTTCTGCATCTCGCCGCTTTCCATCAGCGAGGTCAGGCGGCCCTGGTTGGGGAACGCCTCGCGGGTGACGGCCGGGTAATACAGCAGCTTGTCGCCGATCATCTCGCCGAGGAATTCGTGCTCGCGCAGTTCCTTCTCGAACAGGTCGCGGTAGGCCAGGTCCTTTTCGTAACGCACGCCGTGGGTGAGGATCACCTTGTCGAAGCGTTCGTAGGTTTCCGGGTCCTTGATCACCGACAGCCACGGCGCCAGGCCGGTGCCGGTGCCCAGCAGGTACAGGTGCTTGCCCGGGTGCAGGTCGCTGATCAGCAGGGTGCCGGTGGGCTTCTTGCCAACCAGTACCTTGTCGCCGGGCTGGATGTGCTGCAGGCGTGAGGTCAGCGGGCCGTCCTGCACCTTGATGCTGAAGAACTCCAGGTTCTCTTCCCAGTTGGCGCTGGCGATCGAGTAGGCACGCAGCAGCGGCCGCGTCTCGGTTTCCAGGCCGATCATCACGAACTGGCCGTTCTCGAAGCGGAAACCGCTGTCGCGGGTCGTGGTGAAGCTGAAGTAGGCGTCGGTCCAGTGACGGACCTCAAGCACCGTTTCGGCGCCGAAAGCGGAAGACATGGGGGTGGGGTCTGATCTGTTTTGTCCCGGCCAGTTTATCTCAAATGAGATAAATTCTCATTGACTGGCCGGGAAGGCCTGTGGAACGGGGCTGTCAGCGGTATCCCGCCGCCTGCAGTTCGAACAATTCTGCATAGCGGCCGCCCTGGGTCATCAGTTCGGCGTGGGTGCCGCTGGCCTCGATCCGGCCGCCGGCCAGCACCAGGATGCGGTCGGCCATGCGCACCGAGGAGAAGCGGTGCGAGATCAGCACCGCAGTGCGGTTGTCGGACAGTTCCTTGAAACGCTGGAACACCTCGAACTCGCTGCGCGCATCCAGTGCGGCGGTGGGTTCGTCGAGGATCATCACCTGGGCGTCGCGCATGTAGGCCCGCGCGATGGCGATCTTCTGCCACTGGCCGCCGGACAGGTCCACACCCTGTTTGAAGCGGCGGCCGATCAACTGGTCGTAGCCGTTGGGCAGGGCGATGATGACCTCGTCGGCCATGCCGCGGCGGGCCGCGTCGCGGATCCGTGCATCGTCGGTCATCGCTTCCACCAGGCCCACGCCGATGTTCTCGCCCGCGCTCAGGTTGTAGCGCACGAAGTCCTGGAAGATCACGCCCATGTTGGCGCGCAGGTCGTCCAGGTCGTAGTCGCGCAGGTCACGGCCGTCGAGCAGGATGCGGCCCTCGTCGGGGTCGTACAGGCGCGCGAGCAGCTTCACCAACGTGGTCTTGCCGGCCCCGTTCTCGCCCACCAGGGCCAGCACTTCGCCGGCACGCAGTTCGAAGTCCAGGTGGCGCACCGCCCACGACTCAGCGTCGGGGTAGCGGAAGCCCACGTTCTCGAACACGAAGCCCTGGGTGATCGGCTGCGGGATCGCCACCGCATCGGTGCGCGAATGGATTTCCGGCTGGATCTGGAAGAACGAGAACAGGTCGTCCAGGTACAGCGCCTGGCCGGCCACCTGCGAGAACCCGATCAGCAGGCCTTCCAGCAACTGGCGCAGGCGCAGGAAGCTGCCGGCCAGGAAGGTGAGGTCGCCGATGGAGAAGTCGCCGCGCACGGTGCGCCACGCGATGTAGGCATAGGCGGTGTAGTAGCCCAGCGTGCCCAGCGCGGCCAGCAGCGTGCCCCAGAACGCACGCTTGCGCGCCAGTGCGCGGTTGGCGTGGAAGAACTTGTCGGCCAGGTACTTGTAGCGCTCGATCAGGAACCGGTGGAGGTTGAAGATCTTCACCTCCTTGGCGGTTTCCACGCTGGCCCCGATCTGGCGCAGGTAGTCCAGCTGGCGGCGCTCGGGCGTCCACTGGAAATTAAGCGAGTAGCCGGCCGCATTGAAGTGCGATTCGCCGATGAAAGCCGGCACCAGCGCGACCGCCAGCAGCAGGATCAGCCACGGCGCGTACACCAGCAGGCCCACCGCCAGGCTGGCCACGGTGATGGTGTCCTGCACCTGGCCGAACAGTTGGCTCATCAGGTTCATCCGGCCCATGGTCTGGCGCCGCGCGCGGTCCAGCTTGTCCTGCAGGTCTGGGTCTTCGAAGTCCTCCAGGTCCAGCTCGGCGGCGTGCTCCATCAGCCGCACGCTGGTGACGTTGGTGAACAGTTCCGAGAGCAGGCTGTCGGCGTAGTTCACCGCGCGGCCCAGCAGGTCGGACACGATCGCCAGGCCGAACTCCAACGCCAGCAGGCCCAGCAGTGGATTGAGCAGGCCGCTGGACAGCGCCTCGCCGAACGGCGGGAACCCGGCCTCGTGCTGGCTCAGGTGCAGCGCCGCGTCGATGATCAATTTGCCCACGTACAACATTGCCACCGGCAGCAACGCACGGATCAGGCGCAGGCCCAGGCTGGCGCTGGCCAGGCCGGGGCTGGTCTGCCACACCTGGCGCAGGAACGGGGGCAGGTTGCGCATCGCCTGGAAGCGTTCGCGCAGGCTGGGATTCTTCTGGCCGGGCGCACCGGCAGCGGGGGAAGCAGGCATGGCCGCTATTGTGCGCGCCCGCGCCGTGGCGGAGGGATGAATGCGTTGCACGCCACGCCACCAAAGCGCGCACCCATCCCAACCGGTAGGTGCCGACCGTTGGTCGGCACGGCAATCACACGGTAGGTGCCGACCGTTGGTCGGCACACCGCAGCACGTCAATCGCACGGTAGTGCCGGCCGCTGGCCGGCTCCGCGCGGGGGTTGGATGTCCGTGGAGCCGGCCAGCGGCCGGCGCTACCGGGCGGGATGGATGTCCGTGGAGCCGGCCAGCGGCCGGCACTACCGGGTTACGGCAGCGGCGGCAGCAGCCCCGCGCCCAGGCGGTTCCAGGCGTTGATCACGGCCACGCCGACGCTCAGGTCGCTGATGCCCTTTTCATCGAAGTGCGGCGCCAGTGCCTCGAACGCCGCGTCGGAGGGCGCGCCGTCGGGCAGCCGGGTCAGTGCTTCGGCCCAGCCCAGCGCGGCGCGTTCGCGGGCGTCGAAGAAACGGCTTTCGTGCCAGGCCGGCAACGTGTCCAGCTTGCGCGGTTCGATGCCGCCCTTGCGCAGGGCCGTGCCGTGCATGTCCATGCAGTAGCCGCAGCCATTGATCTGCGACACGCGCAGGAACACCAGCTCCATCAACGTGGGGTCGATCGAACTCTCATGCACGGCCTTGCTGGTGGCCAGCAGGCCCTTGATGGCCTCGTTGGCCAGGCGGAAATAGGGAACGCGGGGAGAAGCGGACATGGTGGACTCCATGACGGCCCGGTTGGCCGTCTTCATCAGGAGGACGCGCCCGCGTCGCGCGCTGTGACAAGTGCGGTGAGTTTTTCTGGATTGAGCACGCTCAGCACCCGCGCGATGCGGTCGCCGTCGATGCTGACCAGGGTGACCGAGTGCAGCTGGTCGCCCTGGAAACGCAGGATGGCCGGCTCGCCGTTGACGTAGCCGATCCGGGCCGGGTGCGCCCCGTTGCGCCGCGCGATCGCCCAGTACAGCTGGGCGATACGTTCGGCGCCGAGCAACGGGCGAATGGCTGCGGTGACCCGGCCGCCGCCGTCGGACACCATCTCCGCATTGGCATGCAGCAACGACAGGATCGCGGCCTGGTCGCCGCGCTGGGAGGCATCCATGAAGCGGGTCAGCAGGTCGCGGTGCTGCCCGGCGCTGACGGCGAAGCGCGGTTTGCCCGCCTGCAGGCGTTGGCGGGCGCGGTGGACCAGCTGGCGGCAGTTGGCCGGGCTGTGGTCGAGCAGGGGGGCGATGTCGGGGTAGTCGTAGTCGAACACGTCCTTGAGCAGAAAGGCGGCGCGCTCGTCCGGCCCCAGCTGCTCCAGCAGGGCCAGGAAGGCCATCGACACCTCGTCGGCCCGCGCATGGCGCTGGGCCGGGTCGTGCAGCGGATCCGGGTCCAGGGCGATCTCCAGCGGCTCGGGCAGCCACGGCCCCACGTAGTCGATGCGGGCGTTGCGCCGCGCCCGCAGGCGGTCCAGGCCCAGGCGCGTGGTGGCGGTCACCAGCCAGCCTTCCGGGTCGCGGATGCTGGCGATGTCGGCCCCTTGCCAGCGCAGCCAGGCGTCCTGGACCACGTCCTCGGCGTCGCTGCGGCTGCCCAGCAGGCGGTAGGCCAGGGCAAACAGGCGGGGGCGGTGGGTCTGGAAGGTATCGGTCGGGGTCATGCCGGGAGGACGCCGCCAGGGGCGTGGTTGTGACAGGGGTAGGGCCACTGTGCCGCAGACGCCGTGCCGGCGCGATGCCCGGTGTCGCACCACGGCCAATGCCCCTTGGCGGCGCCAGGGGGGTAAAATGATGGGCTGAATCCCCGCCAGCCTCCAGCAAGCGAGCAAGTCGTGACATCGATCAAGCAGGAAGACCTCATCCAGTCCATCGCCGACGCGCTGCAGTACATTTCGTACTACCACCCGGTCGATTACATCAAGAGCCTCGCCGCCGCCTACGAGCGCGAGGAATCGCCGGCCGCGAAGGAAGCGATGGCCCAGATCCTGATCAATTCACGGATGTGCGCCGAAGGCCACCGCCCGATCTGCCAGGACACCGGCATCGTCACCGTGTTCCTGGAAATCGGCATGAACGTCCGCTGGGACGATGCCACCATGGGCGTGGAAGACATGGCCAATGAAGGCGTGCGCCGCGCCTACAACCACCCGGACAACAAGCTGCGCGCCTCGGTGCTGGCCGACCCGGCCGGCAAGCGCACCAACACCAAGGACAACACCCCCGGCGTGGTCAACGTCAAGGTGGTGCCGGGTGACCATGTCGAGGTGATCGTCGCCGCCAAGGGCGGTGGGTCGGAAGCCAAGAGCAAGTTCGCCATGCTCAACCCGTCCGACTCGATCGTGGACTGGGTGCTCAAGACCGTGCCGACCATGGGCGCTGGCTGGTGCCCGCCGGGCATGCTCGGCATCGGCATCGGCGGCACCGCCGAGAAGGCGATGCTGCTGGCCAAGGAATCGTTGATGGAGCCGATCGACATCAACGAGCTCAAGGCCCGTGGCGCCTCCAACCGCGCCGAAGAACTGCGCCTGGAACTGTTCGACAAGGTCAATGCGCTGGGTATCGGTGCGCAGGGCCTGGGCGGCCTGACCACGGTGCTGGACATCAAGGTCAAGGACTTCCCGACCCACGCGGCCAACCTGCCGGTGGCGATGATCCCCAACTGCGCGGCCACCCGCCATGCGCACTTCACCCTGGACGGCAGCGGCCCGGTGATGCTGGATCCGCCGTCGCTGGAAGACTGGCCGCAGATCACCTACGACGCCTCCAAGGGCACCCGTGTCGACCTCGACACGATCACCCCCGAAGACGTGGCCAGCTGGACGCCGGGCCAGACCCTGCTGCTCAACGGCAAGCTGCTCACCGGCCGCGATGCTGCGCACAAGCGCATCGTGGAAATGCTGGACAAGGGCGAGCCGCTGCCGGTCGATCTCAAGGGCCGTTTCATCTACTACGTGGGCCCGGTCGATCCGGTGCGCGACGAAGTGGTGGGTCCGGCCGGTCCGACCACCGCCACCCGCATGGACAAGTTCACCCGCCAGGTGCTGGAACAGACCGGCCTGCTGGGCATGGTCGGCAAGGCCGAGCGCGGCCCGGCGGCGATCGAAGCGATCCGCGACAACAAGTCGGCCTACCTGATGGCGGTCGGCGGCTCGGCCTACCTGGTGTCCAAGGCGATCAAGGCGGCCAAGGTGGTCGGTTTCGCCGACCTGGGCATGGAAGCGATCTACGAGTTCACCGTGCAGGACATGCCGGTGACCGTGGCGGTGGATTCCACCGGCGAATCGGTGCACATCACCGGCCCGCGCGAATGGCAGGCCCGCATCGGCAAGATTCCGGTGGTGGTGGCCTGACCTCTGCGGCTGCCGGCCCTGGTCGGCACGCAGACAGAAAAAACGGCGCCCGAGGGCGCCGTTTTTCGTTGCGGCAAACCCGGTAGGCGCCGACCGTTGGTCGGCGCGCCCCCTCACCGGCGCACGTCCACCAGCATCCGCACCGCCAGCGCACCCAGCACCGTGCCCATCAGCGCGCGCTGCATTGCCTGCCAGCGCGGCCGCCGCGCCAGGAAGGCCGCAATGCTGCCGGCGGCCAGCACGATCAACGCATTGACGCCCAGGCTGGTGGCAATCTGCACCAGCCCCAGCACCACCGATTGCGCCATCACGCTGCCGTGGCCGCTGGGCTGGATGAACTGCGGCAGCAGCGACAGGTACATCACCGCGATCTTCGGGTTGAGCAGCGCGGTAAACAGACCCATCGCAAACAACCGGCGCGGGCTGTCGCGCGGCAGTTCTCGCAGCTGGAACGGCGACGGCCCGCCCGGACGCAGCGCCTGCCACGCCAGGTACAGCAGGTACAGCGCCCCGGCGATGCGCAGGGCGTCGTAGGCGTGCGGCACGGCCATCAACAACGCGGTGATGCCCAGCGCCGCGCACAGCAGGTAGACCAGGAACCCCAGCGCGATGCCGCCCAGCGACACCAGCCCGGCCGCGCGCCCCTGGCAGATCGAGCGCGACACCAGGTAGATCATGTTCGGCCCGGGGGTGAGCACCATGCCCAGCGAGATCAGGCCGAATGCCAGCAGGTGGGACAGCTCGGGCATCGCCGCACTCCGGGGGAAAGGTGCTGCGCATGCTAGGCCTGCCTGGCGCGGCGCAACAGCCACAGCGCCGCCATGCGCAGGCGTGCATCTGTATCCATCGCCGGCCGCCGGGCGGCGCATAATCGGAGGCTTCCCCTGACAGGCGCCGCGCATGCCCACCACCTTGTATGGTTCCCCCAGCACCGCCTCGCTGGTGGTGCACTGGCTGCTGATCGAACTGGGTGTTGAGCACGAACTGGTCCTGCTCGATTTCGAGACCCGTCAGCACAAGTCCGACGACTACCTGGCGCTGAATCCGGCAGGCGTGGTGCCCACGCTGGTGATGGATGGGCAGGTGCTGACCGAAGCGGCGGCGATTGCCCTGCACCTGGCCGATCTGCATCCGCAGGCGGGTCTGTTGCCGGCGCCGGGCACTGCCGAGCGCGGCGAAGCGTACCGCTGGATGTTCTGGTGCGCCAACACCGTGCAACCGGCGTACCGCGCCTGGTTCTACGCCCATGAAATGGCCGGGCCGGACAGCGCCGGTGCTACCCGCGAGATGGCCCGCGAAAGGCTGCAGGCCGCGTGGCAGCGGCTGTCCGACCACCTGCAGGCCGGTGGCCCGTACATGCTGGGCGCGCAGCTGAGCGTGGTCGACCTGATGCTGGTGATGTTGCTGCGCTGGTCGCGCAACATGCCCGTGCCAAGCGACACCTGGCCGGTGCTCAAGGCCTACGCCGATCGGCTCAAGGCGCGCCCGGCCTTCATCGAGGTGTACCGCCGCGAAGGCATCACCGACTGGCGGTGACCCGGCGATGCCGGCAACCGGCGCGAAGAATTGATACGCTTCTTGGTGATGCCACCAAGGAGCAATACCATGCAAAGGATGCTGTTCGGCGGGCTGCTGGCCCTGTTGATGACCGCGTGCAGCAGCGGCGGTGATACCTATTCGGCACCCAGCCTGCGCGAGGTGACCGCCGCCAACCAGTGCATGGCGGTCTGCCAGAGCCGGTACGACAGTTGTTCGGCCAGCCCACTGGGCAGTGGCAGCAGCGACACCTGCGGCACCGGGGTGGCCACCCAGCGCGACGGTCGCTGCGACAAGATCGACAACCCGGAACTGCGCCGCTCGTGCCAGGCCAGTGCCGACTTCTGCCGTAATCGTTCCCCGGCGCTGCGCTGCGGTGAAGAGCGCGACCGCTGCGTGAGCCGCTGCGGCGGTTGAGCCACCGCGGGCCGGCGTCAGGCCGGCAGGATCTCCAGCACCGTTTCCGGCGGCCGGCACAGCCGAACGCCGCGCGGGGTGCGCACGATCGGCCGGTTGATCAGTGCCGGGTGCCCGTGCATCGCCGCGATCAGGGCCGTGTCGTCCAGCGTTGGATCGGCCAGGCCAAGCGCGGCATACGCGTCTTCCTTGGTGCGCAGCAGGGCGCGTGCGCCGGTGCCCATCGCCGCGACCAACGACTGCAGCGTGGCCACGTCCGGCGGGCTGTCCAGGTAGGCGATGACGGTGGGTTCGATGCCGTGCTCATGCAGGATCCGCAACGCCCCGCGCGAGTTGCTGCAGCGTGGGTTGTGCCAGATCGTCACCGCCATCAGTACCACTCCAGCAGCGACACGCCCAAGCCGATGTAGGTGGCTTTGTGGTTGTAGTCGATCATGCTCTCGCCATAGCCGTCGAACACCTGCACGTGGCCGCGCAGCAGGTTGCTGATCGGGAAGCCGTAGTCGAGCTGCACCGCCCCGTGCGAACGGTCGCCGCCGCGCAGCGAATGGCGCGCCATCAGCGAGACTTCGTGGCCATTCCGGTTCCAGGTCAGGGTGGCGTCGCCGCGGCCCATGTAATCCTCGATATCCGGGTTGTTGTCGTCCTTGCGGTCTTCCGGCAGGCGGTACCACGGGCGCAGCACCAGTGCCCAGTTTTCGCGGTCCAGGCCGATCGTGGCGATCACCCGGTTCCAGCTGCGCGACAAGGGGTCGGGGCGGCCGTTGGACATGTGGTTGATGCTGATCCCGCTCATGCGCCCGCGCCAGCCGCCGATTGAATAGCCGTTGCGGAACAGCAGCATCATTTCGGGTTCGTAGTTGGTTTCGCGGAACGGGCGCGAGTTCTCGGCGTTGTACGCCTGCCAGCGCGAGCTCTGGGTATAACCGGCCCAGATGTCGCCGTTGTCGCCGAACAGGTTCTCCACCACCTTGGTCTTGAAGCTCAGCTGGAACTTCAGCTCGTTGCTGTCCAGCAGCTGCGGCGTGGTGACCGTGTTGGCCGGGTTGGGCGACTGCGGGGTCTGGTTCTTGTCGCTGGTCCAGAACGCCGGCAGCAGGTACACCGGCTTGTAGGCACGCAGCTGGAACGCGCCCAGCTTGGAGTCCTGCGCCAGCTCCCAACGGCTGTCCAGCAGCGAGCCCTTGCCCGCGTTGGCCAGTGCATCTTCATGGCCATCGCTCTTGAACAGCTCGCCCAGCCGCTGCTTGGCGCGCTGCGTTGCCGGGGCATCGGCCTCGGCCGTGCGCGCGGCCTGGCGTTCGTCGCGACGGGCCTGCTGCGCGGCAACGGCGGCGGCATCGGCGGCCTCGGTCACTCCGCGGGTGTGGCCGAACAGTTTGTCGTAGCAGGTCAGCCGCGCGGCGTCGGTGTCGACCAGCGCACACGCCTCCGGCGAGGCCGGGGTGGGGGCCGCTTCCTGTGCGGCCAGCGGCAGGCTGGCAGAGGCCAGGGCCAGGGCGGTGAACAGGGCGGAGCGTGGGCGCGAAGAGGTCATGAAAGCAGGCCAGGTGGCAAAGATGAATGGGGTTTCCGGAACAGTGTGGCCGTTGCCCGCCGATCCTGCCAGCGCCGACCGTCGTCCCGCAGCAGGGTTTATGCCGGGCAGACCCGTGCGCGGGGCGTGAAAAGCGCGGCCGTCAGAAGAACCAGGCAAAGGCGAACAGGCCCAGCATCGCCACCACCAGCGCCATTTTCAGTGCCACCCCGAGCAGGATGCCCAGCCAGGTGGCAAAGCCCACCTTGGTCGAGCGGCCCAGTTCGCGGGTATGCCAGTACTCGCCCGCCAGGGCGCCCAGCAGCGGTCCGGCCAGCAGCCCGATCGGCATGAAGAACAGGCCGGCGATGCTGCCCAGCACGGTGCCCCACAGCGCCTTGCGGCTGGCCCCCACCCGCTGCGCGCCGACCACGGTGGCCAGGATGTCCACGGCGAAGGAGAGCAGGGTCAGGATGCCGAGCAGGGTCAGCGGCACCCAGCCCACATGGGCGAAGCCGTCGGCCCAGGCGGCCACCAGCAGGCCGGCGAATACCAGCGGGATGCCGGGCAGGGCCGGCAGGATGATGCCTGCGATGCCGGTCAGCACCAGCAGGGCGGCTACCAGGTAGAAGATGAATGAATAGTCCATGCTGTCCGGTATGGTCTGGGAAATAGGGTTGACATGTGAAAGCTTTTCACAGTTGATTTTTCGTTTTGCTCGGGTTAAGTTGCACTCGCTGAGCTTGGCAAGGTCACCGTGGATCGTGGCCTGATGATGGTAGATCTTCTGATCCGCTGCATCGTTGCACCTCGCTTCCCCCTTGCTGTCAGCCGCCTGTCAGGGCGTATCCAACAACAAGACAGACAGTTAGGGAGTAGCTGAGATGGCTGAGAAGGGCACCGTCAAGTGGTTCAACGACGCTAAGGGTTTTGGTTTCATCAGCCGTGAAAGCGGCGAGGACGTGTTCGTGCATTTCCGCGCGATCGAGTCCCAGGGCTTCAAGAGCCTCAAGGAAGGCCAAGCGGTCGAGTTCGAAGTAGTGACCGGCCAGAAGGGCTTGCAGGCCGACAAGGTGAAGCCGCTCTAAGCGCACACCGACGTCAGCTGGATGAAACACGAAAAGGGCCCGCTTGCGCGGGCCCTTTTTTTACGTCGCGGCGGGGCCCGGCGTAATCAGCGCAGGATCACCTTGCCGTTGACGACGCGGACATAGGTGTTCTCGCGGATGCCGCCGAGGTCGCGCTGGTTGACCACCACGGTGCGCCCGTCGTCCATGCGCACGCTGATGTCGAAGGTGTCGCTGGTGACGTTCTTCTGGATCTGGTTGCCGGCCAGCGCGCCGCCCACGGCGCCAGCGGCGGCGGCGATGTTCTTGTTGCCCTTGCTGCCGCCGGTGTGGTCGGAGATCTCATGGCCAGCGACCGCGCCGACAAGGCCGCCCAGGATCGCGCCGGTGGCCGAAGGCGCGGTACGCCCGGAGGCGACCTGGTTGATGCGGGTCACGATGCCGCAGTCGGCGCAGCGGTTGTTGGTGTTGTTGTTGTAGCCGCCGTTGTTGCCATAACCGTTGTTGTAACCGCCGCTGCCATAGCCGGGCGAGGTGGTCGCACAGCCGGCCAGTGCGACGGTGGCGACGGCGGCTGCAGCAATGAGTTGGATCTTCATGGTGGTTCTCCTGGCCAGAGGGGTGGTCGAATGCGTCTGGGGCGCATGCCGCAGATCCTGTCCTGTCATACGTGAACAGCGCGCCAATCCCGCCCCCAAGGGTGGCTGCCAGATGAATCAGCGGAAATCCTGGTGGCAGGCCTTGCAGTCGTTCTGGATCTTTTCGACCAGCTGGCCCATGCCGACGCAGTCGGTGGGCGGGGCGGCCAGGGCCTGGTTGAGCGTGGCGCGCAGCGCGCTGGCGTGCTGCTGGAAGCCCTGGCTGTCCTTGAGGCCGGGGAAGGCCAGGTCCACGTCGTTGGACAGCGAGCGCAGGGTCTGCAGGCGCGGCACGCTGTCGGCCAGGGTGCAGCGGTTCTGTGCCTGGGCGTCCTGCAACAACTGCACCTGGCGGTTCATGACGTGCATGAGGGCATCGGGGAACGGGTCCTTGCGGGCCTGGATGGCACGCGAGACCATGACGGTGGCGATGAGTCCGACCACCAGGCCGAGCACGCCGACGAACAGATAGCGGTAGGCGGCGGAGGGGCGGTGGGGCGTGGGGGGCTGGCTCATGCAGTGGCGTCCTTTGGGGTGGCTGCGGTCGATCTTACGGTGCGTCCTGTCCATGTGGCGTTCCCGCGGGCTCGCGCGCCGGTAAAATGTGCCGATGAACGACGTACTGCGCGAGCGATTTGCCGGCATCGACCGGTTGTATGGGGTGGGCACCGTGGACCTGCTGTCGACCCGCCGGGTGGCGGTGGTCGGCATGGGCGGGGTGGGCTCGTGGGTGGTGGAAGCGCTGGCACGCACGGCGGTGGGCCACCTGACCCTGATCGATGCCGACGACATCTGCGTGTCCAACACCAACCGTCAGCTGCCGGCCCTGGCCGGTCAGTACGGCCGCAACAAGGCCGAGGCGATGGCCGAGCGCTGCCGGGCGATCAATCCGGACATCCAGGTGGAGGCGATTGCCTCGTTCCTGACCGTGTCGAACATGGTGGAGCTGCTGGACCGCGATTTCGACCTGGTGATCGATGCCTGCGACAGTTTCCGGGTCAAGGTGGAGACGATTGCGTGGTGCCGGCGGCGCAAGCTGCCGATCCTGACCGTGGGCGCGGCGGGCGGGCGTACCGATCCGACGCTGGTGCGGATCCGCGATGTATCGCGCACCGAGCACGACGCGATGATGGCGTTGATCCGCAAGAAGCTGCGCAGCGATTTCAATTTCCCGAAGAACGCGTCGCGTTACTTCGGCGTGCCGGCGGTGTATTCGCTGGAGAACGTGAAGTACCCGCAGGCCGACGGCACCGTGTGCGGCATCCGCCCGAACCTGGGCGCGGACGCGGCACTGAAGCTGGACTGCGGCGCCGGCCTGGGCGCGGCCACCCACATCACCGGCGCCTTCGCCTTCGCCGCCGTGGGCAAAGCGCTGGAAATGCTCATGAAGCCCAAAAAGAGCGCCACCCCCGCGTAGAGCTGACCGTTGGTCGGCTGCCCGGAAACCCGACGCCACCGCCAACCGATCCGTCCCGGCGCATTGCGGCCCAACGTCGGGTCGATCGGTCGGTACGGTTAAGAGCAGCCGACCAACGGTCGGCTCTACCGCCGGTAGAGCTGACCGTTGGTCAGCTGCCCGGAAACCCGACGCCACCGCCAACCGATCCGTCCCGGCGCATTGCGGCCTGCGTTGGGTCGATCGGTCGGTACGGTCAAGAGCAGCCGACCAACGGTCGGCTCTACCGGTAGAGCTGACCGTTGGTCAGCTGCCCGGAAACCCGGCACCGTCAACCGATCCGTTCCAGCGCATTGCGGACCAAGTGAGCAGGAGCGCTGTGCAAACACGCATGCGCGGCGCGAGCCGTTACGCTAGCCCGAACAACCGCTTCGCATTCGCCGTAGTCTGCGTCGCGATATCCTCGGCGGGCTGGCCGCGCAGCCGCGCGACAGTCTCCAGGATCACCGGCAGCCGGGCCGGTTCGTTGCGCTCGCCGCGGATGCCGGCGTCGGGCTGGTCCGGCGCGTCGGTCTCCAGCAGCAGCTGCTCCAGCGGCATCTGCGCCACCAGCCGCTGCAGGCGCTGGGCGCGGTCGTAGGTCAGTGGGCCGCCCAGGCCCAGCAGGAACCCGAGCTTGTCCAGCTGCGCTGCCTGCTCGGGGCTGCCCGGGAAACTGTGCACCACCCCGCGCAGCCCGCCCACCTGCTTGATCGCGGCAATCACCGCATCCACCGCACGTCGGGCATGCACGATCACCGGCAGGCCGAACTCACGGGCCAGCCGCAGCTGCCCCACGAAGTACTGCTGCTGCAGGTCCGCATCCAGCCCCTCGACGAAGAAATCCAGCCCGCATTCGCCCACCGCACACGGGCGTTCGCGCTCGATCCAACCGCGCAGGTCGTCCAGGTGCTCGGGCCGGTGCGCTTCCAGGAACATCGGATGCAGGCCATACGCCGGATAAAGGCCGTCGGCCAGCCGGCAGGTGTCACGGAGCTTTGGCCAGCTCGCCGCGGTCACCGCTGGCACCACCTGGGTGTGCACGCCCGCGGCGCGGGCGCGGGCGATCACCTCGGCACGATCGGCATCGAACTCGGACGCGTCCAGGTGGCAGTGGCTGTCGACCAGCGTCACGCGCGGCGTTTGCCCGGCAGTACCGGCGGCAGCGCCGCGCTTCGGTTTTTCCAGTTGGCCAGCAGCAACGTGCCCAGGCCCAGCAGGATCTCGTCCACGAACGGCACCGGGTCGGGAATGAACAGCGTCAGCGCGAACAGGCCGGCGGTGAGCTTGAACAGGGTGGGGTAGCGCAGCCGGCGTGCCCATTCCAGCACCGGCAACAACAGTGGATTGGCCATGACGCGCTCCTCGACAGAAGCTGTAAACGCTATCACGGCCTGCAATGACACAGAACCTGAATGGGTAAGGGGAGCGTGCACGCCGTGTGGAGATTCCGTTCAGGCACCGCATGCTGGAATCCCGCTCAAGAACGTTGCGGATCGTCCGCAGGGAGCCGGTTATGAAAAGTACTACTACCACTGCTTTGGTCGCCGCTGGCGCGCTGCTTGTCGGCGGCATCGCCACCGCTGCTTTCATGAAGAGTGGCTCGTCCGCCGCCGATCCGGTAGCCGCGACGCAGACCCGGCCGACCCTGGACACCACCCCCCTGGCCGACGACGGTGCACGCACCGATGCGCTCGCCGTGGACGACAAGGCCGGCAAGCTGGAATACGCCGACATCGTCAAGGTCGATCCGCTGACCAAGAAAGAGAAGGCCTACGCCACCGTGATCGGCACCGAGCCGGTGCGCCAGACCTCCACCACCCAGACCCCGCATGAAGTCTGCCAGGACGTGGTGGTGCAGGAGCGCCTGCCTGAGCGCGATGGCAACGTCGGCGGCACCGTCGCCGGTGCGGTCATCGGCGGCCTGCTGGGCAACCAGGTGGGCGGCGGCAATGGCAAGAAGGCCGCCACCGCGGCCGGTGCCGTGGCCGGCGGCCTGATCGGCAACCAGGTCGACAAGCGCCACGTGGGTGGCCGCGTGGTCAACCGCACCGAGCGCCAGTGCCACACCGAAACGGCGACCTCCGAGTCGACCAAGGTCACCGGCTACAACGTCACTTACCGCAATGAAGATGGCACCACCGGCACCATGCGCATGGCCAGCAAGCCGGGCAACCGCATTCCGATGGGCACCAACAACGCGGTCACCGGCTACAACGTGACCTACCGCTACGATGGCGTGGAAAAGACCGTGAAGATGGACAACAAGCCGAGCAGCGACCGCCTGCCGGTCATCGACGGCCAGCTGGTCACCCAGACCGCCGCGCTGGATTCGAACAAGCAGTAACTCCGCGCGGATGGATCGTGCGAGCAACAGGCCGGCGTCGTCCGGCCTGTTGCGTTTTGCGGAGGCCGCCACAGCGCGCCGCCCGGCCGTCTGCGATGATTTCTGCCTGTGTTCCGACGGCCATCGCGATGAGCATTTTCGACCTGCAGCTGGAAACCGACCGCCTGATCCTGCGCCCACCCCGCGCCGAGGATTTCGACGCCTTCCTGCGCTTCTGCTCCGACCCGGAGGTCATGCAGCACCTGGGTGGCGTGCAGGCCCCGTCGCAGGCATGGCGCAGCTTCAGCTGCCTGGCCGGCAGCTGGCACCTGTACGGCTTTTCGATGTTTTCGGTGATCGAGAAAAGCAGCGGCGACTGGGTCGGGCGCATGGGCCCGTGGCAGCCGCTGGACTGGCCCGGCACCGAAGTGGGCTGGAGCATCCGCCGTGAAAGCTGGGGCAAGGGCTATGCCCCGGAAGCGGCGGTGGCCAGCATCGACTGGGCGTTCAACGCGCTGGGCTGGGAGGAGGTGATCCACACCATCGACGCGGCCAACGAGAACTCCAAGGTCGTGGCGCGCAAGCTGGGCAGCACGCTGCTGCGCATGGGCGAGCTGCCGCCGCCGCATGACGGCAAGCCGATCGAGATCTGGGGCCAGTCTCGCGACCAATGGCAGCACCGCCGCCGCACGTGACCGCGCATGCTGCACCCGCGCTTGGCAACCTGCGCAGGTTGCGGCCATGCTCGCGGCGTGGCCACCTGGGCCGCGCGTCACGGAGGCTGATGGATGTTTGCCGTGGTTCCCGATCCGATTCCCGCACGCATGAAGGCCCTCAACCGGGCTGAGATCTGCGATACCAACTTCACTGAATTCGTGCAGCAGTGGCGGGGCGATCCCGCCCCGCGTCCGGCCGCCGACGCGCCGATCCTGCCCGGCAGCACCCTCGACGCCGCCGGCTTCGACGCGCTGCTGGAGTCGCAGCTGATCAGCCGCCACCTTGACCTGATGGCGCGCGTGCTGCGCGTCCAGAACAAGGTCTTCTACACCATCGGCTCGTCCGGCCACGAGGGCAACGCGCTGGTGGCGCGGCTGGCCCGGCACACCGATCCGGCGTTCCTGCACTACCGCTCCGGGGCGTTCATGGCCGAACGCTTCCGCCAGTTGCCAGGCATGGACCCGGTGCTCGACGCGGCGCTGTCGTTCGCCGCCAGCTGTGACGACCCGGCCAGCGGCGGCCGGCACAAGGTATGGGGCAGCAAGCCGCTGTGGGTGCTGCCGCAGACCTCCACCATCGCCTCGCACCTGCCCAAGGCACTGGGCACGGCGATGGCCATCGAAAGCGCACGCCGCATCGGCCACGCGCTGCCGATTCCCGACGACAGCGTGGTGATCTGCTCCTTCGGCGATGCCTCGTCCAACCACGCCACCGCGCAGACCGCGTTCAACACGGCGGCCTGGGCGGCCTACCAGCGGCTGCCGGCGCCGGTGCTGTTCGTGTGCGAAGACAACGGCATCGGCATTTCGGTGAAGACGCCCGACGGCTGGATCGCACAGGCCTTCAGCCAGCGCCCGGGGCTGGACTATTTCTTCGCCGACGGCCTGGACCTGGCCACCGGCCACGGCCAGGTGCAACGCGCGCTGGCGCACTGCCGGCGCACCCGGCGGCCCACCTTCCTGCACCTGCGCACCACGCGGCTGATGGGCCACGCCGGCACCGACTTCGAAATCGAGTGGCGCCCCTTGCCGGAACTGTGTGCGGCCGAGGCGGCCGACCCGCTGCTGCGCTCGGCGCAGATCGCACTTGAATCGGGCTGGATGACGGCCGAGCAGCTGCTGCAGCGCTACGAAGCGATGCGTGTACGGTGTTTCGCCGCCGCCGAAGAAGCCGACCGCCGGCCCAAGCTGGACGGGCTGGCGCAGATCATGGCACCGCTGGCCCCCTACTCGCCGGCGGCGGTGCAGGCCGAAGCCGCACGCGTGGCCGATCCGCAGGCGCGCGTGGCCGCCTTCGGCAGCGAGGCGCAGCTGCCCGAGCAGCTGCCGCCGCGGCACCTGGCCATCCAGATCAACCAGGGCCTGCACGAACTGATGGCCAAATACCCGTCCACGCTGCTGTTCGGCGAGGACGTGGCGCAGAAGGGCGGGGTGTATACGGTCAGCAAGGGCCTGCTCAAGGCGTTCGGGCCGCGCCGGGTGTTCAACACGCTGCTGGATGAAACCATGATCTTGGGCATGGCACAGGGCCTGGCCAACCTGGGCATGCTGCCGATCCCGGAGATCCAGTACCTGGCCTACCTGCACAACGCCGCCGACCAGCTGCGCGGCGAGGCCTGTTCGCTGCAGTTCTTCTCCAACGACCAGTACCGCAACCCGATGCTGGTACGCATTGCCGGGCTGGGCTACCAGAAGGGCTTTGGCGGTCACTTCCACAACGACAACTCGATCACCGCGCTGCGCGACATCCCCGGGCTGGTGGTGGGGTGCCCGTCGCGGGGCGACGATGCGGCGATGATGCTGCGTACGTTGGCCGCGCTGGCGCAGGTGGACGGCCGGGTGTCGGTGTTCCTGGAGCCGATCGCGCTGTACATGACCAAGGACCTGTACGCGCCCGGCGATGGCCAGTGGCTGTTCCCGTACCCACCGCCCACCCAGACCATGCGCCCGGGCGAGGGCCGGGTGTACGCGCCGGAGGCCAACGACCTGGTGATCTTCAGCTACGGCAACGGCGTGCCGATGAGCCTGCGCGCGGCGCGCACCCTCCAGGCCGAACTGGGCTGGCAGGTGCGGGTGGTGGACCTGCGCTGGCTGGTGCCGCTCAATGCCGGTTTCATCGCCGAACAGGCCGCCGACGCCCAGCGGGTGCTGGTGGTGGACGAAGGCCGGCACAGCGCCGGGGTGGGCGAGGGCGTCATCACCGCGCTGGTCGAGGCCGGGCTGGGCCACCTGCCGTTGCAGCGGGTGTGCGGCGCCGACACCTACACCCCGCTGGCGGGGGCAGCAATGTGCGTGCTTCCAAGCGACAATGCATTGGTAAGCGCCGCCCGGGTACTGGCGCAGGATCTCTGACGCATGTGTGGATTGGCAGGAATGCTGTTGCCGGGTCCGGTAACGGAACAGGCAGCACTGGAAGGCTTGGCGCGCCGCATGGGCGATGCGCTGGTCCATCGTGGCCCGGATGACAGCGGGGTGTGGGCCGATGCCGGCCGTGGCATCGCGCTGGCGCACCGGCGGCTGAGCATCCTGGACCTGTCGCCGCTGGGGCACCAGCCGATGGCGTCCAACGACGGCCGTTACGTGCTGGCCTACAACGGCGAGGTGTACAACTTTGTCGCCCTGCGTGCGGAGCTGGAAGCGCTGGGCCACCGCTTCCGCGGCCATTCGGATACCGAAGTGCTGCTGGCCGCGTTCGTGGCCTGGGGGCTGGATGAGACCCTGCAGCGCGCCAACGGCATGTTCGCCATCGCGCTGTGGGACCACGCCGAGCAGTGCCTGTGGCTGGCCCGCGACCGGGTCGGCAAGAAGCCGCTGTACTACGGCTGGGCCGGCGATGCGCTGGTGTTCGGCTCGGAGCTGAAGGCGCTGTGGCAGCACCCGGACTTTGACAACGACATCGACCGCGACGCGCTGACCCTGCTGCTGCGGCTGGATTACATTCCCGCCCCGCACTGCATCCACGAACGCTGCTTCAAGCTGATGCCCGGTCGCGCGCTGCGGCTGGATGCGGCGGCTGTAGCGGCTGGTGCCGCGGCGCACCGCCCGGACCAGCAGCAGGTGCCGTTCTGGAATGCGCGCGAGCGCATGCAGCAGGCGCTGGCGCAGCCGTTCCGGGGCAGCGATGACGAGGCCGAAGCGCAGCTGGACGCGGTGCTGCGCGACGCGGTGGCGCTGCGCATGGTGGCCGACGTGCCGGTGGGGGTGTTCCTGTCGGGCGGCACCGATTCGTCGGTGGTGGCCGCGCTGATGCAGGCGCAGTCGGCATCGCCGATCCACAGTTTCAGCATTGGTTTCCAGGGCTCGGACCACGACGAAGCGCCGCTGGCCAAGGCGCTGGCGCAGCACCTGGGCACCGATCACACCGAACTGTATGTCAGCGGTGCGGATGCCCTGGCGGTGGTGCCGCAGTTGCCGGCGATGTTCGACGAGCCGTTTGCCGATGCCTCGCAGGTGCCCACCGCGCTGGTGGCCAAGCTGGCGCGCGGGTCGGTCACCGTGGCGCTGTCCGGCGACGGCGGCGATGAACTGTTCTTCGGCTACAGCCGGTACCAGCGCGCGCTGCGCAACTGGGCGATGCTGGGCAAGGTGCCGGCACCGCTGCGGCGCTGGATGGCGGCCCGTTCGCAGACCCAGGGCGAGGCCTCGCGCACCGGCGGGCTGGCCGCGCTGCTGGCCGAGACGGGCGCGCGCGGCATCGGCGATGTGTACCGCAACCGCATCTCGCGCTGGCGCGACCCGGTCGCGGCGGTGAAGGGGGCCACCGGGGCCGGCAGCTTCTACGACCTGGCCGACCCGCTGCACGGCGCCGGCTCGCCGGCCGACGCGATGATGCTGGCCGACTTCAACACCTACCTGCCCGACGACCTGCTGTGCAAGGTGGACCGCACCAGCATGGCGGTGAGCCTGGAGGCGCGCGCCCCGCTGCTGGACTGGCGCGTGGCCGAGTTCGCCTGGTCGCTGCCGCTGGGCATGAAGCAGCGCGACGGGGTGAGCAAGTACCTGCTGAAGCGGGTGCTGGGTCGGTACGTGCCGCAGGACATGGTGCACCGGCCCAAGCGCGGCTTCGGCGCGCCGGTCAGCGCCTGGCTCAAGGGCGACCTGCGCGGCTGGGCCGACGCACTGCTGGACCCGGCGCGGCTGGCTGCCGAGGGCGTGTTCAACGTCGAGGCGGTGGTGCCGCTGTGGCAGCAGTTCCAGCAGGGCGAGCGCAAGTGGCACACGCACCTGTGGAACGTGTTGATGTTCCAGGCCTGGCAGGCGCATTGGCGCGACGTGCGTGCCACCGTCCCGCGCGGGTAGCTGCCGACCGTTGGTCGGCACGCGCGCGCCATCCACGTGCGCATGGCGCCCTGGTAGAGCCACCCCATGGGTGGCTGACGTGTCGATGATGCGGGGTTGAAAGGTAGCCACCCATGGGGTGGCTCTACCCCCCTTCACCATGACCGAAGGGCCGCCCGCCTAGGCTGGGGTTTTCCCCCAACGGAGACATCCCATGGCCGACGTGAAGATTGCGGTACTGGTTGGCAGCCTGCGCAAGGGCTCGCACAACAAGGCGCTCGCCCACGCGCTGGAGAAGCTGGCCGGTGGCAAGGCGCGCTTCGAGCATGTGGAGATCGGCGACCTGCCGCTCTACAACCAGGATTTCGACAAGGACTACCCGGCCCAGGGCGTCCGCCTGAAGCAGCAGATCCGTGACGCCGACGCGGTGCTGTTTGTCACCCCCGAGTACAACCGTTCCATTCCCGGCGTGCTCAAGAACGCCATCGACCTGGGCTCGCGGCCCTACGGCGACAGCGCCTTCGCCGGCAAGCCAGCGGCGGTGGTCGGGGCTTCGATCGGCGTGATCGGCACCGCGTTGGCCCAGCAGCACCTGCGCAACGTGCTGGCCTACCTGGACATGCCGGTGCTGGGCCAGCCGGAGGTGTTCCTGCATTTCAAGGAGGGCCTGATCGACGAGGCGGGCCACATCACCAGTGAAGGTACCCGCACGTTCCTGCAGGGCTTCGTGGACAAATTCCTCGCCTGGATCGCTACCCACGGCGGTCAGCATTGAGCCGGGTGCTTCTGCGATAATGCGGTTCGGCGCACGGCCCGGCGTCGTGCGCCACGCGCTGCCGCCGCAACCGGCCGGCAAGTGCCGTTATACCCAGCTCATCCACTGCTTATCCACAGGGTTGTGCGTGGTTGCGGCGCGCGCGCCGTGCCTACCATGCCCCACGCCCCGCACCGCAGGAAGTACGCCTTCACATGTCCGCCCGCTCTGGCTTCCGTTCCGACCGCAAAGACCGCGGTGACCGCTTCGACCGCGATGAATCGCGGATCGACCAGCTGCGCGTGCCGCCGCATTCGATCGAGGCCGAACAGGCGGTGCTGGGCGGGTTGATGCTGGCGCCGGAAAGCTACGACCGCATCAACGACCAGCTGACCGAGACCGACTTCTACCGTCGCGACCACCAGATGATCTACCGGGCGATCCGCGAGCTGTCCGAGCGCGACCGCCCGTTCGATGCGGTCACCCTGGGCGAGTGGTTCGAGTCGCAGGGCCGCATGGAACTGGTGGCTGACGGCGCCTACCTGATCGAACTGGCCAGCACCACGCCGTCGGCCGCCAACATCGCCGCCTACGCCGAAATCGTGCGTGACAAGGCGGTGCTGCGCCAGTTGATCCAGGTGGGCACCGACATCGTCAACGACGGCTTCCAGCCCGAAGGCCGCGAGAGCAGCGAACTGCTGTCGGCGGCGGAAAAGTCGGTGTTCGCCATTGCCGAGCAGGGCGCGCGTGGTCGCACCGATTTCGTGGCGATGCCCGGCGCGTTGAAAGATGCGTTCGAAGAACTGCGCAACCGCTTCGAGAACGGCGGCAACATCACCGGTCTGCCGACCGGCTACGCCGATTTCGACGCGATGACCTCCGGCCTGCAGCCGACCGACCTGATCATCCTGGCCGCGCGCCCGGCCATGGGCAAGACCACCTTCGCGCTGAACATCGCCGAGTACGCGGCGATCAAGTCCAAGAAGGGCGTGGCGGTGTTCTCGATGGAAATGTCAGCCTCGCAGCTGGCCATGCGTCTGATTTCCTCCAACGGCCGCATCAACGCCCAGCGCCTGCGTACCGGCCAGCTGGAAGACGAAGACTGGAGCCGGGTGACCGGTGCGATCCGGATGCTGAAGGAAACCAAGATCTTCATCGACGACACGCCGGGCGTGTCGCCGGAGATCCTGCGCTCCAAGTGCCGCCGTCTCAAGCGCGAGCACGACCTGGGCCTGATCGTGATCGACTACCTGCAGCTGATGAGCGTGCCGGGCAACAGCGAAAACCGCGCGACCGAAATCTCGGAAATCTCGCGTTCGTTGAAGGGCCTGGCCAAGGAACTCAACGTGCCGGTGATCGCGCTGTCCCAGCTCAACCGCTCGCTGGAAACGCGTACCGACAAGCGCCCGGTGATGGCCGACCTTCGCGAATCCGGCGCTATCGAGCAGGACGCGGACATGATCGTGTTCATCTACCGCGACGACTATTACAACAAGGAAAACTCGCCCGACAAGGGCCTGGCCGAGATCATCATCGGCAAGCACCGAGGCGGCCCGACCGGCTCGTGCAAGCTCAAGTTCTTCGGTGAGTACACCCGCTTCGACAACCTGTCGCACGATTCGGTGGGTTCGTTCGAATGACCTGCGGCACACGACCAACGGTCGTGTGCTACCGGTGGTTGGCCCGGGTCCTGTAACGGATTGGGTACCGGCCGTTGGTCGGTACGCCCGGCGATGGGTCGGTACGCCTGGGCGATGGGTCGGTACGCCTTGGCGATGGGGCGGTACGCCTGGGCCCCGGAACGGGGTAGAGCCGACCGTTGGTCGGCTGCTCTCGCGGCCGGCGATCCTGGCCGTTCAGCCGAGCAACGCTCGGCTCTACCGAAGCGGCGATCCTGGCGGTTCAGCCGAGCAACGCTCGGCTCTACCGAAGCGTCGATGCTGGCCGTTCAGCCGAGCAACGCTCGGCTCTACCGAAGCGGCGATGCTGGCCGTTCAGCCGAGCAACGCTCGGCTCTACCGAAGCGGCGATGCTGGCCGTTCAGCCGAGCAACGCTCGGCTCTACCCGCTCATCGGCGTATTCCTGCTTTCGTCGGCCGGGGTCGGCGTTCGTCGCATCCCGCTTGCCGCGCGGACGGCGCAGCGGCAACGTGAGGCTGCGGGCATTGTCGCCCGATGCCGGTGGAGACCGACGATGAAGACACTGCTTGCGCTGGGGGTGTGGTGCCTGTTGTTCGTGCTGTGCTGGCCGCTGGCGATCCTGGCGCTGGTCGCCTGGCCCTTGGTGTGGCTGCTGAGCCTGCCGTTCCGCCTGGTGGGCATCACGTTCTCGGCGCTGTTCGCGTTCCTGCGCGCGCTGTTCATGCTGCCGGCGCGCCTGCTGGGCGGCGGCGGCCGCCCACTGGCGGCCTGACCCGGATGATGCCGGCTTGCTGGCCGGCCCCTGGAAATCGGTAGTGCCGGCCGCTGGCCGGCTCCTCGAAAATCGGTAGTGCCGGCCGCTGGCCGGCCCCTCGAAAATCGGTAGTGCCGGCCGCTGGCCGGCCCCTCGAAAATCGGTAGTGCCGGCCGCTGGCCGGCTCCTCATGTGCCCGGCAGAAAGCGCAGCCGACCAACGGTCGGCTCTACCGGTTTTGTCGGTGCTGCGCCTAGACTGCTGGCTGCCTTCAGACAGGGATGTGGTCATGACGTTGCCGGAACAGGATTTCATCGCGCTGTGCGCATCGCATGGGCTTGGTCCGCATGCCAGTGCGCTGCTGCCGTGGTTGCGGCCGCGCGTGGGTTTCAGCCGTCGGGCGGAGACGGATGCACCGATCGGCGCCTCACGGATCGGCGGCGGGCCGGATGTGCCCGCAGGGTTCGCGTGGCCTACCCACAAGGGCAGGACGCTGGACTTCCTGCTGCAGATCAACCTGGCCGACCTGCAGGGTCTGCAGTGCGGGCTGGACCTGCCTGCGCAGGGCGTGCTGTCGTTCTTCTACGACACCGAGACACAACCGTGGGGCTATGACCCGGCCGATCGCAGTGGGCATGGCATCTACCTGTTCGACCCGGGCGAATTGCAGCGGCTGCCTGCGCCGGATGCGGAGGCCGCGCTGGCGCCGTCCGCGCTGGCATTCCACCCGGCCTGGAGCCTGCCGCATCCGTTTTCGTCCGAGGGCGAGCAGGTGGCGCAGGCGTTGCGTGACGCGGGGTTGAGCTGGGACGACGACGCGGAGGAGGGCTACTACGCGCTGGTGGAGGAGGTTGCCGACCTGGGGTCGCCGACGCCGGGCGAACGGCACGGCCTGGGTGGCTGGTCGCACAACGTGCAGGGTGACATGGCATTGGAAGCGCAGCTGGTCAGCAATGGGCTGTATTGCGGCGACCCGAGCGGGTATGGCGATCCCCGCGCGGCTGCGCTGGAGGCCGGCGTGGGCGACTGGACGCTGCTGCTGCAACTGGATTCGGACGACGAGGCGATGTGGGGCGATTCGGGAATGCTGTACGTCTGGGTGCGCCGGCAGGACCTGGCCGCGCGGGACCTGTCGCAGACCTGGCTGGGGCTGCAGTGTTGCTGACGGAATCGCGCCGGTAGTGCCGGCCGCTGGCCGGCTCCTCGATCAGCCCTACGTGGAGCCGGCCAGCGGCCGGCACTACCGGCGCTATTGTCGAGGCGAGTGCCAGCGAGCCGCCCCACCGGGGCGATGGTCGAGGCGAGTGCCAGCGAGCCGCACCACCGGGGCGATGGTCGAGGCGAGTGCCAGCGAGCCACGCCACCGGAGCGATGGTCGAGGCGAGTGCCAGAGAGCCACCCACCGGCGCGATGGTCGAGGCGAGTGCCAGCGAGCCACCCCACCGGCGCGATGGTCGAGGCGAGTGCCAGCGAGCCACGCCACCAGAGCGATGGTCGAGGCGAGTGCCAGCGAGCCGCACCACCGGGGCGATGGTCGAGGCACACGCCAGCGGCCGGCACCACCGGATGAGCAGGCACAAAAAACCCCGCCTTGGCGGGGTTTTTCGTTACGCGTACCGCAGGGCGATCAGTTCGCCTTGTGGATCGCGCGCTTGGTCACGGCCATGGCCGCGTCGTGCACCGCTTCGGACAGCGACGGGTGGGCGTGGCAGATGCGCGCCAGGTCGTCGGACGAGCCGTTGAACTCCATGGTCAGCACGCCTTCGTGCACCAGTTCGGACACGTTGGCGCCCACCAGGTGCATGCCGAGCACGCGGTCGGTTTCAGCGTGCGCCAGCACCTTGACGAAGCCGGCCGGCTCGATCATGGCCACGGCACGTCCGTTGGCGGCGAACGGGAAGCTGCCAGCCTTGTACGGAATGCCTTCGGCCTTCAGCTGCTGCTCGGTCTTGCCAACCCAGGCCAGCTCCGGCTCGGTGTAGATGACCCACGGAATGGTGTCGAAGTTGACGTGGCCCGGCAGGCCGGCGATCAGCTCGGCAACCGCGATGCCTTCCTCGAAGCCCTTGTGCGCCAGCATCGGGCCGCGCACGCAGTCACCGACCGCCCACACGCCGTCGACGCCGGTGTGGCAATGGTCGTCCACTTCGATCTGGCCACGCTCGTTGACCTTGACGCCGGTGCCTTCGGCCAGCAGGCCCTTGGTCGCGGCGCGACGGCCAACGGCCACCAGCAGCTTGTCCACGATCAGGCTCTTTTCGCCTTCCGCGTCGGCGTAGGTCAGGGCGACTTCCTTCTTCTTGCCCTTGCCGGTCACGTCGGCCTTGGAGACCTTGGCGCCCAGGCGGATGTCCAGGCCCTGCTTCTTGAATTCCTTGGCGGCCGCCTTGGCCACTTCGGTATCCGCCGCGGCCAGGAACTCCGGCAGCGCTTCCAGGATGGTCACTTCCGAACCCAGGCGCTTCCACACGCTGCCCAGTTCCAGACCGATCACGCCGGCGCCGATCACGGCCAGGCGGGCCGGCACTTCGGTGAAGTCCAGGCCGCCGACGTTGTCGACGATGGTGTCGCCGTCGAACTTGGCGAACGGCAGTTCGATCGAGTCCGAACCGGCGGCGATGATGACGTTGGTGCCCTTCAGCTCGACGATGGAACCGTCATGCTGGGTGACCTTGACCACGTTGCCCGGCTGCAGTTCGCCGAAGCCGTAGTAGGCGGCGACCTTGTTGGCCTTGAACAGCATGCCGATGCCGCCGGTGAACTGCTTGACGATCTTGTCCTTGCGGCCAACCATCGCTTCGACGTCCATCTTGGCGTCCTTGAAGCTGATGCCGTGGTCGCCAAAGATGTGGCCCATGTTCCAGAACTGACGCGAGGAATCCAGCAGCGCCTTGGACGGGATGCAGCCCACGCGCAGGCAGGTGCCACCGAGGGCCGGCTTGCCGTCCTTGCCCAGGGCCGCGTCGATGCAGGCGGTCTTCAGACCCAGCTGCGCGGCACGGATGGCGGCGTGGTAGCCGGCCGGACCGGCACCGATGACGACGACGTCGAATTGTTCAGCCATTGAAATAGTCCTTGTTGCATTCCCGAGCTTCGGTCGAAGCCGGTGGCGCGCAGGCGCCGGGGAGAGAGCAGGGCAGTGCGGTGCAGTGCCGTAGAACCAACACCCCTCCGCGCAGGCGCGGAGGGGTGGCAGGTGTTACAGGCCGAACAGCATGCGGCCCGGGTTTTCCAGCTGGTTCTTGATGTCCACCAGGAACTGCACCGAATCCTTGCCATCGATGATGCGATGGTCGTAGGACAGCGCCAGGTACATCATCGGGGCGATCACGACCTGGCCGTTCTGGGCGATCGGACGCTCCTTGATGGCGTGCATGCCCAGGATGGCGCTCTGCGGCGGGTTGATGATCGGCGTGGACAGCAGCGAGCCGAAGGTGCCGCCGTTGGTCACGGTGAAGGTGCCGCCCTGCAGTTCTTCCAGGCTCAGCTTGCCGTCACGGGCCTTCTTGGCGTAGTCGGCGATGGTCTTTTCGATGTCGGCAAACGACATGCGCTCGACGTTGCGCAGCACCGGCGTCACCAGGCCCTTGTCGGTCGACACGGCGATGGAGATGTCCGAGTAGCCGTGATAGATGACGTCGTCGCCGTCGATCGAGGCATTGACCAGCGGGAAGCGCTGCAGCGCGTTGGCGGCGGCCTTCACGAAGAAGCTCATGAAGCCCAGCTTGATGCCGTGGGCCTTGACGAACTCGTCCTGCAGATCCTTGCGCGCGGCCGAGACCTTGGACAGGTCGACCTCGTTGAAGGTGGTCAGCATGGCGGTGCTGTTCTTGGACTGCATCAGGCGCTCGGCGATGCGCTTGCGGATGCGGGTCATCGGTACGCGTTCTTCCGGACGCGCACCGGCGGCCTTGCCAGCGCCGCCACTGCGGGCGAAGTTGACGATGTCTTCCTTGGTCACCGCGCCATGACGGCCGGAGCCGGACACGTCGGCCGGGTTCACGCCTTCGGTGATCGCCGAGAAACGGGCGCCCGGGGGCAGGCCGTCGGCAGCCGACTTGGCAGCCGGTGCCGGGGCAGCAGCCGCGGCCGGCGCAGCAGCGGCCGGTGCGGCGTCAGCCTTCTTCTCTTCCGCAGCCGGAGCCGGGGCAGCGGCCACGGCGCCTTCTTCGATGATGGCCACGATCTGGCTGGAGGTCACGGTGGCGCCCACCTCGAACTTGATCTCCTTCAGCACGCCATCGACCGGCGACGGCACTTCCAGGACGACCTTGTCGGTTTCCAGATCAAGCAGGTTTTCATCGCGCTTGACGGCATCGCCGACTTTCTTGTGCCAGGTGGCGATGGTGCCGTCGGCGACGGATTCGGGCAGTACCGGGGCTTTGACTTCGGTGGCCATGCGGGAGCTTCCTGGTTTGTCTTTTCTAGAATGAGGGGGAGAGGTTATTCAGCAACCGAGTCGTTGAACGGGTTGACCAGGGCATCGGCGATCAGCTTCTGCTGTTCGATGATGTGGTCAGCCATGTGTCCAGCGGCCGGCGATGCCGAACGGGCGCGACCGGCGTAGTGCAGGCTCTGGCCATCGGCCAGGCAGAACTGCAGGTGGTGGCGGATCTGGTACCACGCCCCCTGGTTCTGCGGTTCTTCCTGCGTCCACACCACATCGGCAGCCTTGCCGTACTTCTTCAGTTCGGCAGCCAGCAGCGCGCGCGGGAACGGATACAGCTGTTCGACGCGGATGATGGCCACATCGTCCTGGCCACGCTTGGTCTGGTCTTCCAGCAGGTCGTAATAGACCTTGCCCGAACACAGCACCACGCGCTTGACCTTCTTGGCGTCTGCGTTGGCATCGCCGATCAGGTGCTGGAACTCGCCATTGGCCAGCTCTTCCAGGCTCGACACGGCCAGCTTGTGGCGCAGCAGCGACTTGGGCGACATCACCACCAGCGGCTTGCGCGTGGTCATGCGCATCTGGCGACGCAGCATGTGGTACGCCTGCGCCGGGGTCGACGGCACGCACACCAGCATGTTCTCCAGCGCGCACAGCTGCAGGAAACGCTCCAGGCGCGCGGAGCTGTGCTCCGGACCCTGGCCTTCGTAACCGTGCGGCAGCAGCAGGGTAAGGCCGGTGATACGGCCCCACTTGGCTTCGCCGGCAGCGATGAACTGATCGATCACGACCTGGGCGCCGTTGGCGAAATCGCCGAACTGGCCTTCCCAGATGCACAGGGTGTTCGGATCGGTGGTGGAGAAGCCGTACTCATAGGCCATCACCGCTTCTTCGCTGAGCAGCGAATCGATGATGGTGGCCTGTTCCGGCGACTCGACCAGCTGGCGCAGCGGCAGGTAGTAGTTGTCGGTCTTCTGGTCGTGCAGGATCGCGTGGCGGTGGGTAAACGTACCGCGGCCGACGTCCTGGCCGACCAGGCGCAGGCTGTTGCCTTCGTCCAGCACGGTGGCGTAAGCCAGGTTCTCGGCAAAGCCCCAGTCGCCCGGGATCTCGCCGGCGGCCATCTTGCGACGGTCGTCATACACCTTGGCCACACGCGAGTGCAGCTCCACGCCTTCAGGCACGGTGTTGATCAGCTTCGCCAGCTGCTTGACCTTCTCCATGCCCACCGCGGTGGAGATGGGATCGGACAGCTTGCCGTTCAGCAGCGCAGGCCAATCGACGTACATCTTGCTCGTGGCCGGGGTCTTCTCGACCGCCGCCAGCTCGGTGGTCACTTCACCGGCATCGAGCTTGTTGCGGTAAGCATCGACCAGCGCCTTGCCGGCGTCGGCCGGAATCACGCCGGCTGCTTCCAGCTTGGCCGCGTACAGCTCGCGGGTGGTCTGGTGCTTGCGGATCACCTGGTACATCAGCGGCTGGGTGATCGCCGGTTCGTCGGCCTCGTTGTGGCCCCAACGGCGGTAGCACATCAGATCGATGACCACGTCCTTGGCGAACTTCTGGCGGAACTCGAAGGCCAGCTGGGCAGCGAACACCACCGCTTCGGGATCATCGCCATTCACGTGCAGCACCGGGGCGGCGATCATCTTCGCCACGTCGGTGGCATAGCGCGTGGAGCGCGTATCCAGCGGGTTGGAGGTGGTGAAGCCGACCTGGTTGTTGACCACGATGTGCACCGTGCCACCAACGGCGAAGCCGCGGGCCTGGGACATCTGGAACAGTTCCATGACCACGCCCTGGCCGGAGAAGGCCGCGTCGCCGTGGATCAGGATCGGCATCACCTGCTTGCGCGCGGAGTCGCCGCGGCGCTCCTGGCGCGAACGCACCGAACCGGCCACGACCGGGTCGGCGATTTCCAGGTGCGACGGGTTGAAGGCCAGCGCCAGGTGGACGGCGCCGCCCGGGGTGGACACGTCAGCCGAGAAGCCCATGTGGTACTTCACGTCGCCGGCCGAGGCGTGCTCGTCGTGCTCGAACTTGCCTTCGAACTCGTCGAACAGCTTGCGCGGGCTCTTGCCCAGCGTGTTGACTAGCACGTTCAGGCGGCCGCGGTGGGCCATGCCGATCACCACGTCCTTGACGCCATCCTTGCCGGCGTCACGGATGATGGTGTCCATCATCGGGATCAGCGCATCGCCGCCTTCCAGCGAGAAGCGCTTCTGGCCCACGTACTTGGTATGCAGGTAGCGCTCCAGACCCTCGGCCGCCGTGAGGCGTTCCAGGGTGCGGCGCTGGGTGTCGGCATCCAGGTTGTAGTTGCCACCGGCCGTTTCCAGGCGCTGGTACAGCCACTGGCGCTGCTCGACCTCGGAGATGTGCATGAATTCCGCACCGATCGAGCCGGTGTAGGTCTTCTTCAGGCGCTCCAGCAGGTCGCGCAGCTTCATGCGCGGCTGGCCGGCGATGCCGCCGGTGCTGAACTCGCTGCCCAGGTCGCTCTCGGACAGGCTGTGGAACGGCAGCCCCAAGTCCGGCGGGTTGGTCGGCGGGGTCAGGCCCAGCGGGTCCAGGCTCGCACCGAGGTGGCCACGCGAACGGTAGGCGGTGATCAGACGGCCGACATTGCGCTCGCGCTCGTCGCCGGCACCGGTGGCCGTACCGCTGTTGGCAGCGTTTTTGGCAGCGTCGGTGATGTGGGCGATGACGGCCGAGTGCGGAATGTCACCGGCTTCGCGGCCCTTGAAGCCGTCGAAGTAGGTCTTCCATTTGGGATCGACACTGTCCGGAGAAACGAGGTACTGCTCGTACAGATCCTCGATATAGGAGGCGTTGCCGCCGGCGAGCTGCGAAGACTGCGCAAACTGCTTCAGTAGATTGTCCACGATGGAGGGTCGGATTCGCTTGTGGGGTAAGGCTTCGATGATCCGGCAGGGAAAAGTGAATAGCCCTGCGCGGGCGGTATCTAACTCCCCAAATTGTACCCCCATCGGGACAGGAAGGGGCACCGATGGGACCTTGGCAGGACCTGCGGTGTCATTCCCAGACAGGTTCGAGCCCGTGGCGTGAGCTACAGGCCGATCGCCCGCAGTTCGCTGCATTCACGCGAACGTTCCCATACGCGCTGCAAACCGTCCTGCAACGGCCGCGAACGTGCTCGCAGCGCGAGCCCGGCTTCGCCGTCGAAACGGTGCCCGCTCAGACGAAAGTAGTAGTCGCCGGCATCGTTGAGCAGGCAGGCCGAGGCCGACGCGCGGTCGATCGGGTCGCTGACCTGGCGGATCCGGAACACGCTGGGCAGGCGTTGCAGCAGCCCCAGCAGCGGTGAGCCGGCCTGGGCGATGGCGGCGGCGTCGTGCACGATCAACAGGGCCTGCTTGTCGTGGCGGGCGGTGGCGAACCGGCGCAGCGCCTCCAGCACCGGCGGGGCATCCAGCACCCCGGGGTCGAGCTGGCGGCTGTGCAGCCACAGCTGGCGGCGGGCACGGTGGACCAGGGCGGTGGTGATCGCCACGGCCTGGTCGGCACTATCGATGGCCACCGCCCCGTCCAGCACCAGACGCATGTGCTGGTGGGCGATGCCGGCCTCGGTGAAGACCTCGCCCTCGGGCAGGAAGCCCTGGCGGGTATAGAACACCCGGGCCGGCAGCTGGGCGTGCAGGCTCACTTCCCGCCAGTGGCGGCTGCGCGCGGCGCCGATCAGGGCCAGCAGCAGGGCCTCCCCGACGCCGCGGCCCCGCCAGTCGGCCAGCACCGCCATGCGGCCGATCCGGCCGTCCGGGGTGAGCCGCCCGGCACCGATCGGTTCGCCGTCGCTGCCACGGGCCAAGACGTGGGCGCTGAGCGGGTCCAGCGCGTCGATTTCCAGCGCGGCCGGCACCTGCTGCTCCTCGACGAACACGCGCTGGCGGACCCGATGCAGCGCCTCGCGCTGCGTCGGGTAGTCCACGACGTCGACCTGGAAGCGGGTCGCCATGCTCAGACCGGCTTGCCGTCGTCCTGGTCGTCGCTGTCGTCGAAATCGACGATGACTTCGATGCCATCTTCGTGGATGGTCACTTCATGCACGTCGGCCTCGACGGTGGCGTCGTGCATGACCTCGATGCTGTCGGTGCCGTCAACGACGGCGTCCTCGGCGAAGTGGCCGTCTTCGACGTCGTCCTCTTCGTCATCGACATCCTCGTCGATGGCGTTCGGGTCGAACAACTGGTAGTAGCCACCGGCCACCAGGGCCTGCACGGCGTCGCGGCCCTTGGCCGAGAGCTTGAGGTAGAGCGGACCGCCGAGCTGTTCGGTGGCCGCCAGGACCTGCGCATCCTTGACCGGCAGGGCAAACTCCAGGCCGCTGCAGTACAGGCTGGCCCCGCGCTTGGCGCGGCGCCAGGCCATGCGTGCCCACGGGTGGCGCTGCAGGTCCAGGCCGGCGGCCAGCGCGTCCTCGATTTCTTCGCGCGGCAGCGGGTCGGCACCGGCCACCACGTCGCCGGCGGCGCGGTAGGTGGTGATGAAGCGGCCGAACCAGTCGCCGAGCTTGTCGGGGTCGTTCATGCGGATGGCATTGAGCGCCTCGACCACGCGGTTCATGGCCAGTACGTCGATTTCGTTGGGGTCTTCGGGCAGCTTGAGATCCGGATCCTGGTAGCGGATCGACTCGTCGGCGCCTTCGATGAGGGTGTCCAGGTAGTCGCTGATCAGTTCGGCCGAGGCCGGTGCGCGCATGCCGAAGGAGAAGGTCAGGCAGGGGTCTTCGGCGACGCCGTTGTGCGGGACATTGGGCGGCAGGTAGAGCATGTCGCCCGGTTCCAGCACCCAGTCGTGGGTGGGCTTGAAGCGGCGCAGGAGCTTGAGTTCGACGTCGTCGCGGAAGTCCAGCGGGGGGCGCTTGCCCTTGGTGGATTCACTGGCGTCGATCTGCCAGCGGCGGTGGCCGTAGGCCTGCAGCAGGAAGACGTCGTACTGGTCGACGTGGGCGCCGACCGAGCCGCCGGTGGCGGCGAAGCTGATCATCACATCGTCCATGCGCCAGCGCGGCAGGAAGTCGAAGTGGTTGACGAGGGCGCGGACGTCGGCGTCCCACTTGTCCACGTCCTGGACGAGCAGGGTCCAGTCGTGGTCGGGCATGCCGGGGAATTCGTCTTCCTGGAACGGGCCGGTACGCACGCTCCAGCCGTCGGTGGCGGGGTCATGGGTGATGAGGCGCGACAGGGCGGTTTCTTCGCAGGCCAGGCCGGCGAGGTCTTCGGGCTGGACGGGGGTTTCGAAATCGGGGAAGGCGCCGCGGATGAGCAGCGGGCGCTTCTGCCAGTAGTCGCGCAGGAAGACGGCGGCGGGCATGCCGAGCGGCAGGCCGGGGCGGGCCTGGATTTCGATGACGGGGGTCTTGGTGGTGCGGGCAGCCATGGGGGAATCCTTGGAGCGTGTAGACGGAAAGCGGGGGCGCGGCAGGTGGCCGGCGCGAGCGGGGCCATTGTCCGCTGGTTGGGGCCGATGTGCACCTGCGGTGGGGTGTCGCGGGGTGGTGGGGGTGGAGTTTCGAAGCGTAAGGCCACGTCCAAAGCTACGTCCAAAGCCACGTCCAAAGCAGCGCCTTGACTGACTGCGGCGGGAGGTGGCCGGGCAGCCTTGCCCAGGACACGCCGTAAACCCGTCCATGGGGGCTCGGTGTTGCCATCCATGGCAACACACGGTCCTGGGCAAGGCCGCCCGGCCACCTCTGGACGGTATCCGGTGTGGGCGGCGGGTAAGGCGGGTCAGTGGCGTGCGTTGTTACGTGACGTGCGCGGTAACGAAGTACGACAGAGGTGATGTGTGGCTCTGGTAGGGTCGGGTCCCAACCGACTGCCGATACGGGGTCCAGACCCGGTAACGCATTGCAACGAAACACAGGTAGAGCCGGGCTCTGCCCGGCTGCTCTGTAGCCCGTGGCGATAAATGGACCCTGACGATGCAAGCGCCCGTCCTTCTCCGGCCAGGATCATGCGTTCGTCGCGTTGATCGGCAGGATCGGCGGTCGATCGGGATCCGACCCTACCGGGTGGGTCGGCGACGGGCATGTCCGCGGCCTTTGTCTTGCGGGAATGTGCGCGGGTACCGCACCGGGCGACGTCGGCTCGGGCGATGTCCCGCGGCCCGTTCCGTCCGTGGCTTCGCGGCGACCAAGGCCGGACGATGCATGGCCCGGTAGGGTCGGGTCCCAACCGACTGCCGATACGGGGTCCGGATCCGGTAACGCATTGCAATGAAACGCCCGTAGAGCCGGGCTCTGCCCGGCTGCTCTATGGCCCGCGGCGATAAAGAGACGATGCCAGCGCCCGTCCTTCTCCGGCCAGGGTCATGCGTTCGTCGCGTTGATCAGCAGGGTCGGCGGTCGATCGGGATCCGACCCTACCGGGTGGGTCGGCGGCGGGGATGGCCGCGGCCTTCGTCCAGACCCGGTAGCACATTGCAACGAAACGCCGTAGAGCCGGGCTCTGCCGGGCTGCCCCCCAGCCCACAACGAAGAAGGGACGCGGGCAGTGCCGGCGTCCCTTCTGGGGTCCTGCGGGTGGCGGGATCCTCAGATCGCCTTGGCCAGGTCCGCCGCCAGGCCGATGTAGCCGCCCGGGGTCAGGTCGCGCAGGTTCTGCTTGGCGTCTTCGGGCAGGTCCAGCGATTCGACGAAGGCCTGCATCGATTCGGCGGTGATGCCCTGGCCGCGGGTGAGGGCCTTGAGCTGTTCGTAGGGGTTGGGCAGGCCGTAGCGGCGCATGACCGTCTGCACGGCTTCGGCCAGCACTTCCCACGCGGCGTTGAGGTCGGCGTCCAGGCGCTCGGGGTTCACGGTCAGCTTGCCCAGGCCCTTGGCCAGCGAATCCAGGCCGACCTGGGTGTGGCCGAAGGCGGTGCCGACCGCGCGCAGCACGGTGGAGTCGGTGAGGTCGCGCTGCCAGCGGCTGATCGGCAGCTTGGCGCTGAAATGCTCGAACAGGGCGTTGGCGATGCCGAAGTTGCCTTCGGCGTTTTCGAAGTCGATCGGGTTGACCTTGTGCGGCATGGTCGAGGAGCCCACTTCGCCTTCCTTGAGCTTCTGCTTGAAGTAGCCCAGCGAGATGTAGCCCCAGATGTCGCGCGCCAGGTCGATCAGGATGATGTTGGCGCGGCGCGCGGCATCGCCGATTTCGGCGACGTTGTCGTGCGGCTCGATCTGGGTGGTGTACGGGTTGAACACCAGGCCCAGGCTTTCCACGAAGCGCTTGGCGAAGGCCGGCCAGTCGACCGCCGGGTAGGCGATGACGTGGGCGTTGTAGTTGCCGACCGCGCCGTTGATCTTGCCGGTCAGTTCCACCGCGGCGATCTGCCTGCGCTGGCGCTCCAGACGGGCCACCACGTTGGCCACTTCCTTGCCCAGGGTGGTGGGCGAGGCGGTCTGGCCATGGGTGCGGGACAGCATGGGCTGTTCGGCCTGGGCATGGGCGAGGGCGCGCAGGCTGGCAGTCACACCGTCCAGGCTGGGCAGCAGCACCTCGCGGCGGGCCTGTTCCAGAATCAGGCCGTAGCTGAGGTTGTTGATGTCTTCGCTGGTGCAGGCGAAATGCACGAACTCCAGCGCCGGGCCCAGCTCGGCGTCGGCCTTGAGCTGTTCCTTGATGAAGTACTCCACCGCCTTGACGTCGTGGTTGGTGGTGCGCTCGATTTCCTTCACCCGCGCGGCGTGGGCGGGGGCGAAATCCTCGGCCAGGGCGCGCAGGCGGGCGCTGGCGGCGGCCGAGAACGGCGCCAGTTCGACGATGCCCGGCTCGTTGGCCAGGGCCAGCAGCCACTCCACTTCGACCTTCACGCGGGCCTTGATCAGGCCGTATTCGGAGAAGATCGGACGCAGTGCGTCGACCTTGCCGGCGTAGCGGCCATCGAGCGGGGACAGGGCGAGCAGGGCGAATTCGGACATGGCGGGCGCAGGGCAATGACGGCGGGGGCCGTCATTCTACGCTGCCCCGGGGGCCTCGGCCTGTGCCATGCGTACGGTGACGGCCTGGATGCGGTGGCCGACCATGCGCTTGATGGTGAACTGGTGGCCGTCGATCACCAGCTGCTCGCCCTCTTCAGGCAGGCGTTGCAACTGGTGGACGATCAGCCCGCCGACCGAATTGAGGTGGTCCGGGGCCTCCAGGTCATGCCCGAGCAGGCGCTCCAGCCGGAAGATCGAGGTCGAGCCGGCCACCAGCAGGCTGCCATCGGCGCCGCGGGTGGGGGCGTCCTTGACGATATGCGGGTGCTCGTCCTCGATGTCACCCACCACCACTTCCAGCAGGTCTTCCAGGGTGAAGTAGCCCAGGATGCGGCCATGTTCCTCCACGCACAGCGCCAGGTGCGTGGTGCCGGTGCGGAAGCGTTCCAGCACGCTGGGAACCGGGGTCTCCAGCGCGATCAGGTTGGCCGGGCGCAGCAGCGCGCGCAGATCGTCGGTGGGGTTGCCGCGGGCAATTTCCACCAGCAGGTCTTTCATGTGCAGGATGCCGAGCACGTCCTCGCCATCGCGGTCGAACCACGGGTAGCGGCTGTAGCGGCTTTCGGCGAATTCGGCCATCACCTCGGCCAGATCCATGCCATCGCGGAACGAGCGCAGGTGGTCGCGCGGGCGCATCAGGTCGCCGGCGACCAGCTCCGGCAGTTCCAGTGCGTGGCTCATCAGGGTCAGGCCGTGGTCGGGCGCACTGTCGGTGGGCTGCTGGCGGCCGACGATGAGCTTGAGTTCCTCGCGCGAATAGCGGTGCGAGGTGTGTTCAACATCGCCCCAGCCGGCCAACCGCAGCAGCGCGTTGGCGCTGTTGTTGAGCAGCCAGATGGCCGGGTACATGGCCCAGTAGAACAGGTACAGGGGCGCGGCGGTCCACAGCGACATGCGGTCCGGGCGGCGGATCGCCATCGACTTGGGGGCCAGTTCGCCCAGCACGATGTGCAGGAAGGAAATCACGCTGAAGGCAATGATGAAAGCGGTCAGGCGCGAGGCGTCGGCGCTCATGCCGAAGGCATCGAACAGCGGTTGCAGCAGGTGCGCGAAGGCCGGCTCGCCGACCCAGCCCAGGCCCAGCGACGACAGGGTGATGCCGAGCTGGCACGCCGACAGATAGGCATCCAGATGGGAGTGCACGTTGAGCAGCAGGCGGCCGCGCCAGCCGTGCCGTTCGGCCAGGCCGACGGCCTGGGTATGGCGCAGCTTGACCAGGGCGAACTCGGCGGCCACGAAGAAGCCGTTGAGCAGCACCAGGCCGAAGGCCAACAGCAGCAGGAGCAGGTTGCCGATCATCGCGCGCCTCGCGGCGTGGCCGCAGGCAAAGAGGCAACCGCATGGACGCAGGGAGCGTGCAGGGCTGCGCGCGCAGCGGCGCGCCAGGAACTACAGTGAGGGTCATCACCCATGGGGGCGGAGATCTTTCTGAATGGACACGAATCCCGAGTCTAGCCGATCACCCGCGCTGTTGGGTTTCAGCGCACGGTGGGAGTATTGTGCGCAGAGCCGCCAGCCAGGGAATCAGGCCCATTGCCAGCCGCAGATTCCCTTTCCCTACCGAAAGAATCGCGGAGTAATGCAATGAGCAAGGGATTCAGGATCGAACACGACAGCATGGGCGAACTGCAGGTGCCCAGTGATGCGTTGTGGGGCGCGCAGACGCAGCGGGCGGTGAACAACTTCCCGGTCTCCGGTCAGCGCATGCCACGCGGCTTCATCCGCGCGCTGGGCATGGTCAAGGGCGCGGCGGCGGCGGTGAACGTGGAGCTCGGTCATCTGCCGAAGAACATCGGCAAGGCCGTCGAGGCAGCCGCGGCCGAAGTGGCCGACGGCCAGCACGATGCGCACTTCCCGATCGATGTGTACCAGACCGGTTCGGGCACGTCGTCGAACATGAATGCCAACGAGGTGATTGCCACCCTGGCCAACCGCGCGGGCAAGGCGGGCAAGCTGGCGGTGCATCCCAACGACCACGTCAACCAGGGGCAGAGCTCCAACGATGTGATTCCCACGGCGCTGCGCGTGTCGGCGCTGCTGGGCGTGCACGAACAGCTGCTGCCGGCGCTGGTGCACCTGCGCAAGACCATCGACAAGAAGGGCCGCAGCCTGCGCAAGGTGGTCAAGACCGGGCGCACCCACCTCATGGATGCCATGCCGCTCACCTTCGAGCAGGAGTTCGGGGCGTGGTCGGCGCAGTTGTCGTCGGCGCAGGAGCGTATCGAAGACAGCCTCAAGCGGCTGCGCCGGCTGCCGCTGGGTGGCACGGCGATCGGCACCGGCATCAATGCCGATCCGCGCTTTGGCGAACGCGTGGCCAAGCTGCTCAAGCAGCAGACCGGGGTCAAGTTCGACAGCGCCGAGAACAAGTTCGAAGGCCTGGCCGCGCAGGACGATGCGGTGGAACTGTCCGGCCAGCTCAACGCGCTGGCAGTGGCGCTGATCAAGATCGCCAACGACCTGCGCTGGATGAATGCCGGTCCGCTGGCCGGCCTGGGCGAGATTGAACTGCCGGCACTGCAGCCGGGCAGCTCGATCATGCCGGGCAAGGTCAACCCGGTGATTCCCGAAGCGACGGTGATGGTGTGTGCGCAGGTGATCGGCCACCACACCGCGATCACCGTGGCCGGGCAGACCGGCAACTTCCAGTTGAACGTGACGCTGCCGCTGATCGCGGCCAACCTGCTCGATGGGATCGGCCTCTTGGCCAACATCTCGCGCCTGCTGGCCGATACCGCGATTGCCGGCCTGACGGTGCGCGAAGACCGGGTGCGCGAGGCGCTGGATCGCAACCCGATCCTGGTGACGGCGCTGAACCCGATCATCGGCTATGAAAAGGCCGCGGGAATCGCCAAGCGCGCCTACAAGGAGCAGCGCCCGGTGCTGGACGTGGCGCTGGAAGACAGCGGGCTGTCCGAGGCCGAGCTGCGCAAGCTGCTGGATCCGGCGGCGCTGACGGCCGGTGGTATCCATGCTGGTGGCGGCGGTGGCGGTGGTTGATCGATACAGGTAGCGGCAACAACGAAAAACGGGCCGAAAGGCCCGTTTTTTGTTCCGCCGGTAGTGCCGGCCGCTGGCCGGCGCTTCGTTCCCGCCGAGAGCAAGCCGTTCGGTGACCGGAAATTCAGGGGCAGCCGGGCAGAGCCCGGCGCTACGGGCGCTGGCTCCGTGGCCGTCGGTGGGTCGGGCGCTGGGCGCCCCTGCCCTTGGAGGCGAAATAAAGGAGGAGGGGGCGGCCGCAGGCCGACGCCGGAGGACATTCGCCGGAAAGGGTATGGGCGCCCAGCGCCCGACCCACCGACCCCCGCGCTACCGAAGCGTCAGTGCCGATCCGCCTGCAGGTTGTCGAACGTCTCGGTGTAATCCTTGAACTCCGGAATCCGCTGCACCAGGTCCGACGGAATCGGCTGCATGCCATCGGGCACCTGGATCTTGACCGAGCGCTTGGCCGGGTCCGGCGGGGCATCGGTGAGCGTGTTCTGGCGCAGCACCTGCAGCTGGCCGAACATGCCCTGCAGCAGCGCCTGCTGGCTCGGGTCGAGCGGAATTTCGATCTCGTCGATCTTCATGTGGCCGTTGGGCAGCACGATGATGTTCGGCGCGGGTGCGCGGCGCACGGTAAGCATGCCGTCGCTGACGGTGATCTTCGGCTTGCCGCGCTCGGCACGATGGTTGCGGTATTCCTGGTCGCAGCCGGTGGCGGCCAGGCAGAACAGGGCGAACAGCAGCAGGCACAGCTTCTTCATGGTGGGCGCAGGCATGAAAAGGGGGAGGACCATTCTAGTCCTCCCCCCGTGCATGCGGGCCCGGCTGCGACCGAACGTCGCAGGCAGGGCGGTTACTTGCCGCAGTCGTCGATGTCGCTCTGGTCCATGGTGGCGTACGGCTTGAACTCGGGCACCGCGGCGGCCAGTGCCTGCTGCTTGGCCATCATGCCCGGCAGCAGGGTGCACAGCTGCTTGGCCTGGGCTTCGATCTTGCTGGCCTCGGCGTTCACGCGTTCCTCGATCCCGTTGGTATCCCCGGAGAAAATACCCTTGAGCGCCTCGCCGGCCGCCTTCACGCCCAGGTTGGCACCGGCCACGCCGATGTCCATGCCGGCGCCGGCAATCGCCTCGACCTGCTTGCGGTAATCCAGCAGCAGCGCGCGCTGGCTGGCGGTGGTGGTGACCGTCTTGCCGTTGATCAGCAGCTCGCCCTGCGGGGTGATCTCGGCCTTGTCGGACTGGTCGTTGGAAATGTTGATGTTGCCTTGGGCAAGTTCCCTGCGCGCCTTGTCGGTGGCGTCCTGCACGGTCTTGCCAACGGTGCTCGCTTCAGCGGCCGGTGACGCGGCCTTGCCGGTGGCCGGATCGGTCTTGCCGGCATCGTGGTTGCCGCAGGCTGCCAGCGGCAGGCACAGCAGCAGGGTGGGCAGCAGCAGTCGGGTCATCATGCGCACGTTCCTCGAAAAGGGGGGAGTTACTTGCCGCGCGGCAGCTGCACGCGACCGCCGATACCGCTGTGGCGCACATCGCCACTGCCGCTGTGAGCCACGGTCAGGTCGCCGCCGACATCGCGCGCGGTGATGTCACCGGAACCATGCCGTTCGACGCTGACGTTGCCGCCCACGCCGCGCAGCTCGACATCGCCCGATCCCACGTTGCCGACGCTGACGTTGCCCTTGACCTGGCGCACGTCGGCATCACCGGAGCCCAGCGTTTCCAGCGTCACGTTGCCCTGCACGCCGTCCAGTTCGAGATCGCCCGACCCTACCGTGCCGACCTTCGCGTTGCCGCGCAGGTTGCGTGCCTTGAAGTCGCCCGAGCCGACCGACAGCAGATTGAGCGCGCCGGCACCGTCCAGGGTCACATCGCCGGAGCCGATCGCCGCAGTGACCGGGCCCTTGATATCGCGCAACGTGATGTCGCCCGAACCGACGTCGGCACTGAGCGAGTGCGCGCCGGTGACGCTTACATCGCCCGAGCCGACCTTCAGCTGCACCAGCAGGGTGTCCGGCACGCTGCCGCGCAGGTCCAGGTAGGCGTAGTTGCTGCCCCCGATGTTGATGCTGAGGTTCTGCTTCTCGCGTTGCAGGCGCACCACCAGCTTGTCGCCCACCTTCTGCTGGGTCACGGTGAGCTGGCGCAGCCAGTCGGCGTTGGAGGCACAGGCGCGCCCAGAGAGCTGGGCTGCACCGCCACCGGCGGTGAGCACCAGATCGTGCTGGTTGACCTCGAACACCACTGCCTTGGCACCGGCCAGGTCGAGCTTGAGGTCGCGCGGTTCATTGAACGTGCACTGCGGCTGTTCGGCCAGGGCCGACAGCGGCAGCAACAGCAGGGAAGCAACAGCGAGCGTGCGGATCATGTGCGGCTCCTTGAATGAATCGATCAGATCTCGCCGGCGCGGCGGCGCAGGCGGATGGCGACGATGATGAACACCACGCCCACTGCGGCACCGATCCAGATATCGGGCAGGCTCAACGCGGCCAGCTGGTTGGTCGGGGCCAGTGCGGCCACCAGGTTGTCACGGTCGCCGATCACCGCGCGCAGCTGGTCGGTACGGTAGAACACGTCGCTGCCCGGCAGGGTGCCCAGCAACAGGCGGCCGACGATGTGCTTCCAGAACCAGCCGCTGGTGCTGTCGAAGGCGTTCATCAGGTGCGTGCTGCTGACGATGATGCCGGCAAACAGCGGCAGCATCACCGCCCACAGGAACGGCTTGGTCTTGGCCCAGGCCGAGCACATCAGCAGCCAGCCCACGCTCGGCAGTGCCCAGAGCAGGTACACCGGCAGCCAGGACAGGTGGCCGGCCATGATGGCCAGCGGGCTGGCCGGGCCCCAGATCAGGGTCATCGGGTCGCCGCCGTGGCTGAGCACCACCACGCTGATGATCAGCAGGAAGCCGAACATGGTCAGGATCGAGGCGATCACCGCGATCACCGGTGCCACCAGCAGGGCGCTCACTGCCTTGGACAGCACGGTCTGGGTGTCCGACAGCGGCAGCGACTTCCAGAACAGGATGCTGCGGTCGCGGCGGTCGTCGTACAGCGCCCCCAGGCAGTAGAAGAACACCACGAAGGCCAGCACGATGAACGGCCACAGCGAACTCAGCAGCAGGGTCAGGTCCAGGCCGTTGGCCAGGTTGTGCAGCGCCTCGGCGTCCAGCTTCTTCGTCAGCAGGGCCAGGTCCAGCCCGTTGACGTTGACGCTTTCATTGTCGATCACCAGGCCGCCGCTCTTGGCCGCGCGGTTCATGGCCAGCAGCCCGAACAGGATGCCGATCAGGCTCATCACCAGCGAAATCGCGCCGGCGATGAGCGGCGCATACAGGAACCCGCCGCGGTTCTCCCAGTACTCGCGCTTGAGCATCCACTTGAAGGTGCTGGCCTTGCTGATGGGGTGGTAGTGGACGGTGTTCATGCGTAGGTTCCCTTCATGATGGCCACGAACAGGTCCGCCAGCCCCGGGCTGCGGATCTCGCCCAGGGGCGTGAGCTGGGCGCGTGGCACCCCGTCGAACAACAGCACCGTCTTGCCGAACGGCAGCGCACGCTCATCGATGGGCTGCAGGGCGCGGGCGGCGTCCAGCGATTCGGCCGACACCAGCACTTCGCTGTAGCGGTCGCCGATGTCTTCCATGTCGGTGGTGAGCACGATGCGGCCATCGCGGATGAACATCACGTCGGTGAGGATGTGCTCGATCTCTTCCACCTGGTGGGTGGTGACGATGATGGTCTTCTGCTCGTCGAAGTAATCCTCCAGCAGGCGCTGGTAGAACTCTTTGCGGTACAGGATGTCCAGGCCCAGGGTCGGCTCGTCCAGCACCAGCACCTTGGCATCGATGGCCATCACCAGGGCCAGGTGCAGCTGCACGATCATGCCCTTGGACAGCTCGCGCACACGCTGCTTGGGCTGCAGCTTGGTCGAGGCCAGGAAACGCTCGCAGCGGGCGCGGTCGAAGCGCGGGTGGGTGCCGGCGACGAAGTCGATCGCTTCGCGCACCTTCATCCAGCGCGGCAGCACGGCCACGTCGGCGATGAAGCACACATCATTCATCAGCGCGTTGCGCTGCACGGCCGGGTCCAGCCCCAGCACCTGCAGCTCGCCTTCCACCGTGGTCAGGCCCAGCAGCGCCTTGAGCAGGGTGGTCTTGCCGGCGCCGTTGGGGCCGATCAGGCCGGTGATCCGGCCCGGGGCGATGGTGAAGCTGGTGTTGTCCAGCGCCACGGTCTGTTTGTAGGCCTTGCGCAGGCCGCGGGCGGAAATGACGACATCACTTGCAACGGCATTCATGAGGATTTCCCCTGGGGCAGCAATTCGTCGAGATTCAGGCCCAGGCGCTGGATGCGTTCCAACACCAGTGGCCATTCTTCATTGAGGAACCGGTCGCGCTCGCTGCTGCGCAGCTGCGTGGCCGCTTCCTCGGTCATGAACATGCCCAGCCCGCGGCGCTTCTCGACCAGGCCTTCGTCAGCCAGTTCCTGGTAGGCGCGTGAAACGGTGATGGGGTTGAGCTGGTACTCGGCGGCGACCTGTCGGACCGAAGGCAGGGCGTCGCCAGGCTTGATGATGCCGTCAAGCATCATGGCAATCACGCGCTCTTTCAGCTGACGGTAGATCGGAGCACCATCGCTCCATTGGATATCGCTCATGGTCAGCTCCGTGGGTTCAGCGACTGTGCGAATGAGAAGTAAGGCATGGACAGGGAGCTGTGCAGCCGGCGGGGGGGCGTGGGGGCGCCGTTGGCGTTCCCTGCCTGGAGTACGCCTGCGTCCTGCGGGCTTTCAAACGCACCGGTGGCGGCGGTGCTGCCGATGTCACCGGCGGGGGTGCCAAGCCAGCCGAGCAGCAACAGCGCGGAGGCGGCGGTGACAGCTTTGGCGGACTGGCGGCGGCGCATGCGGTTCATGGGCTTCCCCTGCATCAGGTGACTGGTGTTGTATGCAACTATAACACCGGCACGCCGGAGTGCAACAGGTTGCCAGCCCCAACTGATGGCAGGGGTATGGCAGCGACCGCGCCGTGATTTCAAGTGGTTGATTTGTAAAAGGATGTTTTGGATTCCTGACAGCCGGGTGGGCTATCGTCCATTCAGTCTGGTCAATGGTAGGTGAGCAGACGCCTCTATTCAGGTGCGGCGCCAGACCGCCAGATTCGGCAAGCCGGGGCCGACCCGGCCCTCGGCGGCGGTGGATGCCGGGGGCGCCAGGTCCGTCGGCCGGCGCCGGGGCAGGGCGTTGCCGGCCCTGCCACGCAGCGGCAAAAGGGCCGGTGATATAGTCCGAAACAGCCCTTTTCATCCCTTTCGTGGAGTGTTGCGATGCCCCTGACCCCCCTTGAGTCGTCCCCGCGCCGTGCGGCCACCGTGCGGGTGCGCCGCTGGGGCGTGACGCTGCTGCTGGGCGGCTTGCTGGCCGCCAGCGGGGCCCACGCGGCCGGGCTGCTGGACGTGGCCTATCGCCCGCTGGCCGGCAAGGCCGAAGTCAACCTGCAGAAGCAGTACGGCGGCAAGGTGCTGCTGGTGGTCAACACCGCCAGCAAGTGCGGCTTCACCCCGCAGTACGAAGGCCTGGAGGCGCTGCAGAAGAAGTACGCCGCGCGCGGGTTCTCGGTGCTGGGCTTCCCGTCCAACGACTTCAAGGGGCAGGAGCCGGGCGATGAGACCCAGATCCAGGAATTCTGCACGCTGACCTACGGGGTCAAGTTCCCGATGTTCCAGAAGGTGCAGGTCACCGGGCCGCAGGCCACGCCGCTGTACCAGCGGTTGACCGCCGCCACCGGGGTGGCGCCGGGCTGGAACTTCCACAAGTACCTGATCGGCCGGGACGGCCGGGTGGTGGCGCAGTTCCCCAGCAAGGTCACGCCGGACGACAAGGCGCTGGTGGCCGCGATCGAACGTGAGCTGTCTGTCACACCGGCAAAGCACTGACCACCTCGACATCTCGCATGTGCGTGCGACAATGATCGCTTTCGCGCCGTCGTCGGCGTCCAGTCACTTCCAGGAAAGCAGCGAATGAAGATGGGAATGCGCGGCGCCGCGGCGTCGGTTCTGATTCTGGCGATGGGTGCCACCGGTACCGTGATGTCGCAACAACCGGCCGCGCGTGCGGCCGTCAAGGAGACTTCCGCTTTGAACTCCCAACGGGAAAAGCTCGGCTACGCCATCGGTATCGATGTGGCCAACTCGTTTGCCCCGATCTCCAGCGAGATCGATCTGGCTGCCCTGCGCCGCGGCGTGACCAATGCCTTTGAAGGCAAGCCGCCGCTGATTTCGCAGGACGAGGCGCAGAAGACCGACGCCGCCCTGCGCCAGGCGATGATGGCCAAGAGTGGCCAGCCGGTGCCGGGCGTGGCCCCGGGTACCGCGCCGCCGAAGGTGGACCGCGAGAAGGTGGGCCTGATGCTGGGCACCTACGCCGTGGGTCCGTCGCTGGCACCGCTGAAGGCGGACCTGGACCTGGACGCGCTGTTCGATGCCGTCACCACCACCTTCAACGGTGGCACCGCCAAGATGACCCCGGAGCAGGCCAAGGCCACGCTGGAAGGCTTCATGGCCGGCAAGCAGGCTGAAATGCAGGCCCAAGCGGCTGCCAAGGGCGGTACCAACCGCGCCGAAGGCAACGCGTTCCTGGCCAAGAACAAGACCGTGCCGGGCGTTGTCACCACCGCCTCGGGCCTGCAGTACCAGGTGCTGCGTCCGGGTTCGGGCGAGCGCCCGATGCCGACCAGCAAGGTCCGCGTCAACTATGAAGGCAAGCTGCTGGACGGCACCGTGTTCGACAGCAGCTACGAGCGTGGCCAGCCGATCGAATTCGGCCTGGACCAGGTGATCAAGGGCTGGTCCGAAGGCGTCTCGCTGATGCCGACCGGGTCCAAGTACCGCTTCTGGATCCCGGGCGAGCTGGCCTACGGCGAACAGGGCACGCCGGGCGGTCCGATCGGTCCGAACGCGACGCTGACCTTCGACGTCGAACTGCTCAACGTCCTGCCGTAAGCGAATCTGGAGTCCCCACGGACATGCGTGTAGCGATTTTCGGTACCGGTTACGTCGGTCTGGTCACGGGTACCTGCCTGGCCGATGTCGGCCACCAGGTGGTCTGCGTCGATATCGACCAGGCCAAGGTCGATGGCCTGAACCGTGGCGTCATCCCGATCTACGAACCGGGCCTGGAGCCGATGGTCAAGGCCAATCACGCGGCATCGCGGCTGGCCTTCACCACCGATGCTGCCAGCGCGATCACGCATGGCCAGGTGATTTTCATCGCCGTGGGCACGCCACCGGACGAGGACGGCAGCGCCGACCTGCAGTACGTGCTGGCGGTGGCCCGCACGATCGGCACGCACATGGCCGTGCCGACCGTGGTGGTGAACAAGTCGACCGTGCCGGTAGGCACGGCCGACAAGGTACGTGCCGCCATTGCCGAGGTACTGGCGGCGCGTGGGGTTGAGATCGCGTTCGACGTGGTCTCCAACCCGGAATTCCTGAAGGAGGGCGACGCGGTTGCCGACTGCATGCGGCCGGACCGCATCGTGGTGGGCGCCTCCAACCCCGATTCGGTGGCGCTGATGCGCCGCCTGTACGCACCGTTCAACCGCAACCACGACCGCGTGGTGGAAATGGACGTGCGCTCGGCGGAGCTGACCAAGTACGCCGCCAACGCGATGCTGGCGACCAAGATTTCGTTCATGAACGAAATTGCCAACATCGCCGAGAAGGTCGGTGCCGATATCGAGCAGGTCCGCCAGGGCATCGGCTCGGATCCGCGCATCGGCTGGCACTTCATCTACCCGGGCGCCGGTTACGGCGGCTCGTGTTTCCCCAAGGACGTGCAGGCGTTGGCCCGCACCGCGCAGCAGTATGGCCATGAGCCGAAGCTGTTGAACGCGGTGGAGGCGGTCAACGAAGCGCAGAAGGGGCATCTTTACCAGCTGATCCAGCGCCACTACGACCGTGGCGAGGACGAAGGCGTGCGTGGCAAGACGTTCGCGGTGTGGGGGTTGGCCTTCAAGCCCAACACCGACGACATGCGCGAAGCGTCCAGCCGGCGCCTGCTGGCCCAGTTGTGGGAAGGCGGCGCCACCGTGCGCGCCTACGATCCCGAAGCCACCGACGAAGCGCGCCGCATTTTCGGGCAGCGCGATGACCTGGTGTTCTGCGACAACGCCTACGACGCGCTGGACGGCGCCGATGCGCTGGTCGTGGTGACCGAATGGAAGCAGTTCCGCAGCCCGGATTTCGTCCGCCTGCGCGAGATGCTCAACGATGCGGTCGTGTTCGACGGCCGCAACCTGTACGACCCGCAGGAGATCGAAGCCGCGGGCCTGGCCTACTACGGCATTGGCCGGGGACGTTCGCTGCATGCATGATTCAACCCCCACACCGCGTGAGCAGGCGCTGGAAGCGCGCCTGATCGAGCTGGAAATGCGCGTGTCCTTCCAGGAACAGGCCTTGGCCGAGCTCAGTGAAGCACTGGCCGATGCACGCATCGAAGGCAGCCGCAACGCCGACCTGACCCGCCTGCTGCTGGAGGACCTGGGCAAGGTCCGCAACGCGCTGTATTCCGATTCGGGCGAAGAACCGCCGCCCCCGCACTACTGATCGATTCCACGTCATGAGCGATACACTCCGCGACCAGCTGCTGGGCCTTGGTTTCAAATCCGCGCCCAAGCCAGAACGCAAACCCGATGCCCGCCGTGACGGCCGGCCGGGCAACAAACCCCACGGTGCGCGTCCCCCGGGCAAGCCCGGCGAAGCGCGCCCGCCGCGTGAGGGTGCCCCGGGGCGTCCGCCGCGCGAGGGCGATGCCGCGCGCCGCGCGCCGCACGGCAAGGGCCGCCCGGGTGGTGGCAATCGTCCCGGCCAGGGCCAGAACGCCGGCCAGGGCAAGCCCCGTTCGCGCGAGGACATCGACCTGGCCAAGGCCTACGCGATCCGTGCGCAGAAGGAAAAAGACGACCGCATCGAAGCCGAGCGCCTGAAGCAGGAAGAGGCACGCCTGCGCCGCGAAGCCAAGGCCAAGCTGGACGTGCTGCTGGAAGGCAAGTCGTTGAATGACGCCGGCGCCGAGATTGCCCGCCACTTCAACTACGGTGGCAAAATCAAGCGCGTGTATGTCACCGCCGACCAGCTCAAGGCGCTCAACGCCGGCGAGCTGGGCGTGCTGCAGCAGAACGGCCGCTACCTGCTGGTGACGGCGGCCGTGCTCGACGAGGCCGAAGCGATCTTCGCCCCGTCAGTTGCGCTGCGCGTGGATCCCAACGCCACCGCCGAGGCTGACCCATACGCCGACCCGGCCTATCAGGTGCCCGACGACCTGGTCTGGTAAGCGATCGATCGCACGACGAAGAAGGGCGCCGAAAGGCGCCCTTCTTTGGTTCTTCGCCACGATGCGGGACAAGCAGAGACTGCTTTGACGCTGTCCAGGCGCAGCCGTCGGTGGATCGGGCGCTGGGCCCCCATGCCCTTTCCGGCGAATGTCCCCCGGCGTCGGCCTGCGGCCGCCCCCTCCTCCTTTATTTCGCCTCCAAGGGCATGGGGGCCCAGCGCCCGACCCACCGACAGCGCCAGAAAAGCCTGGCTTCTCCTCCTTACCGCAAGCCGAGCCCCGTAGCGGCCGGTAGGCTCCTGGGCAAAATAAAGGAGGAGGCCGCCATGCGCGGCCGGGGGACATTTGCGCCAGGGGCCTACCGGTTGCTACGGGGCCCTCACGCTCGCGACCGGTCCGATCAGAGACGCCAGCCGATCCAAACCGCGCCTGCACACCCGGCCACCCGCGTAGCGTCGTGCTGACTCTGCGACGGCCCTCGCAGCAAGACCCTCCCCTTGGTTGGAAGAAGAACTCTCTTTTTTAGGGCGCAAGGCCCATCGTGCCGAGCGGGGGTTACTCCGTGATCGGCCCGGCCACTTCCTGCCCGGCCTGCCAGACCGCGCCGATGCGCTGGGTGTTGGCGATGTCGGTGAGCGGGTCGGCGTCCAGCACCAGCAGGTCGGCGCGCTTGCCGGCGGCGATCCGGCCACGGTCGGCCAGGCCCAGCAGGTCTGCCGCCTGTGACGTGGCCACCTGCAGTGCCTGTGCCGGGCTCAGTCCGGCCTGCACCAGCAGCTGCAACTCGCGGTGCTCGGCAACGCCGATCACCCGGTGCGGCATCGCACCGCCGTCGGTGCCGAAACCCAGCTTGACCCCGGCCGCATGCAGGCGGCGCACGTTGTCCAGGTTGGTCGCCACCGCCGCGCGCGCGGCCGGAATGCCGCTGCCGGCCAGTTGCGCGCGCTGCCATTCCGGCTGCGACCAGCGCGCCAGCACGTCGCGGTGCAGGGCCTGGCGCAGGAACGGCTGGTGCAGCGCCTGCGGGTGTTCGGCATACCAGTAGTTGGCTTCGTCGATGGCCACCGTCGGGATGTACCACGTGCCCTGGTCGCGCATTTTCCTGGCCAGCATCGGATCGACCGCACGGTCACGGATGCCGTGGGCGAGGATGTCGACCCGGGCATCGACCAGGTCGCGGGCCTGGTCAAGGTCGTGGATGTGTGCGGCCACGGTGAGCCCGCGTGCGTGCGCTTCGGCGATGGCGGCGCGGTACACCTCCGGCGTCATCATCGGGCGCTTGCCGCCGAGGTCGTCCACCCACAGCTTGATCAGGTCCACGCCGTCGGCATGCTGGGTGGCGACCGCCGCGCGCGCCTGTTCGGCGGTGCGCGGGCGCGCCACCGGATCGTGGCGCAGACCCATGCTGTCAGCCGGCGGTGCGCCATCGGGCGCGCCGATCCCGCCGCCGGCGCCGTACAGCTGCGCGCCCAGACGGGGATCGGCGTTCACCTCGGTGCGGAGGGCGAAGAAGTCGGCGCCATTCATGCCCAGCGCGGTGACCGTAGTGATGCCATAGCGCTGGAACTGGCGCAGGTCGCGCACCACGTTGTCGCGCGTGTAGAAGCGGTCGCCGTGCTCCAACCCCTGCGTGTTGCCCACATGCGCGTGGTTGCTGACCAATGCAGGCAGCAGCGTCTTGCCGGTGTAATCGACCCGGCGCGCACCGGTGGCGGCAGCGGGCAGGGGCGTGCCGATGTGCACGATGCGGGCGCCGTCGATCAGCACGGGGGTGATGCCGCGGTCGCGCTGGCCATCGAAGACGCGCGCGTTCTCGAACAGGATCGGCTCGGCGGCGGCAGGCAGGGCGACGGCGGCGAGCAGCAGTGCCCACAGGCGGGTCGGTCGCATCGGCGGCTCCAGTCTTGGGGGAGGGGTGAGCCTACCTTATCGGCGTGGTCGGGTTGGCGGGCGCGGGGGTTGCCGGCCAGCGGCCGGCACTACCGGGTTTGGGGTGCGTGGTTGCTGGGCAGCGGGGGCGCGACGGGTTGTCGGTGTGCGTGGTTGCCGGCCAGCGGCCGGCACTACCGGTTGGGTACGTAGTTGCCGCGCAGCGGGCGGCACCACCGCCGCGTCGGGATCATCTGCGCGGGCGGGCGCGGAGCAGGGGCAGGCTGATGGCGAAGAAGCACAGCAGGGCGCCGGCGAGCGCGAAGCCGCTGCCCGCCAGGAAGGCGGTGCGGCCCTGGTCGATGCCCCACAGCTGGCCGGCGATCAGGGCGCCCAGCACGCCGCCCACGCCGGAGGAGAAGCCATACAGCAGGCCCTGGCCGTGGCCGTTGAGGCGGCCGGGGAAATAGGTGGCCAGCATCTGCATCGCGGCCGCGAAGAATGCGGCAAACCCCAGGGCGTGCGCGGTCTGTGCCATCAGCATCACCGGCAGGTTCTCCGGGAACAGCGCGGTGATCGCCCAGCGCACGGTGGAACTGAGCAGGGCAATCAGCAGCATCCAGCTGGCGTCATAGCGGCGGAAGAAGCGGCCGATGGTGAAGAACACGCCCACTTCGAATACCACCCCGACGGTCCACAGCAGCCCCAGCGTGGAGGTGGCATAGCCGTGGTGGTCCATGTAGACCGAGAAGAACGTGTAGTACGGACCAAACGACAGCTGTTCCATGAACGCGGCCAGGAAGAAGGCCAGCACCTGCGGCTTGCGCACGATCTGCCAGAAGCCGGTCGCGTCGCCGTCGCTGCGCTGCAGGTTGCGCGCGTAGTGGTTGGCAAACCCCGAGGCGGTCAGCAGGCCGAACAGCGGCAGCATCAGCCACGGCAGCAGGTGCGCGTTGCCGGCGCCGCCGTGGCCTTCGATGATCCAGCCAAACAGCATCACCACCGCAATGAAACCCAGCGAGCCCCACACCCGGATCAACCCGTAGCGATGGCTGTCGCTGCCCAGGTGGGTCAACGTGATCGATTCGAATTGCGGCATCACCGCGTTGTAGAAGAAGCAGAACGCGACCATCGCCGGGTACAGCCACGGTTGCGGCAGCGGCAGCAGGAACGCGCAGAACGTGAGCAGGGTCAGCACGCAGCCCAAGCGCAGCCAGAAGATCGGGCGCGGCGAGGCGGCGGCGAGCGAGGTCCACGTGGTGGGCGCGACGATGCGGGTGGCGTACCAGATGCCCATCATCACGCTGATCGCGGTGACGCTCATCCCGCGGGAGGTCAGGAACAACGACCAGTACGGGGTGAACGCGCCGAGCGCGGCGTAGTAGACCAGGTAGAACGAAGAGAGGCGGACGACCGGTACGGCGTCGCGGGTGGGGGCGGTCATGCGGGATCTCGATGGGCGCGCACCCATCAACGGTGGGTACCAACCGGTGCATTATGCCGGTGTCACCCGACCGTTGGTCGGGTGAACGACCCACCGATCCGCCACGACGCGGTAGCACCCGACCGTTGGTCGGGTGACACCCTCACTCCGGATCGTAATCCAGGTTCGAGGCCAGCCAGCGCTCGGCCTGCACGCGGTCCACGCCCTTGCGCTTGGCGTAGTCGCTCACCTGCTCGCGCGACACCCGCCCCACCACGAAATACTGGCTCTGCGGATGGCTGAAGTAATAGCCGGATACGGCCGCCGTCGGCAACATCGCAAAGCTCTCGGTGAGCTGCATGTCGGCGTTGCGCTCGGCGTCCAGCAGCCGGAACAGCGTGGCCTTTTCGCTGTGCTCGGGGCAGGCCGGGTAGCCCGGGGCCGGGCGGATGCCGCTGTACTTCTCGGCGATCAACGCTTCGTTGTCCAGATGTTCGTCGGGCTGGTAGCCCCAGTAGTCGGTGCGCACGTGCTGGTGCAGGCGCTCAGCCAGCGCTTCGGCGAAGCGGTCGGCCAGCGCCTTGAGCAGGATGGCGTTGTAGTCGTCGTGGTCGGCCTCGAAACGGGCCACGTGCGCGTCGATGCCGATCCCGGCGGTCACCGCGAACGCGCCGATCCAGTCCTGCTTGCCGCTGTCGGCCGGGGCGATGAAATCGGCCAGACAGAAATCCGGCCGCTCCACCGGCTTGTCGACCTGCTGGCGCAGGAAGTGCAGCACCGCCGGGCCGTCGTCGGTGCGCAGGTGCACGTCGTCGCCGACGCTGTTGGCCGGCCACAGCCCGAACACCGCCTTGGCGGTCAGCCATTTTTCGCTGACGATGCGGTCGAGCATCGCGCGCGCGTCGCGGTACAGCTCGGTGGCCTGCGTGCCCACGATCTCATCGGTGAGGATGGCCGGGTACTTGCCGGCCAGTTCCCAGGCCTGGAAGAACGGCGTCCAGTCGATCACCCCGACCAGGTCGGCCAGGGGGTAGTCGTGCAGCACGTGCAGGCCCGGCTTGCGCGGCGTGGGCGGGGTGTAGGCGGCCCAGTCGCCGCTGAAGCGCTGCGCACGCGCCTTGGCCAGCGTTACCAGGCGCTTGGCGTCGCCGCGGTTGCGGTGGCGCTGGCGGATGTCGGCGTAGTCGGCCTCGTTGGCGGCCACGAAGGCCTCGCGCAGTTCGCTGGAAATCAGCGACTGGGCCACGCCGACCGCACGCGAGGCATCCTTCACCCAGACCGTGGGCGCCTTGTAGTGCGGGTCGATCTTCAGCGCGGTGTGCGCGCGCGAGGTGGTCGCGCCGCCGATCATCAGCGGCATCGTGAAGCCCTGCCGCTCCATTTCGCGGGCGACGTGGCTCATTTCCTCCAGCGACGGCGTGATCAGGCCGGACAGGCCGATGATGTCGGCATTCTCGGCGCGCGCGGCGTCGAGGATCTTCTGCGCCGGCACCATCACGCCCAGGTCGACCACCTCGAAGTTGTTGCAGGCCAGGACCACGCCGACGATGTTCTTGCCGATGTCGTGCACGTCGCCCTTGACCGTGGCCATGATGATCTTGCCGTTGCTCTTGGCGGTGTCGCCGCTGCGTGCCTTCTCCGCTTCGATGTACGGCAGCAGGTAGGCCACCGCCTTCTTCATCACGCGTGCGGATTTGACCACCTGCGGCAGGAACATCTTGCCGGCGCCGAACAGGTCGCCCACGATGTTCATGCCGTCCATCAACGGCCCTTCGATCACGTCCAGCGGGCGGCTGGAACGGGCGCGGGCTTCTTCGGTATCGGCCTCCACCCAGGCGTCCAGGCCGTGCACCAGCGCATGCGCCAGGCGCGCGTCGATCGGCTTCTCGCGCCAGGCCAGGTCTTCGCCCTTGACCTCGCCCTTCTTGCCCTTGTAACGCTCGGCGATCTCCAGCAGGCGCTCGGTGCCGTCGCGGCGACGGTTGAGGATCACGTCCTCCACGCGTTCGCGCAGCTCCGGGTCCAGCTCGTCGTAGATCGGCATGGCGCCGGCGTTGACGATGCCCATGTCCATGCCGGCGGCGATGGCGTGGTACAGGAATACCGCATGGATCGCCTGGCGCACGCTTTCGTTGCCGCGGAAGGAGAACGACACGTTGGAGACGCCGCCGGAGACATGGCAGTGCGGCAGGGTGCGCTTGATGATGCGGGTGGCTTCGATGAAGTCGACCGCGTAGTTGTCGTGTTCCTCGATGCCGGTGGCGACGGCGAAGATGTTCGGATCGAAGATGATGTCCTGCGGCGGGAAGCCCACCTCGTCCACCAGGATCCGGTAGGCGCGGGTGCAGATCTCCACCTTGCGCGCGCAGGTGTCGGCCTGGCCGTCCTCGTCGAAGGCCATCACCACCGCGGCGGCGCCATAGCGCAGTACCTTGCGCGCGTGCTCGATGAACTGCGCCTCGCCTTCCTTGAGCGAGATCGAATTGACCACGCTCTTGCCCTGCAGGCACTTCAGTCCGGCCTCGATCACGCTCCATTTGGAGGAATCGACCATCACCGGGATCCGCGCGATGTCCGGCTCGGACATGATCAGGTTGAGGTAGCGCGTCATCGCCTTTTCGGAATCGATGAGGCCCTCGTCCATGTTCACATCGAGGATCTGCGCGCCGTTGGCCACCTGCTGGCGCGCCACGTCCACCGCCTCTTCGTAGCGCTCCTCCTTGACCAGCTTGCGGAACTGCGCGCTGCCGGTGACGTTGGTGCGTTCGCCGATGTTGACGAACAGCAGGTCCGGCGTGATCACCAGCGGCTCGAGGCCGGACAGGCGGGTGGGGCGGGGAGTCGTCATGGGCGGGCGGGCACGTGCTGGCGGGGGAGGGTCAACGACAACGGGAGGCGGATGCGCTCACGCGGCATCCTCCAGGGCGGGGCCGGGCAGGGCGCGCGGCGGCAGGTCGGCCACCGCCTCGGCGATGGCCCGGATGTGCGCGGGGGTGGTGCCGCAGCAGCCCCCCACCAGGTTGAGCAGGCCGGCGCTGGCGAACTCGCGCAGGGTGCCGGCCATTTCCTCGGGGGTTTCGTCGTACTCGCCGAACGCGTTGGGCAGGCCGGCGTTGGGATGCGCGCTGACCAGGCAGTCGGCCACGATCGACAGGGTTTCCACGTGCGGGCGCATGTCGTCGGCACCCAGCGCGCAGTTCAGCCCGACCGACAGCGGTCGGCTGTGCGCGACCGAGGCATAGAACGCCTCGGCGGTCTGCCCGGACAGGGTGCGCCCGGATGCATCGGTGATGGTGCCGGAGATCATGATCGGCAGGCGCGCGCCCCGGTCGTCGAACGCTTCTTCGATGGCGTACAGGGCGGCCTTGGCATTGAGCGTGTCGAAGATGGTTTCCACCATCAGCGTGTCGGCGCCGCCGTCGATCAGCCCGTCGATGGCTTCGCGGTAGGTCTCGCGCAGCGCGTCGAAGCTGGTGTTGCGGAACCCGGGATCATTCACGTCCGGGCTGATCGAAGCGGTGCGGCTGGTGGGACCCAGCACGCCGATCACGAAGCGCGGCTTGTCCGGGGTGGTCGCGGCGACCGCGTCGCAGCACGCACGGGCGACGGCGGCGCCGGCCTTGTTGAGCTCGTAAACCAGGTGCTCCAGGTGGTAGTCGGCCTGGCTGACCGAGGTGGCATTGAAGGTGTTGGTCTCCACCAGGTCCGCGCCCGCTTCCAGGTAGGCGGTGTGGATGCCGGCGATCACCTCCGGCTTGCTGAGCAGCAGCAGGTCGTTGTTGCCCTTCAGGTCGTGGCCTTCGGGTGCGGCGTGGTCGCAGCCGGCGCCATGGATATGCGCCACGTGGGCGCTGTCGTAGCCGTCGACGAAGCGCGCGCCCCGGTAGTCGTCTTCCTGCAGCCCGTGGCGCTGGATCATCGTGCCCATCGCGCCGTCGATGATCAGGATGCGCCGGGCAAGCGCTTCCTGCAGGGCGTGGACGCGATCGGGGTGCAACCAGGGCAGGGACGACATGGCGGGCCTCAGGGTTTGGTGGCGATCAGCGAGATGACTTCGAAATGCGGCGGGCGCTTCTCGCGGGTCACCGTTTCCAGGTTGGAGACCACCAGCCCGGCCTTCTCGGCGAACTTGCGCAGTTCCTTGTCCGAGAAGCCCAGGTTGACGTGGCCGTACGCATCCACGGCGGCCTTGTGCTCGTGGCGGGCCAGGCTGCACAGCAGCAGGCGCCCGCCCGAGCGCAGCACGCGCGCGCCTTCGGCCACGGCCTGGGCCGGCTTGGCGGCATAGGTGAGGGCATGCATCAGCACCACCAGGTCGAAGCTGCGGTCCTTGAACGGCAGGGCGTGCATGTCGCCTTCGCGCACTTCCACGTTGGCCAGGCGGCGCAGGCGCTCGCTGGCGGCGGCGACCACGCGCGCACTGGTGTCGATGCACACGTAGCGTTTGGCGTGCGGGGCGACCAGCTCGGCCAGCACGCCGTCGCCGGAGGCGATGTCGAGCACGTCGCCGGTTTCCAGCAGCGGCAGCGCGGTGCGCGCCAGCGCCTCCCAGGTGCGGCCGGGCGAGTAATGGCGCTCCATGTCGCCGGCCACGCTGTCGGCCCAGTTCTGGTCTGCGGCGCGGCTGGCCAGCACCGAGGCGACCCGTTCAGCATCCTGGCGCAGCAGCGGGTCGTCGCTGCCGGTGCTGAGCGCATGCCACAATGCCCGCTGCGCGGGGTCCAGCGCGGCGTCGTCGAAGCGGTAGTAGGCCGACACGCCGGCCCGGCGGTCGCGCACCAGGCCGGCTTCCTTGAGCCGGGCCAGGTGGGTGGACACGCGTGGCTGGGCCAGCGTGGTGATGGCCGAGAGCTCGGCCACGGTCAGTTCTTCCTGCTCCAGCAGTGCCAGCAGGCGTACGCGGGTGGCGTCGGCGAACACTTTCAGCCGGATCGACCAGTCCTCAAGATCCATAAATATCTACCTATCGCGATATAGAGATATTTTCGTCCCTGGGCCGGGTGGGGTCAAGTCAGCCGGTATTGCCCGCCCCCCGGTACAATCGCGCCACCTGGACGCGCGTTGCGCGGCCATAAAACAACCATGTTCCCGGGAGGGTGTTGTGGATTTCAGTTTTACCGAAGAGCAGCTGATGCTGCAGGACGTTGCGCGCCGGATCGCGCAGGAAAAGATCGCCCCGAGCGCCGAACATCACGACCGTACCGGCGAATTCCCGCTGGACAACATCCGCCTGCTGGGTGAAAACGGCCTGATGGGCATCGAAGTGCCGGCCGAATACGGCGGCGCGGGCATGGACCCGATTGCCTACGTGCTGGCGATGGTGGAGGTCGCCGCCGGTGACGCTGCGCATTCGACCATCATGTCGGTCAACAACTCGCTGTTCTGCAACGGCATTCTGACCCACGGCAGCGAAGCGCAGAAGCAGAAGTACGTGCGCGCCATCGCCGAGGGTGAGGCCATCGGCGCGTTCGCGCTGACCGAGCCGCAGTCCGGTTCGGACGCCACGGCCATGCGCTGCCGCGCGGTCAAGCAGGCCGACGGTACGTTCGTGATCAACGGCAAGAAGAGCTGGATCACCTCCGGCCCGGTCGCCAAGTACATCGTGCTGTTTGCGATGACCGACCCGGACCAGGGCGCGCGCGGCATCACCGCCTTCATGATCGACACCGACAACGCCGGTTTCCACCGTGGCAAGACCGAGCCGAAGCTCGGCATCCGTGCCTCGGCCACCTGCGAGATCGAGTTCCAGGATTACGTGGCCAGCGCCGACGACGTGCTGGGCAAGGAAGGCGAGGGCTTCAAGATCGCCATGGGCGTGCTCGACGCCGGCCGCATCGGCATCGCCTCGCAGGCCATCGGTATTGCCCGCGCGGCCTATGAAGCGACCTTGGAGTACGTGAAGGACCGCAAGGCCTTCGGTGCGGCCATCGGTACCTTCCAGATGACTCAGGCCAAGATCGCCGACATGAAATGCAAGCTGGATGCAGCCCTGCTGCTGACCCTGCGCGCGGCATGGGTGAAGGGCCAAGGCAAGCGTTTCAGCAATGAAGCGGCCATCGCCAAGCTGACCGCATCCGAAGCGGCAATGTGGATCACCCATCAGGCCGTGCAGATCCACGGCGGCATGGGTTATTCCAAGGAAATGCCGCTGGAGCGGTACTTCCGTGATGCCAAGATCACCGAGATCTACGAGGGCACCTCGGAGATCCAGCGGCTGGTGATCGCGCGCAACGAGACCGGGCTGCGCTGAGAGTGCGGGGCCACGACCATCGGTCGTGGCCCACCCGGTAGGTGCCGCCCGTTGGTCGGCACGCCGATGAGGCAGAATGTGCGCTCGTTTTTTTGCCGGATATCCCATGCTGATTTACCGAGGCGCAGGTTTTCTGACCCTGCTCACCCCCCTCGCCACCTTGCTGTTGCTGATGTGGCTGTGGCCCGACCCTGCCGTTGCCAAGGGCAATACGTCGCTGACGCAGTTGCTGGTCGGATTCGGGAGTGGTGCAGCGATCAATGTGCTGCTGGGTCTGGTGCTCAACCGCGGCCCACGTGCGCCGGGTGAGCGTGCCCGCCATCATTTCTTTTTCGTGCCGATGCAGTGGCCGTCGCTGGTGATCGTGGTTGCCTGCGCGGTGGTGGCGCTGCTGCGCTGAGCGGTAGTGCCGGCCGCTGGCCGGCAACCAGGCGGTGCATGCAGAACAGGGTAGTGCCGGCCGCTGGCCGGCAACCAAGCGGTGCATGCAGAACAGGGTAGTGCCGGCCGCTGGCCGGCAACCAGGCGGTGCATGTAGAACAGGGTAGTGCCGGCCGCTGGCCGGCAACCAAGCGGTGCATGTAGAACAGCGTAGTGCCGGCCGCTGGTCGGCAACCAGGCGGTGCATGTAGAACAGGGTAGTGCCGGCCGCTGGCCGGCAACCAGGCGGTGCATGCAGAACAGGGTAGTGCCGGCCGCTGGCCGGCAACCAGGCGGTCGATGCATGGCACGTATCTGGAGGAGCCGGCCAGCGGCCGGCACTACCGGATCGAGGCATGCATCTGAACATGCGCCCGCCGATGAAAGGCTGTACCACCTGGCAATGCACCGCCCACAAAAAAGCCCCGGCTCGCGCCGGGGCTTTTTCGTTTCAGGGCGTCACCGCCGGATCAACGATCCGGGCGGTGCGTCGCGTTGGCTTCGCTCTGGCGCTCGACAAACTCCTTGGACGGCTCGTCCAGCTTGTCGCCCAGCATGCGGCGGACCACGATGAAGAACACCGGGATCATCAGCAGGCCCAGGAAGGTGGCGAACACCATGCCGCCGATCACGCCCGTACCGATGGCGTGGCGGGCATTGGCGCCCGCACCGGTGGAAATGGCCATCGGCACCACGCCGAGGATGAAGGCGAAGGAGGTCATCAGGATCGGACGGAAACGCAGGCGGGACGCCTCGATGGTGGCCTCGCGCAGGGTCTTGCCGGCTGCACGCTGCTCCACCGCGAACTCCACGATCAGGATGGCGTTCTTGGCCGCCAGGCCGATCACGGTGATCAGGCCGATCTTGAAGTACAGATCGTTGGGCAGGCCGCGAGCCAGCGAGAACGCCAGCGCGCCGAGCACGCCCAACGGCACCACCAGCAGCACCGCAACCGGGATCGACCAGCTTTCATACAGCGCGGCCAGGCAGAGGAACACCACCACGATGGACAGCACCAGCAGCAGCGTGGCGGCGTTGCCGGCCAGGATTTCCTGGTAGCTCATGCCCGACCAGTCGTAGCCGAAGCCGGCCGGCAGGTCGTCGCTGACGATCCGCTCCATCGCCTGCATCGCCTCACCCGAGCTGCGCCCCGGTGCCTGCGAACCGACGATGTTGACCGCCGAGTAGCCGTTGTAGCGGCTCAGCGACGGCGGTGCGGACACCCACTCGGACTTCACCACGGTGCTCAGCGGAATCATCGCCGGGGTGCCGTCCGCGTTGGTCTGCAGGCTGCTGGGCGTGTAGAAGCTGTTGAGCGACTCGGCGCCGGTACGGTACGGGCCGTCGGCCTGCATGGTCACGCGCTTGATGCGGCCTTCGTAGAAGAAGTCGTTGACGTACACCGGGGCCAGCATCAGCTGGATGGTGCTGTACACGTCCGACACCGACAGCCCCATCGTCTGGGCCTGCACGCGGTCCACATGCAACTGCAGCTGCGGCGCGTTTTCCAGGCCGTTGGGACGCACGCCGGTGAGCAGGTCGCTCTCCTCGGCGGCCTTGCCCAGCAGCACGTTGCGCGCCTGTGTCAGCTGTTCATAGCCGGCGCCGCCACGGTCCTGCAGCCACATGTCGAAGCCGCCGAACTGACCCAGACCCTGCACGGTGGGTAGGTTGACCACGAAGATCTGCGCTTCCTTGATGCCGTAGAAAGCACCGTTCATGTTCTGGATGAACTCGGGCACGGTCACCTTGCGGTCGGCCCACGGCTTGAGCCGGATGAAGCCCATACCGACGTTTTCACCAGAGCCGACGAAGCTGAAGCCGGCCACCTGCAGCATGCCTTCGAAGCCTTCCTGGTCCTTGAGCACGCCACGCATCTGCGCGAAGGCCTGGTTGGTCTGCGACTTGGTCGAGCCCGGGGGCAGCTGCACGATCGCCAGCGCATAGCCCTGGTCTTCCTCGGGCAGGAAGCTGCCCGGCATGCGGGTGAACAGGAAGCCGCACAGCACGGTGAGCACCACGAACAGGATCATCCAGCGCGGCGCATGGCGCACCGCCGAGGTGATGTGGCCCACGTAGGTGCCACTGATCTTGTCGTAGTACTTGTTGAAGGTGCGGTAGACGACGTTGGGCTTGTCGGAGTGGGTCGGCTTGAGGAAGGTCGCGCACAGGGCCGGGGTGAAGCCCAGCGCCAGGAACGCGGAGAAGCCCATCGCGATGGCGATGGTCAGCGCGAACTGCTTGTAGATTTCACCGGCCGCACCGCCCTGCAGCGCCGACGGAATGAACACTGCCGCCAGCACCACGGTGATGGCCACCACCGCGCCGGTGATCTGGGTCATGGCCTTCTGGGTGGCGGCCTTGGGCGGCAGCTTCTCCTCGGTCATGATGCGTTCGACGTTCTCGATCACCACGATCGCGTCATCGACCACGATGCCGATCGCCAGCACCATCGCAAACAGGGTCAGCTGGTTGATGGTGAAGCCGATGACGCTCATGCCCAGGAAGGTACCGAGCAGGGCCACCGGGATGACCAGCGTGGGGATCAGGGTGGCGCGGAAGTTCTGCAGGAAGATCAGCATCACCAGGAACACCAGCACGACCGCTTCGATCAGCGTCTTGACCACTTCTTCGATCGAGATCTTGACGAAGGTGGTGCTGTCGTACGGCGAGAACCAGCTGACACCGGCCGGGAAGCTCGGCGACAGTTCGTCCATCTTGGCGGTGACCGCGTTGGCCACGTTCAGGGCGTTGGCGCCCGGCAGCAGCTGGATCGCGAAGGCACCGGTCGGTTTGCCGTTGTACTGGGTATCAAAGCCGTAGTTGTTGGCACCGAAGGCAATCCGGGCGATGTCCTTGAGCATCACGCGCGAGCCATCTGCATTGGCGCGCAGGATGATCTGCTCGAACTGCTCGGGCGAGCTGAAGCGGCCTTCGGCCGAGACCGTGGCGGTGAAGTAGTGGCCCTGCGGGGACGGATCCGAGCCCAGCGAACCGGCGGCGAACTGCACGTTCTGGGCCTTGATCGCCGCCAGCACCTGGCTGGCCGACAGGCCGTAGCCCTGCATCTTTTCCGGGTTGAGCCAGATGTTCATGGCGTACTCGGAACCGAACTGCTGGGTGCTGCCGACGCCGGGGATGCGCGAGATCTGGTCGAGCACGCGCGAACCGACGATGTCGTTGAGGGCGTCACGGTCGATCGAGGCGGTGTCGGACTGCAGCGCCACCACCATCAGGAAGCCGGCGTTGGCCTTGGCCACCACCACGCCCTGCTGGGTCACTTCGGTGGGCAGGCGCGGGGTGGCCAGCGACACCTTGTTCTGCACCTGGACCTGGGCGATGTCCGGATCGGTACCGGTCTCGAAGGTCAGGGTGATCGAGGCGCGGCCGTTGGAGGCCGACGACGAACTGAAATACAGCAGGTGATCGATACCGGTCAGCTGCTGCTCGATCACCTGGGTGACCGACTTTTCGGTGGTGTCGGCGCTGGCGCCGGGGTAGGTGGCGCTCACCGTCACCTGGGGAGGTGCGATGCTCGGGTAGGACTCCACGCCCAGACCCAGGATCGAGATCACGCCTGAAAGCGAGATCAGGATCGCGACCACCCAGGCGAATACCGGGTGTTCAATGAAAAATTTAGGCATGACGGAGGGTTCCCGTTATTGCTTGTTCGGTTCGGCAGCCGGAGCGGCGTCGGACGTTTTGGCGGCGGCGTCTGCCGGGGCAGCGGCATCGGGCTTGGCGGCGGCCGGTGCGGCACCGGCCGGCGCAGCACCCGCAGGCGCCTTGCCATTGGCAGCAGCAGCGTCCGGGTTCCACGGGGTGGCCTTGGCCGGGGCGCCTTCCTTGACCTTCTGCACGCCGGCCACGATCACCTGGTCGCCAGCTTCGAGACCGCCGCTGACCAGCCAGTTGGTGCCCTGCTGGCCTTCGCTCTTGACGTTCTTGCGCGCCACCTTGCCGTCCTTGCCGACCACCAGCACGTAGCCGCCGGTGGTATCGCGCTGCAGCGCCTGCAACGGCACCAGGTAGGCGTTGTTGCGCTCACCCAGGGTGGCCTGGAAGCTCACGAAGGCACCCGGCAGCAGGATCTGCTGCGGGTTGGGCAGCACTGCGCGCAGCGACACCGCACCGGTGGTGGGGTCCACGGTGGTCGAGGAGAAGTCCAGCGTGCCCGGCTGGTCATAGACCGTGCCGTCGGACAGCTTGACCTGCACGGTGGACTTGCCGTCCCCGCTCAGCGCCAGCTGGCCCTTGGCCTGCGCGGCGCGCATCTGGGTCAGCTCGTCCACGCTCATCGAGAAGTTCACATACAGCGGGTCCAGCTGGTCCACGGTGGTCAGCAGGGTCACATCCCCCTGGCCCACCAGTGCACCTTCGGTGACCTGCTGCTTGCCGGCGCGGCCACTGATCGGCGCGGTCACCTCGGCATAGCCCAGGTTGATCTTCGCGCTGGTCAAGGCGGCCTGGGCCTGCTGCACGGCGGCAGCGGCGGTACGCTCGGTGGCTTCGGCCGCGTCCAGGTCGGACTTGGACACATACTTCTGCGGGGCCAGCGAACGGGCGCGGTTGGCCGCGGCCTTGGCATTGGCGTAGGTCGCCTGGGCCGAGGCCAGTTCGGCCTGCGAGGCGTTCAAGGACGCGCGCAGCGGGGCCGGGTCGATCAGGAACAGGACCTGGCCCTGCTTGACGTCGGCACCTTCCTGGTAGACACGCTTGAGCAGCACGCCGGGCACGCGGGCGCGCACATCGGCGCTGCGGTACGGCGACAGGCGGCCGACCAGCTCACGCTGCAACGGCAGGGTCTGCGGCTTGGCATCGATCACGCCCACTTCCGGCGGCGGGGGCGTCTGCTGCTCTGGCTTCTTGCAAGCGGTCAGTGCAACAGCAACTGCGCAGGTCAGGGCAAGGCTGCGGAGTGGGGCGATCATCAGGAAAAACTCCGGTGTTGGTTTGAATGCAATGCCGCGGCGGTTTCCGGCGTGGCAAACGCGCGCAGGAAGCTGTCAACGGAGAATTCGGCCCAGCGGCGGCGCTCGGTGGCGTCGGCGCGATGGGGGGTATGGAAGCGTTGTTTCTCGAAATCCACGCCGGCGATCATGCTCAATAGCAGTTCGGCCATGAAGTGCGGGTCGTCATGCCTGAGCTGGCCCTGCGCACTGCGCACGGCAAGCCATTCAGCCACGTGAAGAACCAGCGCGCCGGCGCCGTCCCGGTAGAGCGCACGCGCCTCCTGGGGGAACTGGGCGGTATCGGTCGCGATCAGCCGGCGCGCCTGCATCACGTGGGGCTGGTTGCAGTGCTCCAGGTAGTCGGTGGCAAAGCGCAGCAGGCTGCCGCGCAGGTCGCCCTGGTCCAGGCTGTGCAAGCCGGCGGTGGCGCGGCTGACGTGGCGCTGCATCACCCGGCGCAGCAGTTCCTGCTTGCTGCCGTAGCGGCTGTAGAGGGTCTGCTTGGAACACCCGGCCTGCTGGGCCACCGCATCCATGCTGATCTGCATGCCCTGGGTGGCGAACAGGTCGCGCACGGCATCGAACACGCGCTGGTCGCGCGCATCCAGGGTGCTGGCGGCGGGGTGGGGGGGATTCACGCGGTGGACTATACCGTCCAGTTCAGAATTGGAGAAGCCTTGTGTTTGCGCCGGATTTGATACCCATCGTCAAGTTGCCACGGAAGTGGCCGATGCTTGGCTGCGTGGATCTCCTACGCGAGCGTCCGTACTCGTGCGGATTGACCATCGCGACGTAAACGCCACCCAACCCGAATCACCTTATTCCGTCCTGCAGCAAGGTATTTTTGTGCGGTAGGCCTACAATTTCATTTTCCCAACTGAGCAACACGCACCGCTCCGTCATGAAATCGCAGAAACCAGCAGCCAAGACCGTGAAAAACAAATCCAAACCAGCCGATACGCAGACTGTTTCGCCAGTGGGCTTCTCGCTGGAGCCGGTGTACACGGCCTTGCGCAAGCGCTACCCGGCGGCCGGGCAGGCCGAGGCCGTGGCATTTGCCGCCGACTTCTACAAGCGCATGGAGGCGGACGAGTTCCCGCACCACACCGCCGAGGAGTGGGCCGCCCTGGCGGCCGACACGCTGGAATTCGCGCGTGTGCGCAAGTCCGGCAAGGCCAATGTGCGTGTGTTCAACCCGACCCTGAAGGGCAACGGGTGGGAATCGCCGCATACGGTGCTGCAGATCGTCAATGACGACATGCCGTTCCTGGTCGACACGGTGACCATGTCGCTGGCCGAGCACGGCATCGGCGTGCACGTGCTGGGCCACCCGGTGATCCGCTTCGCACGCGACAAGGCCGGCAAGCTGAGCGGTGTCAGCGACGGCAACGCCGAATCGGTGATGCTGCTGGAAATCGACCGCCAGCCGGCCGAGGCCATGGCCGACGTCGAGCAGGCGATCGTCAAGGCGCTGGACGAGGTGCGTGCCATCGTCGGCGACTGGGATGCGATGCGCAGCAAGGCCAAGAGCCTGGCTGACGACCTCGGCACCCGCCAGCTGCCGATCGATGCGGCGTCGCGCGCCGAGGCGCAGGAATTCCTGCGCTGGGCCGCCGACAACCACTTCACCTTCTTCGGCTACCGCGAATACCGCGTGGAGAAGCAGGGCAAGGAAGACGTGCTGGCCCCGCTCAACGAGACCGGCCTGGGCCTGATGCGCGGCAAGGACAAGTCCGCCGCCCGTCCGGTCAAGACCCTGGCCGCGCAGGGCCTCAACGCCACCACCGGGTTGAAGGACGCGCTGATCCTGACCAAGACCAATGCCCGTTCGCGCGTTCACCGCGCCGGCTACATGGACTACATCGGCGTGCTGGAATTCGACGCCAAGGGCAAGATCATCGGTGAGCAGCGCTTCCTGGGCCTGTTCACCTCCAGCGCGTACAACCGCCGCCCGTGGGAAATTCCGCTGGTGCGTCAGCGCCACGAATATGTGATGACCCAGTCCGGCCTGGCGCCGAGCAGCCACAGCGGCAAGGCCCTGCGCCACATCCTGGAAACCCTGCCGCGCGAAGAACTGTTCCAGTCCAGCGAGGACGAACTGTTCCGCACCGCCATGGGCGTGCTGGGCCTGCAGGAGCGCGTGCGCAGCCGCCTGTTCCTGCGCCGCGACAAGTACAGCCGTTTCATTTCCGCGCTGGTCTACCTGCCGCGCGAGCGCTTCAATACCGATGTGCGCCTGCGCATCGAAGCGATGCTCAAGGACGCCCTGCAGGGCGAGTACGTGGACAGCTCGGTGGTACTGGGCGAGTCGCCGCTGGCCCAGGTGCACCTGATCGTGCGCCCGAAGGCTGGCCAGACCCTGGAAGTGGACACCAGCGCGCTGGAACAGAAGCTGGCCCAGGTGCTGCGCAACTGGCAGGACGACCTGCGCGAAGCGCTGGTGGCCCGCCACGGTGAAAGCGAAGGCCTGCGCATTGCCGCCCGTATCGGCAAGGCACTGCCGGCCGGCTACATCGAAGACTCCAGCACCGAGATCGCGGCCAACGACGTCAGCCAGCTCGATGCGCTGACCGGCCCGGACGACCTGCGCCTGAGCCTGCAGGCCGTGCAGCGCGAAGGTGGTGATGGCCTGCGCCTGAAGCTGTACCGCCAGCTGGACGACATTCCGCTGTCGGACGCGCTGCCGATGATGGAAAACATGGGCCTGCGCGTGATCGCCGAGCGTCCGTACCGCCTCACGGTGGACAACGCGCCGGTGTACGTGCAGGACTTCGAAGTGGAATCGGTGGCCGGTGCGATCGACGCCCCGAGCGTGGATGCCGCCTTCGGTGAAACCTTCGCCCGCGTGTGGCACGGCGATGCCGAGAACGACGGCTTCAACCGCCTGGTGCTGGCCGCTGGCCTGCATTGGCGCCAGGTGGCGATGCTGCGTGGCTACTGCAAGTACCTGCTGCAGACCGGCGTGCCGTTCTCGCAGGCCTATGTGGAAGGCACCTTCACCCGCTACCCGCTGCTGGCCCGCCTGCTGGTGGAACTGTTCGAAGCCCGCTTCGACCCGGCAACCGGCCACGAGAGCAAGGACGCCATCGCCGAGGGCCAGGCCCAGCTGCGCGAGCACCTGACGGTGCTGGCCGGCGGCGACGAGGCCACCCTGAAGGTGCTCAAGACCGTGGTCGATGCCCGCAAGGGCGACCGCAAGGCACAGATGGATGCCGCGCGCGACGCGCTGCTGAAGCTGATGGACCGCGTCTCCAGCCTGGATGAAGACCGCATCCTGCGCAGCTTCATGGGCGTGATCGACGCCACCCTGCGGACCAGCTACTACCAGACCGATGCCAACGGCCAGCACGGCCATGTCATCAGCTTCAAGTTCGATTCGGCGCTGGTGCCGGACCTGCCCAAGCCGCGTCCGTACCGCGAAATCTTCGTGTACGGCCCGCGCGTGGAAGGCACCCACCTGCGCTTCGGCGCGGTGGCCCGTGGTGGCCTGCGCTGGTCGGACCGTCGCGAAGACTTCCGTACCGAAGTGCTGGGCCTGGTCAAGGCGCAGATGGTCAAGAACACGGTCATCGTGCCGGTCGGCGCGAAGGGCGGCTTCTTCGCCAAGGTGCCGCCGGCCAGTGGCGACCGTGATGCGGTGTTCGCCAACGGCGTGGCCTGCTACAAGCTGTTCATCCAGGGCCTGCTGGACATCACCGACAACATCGTCAACAACAAGATCGTGCCGCCGGTGGACGTGGTCCGTCACGACATGGACGACCCGTACCTGGTGGTGGCGGCCGACAAGGGCACCGCGACCTTCTCCGACATCGCCAACGGCCTGGCCGTCGCGCACGGCTTCTGGATGGGCGACGCGTTCGCCTCCGGTGGTTCGGTGGGCTACGACCACAAGGGCATGGGCATCACCGCGCGCGGTGCGTGGGAGTCGGTCAAGCGCCACTTCCGTGCCCTGGGCCGTGACAGCCAGAGCCAGGACTTCACCACGGTGGGCGTCGGCGACATGTCCGGCGACGTGTTCGGCAACGGCATGCTGCTGTCGCGCCACATCCGCCTGGTGGCCGCGTTCGATCATCGCCACATCTTCCTGGACCCGAACCCGGATGCGGCCACCACGTTCGTCGAACGTGAGCGCCTGTTCACCGTGCCGCGTTCCAGCTGGGCCGACTACGACGCCAAGCTGATCAGCAAGGGCGGTGGCATCTTCCCGCGTTCGTTGAAGTCCATCGAGATCACCCCGCAGGTGCGTGAGGTGCTGGGCCTGGACGAGAACGTCAAGGCGATGTCGCCGAACGACCTGATGAGCGCCATCCTCAAGGCGCCGGTGGACCTGCTGTGGAACGGCGGCATCGGCACCTACGTCAAGGCGGCCACCGAGCAGCACAGCGACGTGGGCGACCGCGCCAACAACGCGCTGCGCGTCAATGGTGGCGAGCTGCGCTGCAAGGTGGTGGGCGAGGGCGGCAACCTGGGCATGACCCAGCTGGGCCGCATCGAGGCTGCCCAGGCCGGCGTGCTGCTCAATACCGACTTCATCGACAACTCGGCCGGTGTGGACACCTCCGACCACGAAGTCAACATCAAGATCCTGCTCAACGATGTGGTGCGGGCCAAGAAGCTGACCGTTGAACAGCGCAACAAGCTGCTGGCGTCGATGACCGACGAAGTGGCCGCGCTGGTGCTCAACGACAACTACCGCCAGAACCAGGCCCTGAGCCTGATGGAGCGGATGGCGGTCAAGCGCCTGGGCTCCAAGCAGCACTTCATCCGCACGCTGGAGCAGCAGGGTCTGCTGGATCGCCAGATCGAGTACCTGCCCTCTGATGCGGAGCTGTCGGCACGCAAGGCGCGCGGCCAGGGCCTGACCCGTCCGGAACTGTCGGTGCTGCTGTCCTATTCCAAGCTGGTGGCGTTTGCCCAGCTGCTGGATTCGGACATCCCGGAAGATCCGTACCTGTCCAAGGAGCTGCAGCGTTACTTCCCGACGCCGCTGCAGAAGAAGTATGCCGATGCGATGGAGCGTCACCGCCTGAAGCGCGAAATCATCGCCACGGCCGTGACCAACCAGACCATCAACCGGATGGGCGCCACGTTCCTGATGCGCATGCAGGAAGACACCGGCCGCAGCGTGGCCGAGGTCGCCAAGGCCTACACGATCAGCCGTGAAACGCTGGACGCACGTGCGCTGTGGGCGCAGATCGATGCGCTCGACGGCACGCTGCCGGAATCGGTGCAGATCGATGCGCTGGAAGTGATCTGGAAGCTGCAGCGTTCGTTCGTGCGCTGGCTGCTGTCGCGCCCGGGCACGATGCCGGGCATCACCGAAGCGGTGAACCGCTACCAGGCTGCGTTCAACGATATCCGCGTGGCATCGGGCGTGCTGCCCGATTCGCAGCGCCCGGCCTACGAGGCGAGCGTGGCCGAGTGGAAGGAAAAGGGCCTGCCGCCGGCACTGGCACAGCAGCTGTCCGAGCTGCAGTTCCTGGAGCCGGCGTTCGACATCATCGAACTGGCCCGGACCCGCAAGCTGAAGCCGGTGGACGTGTCCAAGATCCACTTCCGCCTGGGCGACGCCCTGCAGCTGCCGTGGCTGTTCGAGCAGATCGACGCGCTGGAGGTCAACGGCCGTTGGCATGCCGTGGCGCGTGGCGTGCTGCGCGACGAGCTGGCCGCCCACCATCGCAACCTGGCTGCCCAGGTGCTGTCGATGAAGGGCAGCAGCGCCGAAGCCAAGGTGGCGGCCTGGATCGGCCGTGACGACAGCAGCCTGCGTTTCACGCTGTCGATGCTGGCCGAACTGGCCGAGCAGAAGACCTTGGACTACCCGACCGTCTCGGTCGCGGTGCAGCGCCTGGGTCAGCTCGCCGCGCATGGTGCGTAAGCGCATTCGCGCTGACGCCCCACGGTTTGCGCTGCAAACCGTGGGCCCCATGCGGACCGTGCTTCCAGACCCCTGCGCCTTCGGCGCGCCCCCCTGACTCAGGGGGGCTCTGCTCCAGCCGCGTGTCTCTGGATCTGCAGCTGCATGAGTAACCAACGGCCCCGCTCACGCGGGGCCGTTTTTGTTTGGTTGTTTGGCTTGGTGCGGCAAAGGCGAAAGGCAGCGCGTGCCGTTTGCTCCTGGGCTGGGCGGGGCTGTGTGGGTTCACGGGACACTCGGCGCCATGGATGGCGCTGCGGAGCCTACAAGGATGTACTTGCGGCGTGTCCCGTGAACCCACACCCCCCGGCCCAGCCCAGGAACAGAGAGCGACGGCTGCTTTGCCGTGGTGCGGCAGGTATGCTCTGTGCAACAAACTGCCGCACCGGATCCACCGATGAGCGCTTCCCCCCGTATCGCCTTTCTGGCCAGCAACACCGAGGCTGCGCAGCAGGCGCTGGCGCAGATGCTGGCCCGCTATGGCGATTGCACGCCCGAGCAGGCCGATGTGCTGTGCCCGCTGGGGGGCGATGGCTTCATGCTGCAGACCCTGCATCGCCATGCCGCGCTCGGCAAGCCGGTGTTCGGCATGAAGCTGGGCACGGTCGGGTTCCTGATGAACCAGTTCCGTGACGACGACCTGCCGGCCCGCCTCGCGGCGGCCGAGCCGGCCCACCTGCGACCGCTGGAGATGCTGGCGCTGACCGAATCGGGTACCACCACCGGCTCGCTCGCCTACAACGACGTCTCGCTGCTGCGCCAGACCCGTCAGGCCGCGCATATCGGCGTGGATCTCAACGGCCAGGAGCGCGTGGCCGAACTGATCGGGGACGGCGTGCTGGTGGCCACCCCGGCCGGCAGCACCGCCTACAACTATTCCGCGCATGGCCCGATCCTGCCGCTGGGCTCGCATACCATCGCGCTGACCCCGTTGGCCCCGTACCGGCCGCGCCGTTGGCGCGGGGCGATCCTCAAGGCCGACACCGAGGTGCGCTTCCGCGTGCTTGACCCGTACAAGCGGCCGGTGAGTGTGACCGCCGACTCGCACGAAACCCGCGACGTGGTCGAAGTGACCATCCGCGAATCGCGCGAGCGCCGGGTCACCCTGCTGTTCGACCCGGAGCACAACCTGGAAGACCGCATCCTCAGCGAACAGTTCATGTTCTGAACGGGGCGGGCCGTAGCAGCCATTCACTGTGGGACAATGGCTGGCCGGCCGCTGCGGCCGCATTGGATTGCTGAGTGCCATGGGCGACAACACCCCCCGTCTGCTGACCGTCGCGGTAACCTCGCGCGCGCTGTTCGACCTCGAAGAAGGCCATGCGCTGTTCGAGGCCGAGGGCGTGGACGCCTACGCCGAGTACCAGCGCAAGCATGAGGACGACGTGCTGCGCCCCGGCGTGGCATTCCCGGTGGTACGCAAGCTGCTGGCGCTCAACCAGGGCCAGTCGCCGGAGTCGCCGCGGGTGGAAGTGATCCTGCTGTCGCGCAACTCGGCTGATACGGGGCTGCGCATCTTCAATTCGATCCAGCATTACGGCCTGGGCATCATCCGCGCCACCTTCACGGCTGGCGAGCCCACCTGGCCGTACGTGAAGCCGTTCGGCACCGACCTGTTCCTGTCGGCCAACCCCGACTCGGTGCGCCGCGCGCTGTCGCACGGCATTGCCGCGGCCACCATCCTGCCCAAGCCGCCGGGCGAGACCATCGCCGCCGCCGAGCAGGTGGACCTGGGCCGGCCGCTTGGCCAGCTGCGCATCGCCTTCGATGGTGACGCGGTGATCTTCGGGGACGAAAGCGAGCGCATCTCGCGCGAGCAGGGCGTGGAAGCGTTTGGCCGGCATGAGCGCGAAAATGCGCGCGAGCCGCTCAGCGGTGGCCCGTTCCGCAACTTCCTTTCCGCCCTGCACACCCTGCAGGCGGTGTTCCCGTCGGGCGAAGACGCGCCGATCCGCACCGCGCTGGTGACCGCGCGCTCGGCCCCGGCACACGAGCGGGTCATCCGCACGCTGCGCGAGTGGGGCGTGCGCCTGGATGAAGCGCTGTTCCTGGGCGGACGCCACAAAGGCCCGTTCCTGGAAGCGTTCGGCGCGGACATCTTCTTCGACGATTCGCAGCACAACATCGACAGCGCCCGCCAGCACCAGAGCGTGGCCGCCGGGCACGTCCCCCACGGCGTCGCCAACGACGGGTAGGCCATGACCGTTGGTCATGGCGCGGATAGATCGGCGTACCGACCAACGGTATGCCGGGCCTGCGGCCGGGCACCCTTCGGGCCGTCGCAAGCGACGTTAGGAACCGCGTGCGCGGTTCCTTGCGGTACCTACCGGATCGGGAGGCCGGTGGGCGCGGTGTCGTCGGCGAGCGGCAGGCGGATGTCCACCAGCTTCCAGCGCAGGCCGAACCGTTGCAGGACGAACACGATCGGCGCGCCGCTGGCGGTGTGCGTGGTGGCGGTGAAGCGCGACAGCGATTCGAAGTGGTGCTCGGCGCCCTTCAGCGGGCGGGGCTTGCGCGGCGCCGCGTAGGCGTCGTTGCTTTCCAGGTCGTTGCTGGCGCGCTTCCACAACGTGTGGCCTTCCAGCAGCGCGCCAATGCCGGTGGGCGTGGCCATCGCGTCCACGGCGGTCCCGGTGAGCTTCTCACTGGCCGACAGCAACAGCGCCCCCAATAGGTTGGACTGCACCTCCGGGCCGGCCTGGCGCACCACGTAGTCGTTGAGCTGGGCGCGCAGGTTCGCGCGCAGCAGCGGGAAGTCGACGTAGCGGTCCAGCTTGGCGGTGTCGCGGGTTTCGATGGCCTGGGCCAGCCCGCGCACGGTCAGATAGGGCCCGCTGAAAAAGAGGCCTGCCAACACCAGCAGCAGGGCCAGCAGCAACCACGGAAGTTTCTTCATCGATCCGGTACCTGCAGGAGACTGCCCCGAGCTTGCCGCAGCGCCGGTGGAGAAGTGTGAACGCTACTGGCTGGGCGAACTGCCGGCGCGCTGGAACGCGGCCACCAGCCGGGCCCGTTCGTCGGGCTGCAGCGCGTCCACGCGGGTGTCCAGGATCTGGTCGAGGTTGCCCACCCGGGTCGTGCCCAGCACGCCACTGGCGATGCCCGGGTTCTGCAGCACGTAGGCAAACGCGGTCTGCCCCGGCAACTGCGAATGCACGCCCGCCACCGCCTTCTGCAGGGTGCGCGCGCTGCGCATCAGCTGGCGGCTGGAGGGCTTCAGCCACGCGCGCGCCAGGTACCAGGCGTCGGCCAGCCGCGGCAGCCGCACGCGCGCCGGCAGCAGGTGGCCCTGGGCCAGCACGGTGCCGGCCAGCACGCCGATGCCTGCCGCGTGCATGGCGGCAATCAGCGGTTCGCGGTCCTGCTGCAGCACGTTGTAATCGATCAACGCCACGTCGAACAGGGTGGGGTGGTCGGCGATGTGCTGCATGATCGCGCCGGTGTGGGTGTTGATGCCCAGTAGGCGGAACATCCCGTTGCGGCGCATGCGCTCCAGCGCGGTGAGCAGTTCATCGCTCAGTTCGTGCAGGCCGATGCCGTGCAGCTGGAAGATGTCCAGGTGGTCGCAGTGCAGGTTGCGCAGCGACGCGGCGCAGCTGCGCTCGATGCTCGCCGGCGAAAAGTCGCGGTGCTCGGCGCCGCTGATGCCGGCCTGGCCGGTCAGCGTGCCGGCCTTGCTGGAGATCACCAGCCCGTCGCGCGGGTGGCTGGCATAGGCGCGCTGCAGGATGCGGCCCAGCCGTGGCTCGGCGTTGAACGCCGAATAGTTGTGGCCGGTGTCGAACAGGTTCACGCCGCGCTCCAACGCGCGGCGCACGATGCGTTCGGCCTCGCCTTCGGCGAACCGGTGGTTGCCCCAGAACCCGGAGCAGCCCAGCGCCACCTGCGATACCTGCAGGCCGCTGCGCCCCAGCGGGCGCGTTGGAACGGCCGTATGCGCGGGCATGGTGCTCAGAATTCCAGGTCCAGCGCCGCGCACAGGTAGTCCACGAACGGGCCCAGCGTGACCAGGTCGGCGGCGATGGTCTGGCGCAGGCGCGGGCCGGTCATTACCGCATCGTCCAGCGAGCGCCAGAACACCCAGTTGCGGTGCTTGAGGTCGTCGATGAACTCGAAATCCGGCTCGAACCCGCGCGGCGGGCGCACCAGCTTCTCGCTTTCCTCGAAGTCGAACTTCTTGCGCAGCACCGGCGAATGCGCGGCCGCCTTCCAGCTGCCGGGGTTGTCCACAATGAAGTGCCGCACCTTGCGCTGGGTGGCCGGTTCGGGATGCCACAAGCCGGCACCGACGAAGCTCTCGCCGGGTTGCAGGTGGATGTAGAACGACGGGGCCGGGACCTGTTTGCGCCGCTCATGGAACAACCGCGCGCCCTGCCAGCTCTTGTACGGCGACTTGTCGTTGGAGAAGCGCGCGTCGCGGTAGATGCGGAACAGCGAGCCGCCAACGCCGCGCGGGTCCGCGCGGAAGTGCTCGCTGACCGCGGCCAGGTCCGGTTGCAGGTCGGCGATCAGGCGCAGGAACGGCTGGCGCACATGCTCTTCGTACTGCGGCTTGTGGTCGTTGAACCAGGCCTTGTCGTTGTTGCGGGCCAGGCCGCGCAGGAAGGTGAAGCTTTTCGGGCTGAAATACGTGCTCACAGGCTCTGCTCCAGGTGGGTGCCCCAGTCGCGCAGCTGCTGCAGCAGGGCGAGCCTGGCCGGATCGTCGGCATGCTCGGTGGCCAGTGCGTCCAGCTGCGCGCGGAACTGCGGCAGGGTCTGCTCGCCCAGCGCGGTGTCGCCAAGCAGGCGCTGGCGACGATAGTCGTTCCAGCGTGAGCGTTCGGTCGCGTCCAGGGTCTGCGGGTGGTTGCGCGCGCGGTAGCGGAACAGCAGCTCGGGCATGCGCGGATCGCGCAGGCGTTCGGCGTAGCTGGCCAGTTCGGCCGGCGGGCTGGTACGGATACGGGTCATCAGCGCTTTGTCGCCGTCGGCCAGGAAGCCGTCGTACAGCGAGGCGTCCACGTCGCTGGGGGGCAGCACGCGTTCACCACCGAACACCTGGCGCACCTTCTCTGCCAGGGTCGGGCCCAGCGCGCGCAGGCGTGCGGCCTTGGCCTCGATCTCCGCCGGGTTGATGCCCAGGCGAGCGTGGTCGGCCGGGCGCAGGTGGTTCCAGGCCACCAGCGCTGGCACCTTGTTGAGGTGCACTTCCTTGAGCGGCACGCGCTGCTCGCCTTCGGCCAGATCGGCCGCGCGGGTGTACAGGCGTGCGGCGAGGGTCTCGGCCGGCAGTGCCAACAGCGCGTCGATGTCGCCGTCCAGGTCGAGCGCGATGATGCGGTTGTTGATGTACGGGTGGCGCGCCAGCGGCAGCACCGGGGCGGCGCACATGCGCTGGGCCGGGTAGCGCATGGAAATGTGCAGCACCGGCTGCAGGGCGTCCACGTCGAGCAGGCTGGCTACGAAGCGCTTGTCGCGCAGCTTCAGCGCGTAGTCCCACAGGCGCGGTTGGGCCTGCTTGAACAGGCGCGCCAGGCCGATGGTGGCATGCACGTCCGACAGCGCTTCGTGGGCATCGCCCTGGCGCACGTTGTTGGCGGTGGCCAGGTGTTCGAGCTTGAACGAGGTGGCGCCATCTTCGCGCTGCGGCCACACCACGCCCTCCGGGCGCAGCGCATGCAGCAGCCGCATCATGTCCAGCAGGTCCCAGCGCGAATTGCCGTTGCGCCACTCGCGCTCATACGGGTCATGGAAGTTGCGGAACAGCCCGTGGCGCACGAACTCATCGTCGAAGCGCAGCGTGTTGTAGCCCAGCGAGCAGGTGCCCGGACGCGCCATCAGGTCGTTGATGCGCGCGAACGCCTCGGCTTCGCTGACCCCGGCCGACAGCGCATGCTGCGGGGTGATGCCGGTGATCAGGGTGGCCACCGGCGACGGCAGCAGGTCATCGGCGGGCTTGACGTAGAAGCTGACCGGTTCGTCGATGATGTTCAGGTCGGCATCGGTGCGGATCGCGGCGAACTGGGCGATGCGGGTGCGGCGCGGGTCCTGACCGAAGGTTTCCAGGTCGTAGAACAGGAAGCTGTCAGCCATCAGTGCGCGCCCTCCAGCACGGGCAGCTGCGCATGCACGATGTGCTCCAGCGCGGCCCAGTCGATGTGGTCCAGGCTGTCGTGCCCGGCGGTGGCGTCTTCGAGGATGCGACGCTGCAGTTCGGTGCGCGCGTGCGCCACCGCATACGGCGTGTGCAGGAAGGTGACCATGGTGTAGTGCGGCACGAAGCGGGTGGGCCAGCGTGCCTGCAGGGCCTGTTCCAGCTCGCGCTGCAGCAGGAAGGCCGGGTCGGCAACGCGATCGCGCATTTCAAGGTAGTTCTCCAGCGCCATCTGCTGGATCGCTTCGGCGTTCGGCTTGCGGTCGGCCTCGAAAGCGGCGAAGGCCGCGGCCAGCGTGTCCTGTTCCAGCAGGTGGCCGGCCAGCGCCACGCAGTCTTCAAACGCGCAGTTCATGCCCTGGCCGTGGAACGGCACCATCGCATGCGCGGCGTCGCCCAGCAGCACGGCGCGGCCCTGCAGGTGCCAGTGGTTGAGATGCAGCGTGCCCAGCAGGCCGGGCGGGTGCTCTTCCCAGTCGCGGCGCAGGTTGGGGATCAGCGCCAGCGCATCGGGGAAGTCGCGCGCGAACAGCGCTTCGGCCTCGGCACCGGTGGTGGTGGTGGCAAAGCTCGGGTCGCCTTCGTTGGGCAGGAACAGGGTGACGGTGAAAGTGCCTTCGTCATTGGGCAGCGCAATGCACATGTAGTGCCCGCGCGGCCAGATGTGCAGCGCGTTGGCTTCGATGCGGAAGCCGCCGTCGGCGGTGGGCGGGATCTCCAGTTCCTTGTAGGAGTGGTCGAGGAACTCGGTGCGCTCGTCCAGCGGCTGCTTGCGGTTCATCGCCGCGCGCAGCGCCGAGCCGGCACCATCGGCGCCGATCAGGGTGTCGAACCGGATGTCGTGCGGCTGGTCGTCGCGGTCGTCGATGAAGCGGGCATAGCCGGCATCGAAATCGACCGTGTGCAGGCGGCGGTGGAAATGCACCTGCGCACCGGCATCTTCGGCCAGCTGCAACAGCGTGGTGTTGAGGTCCTTGCGATGGATCGACCAGATCACTTCGCTGTCGTCGCGGCCGTAGCGTTGCAGCTGCGGCTCGCCTTGGCGCGGGTGCACCATGCGCCCGCGCATCATCACCGCCTTGGCCATGACCGCGTCTTCGACCCCGGCCTGGCGCAGCGCATTGCGGCCGCGTTCGGCCAGGGCCAGGTTGATCGAGCGGCCTGACTCGTAGTCGCTGATGCGCGGGTCGCCGCGACGTTCGTACAGGGTGATCCGCCAGCCCTGGCGGGACAGCAGGATGGCGAGCAGCGAGCCGGCCAGGCCAGCGCCGATGATGCTCAGCGAGCGGGAAGGGGGTGCGATCACATCGATGTCCGTGGGGGCGGGGAGGGCGGGGCGGATTACAGCCCTGCCCAGGCGTCCACTTCGTCGACGAAGTGGTGCAGGTCCTGGTAACGGTTGTAGAGCGGGGTCGGCGAGATGCGGATGACGTCCGGTTCGCGCCAGTCACCGAGCACGCCGACGGTCTGCAGGTACTCGAACAGGCTGCGGCCCCGTTCGCGACCACCGACCACGCGCAGCGAGAGCTGGCAGCCGCGGCGGTCCGGTTCGCTGGGTGTGAGTACCTCGAGCACGCCGGTCAGGCGGGCGCGCACCAGCGCGTCGAGCAGGCCGGTCAGGCGCAGCGACTTCTCGCGCAGGGCGGCGATGCCACCGGCCTTGTCGACCACGTCGAGGGCGGCGCGCAGCGGTGCCAGGCCGAGCACGGGCGGGTTGCTGAGCTGCCAGCCTTCGGCGCCGACGGCGGGCACGAACTGCGGGGCCATTCTGAAGCGGGTGGCTTCTTCGTGACCCCACCAGCCGGCGAAGCGCGGCAAGCTGGTGTCGCGGTGGTGGCGTTCGTGCACGAAGCACCCGGCCACGGCGCCGGGGCCGGCGTTGAGGTACTTGTAGTGGCACCAGACGGCGAAGTCGGGGGCGATGTCGTGCAACTGCAGGGGGATGTTGCCGACCGAGTGGGCCAGGTCGAAGCCGACCCGGGCGCCCTGCAGGCGGGCCATGCGGGTGATGGCGTCGAGGTCGAAGACCTGGCCGCTGCGGTACTGCACGCCGGGCCACAGCACCAGCGCCAGGCGCGGGCCGTGTTCGTTGATGGCGCGTTCGATGGCCTGCAGCGAAATGGTGCCGTTGGGTTCGTCGGGCTGGACTTCGATGAGGTCGGTGGCCGGGTCGAAGCCGTGGAAGCGGATCTGCGATTCGACGGCGTGGCGGTCGGTGGGGAACGCGCCGGCTTCGATGAGGATGGCGGGGCGCTCGCGGCTGGGCCGGTAGAAGCTGACCATCATCAGGTGCAGGTTGACGCTGAGGGTGTTCATGGCGACCACTTCGCTGGGCAGCGCGCCGACGACGCGGGCGAGCTGTTCGCTGACGAGGCGGTGGTAGCGCAGCCACTGGGTGTCGCCGGTGAAGTGGCCTTCGACGGCCAGGCTGGCCCATTTGTCCATGACGTCCTGGACGGCGGCACGGGCGCCGCGCGGCTGCAGGCCCAGCGAGTTGCCGACGAAGTAAGTCTGGTCGCGGTGGTTGTGCTGGGGGAAGACGAATTCGCTGCGGAGGGTGCGCAGGGGGTCGGCAGCGTCCAGGGCAACTGCATGGGTGCGGCTGAGGAGTTCGGACATGGTGCAACCAGCGGTGACAGTGACGGACAGTTTATCCGGGTGGTGGGGGTGTGGGCTGAATCCGGTGTGGGTGGGGGGTGTGTGTTTTTTTCGAGGCGTGAGGCAAGTGCAAGTGCAACGGCAACGGCCACGGCCACGGCAGAAGCGTGGTGTCTGTGCGGTGGGTGGGCTGGCGCGGTGCGGGTGGGTGGCCGGGACACGCCGTAAATCCGTCCATGGAGGCTCCGCCACCGCATCCATGCGGTGGAGGGTCCCGGCCACCCACCCGCACCACGCCCTGACACAGGGCCGGTGCGCAGGGGAAATGCGGGTAGTGCCGGTAGTGCGGGGATTGTGGTGATGCGGGGTGATGCGGGGCCACGCGGGGCCACGCTGGTAGAGCCGACCGTTGGTCGGCTGCTCTCCGCTCAGAGGTCATGCTGCCATCGAGCGACGAAGGGGTATCGGCAGTCGATCGAGGATCGACCCTACCAGGGCCGTGGTCACGCAGGTCACGTTGTGGTCGCGGTCGCGCCGCACCGCAGCGCAATGCAACGCAACGCAGCGCAACGCTGTGGTCGGGGTGACGCGGGGCCGTGCAGGGCTACGCGGGCCCCACGAGGCCACGCGACGTCACCCAGGGTAGAGCCGACCGTTGGTCGGCTGCTTTTCGCTCAGCCGCGTGCGTGCAGCTCGGCGCTTTTCAAGCCTCAGCCTTCAAGCGCAACAACACCCGGCAACGGGTCTACATGCCCGCACGCCTCGCACGTGCGCATCTCCACCGATGCCTGGTACCGCGCAAACACCTTCGGCAGGTCGGTTTCGATGTTTTCCAGGGCGAAGTACTCCTCGTACAGCTTGTGGTTGCAGCGCTCGCAGAACCACAGCAGTCCGTCGCGTTCGTGCGCCAGCCGCTTGCGCTCCACCACCAGGCCCACGCCGCCGGGCGGGCGGCGGGGCGAATGGGGCACCTTGCCCGGCAGCAGGAAGATTTCGCCCGCGCGGATCGGGATGTCGCGCACTGCGCCGTCTTCCTGCACCTTCAGCACCATCTCGCCTTCGAGCTGGTAGAACCACTCCGGGCCTTCGTCGTAATGGTAGTCCGTGCGGCTGTTCGGCCCGCCCACCACCATCACGATGAAGTCCCCATTCTCGATCATCTTGTTGCCCACCGGCGGCTTCAGCAGGTGCCGGTTTTCTTCGATCCAGCCCAGCAGGTTGATCGGCATGGGAAGCATGGTGCGATGTCCGTAGTGGGGAAGGGTCAGTCGCGCTTGCCGCGACGCGGCACGTGCGCCAGCGCCCGCTCGTAGGCCGGCTGCAGGTCTTCCGGCGCGCCCACGTCGATGCCCATCTCGCGCACCCGGCCGTCCTTCAGGCTGTAGACCCAGCCGTGCACCATCAGCTTCTGGCCGCGCGCCCAGGCGTCCTGCACGATCGTCGAGCGGCAGGCGTTGACCACCTGCTCGATCACGTTCAGTTCGCACAGCCGTGCATGCTTCAGGTCCGGGTCTTCAATCGCATCCATGATCGACGCATGCTTCTGCGCCACATCGCCCACGTGCCGCAGCCAGTTGTCGGCCAGGCCCACCCGCGTGTTGTGCAGGCTGGCGTGCACGCCGCCGCAGCCGTAATGGCCCACGATCAGGATGTGCTTCACCTTCAACTGGTCCACCGCGTACTGGATCACGCTCAGGCAGTTGAGGTCGGTGTGCACCACCACGTTGGCCACGTTGCGGTGCACGAACACCTCGCCCGGTGCCATGCCGATGATCTGGTTGGCCGGCACGCGCGAATCCGAGCAGCCGATCCACAGGTATTCCGGATGCTGCTGCTTGGCCAGCTGGTGGAAGAAGTCCGGATCTTCCTTCTCGATCCGGTCCGCCCATTCGCGGTTGTTCTGCAGCAGCTTGTGGATGTCTTTCATGGGGCAGGTGTCCCTGACGTAAGGTGGGGGCAAGGCGCGGCCAGCCTGGCCGCGGCGTCGCGGGAAACGGGGAGGGTCAGCCGGCGGTGTCGCCGTCGCGGCGCCAGCGCATCCACTGCGCCAGCTCGCGGGAAGCCGGGGCGTCCAGCGCCGACAGCGCGTCGATCACGCTGCGCTGGTTCGCCTCCGGGTGGTTCTGGCTCAGTTTGAGCTTGATCTGTACCTGGGCGGGGCGGAAGCGGAAGCCGACGATGCCGGCCAGCATGCGCTGCTGGCGCGGCTCGATCGGAAGCAGGTCCCAGTCGCCGCCCACCGTGCCTTCGTAGTGCGTGCTCAGTGCATCCAGCATCGCCACCAGTGCGTCCGGGTCGGTGACCGGCTCCAGCACGCCGCGCAGTTCGGCCGCGGCATAGTTCCAGGTGGGGACACGCGCCTGCGCATCTTTGTCCGGATACCAGCCCGGCGACACGTACGCGTGCGGGCCGTTCACCAGCAGCGTGGCCGGGCCGGCGTGGCCGGCCTGCGGATTCGGTTTGGCCCAGTGGCCCTCGATCAGGATGCCGTCGGCATCCCGCGTGTACACCACCGGCAGGCGCGTGGCCTGCGGGTAGCCGTCGGCGCCGTTGGTCACCAGGGTGACGAACGCATCGCGCGCCAGCAGCCGGTCCAGCCAGATCAGGTCGGTCTCGGCGAAGGCGGACGGAATGAACATCGTCGGTTACGCGCGGGCGCCCAGGCTCTGCACCATGCGGCCATGCAGGTCGGCATCGCTGGCGCCCTGCGGCGGCTGCACTTCATGCAGCGAGAAGCCGCGGATCAGCGCGTCTTCCTCGTCCAGCCCGTCATAGGAGACGAATTCGGCGTCGAACAGCTGCGAACGCGCGGTGTCTTCGCTGTCGTAGCTGAGCGTGTTGCCGTCGCTGTCGAGCACTTCGGCGGTGCCCGCCGGGCGGATCCGCAGGCGGGCCCAGATCAGCGTGTTGCCCAGGCTGGCCAGGAACCACTCGTCGCGGTCAGGGGTCGTGTCGTTCATATCAGTACCATCGAAAGCAGCCAGAGCAGGGCAGCCATGCCCAGCCCGGCCAGCAGGGTCAGCAGCGATACCCAGGCCGGCGTTGCCAGCCCGGACAGCGCCCGGTCGGGGGTGTGCCGGTAATCACGGCCCAGCAGCCAGCGCAGCGCGTCCGGGCGCAGGAACGCGCCGTTGCCGAAGCGTTGCGCCAGCAGCGGGTGGCGGTCGCGGATGTGGACCAGGGTGAGCGGCCAGAAGATCACGAAGGCACTGAACCCGGCGATCGCCACGCCGACGAAGCACAGCGCGAAGAACAAGGTCATGGGTCAGTGCCTCCGTAGGTGGATCAGAACTCGGCGGTGCCCGGTGCGCGCGGGTAGGCGATCGCATCGCGGATGTTGCCCAACCCGCAGACGTAGACCACCAGGCGCTCGAAGCCCAGCCCGAAGCCGGCGTGCGGCACCGAACCGTAGCGGCGGAAATCGCGGTACCAGCCGTAGTGTTCGCGGTCCAGGCCGAACTGCGCCATGCGCGCGTCCAGCACGTCCAGGCGCTCTTCGCGCTGGCTGCCGCCGATGATCTCGCCGATGCCCGGGGCCAGCACGTCCATCGCCGCAACGGTCTTGCCGTCGTCGTTCAGGCGCATGTAGAACGCCTTGATGTGCTCGGGATAGTTGGTCACCACCACCGGGCGGCCGATGTGTTCCTCGGTCAGCCAGCGCTCGTGCTCGGTCTGCAGGTCCAGGCCCCACTCGACCGGGAAGTCGAACTTCTTGCCCGAGTTCTGCAGCAGCTTCACCGCCTCGGTGTAGTCGATCTGCTCGAACGGGGCGTTGATGAAGGCTTCCAGCTTGGTGATCGCGTTCTTGTCCACGCGCTCGGCCAGGAACGCCAGGTCGTCGCCGCGTTCGTCGAGCACCGCACGGAACAGGTACTTCAGGAACTGCTCGGCCAGGCGCGCGTCTTCGGCCAGGTCGGCGAAGGCGATTTCCGGCTCGATCATCCAGAACTCCGCCAGGTGGCGGGTGGTGTTGGAGTTCTCGGCGCGGAAGGTCGGGCCGAACGTGTACACCTTGCTCAGGGCCAGGCAGTACGCCTCGACGTTGAGCTGGCCGGACACGGTCAGGAAGGTTTCCTTGCCGAAGAAGTCGCGGCTGAAATCGACCTCGCCCTTGTCGTTGCGGGGCAGGTTGGCCATGTCCAGGGTGGACACCCGGAACATCTGGCCGGCGCCTTCGGCATCGGAGGTGGTGATGATCGGGGTGCTGATCCAGTTGAACCCGTTCTCGTGGAAGAACCGGTGCACGGCCTGGGACAGGCAGTTGCGGATGCGGGTGACCGCGCCGAACAGGTTGGTGCGCGGGCGCAGGTGCGCCACTTCACGCAGGAACTCGGCGCTCATCGGCTTGGGCTGGATCGGGTAGGTCAGCGGGTCTTCGACCAGGCCGACGATCTCGATGTGGCTGGCCTGGATCTCGAACGACTGGCCCTTGCCCTGCGACTTGACCAGGGTGCCGCGGGCGATCACCGAGCAGCCGGGGGTGAGCGCCTTGATCTCGTCGAAGTTGCCCAGGGTGTCATTGGCCACCACCTGGATGGGGGCAAAGCAGGAGCCATCGGTGACATTGACGAAGGCCAGTGCTGCCGACCCACGCACCGTACGCACCCAACCGCGTACGGTTGCCTCGCCGCCTTCCGGGATCTTCCCGGCAAGCGCATGTTCAACGCTGACCACCGTCATGACTTGAATCCTCTATTGATCGACTCGATCTCTGAACGAGGAGTTTAACGGGTGCAGCGTTCTGCTTGCGAGGCATTTTTAGCCGCCGTGGGCTCCTATAATGACCCCGATCCGCTGGAGTTGCCTGTCATGGCTGTAAGCCTTACCCCTGTTGCCTTTGCCCGTGTGCAGAAGTTCGTCGCCCAGACCCCGGGCGCGCTGGGCCTGCGTTTCGGCGTCACCCGTACCGGTTGCTCGGGCTGGGGCCACATCACCGACCTGGCCCGCGACGAGCGCCAGGGCGACACCGTGTTTGAGCAGGACGGGGTGCGCATCTACGTGGATGCCGACAGCCTGGGCCTGGTCGACGGCACCGAGATCGACTTCGGCAAGCACGGGCTGAGCGAGACGTTCACGTTCAGGAACCCGAACGCCACCGCCGAATGCGGCTGCGGCGAGAGCTTCACCACCGAAGCCGACAAGGCCTGATCCGGGTCGGCAGAAGCGCCCAGCCCCGCGGCTGCTTGCCTGCGGGCGCTTGTGCTGCCATACTTTGCGGCTTCCTGCCTGATTCCGGGCAGGACCCTTGCCCCACCGCGTTCATCTGCGGGGGGCTGTCCGGCCCCCACGGGCCACATCCGAAAGGTAAAAACACATGAGTCGTCATTACGAAGTCGTGTTCCTGGTCCATCCGGACCAGAGCGAACAGGTCCCGGCCATGATCGAGCGCTACAAGGCGCTGGTCGAGAACGGCAACGGCACCATCCACCGTCTGGAAGACTGGGGCCGTCGTCAGCTGGCCTACCCGATCCAGAACCTGGTGAAGGCCCACTACGTCATGCTCAACATCGAGTGCGACCAGGCCGTGCTGAGCGAGCTGGTGGAAAGCTTCCGCTTCAACGATGCCGTGCTGCGCAACCTCGTCATCAAGCGTGACGAAGCTGACACCGAGCAGTCGCTGATCATGAAGAGCAAGGACGAGAAGGGTGACAAGCCCGAGCGTGGCGAGCGTCGTCGTCGTGATGACGAAGAAGGTGAAACCACCCCCGCCGCTGACACCGATGCCGGCGAAGACGCCGCTTCGGCCGCTTAAGGAGCACTGACATGTCCAAGTTCTTCCGTCGCCGCAAGTTCTGCAAGTTCACGGCCGAAGGTGTCAAGGAGATCGATTACAAGGATCTCAACACCCTGCGCCAGTACCTGACCGAGAACGGCAAGATCGTGCCGAGCCGCGTCACCGGTACCAAGTCGAAGTACCAGCGCCAGCTGGCAACGGCCGTCAAGCGCGCCCGTTTCCTGGCCCTGATTCCGTACACCGACAACCACGACGTCTGATGAAAGCCGGCGGCTTCGGTCGCCGCTTTCGTGGACCTGGCCGCCCGCGCTGCAAAGCGTCGGGCGGTTTCACGGTCTACCGTTCGGATATTCGGACAGCCATCGCTGCGGGGCCACGCCTCGCTAACGAATACATATTTGGAGCTACACCATGAAGCTGATTCTTCTCCAGAAGGTCACCAACCTCGGCGGTCTGGGCGATCTGGTCGACGTGAAGCCGGGCTACGGCCGCAACTTCCTCGTCCCGACCGGCAAGGCCGTTCCGGCTACCACCACCAACGTTGCCGAGTTCGAAGCCAAGCGCGCCGATTACGAAGCCAAGGCCCAGTCGATCCACGCTGACGCCGAAGCCCGCAAGGCTCAGCTGGAAGGCAAGAGCGTCACCATCGCCGCCAACGCGTCGACGGAAGGCAAGCTGTACGGTTCGGTTGGCCCGCGCGACATCGCCGAAGCCTTCACCAAGGCCGGCCTGCCGCTGGAAAAGAGCGAAGTGATCCTGGGCGAAGGCGCCTTCCGCAACGTGGGCGAGTACGAGGTGACTGTTCACCTGCACGCCGACGTCGAAACCACCGTCAAGGTGGTTGTGGAAGCCGAAAAGGCCTGATCCCTGCCGAAAGGCTGGAATCGCTGAAACGGGTGCCCGCAAGGGTGCCCGTTTTTGTATGTGGGGGTTTTGTTTTTTAAAAGCTTAGAAGCTTGAAGCCTGAAGCCAGATCAACGGCGGGTGCCGGCGCTTTGGTTCTTCCGGTGGGAGGGTGCCGGGTGGCCTTGGCCGGGACACGCCGTAAATCCATCCCTGGAGGCTCGTAGGCGCCTTGCTCGTTTGTGCAGTCCTGCACAAACGGCAAGACCGGGGTTGGGCGTCCTGCCCAACCCGTCCGGCGCATGCGCCGAACCCATGGCGCCCAACGGTCCCGGCCAAGGCCACCCGACACCCTCTGCCAGGATCTGCGATGCGGGCGGGTAGAGCCACGCCATGCGTGGCCGGGGCAATGAAGTAGGGTTATGTGATGCGTGGGTAGGCGGTACAGCCACGCCATTGAACTGACCCCACAAAGTTGGACAGTGGGATCTAGGTACCGAAGGCTTGGATCCGGAATTGAACCGGGCTCTGGCCATTCAGTTTGAGCTTGATGCGCTGGTGATTGTAGTACCGGATGTAGTGGTCCAGTCCGCGTTTGAGCTGGTCAATGCTGGTGAAGCGCTTGAGATGGAAGAATTCCGATTTCAGGGTGCCAAAGAAGCTCTCCATGGCGGCATTGTCCAGGCAATTGCCCTTGCGCGACATGCTCTGCGTGACGGCCTGTTTTTTCAGCAGGTGCTGATATGTCCGGTGCTGGTACTGCCAACCCTGATCTGAGTGAAGAAGTGGCTTTTCACCGGACTTCAGTCGCAAGAAGGCCTTGCCGAGCATGGCTGTGACCATATCCAGCAATGGGCGTGTGTTTGTCTGGTAGGCCACGATTTCGCCGTTGTACAAGTCCATGATCGGCGACAGATAGAGCTTTTTCCCGCCCACCCTGAACTCCGTGACGTCGGTAACCCACTTTTGATTAGGACGTGAAGCATGAAATTCGCGTTGAAGGGTGTTCGGGGCAACCGCGCCCACCGCGCCGCGGTATGAGGTGTACTTTTTCACCCGCACCACCGATTTGAGGCCCATCAACCCCATCAGACGTTGGACGACCTTGCGATTGATCAGCTCGCCGGCCTGGCGCAGTTCATCGGCAATGCGTCGGTAGCCATATAGGCCTTCATGGCGACGGTAGATTGCCTTGATGCGGCGCTTCAACCCGGCCTGATGGTCAGGCCGGGAGATGGCCTGAGTCTGGTAATAGAACGTGCTGCGAGATAGCGCTGCCGCTTTGAGCAAAAGCGACAGTCGGTGATGCTGCCTCAATCCTTGGACGGCTTGCGCTGTAATGCGCGCTTGGCCGCCTGCTCTTCCTGGATCAAGGCATCGAGTTTTTTAGGAAGGCATTCTCCGCGCGCAGATACTCCACCTCCTTGAGCAGCTGATCGTGCGTGAGATCCTTGGCAGGCTGGGAGGTCGCGGGCTTTTTTCTCATTCGGAATCGATCACGAGTGGGCGTCAGTGCGCCGATACCACCCGAATCATACTGCCGCTGCCAACGGGGGATGACGCCGGGTCCAGCAATCCCGAAGATTGCCATGGCCTGACGTACCGAAAGGCCATCACGGCTCATCCGCGCCAGAACCGACACCTTGAACTGGTCGGTGTAGCGCCCAGCATCGATCAGGAAGCTGTCCTGTCCATGGTGGCGGTAAGCAGCGATCCACCGATGGACCATTGATGGATCCAGCCCATGCCGCGCGGCTACAGCCCTCACCGGGAGGGTGCCTGCGGCACCCTCCCGGGCGACTTTGAGTTTGAAACACCTGTCGTACTTCGTCATGAACACCCCGGCTATTGAATGGGTGTCCAACTTCCGGGGGTCAGTTCACATGCGTGGCTGCTCTTCGTTCCTGCACCTCTATAGCCACGCATGGCGTGGCTCTACCCCTCAACTCTCCCTTAACCCTGACGCTCCTCACCTGGACGCTCCGGAACAAATCGCAGCGCACCGCAACGCCACAAAGCCGGCTTCGGCACTTCCCCTGCGCACCGACCAACTGTCGACGGCCGGGGTGGTTGGGGTCGCGGGACCGTTGGGCGCCATGGATGGCGCCCACGAGCCTCCAAGGATGGATTCACGGCGTGTCCCGCGACCCCACCCACCCCGACCGCTCGCCCGAGGCCGACGCACCGAGCCTTTGCTCCAGCTCTAGCGCTGGCTCCGGCTCCTGCTCCGGACCTTAGCTCTACGCCTCTAACCAAAACCAACCAACCCCCCCACCGCCCGTGGAACACCCGCCCCGTTATACTCAGGCTATCGCGTCGCCCTTGGGGCCATTGAAACCCAGCAACATCAATGGCTTGAGGGTGGGAATCGCTCCGACATCCACCCTGGCGGGGGTCGCTTCAGGCCCTTGCCCCGGAAACCAATCCCGCCATGCGTCTGTCCACGATCAAGCTGTCCGGTTTCAAATCCTTCGTCGACCCGACCACCCTGCACCTGCCGACCAACATGACCGGCGTGGTGGGGCCCAATGGCTGTGGCAAGTCCAACATCATCGACGCCGTCCGCTGGGTCATGGGCGAAAGCTCCGCCAGCCGCCTCCGCGGTGACTCCCTCACCGACGTCATCTTCTCCGGCTCCTCGGCACGCAAGCCCGTCTCCCAGGCCACCGTTGAACTGATCTTCGACAACACCGACCACACCATCACCGGCGAGTACGCCTCGTTCAACGAAATCTCGGTCAAGCGCCAGGTCAGCCGCGACGGCAGCAGCAACTACTACCTCAACGGTACCAAGTGCCGCCGCCGCGACATCACCGACCTGTTCCTCGGCACCGGCCTCGGCCCGCGCAGCTATTCCATCATCGAACAGGGCATGATCAGCCAGATCATCGAAGCCCGCCCCGAAGACCTGCGCGTGTACCTCGAAGAAGCCGCCGGCATCTCCAAGTACAAGGAACGCCGCAAGGAAACCGAAACCCGCATCCGCCACACCCGCGAAAACCTCGATCGCCTCGGCGACCTGCGCGAGGAAATCGGCAAGCAGCTTGAACACCTCAAGCGCCAGGCGCGCCAGGCCGAGCAGTACCAGGCCCTGCAGGAAGAACGCCGGGTCAAGGACGCCGAGTGGAAGGCGCTGGAATACCGTGGCCTTGACGGCCGCCTCGGTGGCCTGCGCGAAGCACTCTCGCAGGAAGAAACCCGCCTGCAGCAGTTCATCGCCGAACAGCGCGACGCCGAAGCCCGCATCGAAACCAGCCGCGTGCGCCGCGAAGAAGCCGCCGATGCGCTCAGCACCGCCCAGGCCGAGGTGTACCAGGTGGGCAGCACGTTGGCCCGCCTCGAACAGCAGATCCAGCACCAGCGCGAAATGTCGCAGCGCCTCAACAAGGCGCGCGATGAAGCCCAGCAGGCCCTGGCCGAACTGGGCCAGCACATCAGCGGCGACGAAGCCAAACTGATGGTCCTGCGCGAGGCCGTGGACGACGCCGAGCCGCGCCTGGAACAGTTGCAGGAAGAAAACGAAATCAAGCAGGAGGCCCTGCGTGACGCCGAGGCCCGCCTGGCCGACTGGCAGCAGCGCTGGGAAGCCCACACCCGCAGCACCTCCGAAGCCTCGCGCGCCGGTGAAGTCGAACGCACCCGCGTCGACTACCTTGACCGCCAGGTACTGGAAGCCGACCGCCGCCGCGAAGCGCTGAGCGCCGAACGCGCCAGCCTGGACCTGGACGCGCTGGCCGAGGTGTTCGAAGAACTGCACCTGCAGCACCAGACCCAGAAAGAGGCGCTGGACGGCCTCAATGAGCAGGTTGAAGAACGCAAGCAGGCCGTGGCCGGCCTGCAGGACCGCCAGCGCACCGGGCAGACCGAACTGGCCGAGATCCGCAAGCAGGCCCAGGCCGCGCGCGGCCGCCTGTCGTCGCTGGAAACCCTGCAGCAGGCCGCGTTGGGCCAGGAGCAGGGCGCGGCGGTGGCGTGGCTGAAGGCGCGCGGGCTGGATTCGGGTGCGCGCGTCGGCGAGCGCCTGACCGTGGAAAGCGGCTGGGAAAACGCCGTGGAAAGCGCGCTGGGCCAGTTGATCGAAGGCGTGCTGGTAGACGCCCCCGAACAGCTGGTGGCCGAACTGGCCGAACTCGGTGAGGGCCGCATTGCGCTGGTGTCCGACAGCCAGGCGCCGCTCAGCGTCGCGCCAACCTCGCTGGCCGCCAAAGTGCAGGGCCCCACCGCGATCCGCCGGCTGCTGGCCCGGCTGCATGCCGCCGAAGACCTGGACGCGGCACGCACGCTGCAGTCCACGCTGGCCGAGGGCGATTCGGTCATCACCCGTGGCGGCGAGCGCCTGGGCGACGGCTGGGTGCGCGTCTCGCGCTCCGGTGCGGCCAAGCAGGGCGCGCTGCTGCGCGAACGCGAGATCGTCACCCTGCGCGGTCAGATCGACACGCTGCAGGAGCGCGAAGCCGAACTGGAACAGCAGCTGTCCGCGTTCCGTGAGCAGCTGCTGACCGGCGAACAGCACCGCGAAGACGCGCAGCGGCAGCTGTACCAGGCCCATCGCAGCGTCTCCGAACTCGGTGGCCAGCTGCAGAGCCAACAGGGCAAGGTAGAAGCGGCGCGGACCCGCATCGACCGCATCGAAGGCGAACTGCTGCAGCTGCAGGAAACCCTGGATACCGGCCGCGAGCAGGTGCGCGAGGCGCGTGCGCGACTCGACGATGCGGTCACCAGCATGGGCGACCTGGAATCGGTGCGGGCGTCGCTGGAAGGCGAACGCCGCCAGCTCACCGATGCCCGTGACCAGGCCCGCGACCACGCCCGCAACGTGCGCGAGAGCGCGCATTCGCTGGCGCTGACGCTGGAATCGCAGCGCACCCAGATTGCCTCGCTGAGCCAGGCGCTGGAGCGCATGAGCACCCAGCGTGGCCAGCTCGACACCCGCCTGGGCGAGCTGCATTCCCAGCTGGACCAGGGCGATACGCCCGTGCAGACCCTGCAGGCCGAACACCAGAATGCCCTCAGCGAACGCGTGCGCGCCGACCGGGTGCTGGGCGAAGCGCGCACCCTGCTCGATGGCATCGACGCCGAACTGCGCAACTTCGAACAGACCCGCCACAAGCGCGACGAGCAGGCGCTGGCCCAGCGCGAGCGTATCTCCCAGCGCAAACTGGACCAGCAGGCGCTGGTGCTGAGTGCCGACCAGCTGTCGGCCTCGGTGGAGAAGGCCGGCTTCGTCCTGCAGGACGTGATCAACAGCCTGCCTGAGGATGCGCGCGTGACCGACTGGGAACAGTCGGTGCACCAGATCGACGGGCGCATGCGCCGCCTTGAGCCGGTCAACCTGGCCGCCATCCAGGAGTACGGCGAAGCGTCGCAGCGTTCGGAATACCTGGACGCGCAGAACACCGACCTGACCACTGCGCTGGAAACCCTGGAAGACGCCATCCGCAAGATCGACCGCGAAACCCGTGGCCGCTTCAAGGACACCTTCGACCGCGTCAACGCCGGCGTGCAGCAGCTGTACCCGCGTCTGTTCGGCGGTGGCCATGCCTACCTGGAGCTGACCGGTGAAGACCTTCTCGACACCGGTGTGGCCATCATGGCGCGGCCGCCGGGCAAGCGCGTGTCGAGCATCTCGCTGCTGTCCGGTGGCGAGAAGGCGATGACCGCGGTGGCGCTGGTGTTTGCGATCTTCCAGCTCAACCCGGCGCCGTTCTGCCTGCTGGACGAGGTGGACGCGCCGCTGGACGAAGCCAACGTCGGCCGCCTGGCCAACATGGTCAAGGAAATGAGTGAAAAGGTGCAGTTCCTGTTCGTCAGCCACAACAAGGCCACCATGGAAGCGGCGCACCAGTTGTCGGGCGTGACCATGCGCGAACCGGGCGTTAGCCGCCTGGTCAGCGTGGACCTGGAAGAGGCGGCACGATTGGCGGGCGCCGCCTGACGTGCCATCCTTAGTACCTGAACGTATTTAGCCGGAGACCCCCACCGAATGTCCGACATGGCACTGCTCCGCATCGGCATCCTGGCCGCCGGCCTGCTGTTGATCGCCGCGATCTTCCTGTTTGGCCGTCCGAAGAAAAAATCGCAGGGTCGCCGCGTCGACACCGCCGAGAGCGGCACGGGCGCGCGCCGTGAGCCCAGCCTGGGCGAAGGCGAGGGCAGCGATGCCGTCGCCGGCGGTACCGGCGACGACGGCGTGACCCAACCCGAACTGGGCCTGCCCGACGTCGACGCTGCCGCCAGCGACCTGGGCAAGCGCGCCAGCCAGGATTTCGACAAGATCGTGTCGTTGTTTGTGGCGGCCCGCGCCGGTGAACAGCTGCGGGGCGAAGACATCGTGGTGGCCGCTGAAAAGACCGGCCTGGTGTTTGGCCACATGAACGTGTTCCACCGCCTGGTCGAAGGCCACCCCGAGCGCGGTCCGATCTTTTCGATGGCCAGCATCATGAAGCCGGGCAGCTTCGACATGGCCAACATCCGCGAGATGGAAACCCCGGCGATCGCCTTCTTCCTCACCCTGCCGGCACCGCTGACCGCGCTGGACGCGTGGGAAAAGATGCTGCCGACCGTGCAGCGCATGGGCGAACTGCTCGACGGCGTGGTCCTGGACGACAGCCGCAACGCCCTGGGCCGCCAGCGCATCGCGCACATCCGCGACGAACTGCGCGCCTACGACCGCCAGCACCAGGCCCCCCCGCTCACGAAAGCCCCGCGCTGGTAACGCCCACCCGGTACGCATCGACCGTCGGTCGATGCGCTTTGTGGCGCGACGCACGATGGGGCGGTAGGTATCGACCGTTGATCAATGCCCTTTGCGGCGCGACGCGCGATAGGGCGGTGGGTATCGACCGTTGGTCGATGCCCTTTGCGGCGCGACGCGCGATGGGGCGGTAGGTATCGACCGTCGGTCGATGCCCTTTGCGGTAGTGCCGGCCGCTGGCCGGCAACCACGGATACCCGGAACGAAGAGCAGCCGACCCACGGTCGGCCGAAGCAAGAGCAGCCGACCAACGGTCGGCTCTACCCGGTTATCGCCGCGAACGCGTCGCGGAACCGCGCCATCTCTGCCGCCGTGCCGACGGTTACCCGCACCCGCTGCGGCCAGATCGGCCAGCTGCGGCCGATCACCACGCCGTGCTCGGCCATGGCCGCAGTGAAGGCGTTGCCATCGCGCTTGACGTCCACCACGAAGCAGTTCGCTTCGGTCGGCACACAGGAAAATCCGCGCGCGGCCAGCCAGGCCACGGTGGCCTGCCGCACCTGCGTGTTCTCCGCTTTGCGCTGCGCCACCAGGCCCGGCGCCCGCAGGCTGGCCAGGCCTGCCGCAAGCGCGGTGACCGGCAGTGGGTTGTCGCCCAGGCTGGCCAGCTCGCGCAGCCGGTCCGGGTGTGCGGCGGCAACGCCCAGGCGCAAGCCGGCCATGCCGTACAGCTTGGAAAACGTCCGCAGCACGATCACATCGTCGCGCTGCATCACCTGGCCGATCACCGAGCGCTGCTCGCTGTACTGCAGGTAGGCCTCGTCAACCAGCACCCGCGTCTGCCGGGGCTTGTTGGCCAGCAGCCAGGCGATGTCGGCGGCCGGGGTGATCGACCCGGTGGGATTGTTCGGATTGCACAGGTACAGCAGGCCGGCGTTGATCCGCGCAGCCGCGGCAGCCATCGCGCGCACGTCATGCGCGCCGTCCTCGCGCAGCGGAACCTTGGCCACGGTGGCGCCGCGCGCGGCGGCCAGGTCGCCCAGCGCTTCGAAGGTGGGGTCGGCCACCACCAGCCCGGCGCTTGCCGAGGTCCACAGGATCGCAGCGCGGTTGAGCGGCTCGCTGGAGCCCGGGTACAGCCGCACGTGGTCCTTGCCGATGCCTTCCTGGCTGGCGAACAGGTCGCGCAGCTCACCGGCCAGCGCGAACAGATAGCGCCCGCTGCCGGGCACGATCTCGCGCGCGGCCGCCTGCGCCACCGGCGCCGGGCCATACGGGCATTCGTTGAAGTTCAGCAGCACCGGGCCGCCGACAGCGCTGGCACGCGGCGAGGCGGCCGACACGGTCGACACGCCCAGCCCGGACAAGGCCAGGCCGGTGCCGGCCAACTGCAGGAACGAACGGCGGGAAGGGGCGGCAACGGTCACGGAACACCTGCATAGAGGGACTTGGCGCACGCTAACCCTGTGCCGGGTTGCCGGCAATAGCCACGCGGCACCGCTGCGGGGTGGCTGCCGGGCACGGCAGGCCATAAAATCAACAGCCCTTTCAGGATCCCTCCCGGATGAGCCCCAGCCCCGCTGAACGTGCCGAGGCACTGCGCCGCCAGATCGACGATGCCGGCACGGCCTACCACGAGCGCGACGAGCAGCTGATTCCGGATGCGGAGTACGACCGCCTGGTGCGCGAGCTGGAAGCACTGGAGCTGGCCCACCCGGAACTGGCCGTTGCCGATTCCCCCACCCAGCGCGTGGGCGGCAAGGCCTCGTCGCGGTTTGCCGAAGTGCGCCATGCCGTGCCGATGCTGTCGCTGGGCAATGCCTTCAGCGACGAGGAAGTGCAGGATTTCGTGCGCCGCATCAGCGAGCGACTGCGCCGCGATGCGCTGTACTTCTCCGCCGAACCCAAGCTCGATGGCCTGGCCATCAGCCTGCGCTACGAAGACGGGCGCTTCGTGCAGGGCGCCACCCGTGGCGATGGCAGCACCGGTGAGGACGTCAGCGCCAACCTGCGCCAGATCGCGGTGATTCCGCAGGTGCTGCAGGGCGCCGGCTGGCCGGACGTGCTGGAAGTGCGCGGCGAGGTGTACATGGCACGCGCCGATTTCGAGGCCTACAACGCGCAGGCGCGCCTGCACGACGGCAAGGTGCTGGCCAACCCGCGCAACGCCGCGGCCGGTTCGCTGCGCCAGCTGGACCCGAAGATGAGCGCCCGGCGCAAGCTCAGCTTCTACGCCTACGGCACCGGTCAGGTAGAGGGCGGTGAACTGCCCCCCACCCATTCGGCCACGCTGGCGCAGCTGCGCGCGTGGGGCTTCCCGGTCAGCGACCTGTGCCAGGTGGTGGAGGGCAGCGCAGGCCTGTTGGCCTATTACCGTGACATCGGCGAGCGCCGCGACGGGCTGGCCTTCGACATCGACGGCGTGGTCTACAAGCTGGACGACCGCGCCGGGCAGGAAACCATGGGGTTCGTGTCGCGCGCGCCGCGCTGGGCGATCGCGCACAAATTCCCCGCGCAGGAACAGACCACCACGGTGGAGGCGATCGAGATCCAGATCGGCCGCACCGGCGCCGCCACCCCGGTGGCGCGCCTGAATCCGGTGGCCGTGGCGGGGGTGATCGTGTCCAACGCCACCCTGCACAACGCCGACCAGATCCAGCGCCTTGACGTGCGCGTGGGCGACACGGTGATCGTGCGCCGCGCCGGTGATGTGATTCCCGAAGTGGTCAGCGTCATCGCCGAGCGCCGTCCGGCCGGCACCACGCCCTGGCAGATGCCGGCGCAGTGCCCGGTGTGCGGGTCGGAGATCGTGCGCGAAGAGGGCGAAGCCGTGTGGCGTTGCTCGGGCGAACTGAGCTGCCCGGCGCAGCGCAAGGAAGCCATCGCACACTTCGCCTCGCGCCGCGCCATGGACATCGACGGCCTGGGTGGCAAGTACATCGAAACCCTGGTCGACGCCGGCATCGTGCGCGGCGTGGCCGACCTGTACCGGCTCACCCGCGACCAGCTGCTGCACCTGAAGCTGGTGCTGGACGCCGAAACGCCCGAGGCCCTTGCGGCGCAGATCGGCCTGCACCTGCCGCCGGAGGGCAGCGGCGACTACCTGCGCGCCATCCTGCAGCTCGATGGCAACGACGCCGGCTGGCGTGCCAAGGCGCTGGCGATGCCGGCCGCTTTTGCCTGGAACACCAAGAAGATCGCCACCCGCTGGGCCGACAACCTGATCGCGGCGATCGACGCCAGCCGCGACACCACGCTGGAACGCCTGCTGTTCGCGCTGGGGATCGAAAACGTCGGGGAGAACACCTCCAAGGGGCTGTCCACCTGGTTCGGTGACCTGGAGCTGATCCGCCACCTGCCGTGGCCGTTGTTCAAGCGCGTGCCGGACATCGGCGGGGAAGTAGCGCGCTCGCTCGGCCACTTCTTCGAGCAGTCCGGCAACCAGGACGCCATCGACGCGCTGCTGCAGGTGGGCCAGGTGCGGATCGGCGATACCCACGCGCCGTCGGCGAAGCTGCGCGACGGCCTGGATTTTGCCCAGGTGCTGGTAGAGGCGGAAATTCCCGGCATCACCCGCCTGCGCGCCGAAAAACTCACCGCCGCGCTGCCCGATGCGGCTGCGCTGGTGGACGCCGAGCCGGTGCGTTTCGTGGCGGCCGGCCTGCCCAACGAAGTGGCGCTTGGCCTGGCCGACTGGCTGGACCGCGACGGCCATGCGCAGATGCTGCTCAAGGCCGATGCGTATCGCCACACGCTGCTGACCCGCGCGCCGGAACAGACCGAGCAGGTGGCCGGCCCGCTGGACGGTCAGACCGTGGTGCTGACCGGCACGCTGTCGCAGATGACCCGTGACGAGGCCAAGGCGCGGCTGGAAGCGCTGGGCGCCAAGGTGTCGGGCAGCGTGTCCAAGAAGACTGCCTTCGTGGTGGCCGGCACCGAGGCCGGGTCCAAACTGACCAAGGCCGGGGAACTGGGCATCGAGGTGTGGGACGAAGACCGCCTGGTTGCGTTCCTGGCGCAGCACTGAACCCACGGCGGGGCCGCTGTGCCCCGCCGTCCCGCATCACCGGAGAGCCCCATGCACACTGCCGTCCTCGACTTCCGCCTGGCCACCGTGGCCGATACCGACCTGCTGATCGGGCTGATGCGCGAGTTCTACGCCGAAGACCATCTGGACTTCGACGATGCGCGGGTCCGCGTCGCGCTGGCCGCCCTGCTGGAAGACCCCCGCAACGGCGAAGTGCTGCTGTGGCTGGACGAGGCGGGCAGCGTGGTCGGCTATGCGGCGCTGGCGATGGGCTTCAGCCTGGAGCAGGGCGGTCATTTCGCGCTGCTCGACGAGCTGTACCTGCGCCATGCCGCGCGCGGGCGTGGGCGCGGCAAGCAGGCGCTGGCGATCCTGGAACAGCGCGCCAATGCGCGTGGGGTGGCGCGCATGCGGCTGGAAGTGAACCACCACAACGAACTGGCGCGGCGCCTGTACCTGGCCACCGGTTACGTTGACGACACCCGCGACCTGCTCACCCTGCCACTCGCGCAGCGGCTGAAGGACGCGCGCGCATGATCGCCGCGCTGCGCCAGCGTGCCGCGCTGAACGCGTTGATCCGTGCGTTCTTCGCGGCGCGCGATGTGCTGGAAGTGGAAACGCCGATCCTGTCGGCCGCCGGCAACACAGAGCCGAACATCGACAGCTTCCACACCCGCTTCAGTGGCCACGTTGACGCTGGCAGCCCGCAACGCTGGTTGCGCACCTCGCCGGAATACCCGCTCAAGCGCCTGCTCGCCGCCGGCGTGGGCGACTGCTACGAACTCGGGCGGGTGTTCCGCAATGGCGAAGCCGGTGGCCGCCACAATCCCGAGTTCACCATGCTGGAGTGGTACCGGGTGGGCTGGGACCACCACCGACTGATCGAGGAAACCGTTGCGCTGGTTCGGGCCGCACTCGGCCTGGTGCAGCGCACCGCGGATCTGCGCGTGGTCGACTACCGCAGCCTGTACCAGCAGCACCTCGGCATTGACCCGTTCGACGCGCCGCTGGAGCAGCTGCAGGCGCCGCTGGCGGCGGTGCGCATCGATGCCGAGGGCCTCACCCGCGACGACTGGCTGGACCTGCTGATGACCCATTGCATCCAGCCCGCGTTCGATGACGACAGCATGACCGTCGTACACGACTGGCCGGCCAGCCAGGCCGCGCTGGCGCGTATCCGCCCGGGCACGCCGCCGCTGGCCGAGCGCTTCGAGCTGTACCTGGGCGCGGTGGAACTGGCCAACGGCTATCACGAGCTGAACGACGCCGCTGAACAACGTGCGCGCTTCACCCGCGACCACGCCGTGCGTGCGGCGCGTGGCGCTGTGCTGCCGCCGCTGGACGAGCCCTTGCTGCAGGCACTGCCGGGCCTGCCCGATTGCGCCGGCGTTGCGGTCGGGGTGGATCGCCTGTTGATGGCGATGAACCGCACCACGCGGATTGCCGATGTACTGGCGATCGATTTCGCCCACGCCTGAACGCACAACGTGCGTGATTGTCGCGTGTACGTCTTGCGCGACCTGCACGATGATGCTCTGATCACAGCGCATGCCCGAAGGTAGGCGCGTGATCGTTCAGTTGCGGCGGGGAAAGGGTTGATGAAGCTGTGGGAAGTTGCCGAACTGCCATCATGGAGCGCGCCGCGCTGGACGTGGACGTGGTGGACGCTGGTGCTGTGCAGCAGCGTGCTGCCGGCCACGGCAATGGCCGACCAGACCGGGTACGAAGCGCAGGTGGTGCGCTGCCAATCGCGTGACATGGAATGGGTGCACTGCGACATGCCCGTGGCCAACGGCGTGGACCTGATACGCCAGTTGTCCGACAGCAGCTGCATCCGCGGCACCGAATGGGGCACCGATCGGTCCGGCGTGTGGGTAACCCTGGGCTGCCGTGCCGAATTCCGTAGCCGACCGGCAGGCGGCGCATCCACCGGCCCCGCGCGCCAGGTGCGCCGGGTGCTGCGCTGCGAATCCAATGGCCGTCCGCAGAGTTGTCCGGTGGCACTGCAGGGCGCACCGGTCCGCCTGCTGCGCCAGCTGTCGGCGATGCCGTGCCGCGAGAACCACAGTTGGGGCGTGCGGCGCAACGAAGTGTGGGTGACGCGCGGCTGCCAGGGCGACTTCGAAGTAGGGGCCGCCGACGGCTCCGGTTTCCTGGATGCGCCGCGCACGCTGGTGTGCGAATCCAAGTCGCGCCAGCGTCGTTTCTGCGGGGCCACCATCGGCAAGGGCGCGCGCCTGTCCAAGCAGTTGTCCGGCAGCCCCTGCGAGGAAGGCCGCGGCTGGGGCTGGGATGCGCGCGGGGTGTGGGTGGACGACGGCTGCCGGGCCGAATTCCAGGTCAACTGAGCCGCGCTTTGGCGGCTTCGACCTGCGCCGCTACAATGATGCGATGAACGCATCCACCGACATCGACTACGCCCGTTACGACCATATCCGCCCGATCCTGTGGACCGGCGATACCCTGCAACTGCTCGACCAGCGCAAGCTGCCGTTCGTGGTGGAGCACGTGGAATGCCGCGACAGTGACGCCGTGGCCGAGGCCATCCATGCGCTCACCGTGCGCGGCGCGCCGGCGATCGGCATTGCCGCCGCCTGGGGCGTGGTGCTGGCCGCCGCCGGGGTGCAGGCCGACGATGGCGCGCAGGCGCTGGCCAAGCTGGAACCGGCCCTGCAGCGGCTCAACGCGTCCCGCCCGACCGCAGTGAACCTGGCCTGGGCGCTGGCTCGCATGCGCCGCGCGCTGGCCCCGGCCGGTGCCGACTGGCAGCAGGTGCTGGCCACCGAGGCCCAGGCCATCGCCGATGAAGACCTGGCTGCCAACCGCCACATGGGCGCGCTCGGCGCGGGCCTGATCGAGGCCGGCAGTGGCGTGCTCACCCACTGCAATACCGGTTCGCTGGCCACCGCCGGGTTCGGTACCGCGCTGGGCGTGATCCGCGCCGGCATGGCCCAGCACCGCATCGCCAAGGTCTTCGCTGGCGAAACCCGGCCGTGGCTGCAGGGCGCGCGCCTGACCGTGTGGGAGCTGCAGCAGGACGGCATCGACGCCACCCTGATCGCCGATTCGGCCGCCTCGCACCTGATGAAGACCGGGGCGGTGCAGTGGGTGATCGTCGGTGCCGACCGCATCTGCGCCAACGGTGACACCGCCAACAAGATCGGCACCTACCAGCTGGCCATCGCCGCCCGCCACCACGGGGTCAAGTTCATGGTGGTGGCCCCGTCCTCCACGGTGGACATGGACACCGCCGACGGCGAGCAGATCGAGATCGAGCAGCGCGATCCGGGCGAACTGTACGGGGTAGGGGGCACGCGCACCGTGGCCGAAGGCATCGCCGCCTGGAACCCGGTGTTCGACGTCACCCCGGGCAGCCTGATCGATGCCATCGTCACCGAGCGCGGGGTGATCCTGAATCCGACCGTGACCAACATGCAGGCCGCGTTCGGCTGATTACCGGCGCGGCGTGCGGTCGCCGCGCGCCACGAACGGTCGCCCCATGCCACGACCAACGGTCGTGGCCTACCCGGATCGGGGTGGGCCGCCTGATGCCACGACCAACGGTCGTGGCCTACCGGGATCGGGGTGGGTGGCGCACCGGATCGGGGTGGGGACCTGGCCCCTCCCGGGTAGGTACCGACCGCTGGTCGGTACGGCTTTCCCGGTCGAACCCCGCCCGCACCCGCAACGCCCCCGTAAGTTCCTGATTCTTGCCGGTAAAACGCCCGTAAAAGCAGGCGGAAAACGGCCCGTTGTGCTAGACTTCAACGGTTAATCGAGATTCCGACGCGACCGCCCCGAAAGGGCGGGCGCGACGGACTGGACCGCTCCCAGACAACGGAACCCGAATGGCAGAAACCGCCAAGGAAATCATCCAGGTCAACCTGGAAGACGAGATGCGCAAGAGTTACCTCGATTACGCGATGAGCGTGATCGTGGGCCGCGCCCTCCCGGATGCGCGCGATGGCCTCAAGCCGGTGCATCGCCGCGTGCTGTTCGCGATGAGCGAGTTGAACGCGCACAGCAACAAGCCTTACTTCAAGTCGGCCCGTATCGTCGGTGACGTCATCGGTAAGTACCACCCGCATGGCGATCAGTCGGTGTACGACACGCTGGTGCGTCTGGCACAGCCGTTCTCGCTGCGCTACATGCTGGTCGATGGCCAGGGTAACTTCGGTTCGGTCGACGGCGACTCCGCCGCCGCCATGCGTTACACCGAAGCCCGCATGTCCAAGCTCACCCATGAGCTGATGGCTGACCTGGACAAGGAAACCGTCGATTTCCAGCCCAACTACGACGAAAAGGAACTGGAGCCGACGGTCATGCCGACCCGGTTCCCGAACCTGCTGGTCAACGGTTCGGCCGGTATCGCGGTGGGCATGGCGACCAACATTCCGCCGCACAACCTCACCGAGTCCATCAACGCCTGCATCGCGCTGATCGACAACCCCGAGATCGACGTCGACGGCCTGATGGAGTACATCCCGGGTCCGGACTTCCCGACTGCGGGCATCATCAACGGTACCGCCGGCATCGTCGCCGGTTACCGGACCGGGCGTGGCCGGGTGCGCATCCGCGCCAAGGCGGACATCGAAGTGGCCGACAACGGCCGCGAATCGATCATCGTCACCGAGATCCCGTACCAGGTGAACAAGGCCCGGTTGATCGAAAAGATCGCCGAGCTGGTCAAGGAAAAGAAGCTCGAAGGCATCAGCGAACTGCGCGATGAGTCCGACAAGGACGGCATGCGCATCTTCATCGAGATCAAGCGTGGCGAGTCGGCGGAAGTTGTGTTGAACAACCTCTACCAGCAGACCCAGATGGAGTCGGTGTTCGGCATCAACATGGTGGCGCTGGTCGATGGCCGCCCGCAGTTGATGAACCTCAAGCAGATGCTCGAGGCGTTCGTGCGCCATCGCCGCGAAGTGGTCACCCGCCGCACCGTGTACGAACTGCGCAAGGCGCGCGCCCGTGCCCACGTGCTGGAAGGCCTGACCGTTGCGCTGGCCAACATCGACGAGATGATCGAACTGATCAAGACCTCGCCCAACCCCGGTGAAGCACGCGAGCGCATGCTGGCGCGCTTGTGGGAGCCGGGCCTGGTCGGGTCGATGCTGGGCGCTGCCGGTGCGGAAACCTCGCGTCCGGAAGACCTGCCCAAGGGCGTGGGCCTGATCACCGGCGGCTACCAGCTGACCGAGATCCAGGCCACCCAGATCCTGGAAATGCGCCTGCACCGCCTGACCGGGCTGGAGCAGGACCGCCTGACCGAAGAGTACAAGCTGCTGCTGGAAACCATCGCCGGGCTGATCCACATCCTGGAAGATCCGGACCGCCTGCTGCAGGTCATCCGCGAAGAGCTGATCAACGTGCGTACCGAGTTCGGCGACGAACGCCGCACCGAGATCCGCCACAGCGAAGAAGACCTGGACATCCTCGACCTGATCGCCCCGGAAGACGTGGTGGTCACCCTGTCGCATGCCGGTTACGTCAAGCGCCAGCCGGTCAGCGCCTACCGCGCCCAGCGTCGTGGCGGCCGTGGCCGCAGCGCGGCGTCGACCAAGGAAGAGGATTTCATCGAGCAGCTGTGGCTGGTCAACACGCACGACACGCTGTTGACCTTCACCAGCGCCGGCAAGGTGTTCTGGCTGCCGGTGCACCAGTTGCCCGAAGCCGGTTCCAATGCGCGTGGCCGCCCGATCATCAACTGGATTCCGCTGGAACCCGGTGAGCGGGTGCAGGCTGTGCTGCCGGTGCGCGAGTACGCCGAACGCCAGTTCGTGTTCTTCGCCACCCGCAACGGTACGGTCAAGAAGACCCCGCTCAGCGAGTTCGCCTTCCGTCTGGCGCGCGGCAAGATCGCGATCAACCTCGATGAAGGCGATGCGCTGGTGGGCGTTGGCCTGACCGACGGTGAGCGCGACATCCTGCTGTTCGCGTCCAACGGCAAGACCGTGCGCTTCGGTGAGGACAAGGTCCGCTCGATGGGCCGTACCGCCACCGGCGTGCGCGGCATCAAGATGCCCAAGGGCGAAGAGGTCGTGAGCCTGATCGTGGCCGAGAGTGCCGGCGGCAACGAGGACGAGAACGAGGACGACGCCACCGTCGAAGAAACCGTGATCGAGAACGGCGATGCCGTGATCGAGGTCGGCGACGACGACGGTATGTACATCCTGACCGCCACCGAGAACGGCTACGGCAAGCGCACCCCGCTGCCGGATTACCCGCGCAAGGGGCGCGGCACCCAGGGTGTCATCGGCATCCAGACCACCGAGCGCAACGGCAAGCTGGTCAGCGCGGTGCTGATGGGCGCAGCCGATGAAGTGCTGCTGATCTCCGATGGCGGCACCCTGGTGCGTACCCGTGGTTCGGAAATCAGCCGCGTCGGCCGCAACACCCAGGGCGTCACCCTGATCCGTCTGTCCAAGGACGAGAAGCTGCAGGCGGTTGAACGCATGGATGCGTCGATCGGTGACGACGAACTGGTGGACGTGGTGCCGGTTGCCGGGGAGGCTGCTGCGACGGCGCCTGCCGCCACCGACGAGCAGACCCCGCAGGGCTGATCGCGCTGACAGGCAGTACCACGACGACGCCGGCCTTGTGCCGGCGTCGTCGTTTCTGCACCTGTCCGGGGCGGCACCTTGCCTATCGTGGCGGCCCGCTGAAAGAACGCATGTACTTCACGGCGACGGTGGGATAACGGCTCCCGAACCAGCGGACATTCGCGTCCGCGATGGCAGTCCACCAGTGGCCGGACCCCGTTCGCGCCACGCCGCATGGAGACCACGATGTCCGCCGCCCCCCGCGCCGCACGCCCCGATCCTTCGTCCACCGCCCGGCGCCCGCGCCATGCGCTGGTGACCGTGTTGTCCCTCGTGCTGATAGTGCTCGGCCTGGTGCTGGGCGGGCTGGGTGCATGGCTGGCCAGCCTCGGCGGCTCCTGGTACTACGTGCTGGCCGGTGTTGGCCTGCTGGTGGCCGGCGTGCTGCTGTGGGGTAACCGGCGCGCCGGTGCGCTGTGGTTCGGTGCGGTGTTCGTGGGCACCCTGCTGTGGACGTGGTGGGAGTCGGGCAGCGACTACTGGCGCTGGGTGCCGCGGCTGGGCCTGATCGTCGGCATCGGCCTGGTGCTGTCGCTGCTGCTGCCGACGCTGGACCGACCGTTCTCGCGGCGGCTCTCGCGCAGCATTGCCGGCGTGCTGGCGCTGGTGTTCGTGGCCGCCTTCGCGCTGGCGTTCGTGCCGCATGGGGTCACCGCGGCCAGCGGCAGCTTCCCCGAGGCGATGACCAGCACCGGCCTGGCACCTACCGCCGACGCACCGCTGCAGCCCGCCGACAAACCGGGCGACGACGACTGGGCCGCGTACGGTCGCAACAACGCGGCCACGCGCTTCTCGCCGCTGCAGCAGATCACCCCGGACAACGTGGCCAAGCTCGAACAGGCGTGGCTGTTCCGCACCGGCGATCTGCCGCAGAAGCGCTGGGGCGCTGAAACCACGCCGCTGAAGGTGGGGGACACGCTGTACCTGTGCACCGCACGCAACCAGCTGGTGGCGCTCAACGCCGCCGACGGCACCGAGCGCTGGCGCTTCGACCCCAAGATCAAGGACAAATCGATTCCCTACACCGCCGCCTGCCGTGGCGTGTCGTACTACGAAGTACCGGCAACCGCGCAGCAGGCCGCCGATGCCGATGTGGCCGCCGACCTCGCCTCGGGGCAGTCGCAGGTGCCGGTGCTGACCCAGCTGCCGCGCAGCGCCTGTTCGGCCCGCATCATCGAAGGCACGCTCGATGGCCGCCTGATCGCCGTAGACGCGGCGACCGGCAAGCCGTGCGCGGGCTTCGGCAACAACGGCCAGGTCGACATCACCCTGGGCATGGGCGACAGCCCGGCCGGGTATGTGTCGATCACCTCGCCGCCGGCGATCGTGCAGGGCGTGATCGTGACCGGCCACCAGGTGCTGGACGGCCAGCGTCGCGACGCACCGTCCGGCGTGATCCAGGCCTACGACGCCATCACCGGCAAGCTGCGCTGGGCCTGGGACATGGACCAGCCCGAACTGACCGGCCTGCCGGCGCAGGGCAAGACCTACACGCGCGGTACCCCCAACATGTGGACCACCGCCACCGGCGATGACCAGCTGGGCCTGGTGTACCTGCCGATGGGCAATTCGGCGGGCGACTACTGGAGCGGGTCGCGTACCGAGAACCAGAACAAGTACGCCACCTCGCTGGTTGCCATCGACGTCAACACCGGCAAGCCGGTCTGGCATTTCCAGGCGGTGCGCAAGGATGTGTGGGACTACGACATGGGCTCGCAGGCCACGCTGGTCGATTACCCGACCGCCGCCGGCAAGGTGCCGGCGATCCTGCTGCCGACCAAGCAGGGCGACATGTACGTGCTCGACCGCCGCACCGGACAGTTGCTCACCCCGGCCGAAGAACGCAAGGTACCCACCGGCGGCGTGGAGCCCGAGCAGCGTTCGCCCACGCAGCTGTTCTCGCTGTACCACACGCTGCGCAAGCCGGACCTCACCGAGCGCGACATGTGGGGCATCACCCCGATCGACCAGCTGGTGTGCCGCATCCAGTTCCGCAAGGCGAGCTATGAGGGCTTCTACACGCCGCCCACCGCCGACCGGCATTCCATCGAGTACCCCGGCTACAACGGCGGCTCGGACTGGGGCAGCGTGGCCGTGGATCCGCGTCGTGGCGTGATCGTGGCCAACTACAACGACATGCCCAACTACAACCTGCTGGTGCCGCGCGCCACCGCCGACAAGCTGGGCTGGGTGCCGCGCGAAGACGTGCGGGCCGACAAGGGCGGCGCCGAAGGGGCAGGGGACCCGCAGACCGGCACACCGTACGCGATCGACGTCAACGCCGGCTGGCGCCTGCCGTTCACCAAGCTGCTGTGCAAGCAGCCGCCTTACGGTGGCATCCGCGCGGTGGACATGCGCACCGGCAAGACCCTGTGGGACCGCCCGTTCGGCAGTGCCCGCGGCAACGGCCCGTTCGGCATCCGCTCGGGTCTGCCGATTGAGATCGGCACGCCCAACAACGGCGGCTCGGTGGTCACCGCCAGCGGCCTGATCTTCATTGCCGCGGCCACCGATGACCTGCTACGCGCCATCGACCTGAAGACCGGCAAGGAACTGTGGCATGCCAAGCTGCCGGCCGGTGGCCAGGCCAACCCGATGATCTACGCCTTCGGTGGGCGCCAGTATGTAGTGATCATGGCCGGCGGCCACCACTTCATGGAAACCCCCGCAGGCGATTACGTGATTGCCTACGCGCTGCCGAAGTGATCGGCGGCGGGGTGGACGCATCGGCGACGATGCGCCCATCCCGCCCAAGCGGGTACGATGGGGACTCCCGACCAAGGGTAGACAAGGACGAGCATGCACGTGACCCTGTTGCGCACCACCGTACTCGCGCTTGCGTTGGGGCTGTCGCCCGCAGCGTTGGCCGCAGATTCGGCACCGCTGGAGCTGACCCCTGCCGAAGGGCTCAAATACTGGACCCCGGCGCCCGGCACGTTCACCCCGCCCCTGACCGTCGACCCCAAGCGGGTGGCCTACGCCGAAGAGGTCACCGTCGCCTACACGATCACCCCCGATGGCGGTACCGCCGACGTGCAGGTCATCGACGCCAAACCGGCGGGCGCACATGCCGGCTGGGCGGTCGATGCAATCAAGGCCATGCGCTTCGATCCCACCCAAAGCAACACCCTGCGCACGCCGATCCGCAGCCAGCTCACCAGCCGCTGGGCTGGGCCCGCCCCGAAATAGCCCCTGCGCACTGACCGACAATGAGCATGACCTGCGCCGGGCGGTTGCTGCCGGTATCCCTGTGGTGCCTGTTGGCGGTTTCCGCTCCGGCGATGGCCGGCACGCAGACACGGGACGAGGCAGTGGCCGATTGGGACGCGCACGGCCGCCGTGCGGGCCTCGCCGCACCGGACACGCACTGCCAGGATTTCCTGCAGGCCCTGGGTCGCAAGCCGGACACCCTCGAGTATCTGGGCTGTGAGCAGGATGACGCGTCCTACATCAAGCCGATGACGGCCCGGTATCGGGTCAGTGGCGCGTCCGCGGTGCAGGTGGAGACCTACCTGCACGACACGTTCGGCCTGCCTCTGCTCCGCTATGCATGCTGCGGCTGGAGCAGCGGTGCGCCGTACGTCTGGCGCGCAGGCATGGACAGCGTCAGCTACGAAATCGGCATGGGCGTGGAGTCGTTGCATTACCCCCGGGAGGAGTGGGCGCGGATTCCCGCATTCGACATCACCGTGGGCGTGACGCGGCAAAGCCCCTGATATTGAGGCAAGGACAGCTGGGTAGAACCCGGCTCTACGCGGGGATCAACGCCTGTGATCCCGTAGCGCCGGGCTCTGCCCGGCCGTTGTTGCTCTTCGCTGTGGCGCGAAAGGCAGCCGGGTAGAACCCGGCTCTACGGGCGCGGCGCATTTATCCTACATGCGGGCACGGTACTTGCCGCTGCGACAAGACGCTGGACTGTCGCACGATGCCGCCATGGCCAGCCCCGCATTGCAACGTGGACGATTCTCCTGCCAAGGGCACTGCTACGTCGTGACCACGGTCACCGCACGTCGCCAACGTCTCTTCGCCGTTGCTGCCAACGCGGATGAAATGATCCGCTGGATGCAGGCGTCGGATCATGAAGGCCGCACGCGATCCTTGGCCTGGGTGGTCATGCCGGACCACGTGCACTGGATGTTTACCTTGCGCAGTACGACGTTGGCCACCATCGTGCGCACCACCAAATCGCGGGCCGCCAAGGCGATCAATCAGCGCAACGGCACGCAAGGCGCGATCTGGCAGCCAGGCTATTACGATCAACTTCAGCGTGACGAACGCCAGTGGCTGGCCGAGGCGAATTACATTCTTGCCAACCCGGTGCGCGCCGGATTGACGACGGCGGTTGGCGAATACCCCTTCGCCTGGTGCCGCTGGCCAACCGGGTAGCGCCGGGCTCTGCCCGGCCGCTGTTGTTCTTCGCTGCAGCATCAAGAGCAGCCGGGTAAAACCCGGCTCTACGCGCACCCCCGTAGCGCCGGGCTCTGCCCGGCCGCTGTTGCTCTTATTCGCAGCTGCAAGGGCAGCCAGGTAGAACCTGGCTCTACGGGTGCATCAGCGCCTGCATTCCGGCGTTACGGTTCCCGCACCGACCTCGTTAGCAGGTGCGCCCCCCGCGCGCTGGGTCAGATGTGCGACCTACGTGCGTGCTCGACATCTCGGACCCACCAGAAGCAACACGCTTCGCATGCGTATCCGCAGCCTGGTCACCAGCCGCTGGGCTGGGCCCGCCCCGAAGTAGCCCCTGCGCCAGCGGGGTAACCGCCACCCGGGTGGTGGCATACGCGCTGCCGAAGTGACAGCCGAACCGACGGAAAGATCCACTACGATGGAGGCCCTGATCAATGCGATGGATCCGCCATGACCTTGTTTCGCAGTGTGGTGCCGTTCGTTTTCCTGTCTGCCGGGGGAGTGCTTCTGTGGCGCGGCATGCAGGCGGTGCTGACGACGGCACAGTCGCTGGGCACCGATGGCGGCGGCAGCGCATTCCAGTACGGGTACGCGGCGGGGCATTCCGCTGCAGCGGCATTGATGCTGGCAGCGGCTGCTGCATGTGCGCTGCTGGGCGGGCGGGGGCGTGTGCAACGCGGTCAGGCGCGGTGCGTGGGTCCTGGATACGATGACGCCTGATCACCTGCGCGCGTGTGCAACCTGGGATCTGTGAGTCGCATCGATTGTCCTGGCCGGGTAGCACCCGGCTCTACGTGTCCCAGAGGCAGCCGGGTAGAACCCGGCTCTACGCGTCCCAGAGGCAGCCGGGTAGAACCCGGCGCTACGCGAGGATCAACGCCCATGCGCATCGGCGTCTGGAATCCGGCCTTACGGTACCCGCACCATTTTGGTCAGCAGGTGCGCCACCACGCCGGCCGGGTCGGCGGTGCGGCCTACGTGCGTGCTCGACATCTGCACCACCGAGCTGCGCTTGGCGGTGAGGAAGTGGAAGCGCGCCCGGGCCGGGAGCTGTGCGATCGGGCCGGCGTCCGCGTCGCCACGGCAGATGGCCACGATGGCATCCAGCCACGGCTGCAGCGCGTCCATGTCCAGGGACGGGGCGAATGCGTGCATCCGCGCCGGATCGATCTCGATCGCCGCTTCCAGGTGCTTGGCCCCCGGGCAAGACACGATCACCCCGACGTTGATGAACTCTTCGCGTTCAACCCGCGGCACCACGCGGATCACCGCGTAGTCATACGTATGCAGCGTGGGCACGGACGGCCTCCTGGACGAAGACGGCACGCACCTGCAGGCGGCGCTTGAGATAGTCGATATACGCTTGGCGATACTGCGCCGGGCTGTCGAAGGTGGGTTCGTCGACCAGCCAGCTGTCCGGCACCAGGCCGACGATGCGCTCGATTTCGGCATCGGGCAGCAACGCGGCCAACGCCGCGTCCACCTCGGCGATCTGCGTGGCGAACGGCAGCAGCACATGGTCGCGGATCAGCACGAACGGCTTTTCGCAGGCCTCGCCGGCGTTGGCCCAGTCGTGGTGGAAGTACATCGCCGCACCGTGGTCGATCAGATACAGCTTGCGGTGCCACACCATCAGGTTCGGATTGCGCGCGGTGCGGTCGACGTTGCTGGTAAGCGCGTCGAACCACACGATCCGCGAGGCCAGATCAGCATCCACCGGCATGGCCGCCGGGTCGTAGTTGATGGCGCCGGGCAGATAATCGCTGCCGAGGTTGACGCCCTCGCTGGCGCGGATCAGGTCCTGGATCTCCGGGTCGGGCTCGGTGCGGGCGAACTCGCGGTCGAGTTCGACGAACATGATTTCCGGGATCGGCAGGCCGACGCTGCGCGCCATTTCACCGGCGATCAGCTCGGCGATCAGCGCCTTGGGGCCTTGCCCGGCGCCGCGAAACTTGAGCACCACCATGCCGTCGTCATCGGTTTCGACAACAGCGGGCAGGGAGCCGCCCTCACGAAGGGGCGTGATGTAACGAAGGGCGTGGAGTGTGCGCACGGAGCGTCCATTGACGAGGCTGCAGCGTCATCTTACCGTGGCCGGCAGCCCGGTACGGAACCGGATGCAGGCTGCGGCACAGGGAGGAAACATGGGCAAGGGAATGGCATATCTGGTGCTGGTCGTCCTGGGCGCGCTGCTGCTGTGGTACAGCGGCCTGCTGGATGAATTCCGTGCGGGCAGCAACCTGCAGGCACGCGAGACCTTCTGGCGCGAACAGGTGCAGGCTGCCGCGCTGGACGGCGGCTCCCGCGCAGCGGTCGAGCGGTTTGCCGCGCGCCATCAGCTGACCCTGCAGTGCGACGCGGTTCCCGCCGGCTCGGACATTACCGAGTGCCTGGCCGACGATCCGCAGGCCAGGGGCGGCACCGCCACCCACCCGATGACCCTGCAGCTGTTCTTCATGTTCTACGGCGACCGCCTGCACACCTTCACCAGCACCCCGCGCTCGCTGGAGTAACGGCGCGCCGGCTCGCGCCTGCGGCGGCAAGCCAGTGCTTTCGGCCCATTCCGACCCGGACGCCCGGTGCTAGATTCGACGTTTGCCCGGCGACGTCCCTGCCGCCGGGTACCCACCATCGCAAGGGGACCCACATGCCGATTCGTCGTACCAGCCTGGCCGCGGCCGTTGCTGTTGCCACCCTCAGTCTGTTCGCCACCGCGCCGGCCTTTGCCGACTACGCCAAGCCGCCGGAGCACCTGCTCAAGGTACTCAAGGCCCCGCCGCCGCCGGCGCCCAGTCTGGACCCGAGCGGGCAGCGCCTGCTGCTGACCACCGCGCAGACCTATCCCTCGATCGAGCGCGTGGCCCAGCCGTACCTCAAGCTGGCCGGCGTGCGCCTGGAGCCGAAGAACCGCAGCCGCCATGACACCCAGGGCGGCTATGGCATCCCGGCCTGCGTGGCCGATTTCACCCTGGTCGACGTGGGGACCGCCAAGCACACCAAGGTGGCCTTGCCGCAGGGCTGCGCGGGTGCGGCGCAGTGGTCTGCCGACGGCCAGCGGTTTGCGTTCCAGAACGCCGTGGATACCTCGGTGCAGCTGTGGGTGGGCGATGCGGTGACCGGCCAGGTGAAGCAGGTGCCGGACGTGCAGCTCAATCCGATCTTCGGCTACACCCTGCAGTGGCTGGGCGGCGGGCAGCAGCTGCTGGTCAAGCGGGTGCCGGCCAACCAGGGCCCGGCACCGACCAGCGGCAACGGTCCCGGTGGCCCGGACGTACAGGAATCGCTCGGCAGCAGCGGCGAAAGCAGCACCTATGAAGCGCGCGATACGCTGACCAGCGCGCACGATGAAAAGCTGTTTGCCTACTACGGTGCGTCGCAGCTGGCGGTGGTCGATGTTGCCGCCGGCCAGGTGCGCAATGTCGGCACGCCGGCGCTGTACAACGAGGTCAACGCGGCACCGGACGGCGTGCACGTGCTGACCGGGACCTTGATGGCGCCGTTCTCCCACGCCGTGACCTACCAGCGATTCGCCAACGACGTGGCCGTGCTCGACCTGGCCACGGGCCGCGCTGCCCCGATCGCCAGCCTGCCGCTGGCCGACCGCGTGCCGGTGCACGGCGTGCCTGAAGGTCCGCGTGATTTTGATTGGCGCGCTACCGACCCGGCCACGCTGGTCTATGCCGAGGCATTGGACAAGGGCGACTGGAAGGTGACGGTGCCACACCGCGACCGGGTGCTTGCGCTGAAGGCACCGTTCAACGGCAAACCGCAGGAAATCGCCCGCACCGCGCAGCGCTTCGAAGGCATCGCATGGAGCGCCGATCCGGCGGTGTCGTTCCTGTTCGAGAACGACGAGAACCGCCACTGGCGCCAGACCCGCATCGTCGATGTGGACCAGCCGACGAAGGAAGGCCGCCTGCTGTGGGATCTGTCCAGCGACGAGCAGTACGCCGACCCGGGCAACCTGGTGTTCACGCGTCTGCCCAACGGCGCATCGGTGGTGCGCCAGGACGGTGCATTCGTGTTCCTGCGCGGGCAGGGCGCTTCGCCGCAGGGCGACCGCCCGTTCCTGGATCGCCTGGACCTGGGCTCGCTCAAGACGGAGCGCCTGTTCCGCAGCGACGCCGATGCGTATGAGCAGATCCTCGGCCTGACCGCCACGCCCGGCCGCTACCTCACCTGGCACCAGTCGGTGATGGACCCGCCGAACGCGTTCGTGCGCCAGCAGGGCGAGCGCAACGCCGCGGCGAAGGAAGGGGAAGCGCAGTACGCCTCCACCGCCACCGCGCTGACCCGACTCACCGACCCGACCCCGGAAGTGCGCCAGATCCAAAAGCGGCTGGTGACCTACAAGCGCGCCGATGGCGTGGACCTGTCGTTCACCCTGTACACGCCGCCCGGCTACAAGGAAGGCCAGCGCGTGCCGGCCATCCTGTATGCCTACCCGGCCGACTTCGCCAGCGCCGCGCAGGCCGGGCAGGTGTCCGGTTCGCAGCAGACCTTCACCCGGCTGGCGCCGTACCGGCTGATGCTGCTGGCCGGCTACGCGATCATCGACAACGCGTCTTTCCCGATCGTGGGCGACCCGAAGAACGCCTACGACACCTACCTGGAGCAGCTCGAAGCCGATGCCAAGGCCGCGGTGGACAAGGCCGTGGACCTGGGCGTGGTCGACCGTAACCGGATCGGCGTGACCGGGCACAGCCACGGTGGCCTGATGACCGCCAACCTGATCGCGCACACCACCCTGTTCAAGGCCGGCGTGGCCACCAGTGGGTCGTACAACAAGACCTTTACCCCGTTCGGCTTCCAGAACGAGCGGCGCTCGGTGTGGCAGGCACAGGACGTGTACCTGAAGGCCTCGCCGTTCTTCTATGCCGACAAGATCAAGCTGCCGTTGCTGCTGGTGCACGGTGAGGACGATGCCAACCCGGGCACCGAACCGTTCCAGTCGCGCAAGCTCTACCAGGCCATCCGCGGCAACGGCGGCACCACGCGTCTGGTGATGCTGCCCAACGAGCCGCACTGGTACACCGCGTTGGAGTCCAACGAGCAGCTGGTGTACGAAATGCTCACTTGGTTCGACACCTACGTGAAGAACGCGCGGTAACGTCGACCATTGCTCGACAGCGCGTGATGCCCCATCTGATCGGCCGCCCTGCAACGGGCGGCCGATCTTCGTTATCCTGCGCCGCAATGAACACATTGCTGATTTCCCTGCTGCTGGCCGTCGCGCCAGCGACCGACGCCGCCACCGAATCCACCACCACATTGGAGCAGCTCGGCCTCCACCGCGGCATGGACTACGTGCCGGTACGCAGCGCGCTGCTGCGCGATGGCTGGACCGTTGAACCACACGACTACGAAGGGGCGCCGCCGTTCGCCGCGTTCCCCGAGGTCGACTGCGGCCAGGGCTGGCAGGCGGTGTGCTCGGCGGGCTTCCGCCGGGGCGACAAGGTTGTCTACCTGGCCATGGATCCCACGGACGACGGTCACTTGCTGCTGCTGGGGAGTGAGTGAAGGGCCGCCACGGGCCCGCGTTGTAGGTGCGGTACGTCTGGACGCGACCGTCACCGGCAGGCAGAGTGCGCGGGTGAAGCGGTGCATGGCCGCACCCGGGGAGAAGCCTGATGCAGATCGGACGCGCAGCACGGCGCGGTGAACGCGTGCGCGGGGTGCTGGCGGTGTGCATGCTGGCGATCCTGCCTGCCCTGGCGGGCGCGCAGGCGCCTGCGACTGCGGACGCCACTCTTCTAGACGCCGCTGAGCGCCCCCGCACCTGCCTGGTCCTCGGCGGCGGCGGCGCGCGCGGTGCAGCCCACATCGGCGTGCTCAAGGTGCTGGAACGCGAGCGTGTGCCGATCGACTGCATCGTCGGCACCTCGATGGGCGCGGTGGTCGGTGGCCTGTATGCCTCCGGCTACACCGCCGACGAGATCGAGGCGGTGCTGGATCGCATCGACTGGGCCGAGGTGCTGCACGACAAGCCGCCGCGCAACGAGCGCAGCATGCGCCGCAAGGAGGACGACCTGCGCCTGCTGGGCGGCGTGGAGGTCGGCCTGAGCAACGGCAAGATTGCCTTTCCGCAGGGGCTGATCCAGGGGCAGAAGCTGGAAATGCTGCTGCGTCGCCTGTTGCTGCCCACCTGGCAGGTGCGCGATTTCGATCAGCTGCCAATTCCCTTCCGAGCCATCGCCACCGATATCGTGAGTGGCGAGAAAGTGGTGTTCGCCCAGGGCGACCTGGCCCTGGCGATTCGCGCCAGCATGTCGGTGCCCGGCGTGTTTGCGCCGGTTCGCTACGAGGACCGGCTGCTGGTCGATGGTGGCGTGGTGGACAACCTGCCCATCGATGAAGCGCGGCGGCTGGGTGCGCAGCGGCTGATCGTGTCGCGGGTGGGCACGCCGTTGATGACCGAAGCACAGCTGGACTCGCCCCTGGCGATCAGCCACCAGATGGCCAGCGTGCTCATGCAGCGCGAGATCCAGGCGCAGCTGGCCACGCTGGGCGCGCAGGACCTGTTGGTGACCCCGGCGCTGGGTGACATGGGTAGCCAGGATTTCAACCGCTCACCGCAGGCCGTGGGCGTGGGCGAGCAGGCCGCGCAGGCCGAGGTCGACGCGATCCGCCGCTACCAGGTGGACCCGGCACGCTACGCCGCGTTCGAGCGCCAGCATCGACCGCCCGCCTATGCGGCGCCGATCGTCGCCTTCGTCGATGTGCTGCGCGACGGCACCCGCACCGGGCGCTACATCGAACAACGCCTGCAATCGCAGGTGGGCAGTCCGTTGGCGCCGGACGAGGTGGAGCAGCAGGTGGCCACCGCCTACGGCGAAGGGCGCTACCAGCAGGTGCAATGGCGGCTGGAAGACCGTGATGGCCGCCAGGGACTGGTGCTGGCGCCGCAGGACAAGCGCTGGGGGCCGGATTTCCTGCACTTCGCGCTGCGCCTGTCCGATGATTTCGATGGCAGCAGCAACTACCAGCTGATCAGCGAGCTGACCCGTACCGGGTTGAGCGATCAGGGCGCCGAGCTGAAACTGCGCGTGGGCCTTGGCGAGGTGGAGGAGGCGTTTGCCGAGTACTACCGCCCGTTTGGCCGCAGCGGACGGCATGCGCTATCGACCTACGCGAAGTACCGCGCGACCGACCTGGACCTGGCCCTGATGCGCGGCGGCGCGCTGGCGGAGTTCCGTTACAGCCAATGGCTGGGCGGTGTGCGCTGGGCGTATTCGCCGCATCCGGATTGGGAGCTGGCCGGCTTCCTGGAGCGTGGCCGCGAGCGGCTGCGACTGGACGTGGGCAACCCGAGCGAACTGGGCAACTACCGCGCCGACATGGGCAGCGTGGGCTGGCAGCTGCGCCACGATTCAATCGACAGCTCGGCCTTCCCCAGCCGCGGCCAGCGCCTGTCGCTGACCCGCCAGCACTACCTCGACACGCTCGGCACCGCCGATTCGGCCGCGGTCACGCGCCTGCAGTGGGATGGTGCGTGGTCGCACGGCCGCAACCGCTGGCTGGGTGGCGTGCGGGCGTCGTCGGCGCATGGTGGCGATGACGTCCTGGCGACCTATGGCTTCCTGGGCGGGCTGGGCAACCTGTCCGGGTATCCGGAAGAGGCGATCTTCGCGCCACAGACCGCGTTGGCGCGGGTGATGTACTACCGCCGCGTCGCGCACGCCGATTCGCTGCTGACCATTCCGCTGTATGTCGGCGGCAGCGTGGAATGGGGCGGTTTCTGGCAGACCCGGGACGCGGTGAACATCGACGGCATGCAGACCGCCGGCAGCCTCTTCATCGGCGCGGACACTTTCCTTGGCCCGGTGTTCCTGGGCTATGGACGCGCCGAGGGCGGCCACGATTCGTTCTACCTCACCTTCGGCTCGTTGCTGCGCACGCTGGACGGATTCTGAGGATCCTTGGCGATTCAGAGGGATCAGGACAATCCCTATGCCGCGCACATGTGGCTACGCTCCTTTGATAGGATTTACCACTGTGTCTGCTAACGGCTACTCTCGGATTTATTGAGTAAGTTCTCGCAGACGTAAAAAATAGGGGGCGGTGATGAAGGCGGCATGGCTGCAAGACTTCTTCTCTGATCTGAGGGCGCTGAAAAGCGGTCAGATCAGTTCTATTTACTTGCATTCGAAGCAAGGTGATTCATGGTTAATTGATGGTGGCTCGGCGGCAACTGCCACGGAGTTGGAGGAAGTTACGGATTCGTCAGCGTGTGCGAGAAATGGGAAGCGGTGCTTGTTCCCACTTTGTGATATTCGCGTGGTGGTAGAGGCTAATTTTATCAAGGCGCCTCAAAAGTCAACGAGAGAACAGTTCTCGACCATAATTTCGGAGCGGCGCGAGTATTCTCAGCACAGATTTGATGCCCTGCATGACTCCCTGACGGGGTGTAAAAATAGAAAATCCTTCGAAATCGATATGGCGGCAGTTCTATTGAGAGTTGCTGCACCAGAAAAATCGAACCTTGGCTCTCTGGGTGAGGCTGGAGGAAATGCTATCGCGTTGGCTGCGATGGATATCGATCATTTTAAGAGAATTAATGATGGTCGCGGGCATGACTACGGTGATCTTGTGCTCAAGTCCTTCGCCTGGCTATTGGAGGATGAATGCAAGCAGGCCCGTGTTAGATACCCCGGCTCAGAATTTTCCGTCTACAGACTGGGTGGTGAAGAGTTTAGTGTTCTTGTCGTAGGAAAGCTTGATGAGGTCGAGGTTCTGTTGTGGCTTGAAAGTGTGCGGCAGAAAATTGAAATGGCCGTTATCCCTTCAGTTGCGCATCTTGAGGTCTTTAAGAGAGACGGCGCTGTTGTCATGAGTATCCCCCCAGAGGGCGAGAGGAGGTTGACATCTTCAATTGGCGTCGCGCGATTCTCCGGGCTTTCATCAGAGGATTCATCGATTATTGCGGGCGATTTGAAGGTCAAGTCGGACAAGGCCCTTTACGCTGCAAAGAATGCTGGCAGGAATAGGGCGATATATTTTCCTGACATTCTAAAGAGGTTTGGACGGGTTATTGAGAATGACTCATCTGCAGCGGTTGTAATCATTGACATTGGTTCGGATGTGGGTGTTGAGCTTGGTCGGGAATTTTTCGTAATTCCCAAGAGATACTCTGGAGATGTTGAATTTGTGGTGGATGACGGTCGCTCTCGGAAAGTTCTTGGTAAGATTCCGAGATTGAAGGTTGCCAAGCTTGTGGCATTCGACGTGCAAGCTGAAATTTCGTTTTGCTCGATCACAGAAGTTCGCGACGGAATAGAGGTTGCAGCTGGTAGTTTGATCGAGTCCATTCCGTTGGGTATATTTGGTGGTCTGCTTGCACCTCACAAGGGTTTGGCAGGAGGGGGCGATAACGACGAGAGAGCCACTGTCACGTCTGCTTTCTTGGCCAACCCGTTGCAGCATTCGGCTGTTGTCAGTCTCAAGCTTGAGGGAATCAGGAAGGTTGAGCAGGACTATGGTCAGCTTCAGGCCAACGAAATTCTGGCGTCTGTCAGTGCAGTTATGGCGTCAACGTTCCAGTCATCAAGTCACGTCGCACACGCCGAACTAGGCTGCTTTTCTTTAGCCGTTTCTTTCGAAGGCTCAGATCTAGACGACTCCGTCGCTGAGTTGGTTGCGGCGGTTAGAAAATCTGTCGGCCACCTCGTGAAGTTTAGGGTTGGCGTTTTTGAAGGTGAGGTGATCGAATCCGGTGTGGTGCCAGGTTTGAATTCTACTTATGCACTGGACTATTCACTGATCGCCGCTGCGGCTGCGCAGATAAATGAAGTTGGAAAGTTCAATATCCACTCTGCGTTCGATGTATTGAATAGGGGTAACGAAGAGGGATTGGCTGATGAGGTTATCGCTGACTATCATCGATTCCGAAAGATAGGGATCAATGGAGATGGTGTTCAAAACTGTTTGGGGATTGCGCTTTTCAAGAAGCAATCTTTCGTGGAGGCGGCATCCGCTTTTAAGGCATCCATGGATCTTTCGGATAACGTCGTTGTCAGGAGTAACTGTGCGATCGCGCAGTACTATGCGGGTAGGTTTGTTCAGGCGTATCAGAATTTCTCGGTAGCTTATGCCGGAATTGGGGGCGCTATGTTGAATGATAATCTTCTTGGAATTTACGCTGCGTCCGCTGCGGGCGCCTTCAAGGCAGAGCGTCAGATTAGCGCTGACGAGGTGGACCATCTGTTTGATATCGCCTTTGATCAAGCGCAGCTAAGGTTTGTTGGCGGAATTGATTTGACATTCGAGCACAGTGAGTGGGAGCGATATAAACTGGGCCTGGAGTTGGATGAGGAGGCCGGGGTGGGGGATGAAGGGCTGAATCATCTCTAGAAGTTGCAATGGCAAGTCCCGGCCTAGCCCTGTTTGACGCTTCGAGATTCAACGGCGATGTTGTAAATTCCTCGATTGACTAAGAAAGTCATGAGGGCGGGTCGTGATTGCTGCCGACATCAACTCTACGGCAGTGGCTCGTATGCTTTGGCGATGCGGTCGTACAGCGCGCGCACGGCATCGGCTTTGGCAGTCACGCTTTCTTGGTCGCCAAATGTCCGCAGGAACCGGCACGCCGCACGGCCCTGAGCCTTGCGCTCGTAGTCTGCAATCCATTGCCGGCGACCGGGAAGGAACGCCTGATCGGCCGACCACGCCGCCACCGGTGGCCGGATGCGCCGACGCATGTCGACCCGCCATGGCTTGGGCGAGAGCTGGGTGCGGAAGCGGTTCTGGACCCGGCTTTCGCACGTACAGCGTGTTGTTCTGCAGCGCCTGGAACAGGGCGTGCACCTCGGGCTCATGCGCCGGGAAGGTCCATCGCCAGCAGTCGCATGCCGGGCGGGGTGCGGTAGGCCCGCAGGTGCCAGCCCGGTTGCTGGCGTGTGAACTGCTCGACCGCGGTCAGCGCCCCGGTTTCCAGCTACTCGTCGCGGTGGCGTGCGCATTTGACCATCAGGATCACCGCGTTCACGGTGACCAGAACGACATTGGCGAGCGCCACGCGGGCCATCCAGTTGCACTGGTTGCCCGCGGCAATGGCCGCGAGTGCCCGCATTGCTGCGGCCAATAGCTAGAGATGACGTAGCTGGACGTCAGGGGACGGTGATCGATATCGGCGGTCAGCACGTCAGGGACATGCAGGCACAGCGTGCCGCAACTGTTGCGGATCAGCACGATATCGCCGTGGCGCTCGACGATCTGCTCCCGGATTGGAGCGCAACCCACGCCTTAGTTGGTGCGAAGTTCGCTGCGCGGCAGTGATTGGCCGGCGGCGATGGCGTGCAGTGCTTCCTGTGCACGCGCGTCGGCATGCGCCTGCGCGGCCGCCACGCTGTCATCGGACCAGCCGAATCGGAGCACGATCAGCTGCTTGCGGTTGTGTCGGACTTCGCGTCGGGCTTCTGCCCAGTACGCGGGACCGATCATGGACATCCTTGTGCGATGAATCGGGGGCGCAGGGGGGGCTGCCATGTTGCGCACCTGCACGGCAGCACCCGGGACGCGCAGGGCATGAAGTGCCGTTATGATCGCCCTTTCACCGCATAAGGGATTGCGCGGATGCCCGACGTACATCACGCCAACGTGGTTGTGTTCGATTTCGACCTGACCTTGACCCGCTGGGAAACCGCGGGTCGCTTCTTCAAGGGCCTGTTCCGCCGCCAGCCGTGGCGCCTGGCCGTGCTGATCGTGGCGCTGCCGCTGCTGGCGCCGTTGCTGCTGCTCCCCCGCACGCGCCGCCTGCTCATGCGGTGTGCGGTATGGCTGGCCACCTTCGGGCGCAGCCGTGAGGCAATGCAGGCGCTGGCACAGGCGCATGCCGATGCCGTGTTCGCGGGGGACGAAGCGCTGTTCATCGCACCGGCCGTTGCACGCCTGCGCGAGCACCTGGCGAAGGGGGACCGGGTGGTCATTGCTACCGGCTGCTGGGAACCACTGGCACGCGCGCTGCTGGTCCATGGCGGGCTGGGCGAGGTACCGCTGGTGGCCTCCACGCTGCGCCCGCTATGGGGCGGCTGGGTCAGCGAACAGCACTGCCTGGGTGAGAACAAGATTCCGATGCTGGCCGCGCGTGGCTTCGCACCGCCGTGGGCGATGGCCTATACCGACCATCATGCCGACCTGCCGCTGCTGCGCCAGAGCGCGCAGTGGTACCTGGTCAGCCCCACGCCCGATTGCCTGCAGCGCATTGAAACCGCGCTGGCAACGCGGGCCCAGGTACTGGCGTGGCGGGGCTGATGCAGCGCGTACGCACGCTGGCACCGATGCGGGCAGCCACGTAGTCTGAGGCCCGCGTGGCGTTCAACCTGCACCCAAGGAGTGCCTGATATGCGACCGTTCCTGGCCCTGATGTTACTGGCGGTGTGTTCCGTACCCGCCGCACATGCCGCTACCGATACGCCCGCGGTCAATCCGCTGCTGCTGCAGCCCGCCGGCACGCTTCAGGAGCGCCAGGTCGCCGAGTTGCAGCAGCGCCTGCGCGACTGGCCCCAATTGCAGCGTTACCGGGATGAGAACGCCGCGTTGGCGGCCCCGGCTCCCGGCACGGCGCGCGTGGTGTTGTTCGGCGATTCCATTACTGAAGGCTGGGGTCGCACCGGCAGCGACACCTTCTTCCCCGGCAAGGGCTACCTCAACCGCGGCATCAGCGGGCAGACCACCGCGCAGATGCTGGTGCGCTTCCGCCAGGATGTGATCGCGTTGCAGCCGGCGGTGGTGGTGATCCTGGCCGGCACCAACGACATTGCCGGCAATACCGGGGCGGCCACCCAGGCGATGATCGAAGACAACCTGCAGTCGATGGTGGAACTGGCGCAGGCACACGGCATCGCGGTGGTGCTCAGTTCGGTGCTGCCGGTCAGCGACTACCCGTGGCAGCGCGGCGTGCAGCCGGCGCCGAAGGTGCGCGCGTTGAATGCAGCGTTGAAGCGGTACGCCAGCACGCACAACGTGGTGTATCTGGATTACCACACGCCCTTGGCCAACCGCGACGGTGGCTTGGACAAGGCGCTGGCTGCCGACGGCGTGCACCCCACGCCAGCCGGCTATGCGCGGATGGCGCCGCTGGCCGAGGCGGCGATCACCCAGGCGCTGGCGCGACCGCGCTGAACGACGCGGTCAGGCGTCGTCCTGCTTGAGCGCCGCGTCTGCCGCCAACAGCGCGTCGGCGGCCTTGCTCAGGGGCGGGGAGGGCACGTCGTCGGCGCCGATGGACTGCATCATCCGGGGCATGTCCACGAACCGGCGCTGGCGGCGGTCGTAGATGCCAGTGACCAGCAGGGCACGGGTAGCGATCTTCTCCTCGCCCAGCAGCACACGCTGCTCCATGATCACCCGCGTGCCGACCCAGCCCACCAGCCGCGTTTCCAGCGTGAAGCACTGGAAAGGTTTCAGTTCGCGACGGAACTGAATGGTGCCGGCGCCAACGATCGGCGCCCATTTCTCGCGCAGTGCCACCCGGCCCAGGCCCATCCGCAGGATCAGGTCCAGGCGGCCCAGATCGAAGATGTTCCAGTAGCGCCCGTTGGTCATGTGCAGGTTGCTGTCCAGGTCATTGGGCAGCACCCGGAACGGCAGCCGTGACACCCCGAACGGGGCGGCCAGCCGTGGCCGGAAGAAACTGCACAGCAGCAGGTACAGCAGGCGGAACCAGAGATTCATGCGGAATATGACGACTGTTATAGTCCCGATACGCTAATGTATGACGACCGTCTTAGCAAGGAATCGCGCCATGTCGCCTCGCCCTACCGATGCACCCCAGCGCGTGATCGCGGCGGCGGCAGACATGTTGGCGCGGGTGGGCCTCAATGCCACCAGCATCCGCGAGGTGACCAAGGCCGCCGATGCGCCATTGGGCTCCACGTATCACCATTTCCCGGGCGGCAAGCAGGAGTTGTTGGCGCGCGCCACCACCCAGGCCGGCGACAAGGTGGATGCTCTGCTCGCCGAACTTTTGCAGGACGGCGCGGAGCCGGGCCTGCAGCAGTTTCTGCAGATGTGGCGCGCACGCCTGCTGCGCACGCAGTTTGCTGCCGGCTGCCCGGTGCTGGCGGCTGCTGTGGAAGAACCGGTGGATGCGGTGGCCAGCCAGGCACGCGGTGCCGCGGCGGCAGTGTTCGCGCAGTGGGAACAGCGCTTGGGCGCTGCGCTGCTGGCGGCCGGCCATGCGCCGGCACAAGCCGCCGCGCAGGCCACGTTGATCATCGCCAGCGTGGAAGGTGCTGTGGCGATGTGCCGGGCGATGCAGGACATCGCACCGTTCGACCGGGTGGCGGCGCAGCTGCAGACGCTGGTGGCGTTGCCGGCGCGCGGATGAGCACCCGCAAGCGCCGTTGAGCGCGACGCGCCTTTACACTGTCGCCGTGCATTCCGCATTCCACGGCAAGGACGTCCGCATGCTGCATCACTTGTCCCTTGGGGTCCGCGACCTGGCCGTGGCCGGCGCGTTCTACGACGCTGCGCTGGGCGCGCTGGGGTACCGCCGCGTCTTCGACGATGACACCGCGATCGGCTACGGACTGGTCGATGACGAAGACATGCTGTGCCTGAAACTGCGCGACGATGCCGCCGCGCCCGGGCCCGGCTTCCACCTGGCCTTCAGCGCCCCCACGCGCACCGCGGTGCAGGACTTCCATCGCGCCGCGCTGCAGGCCGGCGGGCATGACAATGGCCCCGCCGGACTGCGACCGGATTACGGTGACCGCTACTACGCGGCGTTCGTGATCGACCCCGATGGCCATCGCATCGAGGCGGTCACCAAGCAGGTGCAGCCATGAACCGGCGGGTGGTGCGACCGCCCAGGCCGCTGCTGCTGCCGCTCACCCGCGGCAGCGAAATCGCCCGTGCCCGCCAGCAGCTGCAGCGTGGCGGCTGGCCCCGGCTGCAGATGGCGGTGATCGTGATGGTCACTGCCGTGGCGGGCCTGCTGGCTGCACACCTGCTGCGTCTGGGTGGCCTGGATACGATGCTGCTGCGGTATCCGCTGGCCGTGCTGATGGCCTACCTCACGTTCCTGCTGTTGATGTGGCTATGGCTGCACCTGCGCCGGAATGACGTTGCAGAGGCGGTGATCAACACCGGCGGTGGTGGCGGCTCGTCGTCGCCCAACACGGGGCCGCAGTGGGGCGGGCAGGGTGGGCAGTCCGGTGGCGGTGGCGCATCGGCGTCCTGGGCGCCGTCGACCCGCACCAGCGCGGACACCCCCAGCAGCGACGGGTCACTGCTGGATCTCGCCGACGGCGATGCGGGCGTGCCGGTCATGGCCCTCATCGCGGTACTGGCGATCGCTGCCGGAACGCTGGTGGCCGCCAGCTGGGTGATCTGGTCCGCGCCGGTGCTGATGGCCGAGCTGCTGGTCGACACCGCCATTGCCGGGGGCCTGTACCGGCGCATGCAGGGCATGCGCGCGCAGGGCTGGTGGCGGCTGTGCCTGGCCCATACCTTCTGGCCGCTGATCGGCGTGCTGGTGTTTTCCGCCGGGCTGGGCTGGGTGGCGCAGGAAATCGCGCCCCACGCAGACACCCTGGCCGATGTACTGCAGACGGTGCGCGGCAAATGAGCCTGCTGCAACGCGCATTGGCCGGTGCCACCGGCGGCATCGCCGGGGTGGGCGCACTGGTGATCGGGCTGGCCTGCAGCGGCATCACCGCGGTGCTGGTCACGGCGATGGGCGCTGCACTGCTGCCGCGCCTGTTGGCGCCGTTGCTCGAGGCGGGCATGGCACCGTCGGCACTTTCCGCTGCCTTCGTCAGCACCTACCCGTGGGTCTGGACAGGCCCGGTGCTGGTGGTGCTGGTGGCGGTGTTCGGTGGCGGGCTGCGCTACTGGTTGGCCGGCGTGGTGGGGATGGTCAGCATGCTGCTGTGGGGCAGCTTTGCGGTGCTGGCCATGTATTTGTCGCTGTTCTCGCAGGCCGCTGCGATCTGAACCACCGCTCGCCAAGGGCCAGCAACGCTGCCGTTGCTGGCCGGCCCGATCAGTCGAAGCGCCAGCGCAGGCCGGCGTACACCCCGCGGCCTTCGCCCGGGGTGGAGCGGGCCACGTCCTTGCCGGCATCGTTGTAGCCCGGCGTCACCGTCGCCGCGTAGTGGCGGTCGCCGATGTTGCGCATCTCCGCCCACGCCTGCCAGCGCCCGCTGGGTGCATCAAACCCGACCCGGCTGCCGACGATGGCGTGGCTGTCGGCGCGGACGCTGTTGGCGTAGTCCACGAACATCGCCGAGGCGTACTCGGTGTTGAGCGCGGCGTAGAAACCGGTGGGGTGGTCGTAGCGCAGCTCGGCCTGGTAGTAGTGGCGGGGCAGGCCGGGCAGGCGGTTGCTGCCGAACAGCGCGTCATCGCGGTAGCGGAAGTCGCTGAAGGTGTAGGCCTGGCGCAACGACAGGCGGCCATCGCGCCCTTGCCACAGCGTGCTGTCCAGCCCGGCTTCCAGACCACGGTGCACGGTGGGGCTGGCGTTGTTCTCGGCCACGAACAGGTTCGGTACCGGCACCACTTCCACGGTGAGCAGTTCATGCAGCACGCGGGCGTAGTAGCCGGTGAGCTCCCACCGGCCGAGCACGCTGTCGCCGCGCGCACCCAGTTCCAGCGTGGTGGCGGTCTGGTTGTCCAGCTGCACCGGCGCGCGCTGGCGACCGGTGGATGCACCGTTGCCTGCCGCGAAATACTGGTTCGAGCCCCAGATCATCGACCACGGGTGCGCCGGCTCCACCGACCGGCTCAGGTTGCCGAACCACTGTGTCTGCGGGGTCTGCTGCCAGGTGAAGCCCAGCCGCGGCGCATAGTCCCACTGGTGCTCGCGCAGGCGTTCGGGCGTGGCCGGCCAGGTCACCTGCACATCGCGGCGGGTGTTGATCAGCGCCAGCCCGGTCTGCAGGTGCAGCGCGTCGGTGAGGGCCAGGTCGTTGCCGATGTGCAGCGTGCTGTCGGTGCCGTGGTGCGAGAAATCGCGCGTATGCGTGCCGGCGGCATAGCCGTTGCTGGCAAAGCGCAGCGTCTCGCGCACGTCCGCGTCCAGATCGTGGGTGACGCGCAGGCCCAGCGTGGTCACGCTGGTGCGGCCCAACAGCAGGTGGCGGTGGCGGTAGTCCACGGTGGCGTTGAGGTTGCTGTAGTCCAGCTGCTGCCGGTACAGGCTTTCGTTCAAGTCCATCGGGTACTTGTGATACACCAGCCCGGCCTGCAGCGAGGACGCTTCGTCGATCTGCCAGGTGGTCATGTTGCCGATCCAGGTGCTGCCCGGCTGCGGACGGCGTGCGTCGATGGCCAGGTTGGCCGGATTGGCTGCACGCGGATCGTTGCGGATCTGGTCGCGGGTCAGGCGCCCGGGCGTTTCGTGATTGGTCTCGCGGTAACGCACGAAGAAGCGCGTTTCCAGGGTCGGGGTGATCTGCCAGCCCAGGTTGGCCATCGCGCCCTTGCCGTCACTGGCGGCGTGGCGCTGGTAGCCGTCCGATTCGGTATCGGTGTAGGCCAGGTAGTAGTCGACATCGCCGCTCACCCCGCCATAGCCGACGCTGCGCTTCTGGTACCCGCGGCTGCCTGCTTCGTACTGCAGCTCCAGCCCGGCCGAATCGCGTCCGCTGCGGCTCACGTAGTTGATCGCACCGCCCAGCGCCAACGCACCGCGCTCGAACCCGTTGGCACCGCGCAGCACCTCGGCCCGGCTCAACCACAGCGGTTCAAGCAGCTCATACGGCGTGCCACCGGGGCCGCTCAACGGCAGCCCATCCAGCGACACCGCAACGCCCGACGCATGCGCGCCCGGGCCCCGGTTGATGCCCGAGCCACGGATGGACACCTTGGCGCCTTCGTTGCCCGGCGACTGCGCACTGATACCGGGCTGGTAGGCCAGCACATCGGCACTGGTGGACAGCCGGCCGTCGGCCTTGGTCAGGTCCACCACATTGCTGGCGCCGGGAACGCGCTTGAGCGTGGCACGGGCATGCTCGGCCTCGCTGGCGGCGGTGACATTGACCGCGTCCAGGGTGGTGGCCTGGGGGGCGGCGTGGGCGGCATCGGAAAGGCCGAGGGCGACGGCCAGGAACAGCAGGGTCGGGCAGGGGCGGTACGGCGAAAGCGACATGCGTAAGGGCTGTAAACCAAAAAGATGGCGCGCAAGTTAACAGGTATGGCGCAGCGCGTCACCCGTCCGTGCCGTACGGCCGCAAGAGGCGCCTGCTCCGACACCGGTAGAGCCGACCGTTGGTCGGCTGCTCTTCGTTCCGAAGCCCGTGAACCCGCATGCGATCGACTAGAGGTTGCCGCTTTCAGCCGCGACAAGCGGGAAAGCGACTGCAGCCCATGAATACGTCACCGGTTCTGCGATTACGACGTTCCACCATCGGGGCGCTGCAGCGTTTGCAGGTCAACACCTCCGAGGCAGGTGCCGAGTCTGTCAGCACCGGCTCGATCCTTGCGGCAGGCATCGCCGTCCCACGTGCCTGCACCTTCTGAATCATTCCCAAGAGGTCCTCACCCGCAACCAGCGTGATGGGCTTTCCGACAATGAAGGTCTGCGCGTCGCGGGTGAAGCCCCCGCTGCTGACAATCAGCACGGCGTCTGCGCGGTGGTGCGCCAGCAGGCCATACATTTCGCGCACCACCGACACGCCCACCTGCTGGCGCCGCCATTGTTTGCATTGCACCAGCGTGCGTTTGCCATCGCGGCGCAGGACCAGGTCAATGCCGCCGTCGGCACCGCCCAAGCCGGTTTCCTCGACGGTATAGCCCTGTCGCCGGTAGGCTTCGCCGACCAGCCGTTCGAAGTCACGCCATCCGTTGCTGGAAAGACTCTCCAGCCCGGTGCGCGTGTCCAGCAACCGGCGCCGTCGACGCGCGCCAGCCCATGACACCACCGCCGCCACCAGGCAGAGCCCCAGCCACAGCCATGCAACCGCCGCTTGTGCTGCTATGCCGGCAATCAACGCGGTCGGGGTGCCAGTGGTGCGCTCGTGCCACTGCGGGGCGAGCATGCGCAATGCGGCGAAGCCGAGCGCGCCTGCGCCAACATTGACGTACCACGGCCATGTGGCCATGACGTCGCTAAGATGCGTGCGCCTGCGTCCCATGCGTCCCTCCTCCTGTGTGCATGGACATTGTAGGCCGGGCCGGCACGAGCTTGGCGCGCACGTTTGGCAGTCGCATGCGACTGTACGTAGGGCAGTTCGGTTAAGGCTCTTCTACCCTTTCGTTAGCGATCGGTGGTCTGTGTTCACGCTGGACACTTCCTGCCTTTCACCTTCTTCATTAGCCCGGCCACCATGTCCCTGGCCAAACGATCGGGACCGCCACCAAAGTTCAGTACCCGCTTCTCGCGCCACACTTCTTGTCCTTGTTTGTCCCGGCAGATGGCGTAGACGGTTTCGAAATACTGCGCGACGTTGATTTCCACTTCGACCAATCCCACCAGCCGTGGATCATTGCGGGTGAGGTCTGTAGCGTCTACCAAACCGATATCGAGCGCTGTGGCGCGCACACCGAGGACTTTTGCGATGTCTGCGGCAGCCCACGAATAGCCGGGCGTGGAAATGACCAACACCGACTTATCCGGGAAGGTTCTGTCCTGAGCTTGCGCATGCGAAGAAAACAGCAAGGTCGCCAATATCAGCGTGGTTGACGTAGTCCGGCTCGTGATCATGGTTCGCACAATTTGTCCCCCTGTGAGCGTGGTGGCCTGCTTGACGCTGATGTGAAGCGTGACTGTGGAATCCGGCCATACATTACTCCGGGTGACACGTCATTGCCGAATAGGGTCAACCGGCGGGCGATCAATGGAGGTTTCCGCGATACTTGAAAACGAAATGACCAGAACAGGAGAACCAGTTGGCCAAGCAAGGCGAATTCAAGAAACTGCTGGAGTACCTGCAGAAGATTCCGGCCATGTCGGCCTCGCCGATGCACTGGGGCAGGGGCGAGGATAGGACCTGGTACGTGGGGTTCGCGCTGGATCTTGCGCATCCGCTGGCCTGGAGTGCCGTGCAGGAGCTTGCGTATGTGGTTAACGGGTTGTCGGTGACCGAAGCGCTGCCGACGACGTTCATGCCCGTCGCGCCGCCGCCGTACCTCAATGGCCCGGCCAGCGAGTTCCTGTCATGGCGGATTCAATCCAGTGACCCGGGGTTCTCGCCGGACGATCTGCTGGGTTGGCTGGAGGGGCGATTGCCACAGCCGGTGGAGGATGTGGCGAAGTGGATGCCGTCGTTCAATTGGGACGGTGACGTGCCGTTGGACGATTAGGCAACAGGGGCAGCCGGGCAGAGCCCGGCTCTACGCGGCCCGCGGTAGATCCCGACCGTTGGTCGGGACGCATCAGGAGCGGTAGGTCCGACCGTTGGTCGCGACGCATCCGGAGCGGTAGGTCCCGACCGTTGGTCGGGACGCATCAGGCGCGGTAGATCCCGACCGTTGGTCGGGACGCATCTGGATCAGCCCAGAATCCCCGGCAGATCCAACCCCTTCTCCTTCGCACACTCCACCGCGATGTCATACCCCGCATCGGCATGCCGCATCACGCCCGTGGCCGGGTCGTTCCACAGCACGCGTGCGATGCGCTTGGCGGCCGCTTCGGTGCCGTCGCACACGATCACCATGCCGGCATGCTGCGAGAAGCCCATGCCGACGCCGCCGCCATGGTGCAGCGACACCCACGTTGCGCCGCTGGCGGTGTTGAGCAGGGCGTTGAGCAGCGGCCAGTCGGACACAGCATCGGAACCGTCGGCCATCGCCTCGGTTTCGCGGTTCGGCGAGGCCACGCTGCCGCTGTCCAGATGATCGCGGCCGATCACCACCGGGGCCTTCAGCTCGCCGTTGGCGACCATCTCGTTGAAGGCCAGGCCCAGGCGATCACGGTCGCCCAGGCCCACCCAGCAGATGCGCGCGGGCAGGCCCTGGAACTTGATCTTCTCGGCGGCCATGTCCAGCCAGCGGTGCAGGTGCGGGTTGTCCGGGATCAGCTCCTTTACCTTGGCATCTGTCTTGGCGATGTCTTCCGGGTCACCGCTCAGCGCGGCCCAGCGGAACGGGCCGATGCCGCGGCAGAACAGCGGGCGGATGTAGGCGGGCACGAAACCGGGGAAATCGAACGCGTCTTCCACGCCTTCTTCCAGCGCCATCTGGCGCAGGTTGTTGCCGTAGTCCACGGTCGGCACGCCGAGCGCGTGGAAGGCGAGCATGGCGCGGATGTGGGTGGCCATCGAGGCACGTGCGGCTTTCTCCACCACCTTCGGCGCGGACACGCGCTTTTCGTCCCACTCTTCCACCGTCCAGCCCTGCGGCAGGTAGCCGTTGACCGGGTCGTGTGCGGAGGTCTGGTCGGTCAGCAGGTCCGGCTTGACCCCGCGCAGCAGCAGTTCGTCCAGCACGTCGGCGACGTTGCCGAGCAGGCCCACCGACAGCGGCTTCTTGGCCGTGCACGATTCCTCGATCAGGCGCAGCGCCTCATCCAGGTTGTCGGTCCAGGTGTCCAGGTAGCCGGTGCGCAGGCGCATCTCGATGCTGCTCTTGCGGCACTCCACCGCCAGGCACGACGCACCGGCCATCACCGCAGCCAGCGGCTGCGCGCCGCCCATGCCGCCCAGCCCACCGGTGAACAGCCACTTGCCGGCCAGGCTGCCGTTGTAGTGCTGGCGGCCCATCTCCACGAAGGTTTCGTAGGTGCCCTGCACGATGCCCTGCGCGCCGATGTAGATCCAGCTGCCGGCCGTCATCTGGCCGTACATCGCCAGGCCTTTCTTATCCAGCTCGTTGAAGTGGTCCCAGTTGGCCCAGCGCGGCACCAGGTTGGAGTTGGCGATCAGCACGCGCGGCGCATCCACATGGGTGCGGAACACGCCGACCGGCTTGCCCGACTGCACCAGCAGGGTCTGGTCGTCGTCCAGGCGCTTGAGGGTTTCGACGATGGCATCAAAGCTCTCCCAATCGCGCGCGGCGCGGCCGATGCCGCCGTACACCACCAGTTCCTGCGGCCGCTCGGCCACATCGGGGTGCAGGTTGTTCATCAGCATGCGCAGCGGCGCTTCGGTCAGCCAGCTCTTGGCGGTGAGCGTGGTGCCGGTAGGCGCGATGATGGTGCGGGACGGGTCGTTGCGGGTCATGCGGCGCTCCGGTTCGTAGCGAATGCAAGGCAGGCGTTGAGCACCTGCGCCAGGGTGTGGCGCAGCGGTGCGGCGTGGTCGGGGTCGAGCGGGGTGGGCCAGCTGTGTTCGTCCACCTGGTCCGGGGCCGGCTCGTGCATGTAGCCACGGCAGGCCAGTTCCATCTGCAGGGTGTGCACGCCCCCGGGGATGTTGCTGTAGTGGCGGGTGATCCAGCCGCCCTTGAAGCGGCCGTTGCGCACGTGGGACAGGCCGCTGATCTTCAGCAGGTTCTCCACCACGTCGCTGAGCGTGTTGTCGCAGGACGTATCGACCGCGCCCGAGGGACCCGCCGTACCCAGGTTGAACTGCGGCAGCTCGCCGTCGAACAGGTGCGGAATATGCGAGCGGATCGAGTGCGCGTCATACACCACCACGGTGCCGTGGTGCTGGCGCAGCCGTGCGATCTGCGCGTCGACTGCGTCGTGGTACGGCGCGAAATACGTGTCGCGGCGGCGCGCGATCTCGGCCTCGTCCGGCTCGCTGCCGGGGTGGTACAGCGGCTGGTTGTCGAAGGTGGTCAGCGGGCACAGGCCGGTGGTGTTCTGGCCCGGGTACAGCGACACGCCGCTGGGGTCGCGGTTGAGGTCGATCACCGAGCGCGAGATCGCCGAGCGCACGGTCGTGGCCCCCATGCCGCGGGCGAAGTCGTACAGCTCATGCACCCACCAGTCGGCATCGCGGCGCGCCAGCCATGGCGAGTGGTAGCCATCGATCAGGTCGTGCGGCAGTTCGCTGCCCGTATGCGGGAAGCTGACGATCAGCGGCGCATCGCCCTCGTGGACCTGCAGCCAGTCCGGGTGGGTGGTCATGCCAGCGGCTCCACCTGCGGCAGCACGTCGGCCAGGCCCTCGGCCAGTGCGCCGCTGCGCACCAGCGCGGTGGCGGCCACCATGTCCGGATGGAAGTAGCGGTCGTCCTGCAGGGTGGGTACCTGCGCGCGCAGACGCGCACGCACGCCTTCCAGCGCGTCGCTGGAGCGCAGCGGGGCATGGAAGTCGCAGCCCTGCGCGGCGGCCAGCAACTCGATGCCAACCACGTTGGCCGCGTTCTCGGCCATCGCCAGCAACCGGCGCGCACCGTGCGCGGCCATCGACACATGGTCTTCCTGGTTGGCCGAGGTCGGGATCGAATCGACGCTGGCCGGGTAGGCGCGCTGCTTGTTCTCCGAGACCAGCGCCGCCGCGGTCACCTGCGGAATCATGAAGCCCGAATTCAAGCCGGGCTTCGGGGTGAGGAAGGCGGGCAGGCCGGACAGCGCCGGGTCCACCAGCATCGCGGTGCGGCGCTCACTGATCGAGCCGATCTCGCAGATGGCCATGGCCAGCATGTCGGCGGCGAAGGCCACCGGCTCGGCGTGGAAGTTGCCACCGCTCAGCGCTTCATTGGTATCGGTGAACACCAGCGGATTGTCGGACACACCATTGGCTTCGATCGCCAGCGTGGTGGCCGCCTGGCGCATGACGTCGAACGCCGCGCCCATCACCTGCGGCTGGCAGCGCAGGCAGTACGGGTCCTGCACGCGCACGTCGTTGTCGCGGTGCGATTCGCGGATGGCCGAACCCTGCATCAGCGTGCGCAGCGTGGCGGCGGTAGTGATCTGCCCGCGCTGGCCGCGGATGCTGTGGATGCGCGGGTCGAACGGCGTGTCCGAGCCCTTGGCTGCTTCCACCGACAGCGCACCAGTGACCAGCGCGGCCTGGAACACCGTGGTAATCGCAAACAGGCCGGCCAGCGCGTAGGCGGTGGAGTACTGGGTGCCGTTGAGCAGGGCCAGGCCCTCCTTCGCACCCAGTACCAGCGGCGCAAGGCCGTGCCGGGCCAGCGCGTCGGCGGCCGGCAGCCGCTCGCCACCCACGAACGCTTCGCCCACGCCGATCATCACGCTCGCCAGGTGCGAGAGCGGGGCCAGGTCACCCGACGCGCCCACCGAGCCTTGGCACGGAATCACCGGCACGATGTCGTGCTGCAGGAAGGCTTCCAGCAGCGCCAGCGTTTCCGGGCGGATGCCCGACGCGCCCTGGGCCAGGCTGGTCAGCTTCAGCGCCATCATCAGCCGCACCACCGGCGCCGGCATCGGCTCACCCACGCCGGCGGCGTGCGACAGCACGATATTGCGCTGCAGGGTGGCCAGGTCTTCGCGCTCGATGCGCACGCTGGCCAGCTTGCCGAAGCCAGTATTGATGCCGTACACCGGCGCGCCCTTGGCCACGATATCGGCCACGGTCTGCGCGCTGCGCAGCACCGCCGCGGCGGAGGCCGGGTCCAGGCGCACGCGCGCGCCATCGAAGATCGCGCGCCATTGCGCCAGCGTCACCGCGCCGGGCTGCAGGGTCAGGGTAGTGCTCATGGAATCTCCAGACATCACAAGAATCAGACGGATACGCCGCGCATCACGCGCGCGTGCAGGGGGTTGAAGCCCATGCGGTACACCAGGTCGGCAGGTGCCTCGATGTCCCACAGGGCCAGGTTGCAGTCCAGGCCGACCGCCAGCCGGCCCACGCGATCAGCGCGGCCCAGCGCGCGCGCTGCTTCACGGGTGAAGCCGGCGATGCACTCGTCCACGGTCATACGGAACAGGGTGGCGGCCATGTTCATGGCCAGCAGCGGGCTGGTCAGCGGCGAGGTGCCGGGGTTGGAATCGGTTGCCAGTGCCAGCGGCACGCCGGCTGCACGCAGCGCCGGGATCGGGGGCAGGGTGGTGTCGCGGGTGAAATAGAACGCGCCCGGCAGCAGCACCGCCACGGTGCCGGCCGCCGCCATCGCCGCGATGCCCTCGGCATCCAGGTGTTCGATATGGTCGGCCGACAACGCGCCGTGGCGTGCAGCCAGCGCTGCGCCATGCTGGTTGCTGAGCTGTTCGGCGTGGATCTTGATCGCCAGCCCGTGCTGGCGGGCGGCCACGAATACCTGCTCGGCCTGCGCGGCGCTGAAGGCGATGTTCTCGCAGAACACATCCACCGCTTCGGCCAGTTCCTGCACGGCCACTGCCGGAATCATCACGTTGCACACGTCGTCGATGTAGTCCTGCGCATCGCGACCGGGCGGAATCGCATGCGCGCCCAGGAAGGTCGGCACGATCTCCACTGCGCGCAGGCGGCCCAGTTCGCGGGCCACGCGCAGCTGCTTGGTTTCATCGTCCAGGCTCAGGCCGTAGCCGGATTTGATTTCCAGCGTGGTGATGCCTTCGGCCAGCATCGCGTCCAGGCGCGGCAGGCTGGCGGCGATCAGCTCGGCCTCGCTGGCCGCGCGGGTGGCGCGCACGGTGGAGACGATGCCGCCGCCGGCGCGGGCGATGTCGGCATAGCTCACGCCCTGCAGGCGCTGCTCGAACTCGCCGGCGCGGTTGCCGGCATAGACCAGGTGGGTGTGGCAGTCGACCAGCCCGGGGCTGATCCAGCGGCCGCCGCAATCGATACGCTGCGCCGGCTGCAGGTGCGCCTCGGTACCGGCCGCGCCCACGTGCACGATGCGGCCGTCGGTGGCGGCGATCACCCCGTTTTCGATCACGCCCAGGCCCGGGCCATCGACGGTGATCAGGTGGGCGTGGTACCAGAGGGTGTCACAGTGCATGGCAGCAACCACATCGGCTTATATGTCTATACAATATAGGCGCCACTTCCGGGATGTCCAGTGATGCCAGCCACCCCCGCCGCGACCCTTGTTTTCCATGCCACCCACGCACTGCTGCCGCAGGGCTGGGCCCGCGATGTGCGCATTGTGTGCGCCGGCGGCCGCCTGACCGAGGTGAGTGCCGGCGTGCCCGCCCAGCCGGGCGACACCACGCTGGCCATCGCGCTGCCGGGGCTGGGCAACCTGCACAGTCACGCTTTCCAGCGGGGCATGGCCGGGCTGACCGAGATCGGCGGGCAGAGCGGTGACAGCTTCTGGAGCTGGCGCGAGCTGATGTACCGCTTCCTGGCGCACCTGCAGCCCGAAGCGGTGCAGGCCATCGCCGAGCAGGCCTACGTGGAAATGCTCGAATCCGGCTTCACCCGCGTGGGCGAGTTCCACTACCTGCACCATGCCGCCGATGGCACCCCGTACGCCAACCGCGCCGAGATGGCCGAGCGCATCGCCGCCGCCGCGCAGGGCAGTGGCATCGGCCTGACCCTGCTGCCGGTGTTCTACGCGCATGCCGATTTCGGCGGTGCCGCGCCCAACCCGGCGCAGCGCCGCTTGATCCACGACGTGGACGGTTTCGCCGCGCTGCTGCAGGGCTGTACCCAGGCGCTGCACGGCCTGGATGACGCCGTGCTGGGCATTGCCCCGCACAGCCTGCGGGCGGTGACCGGCGAGGAACTCAACGCACTGCTGCCGCTTACCGCCGGCCCGGTGCACATCCATATCGCCGAGCAGACCCGCGAGGTGGACGCCTGCGTGGCATGGAGCGGCTTGCGCCCGGTGCGCTGGCTGTACGAACACGCCGCCGTGGACGAACGCTGGTGCCTGGTGCACGCCACCCACGTGGACGGCGACGAGGTGCAGCGCATGCTGGCCAGCCGCGCGGTGGTGGGGCTGTGCCCGATCACCGAGGCCAACCTGGGCGACGGGCTGTTCCCGATGCAGGCGTTCGCGCGCGCGGGTGGGCGCTTCGGCGTCGGCTCGGATTCCAACGTGCTGATCGACGCAGCCGAAGAACTGCGCCTGCTCGAGTACGGGCAGCGCCTGCAGCTGCGCGGGCGCAACGTGCTGGCGCCGGGCGATGGCCAGTCCAGCGGCCGTTGGCTGTTCGAGCAGTCGCTGCACGGCGCCGGGCAGGCGCTGGGCGTGGCCACCGGGCTGCAGGTGGGCGCCCCGGCCGACGTGGTCGAACTGGACCCGACGCACCCGGCCCTGATCGCCCGCGACGGCGACGCCTTGCTTGACAGCTGGGTGTTCGCCGCACGTAATGGTGCGGTGCGTTCGGTGTGGCGCCAGGGTCGCCAGCTGGTCCATCAGGGCCGTCACCTGCAGCGTGATGCCGTGGCCGCCCGTTTCGCCCGCGCATTGCAGACGTTGTTGTCGGCCGGCTGAGTGCCGGTCGCACCCATCCAGGACTCCCGAGTGACGGGCAAGAAAGCAGAAACCCTCAACCAGCGCATCCGCGCCGATCTGGAAAGCCGCATCCTCAGTGGGCAGTGGGAGCCCGGGTTCCGCATTCCCTATGAGCACGAGCTGATGGAGCAGTACGGCTGCTCGCGGATGACCGTGAACAAGGTGCTGACCGCGCTGGCCGAAAGCGGCATGATCGAGCGCCGCCGCCGCGCCGGTTCGTTCGTGGCCCGGCAGCCGCCGCACCTGGAGCAGGTGGCGCTGGAAATTCCGGATATCGCCATGGCCGTGGGCGCACGCGGCCACGTTTACGGCTACCAGTTGCTGGAGCGGGCCTATCGGCCGCCGCGCCCGCAGGCCGCCGAAGAGGTGGCGCTGTCGGGCAGCGACAAGCTGCTGGCCATCCGCTGCCTGCACCGCGCCGATGGCCGTCCGTTCGCGCTGGAACACCGCCTGATCAGCCCGGTAGGCGTGCCTGAAGTGCTGGACGTGGATTTCGACACCACCGCGCCGGGCAGCTGGCTGCTGCAGAACGTGTCCTGGACCCGCGCCCAGCACCGCATCAGCGCCTGGGGCGCCGATGACGCCGCCGCGGCGTTGCTGGAGGTCAAGCCCGGCACTGCCTGCCTGGTCATCGACCGCCTCACCTGGCGCGGCGACCAGCCCATCACCTGCGTGCGCCAGATGTTCCTGGGCGACGCCTGGGACCTCGTCGCAAAATTCGCCCCCGGCGCCCGGTAGAGCCGCGCCCCATGACCGGCGGGCGCCGTTACGACGAACGCATCGCCATGCGCCCCATAGTCACCGCCCGCGCGATGCGTAGAGCCGGGCTCTGCCCGGCTGCTCTTAAAAAACCAAACAAAATCAAAGCGTAGCGCACTGCCGCCAACGCACCGGCTCGTCCACGCCCAAACGCGGATTCAACTGGATACGCACGGTCCGCAGCGCCGGGTACCGCTTCACCTCGGTACAGACCAACGGCCAGATCACGTCGATCTCGTCACTCCGGTTCACCGCCAACGTCTGCCGGGTAAGCCAGAACGCACTCAACACGCCCGGCTGGGTAGCCAGGGTGCGGGCCAGCTCTTTCTGGTAGCGCGCCAGCGTGGCCGGGTCCGGGTCGGCCACATCGCCCAGGATCCCCGGCGCAGCAGCAGGCGCAGTCGGCTTGGCAGCGGCTGGCGCGTCGGCCGCCGGCTTGTCGTCGGCCACCGGGGCATCCGCAGGCGCAGCGGCAGCTTGAACCGGTGTCGCGGCCGGCGTGGTCACCGCCACTGGGGCGGCCTGTTGGTCCAGCCGCGAGGTCAGGTAGCCCATGCCCACCAGCAGCCCCAGGGTCAGCGATCCCAGCGCGGCTATCGAGATCCGCCGGATCGCCTCGCGGCGGGCCGCGTTCTTGACCTGGGCTTCCATGTCGCCGGGCAGGTACGGCTGCAGCAGCGGCCACAGCAGGTGCCCGTCGAGCACCTCCACGCCTTGCTTCTCGGCGGCCACGCGGCCATCGCGTTCGACCATGCCCTCGGTGATCAGGATGCCGCCCCGGGCCCCGGCCAGCCGTGCGGCGGCGCCCAGTTCGTTCACCGCCGCGGTGCCAATGCGGTACGCGCGTCCATGCTTGCACGACAGCAGCCAGCGGTGCTGGGCGTCCTGCATGAGGAAATCGCTGCGCGGCTCGCGGCTGTCGTCCACCTCGCCGGGCACGTCCTGCAGGCCGCGCTGCTCGCGCATGGCGCGCCGGACGATCTCGGAAAAGTCACGCCAATGCATGCCAGCCAAGGCATTGAGCCCAAGCCGGGTCTCCTTGCGGCGGCGCTTCACCAGCCAGAACCAGGCGGCGGCAAGCGTCCAGACAATGAGGGCCAACAGTAAAGCCAGAATCCAGGAGAACATGGGGCGCTAGAGATGAACACGGATGTGCGATTGACAGTTTATATGCGCTCGCAGGCGTCTGCGGGGGCTCTTCAATACGAACCCCCGGAAGTCCGAGCCGCAGCCAGTGACCGGCGTCTCACTTTCGAGCAGCAGACACAGAAAACCCGCCAATCCGTAGCCGTGAGGGGAGGGAACAAACGGCGAAGAAGCGATTGGCGGGTCGGTTTCGATTGTCATCAATGCCGTGCTGCTTTGCAACATCCGGCACAGATGGGCCCGGGCCGGGCTCAGGCGCCGCCCGGTCCCTGATGCGTTCCCGGGGACGGGTCGGCGTTGGGTGAGGCGTTGCGGGCCTCGGCGCGGTTGACCCGGGCATTGAGCGCATCGATACGCGCGTTCAGGGCCGCCACGTCCTCGGCCGTGGGGATGTTCAGGCGCTTGAGCACGCCCTGCACCCGGTCATCGAAGGCCTTTTCGACCTTGTCCCACGTGCCGGCGGCTTTTTCGCGGGCCTCGCCCAGCTGTTCTTCCACGTTGTCGCGCCAGCGCGGCGTGTCGCCGCTCTGTTCACGGTTGCGGGCCTCGATGGTTTCGCCTTCCCGCACCAGGGTGTCGAACACGCGGCTGCCCTCGGCCTGGGCGCGGCCAAAGGCACCCAGCCCGGCCAGCCATACCTGCTGGGCCGAACCGGTGAGCTTGCGCGAAAAGCGCTCGGCCTGTTCGCCCAGCGAGGGCTTGTCGTCGGGGCTGCGGGTGTCGCGGTCGTCGAAGTCGTCGTGTGCGGTCATGGGGCGATCCTGTGGATGGACACCCCGATGCTAATCAGCGTCAGCTTTGCGCCATGTGATGGCCGGCGCCTGCGGACGGGCCAGGATTCAGCCCAGCTTTTCCTTCAGCACGCGCTGGATCTCGCCCTCGACCATGCCCTTCATCGCCGACAGCAGGAAGCCCAGCTTGGCGGTCACGTGCACCTGGCCGGGCTGCAGTTCGATCGCACCGTCCACGCCGGAGCCGTTGAAGTTCAACACGTCGCCCACCCAGTTGCTCTGCAGGCCGAAGCGCTCGGACAGCTTGGCGGCCACATCTTCGATCGCCTTGCGGGCGCCATCGACGGGCAGGGAGTGGGCGTGGCGGATATCAATGCTGGACATGGGAGCTCCTGGCGGGCGGCAGCGGGAAGGGCGTGCATTGTGCGCATCCTTGCGCCCAACTCCAAGGACTGCATCACACTTCTTCTTCGATGACATGCAACCTGCTAGGCTTTCGCCGCGTGCAGAACCTGCTAGTTCACTTCACCCAGCGCCAACACCCCGACCAGCCACTGCGGCCCGGGGTGCAGCGCATCGTGCGCCACGCTTCGGGCACTGTCCGCCTGGGCGGTGACGCCGCCGGCACCTTGCTGCTTGCACAATTCTGCCTGGACGACCGCGGCCTCTGGCTGCAGGTCGCAACCGGCACGCGCGGCATCCACGTCAACGGCCGCCCCGTGCGGCGCATGGCCATGCTGCGCGCGGGCGATGCGGTGTATGTGGATGGCGTGGAGATGGTGATCCAGGGCGAGTGCGAGGTGCTTGCCCAGGCGCCGCCGCGCAGTGACGCCGGCAGCGACGAACTGCGCCTGCTGCGCGGGTTGGGCGGCCAACACCACGGCCGCAGCTTCACCCTGGACCGTCCGCGCCTGATCGGCCGCAGCGCCGAGGCCGACATCGCCATCGACGACCCCGCCTTTGCCGAGCAGCACGCCCGCCTGGAGCTGCACGGCGAGCGCGTGCTGCTGCGCGACCTCGGCGCGGGCGAATCCACCCGGGTCAATGGCGTGGCGGTTCGGCATTGCTGGCTGCTGCCGGGCGACCAGCTGGTGTTCGACACCCAGCACCGGTTCGTGCTGGAAGTGCCGCACGACGCCCGCACCCGGATCGTCAGCGAAGACGAGGACGACCTGCTGGACCTGCCCACCCACGACGCAGCGCCAGCCAAGCCGCCGCGCGTAAGCCGCTGGCCGTGGCTGCTGGCCAGCGCGCTGCTGCTGGCGGCAGTGATCAGTGGCCTGCTGTGGTTCGGCGCGCGGTAAACGTCATCGCATCCGCGCTGACGCCCCTTGATTTGCTCTCCACGTACACCCAGCCAGGTCCACGCAACCGGTAGTGCCGGCCGCTGGCCGGCTCCACGTACACCGGGCTGGGTTCATGAGGTTGCCGGCCAGCGGCCGGCACTACCCGGGGGGCGCCGGGCCCAAATTGGTGCTCGTTTCGATAGATTCGTTTGCAACCAAATTCGCCTGGTCCTGCAAGGCCTAAAGCCTGGTGCGCTGCGGCATACTAGGGGTCTTGCCCCATAGGTGTGACATGACGCGCGCGTTCAACTTCAGTGCCGGCCCTGCAACCCTGCCGGAATCGGTCCTGCGCAAGGCGCAGGAAGAGATGTTGGAATGGAACGGCGCTGGCGCCTCCATTGTCGAAATGAGCCACCGCGGCCCGGAATTCATGGCCGTCGCGGCCAAGGCCGACGCCGACCTGCGCCGCCTGATCGGCATCCCCGACGACTACGCCGTGCTGTTCCTGGCCGGTGGCGCCACCACCCAGCAGGCCCTGCTGGCGCTCAACTTCGCCCAGCCCGGCCAGACCGTGGACTACGTGCTCACCGGGCACTGGGGCAAGACCGCGATCAAGCAGGTCACGCCCTACGTCAACGTCAACGTGGCCGCCAGCAGCGAAGCCAACGGCTTCCATGACATCCCCGCGCGCGACACCTGGCAGCTCTCGGCCGATGCGGCCTATGTGCACATCACCGCCAACGAGACCATCCACGGCGTCGAGTTCCGTGACACCCCCGATGTCGGCCAGGCGCCGCTGTTCGCCGATTTCAGCTCGTCCATCGCCAGCGAACCGCTCGATGTCAGCAAGTACGGCCTGATCTACGCCGGCGCGCAGAAGAACCTGGGCCCGGTGGGCGTGTCGGTGGTGATCGTACGCCGCGACCTGCTCGAACGCGCCGGCCAGCCGCGCGCGGACATCTTCAACTACCGCTCGCACGTGGCGCGCGACTCCATGCTCAACACCCCGCCCACCTGGAACTGGTACCTGGCCGGGCTGGTGTTCGAGTGGATGCTGGCCGAAGGCGGCGTCGAGGAATTCGCCCGCCGCAACGCCGCCAAGGCCGCGCTGGTGTATGGCGCCATCGATGCCTCCGGTGGGTTCTACCGCAACGAGGTGGTGCCGGCCGCCCGTTCGCGTATGAACATCCCGTTCTTCCTGCCCGACGACACCCTCAACGCGCGCTTTGTCAGCGAGTCCAAGGCCGCCGGCCTGCTCGCGCTGAAGGGCCACGCCGCCGTGGGCGGTATCCGTGCCTCGCTGTACAACGCCATGCCGGTGGAAGGCGCGCAGGCGCTGGTCGCCTTCATGGCCGACTTCCAGCAGCGCCACGGCTGACGTTTTCGTATTTCCCGGGGCGCGTGACGCCCCACTGCACCTGGAACCCAGATGGCCACCAAACCCGCCAAGCCCAAGGCCGCCAAAGCGCCGCCGTCCAAGCCCAAGGCCGCCGCACCTGCGAAGGCCGCCCCCGGCAAGGCCGCTGCCGTTGCCAGCACGCCCGCACCGGTGCTGTCGGACGTGCGCGCCAAGATCGACCACATCGACCGCAGCATCCAGGCGCTCATCGCCGAGCGCGCCAACTTCGCCCACCAGGTAGGCAAGGCCAAGGGCAAGCTCGCCGCCGCCGTCGACTACTACCGCCCCGAGCGCGAAGCGCAGGTGCTGCGCATGGTGGTGGACCGCAACGAAGGCCCGCTCAGCGATGAAGTGCTGGTGCATGTGTTCCGCGAAATCATGTCGGCCTGCCTGGCCCAGCAGGAGCCGCTGAAGATTGGCTACCTGGGTCCGGAAGGTACCTTCAGCCAGCAGGCCGTGCTCAAGCACTTCGGCCGCTCGGCGCTGGGCCTGCCGCTGGCCAGCATTGAAGAAGTGTTCCAGGAAGTGGAAGCGGGCAACGCCGATTTCGGCGTGGTGCCGGTGGAGAACTCGGGGCAGGGCACCATCCAGATCACCCTGGACATGTTCCTGACCTCCAACCTGAAAATCTGCGGCGAAGTGGAACTGCGCGTGCAGCAGTACCTGATGTCGCGCAGTGGTCGGCTGGACGACGTGGAGCGTGTGTACGGCCACCCGCAATCGTTCATGCAGACCTCCTCATGGCTGCGCGCCAACCTGCCCAAGGCCGAGAAGATCCCGGTGTCGAGCAATGCCGAAGGCGCCCGCCGCGCCCGCAATGCCGACGACGCCGCCGCCATTGGCGGGGAGAGTGCAGGGCACGTGTACGGCCTGAAGAAGGTGGTGACCAAGCCCATCCAGAACGATGCCGACAACACCACCCGCTTCCTGGTGGTGGGCCGTAACATCTTCCCCACCTCCGGCCACGACCGCACCTCGGTGCTGGTGTTCATCCACGACAAGCCCGGCGCGCTGTTCGACGTGCTCAGCCCGTTCGCGCGCCACGGCATCAGCATGAACCGCATCGAGTCGCGGCCGTCGCACAACGCCAAGTGGGAGTACGGCTTCTTCATCGACCTGGCCGGCCACATCGAGGATGCCGCGATGCAGGCTGCGCTGGCCGAACTGGAAGCGCACTCGGCACAGATCAAGGTGCTGGGGTCCTACCCGGTGGCCGTGCCCTGACCGTCTCGGCGCAGCCCTGCGCTGCGCCTTCGGTGGCGACGCCATGCCGGCGCGCCGCCTTTCCCGCATACCGCTGAATCGCCGCCCGCGCGGCTGCCTGACAGGACCCTTCGATGACCGCTACGCCGTACTGGATTGCCCACAAGGGCCAGCCCCTGCAGGGCACCCTGACCATTCCTGGTGACAAGTCCGTATCGCACCGCTCGGTGATGTTCGCCGCGCTGGCCGACGGCGTGTCGCACATCGATGGTTTCCTGGAAGGCGAAGACACCCGCGCCACCGCCGCCATCTTTGCCCAGATGGGCGTGCGCATCGACACCCCGTCGCCGTCGCAGCGCGTGGTGCACGGCGTGGGCGTGGACGGCCTGAAGGCCCCCGCCGCGCCGCTGGACTGCGGCAACGCCGGCACCGGCATGCGCCTGTTGGCCGGCCTGCTGGCCGCACAATCGTTCGACAGCGTGATGGTGGGCGACGAATCGCTGTCGCGCCGCCCGATGCGCCGTGTCACCGGCCCGCTGGCGCTGATGGGCGCCAAGATCGACACCGAAAGCGACGGCACCCCGCCGCTGCACGTGCATGGCGGCCAGACGCTGAAGGGCATCGACTTCGCCTCGCCGGTGGCCAGTGCGCAGGTCAAATCCGCGGTGCTGCTGGCCGGCCTGTACGCCGACGGCGAGACCACGGTGAGCGAACCGCACCCCACCCGCGACTACAGCGAGCGCATGCTGCGCGCGTTCGGCGTGGACATCGACTTCTCGCCCGGCAAGGCCCGCCTGCGCGGCGGCCAGCGCCTGCGCGCCACCGACATCGTGGTGCCGGCCGACTTCTCCTCTGCCGCGTTCTTCCTGGTGGCCGCCAGCATCATTCCCGGCTCCGAACTGCGCCTGCTCGCGGTGGGCCTCAATCCGCGCCGCACCGGCCTGCTGGCCGCACTGCGGCTGATGGGCGCGGACATCACCGAAGAAAACCATGCCGAGCAGGGCGGGGAAGCCGTGGCCGACCTGGTGGTGCGTTACGCCCCGCTGCACGGTGCGGAAATTCCCGAAGCGCTGGTGCCGGACATGATCGACGAGTTCCCCGCGTTGTTCGTGGCTGCCGCTGCCGCGCAGGGCAACACGGTGGTGCGCGGCGCCGCCGAACTGCGGGTCAAGGAATCCGACCGTCTGGCCGCCATGGCCACCGGCCTGCGCACGCTGGGCGTGCAGGTGGATGAAACCGATGACGGCGCCACCATCCACGGCGGCAGCACGCTGGGCAGCGGCACCATCGAAAGCCACGGCGACCACCGCATCGCCATGGCCTTCGCCATTGCCGGCCAGCTCAGCAGCGGCGAAGTGCGGGTGAACGACATCGCCAACGTCGCCACCTCGTTCCCGGATTTCGACGGTCTGTCCACGGGTGCGGGCTTCGGGTTGCGCAGCGCCTGAGGCGTGCTGCCGGGCAGAGCCCGGCACTACGTGGCTGCCGTTGCGTTGGCAAATGCCTGGTTGCCGGGCAGCGCCCGGCACTACGTGGCTGCGGTCGCATATGCCTGGTTGCCGGGCAGAGCCCGGCACTACGCCGCACAAAAAAGGGAGGCCATTGGCCTCCCTTTTTCGTTCCCGCCTCAGCGCCTCAACTTAGCGCTCGGTACGGAAATCCACCGGCACGCGCACCACGCTGGCCACGGCGCGACCATTGTTCATGGCCGGCTCGAACTGCCAGTTGCGCACGGTGGTCAGCACCGCGCGGTCCAGGTCGCGGTCACGCGAACCGGTGCGCTGCACGATATTGGCATCGGTCACGTGGCCACGCGGGTCCACGCTCAGGCTGGCCACCACGCTGCCCTGCACGCCACTGCGCAGCGCGCTGGCCGGGTAGGTCGGCTTGGCATTGCTGGCCAGCGGGCGCGCCTCGCGGTTACGCGCGGCTACGGCCGGCTTGCGCTGGGTGTTGGCCGGTGCAGCCTGGCGCGTCGCCGGGGACGGTGCGGTGGTGGCCACCGGCGTTTCGGTGGCCGGCAACATGCGCTCGCCGACCGGTGCGGTGCTGGTTTCGTTGGGGGTGGCGTAGCGCAGCCAGACCAGCGCGGCGGCGAACATCGCCACGATCAGCGCCATCCACAACCACGGCGAGGTGCCGCGGCGGGCCGGTTCATCGGTCACGTCGCGCTGGTGCTGCGGCGACGCGTGCATGTCATGGGCATGGGTAACACTCATGGCGAACTCCTGATGTCGTTTTGACACCCGCAGTCTTGCCCGTACCCGGTTGTGGATGTGTCAGCGCACCGTCAACGCGGCGACTGCATTGCCATCGAGGTTCAGCTTGATGAGCCGTTGCCGAATCAGCGCTGCGTGATGATGCGGCGGCCGCGCATTACTGCGGCTTGAAGTCGAACGGGACCTCGATGCTGCCCGGCACCGGCTGGCCATTGCTCTGCGCCGGCTGGAAGCGCCAACGGCGCACCGCATCCGATGCGGCGCGATCAAGATCGCGTGAACCACTGCGCTCGATGATCGTCACGTTCGACGGGTAGCCGGTGGCATCCACATCCACGCGTACCACCACCGTGCCGGCATCGCCACGACGCAGCGCGGCCGGCGGATACGAGGGCGGCGGCGACTGGTCGGCGATCGGCTGCGGGCGGTCACCGGCAGCGGCGGCCACCGGGGCCTCGGTGGTCGGCGCAGCGGCTGCGGCCGGCGGCGGCGGGGGCGCGGTTTCCACCAGCTGCGGGGCTTCTTCGCCGGGCGGCAGCGGCTTGGCGTCGGGCATGTCGCTGGAGCCGGCCGCGGCGGGCAGGGGTTCGGGCAACGGCTCGATATCGGCCACCTGCTGCGGCGTTGCCGCCGGGCCGGCCTTGTAGAAGTCGTCGTTGCGGCTGCTCAGCCACACCACCAGGAACAACAGCACGCCAACGCCAAAGGCGATGCCGGCGATCATCAGGCTGCGCCGGGGCAGGTGGAAGGTGATGTTCTTGCCAGACGAGGAGCGGGAAGCGGACATGAGCCATACCGTAGTGAACCCCCCGATTCTGCCACGCCCGGAATGACTGAGGGGTACATGGCGGCCCCCGGGCGGCAGAAATCCGCATAACAGGCGATAATCCCCCTCCAGTCCCAACCCCATCGCACACGCCATGCTTGATCCAGCCCTGCTTCGCCAACACCCCGCCGACCTTGCCGAACGCCTGCGCTCCTCGCGCGGTTTCGAGCTGGATGTGTCCGGGCTGGAGTCGCTGGAAGCAGACCGCAAGCGCATCCAGGTGCGCACACAGGAACTGCAGAGCCTGCGCAACAGCCGCTCCAAGGCCATCGGCCAGGCCAAGGCCAAGGGCGAAGACGTCTCGGCGATCATGGCCGAAGTGGCCGCGTTCGCCGACGAGCTGAAGGCCTCGGAAGTGGCCCTGGACGAACTGCGCGACAAGATCGAAGCCATTGCACTGGGCATTCCCAACCTGCCGGGCGACGACGTGCCGGCCGGCGCGGACGAAACCGAGAACGTGGAGCAGAAGCGCTGGGGCACCCCGCGCAGCTTCGACTTCCCGGTGCTGGACCACGTGGAGCTGGGCGCCCGCAACCGTTGGCTGGACGCGGAAACCGCGGCCAAGCTGTCCGGCTCGCGCTTCACCGTGCTGCGCGGCCCGCTGGCCCGCCTGCACCGCGCGCTGGCCCAGTTCATGCTGGACCTGCACACCGACACCCACGGCTACCAGGAAACCAACGTGCCGGCGCTGGTCAACGCCGAGTCGCTGCGCGGCACCAGCCAGCTGCCCAAGTTCGAGGACGACCTGTTCAAGACCGCCGTGGGCGAGTCCACCCGGTACCTGATCCCGACCTCGGAAGTGCCGCTCACCAACATCGTGCGCGACGAAATCATCGACGCCGACCAGCTGCCGCTGCGCATGACCGCCCACTCGCTGTGCTTCCGTGCCGAAGCCGGCAGCGGCGGCCGCGACGTGCGCGGCATGATCCGCCAGCACCAGTTCGAGAAGGTGGAGCTGGTGGCTGCGTGCACCGCCGCGCAGAGCGAAGACGAACACCAGCGCATGACGCGCTGCGCCGAAGTGGTGCTGGAAACCCTGGGCCTGCCGTATCGCAAGGTGCTGCTGTGCACCGGCGACATGGGCTTTGCCGCAGTGAAGACCTACGACCTGGAAGTGTGGCTGCCCTCGCAGGACACCTACCGCGAGATCTCCTCGTGCTCCAACTGCGGTGATTTCCAGGCCCGCCGCATGCAGGCCCGCTGGCGCAACCCGGAAACCGGCAAGCCCGAACTGCTGCACACCCTCAACGGTTCCGGCGTGGCCGTGGGCCGCGCGATGATCGCGGTGATGGAGAACTACCAGAACGCCGACGGCAGCATTACCGTGCCGGATGCGCTGAAGCCCTACATGGGCGGTCTGGACACCATCGCCTGATCCACGAAAAACCCGCCGAACGGCGGGTTTTTTGTGCAGCACCTCGGGGGCTCTGCCGGGGCGATTCGGGCATTGCGTGCAGCCACCCATGGGGTGGCTCTACCCCTTCACCGGGGTTACATGGCCCGCAACACCCGCAACGGCACCCATCCTTCAACACCGCCGCCCACCGGTGCGCACCACGCCCAGCCGTTCAGCACGCGCCCACCCACCAGCACCTGGTCCGGGTCCACGTCCAGCTCGCGCGCGCAGTAGTCTTCCTTCGCAAAGGCATCGCCCTGCGCATCCCGCCCGATCACCTGCGCCGGCACCCAGCCCGGTGCCTGGTCGGCGGCTTCGCACAGGTACCAGTCGTCCCAGCCTTCCGCGCCTTCATAGCGCTCGCCCACCTGCAGCGCCTGGCCACGCGCCAGCGTGATGGGGTGGGGGAATTCGCTCCGGTGCGGAGCAACGACCAGATAGCGCATGCGGGCCTGTCCTGAACAAGTGAGCGGTCAGCGTAATGACGCCCACCGACCTTGCCCAGCACCTGCATCGCAGTTGCGCCATTGAAAAAGAAGATGGCCCCAAAAGGGGCCATCAGGCGCAACACCGGCGGGGGAGGGAGAACCGGTGCTGCGCGCCACGCCGCCACGACGAGGAGGAACGGCGCGGTGTTACAGCTTAGGCAGCGGCCAGCTCACGCGGCTGCGGCAGGGTGGCCAGCGCCTGGGCGATGGCATCGGTGCGGTGCTGCGGCGAATAGGCAATGCCCTCGGCGCGCACGAATTCCACATCGTCGATCCCGAAGAACGCGAACACCTGGCGCAGGTACGGGTCCTGGAAGTCGGTCGGCGCGCCGGTATGCAGGCCGCCGCGGCTGCTGGCCACGATCACGTGCTTGCCGCCGGCCAGGCCCACCGGGCCGGTGTCGGTGTACTTGAAGGTCTTGCCGGCCACCGCCAAGCGGTCGATCCACGCCTTGAGGGTGGAGGCCACGCTGAAGTTGTACATTGGGGAGCCGATAACCACCACGTCGGCGGCCAGGAACTGTTCCAGCACCAGCGCCGCGTCGGCGACTTCGGCCGCGTCGGTCTGGGCCAGCGAGCTGCTGCGCAGGTGCGCAACGGGCTGGGCGTCCAGGTCGCGATAGGTCACTTCCAGGCCCGGCACCTGGTCGCGCCACTGCTGGACCACGGCGGCCGAGAGCTGGCGGGAAACCGAGTTGTCGCCAAGGACGCTGGCATCGATGTGAAGAAGCTTCATGGCAATCACCTGTTATCTGGGGAGGGGCGGGCAAGGCGCCGCCGACGGAGAACAGGTTAGGTTGTTGCTTGGCTGGGATAAAGGTGGTTGAATACCACGTATTGTTCTATATCTGGAACTTCGGTATGCACGACCTAAACGATCTCTATTACTTCGCCATGGTGGTCGACCACGGCGGTTTTGCCGCGGCCGAACGCGCGCTGGGCATCCCCAAATCGCGCCTGAGCCGGCGTATCAGCCAGCTGGAAACCGACCTGGGCGTGCGCCTGCTGCAGCGCTCCACGCGTCGCTTCGCGGTGACCGACGTGGGCACCAGCGTGCACCGCCATGCCCAGACCATGCTGGCCGAGGCCCAGGCCGCACGCGAGGTGGTGGACAGGCTGAGCGCCGAGCCACGCGGCCTGGTTCGCGCCAGTGTGCCGGTCTCACTGGCGCAGATGCAGCTGCCCAAGCTGCTGCCCAAGTTCCTGGCCCAGTACCCGAAGGTGCGCCTGCAGCTGAACATCAGCAACCGCCGCGTGGACATCATCAATGAAGGCTACGACGTCGCCCTGCGCGTGCGCTCGCGGCTGGACGACGACGGCAGCCTGGTCATGCGCAGCTTCGGCCAGGTGCAGGAACTGCTGGTAGCCAGCCCGAAATACCTCGACCGCGCCGGCCGCCCCAAGGACCCGGACGAACTGGCCAACCACGTCACCCTGAGCATCAGTGAAGACGAAGCCCGCCAGCGCTGGGAACTGCACGGCCCGGAAGGCGCGGTACGCCGCGTGGACCTGCAGCCGCGCGTGGCCGGGTTCGACTTCCCGCTGCTGCAGAGCATGGTGAAGGACGGGTTCGGCATCACCATGCTGCCCGAAACCGTCTGCGCCGACGCCGTCCGCAGCGGCGAGCTGGAAGTGGTGCTGCCCGAGTGGTCGCTGCCGCAGGGCATCTGCCACGCCGTGTTCGCCTCGCGTCGCGGCCTGCTGCCGGCGGTGCGCGTGTTCATCGACTTCCTGGCCGAACACCTGCCGCCGCAGCTGGAGGCCTCGCGCCTGCATTGTGATGGCGCGTGTGAGCGGGCCAAGGAGAAGATCAAGGCCAGTGCGTTGGGTGCGTTGGCGGTGGATGCGGGCTGAGCCCGACAGCGGCCGGGTGGGCAAACCTCACCTGAAATGCGAGAATGCGACCCCCGGCCAGTGCCGGGGAGCCATGCCGGACGGGGCGCTGCCCCGACCGGACGCCCGGGTTGCAATGACCTGGGCACGCGGGGCGCGGAAAGCGCTACCGATACGGAGAGATGGCCGAGCGGTTTAAGGCACCGGTCTTGAAAACCGGCGAAGGGTCAAACCTTCCGTGGGTTCGAATCCCACTCTCTCCGCCACTGCTCCTGAATCATTGATTTGAGATCAACATCCTGATTTCGATGGGAAGGCAGGGGGCATGCAGACGAAACAAGTTGCGGCTACCGATCGTTTGCGATCGATAGGTATTCTTCCAGAACATTGGCGCGCTCGCAGAGACGGAAAATATCTCGCTGCATGACTTGAAAGCTGCTCACCGTTTCGCTGCCATAGAGTGACGCCTCGAAGGCATTGCTGGTGCTGTGGAAATCCAGCCAGTCGCGTTCGGCGCGGATCAGTTTTTCCTTGTCCGTACCACGCTGCTTGCTGAGTAGCGAACTGTAAGCGGTGTTCAATCGCGCGTCTTGTCGTTTCTTCTCCGCAGATTGACATTCAGCAAGGGCGATGGTGTCTGACTCCGCTTTTTCAACGCAGCCATAGAACACATTGCTGATGCCTGCGGGCGCTTGACGTTTGATGACCTGGGCGGTGCTTTCATACGCCTGCGCGCCCGATCCATACATAACGAGTGCAAGGCTGAGGATAAACGTTCTGGTTGGTGTTCTCATGCGGGGAGATTGCCGTCCGTAGGACGCGTCAAGAAAGAGTATTTTTGTTTGAAGCTTTCAGTTAGCGGATACGGACTGGGGGGCTGCATGCGCTGTACGAAGCCACGCAATTCCTGTCGACCTCTTCGCACTTTTGGATGCCGGATGCAATCGCTTCATCCACGGTCGCTCTGGACGCGATGTTGTACACCCGTTCGCCAACAATCATTGCTGTGCAGCCGTTCTTATACGAGTTCTCAATCTGGCAGCGGCCGCCGCCTTTCGACGCGCAGTCAGCCAACGCTGCTTGCTGTGCGGCAGGTTCACTTGGGAATCCGGTCGAGAAACCAAGAATGCCCTGTGGTTTGTCGCCGGCAATCGCACCCCAGCGGTCCTCCCACACAGGCGCTGGAGCACTTGGCACTTGCTGTTGTCCTCTGCCGTTACCAGGGATGGGAGCACATCCTGCAGCCGCGCGTCCGCCAATCGGGTAAAAACCTGCCGGGCAGTTTCCTTCGGCATGCGCGCCAGCGCTGACGCACGAAAACAAAAGTAGTGCGCCTAAAACACTGATGCGCTTCAAGTACGAACTCCTTCGCTTTGGTATGGCCCGATGGCATCCCAAGCGGGCGATGGATTGGACGGTTGACCCCTCTGCCGCCAACGTATCGTGACCCTGTTACTGGCGAGTGTAATTGATCACATGGTCAGGAAACAACGCTTCATAAAAAGTGGTGGGAATGCCCAGGACGCTGATCTCGATGCAATCAGGCAAAAGATCTTCAGTGCAGTCAAGAATGGCGATTGCCATGGATGGAACAACCAAGCCTGCTTCGGTTTTCACTGAAAGGGTCAAGCCGGACTGGTCGACGTGATTTGTGCGGCACTCGTTTTGAATGGCGAGATACCCAGCGGTTGGCTCGAACTGGCCGAAAGCAACGCCCATGGGAGGATCTCCACTCTCCAGCGACGAGTAGCCAACCAACGTCATTCCGCTATAGATCGAGAATCGCGCCATCTGATCGCCAGCCTGGATTCACTTGGCCGCAAGGGATGCCTGAAGCGCCGCAGCCAACGCGGCGTCACCGTTGACCAGCTCCATCCACTGCAGCTCCACTCCCTTTCTCCGCCCTTTCAGCACGAGCTTGAGCCCGCTCGGGTCGATGGTCAGTGTGTAGGTGTCGTCGCCGACCTGCAGTTCTCTACGGATCGCTTTGTCGAGAGGCGTCATTTCCAGCTCCTGCTTAAAGGGTTGGACGGAGAAGGAAGACGCTGGCGCTGCAGAACGCCTGCGCCCTTGCAGCCGCAATCAGCCCGGGTAGGTCGGGAATCGCTCGCCGGGGTGCCGCTTCTTCCACTCGGTATGGGCGACGGTGCCTTCCCAGGCGAGGAATGCTGCTGGCGGGCGTCCTCGTCCCGACCACGTCTCACCACTGAAGGGCAGCCAGAACCGCGGCGGCAGGTCTTCTTTTGGAGCCTTGGGTGCCTTCGGAACCTTGGGAACCTTGGCCTGTTTGGGTGGCTTCGGATGGGCGCTCGCGCCGATCGCCTCGCGGATCCTGCGCTGCTGCGCAGGGCTGAAATCCTCGAAGTAAGCGCTCAGGAGCAGATTGACGCGCTTGTAGGCTTCCTTGGTCGCTGCACTGAGAAGTGCCTTGTCCGTTGCTGTTCCCGACGAGATCGCGCCGGCAGGGAGGTCCAGCAGCGACGCGGAGGGATTGTTCGAGGTATTGCGGGGCATGGGGGTCGGGATCTGTGCAGAGCTGGCGCCCAAGATACCAAATGGCTGGACGATCACGTCAGGCGGCCTCAGCGATTGGACCGCAGGCAGCTGGGCACCGGCAGGCCGTTCCTGGTCAGGCGACAGGACGACAGTCAGCCAGCGTTGCCTCCGTATCGCGCCATGCGACGCCCCGTATTCACCATGGACCCATGACGAAAGCAGACATCGGAAAGGCGCGCTGGGCGCGCGCACGGGCGGCTTCGCTGTGGCTGCAGGCCGACGCACTGGACCTGCAGCGGGGTGGCGACTGGCGGGCGAGGGCGAGTCGACGCGCTGCCGCCGATCGCCTTCGAACAGAGGCGGCGCGCTTCGATGGGATCGCCAACCGGCTGCAGCCCGTGGACGACGCCCAGGCGGCTTGAGCGACCGCCAAGCTCACCCCTATGGCGAGGCCAAGGCGCGCCCGCGCCGAGTCGCCCCAGGCGAGTGCCCCATCACGCGTTTGTAGGCGCGACTGAAGGCTGCCTGCGACGCGTAGCCGAGACGCTCTGCCACGACCTCGATGGAGAGGCTTTGGTGGGTCAGCCATTGGCTGGCCAACTGCATGCGCAGCTCCGTCACATACCGCAGGGGCGCGGTTCCAATGACGGTCTGGAACCGGTCTGCAAAGACAGAGCGTGAGATGTTGGATTCTGCCGCCAGCGCTTCGACGGTCCAGTCACGCCCAGGGTCTCTGTGCAGGGCAAGCAACGACAGCGATAGACGGGGGTCGCGCATGGCCATGACCAAGCCGGATGCGCCGTCGCAACCGCGCTCGACCCAGTCACGGACGATCATGGCGGCAACGGCATCCGCCAGCCGGGCGAGTATGCCTGCAAAGCCAATACGTCCGGAACACACCTCGCGCTTCATCGCGTCGACCATCGGCAACAGCCCGGGAAACTGAGCGGCGTTGCCATCGGCCAACATCACCGCCGGCATCACCTTGCTCAACCCTTGCATGCCCCCCAGATCGACCACCATGCATCCGTGGAAGAGCACGGCGCTTGGCACGGCATGGGTGCTCGGGCATGTGTCTATGCCACTCACCGTGTCACCCAATGGGGCGGCGTCTATCGTTTCCAGGCACTGGACGGGATGGTCCTCGCCCGACAGCAGCGCGTGGCCTTCTCCGCGGGGAAGAAGGACCACATCCCCGGCAGAGAGAAGGTGTTGGCTGCCGTCCGCGCCGCGAAGAATCGCGGTGCCCACGGCCAGGTAATGGAAGTAGGCATGCCCTGGCTTCGGGGGAAATCCAAGCCCAAAGGTCGGCCCGGTCTGAATGCGCCGGTATTGAACGCCATGCAGCCGCATGCCGGTCAGCAGCTCGCTGATCAGGTCGGAGGGCTGGGGTGGAGCGTGGCTCATGTAGACGGTCCGGGGTTTCGATCAAAAGGACAGGTTGAACAATCATAGATCATCCTGACATGGCTCCCTAGACTCTCGGCTGCACGAATGCACTGGGATCTTTGATGAGCAATAACGTAGTGGATGTCGCAGGCGCGCCTGATTCTGTGACCCGGGAGAGCGGGGAGCCGTCTTCACCGGCATGGGTGGCCGTGTTTTCGCTGGCCATGGGTGTCTTCGGGCTGCTCACGGCCGAATATCTGCCTGCGAGCCTGTTGACGCCGATGGCGGCGGACCTGGGGGTGTCGGAGGCGCTGGCCGGTCAAGCGGTGACGGTCACTGCGGTTGTGGCCCTGTTCGCTGGCCTGCTTGTGCCTCGGCTGACCCGGTCGATCGACAGGCGCCTAGTACTGTTGAGTTTCACGGGTCTGATGATCCTCTCCAACGCCTTGGTGGCGTTGTCGTACAGCATGGGCGTCCTGCTGGTGATGCGCGTCCTTCTGGGCGTCGCGCTGGGCGGTTTCTGGAGCATGGCAGCGGCCGTGGCCATGCGGTTGGTGCCGCCGCAGCGCGTGCCTCGCGCGCTGTCCATCATCTTCAGCGGCATTGCGGTGGGCACGGTGGTGTCCGTTCCGTTGGGGAGCTACCTCGGCGGGCTGCTGGGCTGGCGCAGCGCCTTCTGGGCGGCGACGGCGGTAGGTGGACTCACGTTTGCGTTCCAGTGGTTCACGCTGCCCCGAATGGCCCCGCGCAAGGCGGCGCTTCCGGAGTCGGTGGCGGGTCTCTTGCGCCGGCCGGGCGTTGCGGTGGGCATGCTCGGCTGCGTTCTGGCGCACACCGGTCAGTACGCGCTCTTCACTTATATCCGCCCGACGCTGGAAAGCCTGGGGCAGATGAGCGCCGATGGCCTGGCCCTGATTCTGCTCGGATTCGGTGTGGCGAACTTCGTTGGCACCCTACTGGCCGGCTGGCTCATGGAGCGCAGTTTGAAAGTTACGTTGGTGGTCATGCCTGCCCTGGTGGGCGTAGCCGCGCTCGGCATGCTCCTGTTGCCGGTGGGCGTGGGCGGGCTGGCGATCCTGGTCGCGCTCTGGGGCCTGGCCTTCGGCGGCGTGCCCGTTGCCTGGTCAAGCTGGGTCGCCCGTGCGGTACCCGATCAGGCCGAGAGTGCCGGCGGGATGGTGGTCGCTGCTGTGCAGTCTTCCATCGCGGCGGGGGCCGCCTTGGGTGGCCTGGTGTTCGGGCTTGGGGGCATCGTTGCCGTCCTCACCGTTGCTGCGGTGGTGATGCTGCTGGCCAGCCTGCTCATTGCGCTTCGGGTCAGGGTGAGCTCGGCGACGGTCTCGGCGGGTCCGGCCTTTCACATCTAGCCGTCCTCCCCCCTGAGTGGCAGGGGGATCAGCCCGAATGGCGAAAAGGAGAAGGGGCAGTACGCTGGCTATCCCGGATGGATGGCCCTCAACCAGGTCAGAGGCTGTGTAGAGGTTGCCATGTGACGTGCGACGCGGCTCCGCAGGTGGACCAAAAGCGCGCCGGCCAATCCGGCATCGTCCAGAGCGTAGGTGCCGGCGACAAAGACAAGCCCGGCGATAGAGTGACGGTGACGAGCATGCTCCCTGCGCTCGGCTTGATTGTCCTTGGTTGCTTGGCGATGAGTCGTCATGAAGAGCCGGGCATATCCACTTCCTGGAGTGCCATGGCTTACTCTTGCATTCTGTCTAGGGGAGTAGAAAATGGCTTGGATGATTCGATCCCTGCGGCTCCTTTGACCAAGTCGAACACCACTCCCACGTCTTTGAACACTTGAATGCCTGGCAATCAGTCCATCTTGAGAGTTCGATGGCGTTGGGTTGGGCTGTCTTGGCTCGTGCTCGCGTTTGCCTACACACCTGCCGTCGTCTTGACGAGCCCATCAGATGGCGCGCGGAGCGCTTCGGATATCCTGCATGCCTTCTTGTTTCTCGTCGGCAGCTACACGCCATGGGCATTGGCCACCCCCATGCTGTTCGGTCTCTCAGAGCGATGGATCATCGGAGCTGGCCGGTCTGCTTACCACCTGATTTGGGTTGCATTGTTCGGTCTTCTAGCGATTCCCCTTCTAACAGGGGCGGGCTGGGGATTGGGGCATGGCGTCTTGAATATGTTCGGACTTGCTGGGCAAGGGCAGTTGGATCTGCGCAGCAGTCAGCGTGCTTTGGTGGCCACCGCTCTATTTGCCATACCGCTTTACCTGGCTGTCATGGGGGTAGGGCAGCTGTTGGCCCATACGGCCCTGAAAAGCGAGCGAGAGAGCCTTCTGGCGCGTTTGAACGAAGAAGCATTGAGATCACGGCTACACCAGCACTTCATCTTCAACGCGCTCAATGCCATCGGCGAGCTTGGATATCATGATGCTCCCAAAGCTGACCGGGCCTTGGGTCATGTCGCAAACTTGCTTCGAGCGTTGCTGGAAAGCGCTCCTGCGGTGGCTTTGAGGGACGAGATTGGGGCATGCGCTGAGTTCATCGAATTGCATCAGGTGCTATCCGGCAACATTACGTTCGTTGCGGAGATCGAGCCCGGTGCTTGGGACGCATCCGTCCCTTCGATGGTGTTGCAGCCGCTTTTAGAGAATGCCATCCAACACGGCGCGGATACTGACGGGGCAGTCGAGATCAATATTGGGGCCAACCTTCAAGACGGGGACCTTGTCATCAGTGTGGTGAACTCGGTCAACAGGCGCTCATCTGGCGGTCTGGGCATTGGCTTGGACCACCTCAGGAAACGATTGGTACTGGCGCACGGGGCGGGGGCATCGTTGACGACTCAATGTGAGAAGAATCGGTTCATTGCTTCAATCCGTCTCCCGCTGATGGAACACTATCAACCGTGATTCGCACGCTGATTGTTGACGACATTTCTCTTGCGCGAGCGCGACTCATTCGGTTGCTGGCGAGCGAACCTGACGTCACGATCGTAGGGGAGGCATCAACGTTGGAAGCTGCGCTTGAGCGCGCGAACTTTGGAGATGTCGATCTCATTCTTCTCGATATCGGGCTGCCGGATGGCAGCGGCTTGGATCTCGTGCAGCATCTTGAGGAACTGGTGCCGCACATCGTCTTCATCACCGCATACAGTGCACACGCCGTTCGCGCCTTCGAGACCGGGGCGTTGGATTACCTGTTAAAGCCGGTGGACCCAGATCGCCTGCAGTTGGCCATGCGCCGTGTCCGGGAGCGCCTCGATGGAAAGGTCGAGCGCACCGTGCGTCTAGCGGTTCAATCGGGCGATCGGACGGTCTATCTGTTGCCGGCAGACATTGACTATGTCGACGTAGCTGGCCATTACGTGTGCATCCATGTGGGAAAGGATACGTATTTGCGCCGCGATAGCATGGCAAGTCTTGCGGAGGCGTTGGAACCAAGTGGGTTTCTCCGTATCCACCGATCCTCATTGGTGAATGTAAGGCGCATCGCAGCACTTCGTTCCGCGCGAAACCAGGACGCTCTCTTGGAACTCACTGACGGCACGATCCTTCGGGTCAGTCGACAGTTCCGAACACAGCTCGAAGCCAGTTTGCCGCGATTGCCGTAGATGTCTGCACGATTGGTGCCACGTGGAGCACGGCTCACGCCAAAGTCCGTCTCAGGGATGCGTCCTGCCCGCACGCTTTGAGGTCTCCCTCAGAGCGCCACCTCGATGCGTCGATTCGCCCTCCTATCGCTTCTTTTGGCTTACGCCAATAGTTACGCCGCGACGCTTAACATCATCTCGGCAGACAGTCGAGCTGACGCGCCACTGGGGGTGTCTGTCTCAGGCGTGCGGCCCACGGATGTCGTTGAGCTCAGGCTGGCCATGCGTGACTCAAAGGGCACCCGCTGGCGCTCCAACGCGGTTTATCGAGCGGATCTGGAAGGCAGGGTTGACCCCTCGACGACGGCCGCCGAGGCGGGTAGCTATACGGGAGTCGATCAGACCGGGCTGTTCTGGTCGATGAAGCCGGACGGTCCAGGAAGACCTTCGCCTTTCCCCATCAAAAGGAGGGATGGAGACCTGCGATTCGAGCCTGCGATTTTCACGCTCGAAATGGTTATTGAAGGAAACGTCGCGGAAACCGTCGAACTCCGCCGCTGGATCGACGGCGAAGACGTCTCCGCGTTCACTGTGGAGTCTCCTGGCCTGGTCGCCAACATCTATGCACCCAGGGGAGTGCTGACAGACGGCCGCCGTCATCCCGTCGTCATTACGCTCGGTGGCTCCGAGGGTGGCATTGAGAGCGCAAACATGTATGCCGCCTGGCTTGCCTCTCATGGGTTCTTGGCCATGTCAGTGGCCTACTACCGCATGCCTGGCTTGCCTAAGGACCTCGTGCGGGTTCCGATTGATCCTGTGTCGGTGGCTGTGGATTGGCTGGAAGAGCAAAGCTACGTCGACGCGTCTGGAATAGGTGTGTTGGGAGGGTCCTGGGGCGGCACGATTGCCATGGCGGCCGCGTCGCATGATCAGCGCCTGCGCGCCGTGGTCTCGATAGTGGGAAGTCCCGCGCCCTTCCGCGGCATACGGCGCGATATCGCACCGGCTGACTTCCGTGCGGTCGATGAGCCCGGTCTGACGTTGAAGGGGAACGATCTGCCCTTCCTGCCGTATAGGGAGGATTCGCGATGGCTTGATGAGGAAGACGCTACGGCGCAGTCGGCGTTGAAATCTGCCATGTTGCCGATCGAGAATATCAACGGCCCGCTCATGCTCGTGGCGGCTGGAGACGATCGGCTTGGTTTCTCTGGTGAGATGGCGGCGGTGGCGAGTCGCTATTTGGCGAAGCATCATCGTGATAAGTCGGACGAGATCGTCTATTTCAGTGATGCCGGGCACTTGATCTCCCCGTTCTGGCAGCCAACCTCCTATCGACACGACCTGGGTCCTTACCTGCAAGTGGGCGGCACCCCCACGGGCTATGCGCGCGCAGATCGCGAGGGGGGTGCGGCTGTCATCCGGTTCCTGCGATCGGCACTGAAAAGTGACCGTGATTCGCTCCCCGCGTCGAAGTGAACGAATAGGCAGTTCACCCTGCGCAGGCCGAGCGCTAAGCTCTCGGGCTCTGCGGTTGACCGGGTTTTTGGAGAAACACGTGATCCCCAACGTTTTGAGCATTGCAGGAACAGACCCCACCGGCGGCGCCGGCATTCAAGCAGACCTTAAAGCGTTCTCAGCGCTGGGTGCGTATGGCATGACCGTCATTGCTGCCGTTGTCGCCCAAAACACCCAAGGTGTCCGGCGATTTGTAGCACTTGACCCCGATTTCGTGCGGGCGCAGCTTGAGGCTGTCTTCGATGACGTGCGCGTGGATGCAATCAAAATTGGCATGGTTGCCAACGCGGGCGTTGCCCGAGCTATCGCGAAGACGCTCCGTGAGCGTGCCACGTGCCCTATTGTCCTGGATCCAGTGATGGTGGCCAAAAGTGGTGACCGCCTCTTGGAGGAAGACGCGGTTGCGGTGCTGAGGGATGAGCTGCTTCCGCTATGCACGATCGTCACTCCCAACTTGCCCGAGGCCAGCGACTTGCTTGGTGTGCCCGAGGCCGCCAGCATTGAGCAGATGCATCACACCCTGGATGCAATGGTGAAGCTTGGGAGCGAGTGGGTGCTGTTGAAGGGTGGACACCTGAAGGGTGATGAGAGCACTGACCTGCTGGCCGGAAATGGAGGGAGGTGGACCTTCAACGCCCCGAGGATCGCCACGCGAAACACGCATGGAACGGGCTGTACGCTATCTGCGGCACTTGCCGCGTTGATTCCCAAAATGCCTGTAGCTGATGCAGTCGGGGAGGCGAAGGCCTATCTAAGCGGTGCTATAAGCTCAGCTCAGGAGCTCGACGTAGGCCAGGGGCAGGGCCCTGTCCACCACTTCCACGCCTTGTGGCGTTAGTCGCTCCACGGGACTGAGACGGCTCCCCAGGTGACGACCGACCTTAGACACGAAGAATCCCTATGCAGAACACCTCTGATTCGACAGTGCCCTCAAGCCCGCACATCCGCATAGCGATGCCCATCAGGCTGCTCCTGGTGGCATGTGTGCTTGCATTGTCATATTTCCCGTGGCTTCCATTCCCGTGGCGCATGCCCCTGGTCGGTCTGCTAGGCGTGACGTTGGTTTGGATGGAGACGCGCTCATCATCCTCTTGCGGGCTACACCTGCGATCTTTCGGCCAAACGCTGGTGTGGATGGCCTTGCTGGTCGGGATTGTTGTTGGCCTTGTCGACCCGCTCATTCAACCTCTCGTGGATCAGCTGACGGACACGAAGGCCGACTACAGCGGCTACGGGCCCTTGCTTGGCAATTTGCCTGCTGCAATGACGCTTGTTGCTGGCGCGTGGCTTAGTGCAGCAGTCGGCGAGGAGCTTGTCTTTCGCGCGTTCCTCATGCACCAGCTTCACGTGCTCTTCGCTTTGCTGCCCGGCCGCATATATTTCGCGTCGTTGACTGGCGGACTGGTCTTCGGTCTCATGCATGCAAATCAAGGGCTGTCGGGGATCGTCGTGACCGGTCTGGTCGGTGCACTCTTTGGGTTTGCCTACCTCCGATCTGGACGCAACCTCTGGTCGCTCGTGTTGGCGCACGGCTTGATCGACACGTGGGGAGTGATGACGCTATACCTTGGTTGGTATTGATCAAGGTGGCTGTGGGGCAGGGGTTGATCGACGGATGACTCTCTCACGGTAAGTTGCTCGAACGGATACTGGTTGTCCGCGGTGGGGCGCGACAGCACCGAATGTGCGCGCTCAGAGGTCGCGGCGACTGGCCGCTGGTCGACGGCCGAACGCTCGGGCACCAGGCCACCAGCCATGGATCAACGGATTACACTGATTGCGCAGTCAGGTTGCCATTGGGGGAGGTGGGGTGCAGTTCATGGATGTGAACAAGACGACAGCTCTGACCGTCATTCCGTCCCATTCAGCTGCATCCAGAAAGGCGTCCTGATCGTATAAAGGGGTTGAATTCGAATGCGCTGCTCCTTCGGCCGTTGACTGCCATCCAGGCAGCGCCCCTCGCGCCACGGACATCGCCCTTTTCAGGTTGCTCGAATGATCTCCGTTCCTCCCTCACAAAGCCACGAGCTGAAGCAATGGGTCGCCGAAATGGATGGCGTGGCCAGACGCCAGGATCGCGATTGCTTCATGAGGATCTACGACTATTTCATGCCGCGCCTTTGCCGATACCTGAGTGGGTTGGGGGCCCCCCCGGTCGTCGCAGAAGACCTGGCCCAGGAAGCGATGCTCAAGCTGTGGAATGGCGCCGAGCGTTACGATCCTGCTAGAAGCGGGTTGGGCACCTGGCTCTATCGCGTCGCCCGGAACCTGCACATTGATCGGGTCCGGCGTGAACACATATGGGTGCATGCCCAGGATGTCGTGGACCAGGCCGCGGAGCACGACGTTCAACAGGATTCTCTGGCGGAGCTGCACGCTGAACAGGTGCGGCTCAGGCAGTGCCTGGGCGAACTGTCTGCCGCACAAGCGCGGTTGATTCGCATGTCCTACTTCGAAGCAAAAACCCACACTGAGATTGCCAAAGAACTCGGCATGCCGTTAGGCACCGTCAAGTCGCACATACGCCGTGCCTTTCTTCAGCTTCAGTCATCAATGGGAGAGCAGCGATGAGTCCCCGTCACCATCTGGATCCGGCCACCGTCCTGGGTTTTGCGGCGGGTTCACTGGGCCCTGAGATGTCCGTTGTTGCGTCGGCCCATATGGAGTCGTGCGGCCACTGCCGTCAGCAGTTGCGGTTGGCTGAAAGGATCGGTGGCCTGCTCCTGGATCAGCAGGCGTGCCCCGTGCCCGGGAAAGACACGCAAGCCGCCTTGCGCCAGGCGATGGTGGACAAGCTCGACCGCATTCCCGCTTCGAGAGGCGAGCAAGGCCTCTCCCCCATGGGGGAGAGGCCCGCACGCGATGACGTGGACCGTCTGCCTGCAGCGCTTCAGCCCCATTTTGGATCGTCCTACCGGTCACTGAAATGGAACTGGATGGCACCTGGCGTGCACTGCATCAGGGCACCCGGCCTTCCTTCTCTCATCATGATGAAGATAGCCCCCGGCAAATCCCTGCCCATGCACAGCCACGGAAACAGTGAGCTGACGCAGATTCTCCAAGGGGCCTACGATGACGCGCTTGGGCATTTCGCACCCGGGGATGCGGCAGACCTGGGCGAAGATGTGGAGCACCAGCCCGTGACGACCCCGGGTGTCGCCTGCATCTGTGTCTGCGCGCTGGATGCCCCGCTGGTCTTCAGGGGGTGGATCGCCCGGAAGCTGCAGAAGGTGCTGAACCTGTAGTCGCGCCGAGGTTCACGAGGCGCTGCCAGCCGGGAACCGCCTTGACCAATACAGCATCAAGGGCCGCTCCGGAGCGGCCCTTGATAGTGAACGATGGCAGGTCGCCATGGTCAGTAGGCGAGGTGTTCGCTCTTCACGCTACTGGGCAGCGACAGCACGCAGGTAAGGTGCCGTAGCTCGAGGCGCTATCGCCCTATAGATCTTGAACACCGACACCGCCTCGCGAAGCCCAGACGCCTGAGTCTCCAGCTCTGTGGCCGCTGCGGCGGCTTCTTCCACCAGAGCCGCATTCTGCTGCGTGGTCTCATCCATACGGCCGATGGTCCCGTTGACCTGTTCGATGCTGGACGATTGCTCCCGCGACGCGGACGAAATCTCCTGCATGATGCTCGTGACCCGTTGAACGCTTGAAACCACTTCGTCCATTGTGGAACCTGCCGTGGTGACAAGGGTGGAGCCCTCGGCGATCCTTGCGCCGGCATCATCGATGAGGTCCTTGATCTCTTTGGCCGAACTGGCCGCCCGTTGCGCCAGGCTGCGCACTTCCGATGCCACCACCGCGAAGCCCCGGCCCTGATCGCCCGCACGTGCGGCCTCCACGGCTGCGTTCAGGGCAAGAATGTTGGTCTGGAAGGCGATGCTGTCGATGACCGAGGTGATCTCCGCGATCCGCCGGGAAGAGGATTCGATGCCGGCCATCGTGCTCACGACCTCACCCACGATCCGACCACCACGGCCGGCGACCGCCGCGGCCTCGATCGCCAGGCGATGGGCCTCGTCGGCAGAGGATGCGTTCTGTTTGACCGTGGAGGTCAGCTCCTCCATCGACGCGGCGGTTTCCTCCAGGCTTGCGGCTTGCTGCTCGGTTCGCTGTGACAGGTCCCGATTACCGTTGGACAGTTCGGTTGCTGCGCCAGTGATGGCCTCCGATGCGCTGTGGATGCGGCGGACGATATCGGCCAGATTGGTCGCGGTCTTGTTTGCATCCGCGCCCATGGTGGCGAACACGCCCCTGAAGTCTCCCTCCATGCGCGCGCCCAGGTTCCCGGAGGCCACCGTGTTGAGGAATGCGGAGAGGTCGGCGAGATTCTGCTCGGCAATGCCCATAAGGCCGTTGAGGTTCTCCACCATGGTCCTGAAGTCATACTGATAGTCGCTGGGCGTGCCACGTGCCGAGAAGTCTCCCTCGGACGCCGCCTGCGTGAGCTCACGTATGTCACGACTGATGGAGGACAGGTTGGCCTTCACCTGGTCCATGGTCTCGGTAATGATCGCCTTCTCGCCGGGAAGTCGCTCCATGTCGCCGGAGAGGTCGCCCACAGCGTAGCGGCCAATCAAACGCACCAGCTGCATCTTGATGGAAATATGCGCGGCAACGATGGCATTGGTGTCGCTGACCATGACACCAAACTCGCCCGGATAAGCCTCGGGATTCATCCGGTGGCTGATCTCGCCAAGCGCGTGCCGATGGGTCATCTCCCCCAGGTCAGAGATCACGCTTCTGACGCGCTGGCGCATCTGCTCCATGGCGAGCAGCAGTTGGCCTGCTTCGTCGCGTCGATCGGAGACCAGCGGGGTATCCAACCTGCCTTCGCTGACATCCTTTGCGGCCCGTAGGGCCATGCCCATCGGGCGGACCACGCTGCGCGTCAACGCGACGGCAATAAGGCTGCCCAGCACCAATGCCAGAAGCGTCGCGCCGATCATGAGCATCGCAAAACCACGCGTCGTTGCCGTCAGCTGCGAGGACGTGGCGGCGGTCTTTGATTCCTGCAGGTCGATGAATGCGTTGATCGATGACAGCCACGCGACGAATGCCGGCTTCGCCTGGCTGAGCATCAGCGACTTTGCCGCTTCGAAATCGCCCGCATCGCGCAGCGCGATGACACGCGAGAGCAACGGCAGCGCGTTGGCTTCATTGGTCTCGATCCGCTTCAACAGCGCGGTCTCTTTGGCATCTGTGCTTGAGGCCAGCATCGCCGACATGGGTGCTGCAGAGGCTGCGTAGTCACGCGCCAACGCGTCGATGCCCTGAATGGATTCCGTCCTACCCTGGCTGTCATCGGACAGCACCACGTCACGCAGGGCGATGGCGCGGTCATGCACGCTGCCCCTGAGATTGATGGCCATGCGCTGCTTGACGCTGTTGACCTCGTTGATCGAATGGAGGTCCCGTTCGATAAGGTTGACCCTATGGATTCCGATGACGGCGATGATGACCATCAGGCCAATGACAGCAGCGAAGCCGAGTGCCATGCGCTGGCCAATGCGCAGATTCCTTACGAATTGCATGGTGGAGTCCTAAGGCGAACGTACGAGTCAGGGAGGTGGGTGTTCGTTTCTGCAGTGCTGCATGTCAACGCATTGCCTGGAGGGTGTTACGTGTAGGTGCGACGTGCAACGCGCTGCTGGCGTGGTGCGAACTCACTTGCGATCAAACGGTGCGGCTGGATGGGGGTCACCTTTTCGCTCTGCGTCTGAGCGTGGCCCGCCGGACTGACGTGCTCGGCGACGGGCTCGAACAGCTCCGCTACCTTCAGGGCGGGCGCAGGCGCGGCTAGCAGGTAGCCCTGAATCTGATCAAAGCCCAGGCCCTTCAGGACATCGAGCTGCTCCTGGCGTTCGACACCTTCGGCAACCGTGAGGTAGCCCAGTTCATGGGCCAAGTGGTGGATGGCGGAGACCTTGGCTCTCGAACGCGGATCCGTGGCAACGTAATCGATCAGCGATTTGTCGAGCTTGATCGTGTGGACCGGAAGGTCGGACAGGTAGCTGAAGTTGCTGTAGCCACTGCCGAAGTCATCTATGGATATTCTGACCCCAGCACCTGCCATGGCGGCAATCTGTCCAACCGCAGTGGAGTTCGGGATGAGCCACTCACCCTCGGTGATCTCGAACTCGATCATCGAGAACGGGATGGCCCTGCTGGAGAGCTTCTCGGCGATGGTGTCCCACGCGCCAACGCTGGAGAGAAAGCCGCTGGAGATATTGATGGACAGGGGAATCTGCCGCCGTTGCGCCAGCCATGCCTGAAGCTGATCCAGCGCACTGTCCAGCACCCAGTCCGTCACCAGGTCCATCAATGCCGTTCGCTCGAATATCGGTATGAACTCGCGGGGGCTGATGGCGCCGAGAGTAGGGTGGGTCCAACGAATCAGCACTTCCACCGAGACCGGCTTGAGCCCCTGGGCGCCGAACCGCGGCTGGTACTCGAGATGAAAGTCGCCATCGAGAAGTCCCTGCTTCGCGTCCGACGCAAGCTGGTAGCCACGGTGAATCTGCGCGTCGCGACCTTCGGAGTACCAGAGAAATGACTGGCGGGCATCGAACGCGCCGTGGACGCTGACAAGCAGCTTGCGCAGGAGGTCGTGGCTGCTTTGATCGTCATCGACAACAGCGCAGATGCCGGCGTGGAAGCTCGGTGACATGGGAACTGCAGCCGCCATGAGCGGGCGCAGCATCTTGTCCCTCAGCTCCAGAATCAGGTATTCGAGGTGCTGGGCTGAGGGCACGTTGACCACAAACGCGAACTGGGTGACGCCCACGTGGTAGATCGTGGCAATCCCCTCCAGGGCCGCGCGCAGCCGTACGCCGGCGCGCCGGATCAGGACCTCCATGGGCTGCAGCCCGAGTACTTGCCCTACCTCCGTCGCACGCGGAAGGTCGAGGACATCTACCGCCACTGCGTAGCGTGTTCCGGATGGCGTGCGCGCGAGGATCCCGGGATAGTCGGCATGGAGCTGGTGGCGGCTGGGCAGGCCGCTGACAGGATCCAGGCGGCCGGACATGTTGCGCAGCTCCAGCTGTGCCATCACAAGGTGCGCCAGCGCCGACAATTGCTCCTGGTCGATGTACGGGAAGTCGCGGGGCTCCCTGTCCATGATGCAGAGCGCGCCAATGACCACCCCGTTCTTTGCGATCAAGGGGGCGCCTGCATAGAAGCGAAGATGCGGCGCGTCGGTGACCAGCGGATTGTTCTGGAAGCGCGGATCGGCCATCAGATCGGAGACCACAAGCACGCCATTGGCCGTCATCGCGTGCGCGCAGATGGAGGCGCGGATGCTTGTTTCCTGCACCGGCAATCCAATCTGCGAGACGAAGTGCTGCTTCACATCCCCCAGGATGGAGACGAACGCGACAGGTACGTTGAAGGCATAGCTCGCAAGGCGCGTGATTCGGTCCAGCGACGGTACGGTGTCTACGTCAGCGACCTGCATCGCGCTGAGGGCTGCCCGTCGTTCGTCTTCTGGGGTAACTGGAGGGCACATCGGAGCTCGGTCGCAGGAAGGGGGGATGGTCAAGGGCACCCACGGGGGTTCATTCCGTGTTTCGCTCAACAGCCACCGTTGTACGAACGCAGTGGGCGTTTGGATTCAGTGCCTTGCATCTGCGCTGTCAGATGTTCAGGACGGGCGTCGGTTTTACAGCAGCCATTGCGGCGCGCGCGACGTATGGGTGACGCTGCGGGTCATGGTATTGACGCATCAGGTCAGGGGGGTGACGCAGAATGTCGCGCGGCGCGTCGGCCGGAATGGTCATCGGCGACACGTCGGCAAGGTGCTCGTTGCTTGCCAGTGGTGTTTCGCACCACTGCGCGAATGGCGGCTGCGGTCCTTACGTCTGCGTTTTGTAGCGGCAGACTTCAAGGAGCCAGGCGAGTTCACCGTCATTCTCCAGGCGACCAGGGACCAACCCTGAGGTCATTCTTCCCTGGCCAGTTCTTGCTGCCGAACGTGTCGGATTTCTGGCTAGCCGTGATGGGATTGATTCGATGCGTTGCCGCCCCGTTCGGTTGACGGCCGTGGCAGGGCCTATGCCAGCGGGTCAGCGCACCGGCAACCGACGTGGACCGAGGGCCGGCCGATGCGCGTGCTTATCCTGTCGAGCAATGGCGCTGTGTGAGCACCGCTACTTCATGGCCTCAAGCGGCACCAGCGACGCCCACACCAGCAGCAGGGCCAGCCACAGCCAGCGCCAGCGACCCATGCCGTGCCACGCCGTGCGCCAGGGGCCGGGTAGCTTTTCATGACTCATGTCTGCCGCCTTTTGGCTGCTGATCGCAGCGAATCCACTGTGCGAAGTCCGTAGAGATACACGCCGGTGAAGCACAGCCCGGTCAGCAGCGTGCCGGCCAGCAACCAGAGCAGTCGGATGGGCCAACCGCCGAAGCTGCCGAAGTGCAGGGGATCGGCCATTTCGGCGATGCGCTGATGGACCCCCAGCGCACGGCCGTCATGCATGCCGATCACCTGCCCAGTGTGCAGGTCTACGGCGATATTGTTCGCCCGTTCCCGCACCAGCCAGGCGTCGGCCTCCCCCAGGAAGAGGATGCTGCCGCCATCGCGTGCGGGGATGGCGCCGAGGATGTCGAGGCGCGGCCATTGCTGGCGAACGCTCTGCACCGCAGCGTCCACGGCGGCCGGATCTACGGCGGCAGCGCGGTCATCGCCCTTGGCCAGTCGCATGGTCGGCGCGGCCGGGGCATCGCCGCCGAGCGATTCGATCAGGTACCACGCCCCGGTCACCCCGATCAGCAGCAGAAACCAGAGTGACCACACCCCGGCCAAGCGATGGACATCGCCCCACAAGCGGCGCGGTCGTGAGGGGTCGGGCCGTTTGAAGAAACCGCGCCACCACTTCTTGTAGATGTACAGGCTGCTCAACAGCGACAGCAGCAACGGGATGGACAGCGCCGCTACCAGCGGCACGCCCCAGGCCACCGGCAGCATCAGGTGGCGATGGGTGTTGCGCAGCAGACGCTGCGTATTGAACCAGCCCGTGTCGCCGGTCACCTGCGCGGTGTAGGGGTTGATCCAGACAAAGCGCCGCTTGCCATCGGGCAGGCGCATCTGCGCACGCGCCGCGAACAGGCGCGTGTGGCCGGCGGAGATCCCTTCCAGTTCCCAGTCCGGATGTGCCGCCTGCGCGGCATGGATGACCGGCCCCCAGCCGGCGTGCTCACCACCATCGGCCACGCGCATGGGGGCGTGCAGCAGCCAGTCGATCTCCTGCGAGAACACCGCCAGCGTGCCGGTAAGGCAGACAAAGCCCATGAACAGGCAGAGCTTCAGACCCAGCCAACTGTGCAGGTCGAACCACAGCCGGCGCCCACTCCCGCTGCGCGCAGGGCGGTTGGGGTGCGCTGGCGTAGGCTGGCGCATGGGCGGGCTCAGAAGGCGTACGCCACTTGCACGTACACGCGGCGTGGCTCACCCGGGAAGTGGCCGGTGCGCTCGGTGAAGCCACTGGCCGCATAGACCTTGTCGAACAGGTTTTTGACGTTGGCCTGGAACTGCCACTGCTGCCACTGCGTCTTCCAGCTCATGTCGAACACGGTGTACGGCTTGACCCGTTGGCCATCCAGGCTGACGCGCTCATCCACGTAGTCGGCGCCGAAGCCGATGGCGGAGTTGATCGCCGGCAGGTCGTAGCGTGTCCACAGGCCGAGCTTGTTCTGCGGCGCATTGGCGAAGCGGTCGCCGGAGGCATTGGTGATGCCGTTGCTGCCAGCATCCTTCACCCGCGCATCGTTGTAGGCGTAGGTCAGGTTGAGCACCCAGCGGTCGGTGACATCGGCCAGCAGATCCAGCTCCATGCCCGTACTGCGCACCAGGCCCAGGGCGGCCAGTTGGTTGACGCCGTCCACGATCTCGCCGGTGGCCTGCACGATATTGCTGCGGTCGATCCGGTACGCGGCCAGGTTCAGGGTCACACGCTCGGCCAGCAGGGATTTCAACCCGACTTCCCATTGTTTGCTGCGCTCGGCATCGAACGGGCCGCCCGCCTCGGCGCTCTGGTTGGCCGCGCTCTGGGGCATGAAGCCGCTGGCGATGTTGGCGTAGACATTGACGCCTTCCCGCACGGTAAATGTGCTGCCCAGCCGCCAACTGATGTCGTTGCCGTCCACGCTGGTGCCGGCAAGGCGGTCATCGTCCTTGAACCCGTCCCAGCGCAGTCCGGCCAGCACATGCCAGCGCGGGGTCAGCGTCAGTTCGTCCTGCAGGTAGCCGCCATAGCGCTTGCTGCGCGTGCTCGTGCTACGCCAAGGCAGGGCGGCCAGGTTGTAGTCGCGCCACGAACTTGCGCCATACGCCGGGTTGAACAGGTCGATGCCCGGCACCGGGCCAGCACCCCGCGCCAGATCCGCGCTGTTGGCGGTCTGCGCGGTGAAGTCGGCATCCTGCTGGAACACATCGGCGCCGAACAGCACCTTGTGCTCGATGCTGCCGGTGCTGACGCGCCACACCGCGTTGCCGTTGGCGGTGAATGCATCGTTGTCACGGATCTGGTTGCGCAGCTGGCGGGTCATCCACTCGGGCACGCCGTCGCGGTTGCGGTCGATCAGCCCCATCGGCTCGTGGTAGATCTGGTGTTCGTTGTTCTCGAACCAGCGTGCACCCACATCCACGTCCAGGTTGGTGCTCGGCGAGAAGCGGTACTGCGCCAGCGCAACCTTGGCCCGCATGTCGAGAAAGTCGGTGGCTTCGTTGTGGTTCCAGCGACGGTCGGTGAGAAAACTGCCGTTGTCGTCCACCGGCACGCCACGCAGGCGGTTGCCGCCCAGGTTCTGGGTGATGTCGGTGAACTGCAGGGTCAACTCGCCGGTGTCGCCCACGTCGAAGGCCAGCGATGCATCGCCAATCACGCTTTCGCTGTCCGCGTTCCAGCGCACGCCCTGTTCGGTGTCGCCATACAGCCCGGCGCGGTAACGCACGCTGCCCGCGGTGTTCAGCGGCCCGGTGGCCTCGATCGACGCCGCCCGGAAATCGTTGTTGCCGGCCTGCAGTTCGATACGGCGCTCGGACGTGGCCTTGGGCTTGCGCGTCACGTAGTTGATGACGCCCCCGGCATCACCGCCGCCGTACAGAGCGCCGGCCGGTCCCTTCAGGACTTCCACGCGCTCGATGTTGAACAGCTGCGGCACCGAAAAGCCGGCATAGGGGTCGCCGCGCAAGCCGTCATACAGCACGTTTTCCTGGCGGAAGCCGCGCAGGGTGACGCCGGCATAGCTGAAGAAGCTGATGCCGCTGATGCTGCGGTACAAATCGGTGATCTGGCGGGCCGCCTGGTCTTCAATCAGCTCACGCGGTACCACCTGGATGGACTGCGGCACCAGCGCCAGCGGCGTGTCCGTCCGCGTGCCCACCGTGGCGTCGTCCACCCGGTAGAGGGTTTGGGCGCGTCCGAGCACCTGCACTGCGTCGAGCTGCTGCACATCGGGGGAGGAGGGGGGAGCGGCGTGGGCCGAAAGGCAGGCGAGGGTCAGGGACAGGCCCAGGGCAGAGGGGCGAAGCGACGGGCGGGTCATCGGGGGCGGGGAGGGGTAGGTGCGAATGAGAAAGATTAACATGTGGGCGGGGGGTGTTGGCGGATGGGCCTGAGATCCGGCCTGCTTCGCACCAACCGTCCTGCCGCCTCTTGGCTGAGCTGGCGGCATAACCCGCCTTGCGCAGTGGTCGATCGTCTTGACAAGTCCCAAAATGGGACTATTATTGCGACATGAGGGTCATCGCCGTTGCCACGCTCAGGGACTATTGGGAGGCGAACCCGCCGGCCGAGCAGCCCTTGAAGGCGTGGCATGACGAGGCGAAGGCGGCCACGTGGAAGTCGCCGCAGGACATCAAGAACGCCTACCGGAATGCAAGCTTCGTTGCCAATAACCGAGTGGTGTTCAACATCAAGGGCAACGACCACCGCCTGATCGTGGCGGTCGCTTACCAAATAGGCATTGTCTACGTGAAGTTTATCGGCACGCACGCCGAATACGATCAGATAGATGCCGCAACCATAGAGGTTGACTGAGATGAACATCTCCCCCATTCGCACCCCTGCTGATTACAAGGCTGCACTGAAGTCGATCTCCAAGCTTGTGGAGGCTGACCCCGCGCCTGATAGCCCGGAAGGGGAATACCTGGACGTGATGGCCACGCTCATCCAGGCGTATGAAGCCAAGCAGTTCCCTATAGACGCGCCGGATCCGATCCAGGCCATCAAGTTCAGGATGGAGCAAGCCGGGCTTGAGCCGAAAGATCTTGCAGCATCGATTGGCAAGCCAAACCGCGTGTATGAAGTGCTCAACGGAAAGCGCGGCCTGTCCATAGAGATGATTCGCAACCTGCACAAGAACCTTGGGATCCCGGCAGAGAGTTTGATTGGTGCCTGATGCGCTAAACCCCACTTCGGCGGGGTTTTCTTCAGGTTCATCGCGGATTGGCATGGGGGCTTGTTGGACCAACGGTGCCTTCTGGACTGCCTTTGCGCCGGAGCGTGTGCATGCTCATTCTCCAGTCGGCGTAGAGGCAATGAACCAAATTTCGCGGTTCAAAAGAAACAAGCAATTTCCTATCCTCCGCATCAACGCGCATGGTGTGCATCGGAGTCTAGAAGCTCCTTGAAGAGTGTAAGTTGGACGTCCTGAGTCGGGAGGGTGGCTAATACAACACCCTTGCGGAAATACGCCCACCGAGCTTCGATCGGCTTCTAGCCTCCCGACACCCTCGCCATCCCGGCGAGGGCGATCCCTACAGGAGGTCCAACATGCACAGGTCCTGGGTGACCCGGCCCGAATTCGTCCCGCCCAAGCGCAAGCCGTACGCTCGCCCGGCCCCCACCTGCAAAGTGGGCGCGCAGCACTATCCCGCCCGCGAGGAATACGGCAGCGAGGAGGTCATTCCCTACGTGCGCCTTCGCGGCCGCTGGCTGGACAAGCTCGGCTTCGACGTAGGCGCACGCCTGAAAATTGAAACCCGCCCCGGCTGCATCACCCTTACGGTGGTGGAGCGCCCGGTGGTGGTGCCCAAGAAGATCCCCAGGAAGCTGCAGCGCACCGCCGGCTGATCGGGACGTGCTGCCAGCAGGCGGGCACAGCACGGCACTGCCGTGCGGATTGCATCCTATTTCACTATCCAGCAGTAGGAGGAACTCATGAACGAGAGTGTCTTCATGCAGGTAACGATGGACGCCGGCTTACGCGCCAGCTTCCAGCAAGCGGCCGCACGCGAGCGTCGCCCGGCGACACAGGTGCTGCAAGCGTTGATGCGGGAGTATGTGGCGCGTCATGCGGGGGCAGGGGAGGCGCTGGACGCTGCAGGCGCAGACCGGGATCTGGAAGAGATGGCGCACCGGCAGCAGGGGTGGCACTGCTGTCCGTTTGGCACGGGGTGAGCGCGGCACCGCTCTGTGTTTGCCCGGAAACGGACCAGCTTGCCGAGCTCATTGATGCGTTCGGCAAGCTGTCCGGCAAGGCGCAGGACGCAACCGATCAGCCCATAGCCGTTGATCGGAGCTGGGCGGTCAGCAGGCGCGTCAGGCTGCGGCGCGCGAAGTACCCTTGCAGTTGCCTGGCCTTGATGGTTGTTGCCCGCAGTCGAGGGCGGCCATCGGTACGGTGGTCGATCCGGTAGCAGCGCGACGCCCCGCACAGCTCTGCCTGGCTCGCGGTGACCGTCACCACGGTCACTTCCAGACTGGTGAAAACTCCTTCAGACGCTATCTCCGGATTCTCCTTGCTGGCGCGCTCGATAAGCGTACGGAACCGGCCCAGGTCTCGTTCGCCGCCGCTGGTGAGCGAGCCGACGTTGGTCGCACGGCGGACATCGTCGTCGTCGCCCGGAACATCCTGGCTCCAGCGCTCAGTGCGCTCGGGTATGACCGCGCGAACGACCCTGCCATCCGGCTCAATCAGGTCGATGACCACGTCAAGCAGATACACCGGTTCCAATCCCAGATTGGTCACGAAGCAGTGCGCGTCCAGATCCTTGCCGGCGCCTGATGTGATCAGAATGGACGGTCGCTGCTGACGTCGGTAGCTGCGCAGGAAGAAACTCAGGTAAACCACCCAGATCAGCGCCGTCACGCAGGTCATGGCGGCGGTTATCAGCGGGGCGAAATGAAGCAGGTTCTGAAGCACGATGGGCTGGATTCCGTAGGGCCGACGCAGGGGCACGCGCTAGCTGCATGATCGCCATTGACACGCTTGGATCCTGTGAAACGCCCAGCGTCGATCGCGCAGGAGAACAGCGCGTGGCTCCAGGATGGAGATCGTCCGCAACGCAGGCGGCCTATGGACAGTGGCAGGCCAATGGCCAAGCGGCAGTCAAGGAGCCGCGAGAGAGGTGCCTTGATTCAACGTCCCGAACACGTGTCAGCCGCTGCGGCTGAATCACTGCGGCGGTGCATCCGGGGACGCAGGGCCGCCAGCGGACCGTTGCGAAAACTCCACGAAACGCGCAGCCGAGATCGCCTGACGGCTTCCGCACGCTGGGCACTCCAGCACCGCGCCTCCGCCCGGTATGTTCACGAGGCTCGGCGGGGCAGCGGCAGTGGTGACGTGATGGCAGGAAAGACATTCGGCCTGGACACTGAGCACCCTGGGCTCCTCGTCAGAGTCCGGCCGACCTGGTTGCACGTTCACTTCAAACAGATAGAACCGCCCTGTATTTGGCATGCTCACGCGTTCGCATTGAGGGCCCATGGGGTGACGGCGCGGGCCTGGGTCTGGATTTCATCATAGGCCGCCGCGACGGCCGGAGCCAGAGCGCCCGTGTGCCCGCCTGGCTTTGCCGGGGCCGGAGGGGCAGGGAGGGGCGTGAGAAGAGAGCCGCGATCGCCGGTCCCCCTGACCGGCATCTACGGGCTGGATGGCACGTACAGCGGGGGCGATCCAACTACGGCAGCTCCACCACCACTTTCCCCTTCGCCCGCCCACTCTCCACATACGCCAGCGCGCCCTGCGTGTCCTCGAACGGGAACACCCGATCAATGACCGCTGCGATCGCACCAAACTCAACAAGCGATGTGATGGTGCCCAACTGCGCCCCATCGGCCCGCATGAAGACGAAGGAATACGTCACCCCCTTCCTCTTGGCCTTGCTGCGGATGCCTCGGCTGAGCAGGCGCATGACCTGCTTGAGCGGCCAGGCCAACCCGCGCGCGGTCGCAAAGGTGGGCGTGGGCGGGCCCGAGATGGAGATGAGATGGCCACCCGGCTTGAGGATCTGCAGCGAGCGCTCCAGTTCATCCTTGCCCAAGCTGTTGAGCACCACATCGTAGTCGCGTAGTGCCGTGGCGAAATCCTGCTGCCTGTAATCGATGACCACGTCCGCGCCCAGCGCCTTCACCCACGCCACGTTGGGCGTGCTGGTAGTGGTGGCAACGAACGCGCCAAGGTGTTTGGCCAGCTGGATCGCCACGGTGCCGACGCCGCCAGAGCCCGCCTGGATGAAGACTTTTTGACCCGGTTTCAGCTGGGCGGTTTCGACCAGCGCCTGCCACGCGGTCAGCGCGACCAGCGGCAGCGAGGCGGCCTCCACCATGGTGAGGTTGTGGGGTTTGAGTGCCACGGATGTGGCGCTGACCGCGATGAACTCGGCGAACGTCCCGATGCGATCATCGTCGGGACGTGCATATACCTCATCGCCCGGCTTGAACTGGGAAACCGCAGCACCGACACGCTCCACCGTACCGGCCAGATCGTTGCCCAGAATCAGCGGCAGGCGATACGGCAGGATCACCTTGAATTCGCCACGCCGGATCTTGGGGTCCAGCGCGTTGACGCTGGCCGCGTGCACGCGGATCAGCACATCGCCATCGCGCAGCACTGGCGTTGGCACGTCATCGATGTGCCCCGTTTCGTTCTTGCCATACCGGTCGATGAGGAAGGCTTTCATGCGCGATACCGCTCCGCAGCCTGCGCCTGCCGGACGTCCGAGAGCAGGCCCTGGCGCGATGCCTCCAGCGTGTCCCAGCGTGCGGCCACATGCAGCGGCGGAATGGTCACGGTTTCGCGACGATCGAAGCCGACCAGGGCGGCATCCACCAGCTCGCCAACATCCATCACTTCCGGCAACGTGTTGATGTCGATGCCGGCGCGCTCCCAGATCTCGGTGCGCGTGGCGGCAGGCAGCACGGCCTGCACGTAGACGCCCTTGGGCGACAGCTCCAAGCTGAGCCCCTGCGACAGGAACAGCACGAAGGCTTTGGTCGCACCGTAGACGGACATGCCGAGCTCGGGCGCCAGACCCACCACCGAGCCGATGTTGACGATGGCGCCTTCGCCGGCGTTGGCAAGGCGCGGTGCAACGGCCGCGGCCAGGCGCGTCAGGGCGAGGGTGTTCAGCGTCACCAGCTGATCGATGCTGTCGGCCGATTGCGCGGTGAAGCCGCCGGACTGGGCGATGCCCGCGTTGTTGATCAGGATGCCGATGCGCGCATCGTCGCGCAGGCGGGTTTCCACGCTGGCCAGATCGGTGGGCTGGGTGAGGTCGGCCGGCAGGACGTCTACGGCGACCCCGGTGTCCTGGCGCAGGCGGGCGGCCAGCGTGTCCAGGCGCGTCTTGTCGCGCGCGACCAGTACCAGGTCGTGGCCGCGGCGTGCGAAGCGTTCGGCGTAAACGGTGCCGATGCCGCTGGAGGCGCCGGTGATGAGGACGGTGGGAAGCAGGCTCATGGTGTGTCTCTTGAAATTGGGTGGGCGGAGAAGGGGGGGCAGCGCGACGCTGTCGAACGGCTTACTGCGGCGTCGTATCGGTCAATGCGGGGTAGTCGGTGTAGCCCTCCGCGCCGCCGCCGTACAACGTGGCGGGGTTCAATGCGTTCAAGGGCGCACCGGTCTTCAGGCGTTCCACCAGATCGGGATTGCTGATGAAGGCACGGCCAAACGCAACCAGGTCCGCCTTGCCTTCGGCGAGGTGTGCGCTGGCCAGGTCCAGGTCGTAGCCGTTGTTGGCCAGATAGGTGCCCTTGAAGCGGGCGCGCAGCCCATCGAAGTCGAAGGGCGCAACGTCGCGCGGGCCGCCGGTTGCGCCTTCAACCACGTGCAGGTAGACGATGCCCAGCGCGCTGAGCTGGTCGACGATGTAGTCGTACTGCGGCTGCGGGTCGCTGACCGTGGCGATGGCATTGGCCGGCGAGACCGGGGAAATGCGCACGCCGGTGCGGTCCGCGCCGATCTCTTCGGCGACGGCGGCGGTGACCTCCAGCAGCAGGCGCGCGCGGTTCTCGATGGAGCCGCCGTAGGCGTCGGTGCGCTGGTTGGCGCCGTCCTTGATGAACTGTTCGAGCAGGTAGCCGTTGGCACCGTGGATTTCCACGCCGTCAAAACCGGCGGCGATGGCATTGGCAGCGGCCTGGCGGAAGTCGTTGACGATGGCCGGCAGCTCGTCGATCGCCAATGCGCGCGGCTCGGACACATCAACAAAGCCGTTGTGCACGAAGGTCTTGGTCTGCGCACGAATGGCCGAGGCGGAGACGGGTGCGGCATTGCCGGGCTGCAGAGCCACGTGCGAGATGCGGCCCACGTGCCACAGCTGCACGAAGATGCGCCCGCCGCGGGCATGCACGGCATCGGTGACCGCGCGCCAGCCGTCGATCTGGACCTGGGTGTAGAGCCCCGGCGTGTCCTGGTAGCCCTGGGCCTGGGCCGAGATCTGGGTGGCCTCGGTGATGATCAGGCCGGCCGAGGCGCGCTGGGCGTAGTAGGTGGCGGCGAGCGGGCTGGGCACCAGACCGGTGCCGGCGCGGTTGCGCGTCAGCGGGGCCATCACGATGCGGTTGGCCAGCGTTATCGGGCCTAGGGGGTAGGGCTGGAAGAGCGTCGGGGTCGTCATGGGGTGTGGGGTCGTGATCGTTGAGGGGGCGTTGCGGAGGGCGAAGCCCGCTCCGGGGTAGGGGTGACGCAATGATGATGACCGTAATCTTAGATGTCAATGGTTTGATGATGTACGTAATCTAAGTGTGGTAAAGTGCCGTACTTCCGCAGCACAGCGTTGCAGGGCATCGTTCATGAAGGTCACCAAGGCACAGGCGCAGGCCAACCGGGCGCACATCGTCGAAACCGCCTCCACCCTGTTCCGGGAGCGGGGATACGACGGCGTGGGCGTGGCAGACCTGATGGGGGCCGCGGGCTTTACGCACGGTGGCTTCTATAAGCACTTCGGGTCGAAGGCCGACCTGATGGCGGAAGCGGCCGCCTGTGGCTTTGCGACATCCGCCGAGGCATTGGCCGGGACCGATCTGCGCGCCTTCCTGACCTACTACCTGTCCCGCGAACACCGGGATGCACCGGGGCAAGGCTGCACGATGGCGGCACTGTGCACGGATGCCGCGCGTCAGCCGGCGTCGGTCAAGGCTGCGTTTGCAACTGGTATCGACGCGCAGCTGGAAGACGGCTCAGGTCGCGATGGCCAGATTGATGCGGCCGCCGCCGAGCGCAGCCGTGCGCGGCGGATCGCGCTGATTGCGCAGGCGGTGGGCGCGGTGGTGTTGTCGCGGTCCTGCCCGGACGATGCGGCACTGGCCGACGAGATTCTGGACGCCTGTCGGAACGACATACTGGCGCGGCTGCCGGACGCACCTGCGGCTTGAGGCCGTGCTTCAGGGATGAGCTGCGCAGGTAAGCGCGCGGCCCCTGTGGGGATGGCGACTTGAGAAGCCGCACGGGAATCAACAACGGCCGTGGGTAAACCCATACCCGATTGGTCACTATTTGCCCGCGTCACCGCGCAGCGCTACGCTTCACCGATGTCTACTTCATCCTCCGCAGCGCTCGATGCCGGGCGTGGCCCCGCTGAGCACGACGTGCGCACGCAGATCATCGAGGCCGCCACCGCGCACTTCAGTCACTACGGCTACGACAAGACCACCGTGTCTGACCTGGCCAAGGCCATCGGCTTCTCCAAGGCCTACATCTACAAGTTTTTTGCCTCCAAGCAGGCCATCGGGGAGGTCATCTGCACCAATTGCCTGGCGCAGATCGAAGGCGAGGTGCATGCGGCCCTGGAGGGGGTTCAAGCGCCGCCTGACAGGCTGCGGGTGCTGTTTACCGTGATCGTGGAGGCCAGTCTTCGCCTGTTCCTCCAGGATCGTCGCCTCTATGAAATCGCGGTGGCGGCCGCGACGGATCAATGGCCCTCGACCCAGGCCTACAAAGACCGCATCCGGCAGCTTGTGGAAGAGATCCTGAAAGAGGGACGCGCGTCCGGCGTCTTTGAGCGCGCGACGCCGCTCGAAGCGACCAGCCATGCGGTCTACCAGGTCCTGGTTCCCTATCTGAATCCAGTGACGCTTCCACACCTGGCGGCTCTGCACGCGGAAGCGCCTACGGCCTTGCAGGAGCTGGTGCTCAGGAGTATTGTCCCGCAACGAAAGTGACTATTGACGAAAACGGTCACTAGGAACAGAATGCCTCCGGATACCCCACTCCGGAAGACCGTATGCGGCGCCGTTTTGTACTCACAGCCATCCCCTGTGTCGTTCCGTTGTTCCTTGCGGCCTGCGGAACGTCGGATGACATCGACCCCCGGACCGCGCCGCCCATCGTCCGCGTTGCCCATGTGCAACCGGGCGCGGGAAACGCGCGCACGTTTACGGGCACCATCGCCGCAAAGGTGCAGAGCGATCTGGCCTTCCGGGTGGGCGGCAAGGTCACTGAGCGCTTGGTCGAAACCGGGCAGACGGTCAAACGCGGGGATGTGCTCTACCGGATCGATCCCAACGACCTGAACCTGGCCGCGGCGTCCCAGCAGCAGGCCGTCATCGCCGCCCGTGCGCAAAGCGTGCAGGCCACGGCGGATGAAGCGCGGTATCGCGATCTGGCGGCCAAGGGCGTGGTGTCACGGTCGTCTTACGACCAGATCAAAGCGGCGGCCGACGCGGCGGCTGCGACACTCAAAGCGGCCGAATCCCAGGCCCGGGTTGCGCGCAATGCCAGCCACTACACCGCGCTCGTCGCCGATGCCGACGGGGTGGTCATGACCATCTCTGCTGAGCCCGGTCAGGTTGTGGCGGCGGGGCAGGTGGTTGCCCGGCTTGCCCGTGCGGGCAGCCGAGAGGCGGTCGTCCAGCTGCCCGAGACACTTCGTCCGCAGATTGGTTCGGTGGCCCTCGCGTCGTCGTTCGGCGGAAGCGGCACGATCCCCGCGCGGTTGCGCGTGCTCTCTGAATCGGCCGACCCCGCAACCCGTACGTTTGAAGCCCGCTACACCCTGGAAGAGGGCAGCACGGCGCTGCCGCTGGGTTCAACGGTGACGGTTGAACTTGGCGGTGCAGCAGCTGCCGGCGCGTCGGCAGGTGTGGAGGTTCCGTTGGGCGCCCTGTTCGATCCTGGCACCGGACCCGGTGTCTGGGTGATCGGGGGTGAACCGCTCAAGGCCAAGTGGACGCCGGTAGCCATCAAGCAACTGGGCGATGACAAGGCGTTGGTTGAGGGGGCTTTTAAGGCATCGGATCGCGTGGCGGCTCTAGGCGCTCACCTGCTCCGCGAAGGGCAGGTGGTTCGCCAGGCCGGCACGGCCAAGCGCGCAGTGGCAACCGGAGCCCAGCGGTGAGTGGGTTCAATCTGTCGGCGCTTGCGGTGCGCGAGCGCGCCATCACCGTCTTTCTGATCTTCCTGATCTCGGTTGCCGGCATCGTGTCGTTCTTCCAGCTTGGCCGGGCAGAGGACCCCGCGTTCACCGTCAAAGTCATGACCATCGTGACGGCCTGGCCGGGCGCTACGCCAACGGAAATGCAGGACCAGGTCGCCGAGAAGCTGGAAAAGCGCCTGCAGGAGCTGCGCTGGTATGACCGCAGCGAAACCCACACCCGGCCTGGCTTGTCCTTCACCACACTGACGTTGCAGGACGGCACGCCACCGTCGCAGGTGCAGGAAGAGTTCTACCAGGCGCGCAAGAAGATGGCGGACGAGGCCGCAAACCTGCCCGCAGGCGTGATCGGCCCGATGGTCAACGACGAGTACGCGGATGTCACGTTTGCGCTGTTTGCGTTGAAAGCGAAGGGCGAACCCTTCCGCGCATTGGCGCGCGATGCCGAAACCCTGCGCCAGCGCCTGCTGCACGTGCCTGGGGTAAAGAAGGTCAACATCATCGGTGAGCAGTCCGAGCGCATCTACGTGGAGCTGTCACACGAACGGCTGTCGAACTTGGGCATAACACCGCAGGACGTGTTCGGGGCGCTGAACGGACAGAACGCCCTGACCCCTGCAGGCTCGGTCGAGGCCAAGGGCCCGCAGATTTTCATTCGGCTGGATGGCGCGCTGGATCAGCTGGAAAAGATCCGCGATACGCCCATCGTCGCGCAGGGCAAGACCCTGAAACTGCAGGACATCGCCACCGTGAAGCGTGGCTATGAAGATCCCTCGACCTTCATGATCCGCAACGGTGGCGAGCCTGCCATGTTGCTGGGCATCGTCATGCGGGACGGCTGGAACGGCCTGGATCTTGGCGCCTCACTCGACGCGGAGGTCAAGAAGATCAATCAGGGGCTGCCGGTCGGGATGGCACTGGACAAGGTGACCGATCAGGCGGTGAACATCAGCGCGTCGGTTGACGAGTTCATGATGAAGTTCTTCGCCGCGCTGCTGGTGGTGATGCTGGTGTGCTTTGTCAGCATGGGCTGGCGCGTGGGTGTGGTGGTGGCGGCCGCCGTGCCGCTGACGCTGGCCGCTGTGTTCATGGTGATGGCCGCAACCGGCAAGAACTTTGACCGCATCACACTCGGCTCGCTGATCCTGGCGCTCGGCCTGTTGGTGGACGATGCGATCATCGCCATCGAAATGATGGTGGTGAAGATGGAAGAGGGCTATAGCCGGGTCAAGGCATCGGCCTACGCGTGGAGCCATACGGCGGCGCCCATGCTGGCCGGCACCCTGGTGACTGCGGTGGGCTTCATGCCCAATGGCTTTGCCCGGTCCACCGCCGGCGAATACACCAGCAACATGTTCTGGATCGTGGGCATCGCGCTGATCGTGTCGTGGGTGGTCGCGGTGTTCTTTACGCCGTACCTGGGGGTGAAGCTTCTCCCTGAACTCAAGACTGTGGAAGGCGGTCACAGCAGTCTTTACGACACCCCGCGCTACAACCGCTTCCGGTCGATCCTGGCGCGCGTGATTGCTCGCAAGTGGCTTGCCGCAGGTTCGGTGATCGGCCTGTTCGTGCTTGCCGTGGTGGGCATGGGGCTGGTGAAAAAGCAGTTCTTCCCCATTTCCGATCGCCCGGAGGTGTTGGTCGAAGTGCAGATGCCCTACGGCACGGCCATCGAACAGACCAACCTGGCCACCAGGAAGGTGGAGCAGTGGCTCGCTGTGCAGGAAGAAGCGAAGATCGTCACGGCCTACATCGGTCAGGGCGCGCCCCGGTTCTATCTCGCCATTTCCCCGGAACTGCCCGATCCGGCGTTTGCCAAGATCGTGGTGCGTACCGACAGCCAGGCACAGCGCGATGCCTTGAAAGCACGCCTGCGTCAGGCGGTGGCGGAGGGCTTGGCGCCCGAGGCGCGTGTGCGCGTGACCCAGCTGGTGTTCGGGCCTTACTCGCCTTACCCGGTGGCGTATCGGGTCAGTGGTCCGGATCCGGACGTCATCCGTGGCATTGCGGCCAAGGTCGAGCAGACCCTGCACGCCAGTCCGATGATGCGTACGGTCAACACCGATTGGGGCGTGCGCACGCCGACGCTGCATTTCACGCTGGATCAGGACCGCCTGCAAGCCATGGGAATGACGTCTGCCTCTGTCTCGCAGCAACTGCAGTTCTTCCTGAGCGGGGTGCCGGTCACTGCCGTGCGCGAGGACATCCGCACCGTCGAGGTTGTCGCTCGGTCCGGCGGGGACACGCGCCTGGACCCTGCGCGGATTGCGGACTTCACGTTGGTCGGTGCTGCGGGCCAGCGCGTGCCGCTGTCCCAGATCGGCTCGGTCGAGGTGCGGATGGAAGAGCCGGTGCTGCGACGTCGCGATCGGGTACCCACCATCACCGTGCGCGGTGATATTGACGACGCATTGCAGCCACCGGACGTATCCGCTGCGATCAGCAAGCAGCTTGAGCCCCTCATTGCCTCGCTGCCCGAGGGCTACGCCATTGCCCAGGCCGGGTCCATCGAGGAATCGGGCAAGGCAATGAGTGCGATGTTGCCGCTGTTCCCGATCATGCTGGCGGTGACCCTGCTGATCATCATCCTACAGGTGCGGTCCATCTCCGCGATGATCATGGTCTTCATGACCAGTCCCTTGGGGCTGATTGGCGTAGTGCCAACCCTGCTGCTGTTCCAGCAGCCGTTCGGCATCAACGCGCTGGTGGGGTTGATTGCGTTGTCGGGCATCCTGATGCGCAACACGCTCATCCTCATCGGTCAGATCCACGAGAACGAAGAAGCAGGCATGGAGACCTTCCACGCCATCATCGAGGCCACGGTTCACCGTGCGCGGCCGGTGATCCTGACCTCGCTGGCGGCGGTGCTGGCCTTCATTCCACTGACCCATTCGGTGTTCTGGGGAACGCTGGCCTACACGCTGATCGGCGGCACCATCGCCGGCACCGTGATGACGCTGGTGTTCCTGCCGGCGATGTACGCCATCTGGTTCAAGGTCCGAGCGGAAACGACCCCCGTAGCCTGACTCTGGCCCGGACCTCTTTTATATGGGAAGTGATGTATGAGCAGTGCCGACAAAGATCGCATCGTAGTGACCGGAATGGGCGTGGTCAGTCCACTTGGCTGCGGGGTTGAGACCGTCTGGTCGCGCCTCCTGGCCGGGCGCTCCGGGATCGGGTCGCTGGGCGCCGAGCTTGCGGCGGGCACCGGCTGTGAAGTGGGTGGCCGCGTGCCTGATCGCATTCAAGATCCCGACGGAGGCTTCGATTCGACCGGCATCATCGCGCCGAAAGATCTCAAGAAGATGGACCGGTTCGTGGAGTTCGCGTTGGTCGCCGCCCACGAAGCGCTTGAGCAGGCGGGGTGGCAGGACGCCGATGCCCGCGGGCTGCTGCGAACGGCGACCGTGATTGCCACCGGGATCGGCGGGTTTGGATCCATCGTCAATGCCGTCCACACCACCGACAGCCGCGGGCCTGGCCGGCTGTCGCCCTTCACCGCACCGACCTTCCTGGCCAACATGGCGGCGGGGCAGGCGTCGATCCGTTACGGGTTCAAGGGCCCGCAGGGCGCGCCCGTCACGGCCTGCGCGGCGGGCGTCCAGGCCATTGGTGATGCGGCGCGTCTCATCCGGTCCGGTGAGGCGGACATCGCGCTGTGCGGTGGGGCGGAGGCGGCGATGCACCGGGTCAGCCTGGGTGGATTCGCAGCCGCCAAGGCGCTCAGCACGTCGTTCAATGACACACCGCAGGCAGCCTCTCGCCCCTTCGATGAGCAGCGGGACGGGTTTGTCATGTCCGAAGGGGCGGGGTTGCTGGTGATCGAGCGCCTGGACCATGCGTTGGCGCGTGGCGCCACGCCGCTGGCCGAGCTGGTTGGCTACGGCACGACCTCCGATGCCTACCACCTGACGGCTGGGCCCGAGGACGGCAGCGGGGCGCGGCGGGCGATGGAGATCGCGCTGGCGCAGGCCGGCATTGCGCCGGCGCAGGTTGATCACATCAACGCGCATGCCACCTCCACCCAGGTGGGCGACCGGGCAGAGCTTGCGGCGATGCGCGCGCTGTTTGGTACCCGACCTGATCTTCTGATCTCTGCCACCAAATCCAGCACCGGGCATCTGCTCGGGGCGGCGGGCGGCATCGAGGCCATCTTCACCGTGCTTGCTCTGCGTGATCAGACCGCGCCGGCGACGCTCAATCTGATACGTCCGGATCCGCTGGCCGAAGGACTGTCGATCGTAGGCGGCGTGCCGCGGAAGGCGGACATGGCGTTCGCCCTGACCAACGGGTTCGGTTTTGGCGGCGTGAATGCCAGCGCGCTGTTCCGGCGCCTGTGAACACCGCGGCCTCCACCCGTTGCGCAAGCAAAACCAGCCTGCGCTGGGAGAGGGCGAGGGAGAGCGCCAGGCGGTGCATCCGTGAAAGAGCCGCCACGGTATTTGCGGAGGAGGGCTTTGAGCGGGCAACGATGAGGCGCATCGCGACGGTCTGTGGTGTCACGAAGGTCACCCTCTACGCGCACTATCGTGACAAGGAGCGGCTTTACAGGTCGGTCATGGACGGCCACCTGGCATCGATGCCGTCAGGCGCGCTGGACATGCACGGGGTTGCCGATCTCGGCGACGCGCTGATGCGTATCACTGACGGCATCGGGCGATTGGCGGCAGATGGGTCGTGCCAGGCGTTCTGCCGGTCGTTGTCGCACTCTGGTCCGGCCAGCGATGTCTACAGGGAACACTGGAACGCGATGCTTGCACCGTATTTCAGACTTGCAGAAGACGCATTCACGAAGGCGTCCAGCCGCCCGACCCACGCTGCAGACAGCGAGAAGTTCCTGAGGCTGCTCCTCACAGAACACGGCTTACCCCAAGGGGCCAGGCCGGTGTCCGGGCCCGACGCAACCGTCGCGCTTTTCCTGCGGGCCTACGCGGCGCCACTGCCAGGCGCGCGCGCATTTTGACGCGGTCTTGGCGCGTGCTGCGGATACTTCTCCGTCATTGTTCCAGAGGAGAAGGGCAATGGCCGCCAGACAAAAGACCCCGTCAAGCCCCAAGGTGCTGAGGATCGAAGCGATGCCGCTGGACTTCGGCGAAGCCGCCGTCGTGATCGAACTGGACGCCGAACCGCCCAAGCGCTGGTTCAAGGCGCTCAAACGCGAGATGACGTATTCAGAGGGCTTGGAGACCGCGTCGGCGAAGTTCGACGGCTGCTTCGTTTACCTCGTGGGGCTGGATCCGGCCCTGGGGAGCGCTGTCCGCCGTGCCAGCCGGCTGCTTGCAGCGGTGCAGGAGGGTTTTGAACAGAAAGGCACTGGTTTTCCCGACAGCGACCCGGCCGCTGACGATGCTCTGCATCCGGCTGCTTCCCGGCAAGTGCCGCTCTCAGCGAGAGGCGAAATGAGGCGCTGATGGAGATGAGCGGCAGTCCATGCCGCTCCACGGTTCAGCCTCTACAGCTCGCCGAAAAAGGGGACTCCGGCAGAACGTCTCCGTACCTGTTGTTCGCCATGGGCCTCAAGCGGCCTTCGCGGCCTTGGCGTTGCCGCCGGACTTGGCCAGGATCGTCAGCTTCTCATCGGTAGCCTTTTCTTCTTCCAGAGTTTCCAGCAGGAGCGGAAGCGCGTCCTTGTAACCCAGCTGCTTGGCGAGGGCAGCGATGGTGCCGTAGGACGCGATCTCGTAGTGCTCAACCTTCTGGGCACCGCCGATAAGCGCGGCATCGCGCACGGGACCTTCCTCGATGCTGTCGATGGCTTCTTTTCCCTCCTCAACCAGCCCTTCCATGGCGGCGCACTTGATGCGCTTGAGACGAATGCCCAACAGTTCGACCACCTGGTCGATGCGCTCGATCTGGCCTTGGGTTTCTTCCAGGTGGGTTTCGAAGGCGGCGGCCAGGTCCGGGTCGGTGGCGGCGCGCGCAAGGCGGGGCAGCGCCTTGGCCATCTGCTTCTCCGCGCTGTAAATATCCGACAGTTCGTGGATGAACAGGTCTTCAGCGGTCTTGATCGCCATGAGGATTCTCCGGGTTGGTGGTGGGTGGAGCGCTGAAGCTAGGCGCACTCTCGTTAGGCGCGTGCGCAGATCCGTGAAGGTCTGCTACACGCGTGGCATGTCGCCCGTGGCGCACGGCATGCGCACCCCTTTCCTGGCGTCGTTCAGGCGTTGGTGACCGGCTCGCACGAGTCGTTGAACCCGCTCCCGCGCTTGGCCCAGATGCCGCAATTCAGGATGGAAGGTGTGAAGGGGCATGCAATGCATGTTCACCGGCGCCCCACCGTTGGGGGGCTAGAAAGAGGTCCAGTAGTGGACCAAGGCCGTAGGGCCGACCTCGGTAGCGGTTCGCAAGCATCTGGGCAAGTGACGGTCGGTGGGAATGTTCCGCACTGAACACCGCCGCACGCCCTGCGTCTGGAAGGCCACGTCGGATCGCTTGGGACGTTCAGGAGAAGCCGCAATGCATCGAGCCGCCGTATGTGCCGCTGTCATCTTCGCCTTGTCCGGGTGCGGAGGCGGCAACACAGCGTCCAGCGTCCAAGCGCCCGGGGCCGAAGAAACCGCGAAGACCAAAGCGCTCGAGACCGGGGCAGCCGTGCTGCAGGACCGACCGCCGGTCGATGCCATCAACGCCTATCTGGACGGATTCCATTTCTACAACGGTCAGATGAAGGTCCAGATGGAAGCCCATCACTACTGCGCCATCCTCAACGAGGATGTCATCCAGTGCACGATCTACGACGGCAACGTGAAAGACGCCAAGTTGATGGGGGTGGAATACATCATCAGTGAGACGCTCTTTGCAGGCCTTCCCGAGCAGGAAAAGGCGCTATGGCACAGCCACGTTCAAGAGGTGACATCCGGGCAGCTCATCGCGCCAGGGATTCCCGAGGTGGCCGAGCATGCGCTGATGGAGAAGCTCATCCATACGTATGGCAAGACCTGGCACACCTGGCACACAGACCTGGACAAGGACCTGCCCCGAGGCATGCCGCAGCTGATGATGGGATTCACCGCAGATGGCCAGGCGGACCCGGCCATGGTTGCTGCCCGTGACGCCCGACTCGGCGTCAGTAGTGAGGACAAGCGAAAGCGCCGTGCCGACATCACCGCGCCCTCAATCGATGCAGGCGCCGATGCCTGGCAGAAGGGGAAGGTCATCCAGATCGAAGACCCGACGGGTGGACATGCTCACGCCGGGAAGGAAGATGCCGACGCGCCATCCGACGGGGCCAAGAATGCGACGTCCAAGGGCAGCTCATCAGGACGCTGAGCGTGGACGTCGAGGCCAAGGCCAGGACGTCCGCCGGCTACTCTCTCGTTTCGATGGCCAGAGCCCGATGGGCCACTGGCAGCATTGGGTTGAGCTGTATTTCCCGTGCCAACGCGTACTCTGCAGAACGCCTGGAAGGCTCGCCAATAGCCGAGAGCCGCGCGTTGCTGACGGCGTGATGCGAGCCGCACTGCCCACAGCGAAAAAGCGCTCCACCTGGAAGCTCCATCAGGGAACCAAGGGTTGAGGCAGTGGTTGTGCTGCAATGGCCGCATTCGACAGTGAGCGCCAGAATGCGCTCGACTTCGCCGGAAGAGGCATAGCTCGCTTCAAAGGAGCGAATGACAAAAGATGCTGAGGTGGGCATCGTTGCTCCTGAACAGGGGGAATGAGCAGAGCATCTCCGGAAACCCGTGACGGGATTGTCGTGATGGGCCGCAGTGTTGTTCCGTCATCACTGCCGCGCAGATTGATACCCACGCAGGTGGCCGGCGGGGATCGGCCAGGCCGCGTGTTGCGTCGTCCTCTCATGGGTGGCTTCCACATCAACGCCCAACCGTCCGGGTAGAGCCACCCCATGGGTGGCTGACGCCCCAATGATCCCGGTCGCACGGCAGCCACCCATGGGGTGGCTCTACCGCCCGATGCCGGTCGCACGGTGTAGCTGGCGTCTACCTGTCCATGTCCATGGCGCAGGTGATCGCCCGGTTCGCCTCCAGCTCTGCCAGCCATTCGCGCAACGCCGCATGCACCCGCGTGTACGCACTGCTTCGAGCAACAGCCGCCGCGGCGCCACTGCGGCGTCGGCGCACGCGATGATCGCGGCCACCATCTTCTCCACGTCCCCATCGATCAAGAACGTGCCCGTGTTCTCGCCAAACAACGCGCTGCGGATGGCACCGCTGGGGGTATCGGCGTAGGCGGGCAGGGCGTCGCCCCGGTCCAGCGCACCGCCAAAGCCCGTGGCCGTCGGGCCCGGCTCGATCAGCGTTATCTGGATGCCAAAGGGGACCACTTCCTACGCCACTGCTTCCACGAACACTCTGCTGGCACTGATTCGTGGAAGGCAGTAAGCCCGTGCCGCTTACCCACGTCGGCTTGCGATCATGCGCGCCGCATCCTGCGAGGGTGGCAAACCGAAGGCACGCGCGTATTCGCGGGTGAACTGGGTGGGACTCTCATAGCCGACATCGAGCGCGGCCGCAGTAACGCTTGTTCCCCGCGTCGACAGAATTTGGCGGGCCTGCAGCAGGCGCAGCTGCTTCTGGTACTGAAGCGGGCTCAGTGCGGTGGCGGACTTGAAGTGGCGGTGGAAGGCCGACTCGCTCATTGCCACCTGTTCGGCCAAGGCGGCGATTCGAAGCGGTTTGGCGTAGTCGCTACGGATGCGCTGGATCGCGCTGCTGATACGCGCCAGCGCCGAATCCGGTGTGGCCAACTGCCGCAGCATGCACCCATGTGGTCCCTGCAGCACGCGGTATAGGATCTCGCGCTCGTACGCCGGCGCCAGCGCGGGTATCTCGCCGGGGCGCTCCATCAGGCGCAACATGCGCACCCACGCATCCATCAGCTCCGGGGTGACGGCAGCGACGTTGAAGGCCTCGGTCTGGGTGGAGGGCTCGCCGCGCCCGGTGGCGGCATCGGTGGTGTCGCACAAAAGCGCTGCGATGATGCCAAGGTCCAGCGTGAGGCTCACCGCCAGGTACGGCTCGCCGGTGCTGGCCGGGTGCACCGCACCTACCGCCGGCAGGTCCACGGACATGATGAAGTACGTGGCCGGGTCGTATTCGAGGGTCTTCTCACCCACCGTCATGGATTTGCTTCCCTGCAGGATCAGGTTGATCATCGGCTCGTATACGGCCGCCAGGGCATGCTCCGGGATCTCGCCTTGCACCATGGCAACGCGGGGAATGCCCGTATCGGTACGGCGATTTTCGGCATGCGCCGCGAGGCGGCGCAGTTCTTCCAGTGCGTTATCCATGACAACATTGGACACCCGCCGCAGGGGCCTGGCAAGGCGGAAAGCAGGAATAGGCAGGAATTGGCGAGGATCAGGTCGGCGCGCCGCAGTCGGCGACCCTAGCCTGTGCATCTCCCCCCAACTGCACAGGACCACCTGCATGAAACACGTAATGATCACCGGCGGCAGCCGCGGCATTGGTGCCAGCGCCGCGTTGCACTGCGCGCAGCGCGGCATGGGCGTCATCCTCACCTACAACGCCCAGCCCCATGCTGCCCAGCTGGTGGTGGAGCGCATCCAGGCAGAAGGCGGCACGGCAGTGGCCCTGCAGCTGGATGTGGGCAACACCGGCAGCTTTGCGGCATTTGCAGCGAAGGTGAAGGACACCTTGCAGGGTACCTGGGGCGCCTCCGCGCTGGGTGGGCTGGTGAACAACGCCGGCTTCGGGCTGTTCAATCCGATCGAGACCGTGACCGAGGAACAGTTCGACGGTCTGTTCAACGTGCACCTGAAGGGGCCGTTCTTCCTCACACAGGCACTGCTGCCGCTGCTGGGTACTGGCGCAAGCATCGTCAATATCACCAGTGCCACCACGCGTGTGGCCACCGCCGGGGTGGCGCCATACGCTGCCTTCAAGGGTGGGCTGGAGGTGCTTACCCGCTACATGGCCAAGGAGTTCGGCGAGCGCCGCATCCGCGTCAATGCCGTCGCACCTGGGGCGATCCGTACCGAACTGGGCGGCGGCCTCAACGATGAATTCGAAGCCCTGCTGGCCGCGCAGACGGCACTGGGTCGGGTAGGTGAGCCGGACGACGTGGGCCGCGTCATTGCCGGGCTGCTCGGTGATGAGCAGGCGTGGGTCAATGCGCAGACCATTGAAGTTGCAGGCGGCTACAACATCTAGTTCGCAACGGGAGTACGACATGCTCGACCACATTTTCCTCACTGTCACCGACACTACCCGCTCGGTCGCGTTCTACACGGCCGCGCTGGCCCCGCTGGGCATCGTCAACCGGCTCGACTACGACGGTCGGCAGGGGCCCCCCGGCCACCCGGACCTGAAAGGCTTCGGCGCAGGCGGCCGGGTCTTCTTCTGGCTGCGGCAGGGCGTGGCGGCGGCGCAGGCGGCACACGTTGGCTTCGTGGCAGATTCCAGCGCGATGGTCGATGCAGCGCATGCCGCCGCGCTGGCCGCCGGCGCCAGCGAGATCCACCCGCCTGGCCCTCAGTTGCACTACGACCCGCGCTACTACGCCGCGCAGGTGCGCGACCCGGATGGCTACAGGCTGGAGTTCGTCTACAAAAGCTGGCAGCACGGCCATGAATGACGCCGCCGCATCGCACCCCGTGCAGGCCACGGTGGTTGACTTCATCAACGCCACGAACGCCTTCGATATCGAACGGGCCTTGGCCTTGTTCAGCACGACGGCAGTGATCGATGACCCGTCCACCGGATGCACCTTCAACGAGCACGCCGGTGTGCGTGACTATCTGGAAAAGTACTTCCTGGGTTACCACACGGTTACCCGGCTGCTGTCGCTGGAAGGTCTTGGCGATGTACGTGCAAGAGCCCGGGTCGATTTCACTGGCGATTTCGGTCACGAGATCGGATTGCTTCTAGTGGCCTTGGATCCCGCAGGCCTTATTTCCCGCATTGACGCCGCACTCGAGTGGGGTGGCGAGGAACACATCATGAAGACATTAATGATCTACGGTGCATCCGGCTACACCGGGCGCATGGCTGCAGCGCACGCGGAAGAAGCTGGGCTGAAGCTGGTACTTGCGGGACGCGACGAAGCTCCGCTGCAGGCGCTGGCCAAGCGCCTTGGCGTGGAGTACCGCGTGTTCGCGCTGGATAACGCTGGCGATGTGGACTACGGGCTGCAGGACATCACGGTGCTGCTCAACTGCGCTGGGCCGTTCGCGCATACCGCGGGTGCGCTGATGGAGGCTTGCCTGCGTGGCGGCGTCCACTACCTGGATATTGCCGCCGAGCTGGACAGCTACCAGCTGGCCGAGCGCCATGACCTGAGCGCCACTGAGGCGGGGGTGATGTTGATGCCGGGTAGCGGGGGTAGCGTGGCGATGCTTGGCAGCTTGGCCGCGCGTGCCGTGGAGCGTGTGCCGTCACCGGTGTCCATCCGTATCGCGTTGCACGTAGCGGGGTCGATGTCGCGCGGATCGGCGATCAGTGCCAGCCAGCACGTAACTGTACAGTGTCTGATGCGCAGGGATGATGTGCTCACGGCGCATGCGCCGGACGTGCTGCAGGACCTCGATTTCGGCAATGGGCTGGTGAGTTGTTTCCCGGTGACGCTGCCTGACCTGATCACCATCGCCAGGCAGACCGGGGTTGGCGATATCGAAACCTACGTGCATGTGTCTGGCAGCGCGTTCCCCGAAGGCGGCATCGATGCACTGCCGGATGGACCCACCGCGCAGGAGCGCGCCGACAATCGGTACCAGGCAGCGGTAGAGGTGGTAGGCGCCGACGGTGCCATCACCCGCGCGGTGCTGGATACCGTGAACGGCTACAGCTTCACGCCCCTGGCCGCGGTCGTGGCTGCGCGCCGTGTGCTGGCAGGGGAAGCGCGTCCAGGCTTCCACACGCCTGTAGGTGTATTCGGCAGCGACTTCGCAGAGACCATCGCCGACACCCGTATCACCTTCATTGACCCAGCCACTCCCACGCCTCGCTAAGGAATCCACCCCATGTCACTGCACGTCAACTCCGCCGATACCCTTCATGACACACATGCCGTGGTCGAAACGCTGTACCGCTTCGCCGCGGGTATCGACCTGCGCGACCACGCGCTACTCTCTTCGGCCTTTACAGAGGATGCCATCTCCGATTTCCGTCCCGCCGGTGCAAAAGCGGGCTTCGAGTACCCGGTGCTGCAGGGGCGGGATGCCATCGTCGAGGTCCTGTCCACGTCGCTCAGCGGGCTCGATACCTCCCACTCGTTCAGCAACCCGAGGGTGGTGGTGGACGGTGATACGGCGCGGGTGGATGTGCTGGTCGAAGCGCAGCACGTATCGAGCGTCGACGGTGCACGCCAGTATCTGATGAAGAACCGCTATGACGTTGTGTTGTCACGCCGTGACGCGGGGTGGGAGATCAAGCGCGTGGTAGTGGACAACGTCTGGAGGACGGGTGATCCGAGCGTGCTCGCCGGAATCTGAGCAGATTGGGCGGTCAATGGCCCGCTTGTGGCCGGAAGCGGACCTTGGGACCGCCATGGCAGCGCTCAAGCCAAGGCAGATGCCTGAAGACGATGGCGACCCCGGAAAGCAGAAGCGCGAGTCCCCTGGCTGACGCGCCCTGGCTAGACTTGGGTGGGTGCATGGCAGAGTTGGGGGGGCGTTGAGATCGAGATCGCGTCGGCGCCCCAGGCGCAGTGATTTGCTATGTTGACCTCGCCCAATCCAGGGAAAACAAGAGGTGTGGCGTTTCAGTGATCGAGACCCGCCTGCTCCAACAGTTCGTTGCCGTTGCCGAAGAGCTGCATTTCAATCGTGCCGCTGAGCGGCTGCACATGGCCCAGCCCCCGCTGAGCCAGGCGATCCGCAAGCTTGAGAGCGCCGTCGGTGCGCCGCTGTTCGTCCGCACCAACCGCAGTGTGGCGCTGACCCCGGCCGGGGTGGCATTCCTTGTCACTGCGCGCAGCACCTTGCGCGCGTTGGAGGAGGGCATGGCGCAGACGCGGCGGGTGGCGGAAGGTATTGAGGGCCACCTCACGCTGACCTTCATCAACATCGCGCCCTACGCCGCTCTGCTACGCGCGCTTCGCGGTTTCCGACATGCTTCCCCCGGCATTTCGTTCACCATGGTGGAAGCCACTACCCAGGAGCAGGTGATCGCGCTGGAGGAGGGCAGGGCGGATATTGGGTTCATGCGGACACCCGGAACGTCTGTCCCGCACCTGCGCCTGGCCACCGTATCCAGCGAACCGATTGTCGTCGCGCTGCCTGCCGGCCATCGGCTGGAAGCGGCCCCGACCATCGCGCTGGAGCTGCTCAAGGACGACGCGTTCGTCGCCTCACCGCGGACGCTCGGCAAGGGGTTCCATGACCAGCTCCTCAGCCTGTGCCACGCAGCGGGGTTTGTTCCCGACATCGTGCAGCACGGCCGACAGATGCAGACGCTGATCGCCCTGGTGGCCGCTGGGTTCGGCGTAGCGCTGCTGCCTGCGTCCCTGGCGACGAATGCGCGGACGGACGTGGTGTTCCGCCCGCTCCAGGCGGACGCTTCCGATGCGCTGTCCCGCCTGGACCTGTTCATGGCGTGGAACGAGACCCGGGCATCGGCGATCCGCGACCGGTTGATACAGGCGGTCCTGGAGACATTGCCATCGCCCTGATCGGATGAGACGCGCCGCGTCTTGGTGCGGTATGCAGACAGTCCTTCACCCGCATCAGGCGAGCCACTAGTCTTCGGCAGCCCCGCTGTTGAGGATCCGCAATGCCCGCCGCCATCTATGTATTTTCGCTGTGCGCATTCGCGTTCGGTCTCTCCGAGTTCGTCGTCGCGGGGCTGTTGACCGCCATTGCCGACGATCTGGATGCGCCGATTTCCCTGGTCGGTACGGCCATTGCCGCTTACGCACTGGGTGCCGCCATCGGGGCGCCGTTCATCACCGCGCTGGTCGCCCACTGGCGGGACAGGCATATCCTGTTGCTGGCTACGGCCTTGCTTGGGGTGGGCAGCCTGCTGATGAGTGCATCGCCCAATCTGGTGGTTCTGCTGGCTGTCCGCTTCGTGGTCGGCCTGGGCCACGGCGTGTTCATGGCGGTGGCCTCCGACGCGGCCACCCGGCTGGTGGATCCACAGCGATCCGGTCGGGCGCTGTCGGTGGTGTGGATCGGGCTGACGCTCGCACTGGCCATCGGCGTTCCGCTCGGCACCTATCTGGGAAGCCTGTGGTCCTGGCGCGTGGTGTTCATGGCTATCGGCGTGCTCAGTGTGGGGGGCATGCTTGGGCTGGTGCTGTGCATGCCGCGCGGCGTGGCCGAGGTGGCGTCAACCGGCGCTGGCGCATGGAAGGGCATCAAGGCCATCACCCACCCCCAGCTGCTGATCACCGCCGGTATCGGCGCGCTTGTCAGCATTGCCACGTTCTCGTTCTTTACGTTCGTCTCGCCCTACCTGCAGCAGGTTACTGCGGTGGGCGTGCAGTGGCTGAGTATGGGGATGCTGCTGTTCGGCATCTGTGCGATCGCCGGCAATCTCCTGGGAGGCTTCCTTGCCGACGCGATGGACGTGGATCGCAGCATTCGGCTGGCGTTGGTCGCCCTGGCGCTGAATCTGCTCGGTCTGTACGGCGTGGCAAGCATGCCGGTGCTGATGATGGTCCTGATCGGCACGCTGGGCATCTGCTTCTTCGCCATCGTGACCCTGCTGACGCTGCGACTGCTCAGGCAGGCCCAGCGCTTCATTCCCGCCTACAGTTCGGTGGCGGCGGGGTTGAACATTGCCTCTTTCAATCTGGGGACTGCGCTGGGCGGTGCATTGGGCGGCCTCACGATCAGTTATGCGTCATTGGCGTCCATCCCGCTGACGGGCGCGTCGGCCGCGGTGCTGGCGGTGATGGTGTTGTCCCTGCATAGGCGGCGCATGAAGGAGCTGGAATCGTCGCTCTCCTGATCGGTAGCGACTCGCTGGATGGCACCTGCTCTGATTGACTGACGCGCGGCGGGGGCGCCGCCCGGATGAACGGGACATCGACGCCCGCACCCTGCTGCTGCGGGTGCTGGTGGAGGGCCTGGCGATGCGCGCCGTGCGCGACCCCGGGCTGGCGAAGGAAACCTTGGGGAGACTGCTGACGGCTGCGATCGCGCGCGTGCTGGGGGAGTGAGTCATCTGACGCCTTCCGCAGTGATCGGCGATATCGAGACCGCGGGGGAGTAAAATGCCCCTTCCGCCGATGCGTGGCCGAGGCTCATCGCAATGCCCTATACCAACAGCGACACACTCCTGCGGCTGCGCGATCAGATCCCTTCCTTCCGGTGCATCGTCGGGTGCCACGACTGCTGTGGCCCGGTCACGGTGTCGAGCGAGGAGATGGCGCGTCTGCCTGTGAAAAGCGAGGCCGAGCACGATGCTGCCCTGGCCGAGCTCAGTTGCCCCTACCTGGGGGAGCAGGGGTGCGAGATCTACGCGGAGCGCCCGCTGATCTGCCGGTTGTTCGGGACCACCCCGCGCCTGCGCTGTCCGAATGGCCAGCGGCCGGTCTATATGATCGATGAGGCAGTGGAAGAGGAGATCCATCGCTATCTTGGGAGCACGCGGCAGGTGCTGCTCTAGCCCAACAGGAGTGCAACCAAGGGCACCCACAGGACGCCCTTCTTCAGTACACCGGTGTCCTGCTCCGTGACCCGAGCGGGCATGCTGCAGGAACCGTGGCGGCTTACGGCGCTTCGGTTGGCACGATGTAGCGTTCCCAGTAACCGGCAAGCTGGGCCTGCTTTCGCTGGCCGAGTTCGCTGCCGAGGGTCTTTTGCAGTCCGGCCGCCTCCTCGCCGCGCCCGGCACGGTGCAGCTCACGCGCCGTTTCAAGCAAGGCGCGCTGCCGCACGGTGAGATTGCCGAAGGGATCGAAATACGAATCCAGGCGCGCGCCGTCGGTGACGCCGGTCCAGGTAAACCGGGCATCGCCGGCGTCTGTGGCGATGCTGCGATAGCGGTCCAGCGCAACGGCGGGCGTGATGCGTTCTTCGAGCAGATCCAGGCGTGTTTCCAGCAGCCGGACTTCGGGCGAGTTCTGTTCGGCCTTCAGTGATTGCACCGTCTCGCGGACGAATGCGCGATCGATGTTGCCGGTGGTGGATTGGACGCCCAGAAGGTTGAAACTGGCCGCAGCCACGCGATAGTCACGGCGCTCCTGTTGGCGCACCTGTTGCTCGGTTGGCTTGCCGATACTGGACGGCTGAACGATCCGAAGGTCGGCGGCATCGCCCAGAATCGCTTCGATATCCCGCTTGTGGAACTCGCCGACCACCACGACCAGCGTGCCGCCAGGATGTGCTTTCGCCGCGGCGGCCACCCGCTGGGCCTGCAGGTAGGTGCGATAGAGATACAGCCTGCGCGGCAGATCGTCCTTTGCGCGCTTGGCCGGGGTGGCGGCCCACTGCGCGATGCGCTCCACGTTCGTTGCGTCGTCGGCGTGGAAGAGATCGCGGGTGAGGTGGCTTGGCGACGGGAACGAAAGGAACTGCTGGAATCCGCTGGCGGGACGCAGTTCCGGCGCCGTGCCCAGGTCCAGGCCGAACCCGAGCCGGGCGTCCTCCACGGGCGGCTCCCAGTCGATGGGGCACAGGTCGATGCCGTTGCGCCGGGCGAAGGGAACCACGACGTCCTGAACTTCGTAGGTGAATTCGTAGTAGTTGTTGCGTGCGAAGGCCTCGGGCGACCGCTCGATGCAGATGGCATCGGGCTTGGCATGCGCCAGGAAAGCGGCAAGCAGCGCAGGTCGATCATTGCGGGCCACCAGCTGCGCCGCGTGATCCACGCCCAGCACGATGACGGTGGTCTTCCCATCCACTGCCTTCGACGCTGCTCCGGCCATTCCAGACATGAGCATCAACGCCACCGAGAAAAATAGACGCTTCACCTGCGCTCCTTCCATTCCATTTGGGTCCAACGTAGCGCGCGCAAGACCCGGGTTTCCTGTGCCATTGGTTGTAGTCACGCAAACCAGTGCGCCAGGGCACCAGGCGACTACAGCAGCCAGAGCGCGGCAAGCAAGGCCGGCGGCATCACCAGAATGCCCAGGCGCAGGAAGGCAAGCGCGCTGACGTGCTCGCCTTCGCGGCGCAGCGCCACCAGCCAGAGCATGGTCGCCAGCGAGCCGGTTACCGACAGGTTGGGGCCGAGATCCACGCCGATGAGCAGCGCGGCGCGGGTCTGTGTGGGCAGGTCGGCCATCTGGCCCATCGAGCCGGCTACCAGGCCGATCGGCAGGTTGTTGGCCAGGTTGCTCAGCACGGCAGCCGCGCCACCGGCCAGCCAGCTGGCTTCGCCGGGCGATGTGCGTGCAAAGGCCTCCAGTGCATCGGCGGCGATGCGAATCACCCCGGTGTGTGCCACGGCCTCGACCAGTACAAACAGCCCGGCAACCAACGGCAGCACGCCCCAGGACACATGCCGCAGGATCGGCAGCGGGCTGCGGCGTTGGCGTAGACGGATGGCGGCAAGCGTGACTGCACCGGCGCAGAAGGTGGTCAGACCCAGCGGCCCGTTCATGGCCGAGGTGACCAGCAGCACGCTGCCGGTGACGCCGACGCCGATCGCGCACAAGCGGCCGCCCTCGGACAGTGGCTGCTGTTCGGCCAGCGCCACCAGCGGCTGTGCGATCTGGCGGCGATGCGCCAGTCGCAATACCAGGTAGGTCATGCCGATGGCGGCCAGCGAAGGCAGGGTGAACTGCCGCAGCCATTCGGGCAGCGAGGGCATGTGATCGCCGAAGACCACCAGGTTGGCCGGATTGGAAATGGGCAGGACGAAGCTGGCGGCGTTGGCCACGAACGCACAGACGAACAGATACGGCAGCGGGTTGGCCCGGGCGGCCTTGCAGGCCGCGTAGACCGCCGGCGTGAGCACGACGGCCGTGGCGTCGTTGGACAGGAAGATCGTGACCAGCGTGCCCACCAGGAACACCAGGTCAAACAGGCGTTTCCCCGAGCCCTTGGCGTGCTGCACCGCGTACGCGGCCAGCCAGTCGAACAGCCCTTCCTGCCGTGCCAGTTCGGCCAGCACCATCATGCCGATCAGGAACAGGTAGACATCGCCCCCTTCGGCCACGGCGGCCATGGCCGTGTTCAACGGCAGCAGCCCGGTGACGGTCAGCAGCGCGGCCGCGCCCAGTGCCCAGGCGTACTCGGGAATGCGCCAGGGGCGAAAGATGACACCGCAGGTGGCGACGGCGGTTACCGTCCAGATGATCAGGGACGTGGTGGGGATCTGCATCGATTGCTCGGGGAAACTCAAAGGCGGGTGTCGGACGGCGGTGTCGCGGATTCGGTGGCATTGCTGGCCTGGGGCCGGGTCTCCGGCATGGCCATGGCCAGCACGAAGGCGAGGGCAGCAATCGCTGCCAGGGTCAGGAACGCGACATCATACCCAGCGAACTGGACGATCATCCCGGCCAGCCCCGGACTGAAGGCGGCGCCCAGCCCGAATGCGGTGGACACCGCGCCCAGCGTGACATTGAAGCGACCGGTTCCCTGGGTGAGGTCACTGACGATGACCGGGAGCAGGGCGCCGAAGATGCCGGCCCCAATACCATCGAGCAGCTGTACGCCGAGCAGCCACCCGGGCGCGTCGGACAGCGGATACAGCACGCCACGGATCGGCAGGATGAGAAACGCCGCCAGCAGCAGCGGCCTGCGCCCCCACGCGTCGGCCCGGGAACCCACCAGCAGCGCGGCCGGCACCATCACCAGCTGGGCCGCGACAATGCATGCAGCGGTGAGCGTGGTGGCCAGGGCGGGGCTGGTCTGGGACAGCTTCTGGCCCACCAGTGGAAGCATCGCCGCGTTGGCCAGGTGGAACAGTGCGCAGCAGGCGGCCAGGATCACCAACGTTCTGTTCTGTAGCAGCAGGCGGACCGAGGCGGGCGCGGGCGCGTCCTGCCCGGGCGACGGCAACCCGCGTGCACGCTCGTGGTCGATGGCCGCGGAGGGAATCATCAGCACGGCGGCGATGCTGGCCACGGTCATGGCCGCCATCAGGTAGAACACCACCACGGGCCCGCCCACATAGGCCAGCCCGCCGGCCAGCACCGCCGCGACGGCATTGCCCGCATGATTGAACGTTTCGTTACGGCCCATGCGCCGCGCGAACACCCGCGGCCCGCCGATACCGAGCGATATGGCCGCGATGGCCGGGGCGAAGACCGTACCGGCGATGGCGCCCAGCGCCTGCGTGAGCGCCACGAGCGTGAACGAGGCGGTCCAGGGCAGCACCAGACAGCTCACGGTGACCAGAATCGCGGCGATCACGATCGTCGCCCGCTTGCCGTTGACCCGATCGATCAAGGCGCCCGCCGGCGTCTGCGCGACCAGCGCGGCGAGCCCGGCCACGGTCATCACCGCGCCGATGCTGGCCGGTTCCCACTTGTGGACGGCCAGCAGGTAGATGGCGAGGTAGGGCCCCAGTCCGTCCCGCACATCGGCCAGGAAGAAGTTGACCGCGTCGAGCGCGCGATCGGGCGAGCGGGACGGCTGCAGGACGGGGGGCGATGGATTCACGTGCACAGGCTCGAAGGTCGGGACGATCTACCCCGACGCTCGCGGGGGTTGGCACGTTATGCGCGTGCGTTCGTGACGGCGGTGTGGCGCCGGGAAATGTCGCCGTTGGCCGCCTTCAGCCCGAACAGGGGGCGGATCCAGCGCACACGACGAATCAGGTATTCGTGCAGCAACAGGCAGCCGGCCACCGTGGCGATCAATACCAGTAGCGGTTCGAGCACGGGGCCAAGGTGCAGCGGCTTCAGCCAGAACAGGGCGGCGATGAGAACGCTCTGGTGCAGGATGTACCACGGGTACACGGCCTCGGTGCAGTACGGCAGCCAGGCGAAGGGCCGGTCGAGATGGCGCTTGGCCCAACCCAGCAGGGTCAGCATCACGCCCCACACGTAGAGCATCTCGCAGAACCGGGATTGCAGGCTCCAGAACCCCTCGGGCCAGGTGCGCAATACCGAGTCTGCCGGCAGCCACTGGCCCAGCGCTTCCAGCAGGAAGTACCAGAAGACCGCCAGGCACACGGCAACAAGGCTGGCCCAACGCAGGGCGACAGCGCGCTGCCAGAACGCGGCCTCCCGCCCGAGTGCATAGCCGATCAGGAACACCGTGGAGTACTTGGCGTGCTGGTAGGTGTCGTTCACCAGGGTATTGGTTGCCGGATGGGCCGGGGCGAGCCAGACCAGCCACAGCAGCAACACCGCGGCCGGCCCGAGAAGGAGGAACAGGCCATGGGACCGTGCCATGCGTCCAGTAAGCCGACGAACCGGGGCCGAATCCAGCAGCGGCTTGAGCAGGACCAGCACCATGCTGTAGCACCACAGGTAGGCCAGATACCACAGGTGGTTCCAGGTGATGCCGAACGGGGCGCCCGCGAAACTGCCCTCCGGCCAGGGGCGGACCTGCCAGTAGCGCAGGAGGAACGCACCGAACCCGGGCGACGCATGGCCGTTGCTGACGGCTTCGCAGTAGGGCTGGATCGGGACAACCACGAACATGCCAAATACCAGCGGCAGCAGCAGTCGCCACGTGCGCAGCAGGGCAAAGCGCCCGGCCGCCAGGCGCGGCCCGAGCAGCGCAATGGCCACCCCGGAAATCAGAAACAGCAGGGACATGCGCCAGCCGTTGACCAGGCGCATCGGCCACTGCAGGTCCGGCGTGGTGTGGGTGCTCTTGAGGTGGAAGCCCCAGCCATCCACGTAGGCCATGCCCAGGTGGTAGAGGATGAGCAGCGCGAAGGCCAGTACGCGCAGGGCGTCGATATCGTGTCGTCGGGTCATACGAAGAGGCGGGATGAGGGAGCCGCAGCATGCGGGGCAGGCGGATCGGTTACAGGCCGGAAGGGACCGCCGCACAAGGGAAGGGACCAGTGGCGGGGCCTGAGGGGCGAGTGGGACGGGCCGTGGAGGTGCACCGGACCCGGCACCGTGCGGGTGGGTTGGATGGAAAGCCCGGTGACCGCGTCAGTGGGTCATCCCCGGCCCCATAGCGGCCGCAGCGGGACGACAGCCCGCGAACAGGTCCAGCTCCTTCCGATAAACGCGGGACTGCACATCGAACAGCCCCAGCAGGGAGTGGTAGAGGTTGTCGTGGCTGTAGCGCCCGAGCTCGGCGCTGTCGCGCAGGCATGCAAGGCTGAGGTTGGCCTGTTCCGCAAAGTGCGGCGAGAACCACATGAGCAGGGGCACGTGCGTCTGCTCCGGGGGCGCAATGAGGTACGGCGTGCCGTGCAGGTACATGCCGCGCTCGCCCAACGACTCGCCATGGTCGGACACATAGATCATCGCCACGTCGCGCTGGTCCGCGTAGCCCTCCAGCAGGGTGATGGCCTTGCCCAGCATCCGGTCGGTGTAGACCAGGGTGTTGTCGTAGGTGTTGGTCAGCGCCTCGTTGGTACAGGTCTGGATCTGGTTGCTGTCACAGGTGGGGCTGAATACCCTGCCGTCTGGCGGGTAGCGCTCGAAGTAGGTGGGGCCATGGCTGCCGAGCTGGTGAAGCACGATCAGCGCGTCGCCCTGCAGGGCATCGATGCGGGCCCCGAGCTGGTGCAGCAGGACCTCGTCGTAGCAGGTGCCGTCCTTGTTGACGCACTGCCCTGCCACCTTGAGCGCCGGCATGTGCTCGGTAGGCACGCGCGCGCACACCCCCTTGCAGCCGCCGTTGTTGTTGTTGCGCCAGAGGATGCCCACGCCCGTGCGCTGCAGGATGTCCAGCAGGTTCTCCTCGGTGGCTGCGCGGACCTCGTCGTACTGCGTTCGTGCCATGCGGGAGAACAGGCAGGGCACGGAAATGGCGGTGGCGGTGCCGCACGAGGCGACATGCTTGAAGGCGATGACGTCCCCGCGCTTGGACAGCACCGGATTGGTGGCGCGGGGGTAGCCGTTGAGCTGCATGTTCTGGGTCCGCGCGGTTTCACCCACGACGGCAATGACGAGCCGGGGCCGCCGGCCTTCCACCGGCGTCGGCCGCCGGGCATCTTCGGCGACGGTCTGCAAGGGCCTCGAGACGGCGATGTACTTGCGCTTGAGATAGCCATTGGCGTTGCGCACGACGGTGACGGGCAGCAGCTGGTCCTTGAGCTGGCGGTTGTTGCGAAGCAGGGAAGCGTAGTCCTTGTAGAACGCCAGGGACACGACGGTGAGGATCACCAGTGCCGCCACCAGGTTGATGATCCACCAGGACACGGTCTGCAGGGCGCCGCCGAAACGCCGGGTGGGTAAGGACACCATGGCAGCAGCCGGCAGAACGCCCAGCGCCAGCACGGTGAGCAGCAGGGGGGCGGAGAAGTAGGAGGCAAGCTCTGCCTGGTTGGTCTCCAGTGCGTTCTGCACCATGCTGCGATCGATCAGCACGCCGTAATGCAGCATGAAGTACGTACAGGCCGCGCTGACCAGCACCAGAAGCGCCAGCAGCGGTTTTCGCAGATAAGGCAGCGCAAGTACCGGCGTAAGCAGCACGTTGAACGCGCAGAACAGGAACATGGGCAGGCTGATGAAGAACAGCGCGCTGCGCAGGCTGTTGATCTCCACGTGGGTCCAGAGCGTTTGCCACAGTGCCATGTTGCCCACAGTGGCAAAGAACAGTGCGGCTATCCAGGTGAGGTGCACCGGGTTGAGCCGCACAGAAACAAGACGTTGAATCACGCGCATACTTCCGGGGAGCGAAAAGTGCGCGAAGTATCAGAAGGCGAGTATCAGGAAGTTGTCAGGTTTCTTTGTAACCAGGCGCGCGTCCGGGCGTGGTGACCTACGCCAGCAGCACCACGGCCCATACCGCGCCGACCATGAGCAGTGCCACGGTCTGGGCGGCACTGCCCATGTCCTTGGCGTTCTTGGAGAGCGGGTGGCGGTCCAGCGAAATGCGGTCGACCACCGCCTCGATGGCGGAATTGAGCAGTTCCACCAACAGGCTGATGAAGCTCACGGCCAGCATCACGGCACGTTCTACGGGGCTGAGGTTCAGTACGAAGGTCACGGCCATCAGCACGCCATGCAGGACCAGCAGTTGCCTGAAGGCGACCTCGCCGCGGACGGTGGCCATGAAGCCATCGCGGGAGTAAATCAGGGTGTGCAGGATCCGGTTCAGCCCGGTTTTGCCATGGCGAAATTTGCCGGTTCCAGTGGGATATTGGGGGTGCATGTGCAGCTCACAGGGAATGGATCGCTGCAGAGCATTGGGAAGGCGGCGTCAGAAAGCTGTCAGGATTCGCCCCTGTTGCAGGTTGTGACCGCGCCCGGTCACTACGCTGCCGACATGTCCAAGGTGAAGCGGCAGCCATGCTCCGAACTCTCGACGGCCATGTGCCACCCCAGGTGTTCCACGATCCGCTGCACGATGGACAGGCCAAGTCCTTCGCCACTCTGGCGCGCGCTGGGGGTGAAGCGCTGAAACTGCTGGGGATCGATGCTGGAGGGCAGCCCTGGGCCGGTGTCGGCGATGACCAGGGTGGTGTCCTGCACGCTGATGTGTATCTGACCTTCGTCGGTGTACTGGCATGCATTGCGCAGCAGGTTCCAGACCACGCTGCGCGCCAGTTCGGCGTTGGTGGGGACGCGCGGATCCTGCGGCGCGTCCAGCACCACCACCACCGGCTTGTTGGCCAGCCAGGGCGGGCAACGGGAAATGCATTCTTCGATCAAGGGGCGCAGCGCGACGTCTTCCTTCTCAAGCCGCTGCGGGTCACGCGACAGCAACAGCAGGCAGGTCAGCTGGCGCTGCATCTCCTGGGTGGTGCGCATGATGCGCTCGGCGCTGGCGTGCAGGTGACTGTCGTCGGGCAGCTGGTGCACGATGGTTTCGGCCGCGCCGGCGATGATGGCCAGGGGCGTGCGCAGTTCATGGCTGGCATCGCCGACGAAGCACCGTTCGCGTTGCAGGAACTGCTGTGCCTCATCGCTGTGCTGCGCGAAAGCGCGTGCCAGCACGCCTATTTCATCCCGGGCGTCCTGGAACGGAAACGGCGTTTCCTTGCGCTCCACCGCATCGGCCAGGCGCGTGATGGGCGCGATGACGCGCGCCGCTGTCAGCCGGCCTATCCAGAACGCGCACAGAATGCACGACAGGATGACCACCAACGCGTACGCGTCGATGACGTGCTCGAGGTACTGGTAGCGTTTGGCGTCCTGGCGCAGGTAGTAGCGCTGTCCGTCGCGGTCGAATACCAGCATGTGCCAGACGTCGGGATGTTTGGCGCTGTAGTAGCCGGGCGTATAGCTTCGTAGCGCTGCGGGCACGGTGTTGGCGTCATAGAGCTGGCTCCCATCGGGCAGGGTGGGGAGGGTGCCGTTGGCCATCTCCGCTTCCAGCCGATGCATCTCGTTGTGCAGGCTCTTTGAGATGACGTAGGCCCGCAGCTCGTCATAGTCGAGCTGCTCTGCGGCCACGATGAAGCCCATCACGGCCACCATCAGCAGCACGAAGGAAATGATGATGCGCGTGCGCAGGGTAAGTTGGCGGTAGATCGACCTCATGGCCTCAGCGCTGCTCCCGTGTCATTGCGCGCTGACCTTCTGCGGCTTGCTCAAGCGCCAGCCGACGCCGTGAACCGTCTCGATCAGCGTGGACGGGAAGTTCCGGTCGGCGTGCTGGCGAAGTTCATGGATGTGCGTGCGCAGTGCGCCGCTGTCGGGCGGATCGTCGCCCCAGAGCAGGTATTCCATCTCCTGCTTCCTGACCACGGCAGGTGCGGCGCGCATCAGGCACAGCAGCAGCTTGTGGGTACTGGGGGTCAGGCTGATGGCCTGGCCCTGCCGCCATGCCTGGGGAGCGCGCGTGTCCACCTGCAGGTCTTCCCATGCCAGGGTGCCTTGCACCTGCCGACCCTGGGCGCGACGCACCAGCGCCTGGATGCGCGCATCCAGTTCCCGGAGCGAGAAAGGCTTGATCAGGTAGTCGTCGGCCCCCAGCGCCAACCCCTGCACCCGGTCGTCGACCGGATCACGTGCGGTCAGCATGATGATCGGTACAGGATTCTGGAATTCCTGACGCAGCTTCTGGCACAGCGTCATGCCATCCAGCCGCGGCAGCATCAGGTCCAGCAGGATCGCGTCGTAATCATTCTGCGTGGCCAGGCGCAGCCCAGTGGCACCATCACGCGCGTCGTCGAGCACATAGCCGAGCGGCTCGAAGAAGCTGTACAGGTTGGCGACCAACTCCGGGTTGTCTTCAATGATGAGCAGGCGTGTCATGACTCAAGGGCAGGTGGTGCGTGCCGGGAACTCTGCGCGATCTTGGCCGCGTTGCCAAGCGCCGTTGGTCCTGGGGCGGGGCCGTTGGCACGACCCAACGCACCATTGGCTGGCGCCGTCATCCTTACGGAGTTGAGGACGTCCGGTTACGATAGCGCGACCTCGGACCGGTCGCGTGTCGTTCTGGCAGAGAATGTTCGCGTCAATTCCTGCTGCTGAGCACTTATAGGGACGCTGAATGAAGACGAAGCTCGGTACCCCCGCGTTTTTCTGCATCGTTGTATTGCTCAGTGGGTGTACTCCGGGTGACGTGCCGGCACCGCACGCCAAGGAGCCCGCTAAGGAAGTGGATCCCGGGCGCCCTGCTCAAACAACCTTGCCTCCGTCGGCGCAGCACGCACTCGGTCGAGCCGACACGGACATCGCTGCCACTACTTCATGGGACGCGGAAGTACGCCGCATGCCCAAGGAGGACGCGGCGTACTTGCAAGCCATCAAGGAACGCTACTTCGGTGCCGTTGCCTATGAGAATGAGCGGGAGCGGCGCTACCTGGAGGACGCCGGTTTCCCCAGCATGGAAGAGTGGCGGCAAACCCGCATGATGAGCGACAGCGAACTGCAGCGGGGGGCGGAGACCGGCGATGGAATGGCGATGGCCTTCTACGTGGACAGAATGATGGAGCGTGCTGCTCCCCATCTTCATCTACGAGGTGCCGATGACGCCGCCTTCAACGCAGGCCCCGGCGCAGGTTACGTACTGAAGGCCTATGCGTATTCCACCCAAGTCCAGTTTGCCCACAGGAGCCCGTTCACAGGCTATCTCCTCGGCGCGGTGTTTTCGACGTTGGCGTACCCGCAATCGCCCGAATCCGCCGCTGCAGGCATGATGGCTGCGCGCGACGCGGGCGACCCCCGAGCGGAAGCGCTACTGGCTGCCTATGGCGCAAGGCATCCAGACATGAACCAGGAGACAGTACTTGCCGCCCATCGCGCAATGAAGATTCCCGAGTGATCTGAAGCGACGCTGCTTGCCGGGCGCACTTCGGTGTAGAGGGGAGCGCGTGACTACCTGCTGGAGGACACCCTTGGCACGCGCGATGGTTTTCCTGTTGCGTTCGATTCGCTGGACAAGCAGGTCATGGGCGAGGTGGAAGGCGTGCGCTGCGCCCCGCAGGGATAGTCTGCGTGAAGGAATGGGCAGCGCCTGTAGCACTGCGGGGACTGCGGTCGTGGTTTGAGCGGTGCTTCAGTTCCGTGATGGGCCCGGTGTACGCCATCCACCACTGGCAACAAAATCCAACACGCCCACCACCAGCAGCGACACCCCCACCAACGGGAACAGCACCCCGCCCACGCACAGCAGTGCGAACACGATGGCGACCGTGCGCCGTTCCTTGGGCAGTGGCGGCACCCCGATGCCGCCCAGCGGCCGGCGCTTCCACCACATCACTGCGCCGCTGACGCACAACATCACGATGGCAGCGCAGGCCACCAGCAGGAACAGCCGATTGAACGTGCCGTATTCCTGGCCCAGGTGCACGTTGATGCCCCATTCCAGCCCGCGCCCCAGCGCGCCGTAATCGGCGTAGCCCATGTCCAGCAGCACCCGGCCGCTGTACTGGTCCAGGTGCACCACGCGTTGGCCTGCCACGTCTTCCGGGTATACCGAGGCGGTGTACACGCCCATCGGCCCACGCGGCAGGGCCACGCTGTAGCCGGGCGTCAGCCCAAGGCGGTGGAACCGCTGCACGGCCGCGTCGATTCCGATGGCGCCCGGCTGCGGTGACAGGTCGCCCAGCGTGCCACCGCCGTGGCCCTCGTGCCCGTCGTGCTTTTCGGCAGCGGCGTGGTGCGCATGGGGCAGGGCCGACGCCGGCAGCCGCGCCTGTTCCATCGACCAGGTGGGCGAGGTGGCATCGGCGAGCCGTTGCTGCGACATCGGCACCTGTACACGCACACCGGCGGGGTAGCCGTAGTCCTGGCCGTTGGCCCACGCGTTCACCTGCTTGCCCCACACCACTGACCACGGCATGCCGGTGACGGCCAGGAACAGCAGCACCAGCCCCACCCAGACGCCGGTGACAGCATGCAGGTCGCGCCAGAACAGGCGCTGGCGCGGCTGCCCGCGCACGGTCGTGATGCCGCCTTTCTGCCCGCGTGGCCACCACAGGTAGAGGCCCGTGAGTACCAGCAGGATCGCCCAGCCGGCGGCAATCTCGATCAGTGCGCTGGCGTAGTCGCCCAGCAGGTCCAGGCTGTGCAGGCGGCGCACGACGCCGGAGAACGTGCCTTTGTCGGGCAGGTGCCCGCGCACTTGCGCGGTGGTCGGGTCAACGTAGTAGACCTCGCGCTGCCCGTTGGGCTGCAGCACGCCGATTTCCATGCTGCCATCGGCGCGTTCGGGCGTGGTGTAGCGGAACACGTCGCCGGGCGAGAGGGCGGTGACTGCGGCGATCTGGGCGCTGGGCGGCGTCGGCGCCTGCGGCGAGGTTGCCACCACCTTCAGGTCATGGTGCACCCAGCGGTCGATCGGCTTCTGGTAGAGGTAGGCGGCACCGGTCAGCGCCAGCCAGGCGATGAAGGGCAGCACGAACAGGCCGGCGTAGAAATGCCACCGCCACACCGCGCGGTAGAAGCGCAAGCGGCCTGGGGTGCACGGGGTGGGGGTGGTGTCCATCTCAGAGCTCCCGGGTCCAGCTCAGGTAGAGCGCGCGGCCATCGCCCGGCGAGTAGCCCGACGACCCAGTGTCATACCAGGCATACACGTAAAAACGGTCCGTTGCGTTCTTCAGCTGCAGGGCCAGCTGGTTGCGCGCATCCAGCCGGTAGCTGGCGCTGAGGTTCAGCAGCGCGTAGCCACCGTAACGGCCGAGTGTGTTGGTGCGCTCCACGAAGTAATCGCCCTGGCCATTGCCCCAGGCACTGAAGGTCCAGTCCGTGGTGGGGGCGTAATCGACGCCGGCGCTGGCCAGCCAGTTCGGTACGTTCTCGATCTGCCGCCCACGGGTGCTCGGCGCAGTGGGGTCGGGTACCTGGATCACGGCTTTCTGCCGCGAGTACGCGGCCCACGCGCGCCAGTGCGGGTTGGCCTGCCAGGTCAGTTGCGCGTCCCAGCCACGGCGCAGGGTCTTGCCCACGTTGCCCACTTCGTTGCTGCCCACGCTGCCGTTGACGCCAAGGATGGTGGCCACTTCATCGGACGCGCGTTGTTCCCAGTAGGCCACCCGGGTCTGCAGGCCGTGGGTGGGCGCCCACTTGAGGCCGGTCTCCCAGCCCTCGTTGATGGAGGGCAGGAGGTTGCCGGCCTGGGTGCGGTAGGCACCGTTGCCGCTGCCGATCTGGAAGGTGCGGCCCCAGTTGGCGTAGGCCACCGTGGTGCTGGCCAGGTCGTAGGACACGCTGAGCTTGGGCTGCTTGATCAGGCCGTAGTCGTACATCGGCGCGCGGGTGGTGGCGGCCACGTTATGGAAGTCACCCCCGATGTGGTCCACACGGTAGGCGGGCACGATCTTCAGCGACGGGGTGGGGCGGATCACGGCCTGCACGTAGGCGCCGCGGGTGTCCAGGTCGAAATCCCAGTCGCGCAGGGTGGCCTGGCGCTCGCGCGCCACGGTGCGGAAGCGGCGCGCGGTGTTGTCCTGCCATTGGCCGTCCACGCCGGCATCCAGCACGAACTCGGTCAGCGCCGTGGTGGGGCGCCACGTGGTGTTGAAGATCAGCCCGCGGTGGGTTTCGTCGTTGAAGCGCTCCTGCTGCGCGCCGCCGGCGGTGAACGTTACCCAGCGCTGGTTGCGGTAGTCATTCTGGTAAGCCTTGGCGTTCCAGCTCCAGTCGGTGCCCAGCGCGCCATCGAGGTGCAGGGCGGTCTGAAGGGTTTCGCGCTCGCTGCGGTCATCGCGGGCGTAGTCGGGTGACTGGTTGGGGTTGGCCTGCACCTCGGCGTAGCTCAGGTAGCCAGCTTCCAGTGCGGCGTTCTTGTAGTAACGGCTGGTCAGGCCCGCCCGCCAGCGGCCATCGGGATCGGTATAGAACCATTTGCCGGCAAAGCTGCGCTGCGTGCCATCGGCATGGTCGCGCTCGCCATCGGCGCCGCGCCAGCCGATGAAATAGTTCTGCGACCACGCGCCGTTCTCGAACCCCTTGGCCAACTGGATGTCCCGGGTGCCGAAGCTGCCCACGGTGACGCTGAGCTGGCCGTCGTTGCCGCCCTGACGGGTGAGCACGTTCACATCGCCGGCGATGGCGTGCAGGCCGTAGCGCGCATCGTTGGTGCCGCGCACGATCTCGATCGCGCTGATGTCGAGCGGGAACACGGCGTCGAGATAGGGCATGCCGCCGGCGTTGTCGTTGCTGGGGATGCCGTCGATCAGCAGCTTGACCGCATTGATGCGGCCTTCGCCGTTGAAGCCGCGGAAAGAGAAGCGGCCGGCATCGGTGCCCATCTTGAACTGGGTGACCTGCACGCCGGGGGCGTTCATCAGCAGCTCCCAGCTGTGGTCCACCTTCTGCTGCTGCAGCAGGTCGCCACCGATGATGTCCACCGAGCTGAAGACCGAGCGCGCCGGGAGCGTGCGTTCGGCGGTGGCGCGGGCCTGCACTGTACCCAGGGTGAGCACGGTGCCGTCCTGTGCGGCGGCGACAGATGGAACGGTGGCCGCGCAGGCGAGGGCGGCCAGGAGGGCGTGGGAAAGCCGGTGTGGAGCGGGAGGTCTGTTCATTGTGCACAACATCGAAATGCCGCAACCCTCGTGGGGTCGAGACAGGCAAAGGCGCCGGCGTATAAGCCGGTGGTTGGAGGAGACGGGCTGGATCCAGCGGCGCGCACGCACCCGGGCAAGGGCCGGGCGTGTCTGGCGAAGCAGTGACGGCGTGGCGCGATGCGCGCCTTGAGGCCTACGCTGGATCAGCAGGCGAGGGCGTGCGGTGGACCGCGTGCGCCGAGGGTTCCCGGTGAGGGAGATTGCCGCGTAGCCACGAGGCCAGCCAAGGCGCGGAAGTGCACCGGCCCGACGGTCATCAGCAGGAGCAGAGCGACCAGCAGGCTGATCATCCGCGCGGCGATCACGCAGTAGTCGCAGTCCACGCCCATGTCGTGCCGTGCATGGGGATCGGCAGGCGTGGGTGCGGCAGCGGGTGCGGATTCGGCGTGTCCCGGCGGATGCATCATGGCGTGATCCATGCCATGGGCCGAATCGTGATGCATGGGGTGCGCGTGCGGTGCGGCGGTTTCGACCGGCTGCGAATGTGCGGCATGCGCATTCGCGGGCTGTACGACAGCGGCCGGCGGATGCGCCAGCGCCCGGCTTACCAGAGGTGCGAGCACCACAAGCAGCATGGCCAGGCAGGCCCAGGCGTGAAGCCAGCGGTGGAGAACAGGGGAGCGCACGGCCCGGATTCTAGGCCATATCGGGGAATCCCCGCGGCGAGGGTGCCCGGTTTCAGCGTGATTGCGACGGTTTGTCGCACCTGCGGCCAGCCCCCGACGGGGGCGGATGGCCATTCATCAGATGGGTCGCTACTGCTCCCTCGCCACAGCTCAGGAGCAGCGCGCTCACGTCAGTGACGGGCGTTGTCTTTGGCCTTGCCCACTTCACTCTGCACCTTGCCAACGGTTTTCTGGGCCTTGCCTTCAAGCTCCTGAGCCTTGTCGCCGGTGACCTTGCCAGCTACTTCCTTCACGGTGCCCTTGACCTGGTTCTTTGCACCTTCGGTACGGTTCTTGTCCATGTTCAATGCCTCGCTGTAGTGCCCGGAGTGGGCTTGGCCATGCTGCTTGCGTGTGGGGTGTGGCGTGAGTGAAATCCTGGCGCGCGATACCAAACGGTTCAGGGTTGCAACGCTCGCGCGATGACGACAATGAAACAGCGCGGTCGCTGCATGACGTCTGCACTCGCGCTCCACATCCGGACGCTTACAGTTTTGCCCATCCCCTCCATGGCGCGCGCTCGTGAACCTGCAGACCTTCGTTTCCCATCCGCTTCCCCGGCGCGCGATGCCCGATAGCTGCCAGTTCGATCTGCTGGATGTGCACGCGTTGCAAGACCCGAGCAGTGGACGCATCGTCCACCTGTATTCGATGGTGGCGCGTTGCCTGTCGTGCGAGGTGATCTTCAAGGCGCAGGAAGGGCAGGGTTTCGTCAGCACGTCAGCAGCGCGCGTCCTGCGTTGCCCCACCGGGTGCGGCGAGCAGGCGCTGAGAGGCGCGGCCCTGCGTCAGTGGCAGCTGCAATCGGCCTAGCAGCTGAAGCGCCCGGGAAGACTCCGGGGCGCTGTTGGTGCGTGGTGCGGGCAGGTCAGGCGGGCACGTTCCACTTTTCGTAGTCGGCCGCTTTCTGCTTGCGTGCTGCGCTGGACCTGGCTGGTAGGGTCGAACCTTGGTCGACTGCCGTGGAACGGCCAGCGTTCGGTGGCGACATGACGCTGGAACGGCGAGCTTGGTTGCGATCAACGGCGCGCCTCCGTTGAAGGTCATGCGTGCAATGGCGTGGACCGTGTATCGGCGGTCGTTTGGGAACCGACCCTACCGGGGCGGCGGCCCGGCTGTTTGCGGCAACGGAGGCCGTGACTGGGACGCCATGCGGGCGGGGCATTCCTGCTGCGCTCGTGGCTGGTAGGGTCGAACCTTGGTCGACTGCCGTGGAACGGCCAGCGTTCGGTGGCGACATGACGCTGGAACGGCGAGCTTGGTTGCGATCAACGGCGCGCCTCCGTTGAAGGTCATGCGTGCAATGGCGTGGACCGTGTATCGGCGGTCGTTTGGGAACCGACCCTACCGGGGCGGCGGCCCGGCTGTTTGCGGCAACGGAGGCCGTGACTGGGACGCCATGCGGGCGGGGCATTCCTGCTGCGCTCGTGGCTGGTAGGGTCGAACCTTGGTCGACTGCCGTGGAACGGCCAGTGTTCGGCGGCGACATGACGCTGGAACGGCGAGCTTGGTTGCGATCAACGGCGCGCCTCCGTTGAAGGTTATGCGTGCAATGGCGTGGACCGTGTATCGGCGGTCGTTTGGGAACCGACCCTACCGGGGCAAGCGGACCTGGCCGTTTGCGGTATGGGCAACCGCAGGACGTCGAAGTGCTTGGGCGTGCGTTCGGGCTTGCCCGTGACGGTCCAGCCTGCCTTTTTCACCGCCGCCAGGACGATGCCCGCGTCTGCTGGCGCGCATCCTGCAGCGTGGAGGGTGTTGCGAGACTGGGGTTCAATCCCCCTGCGTAGCAAACCGCAGCCGGTTGTGGTCCGGATCCACCACCATCATCTCGCGGCCGCCCCACGGCACATCGGCCGGCGCGCGGAACACGGCCGCTCCGGCGGCAACAAACGCGGCATGCAGTGCATCCACGTCCGGCACATGGAAGTACACCGCACCGCCGGGTTCGCAGTCACCGGCATGTTCGGTCAGAAACAGCAGCTGGCCTTCGCGGCGGATCTGCACGAACAGCGGCATGTCGGGCGCGAAGCGGTGCTCCCAGTCGATGGTGAAGCCCAGCTGTTGGTAGAACGGCACGCTGACGGTTGCATCGGTCATGCGCAGCTGGGGGATGACGGTCTGTTGCATCAGTTTCTCTCCGATGGCCGCGTTGCAGGGGACGACGGGCCGCTTGTGTGGGGACTGCGCGCGGTTCTTTCTCGTCGCCCCTGCATTCTAGAGTCCCGGGATGTGGCCGCGTTGCCACCGCAAGCACCGCATCGCGCACACCGCGATCGAATGGCTGCGCAACGATGGTGAAGCTTGAATGGGCGTTATCTGAACCAGTCAGCTATGTGCTCAATTCCTTCACATCAGACGCTTCACCGTACGCTCCTCAGCTACCTGAATTGATTTAAGCTCCCGTCCCGGCGCCCATTCAGGTGCGCCGGTCTGGTTCTCTACCTTTCTTTGCAGGAATTCCGCATGGCGGCTTTGCAGCAGCGCACGATCGACCTCATCCGCAGCCATCAGGAGCCCCTGCTGGCCCAGTGGACGGACAACCTGACATCCAGCACCCAGACCCAGGATGGGCGGTTGTCGGCCCGCGAACTGGATGCCCAGGCGCGCGAATTCTGGCGCCTGTTCCTGGAGGCGCTGTCGGTGGCCAACGTGGGCAGCCTGACCGGCGCCGACTGGCAGGAGATCCGCCGGTTCCTGGAAGACCTGTCGCGCGACCGCGTGCTCAAGGGCTTCGACTCGGCCGAAACCGCGCGCTTCCTGTTCTCGCTCAAGCGTCCGCTGTTCGACCTGATCCAGCAGGGCTATGCCGACGACCCGGCGCTGCTGGGTGACCAGTTGTGGGCGATCTCCGAACTGCTGGACCTGCTCGGCCTGCACAGCGTCAAGGCGTTCCAGAAGACCCGCGAAGACGTGATCCAGCGCCAGCAGGAAGAAATGCTGGAGCTGTCCACCCCGGTGGTGAAGCTGTGGGAAGGCGTGCTGGCGCTGCCGATGATCGGCACGCTGGATTCGCAGCGCACCCAGGTGGTGATGGAGTCGCTGCTGCAGCGGATCGTCGATACCGGCTCGGAAATCGCCATCATCGACATCACCGGCGTGCCCACCGTGGACACCCTGGTGGCCCAGCATCTGCTCAAGACGGTCACCGCCATCCGCCTGATGGGCGCCGACGCCATCATCAGTGGCGTGCGGCCGCAGATTGCCCAGACCATCGTGCACCTCGGGCTGGACCTGCAGGGCATCGTGACCAAGGCCAACCTGGCCGACGCGCTGGCGTTGGCGCTCAAGCGCACCGGGCAGACGGTGGTTCGGGCAGAGCGCTGACATGGAACGCATTCCGATCCTGCAGATGGGCGATCTGCTGCTGGTGACCATCCAGGTGGACATGCATGACCAGCTGGCGCTGACCCTGCAGGACGACCTGAGCGAGAAGATCCGCCGCACCTCCGCGCGTGGTGTGCTGATCGACATCTCCGCACTGGACATCGTCGATTCCTTCATCGGGCGCATGATTTCCACCATTTCCTCCATCGCCCGGATCATGGATGCCACCACCGTGGTGGTGGGCATGCAGCCGGCAGTAGCGATCACGCTGGTGGAGCTGGGGCTCACCCTCAGCGGCGTGCGCACCGCGCTCAACGTCGAGCGCGGCATGAAGCTGCTGCAGCGTACCGACGAAGAGCTGCCATGACCGCGCCGACCGGGGTGTTGCCGATCCGCGTCGAACAGGATGTGGTGCTGGCACGCCAGGCCGCGCGCCAGGCGGCGGTGGCGTGCAAGCTGCGGCTGATCGACCAGACCAAACTGGTGACCGCTGCCAGCGAGCTGGCCCGCAACGCGGTGATCTACGGCGGTGGCGGCACCATGGCGTGGGAAATACTGGAAAGCGGCCTGCGCAAGGGCGTGCGCCTGGTGTTCACCGACCAGGGCCCCGGCATTCCCGATCTGGCCCAGGCACTTACCGATGGCTGGTCGTCCGGCTCGGGCATGGGCCTGGGCCTGTCCGGTTCGCGCCGGCTGGTGGATGACTTCGAGCTGGACAGCGCACCGGGCGAGGGCACGCGCATTGCCATCACCAAATGGACCTGAACTTCACCGGCCAGGTGACCCGGGTGGTGGTGGTCGAAGAAGTCTCGCAGGTCGGGCAGGCACGGCGCGAAGCGTTGGCCTTGGCCGACCATGCCGGCTTTGACGAGATGGACGCCGGGCGCGTGGCCCTGGCCGCCACCGAACTGGCCACCAACGTGATCAAGCACGGTCGCGGCGGGCGCATGTACCTGTCGCTGGTCTGCGGCCGCAGTGGTCGTGGCGTGGAACTGTGCACGTTGGATGCCGGCCCCGGTTTCTCGCTGTCCGAGTGCCTTCCCGATGGCGTCTCCACCGGCGGAACCCAGGGGCTGGGGCTGGGCGCCATCCGTCGCCAGGCAACGGTGCTGGATGCCTGGTCCGATGCACGCGGCGCGGTGATCGTGGCGCGCATCTACCCGAGCCGATGCGCGCCGGACATCGACCTTGCCTACGGCGCGTTGCGCATTCCCATGCGCCATGAAGTGGCCTGCGGCGACGGCTGGCACCTGCGCGCCGACGGGCACACCACCGCACTGAGCCTGATCGATGGACTGGGCCATGGCCTGCCCGCAGCCGATGCCGCCCAGGCCGGCACGGCGGCCATGGCCACCGCCTCGGCCTTCGATGCGGCCACGCTGATCGGCACGATGCATGCGGGCATGTCCGGCAGCCGCGGGGGCGCCGCCGCCGTGGCCTGTGTCGGGCAGGACGGCCAGAACGTGCAGTTCGCCGGCATCGGCAACATTTCCGCCTCGCTGTGCGAGCCCACCGGCTCGCGCGGGATGGCCTCGCACCCGGGCATCGTCGGGGTGCAGTTCCGCAAGGCACAACCCTTCCACTTTCACACTCACGCAGGCACGCTGCTGGTCATGCACAGTGACGGGCTGCAGGCGCGCTGGAGCCTGCGCGACTACCCCGGCCTGGTCCACCGCCACCCGGCGTTGATCGTGGCGGTGCTGCAGCGTGATTTCGACCGCGGTCGGGACGATGTCGGCATCGTTGCCCTGCGACTTGGAGAGTTACATTGATGTCCACTGCCAACGATCAGCAGGTGCAGCAGCTGCGCATGGAAGCCGACGCACTGCGCGCCGAACTGGACGAAACCAACCAGGGCGTGCTGGCGCTGTATGCCGAGCTGGACCAGCAGGCCGAGCAGCTGCGCGAGGTCTCGGAGCTGAAAAGCCGGTTCCTGTCCTACATGAGCCACGAATTCCGCACGCCGCTGGGCTCGATCCTGAGCATGACGCGCCTGCTGGAGGACGGCATGGACGGTCCGCTCACCGACGAACAGCGCCGCCAGGTGCGCTTCATCAGCGCCTCCACCAGCGAGCTGCGCGAGATGGTGGACGACCTGCTGGACCTGGCCAAAATCGAGGCCGGCCGCATCACCATCTCGCCGGCCTGGTTCGACCTGATGGATCTGTTTTCGGCGCTGCGTGGCATGTTCCGCCCGCTGGTCGAAGGCGACCAGCTGGACCTCCTGTTCGAGGACCCGCCGGCGTTGCCCATGCTGTACACCGATGACAAGAAGCTGGCGCAGATCCTGCGCAATTTCATTTCCAACGCACTGAAGTTCACCCCCAACGGGCAGGTGGTCGTCTCGGCCCGCATGCAGGGCGATGATTCAGTGCGCTTCAGCGTGCGCGACACCGGCATCGGCATCCCGGCCGACCTGCAGTCCACCCTGTTCGAGGATTTCGTCCAGGTCGATACGCCGCTGCAGAAGCGCCTGCGCGGCACCGGCCTGGGGCTGTCGCTGTGCAAGCGCTTCGCCGAACTGCTGGGCGGCCATGTGGGCGTGGACAGCGTGGTCGGCGAAGGCTCGGATTTTTACGTGGTGCTGCCCTACAAGCTCGCCGAGGAGACGCCCCGTGCCGAACTCTGATCGTATCCTGGTGGTGGATGACAACGCCGCAACCCGCTATGCGGTGCGGCGCGTGCTGGAACATCACGGCTACAAGGTCGAAGAGGCCGGTACCGGTGGGGAGGGCCTGGCACAGCTGGCCCGGCAGGATTTCGGTGCGCTGGTGCTGGACGTCAACCTGCCGGACATGAGCGGGTTCGACGTGGTGCGGCAGTTGCGCGACGACCCGCGCATGCGGCTGTTGCCGGTGGTGCACGTGTCGGCGGCCTCGATCGCCACCGGCGACCTCATCACCGGCTTGAACGCCGGTGCGGACGCCTACCTGATCCACCCGGTCGATCCGGACGTCCTGCTGGCCACGTTGCGCACGCTGTTGCGCGCGCGGCGTTCGGAAGAAGCCCTGCGTGAAGCCGAAGCACGTTTTGGCGAGATCTTCCGCCAGATCAACGCGCCGATCGCGGTACTGGATGCCGAGCTGCGCTATCACGATGCCAACGACGCCTTCGTGCGGCTGCTCGGTGAAGACGGCGCGCCGGGCAGGTTGGAGGCGCTGCTGGCGGACCAGGTGGTCCCGCTGAGCGCGCTGAAGGTTGCGCTGGCCGAGGGCGAGCGCTGGCAGGGCACGTTTACCCTGCGCGTGGGCGCGGCAACGCGCATCACCGAATGGCGCGTCACGCCGTACCGTGCGCCCGGCCAGGGCCTGGTGCTGGTCCAGGACACCACCGAACGCCACGCGCGCGAGACCGAGCAGCGCCAGGAGCTGGAAAGCGCGACCTCGGAACTGGCCTTTCAGATCGCAGAGCGCCAGCGCACCGAGGTCGAGCTGCTGCAGGCGCAGAAGATGGATTCGCTGGGCCAGCTCACCGGCGGTATCGCGCACGACTTCAACAACCTGCTGACCACGATCATCTCCGGCCTGGACATGATCGAGATCGCCGTGGCCCGAGGCGCATGGGACAAGGCCTCGCGCTATGTCGACATCGCCACCGCCTCGGCCCACCGCGCCGCCGCGCTGACCCAGCGCATGCTGGCCTTCGCACGCAAGCAGCCGCTCGATCCGCAGACCTTCGACGTGGTGGCCCGGATCCGCTCGCTGGAAGACATGCTGCGTCGGTCCATTGGCGAGAACATCGAGCTGGAACTGGAGCTGGGTGCGCAACCCATGGTGGCCGTGGCCGACCCGAACCAGTTCGAGAACGTGATCCTCAATCTGGTGATCAACGCGCGCGACGCGCTGGCCGGCCAGGGGCTGATCCGGATCCGGGCCGGCCGTACCCATGTGGAACGCGACCATGAGCTGGCGCCGGGGCACTACATCAGCGTAAAGGTGCTCGACAACGGCAGCGGCATTCCGCTTGAGCTGCTGACCAAGGTCTTCGAGCCGTTCTTCACCACCAAGCCGCAGGGCGAGGGCACCGGCCTGGGCTTGTCGATGACCTACGGGTTTGCCCGGCAGTCCGGCGGCAGTGCGCGCATCGCCAGCGAGCGCGGGGAAGGGACCGAGATCGAACTTCTACTGCCCGAAGGCCAGCTGCTCAGCCCCGAGCAGGCGCCGCAGCCCACCCAGGTGCCGCGTGGACGTTCCGAGCGGATCCTGCTGGTGGACGACACCGACTCGGTACGCATGATGGTGCGCGAGATGCTGATGGAGTCGGGCTACCAGGTCGTGGAGGCAATCAACGCGCAGCAGGCGCTGCTGGAGCTGCATTCCGAGCGCGGCATCGACCTGCTGCTCTCCGACGTGGGCCTGCCCGGTATGAACGGCCGCGAGCTGGGCGACGCTGCCCGCGCGTTACGGCCGCAGCTGCCGGTGCTGTTCATCACCGGCTATACCGAGAGCGCGGTGGTACGTAACGACTTTCTCGGAACCGGGATGGCCTTGTTGCCCAAGCCGTTCAGCGTCAACGAACTGCTGCGCAGCGTGCGCCAGATGCTTCCGCTGGCCTGAGCGGGCCGGTTGTTACGGTGACGGGCGGTGCTCGCCGAGCGCTGCCCGTCGCGCGCGGAACACCTCCGGCGTCTGCGGCTTCACGAACAACGCCACCAACTCGGGGTACTCGGCTTTCACCGCTTTCTCGATGCGGGTGATGCACGCCTCGATCTGCGGGGTGGTACGGTCGTCCTCGAATTCGGCGCTCAGCATTGCCACCACCTGGTCCGGCCCCATCTGCATGGTGGTGACGCCGTTGGCATTGCGCAGGTCGGGGTCGGTGTTGGCCACCGCCAGAATCCGGTTGGCCACGCTGGGGTGGGCCGGCTCGCCCACCAGCAGTCCCTTGGTTTCGCGGGCGAGCAGGAAGGCAGTGACCGCCAGCACCGCGGCAATGCACAGCGACGCCACGCCATCGAGCACCGGCATGTCCAGCAGTTGTGCCGCCAACAGGCCCACCAGCGCGAATCCAAGACCCAGCAGCGCCGCACTGTCTTCCAGCAGCACGGTGAAGGTGGTGGGGTCCTTGCTGCGGCGGAAGGCCTCGAAGTAGCCCATCGTGCCCTTGGTGGCACGGAACTCGCGCAGCGCGATCCACCACGACGCGCCTTCAAACGCGATGGAGATGCCCAGCACCGAATAGCTGATCAGGTGGTTGGTGGCCGGCTCGGGGTGACGGATGTGCTGGATGCCTTCATACGCCGATACGCCCGCACCGGCGGCGAACACCAGCAGCGCCACGATGAAGCTCCAGAAGTACAGCTCGCGCCCATAGCCGAACGGGTGCACGGTGTCGGGCTTCTTCTCCGAACGGCGCAGGCCGTACAGCAACAACACCTCGTTGATGGTGTCCACCAGCGAATGCACGCCCTCGCTGAGCATCGCCGAACTGCCCGACAGGCCGGCGGCCACGAACTTGGCGATGGCGATGCACAGATTGCCGACCAGTGCGGCGTAGATGACCAGGCGGGAACCGGACGGCGCGGCCATAACGGGGGAACTCAGTCTGCGGCGCGGTTGGAAGGTGGACCGTTGCGGCCGCGTTCGACGGCGTCCTCGACGCGTGCCACCAGTTCGTTGATGTTGAAGGGCTTGCCGATGAAGGGAACGCCCTGATGCTGCTTCGGGACCATCTGGATGTAGACCGCCGAAGCGAACAGGAAAGGCGTGCCGGTGCGGGCGAGGCGGTCGGCTACCGGAAACACCGGCCCGTCGCCCAGCTCGATGTCCAGCACGGCGGCGTCAAAGCGCTGGTAAACCAAGGTGCCGAGCGCGTCAGTGACCGAGTACGCCGGCACCACGTCATAACCGGCCTGGCTGAGCACTTCGACGAACAACCGGGACACGTCGATCTCGTCTTCCACGACCAGAACAACGCCACGCGAAGGGGGAATGCGCACACTACCGTTCATGGGGTTTTTACTGAGGGGGTATTTGATCCTGTGCCTGCCGATGTCAACGCAGCGCCAAGTTGTGTTACGTCGCCGTTGACAGGGGCACGCGGCCAACGCGTGCGCTAGTCCGCACCGTCTTCGTCGTCCAGGCCATCGCCATCCCACGCCGCGGGGCCGCTGTCGGGGCCTTCCTGCGCCGGGTCGACCGGTTCCAGCAGGGTGTAGTCGTCGCGCGCGGGATCACGGAAGGCGCGACTCACCGGATAGGCCTCCAGCGGTGGCGTAGCGGCCTGCGCCTGCAGTTCGGCGGGCGTATGCAGGGCACCGGACAACCACGCCATGGCCACCGATGCATCGATGAACACCGGTCCATCGGACGTGAGCGGGGCAGGGATGCCGGGGTTCGGCGCGGTCAGCACGGTGAAGCTGTCGATCTCCTGGCCGTCCTCACCGGCCCAGTGTTCCCACAGGCCGGCCGCCAGCAGCGCCAAGCCGTCGGTGCGTTGCACGAACAACGGCCACGGCGGGCGACGCTGCCGATCCCATTTGTAATAGCCGGTCAGGGCAACCACGCAGGGCCGCTGCTGCCAGGCCTGGGCGAAGATGCGGCTTTTGGCGGCGCGCTCCAGCCGCGCGGTTACGGTGGTGTAGGGCGTGGACGGTTGTTTGGACCAGCGCGGTACCAGGCCCCAGCGCATGTCCGCCGCTACCAGGCTGCCATCGCCGTCGCGGGCCAGCACGGTGGCGCTGCCGTTCTTGCCGATGTTGTAGCGGTCCGGGGCGGTGGCCAGTGCGTCGGCCAGCGAGGCCGGCAGTCCAACGGGCAGTGAGGAAGGGTCGGCGATGGCTTGGGCGAAGCGGCGCATGCCCGCAGGGTACGGGGGCGGTTGTGAGCCGCCGGTCAGGGTGACGCGCCGATGACATGCACCGGCGTCTAATCGGCGCATGGTCAACGCTTCCTTGCCGAACTCACTGCACGCACGCGCACCCGCGCGCTGTCGTTGCACCTTCCCTTCGCTGGCGAGGCCAGGCCGATGACGCGGCGCAAGACCCTCACGCTGGCTACCTACAACGTCAACGGCATCGGCACGCGGTTGCCGCACCTGCTGGCGTGGCTGGCGGCCGAGAAGCCCGACGTGGTGGCGCTGCAGGAGATGAAGGCAACCGACGCGGCGTTTCCGGCGGCCGAACTGGAACAGGCCGGCTATGGCGCGCTATGGCTGGGTGAGGCGCGCTGGAACGGCGTGGCCTTGCTGGGGCGCGGTGTGACGCCGGTTGAAAGCCGCCGGCGCTTGCCGGGCGAACCGGCTGACACCCAGAGCCGCTACCTGGAAGCGGCCGTCCACGGCATCGTGGTGGCGGGCCTCTACCTGCCCAACGGCAACCCGCAACCGGGCCCGAAGTTCGACTACAAGCTGCGCTGGATGGAGCGCCTGATCAAACACGCCCGCAGCCTGGTGGCGCTGCCGCACCCGGTGGTGATCATGGGCGACTTCAACGTCATTCCCACCGACGCGGACGTGTACGACCCCAAGGCCTGGCGCAAGGATGCGCTGTTGCAGCCGGAAGTGCGCGATGCGTACGCGCGTCTGTTGGCGCAGGGCTGGACCGATGCGCTGCGTGCGCGCCACCCCGACGAGGTGATCTACACGTTCTGGGATTATTTCCGCCAGCATGCCGAGCGCGACCGTGGCCTGCGCATCGACCACCTGCTGCTCAATCCCGCGCTGGCCGACCGTCTCAAGGACGCCGGCGTGGACCGCTGGGTGCGTCTGCAGGACAAGGCCAGCGACCATGCGCCCACGTGGGTGGTGGTGAACGCGCCTTGAGGCGATCATCTGTTCCGCCCATGCCCACTTCCACGCCCCACACCACGCAATCACTGGCCGCCTTCGAGCCGGCCACCCGCGCCTGGTTCACGTCCGCGTTCGACGCTGCCACGCCGGTGCAGGTCGCCGCGTGGGCGGCCATTGGTGCTGGCGACCACACGCTGGTGATCGCGCCGACCGGATCGGGCAAGACCCTGGCCGCGTTCCTGCATGCCATCGACCGGCTGTTCCGGGTGCGTGCGCAGCGGCCGCGCGTGCCCGGTGACGGCATCGGCGTGCTGTACATCTCGCCGATCAAGGCGCTGGGCGCGGACGTGCACCGCAACCTGCAGGTGCCGTTGGAGGGCGTGAACGCGCAGCGCGCGCTGCGCGGGGACCCGGCGTTGGCGCTGTCGGTGGCGATCCGCAGTGGCGACACCACCAGCGCCGAACGCGCCCGGCTGCTGCGGCGGCCGCCGGACATCCTGATCACCACGCCCGAATCGTTGTTCCTGATGCTCACCTCCAAGGCGCGCGACAGCCTGCGCGACGTGCATACGGTGATCATCGACGAGATCCACGCGGTGGCTGGCAGCAAACGCGGCACCCACCTGGCGTTGAGCCTGGAGCGCCTCGACGCGCTGGCGCAGCAACCGGTGCAGCGGATCGGCCTGTCGGCCACGGTGCGCCCGGTGGAGCAGGTGGCCGGCTTCCTGGGCGGCGACCGGCCCGTCACCGTGGTTAACCCGCCGTCGGACCGGCAGCTGGACGTGCGCATCGTGGTGCCGGTGGAGGACATGGCCGATATTCCCTCGCCGCTGGGCGAGGGCGGCACTGCGCTGGCGGGCCGGGTCGGGTCGATCTGGCCGCATGTGGAAGCCAGCATCCTGGACCAGGTGCTGGCGCGACGCGCCACCATCGTCTTCGCCAACTCACGCGGCGTGGCCGAAAAACTCACCGCGCGGCTCAACGAGCTGTATGCCGACCGCCTGGCGCGCGATCCCGGCCTGCACCCACCGCCAGCCGCCGCGCAGGACGCCGTGCCTGCCGACGGCCATTACGCGTCGTTCAACGGCGGCACCAGCGGGCGGGTGAGCGGGGCGGCGGCGCTGATTGCGCGTTCGCACCATGGGTCGGTGTCCAAGGAACAGCGCCGCGAGATCGAACAGGCGTTGAAATCCGGCGAACTGCGCTGCGTGGTGGCTACCTCGAGCCTGGAGCTGGGCATCGACATGGGGCGCGTCGATCTGGTGATCCAGGTCGCGGCGCCGCCGTCGGTGGCCAGCGCGCTGCAACGGGTGGGGCGGGCCAGCCATCAGGTCGGCGGCACATCCACGGGGCTGGTGTACCCGCGCACGCGGCGCGACCTCATCGATGCCACCGTGGCCATCGAGCGCATGCTGGCCGGACGCATCGAAGCGGTGGATCCGCCGCAAAACCCGCTGGACGTCCTGGCCCAGCAGACGGTGGCGGCCGCCGCCATGGACACACTGGATTTGGATGCCTGGTATGCCCGCGTGCGCCGCGCCGCGCCGTATCGCACGCTGCCACGCAGTGCGTTCGATGCAACCCTGGACATGCTTACGGGGCGTTATCCGTCCGACGACTTCGCCGGGTTCCGTCCGCGCCTGGTCTGGAACCGGCAGACCGGCACGCTGGAAGCGCGGCCGGGTGCGAAACAGCTGGCCGTGACCAGCGGCGGCACCATCCCCGACCGCGGCATGTTCGGCGTGGTGCTGCCCGAAGGCGAGGAGCGCGCCGGGTCGCGGCGCGTGGGCGAGCTGGACGAAGAAATGGTGCACGAGTCGCGGGTCAACGATGTGATCACGCTGGGCGCCACGTCGTGGCGCATCGAACAGATTACCCATGACCAGGTAGTAGTGACGCCCGCGCCCGGGCGCTCGGCGCGGTTGCCGTTCTGGCGCGGCGAAGGCGTAGGACGGCCGGCGGAACTGGGCGAAGCGGTCGGGGCCTTCATAGCGGCGCTGGAACGCGCTGCCGATGAAGGCGAGCGGCCCGCCGCGATGACCGAACGCCTGCAGGCCTGCGGGCTGGCCAGCAATGCCATCGAAAACATTTACGGGCTGCTGGACGAGCAGCGCCAGGCCACCGGCGTGCTGCCTACCGACCGCAGGCTGGTGGTGGAGCGTTGCCGTGACGAGAACGGCGATTGGCGGCTGATGCTGCATTCGCCTTACGGGCGGCGCGTGCACGACCCGTGGGCCCTGGCGATGGCCGCGCGCATCCGCGAACGCTGGGGCGTGGACCCGGCGGTGGTGGCCAGCGACGACGGCATCATCGCGCGGATTCCCGATACGGCCGGCCGCCTGCCCGGCGCGGACCTGTTCCTGTTCGACCCGGAACAGGTGCGGCGCGAGGTGGCCCGTGCGGTGGGAACATCGGCGCTGTTCGCGGCCCGTTTCCGCGAATGCGCGGCGCGTGCCCTGTTGCTGCCGCGACGCAGCCCGGGGCGGCGTTCGCCGCTGTGGCAGCAACGCCTGCGGGCGGCCGAACTGCTGGCCATCGCACAGCGCTACCCCGACTTCCCGATCCTGATCGAGGCCGCGCGCGAGTGCCTGCAGGACGTGTACGATCTGCAGGCGCTGGGCGCGCTGATGCAGCGCCTGGCCGAGGGCAGTGTGGCCATTGCCGAGGTCACCACCGAGGTGCCGTCGCCGTTCGCGGCAAACCTGTTGTTCGGCTACGTGGCCGAGTTCATGTATGGCACCGACGTGCCGTTGGCCGAGCGCCGCGCGTCGGTGCTGTCGCTGGATGACGGCCTGCTGGCCGACCTGCTCGGGCAGGTGGACATGGGCGAGCTGCTGGATGCGGCCGTGGTCGACCAGGTCGGTGCGGAGCTGCAGCGTCTTGCGCCGGCGCGGCGCGCGAAGGGCAGGGAAGGCGTGGCTGACGTGCTGCGCGAGCTGGGCCCGCTGTCGCTGCCGGAGGTGGCGCGGCGGCTGGTGGACGAGGCGGCCATCGAGCACCTGCACGCCCTCGAACGCGACCACCGCGCCCTGCGCATCCCCTTGGCTGGCAGCGAACACTGGGCGGCGGTGGAAGATGCCACACGGCTGCGCGATGCGCTGGGCATCGCGTTGCCAGCGTTGCCACCGCATGCCGTATTGCCGCCATCCACCGATCCGCTTGGGGAACTGCTGGCCCGGTACGCGCGTACCCACGCGCCCTTTACCACCGCGCAGGTGGCAACGGCATTCGGCGTGGGTGTGGTGGTGGCCGACGCAGCGCTGGAACAGCTGCAGGCGCAGGGCAAGGTGCTGCGCGGCAGCTTCGGGGTAGTCCGCCAGGGACAGGATGCAGTCGATGGCATGCCCGCACCGCTGGCGCTGGCCCACCACGAATGGGTGGCCGACGACGTGCTGCGGCGGCTGCGCACGCGCTCGCTGCAGGCGGCGCGCGCGGCAACCCGGCCTGTCGCGCAGGATGCCTACGCGCTGTTGCTGTTGGAGCGGCAGGGCCTGGTGCCCGACGCGGCGCCGGCAGTGCGCGTGGCCCACGCGTCCACCGCCGCGTTGCACGGCATCGATGGCGTGGCGAGGGTGGTGGAACTGCTGGCCGGCGTGAGCGCGCCCGCGTCGGTCTGGGAGAGCCAGATTCTGCCCGCCCGCGTGGGCGACTACGCACCGGGCATGCTGGATGAACTGCTTGCCACCGGCAGCGTGCTATGGGCCGGTCATGCGCGCGTCGGCGACGACGATGGGCTGGTGTCACTGCACCTGCAGGAGGTTGCGTTCGAGACCCTGCCGATACCCACCGTGACCGACCTTTCGCCGTTGCAGCAGGCCATCGTGGCGGTGCTGGGCGAGGGCGGTGCCTATTTTGCGCGCGCCTTGGCGATGGCCGTGCAGGGGCGGATGGCCAACACGGCGACGGATCCGGACACGGTGCCGGCGATCACTCCGGACACGCTGCATGCAGCCCTGTGGGACCTTGTCTGGGCCGGCCATGTCACCACCGACATCTGGTCGCCGCTGCGCGGGCTGGCCGGCACGCGCCCGCCGCGCCCGCGGGTGGTGCGGCCAACCCGGCGGCAGCGCGATCCGCGCTGGATCGACATGGCCGGGCCACGCGAACACACCGACACGTCGCCGACCGCGGCCGCGAGTTTTGCCGCACCCAGCCTGGCGGGGCGCTGGTCATTGCTGCCGCGCGAGACCACCAGCGACACCGTGCGTGCGGTGGCGCTCGCCGACGGTCTGCTCGACCGGCATGCCATCGTCACCCGTGGCGCGGCGGTGGCCGAGGGCATCGTGGGCGGGTTCCCGGCGCTGCAGCAGGTGTATCGCGGCATGGAAGATGCCGGTCGCGTACTGCGCGGCCGCTTCGTGACGGGGCTGGGCGGGGCGCAGTTCGCCGAGCGCGCCACGGTGGACCGGCTGCGCGCCATCGCCGACACCCTGCAGGCAGCGCCGTCGCCGGTGGTGGTGGGGCTGTCCGCGCTGGACCCGGCCAACCCCTTCGGCAGCGTGCTGCCGTGGCCAGCGCATGCCGCCACGCTGCGCCCGGTGCGGCGCGCCGGCGCGCTGCTGGTGATCGGCGCCGGGCGCCCGCTGATGTACCTGGCACAAGGCGGGCGCCAGCTGCTCACGTGGTTCGATGCGGCGCAGGCCAGCGCGGATCTCACCCAGGCCGCGTGCCAGGCATTGGCGGCGGCGTTGCGGCGTGGCCGGCGGGGGCGCTTCACCCTGGAGCTGATCAACGATGCGCCGGTCGGTCGCGATGCACTCACCGACGCGCTGCGCGCCGCCGGATTCCGCAGTGCGCCCCGTGGGCTGGACTGGGAAGGGTGACCCAAACCCGGTTCAGCTGACCGCCACCACTTGCTGCTTCGACACCGGGCGCAGCGCGAGTTTGTAGGTGACATTGGTGATGGTGCGGCGCGGATCGGTGGGGTGTGGGCGGGTCGCGGTGCTGGTCCTGCCCAGCCGCCACAGCCCCAGCATGACCACCTGCGCGCCCACCGGGAACGACCGCAGCCACGCTGCATCGTCATGGCCCACGCTGACCTCGACGAACACGCGCTCGTCCACGATGCCGGTGTGCTGGTACTTCGGTGCGCAGTTCAGGAACGTGGTGCTGAAATCCGCACCGGGTTGCGCGGGCCGGTGCGAGCGCACGGTGCCTGACAGGGCCAGCGGAATCTCATTGCTGGCCGCGTCCACGCGCTCCCATGCCGCATCGTAGCGGTCCAGTGCGTAGAAGAACGCATCCCACGCCACCCGCTTCTTGCCCAGCCGCATCACCACCCGGGCGTCCAGCAGCGCGTCGTCGTCGCACATCGCGCGCAGCACCAGCAGCGCGTTCACGGTACGCAGATGCGCGTCCAGCGCCGGCCCGCCGCCACGCTTCAGGTCCTGGTGCAGGGGCAGCAGGCGCAGCTCGTGGCGGCCGTCCTCCAGCCGATGCACCAGCGCCGGATCGAGGCTGCTGGCCAGCAGCGTATCCAGGCGACCGGGCACGTTGTAGCGGCAGGTGGGCGCGTGCTCGGCGCCCTTTTCGAGGTGGATGCCTGCGGGAATCGTGACGGGCACGCGATCAGCACCGGTACGGGTGTGCTCGGGCACGAAGCGGACCTGCGCGGTGCAGCCTTCGCCGTCGCAGAACAGCGCCGGCAGCGTCTGCGCAGCGTCCACACGCTGCTGAAGACCGGCGATGCCATGCGCGGTGCCATGCGACCCGACGGCGGTGTACATCGTGATTGCGCGACTCATCTGGAACCAACTGCACCGACCGGGGGCCTACATGGTAGCGGTATTGGTGGCGCAGGCCGCGTGCGCGCCAGTCCGGCGACCAGTGGCGGCACACCGGAAACGCCGGCCGCTGGCCCGCTCCCGATAACCCGGTAGTGCCGGCCGCTGGCCGGCTCCCGATAATCCGTGGAGCCGGCCAGCGGCCGGCACTACGCGGCAGGTCCGTGGAGCCGGCCAGCGGCCGGCACTACGCGGCAGGGCTGTCTGGCTGGCGTATGACCGCACAACAGGAATCGGGACGGCGGTACTGGTGCGCTCGCGTGCCAGCGGTCAAGAATGGCCCTTCAACGAACACGGCGGAGTGCATTCATGGACGGAAGGCAATGGTGGGGCATGGCGCTGGTGTGCGCGGCAGGGGCGCTGGCCGTCGTGCACTCGGCCCAGGCGCAGGTTTATAAATGCACCGGCGGCAACGGTGAAACCGTGTACGCGCAGCAGCCGTGCGGCACCGGCGCCAAGGAGGTCACCATACGCGCAAACCGGGCCGCAACCCGTACCCCGGGCGAGGCGGCAACGCAATCCGCCGTGTTACGTTCCACCGATCTGTCCGATGCGTCCATTGCCGAGCGCAACTGCGTGAACGCAGCGCGGTCGAGCATCCAGGGGCCGGTTGACCGGCGCATCGACACCTATCAGCGCCAGGTGGCCGCACTGAACCAGCAGCTGGGCGACGACGACAAGGATGCGCTCGCCGCTGCCACACGCGATGCCGGCGTGCGGGCGCAGATCGCCAGCCTGGAGCAGTCGATCAGCGCCGAGCGCCGCAGCGCGGACAGCAGCCTCGGCACGGCGCAGCAACGTTGTGCCGAGCAGCGCCGTGACCGTGAAGCCAACATCGAGCGCAAGTACGCACCGGCGCGCGCGGCAGGCGACACCGCAGCCCAAAGCCTGTGAGGGAGCAGGGTGCCGCGGCGTAGCCGGCCGGTGGCTACTCAGCGCGTGGCGTGCACGGCTGGCTGGCGCGGCTTGTACTGGCAACGCGGGTAGCCCGAGCACGACTGGAAGCTGCCGTAGGCACCACTCCGCTGCACGATCACCCCGCCATCGCAGGCCGGGCAGGGCTGTTCCTGGATGCTCCTGCCGTCGAGCGACGTCACCTGCACCGCGCCGTCCTGCACCAGTTCGGTGAGGAACGCCGAGCGCCTGCCACGCACGCTGAACATCGCCACGGTGCGCCGCGCACGGGTCAGCGCCACGTAGAACAGCCGGCGCTCTTCGCCCAGCGGCCAGGTGTCGGCGTGGGGCATGGCCAGCGCCAGCACCGGGTCGTCGGCGCGGGTGTTGGGGAAGCTGCGCTCCAGCATGGCCGGCAGGATCACCACGTCCGCCTCGGCACCCTTGGCACGGTGCGCGGTCAGGAAGCGCACCTCCAGCTGCTGGCCGAACCGTGCCTGCCAATCGGGTGGCACGAACGCGCGGTCGGCGTTGTACCGGCCCAGCACGAACACCGACAGCTTGCCGCTGCGGCCCGGCGCGCGCTCGCCACTGAGCAGCTGGCGCTGCAGCTGATGCAGGTACTGGCCCACGGCATCGCGCAGCTGGTCGCGGTTGGCCACCTGGAAGGCCAGCAGCGCCGGCCCCTGCGCGGCGGTCTGCGACCGCACCTGCTTGCTGATCTGCGCCGGGTTCCGGCTGATGAAGCGGCTGGACACATCGCACAGCGCCTGCGGGCAGCGGAAGGTCTGCTCCAGCTTCAGTACCTGGCCGTGCCCGAACCAGTCGACGAAACCGGTCATCACCGACACATCGGCGCCGGCGAAGCGGTTGATCGATTGCCAGTCGTCGCCCACCGCGAACAGGTGCCGGCCCGGCGCCTGCACCAGTGCGCGGCACAGGCGCGCACGGGCGCGCGAGGCGTCCTGGAATTCGTCGGCCATCACCAGCTGGTAGGGCGAAGCATAGCGGCCCTGCTCGAGCAGCTCGGCGGCCTGGTTGAGCATGTCCTCGAAGTCGATCGCGTGCTCGGCGGCCAGCGCGTCGTCCCAGCCCTGCAGGATCGGCGCGGCCAGCGCCAGGAACAGGCGATGGCGGTGCTTGAACTGGTCCTCGGGCAGGGCCCGCAGGCGCTGCGCCATGTCCTCCACCGTCAGCCCGTTGCTCTTGGCGTGGCTGATGAAGGTGCGCACCAGCGCGATCAGTTCGGCGTCGGGCATGGGCCGTGCGCCACTCTCGGGCAGTGCGCGGTCGGGGTTGGGGTCAAGCAGTACCCCTTGCCTGGCCAGCGCCTGGCCGAGCAGGTCGAACAGCGCGCCACTGCGCAATGCGGCCGAATCGGTGTGCAGCGTGTCGGCGCGGTCGCGCCCGGCGGTGTCAGGCGCGCCGCTGCGGTGTTCGTGCCGCAGCGGGGTGCCGGTGTAGTGGAAGCTCGCCGCGCCGGCCATGTGGCGATCAGTGCCGGGGTCGAAGTGGTCGCCGCGTTCGTAGCGGTAGCCCACCCCGTTGTAGAACAGCCAGTCGGCAATCAGGCAGGCCTCGATGTCCTGCACGCGTTCGCCGTTGAGGGTGTGCACATAGCCGCGTCCATCGGCCTCCCAGCCATCGGCGATGGGCGCGCTGCCCTGCGTGACCAGGTCGCGACCGAACACCAGCCGGAACAGGTCCCACTGGGTCCGGAACGCATGCGAGCGGTCCTTGAGCTGGTCCACCAGGTCGGCCAGCCGCTCCAGCCCCTGGCCGGCGTCCACCGCCCAGTCCGGCACGTTCGGGAAACGCCCGGTGGCCTGGCCGATGATCTGCCGGCCCAACGCGTGGAACGTGCGCGCCTGCACGCCCTCGGCGTCCATCCCCAGCCGCTGGAAGGCCTGGTCGGCGCGCTGCTGCAGCTCGTTGGCGGCATCCTTGTTGAAGGCCAGCATCACGATCTGCTCGGCGGCCACCAGCCCACGGTCCACCGCATAGGCGGCCTTGGCCACCATCGTGGCGGTCTTGCCCGAGCCTGCGGCGGCCACCACCAGCACGCGGCTGTCGAAGCACAGCACCGCCTGCAGCTGCTCGTCGGTCAGCGGGCGCTGCTCCACCCGGTCCAGCAGGGATGCCGCCGCCGCGCGTTCGCGTTGTACGTGCGCCGCGTTACGGGCCTTCCAGGCGGCAGGCCAGTCGCTGCACCAGCGGTTGAGGTCGTCTTCGATCTGCGATGCGTCGCCGGGCAACTGGCTGCGCAGGTCCGGATCATCGAACACCGCCCACAACCCCTCCTCATCCAGCGCCAGCGCCGGGCGTCGCTGCAGCAGCGCGTGCTGGTGCTCGGTGGTGAACCAGCGATGCTGGCGGTCGGCCTGCGCCAACGCGGCGTCGGCCTCGTCGAGCCACTCGCCAATCACCACCAGCGCCTCGCGCATGGCCTGCACCGGGTGGTCGGCAGCATCGGGTTCCAGGCGCTGCGCCAACGCGGCCTGCAGCGGGCCCAGCTGCGCATTGGGCAGCCCGTCCACGTGCACCGTTGCATCGTCGGCAAACAGGGTCAGCCCGGTCCAGAACAGGCCGCGCTTGAATGCTATCGACGTGGTACGCAGCGGCGCCCGGTGCAGATGCCCGTCAACCTCCAGCGTGATCTGCGCTGCGCCCAGCTGCAGCCGCCACGCGGGCGACTGTGTGATGCGTTGGCCCTGCGCCGAGGGACCCCAGTACTGCGTCATGCCGCCAACGCCTCAACCCACTACGCGAAGCAGCAGACCATACCCGATCAGCACCACGCCCAGCAGGGGAATGGCGACCAGCGAGGCGATCGACCAGCGCAGTGCCTTGCGCGAGGCGGTGGTGGCCAAGGCCATGTTGCCGGCCAACCGATGCGAGGCCACGCGGTTGGCGTGGATCGTGGCGACGATGCCGAACGGCGGAAATCCGCAGATGATGCTGATCACCGCGAGCGCCATGTGGTCCTTGGGCGCGTTGGCCGGTGGCGTAGCCGTGTTCATTGCACCATCCATGTTCGAAGGGCCCGGGAGTTTACCCGGGCGCCTTGCGGTTGCGCAGCCCGGCGCTCACCCCTCGCAGGCCACCGCGCTGCGCGAACGCCGGTCCACCAGCACCGCAACGCCCCACAACAGCAGGCCGCCCAATGCCGTTGCCGCACCGACGTACCCGGTAGTGGCCGGGCTGAAACCGGCGCCGATGGCCATGCCACCGAACCACGGCCCCAGTGCATTGGCGGTGTTGAACGCGGCATGGTTGGATGCGGCGGCCAGCGTCTGTGCTTCGCCGGCCACGTCCATCAAGCGGGTCTGCAGCACCGCGGCCAGCGCGCCCATGGTGCCCACGGCGATGATCATCGGGAAAATGCTCCACACCGACTGCGCCGCCAACGGGTACGCCAGCAGCACCACGATCGACCACACCAGCACCAGCGCAGCGGCACGGAAGTGGAAGCGGTCCACCAGCCAGCCACCGGCCACGTTGCCGATGATCGCGCCGATGCCGAAGATGCCCACTGCCAGCGGCATCCAGGATTCGGCCAGGCCGGTTACCTGGACCAGCGTGGGCGCCAGGTAGGTGAACACGCAGAACATGCCGGCAAACCCCACCGAACCGATCGCCAGCGCCAGCCACACCTGGGTGCGGTTGAACGCGCGCAGTTCGCGCATCGGCGAGGTGCGCACTTCATCGGGATCGGGCAGCAGGTAGCGCGCAATCATCACCACGGTGGCGATGGCCAGCACGCTGACCAGCGCGAAGGCGGTGCGCCAGCTGAACTGCTGGCCCAGCCAGGTGGTGAGCGGGTTGCCCACCAGGATCGCCACCGACAGGCCCAGCAGCACCTTGGACATGGCTGCGCCGCGCTGTGCGGGCGGGCTGATGGCCGCGGCCACCAGCATCGCCACGCCGAAGTAGGCGCCGTGCGGCAGGCCGGCCACGAACCGGGCCACCAGCATGGTGCTGTAGTTGGGGGCCAGCGCGCTGGCCAGGTTGCCCACCGCGTAGAAGCCCATCAGCCCCAGCAGCAACGTGCGCCGGGCATAGCCGGCGCCGGCGAAAGCCAGCACCGGTGCACCCACCACAACGCCGATGGCGTAGGCGCTGATCAGGTGGCCCACCTGGGTTTCGCTGATCGACAGGCCGCGGCTGATTTCCAGCATCAGGCCCATGCTGGCGAATTCACTGGTGCCGATGGCGAAGCCACCCAGCGACAGGGCCAGCAGGATGAACGTGCGCTCGCGCGGGGACAGGCGCGCGGCCAGGGGGGCAATCGAAAGGCTCATGCGGGTGCGGTGGCGGATGCGTTGCAACGGGGAGCGGGGCATTGTACTGCTGCGGCGCAGCAATACCCCGGTTCTGTCGTGCTGCCGGGTAGGATGCTGTGATGCGCCGCCGGGCAACACAGGCGCCCGCAGCACAAATGTGAAGCGCCGCACGGGCTGTCTCGCGGGATCGTGCGACAATTCATTCCCTGTACCCCCGATGTGGCGGGTACGCCTGCACGGGGCCCACGCCGCCCCATCGAGGAACGCAATGCACACAGGCTCCGGCTTCCCCAGTGTGGTCGGCTTTGACCTGCCTGGCCTGCAGGACGGGCCGGCCCCGTCGCGGGTGATTGTCAGTGCCTTGCTCGACACCACCCCGGGCGATGACTGGATGCGGGTCCTGGATCGCCTGGCCTGGCCGGCATTGCGGCTGGACCACGGCGTCGAACAGCTGCGCCTGGTGGGGCAGGGCATCCACTTCGTCGGGGATATCCGGGATGGACGTGGGTTGTCGGCCGCCGTGCGCGAACTGTTCGACCTGGTCACGGCCAAGGTGCTCTCTGCGCGCATGGCCGCGCTCGAAAATCCGGTGGACGACCTCGCACTGACGGCCCCGCCGTTGGCGCCCATCCTGGTGTCGCACGATCCGCGCCTCGCCGATGTCGCCGCGTTGTTGGAACTACCGGCGCTGCCGGCCCTGCTGGAACTGGCCAGCCGCCTGACCGGCATGCGCTTTGTCGCGGTCGCGCGGGTCACCGCCGAGCGCTGGACGGCGTGCGCCGTGCACGACCTGCTGGGCTTCGGGCTGCAACCCGGGCAAGACCTGGTGCTGGAAACCACCATCTGCGACGAGATCCGCCAGCACCACCACACGGTGCAGTTCGACCACGCCAGTGCCGACCCGGTGTTCTCCACCCATCCCACACCGGCGATGTACGGCTTCGAAAGTTACCTGTCGGTGCCGATGTTCCGGCGCGACGGCAGCCTGTTCGGCACCCTGTGTGCGCTGGACCCCAACCCCTCGCAGCTGGATGCGGTAAGCGTGCGGTGCTTCGAAGTGTTGGCCGCATGGATCGGCGCGCAGCTGGAGCTGGAGGACGCGCAGGGCACCATCGACAGTCAGGCGCCACAGACCGTGCGTGCCGCGTTGGCGGCGGTCGCCGAACAGGCGGCACGGATCGCCGCCAGCGCGGCGCCAACGTCAGCGCTGCACGACACTGCCAAGCGCATCGAAGCGTTGAGTCGGGTCGAGCGCTGAGGCCACTGGCAGGCGCCGGGCTCGGTCACGTGCGTCGACGGCCCCCGCGTTCAGTCCTTGAATCGCACCGAGCGGGCGATCGCCTCGACCGCTTCGTACGCATCGGCATCGCTGCCGGGTGGAAAGATCGCCACCAGGCGCACATAGCGACGTCCCGGCCATAGCGCCAGATAGTGCACGTACCGACCACCGTCAGGCAGGCTGCCGGTTACCCGCTCGCCGTCGATACCGCCAAAGGCCACCGCTTGCCGCGCAAGGGGCGTGCCCTGCTGGATCTCACGGGTGCCGCCGATCAACACCCCTGACAGTCTGCCCAGATCATCCGAGCCGGCGGGCAGGGACAACTGCGAAGCGATGATCACCCGCGGCTGACCTCCGTCGGGGTCCACATCGCGTTCGCCGGCCATCATCAGCATGCCGGCGCCGGCCAGCGTATCGATCACCCGGAAGGGCGGCCGTGCGGTGGCATGGAAGGGCAGGGCCGCCAATGCCTCATCCAGGCTGGCGGGGCTGCCCAGCGTCACCGACGCCAGGGCGGCCAGCGCAGCAGGCTGTGCCAGGGCGTGCGCCGTGGGCGCCTGTACGGTCACCAGCACGGTGCGGCGCCCCTGATACAGCGCGACCCATTTGTCGAACACATGTCCATGCGCGGCCTGGCGGCCGATCGCAACCGGCACCGTAATGCCGTCGGCGGCGATGGACTGCAGGCGATCGATCTCCACCCCTTGAGTGGCAAAGTGGTGGCGTGCACTGGGCAGGTCGTTGAACAGCGTGGCAACGGCCGGCGCGCTGTGGGCCGGTAGCTCGGCTACCAGGATGCTGGCCTGGCCATCGGCGGTGACGAACCCGGCGAAGTTGGGGGCAGGCAGGAAGCCGGCCGGGGGCGCCATGCGGACCAGCGAGCCAGGCACGGGTTGCACCGGTGGCGCAGGGGGCGCCTTGCAACCCACCAGCAAGGGGAGCAGGCAGCACGCGGCGGCACGCAGAGCACGGCGAAGAAACGCAAGCATCGAAGCCTCATTGCAGAAGTCCCGGCGTCGGCGAACCCGCCGCGGGGCGTTCAAGGCACCGGTGTGATCGCGTCACCGCCGATGGTCGAAGCCGGCCATGCTCGGATCCATCGCGGCCCGTTGCAATACAACTTCTTTGAAATGCGCGTGCCGTTGGGCTCAGCTGTCGGCGTCGACCCGGGCAAAGCGCGGGCGGCGCACGCCGTCCACCTCCACCTCCGCGCAGAATATGGCGAACGGGCGTACCCACAGGCCCACGTCCGCATCGCGCGGGCGGTACAGCACCAGCGGCTCCAGCGTTTCGCTGTGGCGCACCACGCCCAGCACGTCGTAGTTGCCGCCCTTGAAATGGCGATAGTGGCCAAGGGGCAGGCTGGGCAGGGGCGCAAGATCGGACATGGTGGCGTGGGCAGGTCAACCGATGGCCGCGAAGTATCGCACCGTGCACGTTCGCTGACGGTGTCGCGCCGCCAGCCCGGCGCCGCTGCCCGATCACCCCCCAGCGCGTAGAATAGGCCCCATTGCCGTTGTCGGCCGCCTTGGATCCGCGCGCCCATGCCGCCAGCCTCCCTGTCCAGGAAATCCCCGTTGCTTGCCGCCGAAGCGCATGCGGAGGGCTTCGTGCAAGTGCGCGAAGCGCGCCGCTCGGAGCTGGTGGAAGACTACGTGGAGCTCATCGCCGACCTGATCGCCGACGGCCGCGAGGCCCGCCAGGTGGATATCGCCACCCGCCTGGGCGTGGCGCAGCCAACCGTGGCCAAGGCGCTGAAGCGGTTGGTCAAGGAGGGCTGGGCGGTGCAGCGGCCGTATCGCGGCGTGTTCCTGACCCCGGCCGGCGAGGCGCTGGCGGTGGAGATGCGCGCGCGCCACCAGACCGTGGAGAAGTTTCTGCTGGCACTGGGCGTGGACGCCGATTCGGCGCGACGCGATGCCGAAGGCATCGAGCATCATGTGAGCGAAGCGACCCTGGCCGCGTTCGAGGCGTTCGTGCGCAAGGCCAATGGCCATGGTTGAGTACCTGCCCGCGCCGCCGCCGCTGGGCGTGCCGGTGCACGACCAGGACGAACACTGGATGCGCCACGCGCTGGCGCTGGCCGAGCGTGCCGAACGCGAGTTCAACGAGATTCCGGTGGGTGCGCTGCTGGTCGGCGCCGACGGCCAACTGCTGGGCGAAGGCTGGAACCTCAACATCGCCGACCACGACCCCAGCGCGCATGCCGAGATCGTGGCAATGCGCAAGGCGGGCAGGGCGATCAGCAACCACCGGCTGGTGGGCAGCACGCTGTATGTGACGTTGGAGCCGTGCGCGATGTGCGCCATGGCGATCGTGCATGCGCGCGTGGCACGCGTGGTGTATGCCGCCAGCGATCCCAAGACCGGCGCCTGCGGCAGCGTGTTCGACCTGCTGGGCGACGCGCGCCACAACCACCGGGTCGAGATTCATGGCGGCGTGCTGGCCAAGGACGCCAGCACCCGGTTGACCAACTACTTCCGCGCCAAACGCGGCAAGCCGCCGCTGCTGCTGGAATAACCGGCACTGTCCGCGACGGGGTGATGACGCGGGGGCGGTATCATATCGGCCATTCTCATCCCGGCCGGCGCTGCGGCGCCGTCCCCTGCACAAGGCGTAGACATGGCTGACAACGGCGCAGAAGGCGAACGATTGATCTGGATCGACCTGGAAATGACCGGTCTGGATACCGACAACGACGCGATCATCGAGATCGCCACCGTGGTCACCGATGCGCAGTTGAACGTCCTTGCCGAAGGCCCCGAGTTCGCCATTCACCATCCGGTCGAGCGCCTGGAAGCGATGGACGAATGGAACCGCACCCAGCACCGCCGCTCCGGCCTGTGGCAGCGCGTGGTCGACAGCCAAGTCACCCTCGGCCAGGCCGAAGCGCAGACGGTGAATTTCCTGGCGCAGTGGATCAAGGCCGGTGCCTCGCCGATGTGCGGCAACTCGATCTGCCAGGACCGCCGCTTCCTGCACCGCGAGATGCCGCGGCTGGAGAAGTACTTCCACTACCGCAACCTGGACGTGTCCACGGTGAAGGAACTGGCCAAGCGCTGGGCGCCGAGCGTGGCGGCCGGGCTGACCAAGACCGCCAGCCATACCGCGCTGAGCGACGTGCACGACTCGATCGCCGAACTGCGCCACTATCGCCAGTTCATGGGCGCGCTGTCGGGCCTGCCGGGCTGACCGCAACGGCCTGACGCGGGGCGCACATTCCGTTCAACCGCCCGGCGCTATGATCCGGGCCATGAACGCCATCTCCCGCATGCCACCCCCGCTGGACACGCAGATCCTGCCCACCTCGCAGGATTGGGCCGACCTGCAGCGTGCCGTCACGCTGCTGGAGTCGCCCACGATCACCGCCAAGATGGCCAACCTGATCGGCTCACCGCTGGAGTTCGCGGTGAAGAAGCTGCCGAACGTGGTGTCCAAACGGATCCACGGCGCGGTCGAGGCCGCCCTGTTCAAATCCGCCCAGGCGGCGTTGTGGAGCATGGACAACGCCCCCGGCAAGGCGGCGTCCACGCGTTGGCACAAGCTCGCGGCCGCCACCAGCGGCGCGGTCGGCGGGGCGTTCGGCTTCACCTCGTTGTTCATCGAACTGCCGGTCTCCACCACCATCATGATGCGGTCGGTGGCCGACGTGGCACGCAGCGAAGGCTTCGACCTGCGCGACCTCAGCACCCGGCACGCCTGCCTGGAGGTGTTCGCGCTGGGCGGCAATGCCACTGGCGACGATGCCAGCGAGACCGGCTACTACATCACCCGTGGCTTCACCGCCGAAGTGATGCGGCACCTGTCGGCCGAACTGGCCGGGCGCGCCGCCAGCGGGGGCGGGGTGATGATCGGCCTGACCCCAAAGGAGGCCGGGAAGTGGTTGGCCAAGATCGTGGAGAAGGTGGCCGCGCGCTTTGGCGTGGTGGTCACCGAGAAGTTCGCCGCGCAGGCCGTGCCGATCATCGGCGCGGTCACCGGCGCCACGCTCAACACCATGTTCACCGACTACTACCAGGACATGGCGCGCGGCCACTTCATCGTGCGCCGGCTGGAGCGCACCTACGGGTATGAAACGGTGCGTGCGGCCTATTCGATGCTGGCCGGCCAGCGCGGCTGAGGCCGCCACGCCGGGCCACGGGCGGATCGTTGCGCTGGGGGCACAACTGTTTTGCCGTGGTCGCGCTGTTGCAGCCGCCTGCCAGCCCCCATCCTTCGGGCAGACCTGTTCCGAAGGATGATTGTCCATGTTGTTCACCCCCTACCGCCTGGGCGCGCTGACGCTGCCCAACCGTATCGTGATGCCGCCGATGACCCGCTCGCGCGCGGCCGACGGCAATGTCGCCACCCCGTTGATGGCCGACTACTACGCGCAGCGTGCGTCGGCTGGCCTGATCGTCAGCGAAGGCACCCAGATCAGCCAGCAGGGCCAGGGCTACGCCTGGACCCCGGGCATCCACGATGACGCGCAGATCGCCGGCTGGCGCGGCGTGACCGATGCGGTGCACGCCGCCGGCGGCCGCATCGTGGCCCAGCTCTGGCACGTCGGCCGCGTGTCGCATACCGCGCTGCAGCCCGACGGCGGCGCGCCGGTGTCCTCCTCGGCGTTGCAGGCCGAGGGCGTCAAGGTGTTCGTCGATCCGCAGGGCAGGGGCCCGCAGGGCGGCGTGGGCGAGATGGTGCAGCACGCGATGCCGCGCGCGCTGGCGATCGAGGAAATCCCCGGCATCGTGCGCGACTACGCGCAGGCAGCACGCAACGCGATCGCCGCCGGGTTCGACGGCATCGAACTGCATGGCGCCAACGGCTACCTGATCAACCAGTTCATCGACTCGCAGGCCAACCAGCGTACCGACGCCTACGGTGGCCCGCTGCAGAACCGGCTGCGCTTCCTGCGCGAGGTGGTCGAGGCCGTGGCCGACGCGATCGGCGCCGAGCGCGTCGGCGTGCGCCTGGCCCCGTTGACCACGCTGCAGGGCGCGGTGGACGACACCCCGCAGGCGACCTACCTGGCCGCTGCACACCTGCTGGACAGTATCGGCGTGGGCTACCTGCACATCGCCGAGGCCGACTGGGAAGACGCACCGGTGATGCCGGTGGCCTTCAAGGAAGCGCTGCGCATGCTCTACCGCGGCACCTTGATCTATGCCGGCAAGTACACCGTTGAACGCGCCGAAGAGGCGCTGACCAAGGGCTGGGCCGACCTGATCGCCTTCGGCCGACCGTTCATCGCCAACCCCGACCTGCCCGAGCGCCTGCGCCAGGGCCTGCCGTTGAACGCCCCGGACAAGGCCACGTTCTTCGGCGGCGGCGCCGAAGGCTTCACCGATTACCCGGTGGCAGAAACCGCCGAGGCCTGAAGGCGCGCACCCAGCGGGGGTAGAGCTGACCGTTGGTCAGCTGCCCTCCGATCCGCCGCCATGCAAATCGGCAGGCTCCGCCGCGCGATGCGCGGCAGCCGACCAACGGTCGGCTCTACCCGGGATGTGTCCATGAGCGTGGATGGACACCGCCCACGATCCACTCGGATGGACCAATCACCCGCCGTCCATGGGGGTAGAGCTGACCGTTGGTCAGCTGCCCTCCGATCCGACGCCACGCATGCCGGCAGGCTCCGCCGCGCCGTGCGCGGCAGCCGACCAACGGTCGGCTCTACCGGGGGGCGACCATTCGGAAGGATCCGCCGCGCCGTGCGCGGCAGCCGACCAACGGTCGGCTCTACCGGGGGCGACCATTCGGAAGGATCCGCCGCGCCGTGCGCGGTAGCCGACCAACGGTCGGCTCTACCGGGGCCACACAAAACAAAACCCCGCTTGCGCGGGGTTCTGTTTGCTACCGGTCTGGCTGGATCAGCCCTTGGCTTTCAGCTTGGCCAGGCGCAGCCAGGTGTCGACCACGGTGTCCGGGTTCAGCGACACCGACTCGATGCCTTCCTGCATCAGCCATTCGGCCAGGTCCGGGTGATCGGACGGGCCCTGCCCGCAGATGCCCACGTACTTGCCCTTGGCGCGCGCCGACTTGATCGCCATCGACAGCAGCTTCTTCACCGCCGGGTTCCGCTCGTCGAACAGGTGCGCCACGATCGACGAATCGCGGTCCAGACCCAGGGTCAGCTGGGTCAGGTCGTTGGAGCCGATCGAGAAGCCGTCGAAGATCTCCAGGAACTCATCGGCGAGCAGTGCGTTGGACGGCACTTCGCACATCATGATGATCTTCAGGCCGTTCTCGCCCTGCTTGAGGCCATTCTGTTCGAGCACCTCGACGACCTTGCGGCCTTCTTCCAGGGTGCGCACGAACGGAATCATGACCCACAGGTTGTCCAGGCCCATCTCGTTGCGCACGCGCAGCACGGCCTGGCATTCGAGCGCGAAGGCGGCCGAGAAACTCGGATCGACGTAACGGCTGGCGCCGCGGAAGCCGATCATCGGGTTCTCTTCGTGCGGCTCGTAGTTGCTGCCGCCGATCAGGTTGGCGTACTCGTTGGACTTGAAGTCCGACAGGCGCACGATCACCGGGTTCGGCGCAACCGACGCGGTCAGCGTGGCGATGCCCTCGGCCAGACGGCCCACATAGAAGCTCACCGGATCGGCGTAACCGGCGATCTTCTCGTCGATCTTCTTCTTGGTCGCCGCGTCCTGGCGGTCGTATTCCAGCAGCGCGTTGGGATGGATGCCGATGTGGCTGGCAATGATCATCTCCAGGCGGGCCAGGCCGATGCCGGCGTTCGGCAGCTGGCCGAAGTCGAAGGCACGTTCCGGGTTGGCCACGTTCATCATGATCTTCAGCGGCGCCGGCGGCATGTTGCCCAGGTCCGTGGTCGTGCGCTCGAACGCGAGGATGCCGTCGTAGATGAAGCCGGTGTCGCCCTCGGCGCAGCTGACGGTGACCTGCTGGCCATCCTGGATCAGCTGGGTGGCGTTGCCCGAGCCGACCACGGCCGGCACGCCCAGCTCACGAGCGATGATCGCCGCGTGGCAGGTACGGCCACCGCGGTTGGTCACGATGGCCGAGGCACGCTTCATCACCGGCTCCCAATCGGGGTCGGTCATGTCCGCAATCAGCACGTCGCCGGGCTGCACGCGGGCCATGTCTTCGAGCGACTTCACCACGCGGGCGGTACCGGCACCGATCTTGGCGCCCACGGCGCGGCCTTCGGCCAGCACCTTGCCGTCCTTCTGGCTCAGCGCGAAACGCTCGATCTGGGTGGCATGGCCACGCGACTTCACCGTTTCCGGGCGCGCCTGCACGATGAACAGCTTGCCGCTCACGCCGTCCTTGGCCCACTCGATATCCATCGGGCGGCCGTAGTGCTTTTCGATGACCAGCGCCTGCTTGGACAGTTCCTGCACGTCCTCGTCGCTGATCGAGAAGACGTTGCGCTGCTCGGCGGGGGTGTCTTCGATGCGCACGCGCTCACCGGGGACATCCGAATACACCATGCGGATGGCCTTGCTGCCCAGCGAACGGCGCAGGATCGCCGGCTTGCCGGCGCTCAGGGTGGGCTTGTAGACGTAGAACTCGTCGGGGTTGACCGCACCCTGCACGACCATTTCGCCCAGGCCGAACGAGGAGGTGACAAACACCACGTCGCGGAAGCCGGACTCGGTGTCCAGGGTGAACAGCACGCCGGACGAACCCACGCCCGAACGCACCATCAGCTGCACGCCCGAGGACAGGAACACGTCTTCGTGCTTGAAACCGTGGTGGACGCGGTAGGCGATGGCGCGGTCGTTGTACAGCGAGGCGAACACTTCCTTGACCTTGAGCACGACATCGTCGGCACCGGTGACGTTGAGGAAGGTCTCCTGCTGGCCGGCAAACGACGCATCGGGCAGATCTTCGGCGGTGGCCGAGGAGCGCACTGCCACGGCTACGTCACCGCCGCCGTTCTCGTCGCACAGCTTCTTGTAGGCGCTGCGGATGTCCTGGTCCAGCTGCGGCTGCAGCGGGGCGTCGATGACCCAGCCGCGGATTTCCTTGCCCGCTACGGTGAGCGCGGCGACATCTTCCACGTCCAGCGTGGCCAGCTTGTCGAAGATGCGCTTGGACAGATCGTTGTGCGCGATGAAGTCCTTGAAGGCTTCAGCGGTGGTTGCATAACCGCCGGGGACAGAAACCCCCAGGCCGGCAAGATTGCCGATCATTTCGCCCAGCGACGAATTCTTGCCGCCTACGCGGGCCAGATCGGCCAAGCGCAGTTCGTGCAACCACAGGATATTCTCGTTCAAGCGCGATGCTCCGTTTGGCCATCGCCCGAGGCGGGCTTGGATGGCCACGTCCGTAGGAAGAAGCCGATATGATGCCGGGCAGACCGCTGTCGGCACAAGCTTGTATCGACAGCCTTTTTAAGCTTCGTAGGGGGTAAAAGCCGTATGTCGACGATCCGTCCGGTGTTCTACGTGTCCGATGGAACCGGTATCACCGCTGAAACCATTGGGCATAGCCTGTTGACCCAGTTCTCCGGGTTCAGCTTCATTACCGACCGGATGTCGTTCATCGATGATCCGGAAAAGGCCCGCGAAGCGTGTGAAAGGATCCGTGCAGCCGGGGAGCGCTACCAGGTCCGGCCGATCGTGGTCAGTTCCTGCGTGGACAGCGGGCTGAGCATCATCCTGGCCGAAAGCGGCGGGTTGATGCTGGACGTGTTCGCCCCCTTCATCGAGCCCCTGGAGCGCGAACTGGCGGTCAACCGCCACTCCCGGGTGGGCCAGGCGCACGGCATGGTGGACTTCGAGACCTACCACCGGCGCATCAATGCGATGAACTTCGCGCTGACCCACGATGACGGCATTGCCATCAACTACGACGACGCCGACGTGATCCTGGTGGCGGTGTCGCGGGCCGGCAAGACCCCCACCTGCATCTACCTGGCCCTGCATTACGGGGTGCGCGCGGCCAATTACCCGCTCACCGACGAAGACCTGGAGCAGGACCGCCTGCCGCCCCGGCTGCGCCCGTACCGCAAGAAGCTGTTCGGCCTGACCATCGATCCGGACCGCCTGCAGCAGATCCGCCAGGAGCGCCGCCCGAACTCGCGCTACGCCAACCTGGAGACCTGCAAGCGCGAGGTGGCCGCGGCCGAGACCATGTTCCGCATGGAGCGCATCCCGACCCTGAGCACCACGCACACCTCGATCGAGGAGATTTCCAGCAAGGTGCTGACCACCCTGGGGCTGCAGCGCGAGTTGTATTGACCCCTTTGGCCGGGGCCTGGCCGCCCCCACGTTGAAGGATCAACGTGTAGGATCGACCCCATGGCCCAGGCAACGCCCCGCATCGAACGCATCCCCAGGCTCAGCCGTCTGAGCTGGCTGATGGGCCTGTACGCGGAAAACTACCAGCACCTGGTGCGGCTGTTCGCACCGGCCGAACTGGTGGCCGGCAGCTATGTGTCGTCGGTGGGCGATGGGCTGGACGTCCGTCTGGACGTCATCGAGTGCCACCGCTACACGGTCGAGCTGCGCCTGACCTACGATTTCGCCGACCCGGTCACCGGGCAGCCGGATCCGTCGGCCTACGTGCGGCTGTACCGTGACGCGCGCCAGGCCGAGACCACCCACTGCTACGTGGGGCGGCGCTGGCAGGACGTGGTGGGCATGTACCCGCCGCCGGCCGAGTTGATCAGCCACCGCATGCGCATGAACACCTTCCTGGGCAAATGGCTGGAATACCTGGCCGAGCGCGGTCACGGCGTGGCCACCCTGCGCCGCGACGGCGATGCCCTGCCGGCCCCGGCCGACACCCAGCGCACCCGCGTGGCCGGCTGAGCCAACCGCGCCGCGCCGATCGCGCATAATCGGGGTTTGTGCCTGTTGAGCCTCTGCCTCATGCCCTATACCCCGATCATGGCCACCCTCGGCTACGTGATTTCGCCCGACGGCAAGCAAGCCCTGATGATCCACCGCAACGCCCGCCCGGGCGATCTGCACCTGGGCAAGTACAACGGCCTGGGCGGCAAGATGGAACGCGACGAAGACGCTGCGGCCTGCATGCGCCGCGAGATCCGCGAGGAAGCCGGGATCGAATGCGGCACCATGCGCCTGCGCGGCACCATCAGTTGGCCGGGTTTCGGCAAGCACGGCGAAGACTGGTTCGGGTTCGTGTTCGTGATCGACGATTTCACCGGTACGCCGCTGACCTCCAACCCCGAGGGCACCCTGGAGTGGGTGGACCTGGACAAGCTGGACACCCTGCCACTGTGGGAAGGCGACCGCAGCTTCCTGCCGCTGGTGTTCGGCGACGACCCGCGCGCCTTCCACGGGGTGATGCCGTACCGCGACGGCGCCATGCAGTCCTGGACCTACACCCGCCTATAACGGCGGTAGTGCCGGCCGCTGGCCGGCAACCCAACCAACCCAGCACCGCCGCGCCATCACCGCCGCGCCAGCAACAGATGGAAGTGCTTCTCCACCTGGCGCCCGTCATTGCTGGTGCCGGTTTCCCGGTGCGCCCGCCAGCCGCAGACCCGCAGCCCACTGCTGCGCATGGCCAGCTCCACGTCGGCCAGCTCATGCAGGTGGAACCCATGCGCGGTGAAGGGCAGGGTGCGCATGAAGGCCGCATCGCCGAAGGCCAGGCACAGCCGGCCGCCGGGGCGCAGCACCCGGGCCAGTTCGGCCAGGGCCAGCGCGGGCTGTTCCCAGAAGTACACGGTGTTCACCGCCAGCGCCGCATCGATGCAGGCGTCCTCCAGGTCCAGCGCATGCACATCGCCCAGGCGGACGGCGGCGCGGTCGTGCAGGTCGGCGGCGGTCAGGCGGTCCTGCGCGGCATCCACCATGTCCGCCGACACCTCAACACCCAGGTAGCGGCTGCCGGGCGCGCGCAGCAGGTCAGCAGCGAAGGCCGCGTTGCCTGGGCCGATCTCCAGCACCTGTTCGCGCGCGGCGACGGCCAGCAGGGCGATGGCCGCCTGGTTCAGCGCGCCGTTGCTGCGGTTCATGGACTCGGCTACAGCCAGTGCATGGTCCCCATGCGGGTGGCGCAACTGGGCGGCAAGATGTTCGGGTGAAAGCACGCAGGCAACTCCTGTCGCAAGGGGCGGGCAGGACGTAGCGGCGGCGTGTCCACCCACCAGCATACCCGTGGACGGAGCGCTTCGGACACTGCCCGGTGCCGGCGATGACACCGGCGGCAGCTGTCAACCGGCCATCGGTGATCAATAAATAACCAACGTCGCGGCGGCTGAGACGGAGTTGTCCACAGGGGGTGTGGATGACTGGTGCGCAAGTTTGTGGATAAGCCATGGCAGCCCCCGCCAGTTCTCGCTGTCAAGATGGGTGGCCAAAAATTCACCGCATGTCGTTGTCCCGTGAAGGCGTCGCCAAGGCGTTGACCGTGCCGCTCTGTCACGGTTTGGGCTGCTCGCGGTACTCTCTTGCGATTGCCGTCTACAGATCACCCATGAAACGTCACTTCTCGATGCTGCGCGAGTTCCACCTGGCGGACTGGTTCACCCTGGCCAACGCGTTCTGCGGCACCGGCGCGGTGTTCGCCGCCATGCGCTTCCTGCAGGACGGGCAGCGCAGCTACCTGTTGTTCGGCATGGCGTTGATCCCGCTGGCCTTCATCTTCGACGCGCTCGACGGGCGCATCGCGCGCTGGCGCAAGTCCAGCTCGACGCTGGGCCGGGAGCTGGATTCGCTGTCGGACATCATTTCCTTCGGCGTGGCCCCGGCCGCGCTGGCCTACGCCTGCGGCATGCAGGGCGGCTGGGACTGGCTGGTGCTGAGCTATTTCGTGTGCTGCGGGGTCAGCCGCCTGGCGCGCTACAACGTGACCGCCGAGGCATTGGCGGGCGAGGGCGACAAGGTGCCGTACTTCGAAGGCACGCCCATTCCCACCAGCCTGGCGCTGGTGGTGGTGCTGGCGGTGGCCGCCAGCATGGGCGCCATCGGCCACAACCTGTGGCTGGGCCAGTGGCAACTGGGTCCGTGGCAGCTGCACCCGATGGTGCTGTTGTTCGCCCTGTCCGGCTCGCTGATGATCAGCAAGACCCTGCGTATTCCCAAGCCATGAACCTGCCCCTGTCATTGCCCCTGATCCTGACCGGCCTGCAGCCTGGAGCCCGCCGATGAGCACGGCCGGCAGCGGCGGCAACGCGGGCGACATCGAAGCCCTGGCGCGCCAGTATTTCAGCGCCTGGGGCGATGCCCTGCGCCACGCCGCCGTGCCACCCGGCGCGCAAGGCGCGGGGCAGGGCAGTTGGCAGCAGGCCATCGACTGGTGGGCGCAGATGATGCCCAATGCCAACAGCAGCCCGGCCGACGACGCGGTGCACCGCTTCCGCGAACAGGCCGGTGGCTGGTACGGCACGATGCAGCAGGTGGCCGCGCAGTTCGCCGGCCGCGATGCCAGCAGCGCCGATGTGGCCCAGGCCTGGAAGCAGGCCGTGGAAGGCCAGGGCGACGGGCTGTTGCAGTGGATGCTGCAGGGCGCGCGGGGTCACACCCAGGGCGGCGGCCCGGACCTGTTGAAGCTGCTGGAAACCCTACAGCGCGACCTGGGCCCGTGGCTGCAGAGCCCGGCGTTCGGCCCCGGTCGTGAGCACCAGGCCCGCTGGCAGGCGCTGCTGCGCGCCCAGCAGGACTATCAGGCGCACTCGCGCGACTACGTGGACCAGATCAAGCAGGCGCTGGACGATGCGTTCAAACTGTTCGAACAGCGCCTGGCCGAGCACGAGCAGCCGGGCAACCAGCTGACCAGCGCGCGGGCGATGTTCGACCTGTGGATCGAGGCCGCCGAAGAGGCGTACGCCAAGGTGGCGATGTCCGAGCCGTTCCAGCAGGTGTATGCCGAACTGGGCAACGCGCAGATGCGCCTGCGCGCGGCGACCCAGCACGAGATCGAACGGGTGTGTGAGGCGATCGGCATGCCCACCCGCACCGAAATGGATGCCGCGCACCGCCGCATCACCGACCTGGAGCGGCTGGTACGGCGCATGGCGGCTGGCGTCGGGCCCCGGCCGGCAGCGGCTGAGGCACCGAAAGCGGCGTCGCGCCCGCGCGCGGCCCGCGGCGATGCAGCGCCCACGCCCGGCCCGGTCAAGAAGCCGGCCAAAGCGGCCAAACCTGCTGCGAAAAAGGCGTCGTCGGCCCCCATGAAAAACAGCGCCCCCAAGGCGTCGGCGAAACCGGCCGCCGGCAAGCCGCGGAAGCGCACGCCATGAAAGGGCCGTTGGGCTACAACGCCGAGGACCTGCTGCAGGAGACCCTGGCCATGCAGCGCAAGCTGCTGGACGGGTTGACCTTGCTGCCGTCGGTGGAGGACGTGGACTACGGCGCCACTGCGCGCGAGGAAGTGTGGCGCGACGGCAAGGTCGTCCTGTACCGCTTCGTCGGCGACGATGCCCCGGTCCAGCGCACGCCGCTGCTGATCGTCTACGCGCTGGTCAACCGCCCGTACATGGTGGACCTGCAGGCCGACCGCTCGCTGGTGCAGCGTCTGCTCGCCCTCGGCCACGACGTGTACGTGCTGGACTGGGGCTACCCGGACCGCTCCGAGCGCTACCAGACGCTCGAGGACTACCTGCTGCGCTTCGTGGACGGCGCGGTGGACCACCTGCAGGCGCAGTCGGGCGCCCCGATCAACATGCTCGGCATCTGCCAGGGCGGGGTGTTCGCGCTGTGCTACGCCGCGCTGCGCCAGCACAAGCTGGCCAACCTGATCACGATGGTCACCCCGGTCGACTTCCAGACCCCCGACAACATGCTGTCGCATTGGGCCCGGCAGGTGGACGTGGACCTGCTGGTGGACACGCTGGGCAACATCCCGGCCGACCTGATGAATGCCAGCTACCTGATGCTCAAGCCGTTCCGGCTCAACGTGCAGAAGTATGTCGGCCTGCTCGACATCCTGGACGACAAGGCCGCGCTGCAGGACTTCCTGCGCATGGAAAAGTGGATCTTCGATTCGCCCGACCTCGCCGGCGAGACCTTCCGTGATTTCATCAAGCAGTTCTACCAGGGCAACGGCCTGATGCACGACGGCATCAAGATCGGCGAAGACACCGTCCAGCTGTCGCAGGTCACCCTGCCGGTGCTGAACATCTATGCCGAGCAGGACCACCTGGTACCGCCGGATGCGTCACGCGCGCTGCGCGGCCGGATCGGCAGCACCGACTACACCGAAAGCAGTTTCCGCGGCGGCCACATCGGCATCTACGTGTCCGGCCGCGCCCAGCGCGAGGTGCCCGGTACGATCACGGATTGGTTGAAGGAACGTTCCGCATGACCCATCGCCTTCGCGCAGTGCTTGCACTGGCCCTCATCGCCCCCGGCGTGGCGCTGGCCGCCCCGAGCGACACCGCCCGCCGCGAGATCGCCGGCCTGATCGGCGCGCTGGATGGTTCCAGCTGCCGCTTCCAGCGCAATGGCAGCTGGCATGACGCCGCCGAGGCGCGCGCACACCTGCAGCGCAAGTACGACTACCTGCTCAAGAAGGACAAGGTGGACACCGCCGAGCAGTTCATCGAGCGGGCCGCCAGCCAGAGCAGCATGAGCGGCAAGCCCTACCGCATTGCCTGCCCGGGCCAGCCCGAGCAGACCGCCGCGGTGTGGTTTGGCGCGCGTCTGAAGGCCCTGCGCCAACGCACCTTGTAGACATCGCCCGCGGTACAGTCCGCCCTCCAGTCCCGGAGACCGCTGCCATGAACGCCACGCCGCGCACGCTGTCGCGCTCGCTCAACGACCGCATGATCGCCGGGGTGATGGGCGGCATCGCGCACCGCTTCGGCTGGAGTGCCACCGTGGTGCGGGTGGTGTTCGTGCTGGTCTCGGTGCTGTCGGCGGCCTTCCCGGGCATCCTGGTCTACCTGATCCTGTGGCTGCTGATCCCCAACGAGGCCGATTGAGCCTGCCACCGCTGGCGCTGCGCGTCCTGCAGGGGCTGGGCGCGGTGTGGACCGCGCCCAACACCCTGATTGGTCTGATCGGCGGCCTGGCCGGGATGGTGGCCGGCGCGCGCCCGTCCTGGAACCGCCGCGACCTGGCCATCGTGTTCCGTGACTGGCCGTGGGGGCCGGGCGGGGCGATCACGCTGGGCAACGTCATCCTGCACACCGGCCCGGTGCTGGACGTGGCCTGCCGCACCTACGCCCACCAGGCCGGGCACTGCACCGAACCGGTGATCGGCCTGCACGACCACGAGCGCGCGCATGTCTACCAGTACCTGGTGCTGGGCCCGCTGTATCTGCCGGTGTACCTGGTGTGTGGCGGGGTAAGCGCGCGTAACCCGTTTGAACGCGCCGCCGATGTGTACGCCATGACCGGCCGTGGCTGGTGGCCGGGTGTGCCGTAAGGCGCGGTAGCCGACGTTAGTGCGGCGTTAAATCGGTGTAAATAAAACGTCGCGCAACGCGACGTCATCTGCATGCAAACAAAGGTTATTAGGCTGCATGACGGATCAGTCAGGTTCGGCACGCTAAACTGGCGCCTGTTGTAATTGCACGATGCGTCACAGGAGGAACACATCACATGGCAATCGTTCTTTATGTCGGTGGTAGCAAGGATGGCGACAAAGGATTGGTACCCCACGGTTTCAGCAAGTCCCGGGCCGATACCGACACCGGGCCGGAGATCTACACCGAGCGGTTCATGGAACTGCCGGGCATCGGCAAGATCCGGGTAATGGCGCTGGAATCCCTGCGCGACGAGATCGTCCACCAGCGCACCGCCCAGCACTACCGCTGAAGCGGCCGTAGCGCCGGGCTCTGCCCGGCTCCCGACCGGTAGTGCCGGCCGCTGGCCGGCTCCACGCACACCCGAACCCGTAGCGCCGGGCTCTGCCCGGCTCCCGACCACGTGGCCGGCTCCAC